>NZ_JAVJOA010000005.1:0-36222 GCF_040217025.1 Pseudohaliea sp. | reverse complement strand
TCCCGTTGCTGTAGGTAACTGGTGGCTGCCGGGGCATGACCCCCGGACGAAAAAAAGGGGCTACATCGCTGTAACCCCCTGTCTCCTCTCGGAATTTGGCTCCGCCTGCTGGGCTCGAACCAGCGACCCACTGATTAACAGGATGGAAGATAATCACGACATATAGGCACTAAGTTACACATTTTTAACGCTTTTATCTACAGATTTTGCCCTGCGCGCCCGAACCCGAACCGTATGCCGACCCTGGCGGTGGGGGAGGGGCCGACCTGGGGCGGTAAGTGTAAGAGCGGTAAGGGATTTTCCGACCCGAACTCCGAACGGAGTCCGAACCGAGGGCTTCCTCGTCAGCCTAACCCGGCGACTCCAATGCCCGATGGCCTGCAATCGCCTAGGACCCACGGAGCTTTGTTCGGTCGTCGATTTTCGCTCAGGTTTAGGTGCTAGTAGGTGAAAGGAATTAGGTTTGCTGCATGCGGCATGTGGGCTGATAATCTGCGAAGAAAGATACCGTGTGGTGTGGAAATGTTATCCAGTAGCGAAGCAGCGCGTGACTGGCTAACTCGTTTTTCAGATGAAGAGCGAGAGACGGCAGTTTCACTTATCGATGAAGTGCTGCTTGTGAGCGCTAGCGAATTTTTCCAGAGTATCGCGAGCAGTATTGATGAAATACTCGACCGGGGGGAAGCTAACAGACCACTGGCGCTATATGCGGAGAGGGAAGTCGAGTGTCGTGATGGCCAGGTTCAACCGATATTTGCGGGCGCTCGACATGGTCGTGCGGTCGGGGCTGGACCAACCCCGATCCTTTTCGATCCTGATCGTCCTGCGGTTGGCAGCGAAGGCATCGTCGCAAACCTGATTACGAACCTTTGTCGCCATTATCGCGGTAGTGCGCTAGACCATCCGGGGCCCGACGAGTTGCGAAGGCGTAGGGCGGGTCCCATTATTGTTATAACCGACTTTATCGGCTCGGGTAAACGAATTTGGCAGATGCTTGAGGCGTTTCGTGGCGTCGCGACCGTGCGGAGTTGGCGCTCTTTTCAATATATCGATTTTTATGTAGTAGCTTATTCGGGGACCGAAGGGGGTATTCAGCGGGTCAAGACTAACCGTTTACGCCCGGAGGTAATCACGGTAGCGGGATGCCCTACAATTCGTAGCGTTTTTAGTCGCTCGTCACGCACCGGGGTAAACCAACTATGCAAAAAGTATCCGCCGAATCATCAGTTTCCACTTGGTTATGGTTCGGTCGGGGCATTGATCGCGTTTGAGCATGGAGTGCCTAACAACGCCCCCCCCTTATTGCACAGTGGCCGCGGTCAATGGACACCGCTGTTCACAGGGCGAAGCACGCTTGGAGCCATTCGGGAATTTCCTGGAACGAACAATGAAGATATTGCAATCAGGGCAAAGCGCTTTCTAAAGTTACGCAACGCTGAAGACTACCTCGAGACGTCCCTTGGGGCCCGGTGGATTGAAACGATGCTGGTTCTAGCAGCGATTGGTGCGGGCGCTCGTACGCTGGACCAAATTTCGGCTAGGACCCATTTGCGGTTGGAGGTCGTGAAAGAAATCGTAGAGCACACAGAAATCGCAAAGTGGACGACGCGTGAGGTCAACCTTACAGCGCTGGGTCGGGCGGAGCTCCAAAGACTACGTAATCGTCGCGCGCGCAGTCCAGTTGTTCTCCAAGGAGAGAAAATCGTCTACTATCCAACGCAGTTGAGGGCCCGGTGATGGGACCTAGGAATGCGCTGTCTAGGCAGCGACTGGTCTTTATGGGACCTGGAGCGTGGGATTTCCCGCGTTCGATCAGCGGAGCGAGATTTACACGCTGCGCGATACCGCGCATCGCGGCATGCGATGCCTTCGTCGCGATCCGCGGTAGCACCCACCGGAGTGGGTCAAAGTAGGTGCCGTCGCCGGGCTCTCAACGCTACCTCACAGAGGGGCGCCGCCAAGGGGTTGATGAGTCCGTCCTTGTTAATGCGGTTCGAACTTTTGAGCGTATCCGAACAACAGACCCTCGAATTACTCCGGTCCTGACGCTCAGGCATCTTGCATACCTATCAGACACCCCATACCAATACCTTCGAGCCCTCGTAGGCCGACGTCTCGAGCCATACAAACACTTCTACCTGAAGAAACGAGTCCCGGGCGGGCGTGGGGCTCGAATGATTAGTGTCCCCGCGCCTTCTTTGATGCATCTTCAAAAGTGGATCGTGAACAATATCCTTCAGTTCACCACACCGCATCCTACAAGCCACGCATTCCATCCTGATTGCCGACCCTATGAGGCCGCTGCTGCGCACTGCGGGTGTTCTTGGCTACTCAAAGTGGATGTAGAGGATTTTTTTCATGGTATCTCGGAGAGAAGGGTCACGAGGGTATTCCAAGATATAGGGTTTCCCAAGCTGCTATCGTTCGAGTTCGCACGGTTGGCGACGTTCGCGATCGACCGGGTCGATGGTCGTCCCGATCCGTCGAGACGTTGGCCCGTTATACCGCTATATCAATGCAGAAATGAGGGAGTCTTACCTCAGGGTGCCCCGACGAGTCCCATGCTATCGAATCTAGTGATGTATACAATGGACGCAACTCTGCAAGAGCTCGCAGAGCACCACGGTTTTAGATTCACACGTTACGCAGATGACCTCGCATTCTCGTGCAAGGACAGAAAAGATATCTCTGAGATTAGGCGTTTTAAGAGATTGGTTCTCAAGTCGCTTAATGAGGGTGGGTTCAAGCCTAACCATAGGAAAACAGCTATTCGTGGTCCGGGCTCTAGACGAATTGTATTAGGGATGCTGGTAGACAGTGATCGACCGCGTTTGCCGCGGGACTACAAAGACAAGATTAGACTTCACCTTCACTTCTTACGTAGCGCCACCCACGGGCCTTCTGTACACGCCGCTGCGCAACGGACTTCGATTTCTGGAATCTATCATCACGTGCGCGGTTTGATATCTTGGGCGCAGACAGTTGAGCCGGACTTTGGAGCGTCGGCGATGCACGGCTTTGGCGCTATCGAATGGCCTCCACTCGGTCCCCAGTAGGGTCGTAGGAGCGGAATGTAGATAACAAGGAGCTAGCTTTCATCGTTCTTCGAGAAGCCTGTAAATCTGACCAGCCATGATTGTGGCATGGTGATACAGTAGTAGGGCAGGATCCTTGGCGTCAGGTGATCACCACCCATAATCCGGCTCGGGCCCGGTCTCGGACAACGCTGTCATGAGCAGCGGAGACTCCTCATCGATATCCAGCTCCCGAAGCAGCTTCTTGATTCCTCCGAGGTTCAGTGCCTTTTCGACTTCGATGGCATAGGCAGCGATCTCTTTCTGCAGCCACTGGATGGCCCATGCCTCATCGTCGGCCTTCGTTTCTAGATACGCGAGGAGTGCCAGCACGTCCGCCCGGGAGCGCACGAGCCTGGCCATTTCGAGTATGCGCTTTTCGAGTCTCTCGGCCCGGCGCCTTCGTTCCCGCCTACGTTGGCGCTCTGCTTCGGCTTCTGCAGCGGCTCGTGCTTGCGCCTCCAGGTCCAGGCGCTTCTCTCGCAGAGCCGGGGTTACGGCTTCGGCCCACAGGATCATATCGGTCAAGCGATCCTCGACCTTGTGCTTCGAGGTATCCCGCCACTGACGCGTGATAGTTGCGCTGCGGTAACCATGGCCGCATGCATCCTTGATGGTTATTGAGAGCCTGCCTGAGGGGAAGTAGTCCCAGATGCGATAGACCTTGCGATCGCTGTAGTAGTCCTGCGGGTAGCGCTTGCGATACTCGTCACGCTCGGCCTGCTCCTTCAGCTCCCGTGCCGTCGGTTCGTGCGGTTCTTTCCGGAGTGGCTCCTTCACATAGATCCGGAAGCTCTCTCCCTCGAACGACCAGCAAAGGTGCTCCTCTTCGTACCTAAAGGAGTGCCCACGGGTAGCAGCACCCGAAGCGAGGGCAAAGAGCAGTATCGAAAAGCGATCGGTGGCTTCCTTGCCCAATGTGATATGTGGGCTGTAGATGTCGCCGATGACCCTTTGGCCATTGGTGTTCTCATGGACCTCCCGCAGGGCTCGGCGCAGGTCGACCACTACAGGCAGCGGTTTCTTGGGTAGCTCCTCTGGAACCTGGCAGGCGGTTTCCAGGGCGGTGCGCTCAGCCTCAGTGATGGGAAGGCCTTCCTGATCTTCGTAATGGTTGCGGTAAGGCTCCCTTGGGTAGAGATCCACGATTGCATCCGCGGGCGTGTCCTTGGTAGGCAGTTTCGGTTGGCGCACCTTCTTGCCATGGGCAATCTTCATCCAGTAGCCGACCGGAGGCGTCGGGATATCATGCTTCTTGCAGTGCTTCTTGATGGCGACATCGGAGACGCCATAGTCCTTGGCGATGTGGGTCACCGGTTTGGACCAGACCAGTTCATAGAGATCTTGGCGTGTCATGGCTGCGCTCCCTAAACGGAACCATGACTGAGATTCTTGCGCCTGAGTGAGGAAATCAAGCCCCGGCTAGGCCAGGCTTAACCTTGCGGCCAGGTCGCTGACGAGATTACTGGTAGATGCCCCCTGCATGTATTCCTGCCAGAGGTTTCCACTGTGGAGGTCGTCCTGCTGCCGATGAACCAGCTTCCTCGGGTGGTAGCCCGCTTTTCAGACACTTCGAAGAGACCAAACTGGGGCGCCCGAAATCTCTAAAACTGGGGCATCTGACCCCCAGCGCTTTCCGGGATGAAGCAGAAGGGGGCTGGGCGGGAGCTCACCACCAGCCGGGCTCGCTCACTATGCCGTACAAGTGCGCTGCCTTTGTGCCCGTGATAGTCCAAGCCTCCTGCCGGGAGCAGTAGGACATCATTCTGTCGAATACTATTTCTGCATAATCGGGGCCTAGCATTTCCAGTAAATACTGTTTTAGCCCATCAGCAACTTTCCCTGAACTATGACAGGTGATTTTTCCATCCTCCCCAACTGTGTAGGGTGCATGCAGCGCCAGCTTAGCGCCATACTCAAAGTGCCGGTGTGAGCCCCCGAGGAATGCCAGGGCGCAAGAGGATGCGCATGTCTTTCCGTTGGGAACGATAGTAAGTGCTCCGTAGTTTCTGAGGAGTTCCCCTAGATATAACCCGTGAATTATCTCTCCTCCAGGTGAATCAAGCGTAACTCGCAATCGATCACCCGGACCCGGATCAGAGGGTAGAGGACAGAGATTCAGCCCTTGTATGATCTTACTGATGGCATAGGAGCTATCCATGCTGATGATTCCACTGACGATGAGGGTCGCCTGATTGGGAGTAGTGCATGCGCAGTTCCCGCGACTCACATATGCCTTGATAAACAGCTTGTCAATCCGGTACTCATCAACGCGATTTGATTCACCCCACTGGCTACAAGTTTTTTCTTCAGCAATTACATATGGAGTGAGTAATATTAAGAGAACAATCAATGCGAGGCGAGTAAGCACGAAAAATCCTTATGGCGATGGCTGCAAGATCAAGTGAATATCACTCCGTTGTGTTTTTCAACGGTCCTCATGTCGATGTCGACATGTCTCGCTCTTAGGGTAGGGTTGCCACGCTTTTTTAGTCCCCGCAGCTGTCATGCTTAGCGTGGCCATTTTACCGATGTTCCCGGGAGCGCCTCGTCTGATAATTGTAGCTAGCTTATTAGTCTTCCAAGATTTCAGTTCCCCAGTTCTGATGCCGCTTGGCTTCGGATAGGAGATCTATATTCGCTATCTGAAAACCTGAAAACCTGAAAACCTGAAAACCTGGGGTCCTGAGTTGTTATGCAGTCTTTGGATAAGTCGATGATTTTCTTGGCAGCCCTGATGATTAGCCTAGGTTCCGCGCACCATTCGAGGCTCCGGTTGTTTGCCTGCGGCCGACGGACACTAGCGCCGCTGACAGTAGGCAACTAACTCGAAGAAAACTAATGATTTTTCCAGCCCCTGGCCACTTCGAGTTGGCTGACTCCGGTGTTGTCGGGCGGATCAAGTCCAGGCGGTTTTGGGGCAATTCATATAGAGCTGGCGGGGGTAGGGCGCAGGGCTATGGTAACTGCAAGAAACCAATGGAAAAAACAACCGAGGGCTATCGTGATGATTTCAGATTTTCAGATTTTCAGATTTTCAGTTTCCATCCGTGGCCTTGTAGGCCGCCATCACCTCCCCGTAGCTGCAGTGCCATGAGATCGTGGAATCCGATGCCCGATCGAGGGTCAGGCGTTCGGAAGTAGCACGAGCGGTGCCCGTTCTTCATTTTCGGCAGCTAGTACATACTCCCTCCCAGACAGGCGCCTTGCATGCAGAGTTTCGATAAGGAATGGCGCCGCCGCCGCGGTTTCTTGCACTTCCCGGACGAAGTCGACCATCTCCTGAGCTTTGTTCTGGCTATCTATGATGCTGGAGGCGGATTGCCTTTCGCTGTGATGCGGCTCATTCAACAACTGCGCAAGCCTCACTGGGCTCAATTCGTCGAACGCTGAATCGTATTTTTCCGAGACGGTGCGTGCGTGCACTTCAGCACCACGGAGGTCGTCGGCTAGCAGAAACGCCCGGGTGGCGGAGTTATTGCTCAAGCACCAGGCTCCGATGAGCGTGTGAAGGAGCGTCGCATCCAGGACGTTCTGGTCGAGTTCATGCTCCAGCTCTAGGCGAAATGGCTCGCTGGCTTCAATGAACTGTCTTCCAACCCGTTGCCACTCGTCGTTACCGGCACCTGACAAAAAGTTCTGCTCGGCGACGGATAGGTGGCCGTGCAGGGACGCCAGCATGTCGCGTATCCTGGCTTTCGCGAGGCGCTCAAACTCGATTTCCACCGCGGCTCTAAAGTCTTGGATGGATTCACCAACTGCCGCCACCTTTTTGTTTAGTGAGGCGAAGCCAGCTGCACTCACGCCGATGCCCGCAACTGCTGCGCCCAGTGTGGCGAACTGCAGGGCCTGCATGAATGCCAGCATGCCTTGAATCTTGACCAGCTGAACGTTTGCGACGATTGATGAGATAGACGAGACGGGGCCGAACGGGCCACCGCCCAGCGTACTCAAAGCCTTTCCGGCGAGCCCGGTTTCCTGAACGTGCGCGACGATCTTCCCGGTACCGGCATCCTTCAGAATTGTGCCGTAACGAACCAGGTCGCCCATGCTGTGCGCTGCTTGGAATTGGTCGGGTATCTGAAAAAGGTACCGGGCAGCCGTCATGCAGAAGTCCCCAGTTGTTCGCCAGCCGTCGTCCGTATCACCTCTTGCAGCGCCTGATTCAGACTTGGCCGTTCTTCACTACCCTTTAAGATCATCGAGTCGAGGTGCGAGCAGATCTTCTCGTGGGCCCTGCGATTTGCGCGTTCCCTGTATGAGGCCAATCGACTGCCGCCGAAGATGAGCGCCCCGCCTATCAGGGTCACACCAAGCAGTGCGGCAGGCCAAACCATCGCGGTGATGCCAAACAGCCCGAGGAGTCCACCAGCTGAAGTGACAGAGGCCGAGATTGCTGATGGCATGGCGATGAATCCCGCTGCAATCGGGCCCAATGACCCGGCTAGGTCGGTCACCTGCTGAAGACTTCTGTCTCCCTCAAGTGAATGCTCCGACTCGTAGATCCCGCCTCGTTGGCTCACCACTGCTATTCCCTCGCTGGAGGCGACGCGGAGGATATCGACAGTCTGAACCTCGACCCAAGGTTCGACGACCTCTTCCGCTAGCTCTTTGAGCCAGTGACGTTGCTTGAAGAAAAACTTCCCCGTTGGCAGAGCGGTGACCCAATCCCAGACTTCTTGCTTGAGACCGGGGAGGTTCTGGCGTAGGACCGATTCCACCCGCAGTTCTTGCTGGTCCCTCCACCGAAGCAGCGCGCGCTTCCTGTCCAATACATTCAGTCGGTCGCTGGGTGTGAGTGCGCCAGGCTGACGTGCTTTCGAGGCCGGTGTTGGCTTGTTTTTTGAGAATAGCGACCGGAACACTTATTGCTCGAAGTGGCGATGAACACGGCCAATCAATAGCATGAACGAGTGCCGATCGCTACATGCCCACGACATACTGACCTCTGCACAGATACAAGCATGCCCCCTAGCTAGGGGTAGGGCCGTGAAGTAGGCAATTCTCCTGGGGTCGAGACCCCGAAATGGTGACGAATCCAGCCGAGGTAGGTGCGCGGCATATGCTAGCTCGACGTCCGCCTGAGCCCACCGCGGACCAATGTGCCCAGCACATACAGCGCCATGAGGGGGATCAGCGCGGTCTTCACCAGCATTGAAGTCAGCAGTGCGATGATGTTCGTTGCATAGTCGTTCATCGCGACCTCGAGCCGCTCGAAACGCTTGGTCCACTCGGTGGGCGATACCCAGCTCTTCGCCAGGCCCCAGAAGGAGCAGGGCTCCCCGGCGCGGAGCAGGCGAGCGCAGTTGAGGGCGGCCTCCTGGCTATCGATGTCATCCTCGCTGTCGCGAAGTAGCCGCTTTGCCCCCAGCAGCTCGAACTCGATGGCGTCCTTCTCCGTGTCCAACTGGGCAACCCTGCTATCAGGTGTCAGAGCAAGACCCAGGGGTTCCTACTACTCACTGAACGGCTCCTCGGGTGAAATCGCAACGTCCGACCAACTCGAACTCTAAATCAAATGTGTCACCGCGAATGTCGATGTCGCTAGGTTCACCCATTGCGGTTCTTTCAAATGAGCCAAAAATGCATTGACGCTCAGGGTCTTTCGGCCCGTCCTTGTCATACTGCCAACGGGGTACGCAATCTATAGTTGAGTCAGGGATGTTGAGTTCCCTCAACCACAGCTCTAACTCAAAACGTTCAGTCGCGAAACCGGGAACTTCTGGACGAAAATCAGACACAGTACTGTAAACATATCCGTCTATTGACTGGCTGGTTTCGCTCGCATCCTTTACGTATTCTAGCGATAAGTCGAAGCTGGCAAATCCAACGTTTACTCGAGAGTTCGCGAAAACTCCCTCCGTATTCGCCACCCGATACTGGCGTGAGGCTGACAGCTTGCGCACGAATCCCTCGTCGATAGGGCTCGACTCGCAATCTTCAATCCATTTGGCGAGGGTCTGCGCGCCGTCGGTACCCTCATTACTATTCGCAAGGACAGTAACGGCATTACTTGGGCCTGCAAACTTCCCGCAGCCGCTTGAGTTGCAAGCCCTTACATAATAAGAGTAGGTACTATCGCCCTTGACGGCGTTATCGATGAATTCTGCAGGGCCGGGTTTCTTGGCGACTCGCGACATCTTCCCGCCATCTTCTCGCCGAAAGACAGCGTAGCTACCGGCATTATCTTTCTGTGCCCACGTAACAAGGATCGATTGATTTGCGCCGAGCGCGGCACTTACCGGACCAGGCCGGTCAGGCACGCGACCGCCAGAGCCTTCGTTTGATAGATCGATGCTGGCAGGCTTGCTCCAAGCTCCGCACTGCCCCTGATCACATGCTTTTACTCGATACTCACGAACACCCTTTAGTGCGATCCCCGTGTCCAAGAATGATACATCCGTCACACGGGTGAGGAACGTGAAACTCCTTCCAGGAAGCTTTTTCTGAATTCGATATGCACTCGCGCCAGGCACCGATGGCCAAGAGATCACTACACCATTCGCATTTGAGTCCAACGAGACCTTACCTACCTCCAGCGAGTTACCGGCCGAATTAGAGTCTGAGCAAGCAGGCACGACTGTCTCATATGACCTTAGGCAATTTCCCGACGCAGAGCACTGCCTGACACGGTAGCCGAAACTGAACTGCGCAGGTGCATTATTGTCGACGAAATCCTGATTGATACTGCAATCACTCACGTACATTTCATCGGGATCCGGGGGCGGCCCGAACGGGCCGTCACCGTCAAAGGGTGCAACGCTACGAGGAAACCTACAATCATTACGTTGAACAATCGTCCAATTTTTCTGGCCTTTCAGTCCGAGTGTTCGATTTCGTTTCCATATTCGAATATTGTTAGCGAACCCGACTTCGGGTTGGGCTACGATGTCGAAGCTTATTTGTCCCGTTGCACAGTCCCGGGACACATCACTTCCTGGGCGGTTGTCAACAGAACCCAGGCCAATATCCACGTTGGCCATTGGGCGCCCGGGTACGGGCACCATGCCCGGGGGATGCCATTGGTCCCAGTAATAGTCTGTTCCATTGATGTCGGGATAGAATCGAATTTCATAAAAAATTCGCCGTCCGGTTGCCCAAGAGCCAATATCGTTATCCTGGACTCTTGTAGTTGTGATGCCTGCCTCGTTCCGCAAACTCGCCGCTAGACTACACTCTAAATTTACGTCAGGGCCCCAGCAAGCGTAGATGAGGATTCCCTCAGCCTCCACCACCTTATTCCAGCTCAACGTTACGTCTAGCCCTCGGTTGTTATATCCCTCAGCATACCCAAATGGCACGTGTAATCGCCCAGCGAGTTCAATTGAGGATAGGTTTGTACCTGAATAAGTCCTTTCAGAGAAGGTAGCAGTTGCAGAAAATAGCGCGACGACGAGAAACAGTGGGAGGTTTAGAAATGAAGTAAGCTGACAAGCAGGTTTCTGAACACATACGGACCGTCGAGCAAGTGTTTTCGATCGGTTCATTGCCCATCGAGCTCTTTCTGCGGAGGTGTCGCGGTGTGATTTGCTGCTTGTGAGCTTGTGAATTTCTTTTTCCATTACCAAATCCGCCGATGATTATCCGTGGCATCACTCTGACCATGAACTCTTGGCACGTATGCGATGTCCACATCCAAACCAAGCTAATCATGAATCCGCTTCGAGGAACTCAATTTCATTGCAGTTGCAAGAGAACATGGGCCTAACTCTACAAAGTCGCATCACTCATCTGGGTGAGATTTCTACCGCAAGTCCTTTACTGGCTGCACAGCTTGCTTCCAGCTTTCTCGGATCCAGTGCTCCTTACGAGGACGTGGCTATGCCCTTGATCTTGGCCATCTAATCGCTCGTATCGTTATGAAGCAGGACACGCCGAATCTGTGGGTCAAGTAGCGGGTTTGCTTCCTCGTTGTTGATCATGAGTGCTAGAAACATACATGGAGGCCGGACAATTGCTTGATGAAGATTTGGAGCTGATCGAACTGGCCTATGCGGCAACGACCCGTGAGGCCACCCTCATGGATTCTGTGAAGCGGTTTCTTGAGCTCCAGGGTGACCCAGGCGGCGCGATGTTCCATTACGATTCAATTACGGGTCAGGTCAGCGATACTGAGGTTGTGGCGTTGGACTCAGGGCAGGCAATAGCGATTCAGGAGGTATTCGATAGTTACTCTAGTGACGCGGGGCAGATCGAAAACCCTCTGATAACAGCGGGCTTAGCCGATCTCTTGGACGGCAAGGTGCTGATCAACGACGATGTCCTGCCCTTCGAGGAACTCAAGAGAACGGAGTACTACAGATCGGTTCTTGAGCCGCTTGGCGTCCGATGGACCATGGGCTGGATCGCGGCTGGAAAGGGTCAGCGCTGGATGACATTCACCTCCTCTCGAGCTCGGGAAGCTGGTGAGTACACCCGTGAGAATGTCAAACGCGCGGAACTTTACCAACGGCACATGGCACGTGTCATACACGTGCTGGAGTTGCTCGATCATGCACAGGAGACAAAGCAGATATTCGAGCAGTCTGCAGACAAGCTGCCGCAGGCAATTGTGCTGATTGATGATGCAAGGCGCATTACGTTCTGCAACGCGGCTGCCCGAACCTTGCTCCACAACAGCAAAGCATTAAACGACCGAGATGGTGTGTTTTCTGTCGGCAGGACCACCCACGAGCAAGGCAAATTTGAAAGCTGGTGGAACCTGCTGGTGAGCGCCGTGGCTGTAGATGGCGCGCAGTTCGACGACGCAGACATGGCGCCAGTGTGGCAGATTGATGTAAGTAGGCTCGGATCAACGGCAGCGAAGAGAGGAACGGGCCGTAGATGGATGGTCACGTTAAAGCAGCGGCCGGATGCAGGTGATACACCGCTCGCCTATCTTCAAAGTCAATTTGAGCTCACCCCGGCAGAAGCCCAAGTCTGCGCGAGCCTCTGTAAGAATGGTGATGCTGTCTCTACCGCTGCAATCCTGAACCTGTCTCCCAACACAGTTAGGTCGCACCTGAAGAGCGCTTTTCGAAAAACGGGGACCAAGAACCAAGTCGAGCTAGCTATCAAGCTTGTGTCGGGTCGGTGAGCCGCGACGGGTGCAATTGTTGTGTTGGCTGTAGGTGCGATGGTGTTTGGTGGAGGGGGCAACATGACCGTCTTGTTTCAGTAGCGATTCGGCTCCGAGCGCATAGTCACGCATTTTAGATTGTCCGCCGGAGGCCCCCACGCACCACCGCCCCCAGCACATACAGCGCCAAGACGGGGATCAGCACGGTCTTCACCAGCATTGAAGTCAGCAGTGCGATGATGTTCGTCGCATAGTCGTTCATCGCGACCTCGAGCCGCTCGAAACGCTTGGTCCACTCGGTGGGCGATACCCAGCTCTTCGCCAGGCCCCAGAAGGAGCAGGGCTCCCCGGCGCGGAGCAGACGAGCGCAGTTGAGGGCGGCCTCCTGGCTATCGATGTCATCCTCGCTGTCGCGAAGTAGCCGCTTTGCCCCCAGCAGCTCGAACTCGATGGCGTCCTTCTCCGTGTCCAGCTGGGCAACCCGCTGGCCCTCGTCACAGAAAGGGTTGTACTGACAACCCAGCGGGAGGTTTTGCCGGGCGGCCGTAAGTTCTGCCTCCTTGAAGCCCTGGTCACTCAGCAGCCCATCCACCCGCGCTTGCCTGTCGGCCATGAGACTGCGTAGCCCAGCAAGGCGCTCCTCGATGCCATCGACATCCGCTTGCGTCGGTGCACCGGGGTCTGCGGCGCTCATGGTGGCCAGTTCAGAGCTCAGTTCCTGCATGCCCGCGTGCCGCGCCTGATCCGCCTCTGCCAGGAACACCTGGTCCACCGCCGCGCTCGCCAGCACGGTGAGGCTTAGGGCAAACCGGATAGCGGCAGTGACCACCAGGAACCGGAACGCCGGCCGGAAGTAGGGGGCAAGGGGGGTGAGCGTGCAAAGCAGCAGCACGAGCAGGTTAACCGTTAGCAGGAGGCTGAAGCCGGCATGGGAGAAGATTGTCAGGAAGATCTGCTGGAGTGCCAGGGAGCCCAGGGCAACGACCAGGATGGCCGAGAACCGTTCTATGAGGTCGTTGATCGGGTCGAGCACCTCGCCCGCCGAGATCGTCATGACCATGGGGTTGAATTCCGTGCCCTGTAGCAGCGATACGGAGGCGTTGATCATGCGGGCGGTGGCGTAGACGACGGCCCCGGTGGTCAGGGCGTCGTCGAGGTAGGCCTCCGACTGCTCATCCAGGACGCCCCACCAGGAGGCGACGACGATGAGCAGGGCACAGGCGATAGCGACCCAGCGGGCCGGGGTGAGGGTCAGCGAGGACATAGGCGAAGTCTCCGTCGAGTTATCTTTGCATCTGAATTTACTTTGGGGTCGGGGTAGCGCAAGGGGGTTGCCGGGCTTTTTCGGTAGGGCTCCCTTGCAGGAGCCGGTAGTGCTGGGGGAGGGGAAAATCCCGGTAGGGTGGTTGCGGCTTTATATAGCGCCCCGCGGGGTGCGGGCGATACCGGGACTCCTGGATAAGCTGAGAAAGGGGGGACTATGCCCCCCTGTCGGTCACGATGCTGCTTCCTGGGCCTCCTCGGTCTCGCCCACGTCCTCCTGGCTCTCGGCCGCCTTCGCTGCGCGGTCCAGCACCGTGTCGATGCTGTTCGCCGCTTCCTGCATTGTGGCCGTCGAGAGGTGCGCATAGCGCTGCGTGATGATCGGGGACGCATGCCCTAGCTGGGCCTGGACCTCGTACAAGCTGCGACCACTGTTCACGAGCATGGACGCTGCGCAGTGCCGCAGGTCGTGGAGGCGGAGGTGAGGCAGGCCAGCGGCCTTGCGGAGGCGCTTCCAGACCTTGCTGATGCAGGTCATGCGGTCCCCCCGGCTGCTCAGGAATAGCCAGCCGCCACGTTCCCGCCCCGGGAGGGACTGCAGCACCGCGAGGGCCGTGTCATTGAGGGGCACCGACCGCACCTTGCGCGATTTTGCCGTGGTCGAGGGGATCGTCCAGCGGCGAGCGGCCTCATCAATGTGCTCCCAGCGGGCATAGAGCGCCTCGGATTTGCGTGCCCCGGTCGCCAGGAGGAACAGGCAGACGCTGCACACGGCGCGGTTAGGGTCGGTGCGTAACACCCGCAGCAGCCTGCCGAGCTCCTCATCGGTCAGGATGTGATCGACCTGGTTGTCCTCGTGGAACAGCTTGATGCCTGCCGCGGGGTTCCGGGTCACCACCTCCCACTCCATCGCCTTGTTGTAGGCGGCCCGGATGAGCTTGACGTAGTGGTTGCAGGTGGCCGGGGCGAGGCCCTCATCGAGGAGGCGCTGGTGGAAGGCGACGAGCTGCTTCCGGGTGAGCTTGTCCATGCGGACCGGGCCGAATTCGGGGATGACCCGTAGCCGGCAGATGGACTCGTCGGAGATGTAGCTCCGCTTGGTGCGCTGGCTGTAGGGCAGATACTGCTGCTCGAGGAAGGCGCCCAGGGTCGGGATGGCCTGCTTTTCCTTGAGGGCAGCAGCCGGGTCATCCCCCCGCAGCACATCGGCCTTGATGGCCATAGCCCGTTGCCGGGCCTCTTTGAGGGTGAGCTCGTTCGTCCTGCCGATCCGGACGTGGCGCCGGCGGTTGCCGCCGTCCTTGTAGCTCATCACGAAGGTGCCGACCGAGGAGCTGGCGCTCGCCCGGATATGGAAACCCGGCAGGTCGGTATCGTTGTACTCGATGGCAGTGCGCTCCCCCGGCGGTGGGGGGAGCGTGTCGATGAAATGTTGCGTCAGTTTCGTTCTGGGCATGATGGTCAGTCTCCTGTCTAGGCCGTTGGGCATATCGTGGCTGCGGGCAGTCGGCGTCCGGTCAGTACACATCCTCGTCGTCGTTGGGGTCGAAGTCGTCTTCATCGGGCGGTTCTGCCGGCAGCAGCTCATAGGTCATGCGGCCCTTTTCGCCCTTGGTAACCCTCCAGCGGTGGATTAGGGGGTCGTCGCCGGTGAGGGCTTCGAGTGTCCGGCGTACGCGGTGTTGGCCGTAGTCGCTGCGGGCGGCAATGGTCTCAACGAGCTGCATCTTCGTCGTGTAGCCTCTTTGGATGTGATCCTCGATCAGTCCCACTAAATCCTGTGGATGCGCTGCCTCGCGCAGCTGTTCCTGCTCTAGCTGCTCCAGGTCCGCGGGCGCGAGTGATCGAACGGAGCCAAGAAGCTCGGCGTACGTTTGGTCGCGGCGGGTGCTATATTCAAACGCGGCCTTGCGCGCGACGGGACCGCGGGCCTTGATGTTCTCAAACTGAATGGTGCGGCGGTCGTCCTCATCGCGGAGGATGTCGATCACGAAAGCGCAGTCAGCATCCTCGAGTGCATCTGTCGTGCCCGCGTACACCAGTTTTCCATCCGCGTCCCGCCGCTTGTTCGTATGCGCCAGCACCAGCAGGGTCCCGCCCTGGGTGATGAACTCCCGGGCTACACGTCCGAAGGCTGCGGCCTCCTCCTTGTTCATCACACTTGTGAACTTTTTCTGGGTGTCTAGGACGACCACAGTGCCCCGTGCTTGCCCAGAACGGCTCAGACTTACGAGTAGCGAAGGCAGGTTCTTCACCCGGAAGTCGCGGTAGCCGGGGACCACCATGTGGAAGCCGTGCTGCTCAGCGATGCCCACTTTGGTGGTGATGCCCTGAGAGGAATCATCTGCATTGAGGTAGAACATGCATTCGGGGTCGACGACTCTCGAGCTCGTTGCATTGATGCAGAGGCTTAGTGCGATGAGTGTCTTGCCGGAGTTCGGCGGGGCGAACCAGATCGTCCATTGCCCGACCAGTGCCAAGTCCCATGGTAGGGGTACTGCTTCCGCCATTTCCTTGCGCAGAGCCTCGCTATGGCCCTTCAGGGAAAAGCGCAGCAATAGGTGAGGGTCGTCTGCTTGGTTGTCTCCAACCGGTGCCTGGTGGCTATCATCCACCACGGTCGTGCCGAGGTTCTCGAATGGAGATGCTTCGATGTGCTCGTCAGCGATCCTTGAAAGGTTTGCACCATGCTCACGGGCAAGGTGCGCGAGGGTGGCGAGCGTCACCCTCCGGCCCGCGTACCGTCCCAGTCGCTGCCATAGCTTTTCAAGGTCGACCCGCCCGGGGTACTTGGTGCCCCGAGCCGACCACGCATCGAACAGATTGAATGCCTCTGCACTACCACCACTCTCTGCATGCAGGGATGCTGCTACCCGGAACCAGTCTTGGTAACCGAGGTCCGGGTCGATATGCGACAGTAACGCCTTCACCCGGGGGATGGCCCCCTCGAATTCAAGGGCGGCGGCCGTTTCTGTTGCGCAGGGTAGGCTACTGTCGGGGTCCGTGCCCGAAGCCGGCTGGGGGCGCGGGGCGGAACGCCCATTGTGCCGAAAAATCGCGTCTACCTCCTCTTGCGTCAGTGCCGTCAACTGGCTGACATGGCTGATCTCAAAGCGCGCGTAGGTTTTGCCGGGGGAGGGTGGTGTCACCACCAGGGCTCGCCCCGTCTTCACGTCAAAGCGCTCGGGGTGGCCTGCCTTATCGGGCGCGTCGGACCTAGCGAAAACGCCATCTCGCAGTCCGAAATAGTGGTGCTCGCCGCGCTTGGTCTTGGTGATGACCATGGGGCGGAGCTCCAGGAAAGCTTCAAGCTCTTTGAGTGCTTGCACGCCCTCCGGCGTGTCCGCGTCCAGCACAAGAACCCGTTCTCCGGCGATGATGCCTAGGTCATGGTCTGGGTGCATGCCGTAGTGCCGCTCGATGGACGCCTTCGACAGATCGCGCAGCCAGGGGTCCCAGCGGACGGCGGTTTTTTTGGTGCCAGGCCGCACCGGGATCGGTGCAAAGCCGGCGTCAAAGGCAGCCAGAGCTGCGGTCAGGGAATTGTCAACGTTCATGGAGCTATCCTCAGATTGATCGGACAGCTCTAGTTCAGTGTATTTGTTGCCGCTTTGGTGAAACTCCCGTCGGGAATACCAAAACTCCCGATGATGGGTTAGAGCTCTTTCAGACCCTCGCTGATATGGCGGCTGATGTTGTCCGCGGAGAGGTCGCTGTCGTCTTCAGTTTCACGTAAATGGTGCAGCCAAAGATTCGCTACGCTTAACTGGTTGGGCGTCTGGTCTGCCTTGCTATACTTGGGACCTCGAGATGCAACCTCCCTTGCTGCTAAGGCGAGCATGCGGGCGGTCGCGCGGTCCTTGCGTCCTAGCCTGAGGGCTGAAGTGCTACTACGCTCTGCCATGTGCGCCGTCGGCGCTTCCCATTCACTGACGTTGTCGCCGCATTCACGTAGCGCGAACTCATGCATTGATGGTCGAGTAACCTGGGTGTCCTTGGGGGGCGTTGAAATGCCGGCCACGAAGCGCAGCTGCGTCTTGTTGCCGGCCAGCATGTGATCAACTTCTCGTTCGACTGCTAGCCAGTACCTTCTTTCCAAGGTTCTAAGCTCGTCGAGCACATGACCGAAGGGGACCAGTGAAAGCGTGAACTCCGCGCCGCCCACAGAATGGGTGGGTTGTTCGCGGTATGCTTTCACTAGCCGTTCTGGTAGCCCAGGTAGCAAGCCACTCTTCGCCTTCGCATGTCGAAGAAGCAGTGTTTCTATCGCCTCTTGTAGCGTAATGAACATAGCAGGCCCCTACAGCAGTTTCTCCATGGGACCTACAGGTTAGCGGACCGCCGAGTAGCTGGGGAGGCTGCGCAGATCTGCAAATCTGAAAATCTGAAAGTCTGCAGATCTGTGCCGAAGGTGTGACGTGCTGGCGTACCATGAGTGTTAGGTGCAAGCAGGTGGGGGTGAGATCTACAGATTTGCAGATTTGCAGATTTGCAGGGTTTCACTGTCGCCTAGCCACCACGACTGCTCACTTGTGTCGGCGGGCCGTAGTCAGTCCGTCGCCGCCAGGATCGGCCCGGCCTCCCCATGCTCGAGCATGTAGTCCCGCAGCCGATGGTAGTGCTCGGCACACCGCCTCGCAAAGGCCGGCGGGCCACCGAAGGACAGATGACTATAGGCGGTCAGGCAGACCGTGATGCCCAGCGCATCTGCAGACAGCCCGCCCGACCAGCCGTTCATACTGCTCGCCAGGTAGCGGTCCGGCCCTTCCGGGGCCAGGTAGAAGCCGCCGTTGCTCAACGTGAAGAACGCCCAGTAGCCGCCGGTATAGCTCGGGGCCATGGTGCCAGCGATATGGAAGATCAGGGGCTCCAGGCGGAGGGGGAAGTCGATACCAAACAGGTCCTCCACTACCTGGCAGCGGTCTTCCTCCGGTACCACGGTGCGGATGATGGTCTGACCCTGGTCGATGTTGTTCATAGGGTTTCTCCTGGGGGGTAAGGGGGTGGGGGAAAAGACCTGCCCGCAGGGGGCAGGGTGGGGGTCACTGGTGGTCCCGATCCGGGAACTCGATCAGCCCGAGTTCCAGGCGCCGCAGGTACAGCCGGACGTTGAGGTATTCCTCGAGCTCGCCGGGCACGAAGTCCGTGTGCTCCGAATCGAGGATGGCGATTGCCACCTGCTCGTAGCGGTCGAAGATCCCCTCGGGATCGGTGGGTGGGTCGGGGAGGAGCGCAGCAGCTTCTTCCAGGCGTGCGCCGACCTCCGCCAGAGAGCGGTGAGGCATAGGGTTCTCCTTTTGGGTGCTTCTTGTAGGGGGGGTGCTGCGGACGCAGCGGGGGAGGGGCTACGGCGTTCAGCCGTGGCAGAGGTCGAAGACGGCTTCCTGGGATTGACCGGCAATGGCCCGGTCTTCTGGTAGGCCGGCCAGGCGACGGACTTCGTCGGCGACCACGGTCGTGAAGCATTCCACCGGCAGGTCCCACTGGGTTGCACGGTCGATGGCTTCGAGGATGGTGCTATCGAGGGTTGTCATGGGTGATCTCCTTTTTCAGAGCTAGTCGAGGATGTAGATGCCGGCCCCTGCGAGCAGGAGCAGGGCGAGGGTGGGGTGCGCTCGTAGGTGCAACCCGATGAGCGCGCCGAGGAACAGCCACAGCGAGCCGGACAGGAAGCCCAGCGCCAGTGCGGCCAAGAGCAAGAGACGGGTCACAGGCGGGCCTGCTGTCAGTAAGTGATTGAAGGAACTGAAAAATCCGGCATAGCGCCGAAAGGTCGGTATAAGTTCGCTATTGCAAAAGCCAGCGAGCAGCTCTTCGCTAACTGGTTGATTTACTTGAGGCTATGGCTAGCCGGAGGGGAGTGACCCTGTGAAAGGGTATCGGGCAGAAAGGCGGGGTCTGGTGGAGAGCCGGGGGATCAGCGCGCCTGGCCACGCTTGCGGGGTTTTGGGGTTGTGGGGGTTTGCTTCGGCCCGCGGGCGGTCGAAGCGCTGCCCGAGGTCTTCTGCCTTCTCGCCGCCGCCTTCTTGGCCGGCGGGTCGACGGAATCCCCGGAATCCCCAAAACCCCCGACGGGGTCGGCGCGTTCGAGATAGCGCTTGCGATCCGGCCTCACCCGCAGCACCCCCTCGGCTACCAGGACCGCGGCGAGGAAGCTCGGGTTGTTGGCTGACTTCCCGTGGAACAGGGGCGCCAGGGCGTAGCTGGTCAGCCGCCATTCCTCGGGCCAGGCATCCAGCGCCGCCTGGATCGCCGGGAGGGCAATCCACTCCTGGGAGAAGAAGCCGCCGCCGGCGTTGCTGGTGAGACGGACGCAGGGCGTGCCGGCGGGATCAGTACCAATCTCATAGCCGAGCTTTGTACCCGAGCCGAGGCTGGGACAGGTCGCCTGGCGGGTCGCCGTGACGTCGGTGGGGGTTTCGGGGGCTGTGGGGTTCTTGCGCGCTCGTCGCGAGCGGCGTTGCGTTGCCATAGCTGGCCTCCTGGGAGTCGTGGGAAAGGGGACACACAGTAGAGCACTCCAACCCATCGGCCGGAGGTTCTTCTAAGTTAGATGCATGCGTTTCCTCACTTTTTGGTGGCCAACCGGGCAGTGCCGCCCTCGCCGCCGCGGCCGCAGACCTGTAGCCTGCGTGGTCAAGCGAAAGGAGGACGCCCTGCCGTGACAGACGACCACGACGACACCGATCCCGATCTGATTTCCCCCGAGGAGCAAGAACAGGACAGCCGCATCGGCGCCAAGATGCATCTGTTCCTGGAGCGGATGGTGCGGGCAGCCATGGAAGAAGAGGGCATCGATGCGGAGCGCACGCTGGACCTGATGCTGTGCACGGCAGTGCAGCTGTACACGGAGCGCTCATCGGTCAGTGCCAGGGAGATCGGTGTGTTCTGCAAGGCGATCGCGGAGGAAGCGCTGGATAGCAGCGGTGCTGGGGGTACGGTGCACTAGGCGTGGGGGTGAGACTGCTGATGCCGGGCAGTTAGCCAGGTGCCCAGGATCCCAGAAGCCCAGAATGCTAGAAATCCTGGCGACCTACCCTACCCTCTCGCCCCCCTCGGGAAACTGGAAAACTGGGATATTGGATTTCTGGCGCGCAGGAGTTCTGGCGGTGGCGGCCTGGGGGTCCCCGGACCCGCGAGGCGCTCCAGAGCGATCCACTTCGGGCCGTGTCGACGCCGCATAGGGGTCGTACGAAGTGGCATCGCTTTGCCGAGAGGCGGGCACTCTGGCGGAGACATAGGGGATGTTGCGGTGATCGCTTGCCGGGGCGGTGAGAGTTGGCGTCGCGGGGGCCAATCGCGCAGAAGTCGAATCGCATCGAAGTCGAGCAATATCGAGACAGAGCTCCTTGTATTGCGTGCAGTTGAGGCTTGCAGTTAGTCTATTTTCGAGCCGTCTCGAGTATTCGTTTGGCGTTCCAGTATGCAGCGATCGGGAGCCGGAAGTGACCGATTTAAAAAGTCTACGACAAGCCCTCAAAGCCGGGGCAACAATACCAGCCCGCAATCTTTGCGAATGCTCGCAAGAAGCTGTTCGGTGCGTTTTTGAAAGTGGCCAAGTGGCGCCTGCAAACCTTGTCGTCAAAGCCGCTTTGAGGTCGAAAGGGAATAATGCGGATCGGCTTATTCAGTGGATGAAGCGCGCCGTACCTCACAACTTTGACGAAAAGGAGAAGGTCTTTAGGAGTAGATATTCTCAGCCAAGGAAGCTTGAGTACGCAAAAGACTTTTTCTCCAAGAATCCTGATTTTCGCCAATGGAAGCCGCCAAGGAGAGTTGAAAGCGGGCCAGGCAATCCTGGCGTAAGCAGGCATGTTAGAGGCCTTAGGCGAGCGACTAGCGAGATTGTCGAGGCGGACTATGAAGCTATATCAGAGTCTGAGTTGAGAACTATCCAAGGCGTCATAGCCGATTTGAATTCAATCGTGAACGGTACTCGTTTGGTAAGAGGCGCGAGCAAAGACGATGGCGTGACGGCTCGATTCTTTTCCGGAGGGCTTCCCTCGCTGGGAAAGAAAAGAAGATAAATGCCATAGTGCCTTGGCCGGGCAAAGTACGAATTACCGAAAGCGTATCTGTGGAGCTCTAAGAGAGTCGTATAGTTGCCCCGAGAGAGTTATAGGGGGCCGAAAATACTCCCAACATCACCTTTTTGGGCAACACACAGCCGCGGCCCTTGATGCCCCAGGGGGTATCCGCCAGCCAGGCATCCAAGCGGTTGCCTGTGATCTCTGTGACATCGACGCGCTGATGGTGGAGCAGATGGTCTATCTCGAAGGCCATGCGGTTCAGCGTCCCCTGCACTGACCGATCGCCATTAGACAAGAAATTTAAGTCACTGCGACCCCAATCATGGGCCAGAAGTCCCGTTCTGCCACTATTCGCGTTCCGTATTCCCGGGCTTTTTTCGCCTTGCCGCTCTGCGTGTCGGGGTCGGCGACGATAAGCATATCGAGCTTCTTGGTCACACCATTCTTTACGACGAGCCCAGCATTTTCTGCAAGCTCGGTGGCTAACTTTCGCGTGATTACCTCACCGTTGAGCGAAGAGATAATGGCACCCGTGAAGCATACACTGGCCCCCGACAAGGTTCCGGTCGAGCTTTTGGGTGAGGACGCTTGGGGCGGTGCCTGCTGCGCTCGTGCAATGGCCTGATCCACTGAGACTGGCTCAAGATCGAGCAGGCGGGCCATACGGCGGAGATCCTTCATCTCATTGTCTGTGAGGATGCCATCGGTCCAAGCCTCGACGGCCATTGCATCGAGATACAGCTGGTGAAGGTCTCGCAGCTGCTTTTCAGGGATCTGCTTTTCATCGATGTATGACAGTAGTAAATTTCGCTCGTCACCGTCGAGTACCCGGTCCTCTAATACCCGTCGGAGGAGGGAGAGATACTCGAGGGCGACATCATCGGTTGAGTTGATGTCGTAGAGCACGCGGTCAGTGAGGTCAGCCAAAAACCCAGATCGCACGTCCACTTTCTTTTGCGCCAGCGGGCGAGTGACAGTCGCGGTGTGAAGGGAGTCGCATGGGGGGAATTCGAGCGGTGTGCGATAAGCGGCAAGGTCAACGACGCCTTCTGCTGCTAACAGGCGCACCAAGTCCGCCGTTGCGCGAGCGTCAGCCATGGCACTGTGCTCACTGCCTGCAAAGCAAATGCCGTATTGTTCGCATGCGTTGTGGAGTGAGAGGCGTGTCAGCTGATACGTGCACAGAGTCTGAACGTTTCGGCGTAGTGGCACCCCGAGCCGTTCGTACTCTGCACACAGAAAGCGTGCATCGAAGACCACGTTGTGTCCTGCAATGGCCCCAGCGGGCCGCAGGAGCTCTAAGATATCACCAGCAATGTCTTTGAATCGTGGTGCTACGATGCAGGCTTCGGCGTCAATTCCGTGAATGTGTGTGGGTCCTAAGTCTCGCTCGGGGTTAACCAGCGTCTCGTAGGTCTCGATAATCTCGCCCTCTGGAGAGATGAGCACGATGCCAAGCTCAATAATGCGGTCATGTGCGGTCCAGTAGACGCCGGTCGTCTCCGTATCGATGACAGCGATGGGGCGGGCCTTGGTGCGGGATTGCTTAGCGAACATAAGGGCTCCCAGATCCATGCCGAGATCAAAGTCCCCCAAGTTTCACCATCCTGGATTCCGGTTGGCAAGGGGCTCTCGCTGCGTCGGCACCGAGCAACGTATTGGTTGAGACTGGAGCCTAGTGGTTCCTTCAAGCGATGTAGGCGAATTCGGCGATACGCCGGGGCGAGGGCAGGGCGACCAGCGGCCCAGCGTCCCAGAAAACCAGCTTGCCAGTTTCCCGCGGTGCCCCCCGTGGCGTCCTCCCCGGGCCGTGGGTCTGGGCCGCCTGGAAATCTGGGATACTGGTTTTCTGGCGTGCTGGGGAGAGCGTGGCAGTCCGGCCATGTCCTGCTTGCGACTCGACGTACCCGACGCACTCGGCGGAGGCGATGCTCTACTGCCCGCCGGATCCGTCGAGACCGTCAAGCGGCCGATGCCAAGATCTTCCGCCCCGGTTGACGATGTGCCAAGGCCGAGCGTGTTCTCGAACTGGCACAGCGGAAAGCTCGCGAGGCCAGTCTGAGGTTTTGACAGGAGCCTGACCCCGTGCCTCCGTGGGAGTGGCAACGAAGGGCAGCGAAGCATGCCACCCTCCGACGCCAGTAAGAGTATCGTACTAACGGAGAGGCGTTAGCGCCCGTTTTTCTTCATCACGGTAGATCGATCTCAAGGTCTGGCTCGAGCCCTGCTAGACTGCTGCTGTAAAGTTAGGGGGTCGACGACCGGCCGGGCTTGGATAACAGGATGACACTCGAAGTAGACCCCGCAGTTGAAGAACTCGCCCCTGAAAGTGCGCGCTCTGCGTCGCCTATCGGCAAGGCTATGTCCACCCTTGCCGCCTATTACAAAGAGTTTCTAGAGACGGATTTCAAGAAGGTCCGCACGCCGAAGCGGCGCTACGCCCTACGTGACCAAAAAAACAGCCGAATCGGTGTGCGGCTGGAGCGCTTTAGCCAGTTCCATGCCCTGATTGCGAGAAAGCTGACCCAGCAGTCGGCGAGCGTGACAGTGACGCCCGGGAAATACCGCGGAGACCTTAGCCGAGGTGTGCAGGCCGGCATCGAGAGCGCGATCGACAAGACTGACACCAAGGAACTGCGCAATTCTGCGCTCGCGGTGCCAACAGTATTGCTGAACAAACACAGGGCCACGATGAATCTCGACCAAGCCACGCTTGACGCGCAGCGTGCTTTGGAATCAGGCCTTCAACGCGTTGTGGTCAGCCCGCTGATCCAGCTGCTGGAACCGATTTTCGGCTCTGACGCCAACGATGATGCCAGTGAGCGCCAGTTGGCGGCCTACGCGGACGAAATCGTGGACCGACTCATAGACGAAGCCTCCGAGTCTCTGCCGTTGGCCGTGGCGGACATACTGGTCAAAGACGATTCCAGCCTTTACGAAGAGATGGTTCACGACCTTACTGATGTCGAACGCGTGAAGCTGGTGCTGCGCGATTACTTCGAGCACTTTGGGGCCGCCGATCTTTTTGTAGACCTTCGGGAGCTGATTGCCTCGCGGCAGCTACTGGAAAACAGCACGATCTACCTCAACGTGGGGGAAATCCTTTACGGTAAGCACAAGTTCCCGCTGTACTACATACCCTTGGATATGGAGCTCGACGGCGCCAGCGTGCAGATGGAGTTCCAAGGGTTTGTTTACGTCAACAAGCCAGCCTGTGACTACATCGCGGGTGAACTCACGAAGCGGACCGGGCGCACAACGCCCAATCCAGTTTCCGAGCGGATCTTCCACCAGGAAGGGGATGCGACCTTCATCGGTTTGATCGAGCAGACCCTGCACCGCATTCTGGCGGGCCTGAACTGCAATGGTGAGTTGGACTTCACGTCACCCGAGAACCAGTACGCGGAAGGCAACGAGTTCCGCATCAGCAACGCCCTCAGCCTATCGCTGGCAGACAACGCGGATGA
This sequence comes from Pseudohaliea sp., assembly GCF_040217025.1. Classification (GTDB taxonomy): domain Bacteria; phylum Pseudomonadota; class Gammaproteobacteria; order Pseudomonadales; family Halieaceae; genus Pseudohaliea. The sequence goes on along the minus strand of NZ_JAVJOA010000005.1, from coordinate 11,330 downwards.
AGCCATCGTCAACGACTACGAAGTGCTCATGTCCGGCCTCGATCCAGATAATCCACTGCTTAAAGCGTTTGAGGATTTGGTCGAGTCCCTCCTGTCGAAAAACCCCATCTCGATTGAAAGAGAGATCGATACGCAGTGGCAGAACGCCGACGTTCCAGAGCGTCTGGTCTTCGAAAGCCCGCTACCGCTTGCCGAAGAACAGCGCAAGCTGGTGCAGGCTGTCCATCACAAAGATTCACGGATCATCGTTGTGGAGGGGCCGCCCGGGTGCGGTAAGTCCCACAGCCTCGCAGCTTTGGCCTTTGACGTAATACGCGAGGGTAAGAACGTCCTTATTCTTTCGGACAAGAAAGAAGCTTTGGACGTGGTGGAAAGCAAGCTCAATGATGTCTTTGAGCGCGTCCGAGGAGAAGAGGGTGAGTACGTTAACCCAGTCCTGCGCCTGGGTAAGGATTCCGCCAACTACGCACAGATTGTGAAGTCTGGGTCGGTCCAGAAGATCAAGACCGCTCTGCAGAGTTTCAAGGCCTCCGAAGGGATGTTTAACTCGGAGTTCGACACACTCCGAAACAAGATGACCAAGGACATCTCCGCCCGTATCGAGGCAGGCAAAGCGCTCGATCTGCGCGAGGTATCCGCCTTCCACGCTCGCGAAGACGCCTATTACGAGGCTGTACCGGAAGCCGAGGACTTCACCGATGACGACATCGGGGCGGTGGATGTCCTGTCAAGGTTTTTCAACCTTCTGGACAAGCACCGAGTTTTCTTCGGTCGGTTCCTCTCTGAAAGGGAGGGCATGGAAGCACTGAAGACGCTACAGCGTCTCGGTCCTGCCATCGGCGATGTTCCAGAGGGTCTTCGGGCACTAGTTTTAAAATGGCCGCGCATTGACCTTGGCCGCGCCGAGCAGCTGAAAGACCTACAGCACGAGGTCGTCGATATGCGACAGCCAGTCTTTGGCTATCTCTTCAGACGGCAGCAGCTGAAACAGGCGACACGGACTGCCAGTGAAATACTGGGGGATGACGTCAGCAACATTCGCGAGATCGGTGAAGACCTTCTAGAAGCGGCGAATATGCCGCGCCGCCTGAAAGAGATCGTGAGAGGCCGCGCTCTTGATGAGGCGTCGCACGTGCCTTTGCATGCGTGTGTCGGCGCTCAGGTCACGATGGGGTCCGATGATTTGGCCCTGATCGAAGATTACCTGGGCCTGGATCATGAGCATCTGGCCGAGTACGGCATTCCCGTCACCGTGAAGGACCTGCTTGGCGCGACGGAACCCGAGCAGAAGAAGCTGACGGAATTCATGGAACTGAGGGATGCCGAGAAGGCGCTAGCCAGCAAGTTCGATAAGATGCCCAATCTCGACTACCTGAAATTGAAAAGGGATTACGAGGACTTCTGCGCAAAGCACATCACGAAGCATATCGATGAGCGCGTGGTGCGCTTCGTCGAAGAGCGTAAGAATGACGCGAAGACCCTGCGCGACATCATCCGGGCAAAATCCAAGTTTCCCGTCGACAAATTCTCGAGCCTGCGCGAGGCCTTCCCCGTGATGATCGCCGGACTGCGGGATTACGCGAACTATGTGCCGCTTGAGCAAGGTCTGTTCGACCTGGTGATTATCGACGAGGCCTCCCAGGTCTCGGTTGCCCAGGCACTGCCGGCGATTCTTCGAAGTGACAAAATCGTGTTGTTCGGCGACCGTCAGCAGTTCGGCAACGTGAAGGCCGCGCAGGCCAGCAAGGCTCTCAACGGCGCCTATTTTGAAGAGGTCCGCGAAGCGTTCGATGGCCTCGAATCTGAGCTCGATAGCGCGTTAAAGACTCGCCTAAAGAACCTGGATGTCACCAAGAGCGTCATGGACTTTGGCGAAATGACGAGCCAGTTCATGATCATGCTGAGAAAGCATTTCCGTGGGTATCCGGAGATCATCAGCTTCAGCTCCCAATACTTCTATGGCGGTGCTCTGCAGGTTCTGAAGTTGCGGGGCAAGCCCATCGAAGACGTACTGGAGTTCGTAATTTCCGATGAGCCCGACCGCTTTGAGGACATCCGGAATGCCAACAAGTGGGAGGCCGGCGTCATTATCGAGCGTTTGGAGGCCATGCTGGAGCTGGAAGAGCCCCCGAGCGTTGCCGTCATCACCCCGTTCCGCGAACAGCAGCGCTATGTTAACGAACAGGTCATGAACCATTCAAAAGCACGGGAGTTCCGTGAACGACTCAAGTTAGCTATCTTTACGGCCGACACCTGCCAAGGTGAAGAGCGAGATGTCATCTTTTATTCGATGGTCGCCACACGGGAGCATGACCGATTGAATTACATCTTCCCGACTGACCTGGGGGCAGTCGGAGCTGACGACGCCGAAGGAAAGCTGAAAGTGCAACGTCTCAATGTCGCCTTCAGTCGCGGGAAAGAGAAGCTGGTCTTCCTCTGCTCTAAGCCAACTAAAGAGTTCAAGGGTTCGGCTCGTGAGGTGCTTCAACATTATGAGCACATGCTCCAGTCCGCCAAGCAGACGCCGACGCCCGACGCAGTGGATCCAAAATCTCCGATGGAGGCTCGCGTGCTCGAATGGCTGGCGGGGACCTCCTTTGCCATGGCTAACCATGGCAATCTGGAAATCATTCCCCAGTTTCCTATTGGGGATTACCTCAGGAGTATCGACCCAAATTATGCCCACCCGGCCTTTAAGGTCGATTTCCTCCTGCGCCTGCGGACAGAGGACTTCTTGCAACAGGTCATCGTTGAATACGATGGATTTGAACATCACTTTGAGCAGAACGGCCATGTGGATAGCGGTAACTGGCAGCACTACTTGCTTGAGAGCGATGTCGAGCGCGAAGCGATCCTCGAAGGCTACGGCTACAAGATGATTCGGATTAACCGCTTCAATGTCGGGCGGGATCCGATATCCATACTCGATGAGCGCCTCAAGGCCGCTTTCGAGCAACTGGAATCAGCAGAATACAAGAACGATGTGCTGAACGGCATTGGGGAGCGAGAAGAGCGCGATCGTAAAGGCTTAGCGGAGGGCACACACAAGAAGTGCGGCAAATGTGGCCGGATTAAGCCTATTGAGATGTTCAAGGATGCTTCCCTCAGATCCGGCTATGGTCGAACATGCAAGTCTTGCAAGCGCGCTTCCAGTTCGCGCGTTGGTAAGCGCGGATATCGAAGAGGATCAGGGTATCGATAAGGAGTAGCAGCAATAGCTACCGGCCTATTTTGGAAGACTTAGCCGCCCGCTCATGCCGCCTGTTCCGCCGACACCTGATCCTGGTACCCTCAGCGCTCAAGCAATCGCCAAGCCCATCAAGGCCACGCCGATAGCGCCGCCAAGTATGCAAGCCGATAGCAGCGTACTTAGACACTTGACGACTACTCTCTCGCCCAGGTTTTTGTCATACGCTGGTGCGCCTTAGCGCGCCCGCACCGCGATCTACGCTTTGCCTACCCATCGGGCTTCCCGCTAACCGGGAAGCACTCCCGCTGCAAACTTGTCGCAAATTGCCATGAATGGCCTTGCCCGGAAGCCTACATTGACGACGTCACCGGGTGGCGCTGTACCGCCACCGCGGCTGGCCAGGCAACCCGCTTTCCTGCCGCGGGCGGCCGGAAGCCGCAAGGTGGAACACCCGTGACCGCGAAACCACATAATACAGAAGGCGAGAGGCGACAGACACCATGAAATCCCGACACAAGAAGACGCGTTTTTTCGGTTTGGCAGCCTGCTCATTCACGATTGGCGCCGTTGCAACTCCCGTGTACGCCAATACCCTGGAAGAGGTGGTGGTGCTGGCGAAGCGCCGTGAGACGAACCTGCAGGAGACCGTTGGCGCGATTACCGCGTTCTCCAATGACGCATTGCAGCAGCTGGGTATCGTGCGCCTCGCGGACCTCGGCACTTCCGTCCCGAACGTGAGCGTGGGTGAACCCCAGTTCTCCGGAACGGAAGTCATCTCCATGCGCGGGATCGCCGGCCAGTCAGGCGGCATAGGCCAGGATGACCCTGTGGCTGTCTACCTTGACGGGGTCTACCTGGGCCGCCCCCAGAGTCAGCAGTTCGCCATGGTGGATATCGAACGCATTGAGGTGCTGAAGGGCCCGCAGGGGACGCTGTATGGGCGGAACGCGACCGCAGGTGCAATCAACATCGTGACCAGGCGACCGCAGCAGACGGTATCCGGGATTCTGGAAGCGACCATCGGCAATTATGACACGACACGCGTAAACGGGTCGATCGAAGGGGGATTGTCCGACAGCGTTAGTGGCCGCGCCTCTCTTTACTACCAGGACTTCGGCGGAGACCTGAAGAACACGTTCACGGGAACTGACGAGCGTTACGAAGAGGATTGGTACTCGCGCGTCGTGCTGGAGTACGCCTCGCAGGATGATCGTCATGTCGTGACCCTGGCTCTCGACGCTGGCGACACCACGATCGGTACGGGGCTGAAAAACATCACCGTCGACGGGAATCGTTACATCGAGGTGGATGACATAGCGCTTGATCTCGAGGGCACGGAGCTGACCCGCGACACCGCTGGCGTGGCATTGACCTACCAGGGTGAATTGAGTGACCAGTGGCGCTTCCAGTCGATTACCGCCTATCGCGACCTTGACCTCGACGTGATTTACGACAGCGACGGCACCAATGTCGACGCCTACCTCGCCGCGATTCCGGAGTTTGTCCCGGCCTCGATCGCGATTATTCGCGACACCGGCTCCTACCAGGGCATCAGTTCGGAACAGTACAGCCAGGAGTTCCAGCTGACGTACTCGTCCGGTAACGTCGACTGGATCTTCGGTTTGTTCGGGTATCGTGAAGAAGCCCGGCATCTTCTGACGATCGAGTTGCTGACCAACAGCGATTCCCCGATCCTGAGTACAGACACCGATACGGAGAACACGGCGGTATCGTATGCGGCCTACAGCCACCTGACCTACGCCTTCGGCGATCGCTATGAGCTCAGTGCCGGGCTTCGCTACAGCTATGAAGAGAAGTCCATGGAGCGGCAGGTGTTCTCCGGCGGTATGCAGACCAACGAGGACCTGACCGATAGCTGGGATGACCCGACTGGCGAGCTGTCGCTCAGTATGGATATCACCGACGGTGTCATGGGCTATGTCTCCTATTCGCAGGGCTTCAAGAGCGGCGGGTTCAGCTCCCTGTCCCGCAACACCCCGAGTTTTGCCCCCGAGTACGTGAATTCGTTCGAGGCCGGCCTGAAGTCCGACCTGCTCGACAATCGGCTGCGGTTGAACGTGGCGGCGTTCACCATGGACTACGAAGATCTGCAGGTTCGCTTTCCCGGCGATGTTGGCCAGCTGATCATTCAGAACGCAGCGCAGGCCAGTATCGACGGTATCGAGATCGATGCCACGGCGCTGCTGACGGAGAACCTCAGCCTGGTGGCAAACTTCGGCTACCTGGATGCAACCTATGACGACTATTCCTATGAAGGAGTCGACTACAGCGGTAACCGCTTGAACCAGGCGCCGGAGTATTCCATGTTTGCGGCCCTGGATTACGAACGTGATATCGCCAGCCTGGGGACTGTACGCGCTTTTGTCTCCTACTCCTGGCAGGAAGAGGAATTCTTCCGGCCAGAGAACGATCCGCTTAACGGGAACAAGGGCTTCGAGAAACTGGACGCCCGGCTGGGGCTGTCGCCGCGGGCAATGCCCGGGTTCACCTTTGAGCTCTGGGCGCAGAACCTCACCGACGACCGCTACGTTGGTGCCGTCGTGCCGCTGGTGGCGGATCAGCTGTACTACGCCAGCATCAACCGGCCGAGGACTTATGGTCTTCGCATGGTGTACAGCTTTTGAGCGACGTGCAGACCACAGAGCTGGGTGTCGGCGGGCGTGCTGACGCCGGCGCCAAAGAACGGGCCTATGCCGTCTACGTGCTGGTGGTGCTCACTGTTGTCTACACGGTCAATTTCATGGACCGCTATGCCGTGGTCGGCATGGCAGAGCACATAAAAGCTGACCTCCTGCTGACCGATACCCAGCTGGGGTTGCTGACCGGCTTTGCTTTCTCGCTCCTGTATGCGGTCGTTGGCTTTCCCATGGCCATTCTTGCCGACCGGCTGGGTCATGTCAGGGTCATCGCCGGGTCCGTCGCGCTCTGGAGTGTCATGACCTTCCTGGGCGGACGGGCAACCGGTTTCCTGTCACTGGCCGCTACCCGCATCGGCGTGGGCATTGGTGAGGCCGGCGGTACGCCGCCGGCCCACGCCATTCTTTCGCAGACCTTCTCCAGGGAGCGGTTGCCGCTGGCCATGGGTGTCTACTCCTGTGGCGCGGGCCTGGGCCTGACCCTGGGCCTGGTGCTGGGGGCGGCGGCCGCCAATGCCTTTGGATGGCGAAACGGCTTTGCCCTGATGGCACTGCCGGGCTTGATACTGGTGCCGTTGCTGCTTTTCACGATACGGGTGGCGGGACCAGGCACCAGGCCGGAGCCGGTGACACGGGCAATGGCCGTAGGCGCGATGCGCAGCGTGCTTTGCGACCGCCGCCTGACGCTGCTGGCACTTTCAATCGGCGTCGCCGGTTTTTCCGGCTTCGCGAATCTCGCCTGGTTACCCTCGCTGTTCGCCAGGCGCTTTGGTGCCGACGTTGCGGGTGGGCTAGACCTCGGTGTCGCCCTCGGTCTGGGCAACCTTGCGGGTATTGTTCTCGGCGGGCCTCTTTGCGCGCTGGCGGAACAGCGCTTTCGTGTCAGCCTCTACCGCGTCTGCAGCGTGTCGGCGGCGCTGGCGGTTATCCCCTACGCGATCGCCTATGCCTCAAACAGCAGCAAGTGGTTTGCCGCCACAGCGTGCGCCGCCCTGTTCCTGCACAGCCTGATCATCGCGCCGGTGATGACGTCCATGCAGCGCCTGGCGCGCCCCTCCGAGAAGGCGCTTGCTTCCGCGATGGTCGTTTTCTCCATCGCTGTGTTCGGAAGCGGTGCGGGTCCATTCTTCGTCGGCCTTGCAAGCGATTTCCTAATGACGTCTACCGGGGAGGCATCGCTCACGCTCGGACTGCAGTTGAGTCTCGTGGCCTACTTTGCGGCCGTGGTGCTGTTTGAGTTGGCTCAGCGGGCGGTTCAGCGTCACCGCCTTCACAGCGTCACCGGGATGAGGGAGAGCCCGCGCCCATGAAGCTCGTTCGATTTACCGTCCGTTCCGGCGAGCCTGCGCCCGTTTTTGGTGCCATGGTCGGGGATCGGGTCGCCGGCTTTGCTCCGCTGGCGGAGGCCAGCGGCCTTGAAGGCACGTTGCTGGCTGACAGCTCAGACTACCTGCGTAACCTGCCGGCCAGTGAGGCACAGGCGAGGACGATCGTGGACTGGGCCGAAGCAAACGCAGGCACGCTTGCGGATTCGATACTCCTCCCGTTGCAGTCGGTCACTCTCCATACACCCGTCGAGGTGGCCTCGCTCTTCGATTTCGGGCTGACACCCCGGCACCTGGCGAGTTCGGTGAGAACCTGGCGATGCTACGAGGACGGCAACCCAGAGACCGAAGCACTGATCAGAATCTTCGAAGAGCGCGTCAAGCGACCTCGTACGCCACCCGCGGGCCAGCTGGAGCGGCTCCCTCACTACAAGTGCAATATGAACTCCATCGTTGGCGATGGTGTGGATATCCCCTGGCCGTCCTACACCGAGTACCTGGATGTCGAGCCGGAGCTGGCTGTCGTCTACGGCAACAACAAGCAGCCGGTCGCGGGCTACTGCATTTTCAATGACGTATCGGCACGCGACGTGCAGCCGCCGGAGCTGGGCAAGGGATTCTTCCTGGCCAAGGACATGGCCTGCGGGAATCAACTGGGGCCCTGCCTGGTGACAAGTGACGAGCTGGCTAACCCCTTTGATCTGCCCGTTACGGTCTGGGTCAACGGTCAACAGCGCTTCACAGGCACGACGGCGGAGATCAGCCGTGATGCCCGGGCGGTCATCGCAACGCTGGATTCCGTCGCGCCACTACTACCCGGGTCGGTGATGGGTTTCGGAACGATTCCGGACTGCACGGGTCTGGACAACGGGGATTTCCTGGCGCCCGGTGATCGGGTCGAGATCACGATCGACAGGATAGGTACCTTGCGCTGCCGGCTACTGCCCCCGGCATCAGGGGTAGAGCCCAGTCGCTGGGCGGCCCGCCCCGAGCTTGATCCCTATCGCTGACCGTTTTACGACGTGCCCATTTCACGAAGCCACCCCAGGGAGCAGAGCCGATGAAGGACCGGATCGAACGCGGAAAAGCGCTGGCGGAGACCCTTTTCGGCCCCAGGGAAAGGCAGAGGGCGGTCCTACCGGACCAGCTTCGTGACTATACCCTTGGCTTTGTGTTCGGAGATCTGTGGCAGCAGGATGATATGTCGGTCGAGGAGCGGGAGCTTTGCACGACTGCGATGCTGGTCGCCCTCAACCGCAGGGACGAGCAAAAGCTGCACTTCTCGGCAGCCAGGAATCTGGGCATTCCGCGCGCTCGCATCGAAGCGATCATCACGCATGCCGCCTTCTACGCTGGATGGCCCTGCGCCATATCCGCAGCCCATGCCTTGAATGAAGTCTGGCCCGCTGCGGAAAGCTAGCCGGAAACGCTGGCGGTCCTGATCTGTTGCCGGTGAAGCTGTTGCCATTGCCGGGGTGTCATGCCTTCCTCACTCTTGAAGGCCTTGATGAAGTTGGCGACATCGCAGAAGCACAGGCGGTGCGATAGCTGCGCCATGGGGATATCGGAACTCAGCAGAGCGTCCTTCGCCATGCTCGTGCGCACCTCGTTAAGTATCTTCTGGTAGCTGGTTTGCTCCTGCTTCAGTCGCCGCTGGAGCGTTCTGCGGTCAAAGGGAAAGAAGTGGCTGATGTAATCGAGCCCGACGCGGCGGAGCTCGAGGTTCTTCCGTACCAGCACCCGCGTGGTCTCGCTCAGAGTCTGCGGCCTTGAGAGAGCAATCGATTGAGCCGTCCTGTATAGCTCGTTGTAGGAGCCGGTAGCATCGGGCGCCACCGGGATGTCCAGGTCCAGTGCATGGAAGACGATGCCGCAGGAGTCTGCATCGAAGTCGATGGGCACCTTGAAATAGCGTTTCAGCGGCGCTGGATCCTGCGGCTTACCGAAGGTGAACGACAGCATCAGTGGATGCCAGCGCCCCCGCGTCACCATATTGAAGAGCCGCCACAACACGGAGACAACGAGCTGCTGGCTCTGGGTGCTGGGATCGTTCTCCTGGTGAAGGAACGATACGAGCGCGTAGCACTTGCCATTTTCCTCGTGCAGCTGCCAGAGACTGGATTCCGAGTGCAGCCGGAACAGCTCGAAGAGGCAGGCGATCGCCTGGCGGAAGTCCCGGGCACGCTGGAACGCTTCACCGAGAATGCCCATGGTCTGGTCCGGGTCCCTGCGTCTACCCAGCTCCAGTCCGAAGTGAGAACAGCCGGTCTCCTCCGCTGAATAGTTCAGTAAGTGCCGGATGTCCGTCAGCGGCAGGCGATCGTCAGGGTGTGACAGTCTGGCGGGGTCGACGCCCGCACGCCGGAAGACATTCCCGGGGTCTCCGCCAAGCTCGGTAACCAGTTGCTGGAAACCCCAGATGGCAGCGGCCCTCGCGTACATCGGCATGGTGATGGCCCATTACAACTAGTGTCGCATTTTACCATGCGAGCCATTCCTCGCTGCTGTAGTTTTGCCCGGCGACGGATGACACGTACGGCCATGGAATACTCCTTATGAAAAAACACATCCCGCAGTTGCTATGCGAGGGCTTTATATTCCCGGAATCCCCGCGCTGGCATCGCGGTAGCTTCTACTGCTGCAGTATCGACGAGGGACGCCTCTTCAAGTTATCGATGGACGGTTCGAAGGAATTGTTTCTTGAGAGCCCTGACCGGATTTCGGGTTGGGTGTTCCCCGACGAAAACTCTGATGACTTGATCATTACTGCCGGGAAGGCGAGGAAGCTCTTTCGCGTTGTGGACGGCGAGTACCAGGAGTTTGCAGACCTCAGCGAGTTGGCCAGCTACCGGATCAACGACATGGTGCGCACGGTGGGTGGTACGTGCTTCGTGGGTTCGATCAACTATGTCTTCGGCGACATCCCCCTAGCGCAGGCTCCTGACAGTCCCCTCCTGCGTGTTTCGCCGGCAGGCGAGGTCGAGATAGCTACCCGCGACATGGGTTTCGCCAATGGCATGGTCATATCGCCTGATGGTCGCTCGATGATCGTCGCGGATACGACTCGTGAATGCCTCCATGAGTATGCGCTGTCGGAGGATGACCAGATCCAGTCGGCCTCGATCTACGCTTACATTCCCGGGTCCGTGCCCGATGGGATTGCCCTGGACGCTGAAGGCGCCGTCTGGGTTGCGACCCGTGATCGGGTCTACCGGGTTCTGCGGGGTGGTGACATTACGGATGAAGTGGACATGGGCACCACCGAGGCGACTGCGTGCATGCTCGGCGGGCCCGATGGCCGTACGCTGCTGATTACGGCGTCCGACAGCTATGACCGCAAGATCATTCTCGACAATCCGTCAGGGCGGGTTTTCCGCGTGGACGTCGAGACGCCAAGAGCAGGATTGCCTTGAATCAACGAAGCCCGGAGCTAACGATTCAAATAGAACGAAATTATTAAGGTCACGGGAGTTGTCGGGCCGTCATCAGGCCGCTTGATCCGCCGACTCCTGCCCCTCAGCACCTTCGGCCTCTGCGGTAGCTGCCGCCTTGGCTTCCAGCTCGGCGACCTTCTGCTCCAGCGCCGCCTGCTCCTTCCGGCTCTCCTTCAGCGCCTTCTGCAGGCCCTCGTTATCCTTCTGCTTCTCGGCCAGCTTCTTCTTGCTCGCATCCAGGTTCTTCTTCATGCGCGCCGGATCGAACTGGTTCAGCGCCTTGTTCTCCTCGCGGACCGCGTTCAGGTCCTTCTGCAGGGCCTTCAGCCGCTGCTTCAGTTCGGCGATCTCACCCTGGAGGTTGTCGGCGCGGTTGTGGAGTTCGCGGTTGCGCTGCTCGACCTTCTGGGTGTCGCTGGCCTTGCCGGTCAGTTCCTTGATCGTTTCGAGCTGTTTTTCGATGGTGGCCTGGAGGTCGGCCTTCTCGGCGAGGGCGGCGTCGATGGCCACCTGCTTGTCGTCCAGCTGCTGCTGGTATTCGGCGCGGAGCTCCTGTTCGAGCTCCATGATTTTTTCGAGGCGGTTGGCTGTGAGCATAGGGTCCCGTTGCTGTAGGTAACTGGTGGCTGCCGGGGCATGACCCCCGGACGAAAAAAAGGGGCTACATCGCTGTAACCCCCTGTCTCCTCTCGGAATTTGGCTCCGCCTGCTGGGCTCGAACCAG
>NZ_JAVJOA010000011.1:0-317881 GCF_040217025.1 Pseudohaliea sp. | reverse complement strand
GATGGCGCCTTCACCTTCACCCCCGAGGGCGACTACAGCGGCAGCGTCGAGAGCGCGACCTACACCGTCACCGACGGCGAGGATTCCGTCGACTCCACCCTCGCCCTCAGCATCGTCCCGGCACCCGAGCCCAACGCCATTACGCTGACCACCGACGAGGACAGCATCACCGATTCGGCCACGGACACCCTTTCCTTCACGCTGGGCACCGACGCGCCAGACAGCATGAGCTTCGCCACCACGCTCACGGGCCTCAACGAGAACGCCGGCGAGATCACCTGGGTGCGCAACAGCGATACGGAAGTCGTCGGCCAGATCGGCGGCGCCACCGCCATCACGCTGACCCTGGTGCCGAACCTGGCCGCCGGCACGGCCATGGTCGCCATGCATCTTGCAGGCAACGTCACCCATGCCAGCGCAAACGGCGAGAACACGCTTGCGCTGGGAAGCATCGAGGTGATCGCGGCTGTAGCGGACGGACCCAGTACTTCCGGCACGATAAACCTCGAGATTGTCGATGACGTCCCGGCAGTCCAGCTGGACGGCCAGTTCAGCGGCGACCTCGTCATCGATGAAGCGAATATCGTCGAAAGTGACACGGCAAACTTCGCCACCGCGTTCAGCAACGATTTCGGTGCCGATGGCCAGGGTGCGGCAGACAGCCGCGTGTTCAGCCTCGAGGTAGGCAGCACGACAAGCGGCCTGGTGGATACGGCGACGGGCAACGCCGTTCTCCTCAGCCTGGACGGCGACGATGTCGTCGGCCGGGTGGACGGCAGCGGGGAAGAGGTCTTCCGCGTGGCCGTGAATGCCGACGGCGAAGTCACCCTCACCCAGGCCCGCGCCGTGCAGCACCCGGACACGAACGACACGGACGAAGTCAGCTACGTCGACGCGGGCACCATCAACCTGGTGCAGACCATCACCGACGGTGACGGCGACACGGCTGAAGCGACCCTGGACATCGGGTTGAGGCTGGGCTTCCAGGACGATGCCCCGACGGCGCCCGACCCGGTTGTCGTCGACCTCGACGTCCCGGTCAGCACGGTTGAAATCAGCAATCTCGCGGCTGCCTGGAACAGTGTAAACGGCGGAAACGTCGACATTACCGACAACGACTCCAGCGACGACGGCTTCATACAGCTGCAATGGGGTACGCCCGCATCCAGCGGCGGCGGCCGCTCCGGCTACGACTTCAGCCTGAGCGACTCGCCGGTCGTCCTGGACTCCGCCTTCGACCTGGGGGCCTTCACCCACAACAACTTCCCCATTAATCTCAACGGAGGGACCCTGGACAACACGGACCTGGCTGTCAGCTTCGATATCGTCATCGATGGCCAGGCCACGACGGTCGACATCGTCGTGGAGATCGACCACAACGAGACGCCGAACAGCGGGTCCAACCCCGACGACATCATCACTATCACCAGCTTCTCCGCGACCATTGCCGGGACCGGCGGCACGCAGCAGCAGATCACGGTAGGTGACCGGACCTACGTCCTGCAGATCGACGGCTTCCGCGATGGTAGCGGCGACCCGGTGAACCAGGTCTTTACCGAAGAGGGCGAGGCCAACACGTTCTCGCTGCAGGCGCGGCTACTGTCCACCGATGACCTGCCGAGTGCCGGCGGGTCGATTTCCGGATCGATCTTCGGTGCCGACGGCCCCGGCGATGACGAAATCGCCTGGCAGGGCGAAAGCGGTGGTGAGGTGCAGGGCACCTACGGGGTCCTCACCGTCCAGCCGGACGGCACCTGGACCTACCTCATGGACCGCGATGCCCGGGATGCCTTCGCGGGCAACGAGACGGAGACCTTCGACTTCTCCGTCGTCGACAAGGATGGCGACCGGTCGGCCTCGAGCCTGACCATCAATCTCAACGAGGTCGCGAACCAGACGCCGATCGCCCTCGACCTCGACGGCGACGGCGTCGAGTACCTGTCCCGCGAGGCCGGCGTGGTGTTCACGGACCAGGCCTCCGGCGAGTCGGTCAACACTGCCTGGGTCGCCGGCGACGACGGCCTGCTGGTGGTCGACGCCAACGAGTCCGGCAGCGTAGACGAGGCCCGCGAGTACGTTTTCACCGAGTGGAGCGACAGTGCCGAAACGGACATGGAAGCCGTGGCCGAGGTCTTCGACAGCAACCAGAACCAGCTGCTGGATGCCGGGGACGAGGCCTGGAGCCAGTTCGCGGTCTGGCGGGACGCCAACAGCGACGGCGTCACCGACGCCGGTGAACTGGTCTCCCTCGATGATCTCGGCGTGGAGAGCATCGCGCTCACCTACCGCGACGACAGCGAAGCGGCCGAGGCGGCCGACGGCGACGTGAAGATCTTCGGCCAGTCCGAGGTCACCTGGGAAGACGGCGAGGTCACCATCGCGGACGACACGAGCTTCGCGATCAACGTGGCCGACCTCCTCCCCGAGGCCGAAGGCGCCGAGGGTATCGACGCCTACCTGCAGGCCAGCTTCGATGGCGCGAACACCATCGTCCAGGTCAGCAAGTCCGGTGGGTTCGCGGGCGAGGCAGGCGCCACGGCCGCGGTCGACCAGACGTTCACCTTCGAGGGCGTTGACCTGGTCGGCGGCCTCGAGGGCAGCGATGCCATCCAGGCCATGATCGACGCCGGCAAGCTGAACGTCGATCAGTAGGAGGTCATGGCTGACCCCAACTCCGCGCCGCTTCGGCGGCGCGGAGTTGGGCACCCCCGGCGAGTTACGTATACTGCCGGCTGGCCCGCCGGTATTGGCATCTTGTCTTGCCTCGAACCCTGCTCACAGCTGTCTTCGCAACTCTCCTGCTTGTCCTCACCGCCTGCGGTGGCGGCGAGACCAACGTCGAGCGCGGCAACCGCGAGGGCATCCTTCACTACGGCAACGGCAGCGAACCGCAGGGGCTCGACCCGCACGTGGTCACCGGTGTACCGGAGAACCACCTGATCCGTGCCCTGTTCGAGGGCCTGGCCGTCAAGAACCCCTACACGCTGGAGCCGGAGCCGGGCGTCGCCGAGTCCTGGGACGTGAGCGAAGACGGCCGCGTTGTGACCTTCCATATCCGCGAGGAAGCCCGCTGGTCCAACGGCGACCCGATCACGGCAGACCAGTACGTGTGGTCCTGGAAGCGGGCCCTGCACCCGGAGATGGGCAACCTCTACGCCTACATGCTCTACCCGGTGAAGAATGCGGAGGCTTTTGCCACGGGCAAAGTGGCGGATTTCAGCGAGGTCGGCGTCAAGGCGCTGGACCCGCTGACGCTGGAAGTCACGCTCACCGAGCCCACGCCCTACTTCATCCAGCTCATGGACCACTACAGCACCTTCGCCGTGCACCCGGAAACGCTCCTGGCCCACGGCAAGATGACAGACCGCTTCACCCGCTGGACCCGGGTGGAGAACATTGTCGGCAACGGTCCCTTCGTGCTCACGGAGTGGAAGCTCAACCGGCGTATCCGCATGGCCAGGAGCGACACCTACTGGGACCGCGAGCGGGTGCGGCTCAACGGCGTCGTCTTCTACCCCACGGAGAACCTGGTCAGCGAGGAGCGGATGTTCCGCGCCGGCGCGCTCCACTACACCGAGTCCCTGCCGCTGGACAAGATTCCCGTCTACCAGGCCATGGCGAACTCGCCCTACCGCCAGGCGCCCTATCTCGGCACCTACTTCTACCTGGTGAACACCGAGCGTCCGCCGCTGGACGATGTACGCGTGCGCAAGGCGCTGTCCATGGCCGTGGATCGCAGCACGCTGGCGAAGACCGTGATGCAGGGCTCCGTGGTGCCCGCCTACAGCATCACGCCCCCCGGCACCCTGGGCTACGAACCGCCGAAGCTGTTCGACTACGACCCGGCGGAAGCGCGTCGGCTGCTCGCCGAGGCGGGCTATCCGGACGGTGAAGGCTGGCCCGGCGTGGAGCTCACCTACAATACCCAGGAGGCCCACCGAAAGATTGCCGTCGCCGTGCAGCAGATGTGGAAGGACGTGCTCAACATCGAGGTGACCATCGCCAACCAGGAGTGGAAGGTCTACCTCGACTCGGTGAGTACCATGAACTTCGATATCGCCCGCCGGGGCTGGATCGGCGACTACGTCGACCCGAACAACTTCCTCGACCTCTACCTCGCCGACGGCGGCAACAACAACACGGGCTTTGCGAGCCCCGTTTACGACGACATGATCCTGAACCGGGCGCCGCAGGCCCGCAGCCGGGAGGCGCGCTTCCGCATCTTCCACGAGGCCGAGACGCTGCTAATGGAGCAGATGCCGATCATTCCCATCTACACCTACACCAGCCGCCACCTCATCCACCCGAGCGTGCAGGGCATGCCCGCCAACCTCATGGATTCGCTGAACCTCCGCTACGTCTGGCTGGACCTCGCCTGGCAGGCGCCGGCGGACGAGGCGCCCTGACCGGTGGGCCGCTTCATCACGCTCCGGCTGCTGCAGGCCATCCCGGTGATCCTCGCCGTGGTCACCGTGACCTTCTTCCTCGTCCGGGTCGCCCCCGGCGGCCCCTTCGACAGCGAGAAAGCGGTGCAGCCCGAGGTGAAGGCTGCCCTGGAACGCCAGTACCGCCTCGACCTGCCGCTGGTGCAGCAGTACGCCGCCTACCTCGGCGACCTCGCCCAGGGTGACCTCGGCCCCTCATTCAAGTATCCCGGCCGCAGCGTCAACGAGCTGATCGCCGCCGGGCTGCCGGTGACCGCGGAGCTCGGCCTCTACGCCCTGCTGGTCGCCGTGCTCATCGGCGGCAGCGCCGGCATCTTCGCCTCGCTGAAGCCCAACACCGCGCAGGACTACCTGCCCATGGCGGCGGCCATGATCGGCATCTGCATGCCCACCTTCCTTCTCGGTCCGCTGCTGGTGCTGGTGTTCGGCATCCACCTGGAGTGGCTTCCGGTCTCGGGCTGGGGTGATATCCCGGGCGACAAGCTGCTGCCCAGCATCACTCTCGGCGCAGCCTACGCCGCCTACATCGCGCGCCTGTCCCGGGCCGGCATGCTCGAGGTGCTGAACCAGGACTACATCCGCACCGCCCGCGCCAAGGGCCTGCCGGAGTGGCAGGTGGTGGTGAAGCACGCCCTGCGCGGCGGCATGATCCCCGTGGTGGCCTTCCTTGGCCCCGCCTTTGCCGGCCTGCTCGCCGGCTCCTTCGTGGTCGAGACGATCTTCCAGATTCCGGGCCTCGGCCGCTTCTACGTGCAGGCCGCCTTCAACCGCGACTACACCATGATTCTCGGCACCACCGTCTTCCTGTCGACGCTGATCGTGCTTTTCAACCTGGCCTCGGACATCCTCGCGGCCTGGCTCAACCCCCGGCTCCGGCACCAGTTCGGGGGCGAGCGATGAGCGAAGCCAGCGCGCTGCAGCAGGCCGAGGCCGGCACCTCCCTCTGGCAGGACGCCTGGGTCCGCCTTCGGCGCAACCGCCTGGCGGTCTTCGGCCTGGTGGTCGTGGTCTTGCTGATCCTCCTCGCCCTGCTCACGCCCTGGGTGGCGCCCTACGCCTACGATGCGCAGGACCTCGACCTCGGCGCCACGCCGCCCTCGGCCGCCCACTGGCTGGGTACGGACGTGTTCGGCCGGGATATGCTCACGCAGATTCTCTACGGTGGGCGCATCTCGCTGGCTGTCGGCTTCGTGGCCACGGCCGTCGCCCTGCTCATCGGCGTCACCTGGGGCGCCATCGCCGGCTACGCCGGCGGCAAGGTGGACGCGGTGATGATGCGCCTGGTAGACATCCTCTACGCCCTGCCGTTCATGATTTTCATCGTGCTGCTCATGGTCGTCTTCGGGCGCAACGTGCTGCTGCTGTTCCTCGCCATCGGCGCCGTGGAGTGGCTGACCATGGCGCGCATCATGCGCGGGCAGGTGCAGAGCCTGCGCCAGCAGGAGTTCGTCGAGGCGGCGATCTCCATCGGGTTGCCGACCACGACGATCATCCGCAGGCACCTCGTGCCCAACGCCCTCGGCCCGATCATCGTCTACACCACGCTGACCATTCCCCAGGTCATGCTGCTGGAGGCCTTCCTGTCCTTCCTGGGCCTCGGCATCCAGCCGCCGCAGACCTCCTGGGGGCTGCTCATCTCCTACGGCGCGGAGACCATGGAGGAGTATCCCTGGCTGCTGATCTTCCCAGGCGCGGCGCTCACGCTGACCCTGTTCTCCCTCAACTTCCTCGGTGACGGCCTGCGCGATGCGCTGGACGTGCGCGGGGCCAAGGACTAGCCGCCGTGGCCCTGCTCAGCGTCGAGGACCTCCGGGTCAGCTTCGTCGGCCGCGCCGGAGTGACCCGGGCCGTGGACGGCATCAGCTTCGCGGTGGAAAAGGGACAGATCACCGCGATTATCGGCGAGTCCGGCTCCGGCAAGTCGGTGGCCTGCTACAGCCTGCTCGGCCTCGTGCCCATGCCCCCCGGTCGCATCGACGGTGGCCGTGCACTCTTCGAGGGCCGCGACCTCCTCGCCATGAGCGAGCGCGAGCTTCGGACCGTCCGCGGCCGCGACATTGCCATGGTGTTCCAGGATCCCATGACCTGCCTGAACCCCTACCTGCGCATCGGGGAGCAGCTCATCGAGCCGCTGGTGTATCACCAGGGCGTGAGCAAGACCGAGGCGCGGGAGCGGGCACTCTCCCTGCTCGAGGAAGTCGGCATCCGCGACCCGGCGACCACCATCGACAACTATCCGCACGAGTTCTCCGGCGGCATGCGCCAGCGGGTGATGATCGCCATGGCGCTGATCAACGAACCGAAACTCCTGATCGCCGACGAGCCCACCACCGCGCTGGACGTCACCATCCAGGCGCAGATCCTCCGGCTGCTCGCGGACCTGCAGAAAAAGCACGACATCGGCGTGATCTTCATCAGCCACGACCTCGCCGTGGTCGCCGACATCGCCGACCAGATCGCGGTCATGGAGAAGGGCCGGATCGTCGAGCACGGCGACCGACAGAAGATCTTCCACGGGGCGGAGCACCCGTATACGCAGAAGCTCCTCGCGGCCATTCCCGCCGGCAGCAAGCCGGCCCCGGCCGGGCGCGGCGATCCGCTGGTGGAAGTAACGGGGCTGCGCACCTGGTTCGGCGATCCGGCGGCGCCGGTGAAGGCCGTGAACGACGTGAGTTTCAGCGTGCACCGGGGGGAGATCCTGGGCCTCGTCGGCGAATCGGGCAGCGGCAAGTCCACCATCGGTCGCTCGCTCCTGCGCCTGGTACCGGTCACCGGCGGCAGCGTGCGCTTCGACGGTACGGAGCTCATGACCCTGGAAGGCAAGGCACTGAAAGCCATGCGCCGGCGCATGCAGATGATCTTCCAGGACCCCTTCGCATCGCTGAACCCGCGCATGACGGTCTACGACACGCTCGCCGAGCCCCTGCTCCTGCACCGGCTCGCGGACCGGCGCAGCGTCGAGCAGCAGGTGCTCAAGCTCATGGATGACGTCGGGCTCGCCCGCGTCTTCGTGCGCAAGTACCCCCACGAATTCTCCGGCGGCCAGCGCCAGCGCATCGCCATCGGCCGGGCGCTGGCCACGCGACCGGAGTTCGTGGTCGCCGACGAGCCCGTTTCCGCCCTGGACGTCACCATCCAGGCACAGATCCTCGACCTGATGCTGGACCTGGGTCAGGAGTACGGGCTGACCATGCTCTTCATTTCCCACGACCTCGCCGTGGTGCGGCATATCGCCGACCGGATCATCGTCCTTTACCGCGGTGAGGTGATGGAGGAAGGTACCGGAGCGCAGCTCTTCGAGGCGCCGGAGGCCGATTACACGCGGCGTCTCCTCGCGAGCATCCCCGGGCGCGGGCTGCTGGCCTGAGCGCGGCGCCAGACGACAGACCACCAGAGAACAGGAAGAGCGCCGCCATGAGCAACGAGGAACAGATCGCCTACTGGAATGGTGATGCCGGCCGCAAGTGGGCCGAGAAGGACCATATGATGGCGACCATGCTCGGTCCCATCGCCCGGGCGCTCCTGGAACACTGCGACCCCGCCGGGGCGGCCCGGGTGCTCGATGTGGGCTGCGGCGGCGGCAGCGAGACCCTGATGCTGGCCGAGCGGCTCGGCGCGGGCGCCCGGGTGCTCGGCGTCGACGTCTCCGCGCCGCTGCTCGCCGTCGCGAAGCAGCGCCTGGCCGACGCCGGCGAACTGCCGGTGGCGGTGGAGTTCCTCCGGGCCGATGCTTCGGAGCACGCCTTCGAGGCCGGCGGCTGGGATTTCCTCTTCTCCCGTTTCGGGGTCATGTTCTTCGACGATCCCCTGGGAGCCTTCCGCAACCTGCGCGCCGCACTCACACCCGACGGGCGGATGGCCTTCTGCTGCTGGCAGCGATTGCAGGACAACCCCTGGGTGGCCGTGCCGCTCAAGGCCGCGCTCGCGCACCTGCCCCCGCCCCCTGCGCCCGATCCGCACGCCCCCGGGCCCTTCGCCTTCGCGGACCGGGAGCGCCTGGCGGGCATTCTCGAAGCGGCGGGCTTCCGCGACGTCACCATCGAACACCGGGACGTGACCATGGGCTGGGGCAGCGGCGGCGATCTCGCGCAGACCACCCGGGAAATGCTGAACATCGGCCCCGTGGGCCGCCTCCTCGCCGAAGAGGACGATGCCGTCCGGCAGCGTGTCTACGACAGCGCCGCCGACGCGCTGGCCCCGTATTTCGCTGACGGCCGCATCAGCCTTCCCGGCGCCACCTGGTTCGTCACCGCCAGCAACGGCTGAGGACCGCGTCGTGAGCGAGCAGCGGGTGGTCGTCATCGGCGCCGGGGTGGGCGGGCTCGCCGCCGCCATCGACCTCGCCCGGGCCGGGCGCGCGGTCACGGTCGTGGAGCGTGGCGATGCCCCGGGAGGCAAGATGCGCCGGGTACCCGTGGCCGGCCTGGGCGTCGACGCCGGACCCACGGTCTTCACCATGCGCTGGGTCTTCGACGGCCTTCTCGGCGACGCCGGTACCCGCCTTGAGGATCACCTCGAGCTGCACACGCCGGAACGCCTGGCCCGCCACGGCTGGGAGGACGGCAGCCGCCTCGACCTGTGGGCAGACCGGGAGCGCTCTGCCGCCGCCATCGAGGCCTTTGCCGACGCCCGCAATGCCCAGGGCTATCTCGATTTCTGCGACCGCTCGGCAGACGTCTACGCCACCCTGCGCGACAGCTTCATCGATGCGCAGCGGCCGAACCCGGTCAGCCTGGTCGGGCGCGTCGGCCTGCACCGGCTCCCGGCCATGTTCCGTATCCAGCCCTTCAAGTCCCTCTGGTCCGTGCTCGGCGAGCACTTCACGGACCCGCGGCTGCGCCAGCTTTTCGGCCGCTACGCCACCTACGTGGGATCGTCACCGCTCTCCGCTCCCGCTACGCTGATGCTGGTGGCTCACGTGGAGCAGGACGGCGTCTGGCTGCTGCGCGGCGGCATGCACGCTCTCGCCCGGGCGCTGGCCGCCGTGGGCGACACCCTCGGCGTGAGCTTCCGCTATGGCGCCGAGGCAGAACGAATCGAAACGAGCGGCGGTGCGGTCACCGGCGTCACCCTGGCCGGCGGGGAGCGTCTGCCGGCGGACCGGGTCGTCTTCAACGGCGATGCCTCGGCCCTCGGCCGCGGTCTCCTCGGGGAGGCCGCGCAGCGGGCGACGCGGCCGGTGGCTGCGCCGCGGCGCAGCCTCTCCGCGGTGACCTGGTGCGTGGTGGGCCGGCCGGAGGGCTTCCCCCTGGATTTCCACAACGTGTTTTTCGGGCGCGATTACCCCGCGGAGTTCCGCGCCGTTTTCCGGGAGCGCAAGATCACGGAAACGCCGACCGTCTACCTCTGCGCCCAGGACCGCGGCCCCTGGGCCGCGGAGGGCGAGGCCGGCGAACGCATGCTGCTGCTGGTCAATGCGCCGGCCGACGGCGACCGTGGGGGTATCGGCGACCGGCAGCTGGCGGCGCTCGAACAGCGGGTCAGCGGGCTCCTGGGGCGCTGCGGTCTGGCCCTGGAGCTCGGCGGCGAGGCCTGCCGGGTCACCCGGCCGCAGGACTTCGAGGCGCTCTTCCCCGCTTCCGGCGGTGCCCTCTACGGCCGTGCCTCCCACGGCCCGCTGGCGAGCTTCGCCCGGCCCCCGGCCCGCAGCCGGGTCAGGGGGCTCTACCTGGCCGGTGGCAGCGCCCATCCGGGCGCCGGCGTGCCCATGGCGGCGCTGTCCGGCCGCCTCGCCGCCCGGGCGCTCCTGGGCGACTGAAGCCCGCGGAACGCGGGCGCAGCCCTCGCCGCCACCGGGCGGCAGACGCTATCATCGCCGCCTGATTCCGGCAGAGGACTTTCCCATGACGACCATCGGCACCCCGTTCAGCCCCTCGGCAACCCGCGTCCTGCTCTGCGGCGCCGGCGAGCTGGGCAAGGAAGTGGTCATCGAGCTCAAGCGGCTGGGCTGCGAGGTCATCGCCTGCGACCGTTATGCCAACGCGCCCGCGATGCAGGTCGCGGACCGCAGCCACGTGCTGTCCATGCTCGACGGTGACGCCCTGCGCCGGGTGATCGAGGCCGAGCAGCCACAGCTGGTGGTGCCGGAGATCGAGGCCATCGCCACTGACACGCTGGCGGCGCTGGAACAGGAGGGTTTCAGGATCGTGCCCACGGCGCGGGCCGCGCAGCTGACCATGAACCGGGAGGGCATCCGCCGGCTGGCGGCCGAGGAACTTGGCGTGCCGACCTCGCCCTACCGCTTTGCCGGCACGGAAGCGGAGTTCGAGGCGGCCATCGCGGAAATCGGCACGCCCTGCGTGGTCAAGCCGATCATGAGCTCCTCCGGCAAGGGCCAGAGCACGGTGAAGGCAGCGGACGACGCCCCCGCCGCCTGGGCGGCCGCCCAGGCCGGCGGTCGCGCCGGTGCCGGGCGCGTCATCGTCGAGGGCTTCGTGGACTTCGACTACGAGATCACCCTGCTTACGGTGCGCCACCGTGACGGGACCAGCTTCTGCGCCCCCATCGGCCACCGCCAGGAAGACGGCGACTACCGCGAATCCTGGCAGCCCCACCCCATGAACCCGGCGGCGGAACAGGCCTGCCGGGTGATTGCCGAGCAGGTCACCGCCGCGCTCGGCGGCTTCGGGCTGTTCGGCGTCGAGTTCTTCATCAGCGGCGACCAGGTCTACTTCAGCGAGGTATCACCGCGCCCGCACGACACGGGCATGGTCACCCTCGTGTCCCAGGATCTCTCGGAGTTTGCGCTCCACGCTCGGGCCATCCTCGGCCTGCCCATCCCGGCCATCGAACAGCGCGGGCCGGCAGCGTCGGCGGTGATCCTCCCCACCGGTGAAGGGACCGATGTTCGCTATGGGAACGTCGATGCAGCACTGGCCCTTGCCGGGACCGATCTGCGTCTCTTCGGCAAACCGGAACTCAGGGGGCGCAGGCGGATGGGCGTTGCGCTTGCGCGGGCACAGAGCGTAGAAGAAGCGCGTGAGCGCGCGCGATCGGCCGCGGCATCCGTCAACATCAGCGCACGCTGACGGCGCGGAGATGAGTGCACGCCTGGAGACGCCCTCCTATACTGAGCCCTTGCGAATTGTCTGGAGCGCCAATGAAGAAAACCGGTCGCAATAGCGGGGAGGGAGCGAAGGACAGCCCGGCGGCAGCCCTGCCTACGCTCCCGGCAGTCATCAGCCTGCTCTCGTCACTTCGCCCCGGGGAAAGCAACAGCTTTGACAGGATCCTTGAGCTGGCCCGCTGCGAGCCGTGTTTCGCTGTCGATGTCCTTATGATCGCCGGACAGCTGCCCAGCATCGAAGCGGGCCACCTCGAAAGCCTGGAAAGCGCTCTGGGCCGCATTGGCATCAGCGGGGCGAAGACCCTCGTCGAAGGGGCGACCAGCACCGTGTTCACTCCGGTAACTGATCCCCAGCGTCTGCTTTGGCTGCACTCGCTCCAGGTGGCCAATGCGTCCGAACTGCTCGCCGTTAAGATTCCCGAGGCGGGAATCCGGCCCGCCGAGGCACGCCTCGCCGGACTCCTGCATGATCTCGGCCGCTTTGCCGACTATTTGACGGATCCCACTGCGCCGGATCGGGCGGACGCCATCGGCTACCAGACGCCCGAAGCACTTCGCTACGCCGAGCGCACAGTCAGTGGGCACGATCATGTCACCTCTGGCACCGCGTTGGCGCGAGCGCTGGGATTGCCGCGGCAGCTTTGCCAGGTCATCAGTGCGCACCACGGTGGGCTACCGGAGCCACCCGGAGCGACCAGCAGGACCAAGGCATTGATCGACCTCATCGCGGCAACCGACACCCTGAGCGTATCGCTGCTGTCGGCTAATCGGCCAAGCCCCGAGCAACTCGTAGCGATGGTCAGGCGTGTAACGCCGGGAGACTTATTGAAGAGATACCCGGCCGTCGCCGAGCAGCTACCATCAATCGCTGACCGTACCGTTGACCTCGCCTTTGCGGACTACGGGAGGCTTGGCCTCGGTCGGACGCGTGTACATGAAGCCTACGGCACTTAGCGCGGCGACCGGCCCAGACCACCAGCGCGGTTGAAATCTGTTCCGGCGTACCCATATCCCCCGTGCGGGCGCTCGACGAGGCCCGCTACTGAATATTGCTTCTTTGGAGGATATGACAATGCGCAACACCATCGACTTTAGCCCGCTGTACCAGTCCGCGATCGGCTTCGATCGCATGGCATCGCTGCTGGACAACCTGGCACGCGACAGCAAGCCCAGCTACCCGCCCTACAACATCGAGCTGGTAGAGGAAAACCGCTACCGCATCACCATGGCCGTCGCCGGCTTCGCCGAGGAGGACCTGGAGATCACCACGGAGCAGAACACGCTCGTGATCGCCGGGCGCCAGGACGGGCGCGAAGAGAAGCGGGAGTACCTGTACCAGGGCATCGCCGAGCGCAACTTCGAGCGCAAGTTCCAGCTCGCCGAGCACGTGCGCGTGGAATCGGCACGCCTCGAGAACGGCCTGCTCCACGTCGAGCTGAAGCGCGAGATCCCGGAGGCCATGAAGCCCCGCCGCATCGCCATCGGCAGCGACCTGCTCGAGCAGCAGGACGCGGCCTGAGGCTCATGCGCCGCTCCCGAGGAGCGGCACAGGAGAACGGCGCCAGCCCGTGCGGGCTGGCGCTTTTTTTGTCCGTCACGTGTTTCCCGGAGCGGCTGCCCCTCAGGCCGCGCTGTCGGCCGCCTCGCGGATGCGCGCGACCATGGCGCGCAGGCCGTTGCCCCGGGTGGGCGAGAGATGGCGCAGCAGTTCGAGCTCCTCGAAGTAGCCGTCGATATCGAAGGCGAGAATCTCCGCCGGCGTCCGGTTGTTGTAAGCGGCGAGGACCACGCCGAGCAGTCCCTTCACGATGAACGCATCCGAGTCCACCGCCAGCTGCAGCCGGCCGTCGTGCTCCGTGACGTCCATCCACACCTGGCTCTGACAGCCGCGGACGAGCCGGTCCTCGGTATGCAGTGACTCCGGCAGCGGCGGCAGCTCCTTGCCGAGGTCGATGATGTAGCGGTAGCGGTCCTCCCAGCTGTCGAAGAAGCCGAGCGTGTCGACGATGTCTTCGCTGGTGATGGAGTCGCCGAAGGGGTTGGCGGGGGCGCTATCGCTCATGGGCCTCGCTTAGCGGGTATCAGCAGACGCTGCCCGTCAGTAGAACATGCCCGTTTCGAGCTGGGCTTCCTCGGACATCATGTCGCGGTGCCAGGGCGGATCGAAGACCAGGTCCACGGCCACCTCGCGCACGTGGGGCACCTGCCGCAGCCGGTACTCCACGTCGCCCACCAGCACCGGGCCCATGCCGCAGCCCGGCGCCGTGAGCGTCATGGTGATGCTGACCTTGCCGGCCTCCTGGTCGATGTCGACCTTGTAGATGAGGCCGAGGTTGACCAGATCGACCGGGATCTCCGGGTCGAAAACCGTGTGCAGCGCCTCCCAGACCTGCTCTTCGCTGATGCGGCCGTCCGCCGGCGGCTCGAAGTCCAGCTTCGTGGACTCGAAACCCAGGGCGTCCGCATCAGTGCCGTCCACGCGCACCATGTTGCCGTTGTAGACCACGGTGTAGTTGCCACCGAGGGACTGGGTGAGAGTCACGAAGCTGTGCGCGGGGATCGTCACCGGGTCGCCCACGGGCACGAGGCGGCCCGGGCAGTCCCGGTTCGTGGTGAGAACGGTGCGTTCCTGGGAAGACACGGCCCTATTCGACGCTGAAGCTCTCGCCGCAGCCGCACTCGGCCACGACATTGGGGTTGCGGAACTTCAGGGTCCGGTTCACCCCTTCGCGCTCGTAGTCGATCTGGGTGCCGCGCAGGAACTGTACGGCCGCGTCATCGAGGTAGAGCTCAATGCCATTATCAAGGGTCACGGTCACGTCGCCGTCCTCGGCGGCCGCGACTTCCTCCATGACGTACTTGAAGCCGGTGCAGCCACTTTCGCGCACACTGATACGCACCGCCGGCAGGCCCTTGGCCGCGAGACTGGCGCGGAAATGCTCTGCCGCCGCCGGTGTCACCGACACCGGCTGGCCATGCATGTCGAAGGTCTCGACGCTCATCGCAATACCTCCTAGCTGAACAGCGTCTGCGCTTTGCAGATGCCGGCCACCAGGGCCTCGACATCCGCCAGCGTGTTGTACATGGAATAGGATGCCCGCACCGTGCCCGGGACCGCAAGGCGCTCCATCAGGGGCTGCGCACAGTGGTGCCCGGTCCGCACGGCAATGCCCTGCTCGTCCAGGAGCATGCCGAGGTCCGAGGGGTGACAGCCCTCGAGCACGAAGCTGAAGATACCGGCGCTCCGCGCCGGCGCGCCGATGCGCCGGAGGCCCGGGATATCCGCGGTACGCGCGATGGTCTCGGCGAGGAGCATCTCCTCGTGTGCCGCCGCCGCGGCGCGGTCCACGCCGTCCAGGTAATCGATGGCTGCGGCGAGACCGATGGCGCCGGCGATGTGCGGCGTGCCGGCCTCGAACTTGAAGGGCAGCGTGTTGAAGGTCGTCCCGGAGAAACTCACGCGCTCGATCATCTCGCCGCCACCGAGGAACGGCGGCATCGCCTCGAGCAGCGCCGCCCGGCCCCAGAGCACGCCGATGCCCGTCGGGCCGAAGAGCTTGTGCCCCGAGAAGGTGTAGAAATCGCAGCCCAGCGCGGTCACGTCCACGGGGAAGTGGCCGACGGCCTGGGCGCCGTCCACGAGGACCAGGGCACCGACGGCCTTGGCGCGGCGGGTGATCTCTTCCACCGGGTTGATGGTGCCCAGGGCGTTGGAGACGTGGTTCACGGCTACCAGCCGCACCCGGTCATCGAGCAGGTCATCGAAGGCGTCGAGGTCGATCTCGCCGCGGTCCGTGACCGGCACCGGCACCACCTCGGCACCGGTCGCCTGCGCGGCGAGCTGCCAGGGCACGATATCCGAGTGGTGCTCGAGCCAGGGCACCAGCACACGGTCGCCGGGGCGCAGCTGTTCGCGGGCCCAGCTGTAGGCCACGAGGTTGATGGACTCGGTGGTGCCCCGGGTCCAGAGCACCTCGCGGCTGTCGGCGAGGCCGAGGAAGCGCGCCACGGTCTCCCGGGCCGCCTCGAACTTCTGCGTCGCGCGGTCGCTCAGCGTGTGCACCCCGCGGTGCACGTTGGCGTTGTCATAGCGGTAGTAGTCGGCGATCGCATCGATCACCGCTTCCGGCTTCTGCGTGGTGGCCGCATTGTCGAGGTAGACCAGCGGGTGCCCATTGATCTCCCCGGCGAGGATCGGGAAGTCGCGGCGGATATCCGCCGCGTCGAACTCGAGGCCAATGCTCTCCGGCTGGTTCACGCCAGGTGCCTCATCAGGGACGGATCACGGGCGAAGCGCCGGGCCAGCAGCGGGCGCAGGGCATCGCGCAGCGGCTCCAGGCGCGCGCTCTCGAGGACCTCATTGACGAAACCGAAGCTGAGCATGACCTGTGCTTCCTCGCGGGAGACACCGCGGCTGCGCAGGTAGTGCAGCGACAGGGCGTCCAGCTGCGCGACCGTGGCGCCGTGTGCGCACTGGACGTCGTCGGCGTAGATCTCCAGCTCCGGCTTGCTGTTCACCTCAGCCTCGGCGCTGGTCAGGAGATTCTTGTTCGACAGCTCCGCCCGCGTCTTCTGCGCCTGCGGGTGGATGTGGATGCGGCCGTTGAACACCGCCCGGGCCCGGTCGCCGATCACCCCGCGGAAGGTCTCCGTTGAGGTGCAGTGGGGCACCGCGTGCTCGAGGCAGGTGTGGTAGTCCACGTGCTCGTCGCCCCGCGGCAGGTAGATGCCGTCGAGTTCCGCGTGCGCGCCCGGCCCGGCCAGGGTGACGACGAGGTCCAGGCGCTTCAGGTCCGCGCCGAGGCCCAGGCAGAAGCCGTTCAACGTCGCGTCCCTGTCCAGCCGCGCATGCACACCGCCGATGTGCAGGGCGCGGCCCTGCTCCAGGTTCAGGCGGTAGTGATTGACGGTAGCGCCGGGCGCCAGCAGCAGCTCGGTGACCGCGTTGCTGAAGCTCGGGGCACCGTCGCCGGCGTCGGCGAAATGCTCGACCACCGAGAGGCAGCTGTTCTCACCCGCCAGGAGCAGCAGGCGGGGCGTGACGGTAAACGCCTGCCCATCGCCGGCGGTCAGCCAGGCCAGCTGCAGCGGCTCATGAATGCTGGCGCCGGGGGCGACGGCGAGAAAAACGCCATCGCCGAGCGCCGCGCCGTTCAGGGTGGCAAAGGGGTGGCCCGCTTCCGGCAGCGCGCTGCCAAGGTGCTCCCGGATCCGCGCGGCCTGGCCGTCATCGGCCTCGGCAAAGCGCACGAGCTCCAGCCCCTCGGGCAGCTCGCTGCTCGACAGCGCCGGGGCGAAGTGGCCGTTGACGAATACGAGGCGCAGCGCGCCGATATCCGGCAGCAGGGCGTCGACGGTCGCGGGATCGAGGTCCTCCGGCCGACCCGGACCGAAGTCCTGCTCCAGCGGCGCGATGCTGGTGTACTTCCACTGCTCGGTCTTGCGCGTCGGCAGGGGCGTCTCCGCCCAGGCCTGCCGTGCCGCGTCCCGTGCTGGGGCGAGCCAGCCCGGCGCCGCGGCGGCTGCCGCGGCAAGCGTGTCATGCATACTGCTGCCCATCAGGCGACCTCGTCCTCCAGCCAGGCGTAGCCCTTGTCCTCCAGGTGCAGGGCGAGGGACGCATCGCCGGAACGCACGATCCGGCCGCCGGCGAGCACGTGCACCTTGTCCGGCTGGATGTAGTTGAGCAGGCGCTGGTAATGGGTGACGAGGATGAAGCTGCGCTCCGCACCGCGAAGGCTGTTCACCCCCTCGGCCACCACCTGCAGGGCGTCGATGTCCAGGCCGCTGTCGGTCTCGTCGAGGATGCCCAGCCGCGGCTCGAGGAGCAGCATCTGCAGCAGCTCGTTGCGCTTCTTCTCGCCGCCGGAAAAGCCCTCATTGACCCCGCGCTTCAGGAAGGCCTGGTCGAGGCTGGCGACCTTGCAGGCCTCCCGGGCCTTCTTCATGAAGGTCACCGCGTCCAGCGGCTCTTCGCCGCGGTGCTCGCGCACCGCGTCGACGCTGGCCTTGAGGAACTCCATGTTGCTGACCCCGGGGATCTCCACCGGGTACTGGAAGGCGAGAAACACGCCGGCGCGGGCACGCTCTTCCGTGTCCATGGCGAGCAGGTCCTCACCGGCGTAGGCGACGCTGCCCGCGGTCACCTCGTAACCCGGCCGCCCGGCCAGGATGTGGCCGAGCGTACTCTTGCCCGAGCCGTTCGGCCCCATGATGGCATGCACCTCCCCGGCGCCGACAGACAGGGACAGTCCCTTGAGGATGTCCTTGCCCTCCACGCGGGCGTGCAGGTTGTCGATGGTCAACATCTGGTCTCTCTCCACTCGGCGGCCTCGGCGGCCGCGCTGTCCTGTTCGCGCTTTGTCTTCTGCGCTGCTCCTCTCACCCGGCTTCGGGGCGGCGGTGCCTCAACCGACGGAACCCTCGAGGCTCACCTCGAGGAGCTTGCCGGCTTCCACGGCGAATTCCATGGGAAGCTCGCGGAAGACTTCCTTGCAGAAGCCGTTGACGATCATGGACACGGCTTTCTCGGCGTCGAGGCCCCGCTGCTGGCAGAGGTAGAGCTGGTCGTCGCTGACCTTGGAGGTCGTCGCCTCGTGCTCCACCACCGCCGAGGGGTTCCGGCTCTCGATATAGGGGAAGGTATGCGCCGCGCAGGCGTCCCCGATCAGCAGCGAGTCGCACTGCGTATAGTTGCGGGCGCCCTCGGCCCGGGGGCTCATGCGCACCAGGCCGCGGTAGGCGTTGGAGCTGCGGCCGGCGGAAATACCCTTGGAGATGATCGTCGAGCGGGTGTTCTTGCCCAGGTGGATCATCTTGGTGCCGGTGTCCGCCTGCTGCAGGTTGTTGGTCAGCGCCACGGAATAGAACTCGCCGACGCTGTTGTCACCGCGGAGCACGCAGCTCGGGTACTTCCAGGTCACCGCGGACCCGGTTTCCACCTGGGTCCAGGAGATCTTGCTGTTGGTGTGGGCGACGCCGCGCTTGGTCACGAAGTTGTAGATGCCGCCGCGCCCCTCGGCATCGCCGGGGTACCAGTTCTGCACCGTGGAGTACTTGATCTCGGCATCGTCCAGGGCCACGAGTTCCACGACCGCCGCGTGCAGCTGGTTCTCATCGCGCATGGGTGCCGTGCAGCCCTCGAGGTAGCTCACGTGGCTGCCCTCGTCGGCGACGATGAGGGTGCGCTCGAACTGGCCGGTGTTGGCCTCGTTGATACGGAAGTAGGTCGACAGCTCCATGGGGCAGCGCACGCCCTTGGGGATATAGACGAAGGAGCCGTCCGTGAAAACGGCGCTGTTCAGGGCGGCGTAGAAGTTGTCGCGCCGCGGCACCACGGAACCCAGGTACTTCTTCACCAGCTCGGGGTACTCGTGCACCGCCTCGGAGATGGAGCAAAAAATGACGCCCGCCTCGGCCAGCTTGCTGCGGAAGGTGGTGGCAACGGAGACCGAGTCGAACACCGCATCGACGGCGACGCCCGCGAGCATCTCCTGCTCGTGCAGCGGGATGCCCAGCTTCTCGTAGACCTCGAGCAGTTCCGGGTCGACCTCGTCCAGGCTCTTCGGCTTGTCCTCGAAGCTCTTCGGCGACGAGAAATAGGAGATGGCGTTGTAGTCGATGGGCGGATAGTGCACGTGTGCCCACTCCGGCGTGGCCATTTCCAGCCAGCCGCGGTAGGCCTCCAGCCGCCACGCGAGGAGCCACGCGGGCTCGCCCTTCTTCGCGGAGATGAAGCGGATGACGTCCTCGTCCAGGCCCGGCGGCAGCGTGTCCGACTCGATGTCGGTCACGAAACCGGCGGCATACTCCTTGCCGATACGCTCGTCGATGACTTCCTGGGACATGCTGCTTACCCCTGTATCCTTGCCGTACGGCCGACCCGCCGCGCCTCAGGCGCGGCCGATGAGCAGGCTGCTGTCTTCTTCCCCGGCGCGCTCGCTGCTGCGGCGCTGCTGGGCTAGGGAGATTTCGCGGATTTCGTGGCGGCTGACCAGATCACCCAGGCTGATGTCCTGGAGAAAATCGTGGATCCGGTCCGAGAGGTCCATCCACAGGTGGTGCGTAAGGCAGGTGTCGCCGTCCTGGCACCCGCCCTTGCCGCCGCAGCGCGTGGCGTCGGTGTCCTCGTTTACCGCTGAGATGACCTCGGCGATGCTGATGGAATCGGCGTCCCGGCGCAACTGGTAGCCGCCGCCGGGGCCGCGCACGCTCTTGACGAGATCGCGACGCCGCAGGTGGGCGAAGAGTTGCTCGAGATAGGACAGGGAGATGCCCTGCCGGTCCGAGATCGCCGCCAGCCGGATCGGGCCCCGGTGCTGGTTGATGGCGAGGTCGAGCATCGCAGTGACCGCGTAGCGGCCTTTCGTTGTCAGTCGCATGGCTGCCGTCCGTCCCTGCGTTCAGCGTGAATGCAGGAGTATCCCTTTCCCTAGTATTTTAGTCAACTATAAGACCCTTCGCAAAGGTCAAGTAAGAGCGGCGAGACCGGGACCGGGGGCGCTCAAGGGAAAAGGACGAGGGGCTGCGGCCCCGGCTTCACGCCTCCGTGTCGATCTCGATGAGCACGGCGCCCGCGCTGACCTGCTCGCCGGCGCTGGCGTGCACCGCACTCACGGTGCCGTCGACGGCCGCCTGCAGCCGGTGCTCCATCTTCATGGCCTCCACCACGGCGAGCTCGTCACCGGCGCTGACCCTGTCCCCCACGGCCACCCGCAGGCGCAGGAGGTTGCCGTGCATGGGGGCGGTGACGCTACCGTCTCCGGCGGCGCCCTGGCCGGCGGCGCGGGCGGCCAGGGCATCGGTGAGCACCGCCTCCCGGCCCCGCCACTGCAGGCTCACCTCACCGGGACCGGTGAAGGCAAAGGGCACGGTGGCCTGGAGGCCGTCAACGGATACGCGCAGGCAGCCGTCGCGGGGCGCATCAAACAGCTCGAGCGCCACTTCCCGGTCGCCGAGCGCAGCGCTGAAACGCGCCTCGTCGAGCTGGCGCAGCAGGACGTCGACCTCCTCCCCGTCGCGCGCATAGCGCCGCCGCACGGCGAGGGCCCGGGGCCCGGTCCAGCCGGCGCAGGCCGCGTCGTCGCTGACCCGGCCGGCCTCGGAGGCCGCGAGGGCCTCGAGGTACTGCAGCAGCGCCGCACAGCAGAGATGCTCGTCCGTCGCGACGGGTAGCGCCGGGCCACCGGGAAAGCGCTCGTCGATGAAGGTCGTGGTCGCCTCGCCGGCGGCGAAGACCGGGTCGCCGAGCACGTCGAGGAGAAAGGAGCGGTTGGACGGCAGGCCGAAGAGCACCGTGTCCTCCAGCGCCCGGCGCAGGCGCCGCAGCGCCGTCGCGCGGTCCGGCCCGCTGGCAATGAGCTTGGCGACCATGGGGTCGTAGAAGGGCGTCACCGCCTGCCCGGGGGCGAGGCCGTGATCGACGCGGATGCCCTCACCGACCGGGGGCGCCCAGGCCGCGGCGGTGCCGGCGGCGGGGAGAAACCCGTTCGCGGTGTCTTCGGCGTAGAGCCGCACCTCGATGGCGTGACCGCAGAGGTCCACAGCCTCCTGGCGAAGCGGGAGCGCCTCCCCCTCGGCGACGGCCAGCTGCAGGGCGACGAGGTCCAGCCCGGTGACGGCCTCGGTGACCGGGTGCTCCACCTGCAGGCGGGTGTTCATCTCGAGGAAATAAAAGGCGCCATCCGCATCGAGCAGGAACTCAACGGTCCCCGCGCCGACGTAGTCGATGCTGCGGGCTGCAGCCACCGCCGCCTCACCCATGGTGCGACGCAGCGCCGGCGTCATCACCGGGCAGGGCGCCTCCTCCACCACCTTCTGGTGCCGGCGCTGCACGGAGCAGTCGCGCTCGCCGAGGTGGATATGGTTGCCGTGCTCGTCGCCGAAGACCTGCACCTCGACGTGGCGCGCGGTGGTCAGCGCGCGCTCTAGGATGAGCTCGCCGCTGCCGAAGGCGTTCTCCGCCTCGGAGCGGGCCGCGGCGATGGCGCCCGGGAGCTCACCGGGCGCCTCGACCAGGCGCATGCCGCGGCCGCCGCCGCCGGCCGCCGCCTTGACCATGAGCGGGTAGCCCACGCCCTCCGCGGCGGCGACGAGGGCGTCGTCGTCCGCCTGCGCTTCCTGGAAACCCGGAATACAGGGAACGCCGGCGGCGAGCATGCGCCGCTTCGCCGCCGCCTTGTTGCCCATGAGCTCGATGGCCTCCGGCGACGGTCCGATGAACACGATGCCGGCTTCGCCGCAGGCCGCGGCAAAGCCCGCATTCTCCGACAGGAAACCGTAACCCGGATGAATGGCGCCGGCGCCGCTGCGCCGGGCAGCGGCGAGGATGCGTTCGCCGTCGAGGTAGGACGCCTTCACCGGCGCGGGACCGATGCGCACCGCCTCGTCGGCCGCGGCGACGTGCGGCGCCTCGGCGTCCGCATCGGAATAGACGGCGATAGTGCGATAGCCCGCGGCGCGGGCGCTGCGGATTACACGCAGGGCGATCTCGCCCCGGTTGGCGACCAGCACACTGTCGAAACGGCTCATGTCAGGATTCCTCACCGCCGGCCCAGGCCGGGGCACGCTTGTCGGCAAAGGCGCGCATGCCCTCGCGGGCCTCGTCCCCGAGCATGGCGTCGGCGAAGCGCTCGGCGGCAAACTGCACCAGGGCCTGGCGGTCACCGCCCGCCCTGCTCTCGCGGATGATCTGCTTGGTCAGCGCCACCGCCCCCGGCGCGCAGCGGCGGGCCTCGTCCCGCAGCGACGCGAGGCGCGCGTCGAGGGCCTCGGCATCGGCGAGTACCTCGTTCACGAAGCCCAGCCGGGCCGCCTCCGTGCCGTCGAAGCGCTGCGCCGTGAGCAGCAGCCGGCGCGCCTCGGCAAGGCCCACCCGCTCGATGACCACCGGGGTGATCTGCGCCGGCGGGATGCCGAGGGAGACCTCGGTCAGGGCGAAGCGGGCGTCGGCGGTGGCCAGCACCAGGTCCGCCAGGCAGGCGATACCGAGCCCCCCGGCCATCGCGGCGCCCTCGATGGCGACCACGAACAGCTGCGGCAGCGCATCGATGGCCGCCATGATCTGCCCGAAGGCGGCGTTGGCGTCGACGATCGCCGCGCGCTCCGCGCCGCCCTGGAATACCTCGCGGAACTGCTTCAGGTCGCCCCCGGCACAGAACACGCCGCCGCGGCCGCGCAGCACCACGAAGCGATACTGCTGCGCCGCTGGCAGCGCCTCGAACACGCGCCACAGTTCCTCGGCCACCGCGGCCGAGAGGGCGTTGCGCGTCTCCGGCCGGTTGAACCAGATGACCAGGGTGTCGCCCCGGCGCTCCAGTTCGAGCTCGGTCACCGCGGGAAGCCCGTCCGCGTTCAGCTTGTCCATGGCCCTGCCCCTCCCTACATGCGGCCGACGCCGAAGGCGTTCGGCTGTACCGCGCGGTGCCGCGCCTCCCAGCAGGTCTGCAGCGCCATGCCCAGCGCCCGCCGCGTATCCCGTGGATCGATCAGGCCGTCGTCGAGGAGCCGGCCGGAGGTGTAGAACGCGTCCGACTGGCGGTCGTAGTGCGCCGTCACGCGCGCTTCCTGCGCCGCGAGCATGGCCTCGTCCACGGGTTTTCCCTTGCGCGCGGCGCCGGCACGGAACACCTCGGACATGGTGCGCGCGGCCTGCTCGCCGCCCATCACGCCGATCTGCGTATTCGGCCAGGAGAAGACGAAATCCGGGTCGTAGCCCTGGCCGCACATGCCGTAGTTGCCGGCGCCGAAGCTCGCGCCGATCATCACCGTGAGCCGCGGCACCCGGGCGTTGGTCACCGCCTGGATCATCTTCGAGCCGTGCTTGATCATGCCCGCCTGTTCGTAGGCCGTGCCCACCATGTAGCCGGTGATGTTCTGCAGAAACACGAGCGGGGTCTGCGCCTGGTCGCAGAGCTGGATGAACTGCGCCGCCTTGCTCGCCCCGTCCGGGTCGATGGGGCCGTTGTTGCAGAGGATGCCCACGGGGATGCCGTAGATGCTCGCCTGCAGGCAGACCAGGGTCGCGCCGTAGCCGGGCTTGAAGTCGAGGAAGCGCGAGCCGTCGACGATACGCGCGACCACCTCCCGCGCCTCGTAGGGCTGGCGGTAGTCGACGGGAACGATGCCGAGCAGTTCCTCCGCCGGGTAGTGAGGCTCCTCGAAATCCCGGGCCGGCGGCGGCGGACAGTGCCGGTTCCAGCCGAGCTGGGCCACGAGGTCGCGGCAGGTGGCGATGCCCTCGGCATCGTCCTCGGCGAGGTACTCGACCAGGCCGGTGATCGAGGCGTGCATGGCGGCGCCGCCGAGCTCGGCGTCGTCGGCAACCTCGCCGGTGGCGGCCTTGAGCAGCGCCGGCCCGGCCAGGTAGGCCTTGCCGTTGCCCTTCACGCCGACCACGTAGTCGCTCATACCGGGCATGTAGGCGCCGCCGGCGGCCGAGGCACCGTGGAGCACCGTAAAGGTCGGCAGCCCCGCGGCGGACAGCCGGGCCAGGCGGGCGAAGATGCCGCCGCCGAGCATCCACATCTCTACCTCGTAATCGAGCAGGTTGGCGCCGGCACTCTCCACCAGGTGCACGAACGGCAGCTTCTGCTGCAGGGCGATGTCCATGGCGCGGATGCCCTTGCGCGTCGAGGTGCGGGTCATGGCGCCGGCGTTGATGCCGGAGTCATCCACCTGGAGCATGCAGCGCACGCCGCCCACGTAGCCGATGCCGACGATCTGCGTGGCGCCGGGCACGGAGGTCTCCGGGTCCTTGTCGTCCACCAGGTAGCCGGCCATGTTGCCGATCTCGAGGAAGGGCGAACCCGGGTCGAGAAGCCGCGCCAGGCGCTCCCGGGGCAGGAGCTGCCCGCGCTTCTCGAAGCGCGGCCGCGCCGCCGCGGACAGCTGCTCGGCGCGACCGAGGAGTTCCTGCAGGTGCTCCACCAGCGCCAGCTGCGCGGCGCGGTTGGCCGCGAAGGCCTCGCTCGCGGTACTGACCTGCGACGCGTAGCGTTGCCCGTGATCGATCATGCGGTCTCTCCGAGGATGGCATCGCCGAGCCCGTGGGCCGCGGCCAGGGACCGCGGCAGGGGAATGGCTTCAGCGAGGAGAAGCTGTGCGTAACACTTGCCCTGCGGGTCCGCGCGCAGGCTGGCAATACCGCCGCCGCCGAGCGCGCTGTGCAGGAGGAAGTTGAAGGCGCCGGCGCCGGGCAGGTAGAAGCGCTCCACCGGCACGGCCTGGCCGGGCGCCAAAAAGTGACCGAAGCACGCCGCCACCCGGTCCGCGTCGAGGGCATCGGCGATCCAGGGCAGGAAATCACGGTGCCGGGCGATGATGCCGATGTTGGCCTTGTCGCCCTTGTCACCGCTGCGCCCGAAGGCGAGCGCCTCGAGCGGAACGGCTACCAGCGGCTCCGCCGTGGCCGGCGGCAGCGGGTCAGCGGGGGCGGGGCCCGGGTCCGCCGGGGCCGGCAGGGCCGGCTGCGCGAACGCTACCGGGGCGCCGTCGACCTCGACGGTGATGCTGACCGCGTCCCGCGGCAGCAGGAAGGCGAACAGGCGCACCACCGGGCTGGGCTTGGGCCGGGCGCCGGCGAAGCCCGTGAGCCCCGGCGGCGCGGTCAGCGCGAGGCCGACCATTTCCTTGAGGAAGACGCCGATGCCCCGGGCGCTCGGGTGCTTTGCCGCGATCTTCAGGTCGACCTCCCGCGGCTCCACCCCGCTGGCGCCCGCGCCGAAGTGCGACTCGACACCGAGGATCTCGACGCTGCTCTCGCTGAGCGGGCCGAGGCCGGCCCGGTCGAGCATGCGCGCCGTGCGCTCGAGGATACCCTCGGCCAGGTGCTCCGCCTTGCGCCGGGCGTCGCGCCCGACCATGGTCCAGAGCTGGCCGGCGCGGAAGCCGTCGGCCCAGGTCGCACAGGTCTTGTAGTGCACGGGGGCGCCGTGACCGCGGGCGCCGGCGAGGCGGACCCGGTCCGGCGCCACGGCCTCGAGGGTCACTTCGCTGAAATCGCAGGTCACGTCCGGCAGCTGGTAGCAGCGCGGGTCGCCGATTTCGTAGAGCATCTGCTCGGCGACCGTGCCCACGCTGACGAGACCGCCCGTCCCCGGCGCCTTGCCGATCTCCACGGTGCCGTCGGCATCGATCCAGGCAATGGGGTAGCCCGCCTCCGGCAGGCTGTCCACGACCTGCTCCCAGTCGGTGAAGTTGCCGCCGGTGGCCTGGGTACCGCACTCGAGGATGTGGCCGGCCAGGCAGCCCTGGGCAAGCCGGTCGCCGTCCACGGCCTCCCAGCCGAAGGCGTGGATACAGGCGCCGAGCGTCACGGCGCTGTCGACGCAGCGTCCGGTGATGACGATATCGGCCCCCGCGTCGAGGGCCGCGGCAATGGGGAAGGCGCCGAGGTAGGCGTTGATGCTGGCGACGCTCTCTGGCGCGGGGAAGGCGTCGCCGCTGAACATCTCCGTGACACCGGCCTCGTGCAGGCCCGCGGCGCGATCCGTGAGATCGTCGCCGAGCACCACCGCCACGCTGAGCGCCAGCCCCTGGCGGGCAAGCTCCGCGCGGAGTGCCTCGGCGCAGGCGCGCGGGTTCACCCCGCCTGCATTGGCGATAACGCGGACGCGCTGGCGGGCTATGGCCTCGAGGTTGGGCGCCATCGCCGCGGTGACGAAATCGGTGGCGTAGCCCTTGCTGTCGTCCGCCGCCCGCGCCCGGGCGAGGATCGACAGCGTGATCTCGGCCAGGTAGTCGTAAACGAGGTAGTCCACCGCGCCGCCGGCGAGGAGCTGGGGCGTGGCGAGGGCGGCGTCGCCCCAGAACCCGGCGGCGCCACCGATGGCAATGCGTCCGGTCATGGCTTGCGTGCTCCCGGGACTGGTCGCGGGATTATGCATCGCTTAATATATTCAAGCAATACTCAAAGACCATGCTGCGTACCGTGCCGGCGCGCAGGCCGGTGCGACCGGCCGGTTTACCCGGTAGCCCGCCGGGGCTATGGTGCAGGGTCAGGCCGGAGAAAGGGCATGAGCGCAAACAGCAAGACCACCAGCCGCACGCGCCTCGAGCGACGCGAGCAGGAAATCCTCCGGGCGGCGACCGAGCTCTTCGCCAGCACCGGCTTTCACACCACGTCGACGCGGCGTATCGCCGAGGCCGCCGGCGTTTCCGAGGGCACGGTCTTCCACTACTTCGGCAGCAAGCACGACCTCATGCTCGCCATCCTCGACCGATTCTACACCGAGCGGCTGTCCCGCAATGCCGAGGCCATCCTCAACGACGTCATGGGCACCCGCGAGCGCCTGCGCGCCCTCGCCCTCAACCACGTGCAGGAGCTCGCCGCGGACCGGGCACTCATGATGCGCCTGATCCAGGTCTACATCGGCGTCGACCTGCTCTACGTCCACGGCGACGAGGAGGCCCTCGCGCAGGACTCGCCGATCCGCGCCCTGAACCGCACCTATGTCGGCTACTTCGACCGCATCCTGCGCGAGGGTGTCGCCCGCGGGGAGATACGCGGGGACCTCGAGCTGCCGCCGTGCCGGGACCTGTTCTTCGGCGGCCTCGAGTACGGCATGCGCACCTACCTGTACCGCCATCGCGGCACCGCCGATGCAGCCATCCGCGACTATGTCGAGGAACTGGTGGAACCGGTCTGGCGCTACCTGCAGCCCGCGGACGCCGCGGAGGCAACCGCCGAGGGCCCTGACGCCCTGGTGCGCCGCCTCGAGCGGGTTACCCGGCGCCTGGAGCAACTGGCCGAGGGGTAGACCGCCTGCTCAAATACAGGGGTCGCCCTGCGTCTCGTCTTCGCTCTGCGCAAGCGCGCGCTACCCGCCTGCCTTGCGCTCCCGGCGCGCTATCACTGTTCGATCACCCAGGTCCAGCGTCAGCGCCCAGGTGCCGTCGTCACTACGGCTGACACGACAACCGTACCGGTATCGCTTATTTCTGTCCGTTGGGGTAACGCGGCGAATGGTCTTCAGTTTCATCGGTGCTCCCTGGGTTTGGACTGCCGCCCACCCGGCACAGTCCTGCCAGAGTCACCCACCATACCTGCGGCTGCCTTCAGGACTGGTCCGACGCCTGCTCGGCGCTGAGCTGTCGGACCTTCGGCCGCCGGCGGCGGCGAGCGCGGGCAGGAATCATCTCGCGCATGGCCTCGAGCTTGCCGTAGCAAAGTAGCTTGTCGCCAGCCTCCAGGAGCCGGTCCTTGCGGGGATTGGGGATGATCCGGCTGCCACGGTAAAGCGTCAAGACGTTTATGTCCCGCTCGGACAGCCCCGTCCCGGCGATGGTCTCGTCAACGAAGCCCGAACCTTCGGGCACGTAGATCTCACTGACGCCGTAGCCCTTGCTCACGGTGAGACGTTGGCGCACATCGATCTCGGGGAAGTCCACCTGGGCGGCGATGTAATCGATGACCGCACCGGCAACGTCGAGGCCCGTGGCGCTCTCGATGCCCTCGAGGCCGGGCGAGGAATTCACCTCCATCACCTGGGGCCCATCCTTGCCCTCGAGCATGTCAACCCCGGCGACGCGCAGCCCCATAATCTGGGTGCAACGCACGGCGGTCTCGACGTAGCGCTCGTCGAGCTCAACGGGCTCGGCGATGCCGCCGCGGTGTACGTTGCTGCGAAACTCCTGCCCCTGGGCGACGCGTCGCATGGCGGCGACCACGCGGTCACCGACCACAAAGGCGCGGATGTCCTTTCCCTTGCTCTCGGCGACGAACTTCTGGATGAGCACATTCTGTCGCTGGCTCTGCAGCAGCTCGATGATGGATTCGGCCTGCTTGACCGACTCTGCGAGCAGCACACCGATACCCTGGGTGCCCTCGATCAACTTGATGATCACCGGCGCCCCGCCCACCCGTTCAATGGCGGGCAGGACGTCTTTCTTGTCGCGCACGAACGTCGTGCGTGGGATGCCGATGTGGTGGCGGCTGAGGATCTGCAGGCTGCGCAGCTTGTCGCGTGAATTGCTGATTCCGTGCGCCGTGTTGGCGCAGAACACGTCCATCTCCTGAAACTGCCGCACGACCGCCGTGCCATAGTAGGTGATCGAGGCGCCGATACGGGGCAGCACGGCGTCGTAGGTGCTCAGGTGCTTCTGGCTATAGAAGAGGTCGGGGGCGCCCTCCTCGAGATCGATGGCGAACTTCAGCGTATTCAACACCTTGACCTGGTGCTGGCGCTGCAAGGCGGCCTCCTTGAGCCGGCGTGTGCTGTAGGCATTCGGGCTACAGGAAAGAATGGCAAGCTTCATGTAAGGTCCCCACGGTTGGAAAGTCTGAAGGTGCTCTGCGAGGAACCGTCGAGGTTAGCACAGCGAGAGGGGCGACGGTCCGTCGCCCCTATAGCAGGCCGTGGTCTGCGGGAGGCGCACCTCCCGCAACCCTTCCTCAGAAGCTGAAGGACGCCGTTACCCCGTAGGTGCGCGGCGGCATCATCGAGCCGACGCGCAGCGAGTTGTAAAGCGGCGCCGTGATGATGTTGTTGGAGATGATCTCCTCGTCGCCGAGGTTGCGGCCCCAGAGAGAGAGCAGCCAGCTGCCGCCGGGCAGGGCATAGTCGACGCTCGCATTCAGCAGCGTGTAGCTGTCCTGGTAGGCGTCGGCGCGGTTCCACTCGGTGAAGAAGATCTCGTCCTGCCAGTAGGCCTCGCCGCGCACGCGCAGCAGGCCACCGCCCGCTTCCGTCTCGTAGTTGATGCCGAGGCGCGCCGTGTACTCCGGTGCGTTCGGCAGCGTGTTGCCGGAGAGATCGGCGATCTCGAAACCGTTCGCGTAGTCGCCGTTGAAGAACTCCTTGTACTCGGCAGAGAGATAGGTGCCATAAAAGTCGGCGCTGAAGCCGCCGCCGAGCTCGCCGGCCAGTTCCAGCTCGAGGCCGTAGTTCTCGGCCTCGGCAGCATTCACCGTGGTCACCGTGCTGGTCTCGTCGACGAAGGAGATCTGCAGGTCCTGGTAGTCGTACCAGAAGCCGATCAGCCCATAGGTAAAGGTCCCGTCGCCGCTGCTGCCCTTGATGCCGACCTCCCAGGCGTCCACCGTTTCCGGATCGAGCGGCGGGCTGATGCTGCCGGTGTTGATGACGCCGGACTTGAAGGCCTGGTTGAAGGTGGCGTAGAGCATCATGTTCTCTTCGGGGCGGTACTGGAGCGTGATGCGCGGCGTAATGTCGTCCCAGTCGGCGTCCTGGTCCGTGTTGACATCGAGGCCCGCCGCATCGAAGCGGAACGTCCCCGTGCCCTCGCGCTCC
This sequence comes from Pseudohaliea sp., assembly GCF_040217025.1. Lineage (GTDB taxonomy): Bacteria > Pseudomonadota > Gammaproteobacteria > Pseudomonadales > Halieaceae > Pseudohaliea. The sequence goes on along the minus strand of NZ_JAVJOA010000011.1, from coordinate 288,119 downwards.
TCGTAGTTGTAGCGCACGCCCGCGATGAGGGTCAGGGCATCGGAAAGGTCCCAGGTGACCTCGGCGTAGGCCGCGTAGGCGGTGATGTCGACGTCACCGTTCTGCTCGTAGCGGCCGCTGTTGAGGCCATCGCCGATCGGCGTGCCGCAGGTCGCGGGCGCGAGCAGGAAGCAGATGTTGTTGAGGGGCACCAGCACCTGGCCGTAGAGCTCCTCCTCGAAGTACATGACGCCGGCCAGCAGGTCCAGCCGGTCGCCGTCGACGTTCAGGGTGAATTCCTGGCCGAAGGACTCGCTCTCCTCCATGTAGTCGTTGCGCCCGAAGAGGTCCGCGTCGGTGGAGTCCAGGTCGTCGCGAAGGAAGCGGTCCAGGTCCTGCACCGAGGTGACCGAGCGCAGGCTCATGCGGTCGCTGAGCTCGAAGTCCAGCAGCAGGTTAGCGAGGTAGCCGTCGCGCTCGTTGAGCGCCTCCTGGTCCGAGTTGATGTCGTAGAAGTCACCGCCGACGTCGAAGATCGTCCGGCCGCCGAGTACCGGTACCGCCGGCGGCAGGCCTCCGGCCGTTCCCTGCGAGGGGCCGAAGTAGTGGAAGGCGAAGTTGCGATCGTCCTCTTCGTAGTACTGGAAGGACAGCGCGCCGCTCACGGCACCGTCGCCATCGTAGGCCAGGGTGCCGCGGTAGGCCTGGGCGCTGCGGTCGTCCACGTCCTCGCCGCTGAAGATGTTCTCGCCGTAGCCGTCGCGCTCCTCGATCTTGGTCGCCAGGCGCAGGGCCCAGGCATCCCCCAGCGGCAGGTCGACGGCGCCCTGGAAAGTCATGAGGCCGTAGTTGCCGCCGGTGGCGGTGAGGTAGCCGCCGAACTCGTCGCCGGGCTTGGCCGTCACCAGGTTGATCGCGCCGGCGGTCGCACCGCGGCCGTAGAGCGTCCCCTGCGGCCCGCGCAGCACTTCGACCTGCTCGAGGTCGAACATGCCCACGAGCTGCGCCGCCGGGCGCGGGATGATCGCGCCGTCCTGCAGGAAGGACACGGAACCCTCGCCGCCGATATCGATGCTGGTCATGCCGATCCCGCGCATGAACACCCGGGCGAAGCCGAACTGGTCGCCGATGGAGAGGTTCGGCACCGCGGCCGCCATGTCGCGGACGTTCTCGATGCCACCGGGCCCCACATCCTCGCCGCCGATGACGCTCGCCCCGCCGGCGAGGTCCTGGAGGCTGGTGCTGCGCTTGGTGGCCGTGACCACGACCTCCTCCAGCGCGTCCTGGGCGGCAGCGGGGCCGCCGAACCCGAAGGCTGCGAGGAGCCCGACTGAGAGTGCAGTTGCGGTTTTCATAATGATTATCCCGTCTTGCTGTTGCTGTCGTTAGGGTCAGGTCTTCAGGCTTTCAGCTTTTCCCTCTTCAGCGTGAAGCCATGGGCCTCCCGGTCCCAGGTATCGCCGGTCACGCCCTCGCCGCGGAGGAGGTGCTTCTGCACCTTCGCCGACGGTGTCTTGGGCAGTTCCGGCAGAATGCGGATGTAACGCGGCACCATGAAATAGGCCATGTTGTCGGCGAGGAAGGTGAGCAGCTCGGCGGGGTCGATGGTCTGCCCCTCCACCGGCGCGACGGCCACCATCACGTCGTCCTCCCCGACCTCGCTGGGCACGCCATAGGCCGCGGCCTCACGCACTGCCGGGTAGGCCACGACCTCGGCCTCGACCTCGAAGGAGGAGATGTTCTCGCCGCGGCGGCGGATTGCGTCCTTGCGCCGGTCGACGAAGTAGAAGAAGCCCTCCTCGTCCTGGCGGAAGCAGTCGCCGGTGTGGAACCAGCCGTTGCGCCAGGCCGCGGCGGTCGCCTCGGGGTTCTTGTAGTAGCCGTGGTTCATCCCCCAGGGCCGGTCCGTGCGCACGAGCATCTCGCCGATCTCGCCCAGGGGCACCTCGCAGTCGTGCTCGTCGACCAGACGCACCTCGACGCCCTCGCGCTTTTTGCCGCAGGTGCCGCGCTTGGTCGGGTTCGGCTCGGACACGATGGGCGAGGAGATCTCGGTCATGTTGAAGATCGTGTACACGTCGATGCCGAAGCGCTCGTGCATCTCCAGCGCCGTCTCGGTGAACGGCACCATGAAGGCGAGGCGCAGGCTGTGATCCCGGTCGCCCGGCGAGGGCGGGGCCTTGAGCAGGAAGGTCGCCATCACCCCGAGAAGGAAGGCGCAGCTGGTTTTCGTCTCGCGGACGAAGGGCCAGAAACCGTCGGTACTGAAATTCTCCATCACCGCGATGGAGCCGCCGCGCACGAGCATGACGAAGATGATGCCCATGCCGCCGATGTGAAAGAGCGGCATGTTGATGAGAAAGCGGTCGTCGCCGTTCACGAAGTGCCAGGTCTCCGGTCCCGCGTTGGTGAAGATATGCAGGTAGGAGGAGAGCACGCCCTTGGACGGCCCCGTGGTGCCCGAGGTGTAGATAATCGACTGCGTATCCCAGGGCTCGATGGGGCGCGCAAGCGGCGGGCAGGGCCCGTCCGCGGCCTGCAGTGCCTCGAAGGGCTCCAGCGGCAGGCGGATCGCCGCCGCGGGGCCCACGTGCACGACCCGCTCGATGGCGGCCGTGTCCACGTCGTCGAGGCGCTCCACCAGGTCGCCGTGGGCGATGAGCAGGCGCGCATCGGAGTTCTCCAGCACGTGGGCGAGAAGCTTGCCCTTGTAGGCCGTGTTGAAGGGGACGAATACCGCGCCCAGGTAATTGATGGCGAAGAAGCTCAGGATCCCCTCGCGGCCGCCGAAGAGCCACACGGCCACGTGGTCGCCCTGGGCAACCCCGCGGGACGCGAGACCCGCGGCCACCGTTTCCACCCGTTCCTTCAGCGACGCGTAGGTCCACTCCTCGCCGTTCTCGAACACGGCGTAAACGGCGTCGGGCTGCTCGCGCGCCCAGCGCTCGATGAGGTCCCGCACCACGCAGGCATCGCGGGCGGGTACGCGGGGGTCGGTGCAGGTGGGCGTGGTCATGGCTGTCCTCCCGGTATCGTGGTTCAGCGGCGCGGCGCGGGGGGCGCTTCCTGGCGGCCACGCACCGCCACCAGGCGCTCGACGTTGCGGATGATGTGGGTAATGATTTCGGCTTCGGACCAGTGCCCCCCCGGCTGGTACCACAGCGCCACCCAGCTCATCATGCCGCCGATGGTGGTCGCGGTGAGCGCCGGGTCCTCTACGCGGAACTCGCCGACCGCATCACCGCTGGCGAGCACCTCGGCGAGGCGGTGGTCGAAGGCGGAGCGCTGCTCACGGATCGCCCGGGCCTGCTGGGGCTCGAGGTTCTTCTCCTCGCGCAGGTAGACCACGATGTACTCCTGGTTCTCGACGATGATCCGCGTGACCTCGTCCACCACCAGCTTCAGCTGGTCCCAGCAGGAGCCGGGGATGACGAGACAGCGCTCCAGGGCCTCGAGGGACAGCGTGATGCCGAGCTTTGCGATGTCGTAGAGAATCTCGCCCTTGTTCTTGTAGTAGCTGTAGATGAACGGCTTGGTGACCTGCAGCTTGTCGGCGATGGCATCGATGGTCGTGCCTTCATAGCCCTGCCGGTAGAAGAGATGGCTCGCCTCCTCGCGGATCCGCCGGCGCTTGAACTGGGCCAGCTCCGCCTTGAGGTTGTTGCCGGGGCGTGCTGCCGTCACGAAGCGTCCCCGGCGGCGAGGTCGAGCACGGGGAGCACGTCTGCGGCCTTCTCGATGAGGCGTGGGTTGGTGCGGGCCCAGAAGTCCTGCATCGTGTACTCTGCCACCCGCTCGAACTGGTCCCGCCCCACGCCGACCTCGGCCAGGGAACGCGGCATACCCAGCCCGCGGATGAACGTATCCACCAGCTCACTGGCGGGGCGCTCCGGCTCGCCGAAGCAGGCGCTGATGCGCCGCTGCCGCTCGCCGTTCGCCGGAACGTTGTAGGCGAGCACGGACGGCGCCATGACGCAGGAACAGTAGCCGTGGGGCACGTCGCAGGTGCCGCCGAGGATATGGCCGATGGCGTGGGACAGGCCCATGGGCACCCCCGCGATGATGGGGACCATGGACTGCCAGGCACCGACCTGGCACTTGAGGCGGGCGTCCAGGTCCGTCGGGTCGGCCTTCACTGCCGGCAGGCCCTCGACCAGGAGGCGGAGCGCGGAATCGGCCATGCCATCACAGAAATAGTTGGACGCCAGGGAGCCGAGCGTTTCCAGCGCGTGGTCCAGGGCCCGAACCCCCGTCGAAAGCCAGAGCCATTCCGGGGTGTGCACCGTCAGCGCCGGGTCCAGGACGATGGCGATCGGCGCCATGAGCCGGTGCTCGTAGCCCTGCTTGTGCTGGATCTTCTCGTCCGTCGCCCCGGACAGCGGGTTGAACTCGCCGCCGGAAAGCGTGGTCGGGCAATTGATGACGCGCACGTCCGGGCCCTCGAACGCCGGCTTGATCACCTCGCCGGCATCGTTGACGTACACGTGGTAGGGCTCGAGGTCGTCGTGCTCGCGCAGGTCGTGCTTCAGGCAGATGCTGATGATCTTGCCGGCATCGGTCACCGAGCCACCGCCGACGGTGACGATCAGGTCCGCGTCGACCTTGCGTGCCGCCGCCGCCGCCGCGAGCACGGCGCTGCGCGGTGCGTGCGGCGGCATACCGTCCCAGCAGTCCGCGAGCCGCGGGCCGAGGGCGGCGCGAATCTGTTCTATCTCGTCCGTCTCGCGGTTGAGGGTGCGGCTGACCAGCAGGAACACTCGCTCGCTGCCGAGGCGCTCCGCCTCTGCGGCGATGGCCGTACCGGCGCGCTCGCCGAGATACACCTTTTCGGTGGCAGTCAGGAGGACACTCGATGGCGTCATGGGCCTTCCTCGCGTTGGAATTATTGTCTGTTTTCGCGCGTCTCGGGTAAGCGTAAGGTTTTTTTACCGGCCGTCAAGCAAAAGTTCTTACGAGTAGACAAACGCCGGGGCTGGGTTTACATTGCCGATTGCACCCCCGGAACGAATGACCGCGCCATGAACGATAAGAACAGCGCCGGAAAGACCTGGACGAGCGCCTCCGGCATCCCGCTCAAGCCCTTCTACGGAGAGGACGACGTGCCCGCGCAGCACCGCGAGCGCCTCGCCGCCGGCCCCGGCGAACCACCTTTCCACCGGGGCGCCTACCCCACCGGTTACCGCACCAAGCCCTGGCGGATCTTCCAGCTCAGCGGCTTCGGCAAGCCCGAGGACGAGAACGCCCGCATCAAGTTTCTCCTCGAGCAGGGCGAGACCGGCTTCATCATGGAGCACGACCGCAACACCGGGGACCACTGCTACAACGTCGACCACCCCGAGGTGGTCGCCCGGCGCGAGGACGTGGGCCTCACCGGCGCGGTCATGCAGAGCGTCCGCGACATCGACATCTGCATGAAGGACCTGCCCATCGAGACCAGCTACGCGCACGCCGGCGGCGCGGTGGTGCAGCACGCCCCCTTCGCCCTCGCCGGTTACTGGACCGTGGCGAAGCGCCGCGGCGTGGCGCTGGACCGGCTGCCGGGTACGGGGCAGAGCGACTATTTCCTCACCTACCTCGGCTGCGTCACCAAGCAGCAGGTGCCGACGGACGTGGGCCTGCGTTTCAACGCGGACATCATGGAGTTCTGCGACCGCTACCTGCCGCGCTGGGTCCCGGTGTCCATCGCCGGCTACAACGCCGCGGACACCGGTCTCAATGCCTACCAGGAACTGGGCGCGCTGTTCGCCAACGCGGTGGAGTACCTCGACGAGATCCAGCGCCGCGGCACCATGCCGATCGAGCGCGCCGCGCGCGGCTGCGGCGGGGTCAGCTTCCGCATGTCCATGGACCTGTTCGAGGAGGCGAGCAAGCTGCGCGCCGCGCGGCTGATGTGGCAGCAGCTGCTCGCCGAGCGCTACGCCATCACCGATGCGAAGGTCGCCAACCTGCGCATCCACTGCGTGACCGCGGGCTCGCGCATGACCTACCAGCAGCCCCTGAACAACATCGTCCGCGGCACCGTGATGGCGCTCGCCGGCGTGCTCGGCGGCGTGCAGTCCCTGGGGGTCTCCGGCTACGACGAGGCCCTGTCCATCCCCAGCGAACACGCGCACCAGATGTCGGTGCGCATCCAGCAGATCCTGCAGGAAGAGACCAACGTCACCGCGGTGACCGACCCCCTCGGCGGCTCCTGGTACGTCGAGGCCCTCACCGCGGAACTGGTCGAGAAGGCCTGGGGCTTCTTCGAGGAGATCCAGGCGCAGGGCGGCTTCCTCGCCAGCCTGGATTCCGGCTGGCTGCACGAGAAGGCGGCTGAGAACCAGCACCGCGAGTTCATGGCACAGGAAACGGGCGAGCAGGTGATCGTGGGCGTTACCGCGCACAGCGACGACGCGTCCCCCTACGAGGTCGACGGCTTCATGGGTGTGGACGACGCCTTCGACGTGGCGCTGGAGCGCCTGGAAGAGGTCCGCCGCACCCGCCACGAGGCCGGCGCCGCCGACGCCCTGCGCCAGCTCGAGCGCGTCTGCCGCAGCAGCGACAACATCATGCCGGCGATGATGGATGCCCTCGAGGCGGAGGTTACCCTCGGCGAGATCGGCGACGTCTGGCGCGACGTCTTCGGCGATTGGGCAACGCCCATCCAGACCTGAGGCGAGGCGAGGAAAACAATAATGAGCGGCAAACGTATTCTCATGGCCAAGACGGGCCTGGACGGCCACTGGCGCGGACCGACGATCGTCGCCCGGGCGCTCCGGGACGCGGGCTTCGAGGTCATCATGATCGGCATGGCGCGGCCCGAGGAGGTCGTGCAGGCGAGCATCGACGAGGACGTGGACCTCGTCGGCCTCAACATCGGCGGGCACGTGGACGTGGCAGTGCGGGCGGTAACCGCCCTCAACGACGAGCGGCCCGACCTGCCAATCTTCTGCGGCGGGGTCGTACCGCCGCACGCGAAGCGCCGGCTGGAGGCCCTCGGCGTCGAGGTCTATCCGCCAGGCTCGCAGCTCCCCGACATCGTCGGCGCCGCCCGGCGCCTCACCGGCCTCGACTGACGCCGGCCGTGGCCGGGGACAACGCGGTGGCGGCACTGGTCGCCGAAGCCGTCGGCGGCAGCCGCAGCGCCCTCGCCCGCCTGATTTCCACCGCCGAGCGCGGCGGTGACGACGCCGCCGCGCTGGAGGCGGCCCTGCTGCCCTGCGGCGGGAATAGCTACAGCATCGGTATCACCGGTGCGCCCGGCGCCGGCAAGTCCACCCTGGCCAGCGCGCTCACCACGGAACTGCAGGCGGGCGGCGAGCGCGTCGCCCTCCTCGCCGTGGACCCGTCCTCGCCCCTGACCCGCGGCGCCATCCTCGGCGACCGGGTTCGCCTGCAGCCGCACCTGGGCAACCCCGACGTGTTCATCCGCTCCATGGCCTCCCGCGGCCATCTGGGCGGTCTCGCCATGGCCACCTGCACCGCCCGCCGCGTGCTCGAGGCCTGCGGCTGGCCGCTGGTGCTCATCGAGACCGTGGGCGTAGGCCAGGCCGAGCTCGACGTGGCCGGCGCCACCGACACGGTGCTCGTGGTCCTCAATCCCGGCTGGGGCGACGAGATGCAGGCCAACAAGGCCGGCCTGATGGAAATCGCCGACATCTTCGTCATCAACAAGGCGGACCGGGCGGGCCTCGAGGCCACGCGCCGCGACCTCGAGGCGGCCATCGCGGCCAACGCCCCGGAGCGGCGTCCGGCCATCGTCGAGACCGTCGCCACGGAGGGCACGGGCCTCGACGCGCTGCGCGCGGCCATCGCCGCCCACCGGGAGCAGGCCAAGGCCTCCGGCGAGCTGGAACGGCGCCGCCGGGTGCGCGCCGTCACCGAGCTGCGCGACCTCGCCCGCGCACGGCTGGAGCTGGCCCTGGAAGGGCAGCTTGCCGGCCCGGCGGGCGAGGCCCTCGCCGGCGCGGTGACCCGCCGCGAGCTCGATATCGACAGCGCGGCCCGGCGCCTGGTGGCCGACCTCTTGAACAGCGACTCACAGCGCGGTGCCAGCCGCGGCGACCCGGAGCAAGACACCCCATGACCCGCGAGGATTCCCTGCTCATCGACCACCACGGGGCGGTGGACTGGCTCACGCTGAACCGACCGGCAAGCGGCAACGCGCTCGACCCGGCGCTGGTCGATGCCCTGGTCGACTACTTCGAGGGCCTGCGCGACCGGCCGGCCACGCGGGTGGTGGTGCTGCGCGCCGAGGGCCGCCATTTCTGTGCCGGCCTAGACCTGACGGACCCGGGCTTCAACCCGCCGGAGCGCGGGCCGAACGCCATCTGGGCCATCCAGCGCCGCATCGCGCGCATCTACCCGGCCATGCGCCGCTGCCCGCAGCCGATCGTCGCCCTCGCCCGGGGCGCGGCCTGCGGCGGCGGCTTCAGCCTGCTCATGGCCTCGGACATCCGCATCGCCGGTGAGAGCGCACGCATGAACGCCGCCTACCTGCGCATCGGCCTCACCGGCTGCGACATGGGCTCGAGCTACTTCCTGCCGCGCCTCGTGGGCAGCTCGCTGGCCTCGGAACTGCTGCTCACCGGCCGCTTCCTCTCCGCCGGGCGCGCGCTGGCCACCGGCTTCGTCTCGGCCGTGGTGCCCGACGCGGAACTGGACGCCGCCGCGGCGCCCTACGTGGAGGAGATGCTCGCGGCGACACCCATGGGGCTGCGCCTGACCAAGGAGGCGCTGAACCACGCCCTCGACGCCCAGGGGCTCGAGGCCGCCATGGCCATGGAGGACCGGCACCAGTCCCTCCTCGCCCTCTCGGAGGATGCTGCCGAGGCCGCGCAGGCGTTCACGGAGAAGCGGCCGCCGCAGTTTCGTGACCGTTAAGGGGCTGAGGCCCCCTATTCCGGCAGGTGCGGCGGGTCGTCGTCCTCGCGGGCAAGCTCGCTGACCGCCGGCAGGTCCTGCAACCGCAGCGCCAGGCGCTCGGCGTGTTCCGCCTCCTCGTCGGCAAACTCGCTCGCCAGCCGGCGGGTGTCCTCTTCGCCGGCGCGGTCGGCGCGGTCGCGGTAGAAGGCGCCGGCCGAGCGCTCCTGGGCCAGCGCGAGCTCCATGGCCTCGCGCAGCGTCATGCGGTAGTGCGCCGCCTCGTGGCTCGCCGTCTCCGGCGCCTCGGCGCCCGGCCAGTCGTACTCCCAGGCCTTGAGCTCGGGCAGCGGCAGCCCCGCGGCCAGCAGGCTCACCTCGGCCAGGTGCCGGCTCGCCTCCTCGGCCATCGCGCGGAAAAACGCCGCCACCTCGCCATTGTTGTGTGCCGCGAGCGCGTCGGCGAGCTCGGTGTAGCGGTCGTGGGCCTCCTGTTCCAGCTCACAGGCGTGGGCGAGGAAGTGAAGCAGCTCCGTGGACGCCGCCTTCACGGGCGGAAAGCCTCGGCCAGGCGCGGGTCGACCACCGCGGCGGGCGCCGCCGGCGGCCAGGGGGTGCGCGGTTCGGCGTAGAGCAGACCGGTCGCGAAACCGTCCTCCGCCAGGAACAGCTGTGCCGCGGCGTCGGCCCGGGTCACGGGCTCGTCCTCGCGCTCGCTGACGATCGCCTTCCAGTCGGTCTGCTCCGGGCAGTAGGTAATGCACTGGCTGAGCACGTGCAGGAAGCTGAACCCCCGGTGTTCCAGCGCCGCGGCGAGCAACTTCGCCAGCTGGTTCGGGTTGCCCGAATAGCCGCGGGCGATCCAGGGCGCACCGGCGGCGAGCGCCAGGGCGGCGGGCTTGAAGGGCCGGATGCCGGGGCCGTGGGGGGTGAGCTTGCTGTGGTCCCAGTCCATCGGCGTGGTCGGGGAGGCCTGCCCCTTGGTCATGCCGTAGACCTCGTTGTCCATGGCGATGTAGGTGATATCGACGTTGCGCCGGCAGGCGTGGATGAAATGGTTGCCGCCGATGGAGAAGCCGTCACCGTCGCCGCCGAGGGCGATCACCGCGAGGTCCGGGCGCGCGACCGCGAGCCCCTGCGCCACCGCGAGGCCGCGCCCGTGCACCCCGTGGAAGCCGTAACTGTCGACGTAGGCGGGCAGGCGCGAGGAGCAGCCGATACCGGAGACCAGGGCGACCCGGTCCCGGTCCAGCCCCAGCGCCGCGAGCGCCTTCACCAGGCCGTTGAGCACCGCGTAGTGCCCGCAACCGGGGCACCAGATCGGTTTCAGGCCCGACTTGTAGTCCTTCGGGCGCAGGGCCGCTTCAGCCATGGACCGGTTCCTCCGCAAGCATCGCGGCGATCGCCGCGGGATCGAGGGGCGCCGGCCCGGGCCGGGCAAAGCTCTCGGCCGGCACCGGCACGTCGCCCAGGTGCGCGCGCAGGTGCCGCCAGCACTGCGCCGAGTGGTTCTGCTCCACGACCAGGACGCGGCGGCAGCCGGCGAGGGCTTCCTCGAGCGCCGCCGCGGGCAGCGGTGCGAGCAGCCGCAGGCAGACCACGCGGCAGGCCGTGCCGGCCGCGCGCAGCCGCGTAGCGGCGGCGCGGGCCGCGGCGCTGGCAGAGCCGAAGGTCACCAGCGCCAGCTCGCCTTCCCCGTCGACCGTCCCCCAGTGCGGACCCGGGCCCAGCGTGGCCAGCTTGCGGGCGCGCTTGTCGAGCTGGGCGGCGTGGTCCCGGGCCGCCGTCGAGGGCGTCCCGCGCTCGCTGTGCTCGAGACCGTCTGCAGTGAAACGCCGGCCCGGGTCGCCCGGGAGCGCGAGCGCCGACACACCCGACGCCGTGAGGCGATAGCGCAGGTACTCACCGGCATCGACGGTCTCCACCGCTGCGGCGGGCAGCGCGACATGAAGCCCGGGCGGCGAGACGATGGCCAGGGACTGGCCGAGGAACTGGTCCGACAGCACCAGCGCCGGCGTCTGCAGTTGCCGGGCGAGGGCCACGGCCCAGCTGGTGGTAAACGCGCAGTCGGCAATATCGAGCGCGGCGAGCACCAGGTGCGGCGCGTCGCCGTGAAGCCCGTGCAGGGCGATATCGAGATCGCCCTGCTCGCTCTTGGTCGGGATGCCCGTGGAGGGCCCGCCGCGCATCACGTTGAGGACCGTGAGCGGCGTTTCGCTGGCGACCGCGAGACCGAGGCTCTCCGTCATCAGGGCCAGGCCCGGTCCGGAGGTGGCCGTGAACGCATCCGCACCGCCAAAGGCCGCACCCAGGGCCATGTTCACCGCCGCCAGCTCGTCCTCGGCCTGGACCAGCTGGCCGCCCACCGCTTCCAGCGCGCCGGCCAGGTACTCGAGCACATCGGAGGCCGGGGTGATCGGGTAGGCGGCGACGAAGCGCACCCCGGCCTCGAGGGCGCCGTAGCCCGCGGCCTGGTTGCCCGTGAGCAGCCAGCGCTCACCCCCGGGCCGGGCCGGCGGCGTCACGGCGACGGCGAGGGGCCAGCCCGCGCCGGCGTCGATACAGGCCGCCGCGGCATCCCGGTAGGCCGGCGCCTTGCCCGCCAGGCGCGCCGTGGCCAGCGCCGCCAGCGCCGCGGCGTCGAGGCCGAGGAGCTGGCCGAGAAGCCCCAGAGCGAACATGTTGCGCCGGCCCTCCGGGTGCGCCCCGGCGACGGCCGCTGCCAGCGGCAGCGCAACCACCGTGGCGCCGCTCGCCTGCACACTGGCCGGAACCTCGTCGTCATCCGGGCAGAGCACCGTGCTCTGCGGACCGAGGGCGATCTCATCCTCGAAGCGGGCGAACTGATTCCAGTCCAGGGCCACCAGCAGGTCCATGGCCGCCGTGGGCAGGTAGGTCTCGTCCTCGCCGAGGCACAGCAGCGCCGCCGACTCGCCGCCGCGGATCTGCGGGCCGAAGGCCTTGCGCAGGAAACCCAGGCCGCCGGCGCGCGCCCAGCCGCGGAGCAGCAGTTCGCCGCAGGCGACGACACCGGCGCCGCCGGACCCGCAGATGGCGATGGCGAGCGTGCGGCTCACGACGCCTTCCCCGAGCCCTTGCGCCGCGGCGCCGCTTTCTTCTGCGCGGGCTTGCGCTTGCCGGCGGGCGTCCGCTTCCCGGCGGCGGCCTTGCGCGTGGGCGCCGCCTTTTTCCGCCTCGCCGTGCCCTTGCGCGCCGGCGCCTTGCGGGCCTTGCGCCCGGGCGCCGGCAGGTCCCGGTATTCCGCGAGGGCGTCCTCGATGCAGCGCATGAAGACGTCCATGTCCGGCAGGATCTCCCGGGTCGAGATGACGTTGAAACCGATCTCGCCGTTGTAGCTAGGGGTGGCGATGAACAGCCCCATGCCGTCGGCCAGCGGCGCGAGCCCCAGGCTGTGCACGGCGCGGGCGCCGTTCATGTACAGGGGCACCTGTGGCCCGGGCACGTTGGAGATGAACAGGTTGCAGAAGCGCGCGGTCACGCCGCTGTTCAGCAGGAGGCGGCTCGCCAGCACCTGCGTGGCGGCCGGGACGTGCTGGGTGAGGTCCGTCATGACCCGCGCCGATACCCCGGCGCGGGCCGCCTTGCTGCGCACCGTCGCGCGGTGGATCTTGCGCAGGCGCTTCACCGGGTCCTTCTCGTCCGTAAAGATGCGCGTGGTCATGGCGGTGATGTTGTTGCCGGAGCTGGCGCCGTCGTCGCCATCGCGCGCCCGCGCATTCACCGGCACCCAGGCCACCAGCGGCTCCCGGGGCAGTTCCTCATGATGCTCGAGGTAGCGGCGCAGGGCGCCGGCGCAGACTGCGAGCACCACGTCGTTCACCGTGGCGCCGGGCACCTGCTCGCGCGCCGCGCGCAGCTGGTCCAGGGGCGCAAAGCAGGCGCCGAAGGCCTTGTGCGGTGATACGGGCACATTGAAGCGGGTGGGCGGCACTGCCACCCGGTCCTTGTCCGCGGCGGCGCCGCGGCGCAGCACAGACTCCTCTGCGCTGCGCAGCAGGCCCGGGGCAGCCCGCAGTACGCCGCCGGCGAGCCGCAGCGGCGAGCGCAGGTTGTTACCCACGGCGCGGCGCGCCAGCGCCATGACCGACGGTGCCCCCCGGGGCTGCTCCGAGGGCTTCTCCAGGGGGACGGCCGGCGTACCATCGGGGTCGGCGTCGGCGAGGCTGGCGAAGAAACGGGTCAGGGACGTGCCGTCGCCGGCCGCGTGGTGCACCTTGGTGGCAATCGCGTAGCTGCCGACGGGCAGGCCGGGCACGTGGTCCAGCCCCTCGACCACGTACATCTCCCAGGGCGGCCGGTTCATGTCCAGGGGCCGGGAGTGATAGCGCGCGAGGTGGATGCAGAACTGGCGCCAGTCCCCGGGCTCCGGCAGCCGCCCGTGGCTGACGTGGTACTCGAGGTCGAAGTACTCGTCCTCCACCCACCAGGGGTAGTCGATCTCCAGGGGCAGGCGCAGGAGCCGCTGCGTGAACAGCGGGTTGAAGCGCAGCCGCTCTTCCACGTGGGCGAGGATGTCCTTGAAGCGCACGGTGCGTCCGCCGGGCACCGTGCTCGGGTCGTAGATGGACACGGCGGTGACGTGGGTCAGGTTGTGCGCCGTTTCCAGGTAGAGAAACTGGGCATCCTGGGCGCTCAACTGCTGCATGGCAGGCACCTCCTCAGGGCAGCGCGGCAGCGCGGATGCGCTCCACGCGCCGCTGCAGGGTACGGAATTCCTGCGCGAGGGCGAGACGCGCCTCGCCACGGGCGCTGTCGCCGGCCTCCGCAAGGCCGAAGTTGGCCATCAGCTTGAAGCCGTTGGAGAACAGCAGCTTGCCGATGGATGCCTCGGAGCTGATGCGCCGCTGCAGGTAGGCCTGGTGGCCGTAGGCGAGGCTCTGCTGCACGCAGTCCCGTTCATCCAGGGCGCCGGCCGCGGGCTGGCGGGCGAGCACGTCCGCCACGACCCGGTAGGCCTCGATGTAGGGCAGCATGGTGCTGTGCGCGACCAGCGGACCGAAACCGTCGAGCAGCTGGCCGGCACCGCCCTCCTCCTCCAGCAGCGCCTCCCAGTCCGGCCGGTAGCACGCGAGTTCGCCGGCAATGTTCACCCGGAACTCCTCCCGCGGCGCGTAGAAGAACTCGAACTTGAAGAAGTCCCGGAGCCGCTCGGCCTCGGACCAGAAAGCCTCCAGGCCGACCAGCTTGCGAAACGCCATGCGCATCAGCGCGAGTTCCGCAAGGGCCTTGTCCACGAAGAAGTGGGCGATGGTGTTGCGGTAATAGCTGGCCACGCCGTGCTGCTCGCCGGCAATGGCATAGACCCGCTCCGGGCCGTCGTCGTAGCGCGTGAGCACCCCGTTGGCGATCATCTTGTCGACGATGAGGTCCAGCCGTGCCTCGTCGTCGAGGTCCAGGTGGCTGGCGAGACGGATGCCGCGCTCCCGGGCCCAGGCCACCAGCGCACGCAGTTCCGCGAGCAGCTCGTCGCTGGTGAGCGCGCGCGGCGCGGCGCCGAGCAGCACCATGCACAACAGCGCCGGGAGCGTGATCGGCGTGACCCGGTTGACCTCGAGGCCGACGCGGAAGGCGACCTTCTGCAGCTCGCGCTCGTCCTCCACGGAGGGCACCTCCGGCAGCACCACCGGCTCGCCGAAGTCGAAGTAGATCTGGCCCATGGGCTGGCGCAGGCCGCGCAGGTAGCCGATGAACCAGCGCAGGCTCTCGGGCTGCTTGGTTGCACCGGCCTGCTCCACCGCGTAGTCGCGCACATCGCCGATCAGGTCGTAGTTGATGGCGATGGGAATGATGTGCAGGTTGCGCGCGTCGGTGGCGTGCGCCGATTCCATCACGTACTTGAGCAGGCCGTAGCGCGGCGGCATGAGCTTGCCGACGCGGGAGCGCGTGCCCTCGAAGGCCCAGCTCAGCGGGAAGCGCTTGTCCATCAGGTAGCCGATGTAGTGGCGCAGCACGAGCTTGTACAGCGGGTCGCCCTTGAAGCTGCGACGGATGAAAATCGCGCCGGCGCGGCGGGCGAGAAAACCGAGCCCGGCGAAGGCCATGTTCACGCCGCCCAGGATGTGCGGGTTGGGGAAGTCGTTGTCGAAGAGCATGGAGTTGACGGCAAAGCCGTCGACGTGGGTCTTGTGCGTCCACAGGAGCGCGGCCGGATTCTCGCGCACCAGCTGGCGGATCCGCTCCAGGCCCTCGCGGTCGATGACGACCTCGGACTCGTAGCCCAGGGACATGATGAGGTGGTTGAGCTGCGCCATGACGTCCAGCCAGAAGGGCGCCGGGCGCGCCACCAGCTCGCGCATGATCGCCTCGGACTCCTGGCGCAGCTGCGCGACGGGCTTGCCCGTTTCCTCGCTGAGCTCGGCCAGGGCGGACCGGAAGCGCGGGCTGGCGAGCAGGTTCTGGGCTACACGCCGGGGCACCTTGTAGCGGCTGCCCTGCAGACGCCGCTCGGCGATATCGAGGGCGAGGCCCGCCTGCGCGGCGATGAACTCGGCAAGCTGGCGCGGCTGGGGTGCAGCGCCGTCGCGCTGCACGAGGCGCTCGCGCAGATCGCCGAGGGTTGCGGGCTCGCCGGCGATACACACGGCGCGATCCGGGTGCTGCGCGAGGATGCGTTTCGCGCGCCAGGTACCCGGGCGGCGTGGATTGCCGAACAGCAGGTCGCGGGGCCGCGGCCGCGTGGTCTTGGCGTGAAGGGAGCTGCGCCAGACCACCCGCAGCGGCAGGACCACCACGTCGTCGGCGGTGCTGCCGAGGAGCGGTTCCAGGGGAATGGCGTCGAGGTGCTCCGGGCGCCGGGCGATGCGCATGATGACCCGCTCGATGGTCGCCTTGCAGTCGTGCTCGGCGAGGCGCTCTTCCAGCCAGCGATCGAGGAGGCGCCGCTCCACGCGGTGGGCCGCATCGATGATGACGATGGCGCGGCCTGCACGCAGGGACTGCCAGGGGTTCGAGCCCATCGCTTACGCTTCCTTACGCCGTGCGACCGGCACAGCCGCGGAGTGACGGAATACGCTCCGGATGGTATCACGGCTTGCCGGACCGCCAATCCGGGGGCTCAACCCCCCGGGTGGCAAAAGCGGGCCGGGTGGTCCGCCCGCCGCGGGCGACGTAGCAAGGGGGTAACGCAGTGCAGGCAAGGGAACCGGGGAGCCTCAGCGGACTCATAACAGGACCATGACAGATCCCGTCAACGAACAGCGGCGCATGGGGCTCGGCATGCAGGTGATCGCCTGGATCCTGATCCTGGGCATGCTCACCTGGTATTTCACCGGCCTCATCGAGCGCCAGCACAACCCGAACCAGCAGGTGGCGACGACGGTCACCGACGACGGCGTCCGCGAAGTGGTGCTCGCGCGCAACCGGCAGGGGCACTACGTGACCAGCGGGGCGATCAACGGGCAGCCGGTGGTCTTCCTCGTCGATACGGGCGCCACCGGTGTCGCGATTCCCGCGCACCTCGCCGACAGGCTGGCGCTGCCGCGGGGGCGGGCCTTCGTCACGCGCACCGCCAACGGCGACAGCACCAGCTACGCGACGCGCCTGGACAGCGTCAGCATCGGCGACATCGAGCTCAACAACGTGGAGGCCGGCGTCGCGTCCGGCCTGCGCACCCGGGAGGTGCTCCTGGGCATGTCCTTCCTGCGCCACGTCGAGTTCACCCAGCGCGGCGATACGCTCACGCTGCGGCAGTATCCCTGAGCACTCAGTGCTCCCAGTGCGGCGCGGGCTGGCCGCCCACGTCGAGGGGCACCTCCAGCGTGTTGTCCGCCGGCGCCCAGGACTGGCCGCACATCTCGTCGTAGGCGCTGCGCTGGCGCAGCACGGAGGGCCAGGCGGCCAGCGGCGCGAGCAGTTCCTTCATCGCCAGCAGGTTGCGCGTCTTCAGGGGTTTGCCGTCCTCGCCGATGAGCAGGACGCGCTCTCCCTCGAACTCGATACTGGCTATGTACAGGCTCAGGTCGACGGACTCGACCACGACCCGGCCCGGCGCGCGGCGCAGGGCTTCCCTGATAGTCAGCTTCACGGCGTCTCCTCGCTACTCCCTGCGGACCACGATTGCGCTGTCGCCCACAGCGCTGCAGCGCTATAGTAATAAGAAAGGAAGTACGCGGCGACTCGCCATGCAGTCACGACGCCAACAGCAGAGCCTCCTGCTCGCCCTCATCGGCGGGCTGCTGCTGTTCGCGCTCCAGGGTGCCAGCGCGGCCGGCTTCGAGGGTGCGCTGTCCGTCGATAGCAGCGTCGCCATCACGGAGGCCGGTGACAGCCCCGAATCACTCAGCGATCCCGCCCTGGCCCCGCCGCCGGCGCCGGCCGCCGCCCTGCTGCCGGGCGGAGCTGCGGCGCCGATCCGCACAGCGGCCCTCGCTTTCCGCCCCGCGGCACGCCTCGCGCCACACCAGTCCCGCGCCCCCCCCCCGCCCGCCAGTAAAGCCGACCCTCATTTCCTTTACTGACGACGGCGCGCGACCGCAGGGCGGGCGCGCCGGGGAGCACAGACCATGAACATCAAGCACTATCGGGAACTCGATACCCTTCCCCTTGGCGAGGCCATCCAGGTCCGCCGGCCCGAACCGGGCGAACTCCTGAACCTGAACAGCCGGGCTCTGGACCTGTTGGTGGACTTCAGCCGCAACCAGCCGCCCATGCTCGAAAGCGCGACCAGCGTCGATGACGCGGAAGCGATGATGCGCCGGGAACACAGCGGGCTGAAGCTCGTGATCGGTGCCGACGAGACGTTCCGCGGCATCGTTACCCAGATCGATATCCGCTCCTCGAAGCTCATGCGGATTGCCAACGCGACCAATATTCCGCGGTCTGACCTGACCGTGGCCGACGTGATGATTCCGCGAAACGAGCTGCACGCGGTGAGCTTCAGTGCCTTCGGCAAAGCGACGATCGGGGCAGTGCTCCGCACCATGCAGACACTCGGCGAGCAGTACCTGCTGGTCACCGACGACGACAACCAGTGCCTGCGCGGCATTATCTCGGCACGGGATATCACCCGGCGGCTGCACCTGCCGGACATCGGCGACGGCCCGGCGCGGAGCATCGCTGCGATCCAGGCCGCCATGAGTGCCTGAGGCGCAACGCGCCGCGACAGAACCTGAACGAAGCTGGGCGGCGCCGGCGCGCTCCGTGATCATGGCGCCATGGAGCCGCCGCCAGCCACGATCCGCCTGACGCGCCGGGGCCGGCCCCTGGCCGGCGCCGGGGTCGACGACCTGCCTGCCTGCGCGGGCGTCTACCGCTTCTTCGACCGGGGCGGTGCACTGCTTTACGTCGGCAAGAGCGTGGACCTGCGCCAGCGCGTCGCCAGCCACCTGCGGGCGGCGCGATCTCCCGGTCGCGAACAGCGCATGCTGCATGCCCTCGAGCGCATCGACTGCGAACCCTGCGCGGGCGAGCTCGGCGCGCTGCTGCGCGAGAACGCCGCCATCAAGGCGGAACTGCCGCTCTACAACCGCCGGCAGCGGCGGCCGCGCCGCCTGTGGACGCTGCAGCTGGCGTCCGGCCCCGGCGGCTTCCTGCAGCCGCGGGCCACCTGCTTCCCCGAGGGCGAGGCGCTGGCCGGCGCCCCGCTCGGCCTCTACCACAGTGAGCAGCTGGCGGAAGAGCGGCTGCGCCAGCTGGCGCGGCGGGAGGGGCTCTGCGCGCGGGTCCTCGGCCTCGAGGGCGGGCGCGGCCCCTGTTTCCAGTACCAGCTGCGCCGCTGCCGCGGCGCCTGTGCCGGCGAGGAGCCCGCGGCAGTGCACAACGATCGCCTGCGCGCCGCCCTCGGCGGCCAGCGCCTGGCCGCCTGGCCCTTCGAGGGCGGCATCCTGCTCGAGGAGCGAGCCACCCGGCCGCTCCCCGGGCAGCCCCGGCACCAGTGGCACGCGGTTCGCGACTGGAGCTACCAGGGCAGCTTCGCTCGCCGGGACAGCGCCCGCCGCGCGGCCGGGGCACCGCCCGGTGCGGTCGACCGGGACGCCTACCACATCCTCCTTGGCGCGCTGCGGCGCGGCAGCGTGGCCCTGCGCGCCGCGGCGACCGGTGAGGCCATCCGCAACCCGTTTGCCGGCCAGGGGCCGAGCGACAGACAGGGCGAGCCCGGCGGTGAACGGCAGGGCGAGAGCACGAGCGCCACCGCATGAGCATCGATGTGCTCTGGTTCAAGCGCGACCTGCGCCTCGCAGACCATGCCCCTCTGGCGGGCGCCCTCGCCGGCGGCCGGCCGCTGCTGCTCCTGTACATCGTCGAGCCCGTCTTGCTGGCGGACCCGCACTACTCGGAACGGCACTGGCGCTTCATCTGGCAGTCTCTCGAGGACCTGCGCAGCCAGCTGGCGGACCGGGGCGCGACGCTGCTCGCGGTCCGGGGCGACGCCGTCGAGGTACTGCGCCGCGTGCACGGCGCCGTGGGCATCGCCACGCTGCACTCCCATGAAGAGACCGGTCTCGCCGTCACCTTCGCGCGCGACCAGGCCGTGGCGCGCTTCTGTGACGCCGAGGGCATCCGCTGGTTGGAGACCCCCAGCAACGGCGTGACTCGGGGCCTTTCACACCGGCGTGGCTGGAACCGGCGCTGGGGAGAAACCATGCGCGCACCCCTGGCCACCCCCGCCTGGAGCGCCTATCGCCCCCCGCCGACGCCCGTGCTCGACGCGCTGGCCCCGCTGGCCTTTGATCCGCCTGCGGCCTGGCAGCGGAAAGAAACCCTGTTCCAGCGCGGCGGCGAGAGTGCGGCCCGGCGGACCCTCGAGAGCTTTCTCGACCGCCGGGCGGAACGCTACCAGCTCGACATCTCGAAACCGGCGGCGAGCCGCCGCAGCTGCTCCCGCCTGTCGCCCTACCTGGCCTGGGGCAACCTCAGCGTGCGCCAGGTCTTCCAGGCGCTCGAGGCGCGGCGCCGCGAATCGGGCTGGGGGCGGGCGCTGGCGGCCTTCGAGTCGCGCCTGCACTGGCACTGCCACTTCATCCAGAAGTTCGAGATGGAGTGCCGCATGGAGCACGAGGACCTCAACCGGGGCTACCTCGCCCACCCGCGGGGGCACGACGAGAAGCTGGTCGCTGCCTGGCGCGAGGGGCGCACGGGCCTGCCGCTCATCGACGCGAGCGTGCGCTGCCTCGCCGCCACCGGCTACATCAACTTCCGCTCCCGGGCCATGCTGGTCAGCTTTCTCTGCCACCACCTGTGGCAGGACTGGCGCGCCGGGGCCGCGCACCTGGGCGCCCTGTTCCTCGACTTCGAGCCCGGCATCCACTACGCGCAGCTGCAGATGCAGGCGGGCGTCACCGGCATCAACACCATCCGCATCTACAACCCGGTGAAGCAGTCGAAGGAGCAGGACCCGGAGGGCGAGTTCATCCGCCGCTGGGTAGCGGAGCTCGCGGAGGTGCCGGCGCCACTGGTCCACACCCCCTGGGAGCTGACGCCCATGGAGCAGGCCCTGTACGCGGCCGAGGCCTACCCCGCGCCCGTGGTGGACCCCGTCGCCGCGCAGCGCCGGGCGCGGGAGACGCTCTGGGCCCTGAAGAGTGACCCGCGGGTGCGCGCCGAGCGCGAGCGCATCCTCGACCGGCACGTGGAGCGTCGTTTCCACGGGGGCGCGGCGCCCGCCTAGGCGCTGTGCGCCGCCGGGCCCGGGGGACTACCATGGGGGCCCGATCCGCTTTACCGGAGAGTTTCCATGGCACGCAGCCTGCAAGTCCTGCTGATCATCCTGGCCGTCCTGGCCCTCGCCGCGATCGCCGGCCTGCTCCTCGTCGACCGGGAGCGCCTCGTGGCCATGGCCGGCGAGCGCCTCGAGGCCGAGACCGGTGCGCGGCTCACGGTGCAGGGGGACGTGGCCCTGTCGCTGTTCCCGCGGCTGTCCCTGGCGCTCGACGATGCGACCCTGGAGACGCCGGACGCGGGGCCGGTACTCCGCGCCGGCAACCTCGGCATCGGCCTCGCGGTGCTGCCCCTGCTCCGCGGCAGCGTGGAGATCGACCGGCTCTTCCTCGAGGACGCAGAGCTCACCCGCGTGGCCGACCCCGCCGAGGCACGCGCCGCCGCCGCAGACACGACCGTGGGCCTGTCCAACGCCGAGCTCGATGCCCTCTACGCGGCGCGCCGGGCGGCACGCCGGGTAGACGCCGGCGGCGCCGAGGCCCTGGCCGCCCCCCTGGCCCTGGACGTGGGCGAACTCAGCCTGCGGGATATCCGGCTGCGCACGGTAGACCCCGCGGGCACGACGCTCTCCCTGGTCCACCTGAAGCACTTCACCGCCGAGGGCGTGAACACCGCCGGGCGGGAAACGCCGCTGCAGCTCCTTCTCGAGGTCCCCGGCGACGCGGACGAGCCCCCGCTGGAGATCGCCGCCGCCGGCCGCCTGAGCACGGACCTCGACGCCGGACGCATCGCCCTGCCGGCCCTGTCGGTCACGCTGACGGGGCTGACCACGGAACCGCTGGAGGTCTCTCTCAGCGGCGACGTCGACCTCCGCGGCGAGACCGGCGACTTCCGGGTATCACTCGCGGTGGCCGACACCCGGGGCGAGGGCACGGTGCGCTATGCGCAGTCCGGGAGCCCGATGATCGACGCCAGTCTCGAACTCAACCGCTTCACCCCGGCCCTGCTCGCGCTGGCAGGACCGGAGGCGGCCGGGGAGGCGCCGGCCGGGCCGGGCCAGCTGCCCTACGATGTGCTGCGAGCCATGGACACGGCTGCCCGCCTGGCCATCGACGAGGTCCAGCTCGGGCCACACCGGCTGACGGGGGTCAGCGCCACGCTGCGCGCGGTGGAGGGAACGGTCACCCTGAGCGATGCAAGCGGCACGGTGCACGGCGGCAGGATCGGCCTCTCGGCCACGCTCGATGCGCATTACGCCCCGGCGACGCTGGAAAGCCGCGGCGCGGTCAGTGAACTCGCCCTCGGCAGCGCCCTCGAGGCCCTGGGCAGCCCGGTGGCAGGCAGCGGCACGGCCAGCCTGACCTGGGACCTGAACAGCCGCGGCGATGACAGTGAAGCGCTGATCGAGGCGCTCACCGGCCCGGTGACCCTGCGCACGGACGCGGTGACCGTCCGGGAAGTCGCGGTACAGCAGGCGTTCTGCCAGGTGGTGGCGCTCGCCAATGGCGACAAGCTGAGCGAGCCGTTCCCCGCGGATACGGCCTTCGACACCCTCGAGGCCGACATCGCCGTCGGCGGCGGCCGGGCGCGCCTCGAGCGCCTGGCCGCGACGCTGCCCGGCATCGCCCTCGCCGGCCGGGGAGACCTCGCCCTGCTGGCGGGTGACTTCACCGCAACGATCGGCGGCCGGCTGCAGCCCGCCCTGGCCGAGTTCGACCCCGCCTGCGCCGTCGACGAGCGGCTGCTGGCCCTCACCTTCCCGGTGGCCTGCGAAGGCGACCTCGGCGGCGAACCGAAGGACTGGTGCGCGCTCGACGCCGAGGCGGTCATCGAGGACGCGCTGAAGAACGAGGCCAGGAAAAAACTGGAGAAGAAAGCCGGCAAACTTCTCGACAAGTTCTTCGACGAGAACTGAGGCGCGCCGGCGATGGAAACCCGCAACCAGCGCCTGATCCGGGAGCTTCTCGAGGAGCGGGAGGAGCCTTCGGACACCTCCCTGCGCGCGCAATCGCTGCGCCGGGCGAAGGCGAACGAGCCACCGCGCACCATGACGCCGTTCGAGTGGGAGCAGTGGTACGCCGAGCACGGCGTGCCCGAGGGCCATCGCCGGGGGCAGCGCAAGCCGCGCAGGCCCTGGTGGCGGCGCCTCTTCCGGCGCCGGGGAAACGACGCTAGTTGAGGACCCGGTAGCCCCGGCCGCGCAGGCACTGCTTCACGACCCGCACCTCCTCCTGCTCACCGCGGGAGGCCCCCTTGGCGGCGCCGGATACCGCGCCCACGCCAGCACCGCGCGCGGTGCTGTCGCGGCTGCCGCCGGTGATGGCGCCGATCGCGCCGCCGATGACGCCGCCGCTGGCAGCCCCCTTGGCGACTTTCTCCCCGGTGCGCACCTGTTCCGCGTAGCCCTGGCACTCGGCCAGGTCCTGCCGGTAGCGCGCCATGTCGACGCCCTTCTCGTCGATGATGATTTCCCTGGTCGTGGTGCAGCCGGCCAGGAGCAGCCCCGCCGCCAGCCCTGACGCCCATTGCCGTCCTGTCATAACGCCTCCCGGGTTCCTCCGCGACTACCGCGGCGCGGCCTGCGCTTCCGCGGCCTTCTGCGCCGCGACCAGCTCGCGCACGTCCTCGAGCAGCGCAGCCGCATCGAAAACGATACCGTCGCGCACCGTGTAGCGCACGCCGCCCACACGCTCCATCTCTCCTGTTGTACGGTTGAGCCGGCGATGTCCCGTTCCATAGAGGAGCTTGAAATTGGTCAGCGGATTCTCGTCGACGATCACCAGGTCCGCCCGCTTGCCCACCTCGACGCTGCCGGTGAGGTCATCGATCCCCAGCAGCTCGGCGCCGTTCAGGGTGGCGGCCTGCAGTACCTCCAGGGGGTGGAAGCCAGCCTCCTGCAGGAGCTCGAGCTCGCGAATGTAGGCGAAGCCGTAGACCTTGTAGATGAAGCCGGCGTCGGAACCGGCCACCACGCGGCCACCGGCGTTCTTGTAATCGTTGACGAAATGCATCCAGCGCCGGTAGTTGCGCTTCCAGGCGACCTCGTGCGCCGTGGTCCAGTCGAAGAAATAGGAGCCGTGGATCTCCGGGTCCGGCTCGAAGGCATGGGCCATATAGGGCATGGTGTAGGCCTCGTGCCAGTCGGCATTGCGGGCACGCATCACGTCGCGGCTGGCCTCGTAGATGGTGAAGGTCGGCGACAGGGTGAAGTCGAGGCCCACCAGCTCGTCGATGGTGCGGCGCCAGGTGCCCGAGCCCGGGGCCGCCGCCTGCAGCCAGAGCCGGCCGGCCTCGCCGAAGCGGTCCTGCTCGTCGCCATAGTTGTAGTCGAGCGGGTAGTCCTGGATCACCCGGTCCTCGAACATGGCCTCCGGCAACCCGTACCAGTGCTCCATGCTGTCGAGGCCCAGGCGCGCGCTGTCGAGGACGTTGGTCTGCACCACGGAAAGCTGCGCATGGTGGTACGAGGTCTTCACGCCGAGGCGCCTCGCCTCGTCCATGGCGGCCGCGAAGGGGCCCGGCCGGGCGCCGCGGAATTTCACGCCATCGGCCCCGCGCTTGTGCACGGCCCTCACCCAGCTGCGGGCCGCCTCGGCCGTGGCCGTCTCCGGCGGGAACATGGCGTGGACGCGCAGCCGCGGCGCACTGATCTCGCCGGCCGCCGCCAGCGCCCGGTGTTCGAGGGTCCAGCCCAGGCCCATGACCGCGCCGACGTCGCGCACCGTGGTCACCCCGTGGGCCAGCCACAGCTTGAGGACGTACTCCGGGTCCGTGAGCGCGCCCGCCGCCGCGTGCGACGGCGTGCCGAGGTGGACGTGGGCATCGATGAGCCCCGGCAGCACGTAGCCGCCGGCCACGTCGATGACCTCGCCCTCTGCGTCGAGATCCGCGGGCCGGCTGCCGGCGATGCGGGTGATCGTGTCGTTCTCGATGGTGAGGGTCACCGGTCCGATCGGCGGCGCGCCGGTGCCATCCACGAGCATGGCATTGGCGACCGTCAGCCGCGGGAAGGGTCCGCGGGCTTCATCGCCCCGGGGCGGGGCAACCCGCGGCGGGTCGACCTCGCCACTGGCCAGGACGCGGCTGATGCCCTCCTCGCCGGGCTCCACGGCGAAGGCAGCGGGGGCAACGAGGGCGAAGACGAGCGCCAGGGCGCGGTGACAGCGGGGCATGCGGTTCTCCTTGTTCAGTCAGCGGGGCTCGGCCAGCCGCGCGAGGGCTCAGGCGGCGCGCAGGGCGCGGCCCAGGGGACGGCTGCCGAGCACCGGCGTGAAACCCTCGTCTTCCCACACCGATTCACCGTGGATGAACACCTGGCGCACGACGCCCTGCGGGCGGTTGACCAGCTGGTGATGCTCGAAGAGGTCCCGGTAGATGTACTCCCGGGTATCGTTGCAGTCCCAGTCGCGCAGGCGCTCCGGGTCGATGAGCGTGATGTCCGCCTGCGCACCGATGTCCAGGGTGCCGACGTCAAGGCCGAAGAATTCCGCCGGCTCCCGCGTCAGCCGGCGCACCATGCGGCCGACGGTGTCCAGGCCGTGCTGCTGGGCGAGCTTCAGGGACATGAGGTTGCCGTCGAAGAAGGCCATGTTGGTGATGTGCGCGCCGGAGTCGTTGAAGCCCGGCAGCGCGCGCTCGTGCAGCAGGTAGTCGAGCG
This sequence comes from Pseudohaliea sp., assembly GCF_040217025.1. Taxonomy (GTDB): domain Bacteria; phylum Pseudomonadota; class Gammaproteobacteria; order Pseudomonadales; family Halieaceae; genus Pseudohaliea. The sequence continues at coordinate 263,026 of NZ_JAVJOA010000011.1, read as the reverse complement.
TCGCCCGGTTGCCCACGTTGCCGACGTCCGTCCAGAAGCGGAAACCCTTGTCGTACTCGCGCAGCAGGTGGAGCATGAAGTCGGCATCGTCGCCCAGCGGCTTCGGGAAGGCGGCCAGCGCGGCCTCCTCGTCCGCGGAGCGCGCCGCAGCGCCGGCCCCCGCCTGGTAGGAGAGCACCCGCTCGTAGACCGCCTGCAGCGTCTCGCCGTCCCACTCGCCAACCGGCGCCCCGTCGAAGACCAGCCGGTCCAGCTCCCGCACCACCATGTGCTCCGGGAAGCCGAGCTTCGCCTTCAGGTGGGCGAGGTTGCGGCCGCGGCGGCCGTGGTGCCAGTCGGCGCGGAAGTCCTCGACCCAGGCCGGGTCATCGAGGAGCGCGCGGCGGCCGGCCACGTCGTCGTATTCCTTGGCGATGAGCCGGCAGGTGCTGTCGAGCTCCTCGTACATGGGGCTGACGATGCCGTCGGACCAGATGCGGAAGTTCGTGCCCAGGGCCTGGAAGTGCAGGTTGCCCTTGAACAGGGGGCTGTTCATGAGCCCGGCGAAGCCGAGAAAGGCCTTCGCCGCCCGCGGCGCCAGCGCGAACTCCATGACCGAGAGGGCCGAGGTCTTCAGGGTCCTGCCGAAGAGCCGGCCGCTGGTCAGCGCGAAGTAGAGCAGCGCCGTGGCACGGTTCTGCAGGATCGGCGTGGTCTGCCAGACACGGTCGTGGCCGCGCACGGTCTTCAGCAGCCGCCGGAGTTCGCCGAAGCTGGCGAACTGGGTCGGGATGCGCTTGTCCGTGTGCGGGTCATTGGCGAGATAGTGGAAGGGCAGGCCGTCGGTGCTCATGCCGACATAACCCTGGCGCATGGCCCCCTCCAGCAACTCGTCCATGCGCGCCAGCTCCGCGCCCGTCGGGGCGCGGCTGATGCTGTCCGCGAGACCCATGGCCTCGATGCGCAGCATGGAGTGCGGAACGAAAGCGCCGATGTTGGGCCCGAGCGGCAGGTCGTCGAAATGGTCGAGATAATCGCCCGTGTTGTCCCAGGTGATCGCCTCGACGCACTTGCGCAGCACGCTCTTGGGGATGTTCTCCACCCGGGTGAAGCAGTCGATGATCGGTTCCTGCCCGCCGAAGGCCTGGGTGCCGAAGCAGGTGCCGAGGCTGCAGTTGCCCACGAGCACGGTGGTGGTGCCGTGGCGGACCACCTCGGGCAGGGTCGGCTCGAGGTCGACCTCGAGGTCGAGGTGCGTATGAATGTCGAGAAGGCCGGGCATGAGCCAGAGGCCGCCGGCATCCACGACCCGCCCGGCGTGGTTCGCCGGCAGGGCGCTGCCCTTGGCGGCGATCCGCCCCTTGCGCAGCGCGAGGTCGAGTTTCCGCGGCGCATCGCCGCTGCCGTCGAACACCGTCGCGTTGCGGATGAGAATGTCCCAGGACTGCGCGTCACCCATGAATTCACCTAATAGAAACAGGGACTTAAGCGGGGCGCCGGCGCTTTCGCGACGGCGCGATCGCCGCTAAGGTTACCCCTGTGCTGCCGGCCGCGCCAACTTGCCCCGGCACCCCGCACCAGGAGCCACCGACGCCATGAACGCACCCGCCCTGCCCTTCGACAACAGCTACGCCCGGCTGCCGGCGCACTTCTACGCCCGCCTGGACCCCACCCCGGTTCGCAAGCCCGGGCTCCTGCGGGTCAACCGCCCGCTGTGCGCGGCACTGGGCATCGACGCGGACTGGCTCGCCTCCGAGGCGGGCGTGGCCGTGATCGCGGGGAACGCCGTCCCCGAGGGCGCGGAGCCCCTGGCCGCGGCTTACGCGGGGCACCAGTTCGGCCAGTACAACCCGCAGCTCGGCGACGGCCGCGCCCTGCTTCTCGGCGAGCTCCTCGATCGCGAGGGCCGCCGCTTCGACATCCAGCTCAAGGGTTCGGGGCCGACCCCCTGGTCCCGGGGTGGCGACGGCCGCGCGCCCCTCGGACCCGTGCTGCGCGAATACCTCGTCAGCGAGGGCATGTACGCCCTCGGCGTGCCCACCACCCGCGCCCTCGCGGCGGTGACGACCGGCGAGCGCGTCATGCGCGACGGCATCGAGCCCGGCGCCGTGCTCGCCCGGGTGGCGAGCAGCCACATCCGCGTGGGCACCTTCCAGTACTTCGCCGTACGCGGCGACCGGGAGGCGCTGGAAACGCTCCTCGGCCACGTGATCAAGCGCCACTACCCGGACCTCGCCGGGGCCGGCAACCCGGCCCTTGCACTGCTGGAGGCCGTGATCGCCCGCCAGGCGGGGCTCATCGCCAGCTGGCAGCACCTCGGCTTCATCCACGGCGTGATGAACACGGACAACATGCTGCTCTGCGGCGAGACCGTGGACTACGGGCCCTGCGCCTTCATGGAGGCCTTCCACCCGGAAACGGTTTTCAGCTCCATCGACCACGGCGGCCGCTACGCCTACCAGAACCAGCCGGGCATCGCGCACTGGAACCTGGTCCGCTTCGCCGAGACACTGCTGCCGCTGCTGCACGACGGGCAGGAGGAAGCAATCGCCCTCGCCCAGGAAGCCCTCGGCACCTTCCCCCGGCTGTTCAGCGAGGCGCACGCGGCGGGGCTGGCGCGCAAGCTCGGCCTCCGGGCCCTGCGGCCGGACGACGACGACCTGGTCGAGGGCCTGTTCGCGGCGCTGGCAGAGGACGGCGCCGATTTCACCCTGGCCTTTCGCCACCTCACCGAGTTCGACGGGCCGGACGCCGGGGATTTCGAGGGCCTGTTCCAGGCCGGGAACGCCCTCTCCGCCTGGCTGCCGCGCTGGCAGGAGCGCCTCGCCGCCGACGGCGAGGACCCGGACGCGCGCCGCGCCCGGCAGCGCGGTGCGAACCCCGTGTTCATCCCCCGCAACCACCTGGTGCAGGCGACCATCGAGGCCGCCGAGGGCGGCGATCTCGCGCCCTTCCGCCGCCTGGCGGAGCGGGTTGCCGAGCCCTGGACCTGGGACCCGGCGGATGCCGACCTGGCGCGGCCGGCACGCCCCGAAGAGCAGGTGCGGCGCACTTTCTGCGGGACCTGAAGCGGGACCGCGACGCCGGCAGGCCCCTGTCCCCGCACCGCCCGCGGTGGTAGCATCGCGCGCACCCGACGCCCCGTGAGCCAGGCCATGTACACCCGCGACAACCCCAGCCCCGAGTACCTCGCCATGGTGCAGATGTACGAGACCCTGCACACGGCCGGGGAGCAGGCCGAGGGCAAGAGTGCCGAGGAGACCTTCCCCGGCAAGATGCTCGTGGGCCACGTGCGCGAGATCAAGGCGCTCATCGACCGCACGGGCGCCCGGGACCTCCTCGACTACGGCGCCGGCAAGGGCCTCGCCTACGCCGAGCGCAACCTGCGCATCGACAACCAGCTCACCGTGAGCAGCCTGCAGGACTACTGGGGCGTCGACGAGATCCGCTGCTACGACCCGGGCCACGCCCCCTTCGCCGCGCTGCCGGACCGCCCCTACGACGCGGTGATCAGCACCGACGTGCTCGAGCACATCACCGAGCCGGACGTGCCCTGGGTCATCGACGAGATGTTCAGCCTGGCGCGCAAGTTCGTGTTCGCCAATGTCGCCTGCTACCCGGCGGTGAAACACCTGCCCAACGGTCAGAACGCCCACTGCACGCTGCACACCCCCGAGTGGTGGGCCGGGCTGGTGCACGGTATCGCCATGCGCCACACAGACGTGTCCTACCGCTTCGTGATGACCGACAAGTCCGGCCCGCGCAAGAAGCTGGGCCTGTCGGGCAAGCGCCGCAAGGTCAACCACGTCTTCGAACGCCTGGTCTGAGCGCGTCCGCCTGCCGCGGCCGGCGGCAGGCGGTATAATGCGGGCATTGTGCCCACCGCCAGCTATCGCGGGGTTTCCTTGACTACAGAGTTCTTCGGCAAGCGCCTGTCCGGGCCCTTCACCATCCCCTCGGGCATCGTCACCACGGCCGGCCCGATCATGCAGTACTTCCTCGACCACGTGCCGCAGGTGGGCGTGATCACCACCAAGAGCATCGGCCCGGTGCCGCGCGCCGGTAACCGCGAACCGGTGTACAGCCAGTACGCCCCCGGCTGCTTCGTCAACGCCGTGGGGCTGACCAACCCCGGCCCGGAGGCCTCCCGGGAGGTGCTCGCCGGCCTCCGCGTGCCGGACGACCGCTTCCTCCTGGCGTCCATCTTCGGCGGCACCGTCGACGAATTCGTCGCCGTGGCCCGCGAACTGGCGCCGGTCTGCGACGGCCTGGAACTCAACCTCTCCTGCCCGCACGCCAAGGGCTACGGCATGGCCATGGGCCAGGATCCGGCGCTGGTCGCGGAGATCGTCGCCGCGGTGAAAGCCGCCGTCGACGTGCCGGTCATCCCCAAGCTCACCCCGAACACGCCCGATATCGGCGCGATCGCCCGCGCCGCCGAGGAGGCCGGCGCCGACGGCTTCTGCGCCATCAACACCGTGGGGCCCGGCTATACCAGCGCCCACGGCCACCCGGTGCTGTCCAACGGCGCCGGCGGCATGTCCGGCAAGGGCGTGCTGCCCATCGCGCTCAAGTGCCTGCGCGAGATCCGCGCCGTGAGCGAGCTGCCCATCGTCGGCTGCGGCGGCCTGTCCAGCGCCGAGGACGTGCGCGCCGCCCGGGAGGCCGGCGCCACCGTGGTCGGCATCGGCTCGGCGCTCACCGGCATGACCACCGGCGACATCGAGCAGTACTTCCGCACCCTGGAAGCCGACCTCGACAGCGGCAGCGCTCACGCCGAGGCCCAGGTGCGCTACGACGTCGACATGCACTTCCGCCCCGTGACCCTGGTGGACAACACGCGGGTCTGCGAGGACATCGCCCTGCTCACCTTCGACCGCAAGGTGAACGTGCAGGCCGGCGAGTTCATCTTCCTGTGGATTCCCGGTCTCGGCGAGAAACCCTTCTCGGCGCTGAACGATGACCCGTTCACGCTCGTTTCCATCGACGTCGGCCAGTTCACGCACGCCCTCATGGAGCTGCCCGTGGGCACCGAGGCCTATGTCCGCGGCCCCCACGGCATCCCTGCAGGCCCGCCGGAAGACGCACACATCATGGCCGTCGCCGGCGGCACCGGCCTCGCCGCCGTCTACCAGCTCGCCCGGGACTTCGGCAACGCGGAAGTCTTCACCGGCGCCCGCAGCGCCGAGCGCCTCTACTACCTGGAGGAATGCCGCGCCGTGGCCGAGGTGCACGTCTCCACGGACGACGGCAGCGCCGGCTTCCACGGCCGGGTGACGGAACTGATGCGCGAACGCCTCGAGGCCATGACCCCGGCGGAGCACGAGAAGCTGGTGTTCTACAACTGCGGCCCGGCGCCCATGGTGCACGCCGCCGAGGCCGTGCAGCGCGAGTTCTGCCAGCCTTCGCAGATCTTCAGCGCCATCGACTACCTCACCAAGTGCGGCGTCGGCATCTGCGGCGCCTGCGCGGCACCGGACGGGCGCCGGCTCTGCGTCGACGGGCCGTTCCTCTCGGCCGCTCAGTAGCGGAAGCGGTAGCGGCGCGTGAGACCGCCGCTGTCGACCGCGTCGCCCCCGCGCAGCACCGGCCGGAAGCGGAAATCCTTCATCATGCGGTAGAGCGCGCTGCGGGCTGCGCTCTCGTCGCGGGCCTCGAGCACGGCCAGCTCCACGTCCCGGGGCTGACCCAGGCGGTTCACGGTGAAACGGGCCTGTCCCTCGGCGGGCTCAAGGTGCTCATCCGGTGGCGGCGCCGCCGTAAAGAAGGGTGAGGCAACCGGCAGCTCCCTCGGCGCGGGAAACAGCACCGCGGGATCGGTCGCCGGGTCGCCATCGTCCGCGTAGAGATCCCAGGCCTCGCGATAGCTCCTCAGGGCCGGCCCGGGCTGGTGCCACCAGAGGTGCCAGTCGCCGAGGTCGATCAGCGCCTGGGCGAGCGCGGCGCGGTCCGGCTCGGGCTGCGCGCGGTGGATCTCGATGATGCGCTCGGCGAGCTGCCGGCCGCCGCGGTAGTTGTACTTGCGCATGAGGCGGAAGTCCTCGGCCTCCAGGCTCTGCGAGGGCGCATAGCTCTGGTTCGCCGAGGAGCCGGCGCGCATGCGGATGGTCTCCTGGCGCTCGCCGTCGTAGCGGGATACGAGGTACTCGGTGCGCAGCATGTCGCGCAGGTAGGGCAGCTGGGCCAGGTCGGCGCCGGCCTGGCCCGCAGCCTCCGCGGCTTCCAGCCGCTCGATTTCGCGTTCGTTCAGCAGGCGCAGGTCCACCAGGAACCGGTAGGTGTCGAACCCTTCACGGGCCAGGTAGCGCCCGCGCTGCCAGTCCGCGTACGCGGCCACCGCCGCCTGCCGAGCAGCCTCGTCCGGCGCATTCGCAAGGCGCAGGCGCAGGAGGTAGCGCTGCGTTCCGGCCGCCGCCTCGCGATCGCCGAGGGCGAGCTGGCTGGCCAGCACCCGCTCCAGCAGCGGCAGCTGGGTCGGCGTTGCCAGCCCCTCGTTGACCCTCGCCAGGTGTACGGCGCGCTTCAGGTACGGCAGCGCCTCGCGGTGGTCGCCGCGGGCCTGCAGGGCGCGGCCGAGGTCACCGGCCGGCTCGATGAGCGCCGCCGTGTAGGCACCGGCTTTCTCCTCGACGGCGCGATAGTCCGTGAGCGGCAGCGGCATTTGCACCGGCGCCGGCGCCGGCTCACCGCCGCGTCGCCGGGGATCGTCGCTGAGGCTGATGTGATAGCCGTAGGGGGTTGCCCGCGGTATGCGGGGCGCGATGGAGTTGTTCGGGTGGGCCGCACGGGCCGTCGCCACCACGAGCGTGGCAGCCAGGCAGACAGTCAGGCGGCGCGCGGCCACGGATTCAGCGATTCTCTGCAACCATGGCCGAAAGATAGACCAGCGCGCCGGCCGGGGCGAACAACCCCGGCGACGCGCGATCAGCGCAATGGCGGGATCAGGAGCCCCTGAGCGCAGACACCGTGGCGAAGGCCACGATCATCATGGCTACGACGGCAAGCGCGAGGACGGCCGCGGCAGGCATCGGCGCTGCCGCCCGCCCGCGCAGGCCCGCCTCCTGCCCATGCACCGACACCCACAGCAGGGCCATGGCGACCAGCAGGCCCGCCAGCTCCACCGCCAACAGTGCCTCGCTCATCGCCGATGGAGTCGGCGGAAACCAGCCGAGCAGGTCGATTCCATAGACCAGGAGGTAGGCGGCCCCCGCCCAGAAGGACAGGCGCAGCGCCCCGGGTTGGCCCCGGAGCACACCCGCCACGAGCAGGAAAGACCCGAGCCCCAGGGCGGTCAACACGATATTGAATGCCAGCAGGAGGGCCGGCGACAGCGCCGAGAAGTCCCGGTTCTCCACCGGGCCACCGGGTACCAGGGAACAGAGAAGCAGACCGGAAAGAAGCAGCAGCCCCGCCATCGTGCGCCGCATCAGGACGGCAGACACGCTCATTCCCCCCGGGCGCCGAGAAGTTCGACGGCCGCCTCGATCGACAGGTCGATGCCCTCTCGGCGATGCTGCGCATCGAACTGGATGACTTCAACGTCCACGGGAACGCCCAGGGTTTCGAAAGAGCGGCCTTCCGGATCGAGGTAGTACTCGTTGGCGAGGCCCACCGCATAGCCATTGGTCAACCGCTTCTCCAGCACGTCGGAAAACGCGCCCTGGGTCGGCTCACCGAGGAGCGTGACCTGGGGCAGGGAACGCATGGCGAGTGCAAACACTTCGCCGCCGCTCACCGTGCTGGCGCTGGTCAGCAGCAGCACCGGGCCGAGGTATTGCCGGCCTCGCGGTGAAAGATAGACGTCCACGGCCTCCGTGCGCCCCGTACCGAGCCTGGCCTGCTTGCGGTAGGCGAGCGTCTCGTTGGCGGCGAAGCGGCTCGCCGCAGCCAGGGCCAGGAAATCCCGGCCGCCGCCGTTACGGCGCACATCCACAACCAGGGCCGCAACGTCCTGCAGGTCGCCCAGGGCCTCGTCAAGCGCGGCATCGAGCGCAGCCAGCTGGGCGCTGTTGTCCTCCTCAACCGCGAAGCCGGTCATCGCGTCGATCGCCAGGTAGCCGATACCGCTATTGGTAAACCAGGTCAGCTGGCCTCGGCCGCCCTGCCGGGGCGGCCGCTCCGAGGCGGCGTAGGACAGGGTCACGGCGCGATCACGATCGCGCTGCGCGCCGATATAGGCATTGGCGGCATCGACCTGGGCGGGCGTCAGCGTGCCGGAAAGGCTCTCCTGCTGCAGGTACTCGTCGAGCAGCAGCCAGTCCAGCGTCTGCTTGTTCTGCACGCGGACCAGGCCGACCGGGGTCTCGACGGAGGTATGAATATCGCCCAGGGGCGCCGTGAGCTGGAAGAGTGCCTCCACGAGCGCCTCCTCGCTCGAATTCGCACCGATCGTCGGCGAAATACCGGAATAAATCGCCGATATGTCGACATTGCGAAGTTCCGGGTGAATGGAATACTCACTCAGCAGTTGCGCGTAGAGCGCAAGGTCCCGGGCGGCATCGGGGCTATAACCCGATTCGCCGACCGTCGGCGTCAGCCCCGCGCGGCAACTGTCGGGCAGCGCCTCGACCCGGCTGAAACGCTCGCCGGGCGCGGACAATGCGGCCGTACCATTGGCGCCGTATTGCTCGAGCTGATCGCCGTCGAGGCGGTAGAGGCCCTCGAGGTCCTCCGTCGTAACGCCGTCGGCCTCGTCGGCCGCGAGGCAGAAATCGCTGGTGTAGTCCAGCCAGCGCACCGTCGCACTGCCTATTTCCATCGCCCGGCCATACGCCTCGGCGAGCCAGATACCGCGATAGGTACTCGCAATTCCCGACGGCCCGGATCCGGGCTGGCCGGGTTCACCGCCACCGCCACCACCACCGCAGGCGCCGAGTCCAAGAGTCAGGGCGAGAAACAGGGTCCCCCCAAGGTATTTCGTAGTCATGTGCTGGTTCCTTGTCAGGTTGTCCCGGTCGTACCGGGCTGGGAACCAGTGTGGGTGGCAGAACCGGGCCTGGCGTCCTGCCCGTCATGATCGAACGGAAAACCAGGTCTAGGCGGGGTCCTGTCCTGCAGGTGCGGACGTTTCAGGCCCCGCCGGAGCGCCGCGCCTTGCGGTACTGGCCCGGCGTCATGCCCTGGTGCTTGCGAAAGGCGGTATAGAAAGCGGACTTGCTGTTGAAGCCGGCATCCATGGCGACCGCGAGAATGCCGCGCTCCGTCTCCGCCAGGGGTGCCAGGGTGTCCGCCACACGGTAGCCGTTGACGAAGTCAAAGAAGTTCCGGCCGGCGTGCTGGTTGATCGCCTGGGAGAGATAGTTGGTGGACACCTGGAGACGCGTCGCCAGCTCGGCGAGGGACAGGTCCGGGTCCCGGAATGGCCGTTCCGTCGTCATCAGGTCTTCCAGCTCCGCCACCAACGCACCGGCGAGGTCCTCGGAAAGGGCCGAGCGAGCGTACTTGATCGACGCCGGAGGCGGCGGCGCGTCGGGCGGAACGGGCGCGGCCCCGGGACCGACTGCGGCCGGCGCGGACGGGGTGCCCGAGAAGATCAGCGGCTGGCGCAGCCCGAGCCAGCCGAAGAGGTAGATCAATACCACCATGCTCAGGCCCAGGGCCACATTTAGCCCCTCGCGGCCCTGCAGGAGGTCCTCGCTCAGAAATTCTTCCGCCAGCCAGAGCGCGTAGACCAGCGAGGTGGCCACCAGCAGGTTGCGCAGCCAAACGAGGGACACTCGCTGCAGCGTCGAAAACTCCTCGAGAACCCGCGCGCGGTGCCGCCTCACCAGGCGGAAACTCAGGGCGAGGCAGATGGCCAGCTGACCGACCGTCACCACCAGTTCCCCGTCCCCCAGCACAATGCGCCACGCCCCGTAGAGGCCGTGCAGCGACGTATCGTTGCCGAGAATGGCCAGCTGCAGGTCTGCCGGCAGCCAGAGCAGCGGCCAGGTGATGCAGGCGTGCAGGAAAGGGGGCACCCAGAGCAGCAGCTGCTGGTGCAGCCGCAGCGGCAGGCCCGGGTTGGTGACCTCACGGCAATAGAGATAGATGAACACGCCGTAGAGAAACTCCTTCGGCCAGAGCAGCGTGCGCAGCCAGACGGCCGTCGTCGTCAGGCCGGTGGCATCCAGGAAATAATCGAGCAGCGCGCAGACAAAGACCATCATGTAGGCGGCGAGGTAACGGTTGGCCCGCCGGTTGCCGCCACGCCCGGTGAACAGCGCGAAGGCCAGGAATGCCCCCTGGGCGGCACCCAGCAGGAACAGGATAGGAAGCAGGTCGATCACTGCGCCGGCTACTCGCGACGGGCGGGGAAGGCTACATCATAGCGACCGGGGGGAAGACGGCAAAGTCCGTGCGCGGCGAGGACCTTGATCGGGACCGGCGCCCGGTTCGGCGCTGCCGGCCCCCTCAGTGCACGGGATTGCCGCGCAGCGCGGCGACGAGGGCCGCGGCGTCATGCGCCGGCGTCGGGGTGGGGTGCACGGCGGCAAGGTCGATGGCGAGATCGGCGATGACGCGCTCCAGCAGCGCCGCGCCCTCGGCGGACGGATGACCGCTGTCGCCGGCGGCCGTGTCGAGGTGGAAGGTCTGCCCCGGCTCCAGCACCCGCAGCGCGATGCCGTCGGGCGACCAGTCGTTGCGCCCGAGCCGGGCGCGTGCCGGGTCGAGCTGTGCGACCACGAGACCGCGGTCCCCGACGGCGCGCAGCACCCGCTCACCGCCGTGCAGCACGATGCCCGAGCCCTCGCAGAGCCCGAAGCCGTAGCGCACCCGCTGCGCGACACAGGCCACCAGCAGGCGGCCGAGCCGGTGCCGCCCGAGGAAGTTCTGGTCGACGAGGCCGTGGCCGAGCAGGCCGATGCCGCGCTCGACGACGATGCCCTCGGCACCCGCATCGCCGGAGCTGCCATCGCGCAGCGCGTCCTCGCTGTCACCGCCGGCGATCATGTGGTCGGCGAGAGCGGAGGCGGCGGCGCCCACGGCGAGCAGCGGCGTGCCGTGCTCGTAGGCGCTGACCACGGCGTGCAGCACCGGGGTCGCCTCCGCGCAATGCAGCAGCGTTTCCGTCAGCCGGCGCTGGTCGCCGCCGGTGAACAGCAGGCTGCCCATGCTGCCGATCCGCGCCAGCAGCCCGCGGTCACGGCCGGCGCGCTCGATATTCGACAGCGACACGTCGATCAGTTCGGCCGCGATTCCCTGCTGCGCCAGCCAGTCGAGATAGCGACGCGCCATAGTGTCGGGCTCCCCCGACGCGGTGGCCAGGACCCCGACCGGCGCGCGCAGGTGCTCCAGGAGCTGGGCGGTACCCGCTGCGCGCCAGCCCATCGGCGCACTGCCGAGAAGAACGAGGCTCGCATCGGGCGCCGGATCCGGCCGCAGGACCGTGGTGGTCTCGCTGAGGGTCACGGGCGTTGCCAGGGCGATGCGCGAGAGATGCAGCCGGAAGTCCAGCCCCGAGTAGCGGATCTCACCGTTGCGCCGGGCGCGCAGCGCGCGCGAGCGCCGCGGCTGCCGCTCCAGTTCCACGCGCACCCGGTTCGCGTAGGCCGTGTCCACGGCGCTGGCATCGTCGCGCCGGTAGAAGGCGGGATCGCCCTCGACCAGGCGCAGCAGCAGGTCGTGCACCGCGTAGGCACCGAAAGCGTGCCGGCGCACCGGTGCCGGGCGGCGGAAGGAGGCCCGGGTGACCCGGACCCGGCGCTTGTCCGGCGCCGGCAGCGCGCGGCGGCGGGCCAGGTCGAAGCGATCGCCGCTGTCGAGGTAGGACAGGCGGATATCGCGCAGCCCGCCTTCAGGCTCCACCCGCGCCGTGCGCAGGTCGAGGACGACCACGCCGGTCTCGCCTAGCACCAGCGCCTCATCGCCATCGACGAAGAGCGCGGTGTTTTCATCGACACCGAAGGCCAGGTCCTCGCCGCAGTGCTGCGCGGCAACGGCCAGGCGGCCGATGCGCCCGCGCTGCAGGAAATGCTGGTCGACGATGCCATGGCGGAAGAAGCCGAGGCCGTCGCCCAGCTGCAGGCCGTCACCACCGGCGTCCACGCCGCGGCTCACGGCGTGCAGGGAGGTGCCGCCGAGGATCATGTGCCGGCTCTGCATGGCGGCGCCGGCGGAGGTGCCGGCGACGAGACCGCCGGCCGCGTTGAAGGCACGGATGGCCTCCAGCGCCGGCGTCTCGATCCCCCCCTGCACCAGGGTGGCCACGATGCGGGCCTGGTCGCCGCCGCTGAAGAAGATGCCGCCGGCGTTGCGGAGCCGGGCCACGAGCGCCGGGTCGAAGGCGCTCTGCTCACGGTTCTCGTAGTAGAGCGGCAGGTGCTCGGCGTCGATGCCGTGGTCGCGGAAGTCCTCCACCAGCTCGGCACCCACCTCGTCCGGGTAGCCGGAGGCCATGGCCAGGACCACCATGGTTCCCGGGCAGCGCTCGCCGAGGGCGCGGAACAGCGCCCCGTTGTCGCGCTCGAGGCGACCCCCGATGAGGGCCAGGTGCGGTGCGGGTACGGCGCGGGAAGGCGTGACCATGAAAGCTCCTTCGCGGGTTCGGCGTGATTATCCCCCAAAGCGACCACACTGGCGACCGGCGGCACGCTTCCACGGGCCCAACCATGGGGCTAAAGTACGGGTTTACGCGAGCCTGCGGGGCCCCCTAATGCACTTCGTCGATACCAGCGTCTATCGCGGACCGAACATCTATGCGCTCTTTCCCGTCATCCGCCACACGGTGGATCTCGGCGTTCTGGAGGACTGGCCCACGGCGCGGCTCGGCAACGACTTCGTCGATGCTCTCGTCGACGCCCTGCCCGGCCTCGCCGAGCACGGCTGCTCCTACCGCGAGCCCGGCGGCCTCCTGCGCCGCATGCGCGAGGACGAGGGCACCTGGCTCGGTCACGTGCTCGAGCACGTGGTACTGGAGCTGCAGGAAATCGCCGGCTACGACGTCACCTTCGGCAAGACCCGGAGCACGGACGAGCACGGCGTCTACGACATGGTCTACGAGTACGAGGAGGAGTTCGCCGGGCTCGAGGCGGCCCGGCTGGCGCTGGACCTCATGCACTCGCTGCTGCCGGAGGACCTGCGCCCCGAGGGCGCGCCGCAGGACTTCGACTTCCCCGCCGAGCGCGACGCCTTCATCCGCGCCTGCCAGAAGCGTTCCCTCGGGCCGAGCACCCATTCCCTGGTGAAGGAGGCGGAGGCCCGCGGGATCCCCTGGATCCGCCTCAACGACTACAGCCTTATCCAGCTCGGCCACGGCCGTTACCAGAAACGCCTGCAGGCCACGATCACCTCGAAGACGCCGCACATCGCGGTGGAGCTCGCCTCGGAAAAGGACGAGACCAATCGCATCCTCGGCGACCTGGGGCTGCCGGTGCCCCGGCAGGCCGTTACCAGCCGCCTGCGCCGCGCGCTGGCCGCCGCCGAACGCATCGGCTACCCGGTGGTGCTGAAGCCGCTGAATGCGAACCACGGCCGCGGGGTGACCACGGACATCCAGGACGAGGAGCAGCTCGAGCGCGCCTACGACAAGGCCAAGGAACACGGAGACCTGGTCATCGTCGAGAGTTTCATCCGCGGCCTGGACCACCGGCTGCTGGTGGTGGACGGCAAGCTGGTCGCCGCGGCCAAGCGCGTGCCGGCGCACGTGGTGGGCGACGGCGAGAGCGACATCGAGACGCTGGTGGCCCGGGTGAACGAGGACCCGCGGCGCGGCGTCGGCCACGAGAAAGTGCTCACCCGCATCACCCTGGACGCCGCCGCCGAGCGCATGCTCGCGCAGGTTGGCATGGATACCGGCAGCGTGCCCGAGCAGGGCCAGGTGGTGTACCTGCAGCCCACCGCCAACCTCAGCACCGGGGGCACGGCCGTCGACGTGACCGACACCATCCACCCGGACAACCGGCGCATGGCCGAGCGCGCCATCCTAGCCCTCGGCCTCGACGTCGGCGGCGTGGACTTCCTGACCACGGATATCACCCGCTCCTACCGGGAGGTCGGCGGCGCCATCTGCGAGTGCAACGCCGCGCCGGGCTTCCGCATGCACGTCGCCCCCTCCGAGGGCGAACCGCGCAACGTGGCGGGGCCGGTCATCGATGCCCTGTTCCCCGAGAACGCGCCCAGCTCCATCCCCATCGCCGCGATCACCGGTACCAACGGCAAGACGACGACCTCGCGCATGCTCGCGCACATCCTGAAGATGTCCGGCTACTGCGTCGGGCAGACCAGCACCGACGGCGTCTACATCGACGGCAGCCTCACGGTCAGCGGCGACATGACCGGCCCCACGGCCGCGCAGATCGTGCTCCGCGACCCTTCGGTCAACGCGGCGGTGATGGAGACGGCCCGCGGCGGCATCCTGCGCAGCGGCCTCGGCTACCAGAGCGCCAATGTCTCCTGCTGTCTGAACATCGCCGCCGACCACCTGGGCCTCAAGGGTGTCGACACGCTGGAGGACCTGGCGCGGGTCAAGCGCGTGGTGGTCGAGGTGGCAAAGGACGCCGCGGTGCTCAACGCCGACGACAAGCACTGCCTGCAGATGGCGGACTACTGCACCGCCGAGAAACTCTGCTACGTCACCATGAACCGCAACCACCCGCTGGTGCGCGAGCACATCCGCGCCGGCGGCACGGCGCTGGTGCTCGAGCACGGCATCAACGGCAACATGATCACCCTGTACGACGAGCAGGGACACAACATCCCGCTGCTCTGGACCCACCTCATCCCGGCCAGCCTCGAGGGCCGGGCCCTGCACAACGTGCAGAACGCCATGTTCGCCGCAGCGCTCGCCTACCACATGGGGGTCGACCTCGAGAATATCCGCCAGGGACTGCGCACCTTCGACAGCACCTTCTTCCAGTCACCGGGCCGGCTGAACGTCTACGACAAGCACCCGTTCCGGGTCATCCTCGACTACGCCCACAACCCCGCCGCCGTACGCATGGTCTGCGACGTGGTCGACCGCTATGACATCAGCGGCCGCAAGATCGTGGTGCTGACCATGCCCGGCGACCGCCGCGACGAGGACATCCTCGAGGTGGCCGCCACAGCCGCCGGCCATTTCGACCACTACATCTGCCGCCGGGATGACAACCTGCGCGGCCGCGAGCCGCGCGAGGTGCCCGAGCTGCTGCGCCGGGGCCTCATCGAGCACGGGGTCGACGCCGGCAGCATCGAGATCATCGAGCGCGAGGAGGATGCCAACCAGCATGCCCTGGAACTGGCCCGCGGCGGCGACCTGCTGCTCATCCTCGCCGACCAGGTCACCCGCTCCTGGAAGCAGATCATCTACTTCCAGCCCGGCGAGGACGTCGTCAGCGACGCACCGGAGCGCGGCGCCATCGAGATTCCCGAGGAGTTCTTCGGCGACTTCTCCCTCGACGAGGACCTCGAGCTGATCCGCGACGAGCGCGGCGTGCGCATCGCCCGCGAGAGCGACGACTGAGAACGACGCCGTGCGCCTGCTCGACTCCCGGCGCCTGACCGGCGCCAACCGCTTTGGTCCCGAGCCCGGGGCGGTCATCGACGTCAGCTTCGGGCACAGCGACCCGGACCTCGTCATCGGCGCCTGGCGGCAGCACGCGCGCCGGCTGCTCGACGAGCTCGGCTGGTCCGACGAGCAACTGCGGGTATTGCGTACCGTCGACGGCGCCAGCCTGGCCCTCACCGCCCCGGCCGATGCCCTTTACACCGCCACGGAGGTCAACGAGGCGGCCTGGGACGCGGCCCGGGACCTGGTCGAGGGCGGCAACCGCCACCTCCTCCTGCGCGCTGCCCGCGCCCTGCGCGAGGAACTGCGCGATGAGGAACGTCCGCGGCTGCGGCGGCTCCTCGCCGCGGCCGAAGAGCGCGCAGTGCCGGTGGTACTCGATGCCGACGAGGTCTCCCTGGGGCTCGGCCGTCACAGCCGCTGCTGGGACCTGCGCGACGTGCCCCATCCGGACGACGTGCCCTGGGCAGAGCTGGGCCCGATTCCCGTCGGCCTGGTCACCGGCACCAACGGCAAGACCACCACGGTGCGCATGCTCAACCACATCGCCCGGGCCGCGGGCGTGGTCGGCGGCGTCAGCTCGACCGACTGGCTGGCCGTGGGCGAGGACGTGCTGGAGCGCAGCGACTTCGCCGGCCCGGGCGGCGCCCGCCGGGTGCTCCGCGACCCGCGCTGCGAGCTGGCCATTCTCGAAACCGCCCGCGGCGGACTGCTGCGCCGCGGCCTGGCAGTGTCGCGGGCCGACGCCGCCCTGATCACCAACATCGCCTCGGACCACCTCGGCGACTTCGGCGTGCAGACCCTGGACGAGCTGGCCGACGTCAAGTGGATCGTCACCCGGGCGCTGGATCAGCGCGGCACCCTGGTGCTGAATGCGGAGGATCCGCTGCTCATGGCCCGCGCACCGCGCTCGCCGGCGCCGGTCGTGCTGTTCAGCCTCGATGCGCGGACACCGGCCTTCCGCGAGCACCTGGCCGCCGGCGGGACGGGCTACACGGTGCGCCGCGGCAGCCTCGGCCGCTGCGAGGGTGAAAGCTGGACCACGCTGGCTCCCGTGAAGCGCATCCCGCTCTGCTTCGGCGGCGCCGCCCGGCACAACGTGGCCAACGCCCTCGGCGCCGCGGCGCTGGCCAGCGCCCTGGGCCTGGCGGACAGCGCCATCCGCGACGGCCTGTGCGCCATGCGCACGGCGGACAATCCCGGGCGGGCCAACCTGTACGAGATCGGCGGCGCGACCGTGCTTCTCGACTTCGCTCACAACCCGCACGGCCTCAGCTCGCTGCTGGAACTGGCCGCCACCCTGCCCGCCCGGCGCCGGCTGCTGATCGTCGGCCAGGCCGGCGACCGCAGCGACGCCGACCTCGACGCCCTCGCCGAGGCGAGCAAACCGATGGCCTTCGACCGTGTGCTGATCAAGCGCATGGAGGGCCACGCGCGGGGCCGCGGCCCCGGCGAGGTTGCGGCGCGGCTGCGCGACGCCTTCTGCCGGCTCGGCTACGCGCGGGCGGCAATCCGCGAGCACAAGACGGAGCTCGGTGCCGTGCGCGCGGCGCTGCGCTGGGCGGAGCCCGGCGACCTCGTCGTGCTGCTTTCCCACGAGCGCCGCGACGCCACGCAGGCCTACCTGCAGGCGCGCTCGGCACAGGCAGGAGCCCCGTCATGATTACGCTGATCACCGGTGCAGACCTCTACGCGCCCGAACCCCGGGGCACCATGGACCTGCTCGTGGCCGGCGGCCGGGTCGCCGCGCTGGGCGCCGACGCGGCGGTGCAGGGCGCGCCCGTGGAAACGGTCGACGCCCGCGGCAAGCTGCTGCTGCCCGGCCTCGTCGATGCGCTGACCCACCCCTGCGGCGGCGGTGGCGAGGGCGGCTTCGCCAATCGCACCGCCGAGATCCCGGCGGCGGACTTCATCCGCGCCGGCGTGACCGCACCGGTCGGCGCCCTGGGCACCGACAGCATCGGCCGCAGCCTCGAGGTGCTCTATGGCAGCGTGATGGCGTTGCGCGGCCATGGCCTGCGCGCCTTCATGCTCAGCGGCGCCTACCGGGTGCCGACACCGACGCTCACCGGCGACGTCGCCCGCGACCTGGTGCTGATCGATCCGGTGGTCGGTATCGGCGAGGTCGCCATCGCCGAGCACCGCGGCACGCAGCCGACGGCGCAGGAGCTCCGGCGCCTCGCCGCCGAGACGCGCCTGGGCGGCACCCTCAAGGGTTCCGGCGGTACCGTGCTGGTCCACGTGGGCGAGGGTGCTGAGCGCCTGGCGCTGCTGCGCGAAGTGGTCGCGGGCAGCGACCTGCCGGCCGGCGTGCTTTACCCGACGCACGTCAACCGCAGCCACGCGCTGCTCGCCGAGGCCGCCGCCTGGACGCGCGAGGGCGGCTTCGTCGACATCACGGTCTCGACCACGCCCGAACTCATCGCCGCCGGCGACATCACGGCCCTCGCTGCGCTGGCCGCCCTGCGCGAGGGCGATGCGGACCTCTCGAGGGTCAGCTTCTCGTCCGATGCGGGGGGTTCACTGCCGCTCTACCGGGACGGCGAGCTGGTGGGCCTGCAGGCGGCGGCGCCGTCCGCTCTCAGCGACCTGCTGGCGGAAACGCTGCAGACAACGCCGGACATGCTGCCGGCGGTCATCGCAGGCCTCACCGCCAACCCCGCTGCGGCCCTGCGCCTGCCGGGCGTCGGCAGGCTGCTCCCCGGTGGCCCGGCTGATCTGCTGCTCGCAGACGCGAACAGCGGACAGGTCACCGATGTGATGGCGGAGGGACGCTGGCTGCTGCGCGGGGGAACGCTCGTCGGCCCTTGACCATTTCAAGGTGAGGCATCGACCCCCGGCTGAGTTCCTGCGGTGACCGCCGCGGCCGCCCTTTCCATGGCCAGCGCCGCCAGGGCCGGCCCGGCGTCCCGATTGACGTTGAAGACGAGGTCGGCACCGCTCGCCTTGAGCGCGCTGACCTCGTCATCGAAATAGGCGGTCGCTGCAACGAAGCCGCTGAAGCCCTCCTCCCGGAGCTGCTCCACCGCGGTCAGGTGTTCCTCGTGGCTGTGCATGCACAGCAGAACGAGCTCGACCTGCTCCCGGTCGACCTTCAGGCGCTGCCAGAAATCCGCGTCCGTGGCGCTCTCCTCGAACACGCGGCGGCCCGCCGCCTGTTGCTCGGCAACCACGTCGTCGTCGACGTCGAAGGCGACGACCGTGTCGCCAATGCGCGCACGCACCGCGTCATAGGCGTTGGTGCCGACGCGCCCCATCCCGAAGACCAGCGCCGTGGCGTCTGTCACGGGAACGGCGCGCTCCGGCGGAATCAGGGTGCGACGCTCGAGCCTCGACAGTGTCTGCCGCAAACGCCGGTACAGCTCGAAGGCGCGGTCGTTCAGGGCCGCCAGCGGCACGAAGCTGAGGCCCATGGCCACCGCGAGGGTCACGAGCCAGGAAGCGTCCAGGTAACCCTTGGAGATCGCCATGGCGGCAATGATCAGGCCGAACTCACTGTAGGGCGTCAGCCCCAGCGACGCGAGCCACGCGCTGCGCCCGCGCAGGCCGAAGAGCATGAGCACGGCGATGAACAGCAGGGCCTTGAGGGGCAGCAGAACGAGCAGGCCGGCGGCCACCGCCACGCCCTCCAGGTCGGGCAGGCCATTGAGACCGATGGTCAGGAAAAAGCCCACGAGCAGCAGGTCCTTCAAGCCGAGCAGCACGGTGCTCAGCTCCTTGGCCTTGGGCGCCTTGCTCACCAGGGCGCCGGCGACCAGGGCGCCGAGGTCGGCCTTGAGGCCGACCAGCTCGAAAAGCGCGGCGCCGCCCAGGGTGAGGGACAGGCCGGCGAGCACGAGCAGTTCGCGGTGCCCGCACCAGTCCAGCACGCGACCGATGCCATGGCGCAGGGGCAGCAATGCCAGCAGGGCCAGGGCCCAGGGACTGGGGAGCACGCCCTTGGACGCCGCGAGAAGGCCTACGGCAACCAGGTCCTGCATCACCAGGAAGCCGATGATCACGCGGCCGTAAAGGGCCGTCATGTTCTGGCGCTCCTCCAGCACCTTGATAACGAACAGGGTGCTGGAGAAGGCGGTGAACAGCGCAAGCGTCGCGATCCCGGGCAGGCCCAGCCCGGCGAAGGAGCCGAGGCCCAGCGTCACCGGGATGGCGAGCAGCGCACCGGCGACAAGCACCATGCCGGCCACGTGCAGCAGGGACGCGGCGAAGATATGCGGTCGCACAAGCGCGGGAATGTCCAGCTTGAGGCCGATGGCAAAGAGGAGCAGCAGAACGCCCACCTGCGCCAGCTCGTCCAGCGTCGGTCCCGGATCGACACCCAGGGCCGAAAGCGCAAAGCCCGCGACGAGGAAACCCAGCAGGGGCGCCTGCCCCAGCTTCTTGGCAGCGAGGCCGCAGAGCAGGGCGATGCCGATCCACGATAAGTCCACAGGCAGCGTACCTCGAGAACAGGTTGTACCCAGCAGCCAGCGACCGTTCACCGACGAGCGCCAGTCGAAGCACCCTTACACCGCCGGGTAAAGCTCACAGGGTGACTTCAGGCCCTCGTCACTGTTCAAGGGCGTTTTTCATGGTTGCGATTGATCGATAGCTACGGGCGTTGCCGACTCATCCTACCCCAAACGCAGGCATGGGGCCGGTAAAAAAGGGAGCGCTGCTCTCAGGCGACCAATACGATAGCCAGGGAAGGCTAAAGTGTCTCGGCGCCGTTCCCCTGCGCCAGCCGGTAGTCGTGGGGCGTCTCATCGGTCCAGCGGCGGAACGCGCGCGAGAAAGCGCTGACATGAGAGTAGCCCAGGAGGAAGGCGATTTCCGTGAGCGGCATTTCCGTGCGGCCCACGTACTGCAGGGCCATCTTCCGGCGGATATTGTCGGCATACTCGGTGTAAAGAATGCCTTCATCGGACAAACGCCGCTGCAGGGTTCGCTTGGTCATGCACAGGCTCGAGGCGACCTCGTCGATGGACGGCACGCCGTTGCTCAGCGACCGCGCGATCAGTGAGCCGACCTCGGTCACCAGGTCTGTTTCCTGGCTGATCTTGTCCATGACCTGGGCGAGATGACCCTCGAGCACGTCATAGAGACGCGGCTCGGCATGGACTACCGTTCGTTTCAGTACCGAACTGTCGAAAGAGAGCTGATTGTCGGGTTGATCAAAAAGAACCGGTGCCTCGAACAGCTGTTCGTGGGTGCGCGTCGAGTGCGGCTTGCTGTGCTGGAAGTGTACGCTGTTGAAGTGCCAGCGCTCGCCGGTTGCCACCTCGATCACGTGCTTGACCATGGACAGGGTGCACTCCGCTTCCTGGCGTCGCTCCAGCGGCGTGGGCTCGGCAAAACTGTAGCGGTAGGTGAAAACGGCCCTGTTGCCCTGGACCTCCAGTGACATGTCGCAGCCCCGGGCATAGACGGTGAGGTAGCGGGAGAAGTTCTGTATCGCGTCGAGCAGCGTCGGGGAGTAGAGAATCGCATAGCCAAGGGGCCCGAGATCCTTGGGATGGACTTCCCTGCCGATACGCAGGCCGATGGTGTCGTCCCCGTGGTACTGGGCGGCAAGTTCCATGAGCTGGCAGTGCTTGTGCAGCGGTACCTGCAGGTTCGGATCGGTTAGGGCCGCCTGGGGGATTCCGACGGTTTTCAAGAGCGGCGACAGCAGGTGACTGAAGCGGGAGAACAACCCTTCAGCGGAAAAGCTTGGCCCTTCAGTCAGCGTGGCGGTGGTCCGTGTCTTGACCGTCATGACGGTACGCTCTTCTTATCGTCTCGATCCGCACCTGAAGTATTGTCCTATTGCCGCCTGTGCGCCAGCCCGACGAGAGCGTCAGCCCTGGTAGTGATCGGCGTAACGGGACCGCAGGGCGGCCTTGTGAAGTTTGCCCGTCGCCGTGTGGGGAAGCTCTTCGACCACGAGGATATCGTCCGGCAGTGCGATCTTGGGCAGTCGCGCCCGAAGCTCCTGCAAGAGTTGCTCCCTGGTGGCCGGCGCGCTGCAGGTCACCAGGAGCAGTGGCCGCTCCCCCCACTTCGGATGGTTGATGCCCACGGCGCAGGCCTCGCTGACGGCGGCCAGGGCGAGGGCGGCGTCCTCGATCTCGATGGAGCTGATCCACTCGCCCCCCGACTTGATCACATCCTTGCTGCGGTCGACGATCTGCATGCAGCCGTCCTCATCGAGGGTGGCGATGTCGCCGGTGTCGAACCAGGCATGGTCCCGGGGGGCGTCCTGACCCACGTAACCGCTGCAGACCCAGGGACCACTCACCTGCAGGTGTCCGGAGGTCCGGCCATCCCTCGGCAAGGTCGCCCCGCTGTCGTCGACGATGCGCAGCTTGACGCCGAACAGGGGCTTTCCCTGCTTCAACTGGTAGCGGTGGCGCTCTCCGGGCGCCAGCGAGTCCATGAAGGGCGTTCGGTAGTTCACCGTCCCCACGGGACTCACCTCGGTCATGCCCCAGCCGTGCACGACGAATACATCATGCTTCCGGTCAAAGGCTTCGATCATCGACAGGGGTGCCGCGGAGCCGCCGACGATCGCCGTGTGCACCGATGGCAGTGTCTGGCCGGCGTCGTCGAGGTAGTCGAGAAGCCCCTGCCAGACGGTCGGCACGCCGCACATGGAATCCACCTCTTCGGTGGTGATGAGCTCGTGAAGCGACGCGCCGTCCAGCCGGCGCCCGGGAAGCACCAGCTTCGAGCCCATCATCGGTGCCGCGTAGGGAATGCCCCAGGCCGAGGCGTGAAACATGGGGACAACCGCCAGCACCGAAGAAAAGCGGTCCAGCCGCCAACCCTCGGTACCGGCCACGGCACGGGCGTGGAGCAGCGTGGAACGATGGCTGTACAGAACGCCCTTCGGCTTTCCCGTGGTACCGGAGGTGTAACACAGCGATGCAGCGGTCGTCTCCGGGAACGCCGGCCAGGGGAAGGGACCCTCCTCTGCCCCCAGCAGTGACTCGTAGGATTCGGCACGGTCCGCGCGTCCGGGTGCCTCGGCCGGCGCCGACGCCAGCAGCCAGAGCCTTTCGACGGCAGGCAGGGACGGCAGCAGTTGTTCGACGAGGGGCAGGAACTCCGCGTCCAGGAACAGGAAGCGGTCTTGCGCATGCTGGATAACATAGGCGAGCTGTTCCAGGGAAAGGCGTGGATTGACCGTGTGCACCACCGCGCCGAGGCCGGACACGGCGTAATACAACTCCAGGTGGCGGTAGTCGTTCCAGGCCAGCGTGCCCACCCGGTCCCCCGGCTGAAGCCCCGCGGCCCGAAGCCCGTGGGCGAGACGATTGACCCGCTGCCAGCAGGCATCGTAGCTGTAGCGATGGACAGCGCCATTGCCCAGGCGGCTGACGACCCGTCCGTCGCCGTGGCAGACAGCCGCGTGGCGAAGAATGTCGACGATGGACAGCGGCGCGCCCATCATGAGTCCCGGTTCCATCAGCTCAGCCCGTGCAGGGTCCGTTTCGGTCCGGCTTTTCCTCAGCCTCCGAAGACCGCGTTGGCCACGGCTTCGGTGACACCGTCGTAGGGAACGATGATGGATGCCTTGACCGGGTTATCGTCAGCGCAGTCGAAAACGGTCTTGTGGTGAACGTAGCCGTTGAATCCCTCGATGCCGGCATGGCACCCCATGCCGCTGGCACCGACACCACCGAAGGGCGCGCCGGGTTCAGCGGCCTGGAAGCCGAAGACGTTGATACCCGCGCCCCCGGAGAGCACGGCCGTCTTGAAGCGCTCCAGTTCCTCGGGCACGCGCTCATCAGTCACAAGGTAGGAGGCAAGCGGCCGGTCCCGGCTGTTGATGTAGTCGTAGGCTTCGTCGAGAGAGCGATAGGTGATGACCGGCGTGATGGGGCCGAAGGTTTCCTCGCGCATGACCCGGAGTGCCTCGTCGGGCTGCACAACGAGGTACATGGGCATCTGCCGTGTCGTCCGGTCCGGCCCGTCGTCGCTCATGGCGATCACGCGCGCGCCCGCATCGCTTGCCTCTTCCAACATCGAGAGCAACCGGTCGAAGTGGCGCTCGTTGATGATGCCGGTACTGTCCGGGTGCCCCAGGTAGCTGGGGTAGGCGCGCCGCCAGACGCGCTCCGCGGTTTCCACCCACTCTTCCAGCATCGCTTCGGGCACCAGCGCGTAGTCCGGTGAGGTGCAGATCTGCCCGTTTTTGCAGAACTTGAAGCTCAGGTACTCGAGTATCCGCTGCTCGTTGACGCCGTCCTCGAGGAAGACCGTCGGGTTCTTGCCGCCGAGCTCGAGCGTGACCGGGGTCAGGTTGGCTGCCGCTGCCTGCATGACCAGGCGGCCCACCGAGGTATTTCCCGTGTAGGTGAGGTGGTCCCACGGCAGGGAGGCAAAGTGCTGCGACAGCGGCAGGTCACCGGCTACCACCGCCAGCACCGACTGGTCGAAGTAGTCGCCGACCGACTCCTGCAGCACAGCGGCCGTTGCCGGCGCAAATTCGGACAGCTTCACGATCACCCGGTTTCCCGCTGCCAGCATCTCGTTGACCATGACCAGGGAACACTCGATGGGGAAGTTCCACGGCGCGATATTCCCCATGACGCCTTTCGGCAGCTTGACTACCTCGCAGCGGGACGAGCCGTGAGCCTCGGGTACAAGGGGGCGTTCGCTGGGTGCCAGCCAGTCCGCAAGCTTGGCCTGGATGTGGCGGTTGCGACCGAGGACACCGCCCGTTTCGAAGATATCCGTAATCCAGGGATTATGGGTGCCGAAGTCATCGCTGATGCTGTCCCGGAGCTTCTGCCGCAGGTCGACCATCATCGCCTCCAGCGCCCGCAGGCGGCTGAGCCGGGCATCGAGCCCGGGATTGCGGTCGCGCGCAAAGGCATCCTTCTGCAGCCGGAAGAGGTTATCCAGCTCCTCGATCGTGTTGTTTTTCATGCGCAGGTCTCCGGAGGCGCCAGGGCGCTCAGCAGTTGATTGCGGCACTGAAGTCATAGCGCTCCAGGACGCGCGCCGCCGCGTCGAGGATGCCCTGTATGGCTGTATCGTCGTGCTGGAAGGAAAGGTAGATGTGATTGGACGTCGGCAGCGACAGCACCACGCCCTCGTTGATCATGGCCAGGTAGAACAACTCCAGGGGTTCGTAGTCGAGCTGCTGGGCGGACCAGAAATCCACCGGCGCGCTGCAATGGTAGAGCTGCAGCATGGACGCGAGCTGGTTGACCTGGATGCGGATCCGGTGCCGGAGGAACAGCTCCTCCAGCCCCCGCGCGAGGCGGGCGGCCCGCTGCTCCAGCTGGCCGTACTCCCCCCCGGCCTCCTTCTCCCGGTAGAGCGACAGGGCCCGAGCCGCCGCAGCGAGCGCGGCAGCGCCGTCGTTCACCGTGCCGGACTGGAAAACGCGCGGCGTGCCGGGTGCGGCGGCGGGATCGACCACGGAGAAGATATCGGCGCGGCCGCAGACCGCGGCCAGCTTTTCGCCGGCGCCCAGCGCCTTGGCGAAGGTCGCGAGATCCGGTGTGACGCCGTAGTAAGCCTGGGCACCGCCGGCGGCCAGCCGGCAGCCGGTGATGACCTCGTCAAAGATCAGCAGGACATCGTTCTCCCTGCACAGGCGCTTGAGCATCTCGAGCTCTGCCGGGTTCGAGCCCCAGAGGCCCCCGGCATGCATGGCGGGGTCGAGGATCACCGCCGCGATGTCCGGATCCGAGGCGAGCAGCGTGGACACGCGTTCGAGATCCAGGAAAGGAAGGGCGATGGCCGACTCGGTCACCTGGGCAGGCACACCGGCAGAGAAAACCGCGGCGCTGCCGTCGATGCCGAACAGGAACTGGTCCTGCTGGCCGTGATAGTGGCCCAGGAACTTGACGATCTTGCTGCGCCCGGTGAACGCCCGGGCGTAGCGGCAGGCCATGATGACCGCCTCTGTGCCCGTATTCAGGAAACGAACGCGCTCGGCACAGGGCACGGTGCGCACGACTTCCTCGGCTGCGGCAACCAGGATTGCCGGGTTGAGGGGCAGCGATCCGAGTTCCCGCGTCTCGGACATCGCCGCGGTGATGGCCGGATGATTGTGCCCCAGCAGCAGCGGGCCATTCATGCCGAAGCAATCAAGGTAGCGGTTGCCGTCGATATCCTCGATCTCGTTGCCCAGGCCTCGTCGCGTATAGAACGGGTAGGGTCGAAAGAAACGCAGGTTCCCGGAGACACCGCCCGGGAGCAGCTGCCGGGCCCGGCCGGCGAGCTCGCCGGAGGCCGGTGTTCTTAGCCGGTACTCGGCCTCGACAGCGTCCCTGAGCGCCGTGAATGCGGACAGTGCATGATCGGGTGCTGCATTGGCCAAGGGCGTCGACTCCGGTGCCGGCATTTCGAGTACACGGCCTGCCAGCCTAGTCGCGTGGGCGCGAAGGTGGCTTAACGCGTGGTGACAGGCGTTTACCCCTGGGCGACAGCGCCTGAAGCCTCCCGGGGCAGGCCGATGGCGGCGAACTTACCGGTCAACCTCAGGGCATCTCCGGTGGATAGGTGGCCTCCGGGGGCGGAAAGGCTTCGCCCGGCGCTACCCGGTAGATCTCTGCGATTACGGACAGCGTCCGCCGGGTGTCGAAGTTGATGAACTCGACGGCCCCCCATTGCGCGGCGTTGTAGCTTTCGTAGCCGAGGGCCTCGAGGCGGCCGGCCGCATCCTCGAAGTCGGCGACCTGGAACACGATGTTGTGCACCCCCTCCCCCCGTTCCTGCAGCGTTTCGTAGTAGGTGCTCTTGTCATCCAGGGGTTGGACGAGTTCCCAGTAGGTGTCGCCAATCTGCGTATAGGCAACCCGGAACGCGGCGTCAGAGGGCTCCCCGTGCATCGTCAAGCCGCGGGTGGACTGCGCGTCAAAGGTCCAGATCTGCCATGGGCCGATACCGAATTCCTCCCACTGCCGTTTCATGCTGGCCTCCAGATCCCGCACGACCAGGATGATCTCGCTCACCCCTGTGAACAGCGGGGCTTCGGTAGTGGATGGATGCTGTGCTTTCGCTTGCAGCGACAGGCCCTGGCCCAGGCTGAGGGCGAAAACTGCAGAAAGCGTCGTCAGTCTCATGGCATCACCAGGTGAAAGTCAGTGGCTGAGTCAGGCTGGGCTGAAAGGAGAACTCGTCATGCACGACGTGCATACGGGCAACGAGGGCCCTCGGCGCCTCCTGTGTCATGGCTGCAAGGACCGACGTCCAGGCGGCGAAGGCGTCGGTGCTGCACAGCGAGCGCAGGGCATCCGCGTCCCGGGGCCAGAGTTCGACCACGGCATCGAGGGGCATGGTCTCGAACCCCGCCGGCAGGGGGTCGCGAAGGCGGTGCGTGACAACGGCCTTGGCTAGCAGGCCACGGATAGCCGGCTGCAGCAGCAGTTCCCTGGCGTCCGTTGCCAGCTTTTCATGAAAGCTGTCGTAATCCGTGCCCGCGGGACGCCTCGCGAGAAGGTAGAGCTTTAGCCGGTTCTGCTCCTCGAGGTCCGGGTTGTCGTCGATGATCCGGTTTTCCTTCCCGACCATGATCTGCGCACTGCCGTCCTGGGCGATAAAGCGCAGCTCGTCCGGACGAATTAGCGACTCGTAGACCGGCTTTCCGAGCCACGTTTCCACCTCCTCGATACTATTGAGCCAGACCTCGGCACCGCCAACCAGCGGGTGCTCATGGGCGAGCGCAGCGGGCAGGTTCACCGTGGCGCCGGGCAGACGGTGACCCGTGTTGTACTTCCTCATGAACTGCGAAAACTCGGTGATATTCATGACGTGCGCCGAATGGTGCCTTTGACAGTAGATGTGGAACGCCCGCTCGGACATGCCGTCAACGGGTACGACGAATTCGAGGAACTTCACGATGCCGGTCCTTGACTGCCACGGCTCGCGCTCCGATCTGGCGTAGTCCACCCAGGGTCCGGGATCGCCGTCCTCCACGGTGCTCATGCCCCCATCCTCCACTGCCATTTTTGTCAGCTAGCGTGCCGCGGCATCGGTGACACAAGCTGTCGCGCTGCGGCACCGACGTCCGCCATAGCGGTCAAGTCTCAAGGTCCACCAGCACCTTGCCGTGGCTCGACCCGTCGAAGAGCGAGCACAAGGCGCGGGGTGCAGCCGCCAGGCCATGGAAAACCTGTTCCTTGAAGACCAGTTCGCCGCGTTCCCGCAGGGCGTTCACCCGCTGCACGAACAGGTCGTAGTGCTCTGCGTAATCGGTCACGGCGAAGGACCTGATGGTGAGAAAACTGTCGAGCACGTGCTCGAAGTTCTCGATATTGGGCACCTTGCCGCCACTGTCATAGACACTCACGAAGCCGGCGAGGGCGACCGTGGTGCCGTAGTTCATCAGGGGCAGGCAGGCGGAGAAGTGCTCCGGCGACGCATTCTCGAAAACCAGGTCGATGCCATCGGGACAGAGCCGCGCCAGGGCGTCGCCAATGGCTTCGCGCTTGTAGTTGAATGCGGCGTCGACATGGAGAACTTCCTTCAGCCAGCGGACCTTCTCGTCGCTGCCGGCCGAGGCGACGACCCGCAGGCCCGCGGCGCGGGCGAACTGGCAGACCATCGAACCCACCGTACCGGCGGCACTGGATACGACGATGGTGCCGTGGTCGGGCGGGGTAATGGCGTGGTGCAGTCCGTAGTAGGCGGTCTGGCTGGCGATGCCCAAAACGCCAACGAAATCCCGAACACCGAGTGATCCCTGCGGCACGCGCCGAATGATGGCGGTATTGGGCGACAGGTAGGGTTCAAGGCGTGTTCCATCGGAGATGAAGTGCGACTGCCACCCCGCCATGCTCTCTACGATGTCTCCCGGCCGGAAGCCCGGGTGCCGCGATTCGACAACCTCACCGACCGCGGGCCCATCCAGGGGGCCGCCGATGGGCCAGGGATCGAGGTCGGCCCCGGACTCGTCCATGCTGCGCCGCATGTAGGGGTCGACGGACATGAAGCGGTTGCGCACCAGGACTTCCCCGTCTTCCAGCGGGGGCAGATTGACGGTGACGAGCTCGAAGACGTCCTCGCTGAGCTGTTTCGGACGACGCAGCAGGTGGATCTGCGCAGCCTTCATGAGCGAAAGACGCTCCTGCTAACGGATGAAGATCGCCGAGAGCTCATGAGAAGGAACGGCCGCCGTTCACGGTCAGCACCTGCCCGGTGATATAGCTGGCGGCACCGCTGGACAGGAACAGGGCCACCTGCGCCACGGCGTCGGGCTGCGCGAGGTAACCGAGCGCCACGCCCCGTTCGGCCTCTGCCAGCGCTACCGGATCGCTCCAGATGGACTCTGTCATCGCTGTGCGCATCCAGCCCGGCGCGATGGCATTGACGCGGACACCGCTGGGGCCCTGCTCCAGCGCAAGGTGCCTCGTATAGACCTCGAGCGCTGCCTTGGAGGTAGCGTAGATTCCGTCGCCGGCGGCCACATCACGCGCGCTGTCGGAGCTGATATTCACGATCGTGCGATAGGTGCCCGAGGGCGCCTGGGTCAGGAATGCCCGGCAGGTGTCGCGGGCACCGAGAAGGTTAACGGCAAGCGCCCGGTGCCAGGCGTCAGTATCGTCCAGTGCCAGCTCGCCGGTCTCGTAGATGCCCGCAACGTTGACGAGGCTCGTGACCGGCCCCAGCTCCCGGTTTGCTACGGAGAACGCCCCGGCTACCTGGTCCGGCGAGGTAACGTCAACCGCCAGCGCGTGTACGCTGTACCCGGCCCTGGCCAGCTCGGCGGCCAAGGCGTCGAGCTCGTGCTGGCGCTCCGGATGCCCCAGCAGCGTTGCCGACGCGCCGTGGCGGGTGAAAAGACGGATCACGGCGGAACCTAGGCCGCCCGAGGCACCGGTCACCAGGGCATGACACCCCGAAAAGTCCGCCGTCCAGCCCGGAGCTTCCGTTGCCACGGAATGGCCTCAGTAGGTCTTCAGGACCTTGCCGTAGGGCAGGTCAGCGGTCATGCGGAAGTACTTTGCATCGACCACCTGGTGTACCGGCAGGTTTACGTCCGACACCGTGTCGACCACCAGCGAGGCCGTGCCGCTGAAGAGTTCGTCCTTGCCGTCCGGCCCCTTGTGGGGGACGCCCTTGAACAGCACCGAGTTCAGCTGGGCCAGCGCCGGCTTCTCGCCTCCGGCAACGTCGGGAATGACCTTGAGCACGGCCAGCGGCAGGTCTTCCATAACCGAGGCCGGTTCGTTCTTCTCGGGTCGCATGATCGCGCGGGCAACGACGTTGCCGGGGTTTACCTCGACCACTGCCTCGATCTCGCCCGTGCCGAGCTGGGTGAGCTCGATCCGGTGAGCCATTTTCTTGCCGAAACCCCAGACTTCGCGGCCGAGGGTCAGGGCGTTCTCCGTGGTGACGTAAACGGCATTCGTATAGCCGTACATCGTGCCCTCGAAGGTCGCCAGCACCCCGGTGTAAACCTCCCCGTAGGGCCCGCCGCTGGTACTGAAGTGATTGAACTCGATCACCATGAATGCCGTCACCGGCGTGACCAGTTCCATGTCCGAGGGGAGGATATCCAGGGCGGCGTCCTCGTCGGTCATGTAGGTCAGCATGATCGCTTCCGTATCGCGATAGAACCACGGCCCCCGGGCGTAGGAAGCCTTGTGAGCGGGCATGGTCGTGCCCCAGCGGTCGGGGCCGAGCCGACCGGGCTTTGCGGAACCTTCAGCCATGGTATGTCTCCTCCATCAGATTGCAGGTGCAGGATTGCTGCGCACCCGGTTTCTCTGCCTACCAGGTGAAGCGGACGCTCGCGCCAGCCCAGCGGTAGTCACCGGGAACGTCCTCGGTCGCCCCGAAGAAAGCCGTCGTGTCGAAGGCGTAGGTGCGATATTCCTCGTCCGTCAGGTTGCGGACAAAGAGCGAGGCCCACCAGCGGCCGTCCGCTGTTTCGTAGATCACCCGGGCATTGGCCACGCCGTAGGCCTCCTCCCGGATGACCGGCGTGAAGGACAGGTTGAAGTTGTGGTCATCCTTCCAGAAGCCGTCGAGCTGCAGGGTCAGGTCACCACCGAAGGCGGGCAGGGTGTAGCGCACCACGCCGTTGAAGGTGAACTCGGGCGCCAGCACACCGTCCTCCTTGCCGTCCGGCGAGATGCTGAGCGGCACGTCGGTCACCTCGATATCGAGGTAGGAGGCACCCAGCAGGAGTTCGAGCCCCTCTATCGGTGAAGTCACCAGTTCCAGTTCGCCACCGAAAGCCTCTGCCTCGGCGTTGAACAGGAAGGTCGCAAAGCCGTCGAAGGAGTACGCCTGGTAGTCCTCGTAGTCGTAATAGAAGACGGCACCGTTGAAGCGCGTGGAAGCACCCAGGCTGGTCTTGAAGCCCAGCTCGTACGCGAGCAGCGCCTCGCCGCCGAACTCGTAGTCCTCGATGGCAATCGGGTAGAGGGGCATGTTGAAGCCCCCGGACTTGATGCCGCGATTGATCCCCGCGTAGACGAGAACGTCATCGCTCGGCCGGTAGTTCAGCTGCAGTTTGCCCGACCAGTCCGTATCGGAAAACGAGTCGCTGAAACTGTAATTGCCGCCCTGCAGGAAGTAGATGTCGGTGGACCGGTAGTCGAAGTCCTTGTCATCGCGATTCAGCCGCGCGCCGACGGTCAGTGCCAGGGTATCGCTGAGGTCGATATCCGTCTGGCCGAAGACGGCCCAGGTCTCCGTGGTCTGCTCGACGTCCACGTCTTCCGTGGTGCCCGCCGGGTAACCGACCCCCGTGCCGAAGTACGCATCGCCGGACTGCACCGTCGCATAGTTGCCGTCGATCTTCAGGTAGTAGGCGCCGATCACCGTGCGGTGCGAGTCGCCCTCGAAGCTGAGGCGCAGTTCCTGCGAATACTGTTCGACATCCTCGAACTGCTCGTAGTTGTAGACATCGTTGGGCGAGGCATCGGCGTCTTCGCCGTAGCTGCTCTCGATGTCCTGGTAGTTGGTGATCGAGACGATATCGAAAGCACCGAGGCGCCAGTTCATGTCGAGGGTGAGGTTGGTCGCCTCGGCCTGCTTGTACCCCTCGAAGTCCTGCTCGGTGGTGAAGGGGTCGCCGTCGGCATCACGGTAGCCGAAGAAGTCCGTGGCGGCGGGGTCGTCGGCGAATTCGCCGTCGAAAGCCACGCTGTGCGCGTAGCCGCCGGGGTTGTCGTCCTTGTCGCCGTAGAGGCCGATCAGCGTGGCGCTGAAGTCCGCCGTGGGTTCGAACAGCAGGCTGCCGCGCACGGCCCACTCGTCGAGCTGGCGAAGATCGGAGCCGATGGCATTCTCCATGAGGCCGTCGTTCTCGGTCTGGACCACCGCAAGCCGGCCGGCCAGCGTGTCCGTGAGCCCGCCGGAGGCCGCCGCCTCGATGCGCTGGCGCCCGTCCTCGCCGAGCTGCAGGTCGACGAAGCCCGTCGCCTCCTGCGTGGGCCGGCGGCTGACGTAATGCAGCAGGCCGCCGGTGGCATTGCGCCCGAAGAGCGTGCCCTGCGGGCCGCGCAACACCTCGATGCGCTCGATGTCGAGCAGGCTGAAGTTGGCAATCGTATTCAGGCTGATGTAGGCATCGTCGAGGTAGAGCGCCACCGGGCCTTCCTGCGAGGCCGCAAAATCGTTCTGGGTCACGCCACGGATGCTGTAGGTATTGACGGTGCCGCCCCCGGCCCCGGACACCTCGAGCCCCGGTGTCTGCGTCACCATGTCCATGGCCTGGGTGAACCCGAGGTCGACCAGCTGGTCGCCGCGCAGGGCTGTCACCGAGATGCCAACGTCCTGAAGACCCTGCTCCCGTTTCTCTGCAGTTACCACAACCTCTTCGAGGAGCGTGGACTGTGCAGAGACCGGCAGCGCGAGCGACTGACCTGCGGCGGCCACGGCGGCAAGGAGCAAGACACGTTGCGGCAGGCGCTTATCGTTGGTTCTCATCGGCGTTCCTCCTTATGGTCTGTCCCCGGTTCCGCGACGGGGGCCCGGGTTGGCCGGGGAGTTTCCCGCAACCGGGTCGCCAAACGCCCCGGAGATTTTTTGCGGGCAATCGTCCCATGCAAGCCCAGAGGCTACGATTGGTCGCCGCGCAGTTCTTCACATGAAGTGCCAAACGCTTATCCTTCGGTGCCCCCCCACACACCTCACACACGGGGCAGGGACAGACCGCCGTCAACGGTCAGCGTCGCTCCTGTGATATATCGGCCTGCGTCCGACGCAAGCAGCAGGATGGCACCATCTAGGTCTGCCGGATCACCGAGGCGCCGCGCCGGGATGGACCGGACCATGGCCTCGCCTTCAGGCGTGCCGAGGTAATCCTCGGCAATGTCCGTGCGGTAATAGCCGGGCAGCAGCGCGTTGACGCGGACACCATGGCGCGCCCACTCCACGGCCATCTGGCGGCTGAGGTGGAGCAGGCCGGCCTTCGAGGCCGTGTAAGCTCCGGTACCCTTCTGCACGCAGAGGCCAAGGATAGAGGCCACGTTGATGATGGCGCCCCCGCCCTTGGGCACTTGTCGGAGAAAGGCCCGCCCGGCCAGCCAGGCGCCCTTCAGGTTGATGTCCTGCACCTGGGACCAGTCTTCTTCGCACAGGTCGGCAAGCGAACCGGGCGCGACGACGCCCGCGTTGTTTACGAGGACATCGACTGCCGCGCCGCCTGCGGCCTCAAAGCCTGTAGCGACCGAGGCTGCATCGGCGACGTCCATGGTTATCGCTGTCGCGTTGATTCCCGCAGCAATCAGGTCCTCCAGGGCTGCGTCCAGTTTCGACTGGCGCCGGCCGGAGATGATGATGCGCGCGCCCGCAGCGCCGAGCGTCTCTGCGAAACGGTAGCCAAGACCCGTACCGCCGCCGGTGACCAGCACCGTCTTCCCGGCCATGGAAAACAGTGTCGTTGCGCCGCTCTCCGACATAGCACCAGCCGTGCCTTCTAAAGACTTCACGTGCGGCCCCGCCCGGGCAACCCCTACAGCGTCAGCCGGCAGCGTCTCGCTTCGAGAAAACGCTGGTCTCTGCGGGGCCGCGCTCGAAGATCATGATTCGCATGCCTTTGCTTACGTCGAGAGGAAAGTAGCAGAAGCGATCACCACTGCCCGCATTGAGAACAGCCTTCTCACCATCGGGAAGCGGCACCCCGTCGCCGGCCGTCATCCTGATGCCCTTGCGCGACATCTGATCGTGAAAATCATCAATACTGTCGACCTCGGCCAGTAGTTCCAGGATCGTGCCCTCGCCATGGGTGCTGAGCACGCCGGCTTGGCCGTTCGATGACGTCGGCGCGATGAGCTCTATCCAGATCGAGTCGCTGTTGCCGTTGATCCACGCATGGCTGCTGTTGCCAAGTGCCATCCAGGGGCGAGCGAGTCCTTCCGGTACATCGATGCGCTCGAGTCGCAGGATTTCCGTGTAAAAGGCGGCAAGCTTCTCCAGGTCCTCGCCGATGACAACGACGCTGTCCAGGCGTGGGCTCGAGGCCGGGGATTTGTACTCCGGTCGCAGATCCCGGTCGCGGCGCACTACGACGCCTGTTTCGGGGTCTTCCCAGAACAGCTCGATGCTGGTTCCACGAGCCAACTCGAAAGGCAGATAGGAAAGCCGTTCGTCGCCACGCTCGATCCTCCCATCGACCTCTACCCATTCATGGAGATAGCCACCGCCCTGCAGTGGAACGCCATCCATGCCAATGAGGTCGACCCCACGGGCCTTCATCTCGTCGACATTCTTGTCGAAATCGTCGATCTCGAAGTCGAGTTCCACCAGGCTCCCGTTGCCCTTCTCACGGAGGAAGTCCATGCCGGGACCTTCAGTGGTCGGTTGCACCAGCTCCAGCCACAGGCCATTGGCATCGACGAACGCGAGCTCCATCCCTCCGAAGACTGAGTTGTCTTCCGAGACCCCGAACACCACCGGGTGCCGCTTCCAGCCCAGGACATCCTCCAGGAAGGACTCCGTCTCCGGTATGCTCTCGGACCAGACGGCGATGTGCTCCAGTCTGGGTATATTGAACCCGTTGTTCACTCTCATCGTTTACCTTCCTTGTCTTATCTGTTCTGGATAACGACGCTGTGCGCGCCAGGCTCCGCTACCGGAACTGCGAGTCTCGATGGCAAGGCGTGATCTTGGACGCTAGCTCCGCAGCCAGGGTTGGCATTCCATGACAAAAGCTTACCCCCGCGCGACGCTTTAGCGGGGGCTGATAGCCAGGAAAGCAGCTGACGATGTCGGCCGGCTCAGGGGTCGGGAGTCATGCCGCTTGCGGCATGCCCCCTGGGCGGGGCTGCGGGCTCAGATAATCCGGTCCCGGTGCAGCTGCTCGATCTCTGCGGGGTCGAGGCCGAGCAGGTCCTCCAGCACCTCGGCTGTATGCTGGCCAAGCGTCGGGCCGAGGCTTTTGATTTCACCCGGGGTTTCCGAGAGGCGCGGCAGCACGTTGGGAACCACCAGCGTGTCACCGAGTACGGGGTCGTCGACCGCGATGAGGTTTCGCCGTGCATGGAACTGCCGGTTGGCGAAGGTATCCGCCACGTTGTGCAGCGGGGAGTAGGGAGCGCCGGCTGCCTGGCACTTCGCCTCCACCTCGTCCCGGGTCAGGGCCCCGCACCAGGCACTGACGATCTCATTGACCTCGTGACGGCATTCCAGCCGCTTGCTGTGCTCGCCGTAGCGCGCGTCGGTGGCGAGCTCGGGTCGGTCCATCGCCAGGGCGAGGGCCTCGAACAGCTTGTTGGTGGTGCAGGCAATGGCCACCCACTTGTCGTCCTTGGTGCGGAAGTTACCCAGCGGGCAGGCGATCAGGTTGTGCTGCCCGGTGCGTTCGCGCACCGTCCCGTGCATGGCGTAGGCCGGGACCATCTCGTCGCTGAGCCGGAAGATGGACTCGTAGAGCGCAGCATCGACATACTGGCCTTTCCCCGAGCGGTCCCGGTACTCGAGGGCCAGCAGTACGCCAATGACCCCGTACAGACCGGTGAGGTAGTCGGCGAGGGTCGTCGACCCCGGCGTTACCGGCGTCTCGTCCGGCATCCCGGCGAGGTAGGCGAGGCCACCCACCGCGTGGGCGATGCGGGCGAAGCCCGGCCGGTCCCGGTAGGGTCCGGTCTGCCCGTAGCCCGAGATTCGCAGCATGACCAGCCGCGGGTTGAGTTCATGCAGCACGTCCCAGCCCAGACCCCATTTTTCCAGCGTCCCCGGGCGAAAGTTCTCGCACAGCACGTCCGCTTCGACGACCAGCCTCTTGAAAAGCTCGACCCCGCGAGGGGTGCGCAGATCCAGGGTCACGGACTTCTTGTTGCGGGCTTCGCTCAGCCAGGCCAGCGTGTCACCACGCTCCGTCGGCGTTCCGAAATTGCGGCAGGGGTCACCGCCCAGCGGGTGTTCGACCTTGATCACCTCGGCGCCGAACTCGCCGCAGATGCCCGCCGCGTAGGGTGCCGCGATGAAGGTCGCGGCGTCGATCACGCGGATCCCGGACAGGGGCAGACGCCCCTTGTCGGCACCGGCATCGGCGCCTGTCTCCGCGGAGGATTTTTTCTTCGCTTTAGCATCGGTCATTGCCCTGTCCTCCCCGTTACACCGAGCGCGTACAATGCAAACTGGCGATTTCTTCCCGGCTCAGCCCCAGCAATTCGCGCAGTACCTGTTCGGTCATGTTGCCGAGCGGGGGCCCGAGGTTCTCGATGCGCCCGGGGGTCTCCGACAGGCGGGGAATCACCCCGGGCACCGTGACCTCGCCAATGTCCGGGTCGGTGAGCGTGACCAGGTTTTCCCGGGCCCTGAAATGGGGGTCGGCAAAAATGTCTTCGATGCTGTTCAGCGCACCGATGGGTACGTCAGCGGCGAGCGCCTTTTCAATCAGTTCGTCCCGCGTCATGGAGGCGGTCCACTCACCGACGATCTGATCCACTTCTTCCCGGGCTTCGAGCCTCTTCTGCTTCAGCCCGTAGGCGCTATCGCTCGCGAGTTCGGGTTTGTCCATGGCACCTTCGGCGAGCCGCGCAAACATCTTGTCACTGGTGCAGGCGATCGCGACCCATTTATCGTCGAGGGTGCGGAAATGCCCGTGCGGACAGGCAATCACGGTACCGGAGCCCTCGCGCTCACGGATCTTGCCAAAGGCACCGTAGGCCGAGGCCATTTCATCGAGCTGCCGGAAAACCGCCTCGTAGCTGCCGATATCGATGTACTGGCCGCGACCGGTCTTCTTCCGGTGACGCAGCGCCAGCAGGATGCCGATAACGCCGTACAGGCTGACCATGTAATCGGCGAGCGGATTCGGGCCGGGGATCGTCGGCGCCTGCCCGGGGAAGCCGCACAGGTACGCCAGGCCACCGAAGGCGTGGGCGAGATGCGAGAAACCGCGGTGATCCTTGTAAGGACCGGTCTGCCCGTAGCCGGTGACGCGCAGCATGACGAGGCCGGGGTTCACCCCGTGCAGCACATCCCAGCCGAGTCCCCAGCTCTCCATGGTGCCGGGTCGGAAACTCTCGACGACGACATCGCACTTCGCCACCAGGCGCCGGAACAGTTCGGCGCCCTCCGGTTCACGCAGGTTGAGCGTCACGGACTTGCGGTTGCGCGCCTCCGTCAGCCAGAACAGCGTGGAGTCTTCGCGCGCCGTCGGCGTCCCCATGATCCGCATCGGATCACCGCCAACCGGGTATTCGATCTTGATCACCTCGGCGCCGAACTCGCTGAGCACCGATGCGGCATAGGGCCCCGAGACGAAGTTGCCGACATCGAGCACGCGGATGCCGTCGAGGGGCCGCTCTGTGGACTTCGCGCCAGCCGGCTGCTGCTCTCCCGTGGGGTGGTCCGGGTCTTCGGCTCCCGGCCGCGAGTGCCCCTTCTTGTGGGTCTTCTTGCTCATGCCATCAACCTCCCTGCACGCGGGCTGAACCCGCGCGCCTGCAACACGTCACGATGCCGCTTCCTTCATGGGCCGGGACGAAAGGCGGCTCGACGGGGCATCAGGACCGTGTAGTCAAAATCCAGCACGACGGCCGGGTCGTAGTTGCGTTCGTCAAGGCGCAGTGGAAACGCCTCGCAGGACTGGTCCTTGGCGGCGACCAGGCGCAGGCGCAGTGCACCTAGATCGCTGCGGCCGGGCAGTTCCTCCCGGGCGAGCACTTCAGACCAGGCGTACACCGTATCGCCGGCGAAAATCGGCGCCACGTGGCGTCCACCGTTGATGGCGACGATCCGGAAGGCATTGGCCAGCCCGTTGAAGGACAGGCAGCGCGCCAGGCTGATCACGTGGCCGCCGTAGACGATGCGCCGACCGAAGCGGCCGTCCTTTCCCGCATGCTGGTTGAAGTGCACCTTGGCGGTGTTCTGGTAGAGGCGCGTCGCGGTCATGTGGTCGCTCTCCTCCACGGTCATGGCGTCGACGTGGTCGATGCGCTCGCCGACCTCGTAGTCCTCCCAGGCGAAGGAGCTGCCGGCCAGTGCCGTGTCGTAATCCGACACCGCCAGCGACGCCGGCACGACAAGCTCGCTCACCGCGACCGACTCCGGCAGCTCGGGCACCACCGGCGCCAGTGCCGGGTGGCCGGCATCACGCTTGCGGACCATGACCCAGCGCACGTACTCGAGCACCGTTTCCTTGCGCTGGTTACTGCCCACGGAGCGGACATAGACCGTGCCGGTCTTGCCGTCCGAGTTCTCCTTGAGCCCGATGACCTCGGAGACCGCACTGATACTGTCGCCGGGGTAGACCAGCGTGAGGAAGCGCCCGGCGGCGTAGCCCAGGTTGGCGATGGCGTTCAGGGAGACATCCGGCACGGTTTTCCCGAACACCACGTGAAACAGCAGCAGGTCGTCGATGGGTGCCTCCGGCAGGCCCACCGAACCCGCGAAGGCGCTCGATGACTGCACGGCAAAGCGGTTGCCGTACAGCGCGGTATACAGGGAGACGTCACCGGCGCTGATGGTGCGCGGGGTGGCGTGGGCGATCTGCATGCCGACGAAGAAATCCTCGAAGTAGTTGCCGGGGTTGGTCTTGTTGCTCATGCCTGCTGTCTCCCGCCTGCCG
Organism: Pseudohaliea sp.; assembly: GCF_040217025.1. Taxonomy (GTDB): domain Bacteria; phylum Pseudomonadota; class Gammaproteobacteria; order Pseudomonadales; family Halieaceae; genus Pseudohaliea. Next base: position 224,627 of record NZ_JAVJOA010000011.1, on the reverse strand, counting down.
GCGCCAGTTCGGCCGTTGCCTGCAGGGCGATGACACCATCCGGTCCGTCTGCCCTCAGGCTCACCGTGTCACCCGCGGGCTCGGCAACGAGACGGAACGGGTGCTGCACGAACAGCGGCCCGCGCCCCTGGAACACGAAGCGGGAGATCCGCCTTGCCGTGTGCTCTTCCGCCAGGCCGGCGAGCAGTACCGCGGTCAGGGGACCGTGCACCACCAGTCCCGGGTAGCCCTCCTCCTCGCGCGCATAGGGCAGGTCGTAGTGGATCCGGTGGGCGTTGAAGGTCAGGGCGGAGAAGCGGAACAGGAGGACGCTGTCGGGCGTGATATCGCGGACCCGGGCACCGGGCGGCGCGTCCGGCTGTGCGGGCAGGGGTTCGGGATCCCGGATCGGCGGCCCGGGCTCCTTGTACACGATGTCCTGTTCCTCCTCGACACGCAGCACGCCACCCTGGCTGATGTGATAGCGCACCGTGACGAACACCAGCTTTCCGCTGCGACCGGACTTCTCCTTCACGTCGACGATCTCGCCTTCCCGCGTTGCCGCGTCCCCGACGATGATCGGCTCGTGAAAGGTGGTTCGGGCACCGGCAAACATCCGCCGCGGCAGCGTTACCGGCGGGAAAAAACCACCGCGTTTCGGGTGGCCGTCCGTATCAATGGCGCTGCGCGGGGCCCGCGGCAGGAAATAGAACCAGTGCCAGAGCGCCGGCAGCGGCGCACCGGAGCGCATGGCGGCGGGGTCCGAATCCAGCATTGCCGCCGCGGCCTGTGCCGGGAACTCGGCGATCGTCTCTTCGCAGGTCTCCCGGGCCCCGATCCAGTCCGTCAGCGGCGGCTCACTCATCAGAGCTTCTCCACGGGCCCGGTCACCACGCCATCGCGGCGCAGCCGGTCGATCTCATCCTGGTTCAGGCCCAGCTCGCCGGCGAGGATCTCGTCGCTGTGTTCACCGAGCAGCGGAGCCGGCGTGGGCTGCTCACGACCACAGGCGCTGAAGCTGAGCGGCGACCCGGGCACCAGGTAGCTGCCGATCCCGGGCTGCTCGATCTCGCCGAACATCGGGTTCGCCGTGGAGACCCGCGAATCCTCCGCCAGCATCTGCCCGAAGCTGCGATAGGGGCCCCAGCAGACCCCGGTACCGGCGAAGGTGGACTCGATGTCAGCCAGGGTCCGCTGCCCGCACCAGTCTCGCAGGGGTTCGGAAATCTCCGCCGAAGCCTGATAGCGATCGCCCTCCCTGCGGAAATCCAGCCCGAGGCGGGCTTCGATGGCCGCAAAGCGCTCCTCCAGGCCGGTGACCTTCCCCAGGGACTTCCACATGTGGTCGGTAACCACCACGATGTACAGCCGGCGTCCGTCGGCGGTCTCGAAATCACTGCCGTAGGCACCGTACAGGTAGTTTCCGCAGCCTTTGCGCTCCTCGCCGTTGACCTGGACCTCCTGGATGAAACCGAGATTGCCGGTCATGGCGAAGGCCACATCGGACAGCGCCAGTCTCACCAGCTGCCCCTCGCCGGTCAGGCGCCGGTGCCGTTCCGCCGCCAGGATCGCCAGCGCCAGGTTCATCCCGGCCAGCGCATCCCAGGCCGGCAGGACGTGGTTGACCGGTCGCGGGGGGCCATCCGCCGCGTTGTTGCCGGTGACCAGGGGGAAACCCGCGGCGCAGTTCACCGTGTAGTCGACGGCCGAGGTGCCGTCGGAACTTCCGACCAGGTTGACCATGATCAGGTCTTCCCGGTGAGCCTTCAGTGCCTCGTAGCTCATCCATCCCCGGTCGGCACGCAGGTTGGTCAGGAAGATACCGTTGCCCTCGCCCGGGGCGGTGATGAGCCGGGTCAGCAGTGCCTGGCCCTCCTCCTGGCGGGCGTCGATCGCCAGCGATCGCTTGCCCTTGTTCAGGCCGGCCCAGTACAGGCTGCGACCCTCGCGGGTGACGGGCCAGCGCTTGGCGTCAACGCCGCCGCCCGGCGGGTCGAAGCGGATGACGTCGGCACCGAGCTGCGCCAGCGTCATCCCGCCCAGCGGGGCCGCCACGAAAGCCGACGCCTCGACCACCCGCAGCCCCTGGAGGATCCTGTTCATCAGACGTCCCCTCTATAGCGCGCTGTCAGAATCCATAGGCCGCGGCACGCTCCGGATCCTTGGAAGCCACCAGGCCGGCCAGGTCGACAATGACCTTGGCCTGTTTCCAGGTGGCGTCATCCTGCATCTTGCCGTCGATCATGACCGCACCGGAGCCGTCGGGCATGGCGTCGAGGATCCGCCGGGCAAACTTCACCTCCTCGACCTCGGGGCTGAAGACTCGCTTGGCAATCTCGATCTGGCTCGGGTGGAGGGTCCAGGCGCCGACACAGCCCTGCAGGAAGGCATTGCGGAACTGCGCTTCGCAGCCCGCCTCGTCGTCGAAGTCACCGAAGGGACCGTAAAAGGGTCGCAGCCCATTGGACAGGCAGGCATCAACCATGCGGGCGACGGTGTAATGCCACAGGTCCTGCTGGTAGAACGCTCGCCTGGAAGCCTCCTCGCCGGGGTCGGCGAGCACGCCGTAGAACGGGTGGCCGCCGCCGACACGCGTCGTCTTCATGCCACGGGACGCCGCCAGGTCCGCCGGACCAAGGCTCATTCCGTGCATGCGCGGGCTGGCCCGGGCGATGTCATCGACGTTCTTGACGCCCTCGGCGGTCTCCAGGATGGCGTGGATCAGGATCGGTTTCCTGACTTCATGGCGCGCCTCGAGCAGCGCCAGCAGCTGGTCGACAAAGTGGATATCCCAGGGGCCCTCCACCTTGGGCACCATGATGACATCGAGCTTGTTGCCCACGGCGGCAACAATTTCACTGACGTCATCGAGGAACCAGGGACTGTTGAGGGCGTTGACCCGGGTCCACAGTCCGGTCTGGCCGAACTCGACGGACCTGGCGACCTCGATGAAACCGGCACGCGCGGCCTCCTTGGCCTCGACCGGAATGGCGTCCTCGAGGTTGCCGAGGAGCACATCGACGGTCGCCGCGATCTTGGCCGCCTTGGCGCGCATCTTCTCGATGTGCGGCGGCAGGAAGTGAATCGTGCGCTCCAGCGCCAGGGGCAGCTGGCGGACCGGTTCGGGCGCGCCGATAGCGAGAGGACGGTAGAAAGCTGCGGGGGATTTCATGGTTTGCGTCTCCACTCTCTGCGTGGCGCTAGGGGTCTTTCGCGGCCGCGAGTTCGGCTGCCTCGACGGTGGCCTGTGCTTGCCGGATCGATGCGATATCGATCATCCGGCCGTCCAGGCTCACGGCACCGGCACCGGACTTTTCCCCCTGCGCCATCGCATCGAGCACGCGTTGCGCCTGTTCGACATCGGCGGGCGCGGGACGGAACAGTGCATTGGCATCGGCCACCTGGCTGGGATGGATGGCCATCTTGCCGACAAAGCCGAGAGCCCGGGCTCGCCGTGCACTGGCCGACCAGCCCTCGGGATCGCGGATATCGGCAAACGGGCCGTCCACGGGGCGCAGCCCGTTGGCGCGGGCTGCCGCGACGATACGCGACAGCGGGTAGTGCCAGATGTCGCCCCAGTAGGCCTGCCGACGACCATCGCTGCCGGCGCTGGCCAGCACCTGGTAGTCGGCGCTTGGACCGCCGATCGAGTCGGTCTGTATGCCGGCGGCGGCCGCGTAGTCGGCGGCGCCGAACACGATGCTCTCGCAGCGCGGTGAAGCAGCGGCGATGCCGTCAATATTCTGGATGCCCAACGGCGTCTCGATCAGCAGGTCGATACCGATCCGTTCACGCACGCCGCTGGCCTGCTCGACCTGGGTCATCAGCATGTCCAGCGCGTACACGTCCGCCGCACAGCCCACCTTGGGCACGAGGATGAGGTCCAGCTGGTCGCCGGCCTGTTCGATCAGCTCGATGACATCGCGGTACATGTACGGCGTGTCCAGGCCGTTGATGCGCACCGAGACGCGCTTCTGTGGAAACTCGAGCTCGTTCAGGGCAGCGATGACATCCCGGCGCGCACTCGCCTTGCTGTCCGGTGGCACCGAATCCTCGAGATCGAAAAACACCACATCCGCGGCGCCCGCCGCCGCCTTCTCGAAAAAGCGAGGCTGCGAACCGGGCACCGCCAGCATGCTGCGCTGCAGTCGCTGCCTGCGGACGGGGGTGGTTTGAAAGCTCACGGTGTAGGGAGAGGCTCCTGCGGAACTCTTTTTGTGGCGCTTCTTCAGTATAGGAAGGAAACCAGAGCTTGTGAAAAGCGGTGAAGGATCTTGGGTGGGGCGCCTGGGCATGCTGCCGGGCTTGAAAAACGGAGCTGGCTGCGGGGCTAGAATGATCGGAAGAGGCTGAGGCCGGTTTCGACCGCTTCGGGCTGCGCGCCTGCGGCGTCGGGCCTGTAATTGACTACAGCGCCAGTCGTTGCGCAGAGGAGACGGGCTTAGCGACGCTCTGCTGGCTGCAGGGCCAGATTGATCGGAACAGGCTAGGGCCTGTTCCGACCCCTTCGGGGCGCCGTCGCTGCGCTCCGGCGTCCAAAGCGCTCCTTTGGTCGCGCTTTGTCGAAGGCAGTTCTTCTGCCTGGAATTCAACCACCCACAAAAAAGCCCCGCATTTGCGGGGCCTTCTCGTAGGTGGTAGGACCAGCCAGATTCGAACTGGCGACCTCTACCATGTCAAGGTAGCGCTCTAACCAACTGAGCTATGGTCCTGAAAGCAAGGTGCGCGATTATAGTGGGAACCGTGGCGAGGCTCAATAGATCGTGAACTGGCAGGAACTGGAGGCAGCGATCGCCCGGGCGCTGGGTCGGGGCTTCTCGGTGCGGGACCGGTCGGCGGTCGGTGGCGGCTGCATCAGCGAGGCGTGGCACCTCGACAGCAGCGAGGGGCCCTGCTTCCTGAAGACCGGGCCGGCCGGCGCCGCCGACGGCTTCGACGCCGAGGCCGATGGGCTGGCGGCGCTGGGCCGGGGCGGTGTGCGGGTGCCGGCGGTCCTCGCCAGGGGCGAGACCGGCGGCCGGGCCTGGCTCCTGCTCGAGTACCTCGACCTGCGCGGCCTCGACCGAAACGCCGGGGCCCGCCTCGGCGAAACGCTCGCCGCCTTGCACGGCGAGGCGGCAGGCAGCTTCGGCTGGCACCGGGATAATTACATCGGCAGCACGCCGCAGGCGAACGGGGAGCTCGGGGACTGGGTGGCATTCCTGCGCGAGCGGCGCCTGCGGCCACAGCTGGCCCTGGCCAACCGGCACGGCGCGCCGGCGGGGCTCGCGGCGGCCGGGGAGCAGCTGCTCGAGGCGCTGCCGGCGTTCTTCGCGGGCTACGACCCGCACCCGGCCCTGCTCCACGGCGACCTGTGGGGTGGCAACGCCGCGGCGCTCGGCGAAGGCACGCCGGTACTGTTCGACCCGGCGGTGTACCGCGGCGACCGCGAGGCGGACCTCGCCATGACCGAGCTCTTCGGTGGTTTCCCGCCCGCCTTCTACGATGCCTACGACGCCGCGCTGCCTCGGGACCCGGGCTACGCGACCCGGCGCGAGCTCTACAACCTCTACCACCTGCTCAACCACCACAACCTCTTCGGCGGCGGCTACGGCCGCCAGGCGCTGGCGAGTTGTGAGCGCTTACTCTCCACTGTTCGCTGAGTAAACCTGGCGGCCATCCACCCAGGTGGCCAGCACGGCGTTGCGCCAGAGGTCCCCGGGGGGGACGGCGAACGGGTCGTCGCGGACGAGGATGAAGTCCGCCGCATAACCCGGCAGCAGCCGCCCGAGGCGCGCCTCCTCGTGCATGGCCCAGGCGGCCCCCTCCGTGAACAGCGACAGCGCCGTGGCCCGGTCGAGCCGCTCCGCCGGCCGCCAGCCGCCCGGGGGCTCGCCCTCGCGGTCCTGGCGGGTGACCGCGGCGTGCAGGCCGAAGAAGGGGTTCGGGTCCTCCACGGGGAAGTCGGAGCCGAAGGCAACGCGGGCGCCGCTTTCGAGCAGCGACTGCCAGGCATAGGCGCCGGCGAGCCGCGCCTCGCCCAGCCGGTCAGCGGCCATGTTCTTGTCGCTGGTGGCGTGCGTCGGCTGCACCGAGGCGATCACGTCGAGCGCTGCAAAGCGCTCGAGATCCGGGAGGGTCAGGATCTGCGCATGCTCCACCCGGTGGCGCAGCAGGGCCCGGTCCGGGAGCCGGCCGAACGCATCCAGCACCAGCCGGTTGGCGCGGTCGCCGATGGCGTGAACGTTGACCTGGAAGCCCGCCGCGGCGGCCCGGCGCATCTGTGCCTCCAGCTCGGCCGGCTCCCGAAGGAGCAGCCCCCGGTTCTCCGGCTCGTCGCTGTAGGGATCGAGCAGCGCCGCTCCCCGCGAGCCGAGGGCACCGTCGGCGTAGAGCTTGACGCTGCGCACCGTGAGCATGCCCCGGCTGTCCTGCTCGGGTCCGGCGGCCAGCTGCGCCGACACGGCCGGGTCGCGCAGGGAAAGCATGGCGTAGACCCGCACCGGCAGCTCGCCGCGGGCCAGCAGCCGGCGATAGCCCGCCAGCTCCTGCGCCGTCACCCCGGCATCGTGGACCGCGGTCAACCCGTTCGCAGCGAGGTCGGCGAGCCCGCGGGCGAGGTGGGCCATGGTCGCGGCGAGGTCCTCCGCCGGGCGCGCGGCGGCTACCAGCGCCATCGCGTTGTCGATGAGTATGCCGGTGGGTTCGCCGGCGTCATCGCGGAGGATCTGCCCGCCCGCCGGGTCCTCGGTGTCCGCATCGATGCCGGCAAGCTCAAGGGCCCGGCTGTTCACCCACAGCGCATGGCCGTCCACCCGCGCGAGGGCCACCGGCCGGTCCGGCACCACCGAATCCAGCGCGGCGCGCCGGGGGAAGGCGCGGCCCGGCCAGGTGACCTGGTTCCAGCCGTTGCCCTCGATCCAGCCCGCCCCCGGGTTGTCCGCGGCGAAGGCGGCGACCCGGGCAGCGGCCTCGGCTTCGCTGCCGGCACCGCCGAGGCGGACCGTGGCCAGGGCCTTGCCGTGCCCGGCCACGTGGCCGTGGGCGTCGATGAGCCCCGGGAGCAGCGTGGCGCCGGCGCCATCGATGCGCCGGTCGCCGTGTGCCGCAGCGGCCTCCGCCGCCGTGCCGTGCAGGGCGAGCACGACGCCGTCTGCGAAGGACAGGCCGGCAAAGCGGCGCAGTTCACCGTCATCGAGCGTGTAGCCGCTGACGTTCTCCACGACGGTCACGGGCCCCGGTGCGGCCCCGGCGAAGGGCGCGAGCAGAAGAGAAAGCATCAGGGCGGGCAGGCGACAGGCCATGGCGGGTCTCCGTGGGTTCAGCGCAGGTAGCGCGTGGGGAAATAGCGGCGGCAGTCGGCGACCACCGCCGCGGCGTCGGCGCTGCGGCCCTGGCCGCGCAGCGCGCTGGCGAGCGTCGAGCAGGCCACCTGGTGCCAGGGAACCGCGTCGCGGGCCCGGCGGGCAGCCGCCTCGGCGGCCGCCCAGTCCCGGCGGCGCAGCGCATCCCTGGCCCGGGACAGGTCCAGGGCGTAGCCGGGGGTGAGCGTCACGGTCTCCGGCAGGGGCGCCCCCCGGCGCGCCATGAGGGCGCCGCTGAAGCCGGCGTACACCAGCTGCCAGCGGCCCGTGGCCGCGAGCTCGGCCAGGCGCCGCGGGCCCCCGGCGGTTTCCAGGGGCCAGAGAAAGAAATCGGCGCCCGAGTCCTCCACCACCGCAATCCATCCCGGCCGGGCGCGCGCCACGCGCAGGTAGGCGAGGTAGGTCTCGTCGTCGTAGACGGTGTTGGCCCGCCCGTCGATGAACACGCGCAACGCCCCGTCCGTGCGCCAGTGCAGGTAGCCGCCCCAGTTGTAGTAGGCAAAGGTATCACCGGCGATGTCGTTGCCGGTGATCACGTCGACGAGGTCCTCCGGGTAGGCGTACTCGGCGGTGAGGTAGTGATAGGCGGGCCCCGCCGCGAGCGGCAGCGGTGCCAGGCGCAGCAGGGCCACGGCCAGCGTGGCGCCGGCGAGCAGCGCCGACAGCCGGCGCAGGGGCTGCGCCCGCAGCACGTCGGCGAGGAGCGGCGCGACCAGGAGCGAAAGCGCCAGGCCGAACAGGGGGATGAAGCGCCGGCTGGTCAGCGCCATGGCCACCGTGAGCGCACAGAGCGCGAGGGCGGCCCAGGGCAGGCGCCGCTGGCCGAGCCAGGCATGCGCGCCGTGCGCGACCACCGCCGCTCCGGCCACCCAGAGGGCGGGGACGAAGAGTGGCGCCCGGATGCCCCCGGGCTGGAAGGGCGACAGCCACTCGCCGAGGGAGCGGTAGGGGGAGTCGGTGAAGGCATACTCGATGGGCTGTACGAAGACCACGACTCCGTCGGGGTTGAGGAGGCTGGTGAGAGCGCAGGCAAGCACGGTCAGCGCCCACGCGCGCAGCGCCGGCAGGGTAAGCCCGCGCCAGGGAAAGGCGAGGATCGTCAGCGCCATGAGCCCGAACACGAAGCCGCCGTGCAGGTTGGCCCAGACCAGGAACAGCAGCCACAGGGGCAGGCGCCGCGGCTCGCGCTCCAGCGCGAGGTGGAACAGCAGCACCACGCCGGCGAGCGTATACAGGTGCGGGCGCAGGTCGATGAACGGCGCGGCCAGCGCCAGCGCCGCGGCTGCGGCGAGGACGGCGGCGCCGCGGTCACCGCTCGAGCGTTCGAGGACCCGGGCCAGGCCGAGGTAGGTCGCCACCACCACCAGCCACTTCCAGTACACGAGCGCGGGCACGCCGAAGGCGCCTGCCCAGAGGTAGAAAACGATATCCGCGAGCCACTCGTGGTTGCGCCAGGGCTCGCCGGCCGCGCTGTAGGAAAACGGGTCCGCGAGCCAGACGCTGCCCGCCTCGAGCATCTCGCGCCCCGCGGCGAGGTGCCACCAGAGGTCCGACCCCATCATCTCCGTGTAGCCGAAGGACAGGTAGAGCAGGGCACCGGCTGCCAGCCAGAGCCCCCCCGCCACGAGCGCCGGGATCGACCGCGCTTCAGCCATCCGCGCCGGGCCGGTAGCCCTTCACCAGGTACAGCGGCCGCCGCTTGCTCTCCTCGTAGGTCCGGCCGAGGTATTCACCGATGATACCCAGGCAGATGAGCTGCACGCCGCCCAGGAAGAGAATGACGATGATCAGCGAGGGATAGCCGGGCACCGGGTTGCCGAAGAGCAGCGTGCGCAGGAGCAGGTAGAGCCCGTAGAGGAAGGCCAGCGTCGAGGTGGCGAGCCCGAGCCAGGTCGCCAGCTTCAGCGGCGCCGTGGAGAAGGAGGTGATGCCGTCGAGGGCGTGGTTCCACAGGCGCCAGTAGCTCCACTTGCTCCGCCCGGCCGCCCGGGCCTCGCGGTGATAGCTGACGCTCGCCTGGGGAAAGCCCACCCAGGCGTAGAGCCCCTTCAGGTAGCGGTGCGACTCGGGCATGGCCTTGAGCGCGTCCACGGCGCGGCGCGACAGGAGCCGGTAGTCGCCGGCATCGGCCGGCACCGGGACGGCGCTCAGGCGGCCCATGACCCGGTAGAACCAGCGGGCGCTGCCGACCTTGAGCCAGGACTCGCCGCGGCGCGAGGCACGCACCGTGTAGACGACATCGAAGCCCTCGCGCCAACGCCGGAGCAGTTCCGGGATGAGCTCCGGCGGGTCCTGCAGGTCCGCATCGATGACGATGACCGCCGCGCCGCGGGCATGGTCCAGGCCGGCGGAGACCGCCGCCTCCTTGCCGAAGTTGCGCGACAGGGAGAGCAGCGACACGCGCGGGTCCTCGTCGGACAGGGCCTCGAGCCAGGCGCCGCTGCCGTCCTCGCTGCCGTCGTCCACGAAGAGCAGCTCCGCGCGCTCACCGGTGTCCGCCAGCACCGCGTCGAGGCGACGGTGCAGCTCCGGCAGCACCGGCCGCTCGTTGTAAACGGGAATGACGATGGTGACCGGCGCTGTCATCTCGTGTTCTGCCCGGGGGAAGCGCCGAGTATGCGGCGGCCCGGCGCGGGCTGTCCAACGGGCCCCCGGGGCGGTGCATTCATTGCCCCGGCTCGCGGATGCGGAACACGGCGATGTCGCCGACGAAGAGCTGGAAGGTGCCGTAGAAGGCCTTGTGCAGCACCAGTTCCGGCATGAAGTTGCGCACCGGGAACAGGGCCACGGGCTGCAGCCGCGGGTCCTCGCCGGCCAGGGCGCGGCGGTAGAACCGCGCCCGCGCCGGCGTGGTCTTCACCAGGCGCTCGGGGCGCCCGGTGAGCGGCCCGTTGAGTTCGTTGGCAAACGCGGTGTCGTACCAGTTCTCCGACAGCACGAGGTACTCCGCCCAGCCGAGCCCCGGCGGCGCCCCGGCCGCGTAGGCGGGGCGGAACAGCGCGTGGCGGGCGGTTCCCCCCGGCGGGTTCACGTAAAAGGAGGCGAACACCCGTTGCGGACGGGCCTCGGCGTACCAGCCGCGCAGGGCGATGCGCGGGTCCCGGTGGTAGTCGGCGACCGTATCCAGGCCGAGCAGCGCGGTCCAGCCCAGGCAGCCGGCGATGACCCAGCCGCGCCAGCGCGCGGCGACGCGCCAGAGACCGCAGGCGGCAAGCAGCGCCGCCGCGGGCAGCAGCGGCAGGAAATGCCGGTAGTAGGTCACCGGCGCCAGGAACGCCAGGTACAGCGCGAAGGCCGCCACCGGGTAGAGGACGACCCGCCAGGCCCGGGCCCGCGTCGTGCCGTCACGCAGGCTGGCGACCCCCGCCGGCAGGCACAGGCAGGCCGGCAGGCCGAGGCCCACGGCGAGAACGAGCAGCAGGTCGAGCGGGTTGCGCAGGAGCTTGTGCCAGCCGATGGCGCCGTAGCCGGTGCCGAAGCGCCCCTCCAGCGCCCCGGTGCTCCAGGCGGCGAACAGGTCCCACTGGGTGAGCGCCACCGCCAGCGGCGGCAGCAGTGTCCAGGGCAGGCGCAGCCAGGGATGCAGGCGGCGCCAGGGCGGCAGCAGGTACCAGGGCAGGAGCCACAGGTAGCCCGCCGGCCGCGGCAGCTCGCTGTTAGTGGCGAGCGCAAACACCAGGCCGGCGCCGAGCAGCGTGAGCGCCAGCCGCAGCGCTGTGAAGCCGCGCAGGCAGGCGGCGAGGAGGCGCCCGCCCACCAGGCCCGCGTAGGCCAGCGCGGCGAACAGCCAGTACTTGGTGGCCACGGCGGCGGCGAGGAACAGGGGGCTCGCGAGCAGTGCGGGGCGCCGCCCCCCGGCCCCGGCAGCCAGCACCGCGAGAAACAGGTAGATGAAGAACACCGACGCGGCGTCCACCGTGCCGGAAAAAGACTCCGCGGCATGGAAACCCGAGAGCGCCAGCAGCGCCCCGGCCCCCAGCCCGACCCCCGGGGTCTCCGGGCGCAGCTGCCAGCCGATGAACACGAGTACCGGCACCGTGAGCGCCCCGAGCAGCGCCGACCACGCGCGCGCCACGACCAGGTGCCCGGGGTCGTGGCAGAAGGCCTTTGCCCGCGCCGCATCACCCGCGGTGCCGGGCGCCGGCGCGATCCCGGCCAGGGCGGCGAGGCCGAGGGTCTGCCAGCCGACAAAGGCGGGGTAGTCGAAGCCGCCGAGCGCCGCGCGGCAGGCGCCGCCCTCGTCGAAGTTCACCAGGTTGAAGCTGCCGGGCCCGTCCCAGCCCCACCCCACGGTGATCGCGCCGTGCAGCCGCGGCAGCAGCGCGAGCAGGAACACGCCCGCGAGGAGCAGGCTACTGCGCAGGGCGGGGCGCGCTGGGGCGCTCGCTGGCGGTCGCGGGGTCTGGCCCGCGGCGGCTTCGGACATGGGCAGGCGCTTTCGCGGCGACGGCCGCGCCAGTCTAGCAGAGGCGGCCTCCGCGGCCCCGGCTGCGTGCTAGACTGCGGGGCCGGCCGGCGCCAGCAGCGGCGCGGCGGACTACAACGTCCAGGCACAGGAAAGGAACCATGGCGACGATCGACGAACTGCTCGAGACCATCGAAGCCGCCCCGCGCGGTCCGGAAGTCTGCGCCCTGTTCGATTTCGACGGCACGATCATCTCCGGCTACTCGGCTACCGTGTTCCTCCGCGAACAGATCAGGAGCGGCCAGCTGTCCGCGCGCGAGGTGCTGGAGGTCTTCACCGCCATGGCCCAGTTCGGCCTGGGCAACCTCGGCTTCTCCGCCCTCATGGCCGCCACCGGGCAGCTCCTGCGCGGCATCGACGAAGCGTCCTACCGCGCCGTGGGCGAGGAGCTCTACCGCAAGCAGATCGCGCGCCTCGTCTACCCGGAGGCGCGGCGCCTCATCGCCGCGCACCGCGCCCGGGGTCACACGGTCGCCATCATCTCCTCGGCCACGCCGTACCAGGTGGAGCCGGCAGCGGCGGACCTCGATATCGGGGAGATCGCCTGCACGCGCCTGGTGGTGGAGGACGGCCTGTTCACCGGTGCCGTGGAACGGCCCACCTGCTTCGGCCAGGGCAAGGTCGACGCCGCCGAGGCCCTCGCGGCGCGGGTGGGCGCCGACCTGGACCAGAGCTTTTTCTATTCCGACAGCACCGACGACATCCAGCTTCTCGAGCGCGTCGGCAACCCGGTGGCGCTGAACCCGAGCAGCAAGCTCCGCGCCGTCGCCCACGACCGCGACTGGCCGAGCGCCAACTTCGGCAGCCGCGGCCGGCCCACCATGGCGCAGTTCGTCCGCTCCATTGCGGCGACGGTGAGCCTCGTACCGAGCTTTGCCGCCGGCCTGCCGATCTACGCACTCACCGGCTCCCGGCGCGATGCCCTCAACTTCTCCCTGTCGCTCTTCGCCGATGCGGCCAGCGCCCTCATCAACCTCGACCTCGACGTGAAGGGCGAGGAGCACCTCTGGTCCAGGCGGCCGGCGGTGTTCATCTTCAACCACCAGAGCAAGGCGGACGTGGTCATCGTCGCCCGGCTCCTGCGCCAGGACATCGCCGGGGTCGGCAAGCAGGAAATCAAGCGCATGCCGGTGATCGGCAAGGTGCTCGAACTGGGTGGCGTGGTCATGATCGACCGCAAGAACGCGGCGAGCGCCATCGAGGCGATGGCCCCGCTGGTGGACGCGATGCGCCAGGAGGGCAAGTCGGTGGTGCTCGCGCCCGAGGGCACGCGCACCATCTCGCCCAAGCTCGGCCCTTTCAAGAAGGGCGCCTTCCACCTCGCCATGCAGGCCGGCGTGCCCATCGTCCCCATCGTGATTCACAACGCGGGCGACGTCGCGCCCAAGGGTGATTTCGTGTTCCGCCCGGCGACGGTCGACGTGGAGGTGCTGCCCCCGGTGGACACCGCCGACTGGCAGGCGGAAACGATCGACGAGCACGTCCGCGAGGTACGCAACCTGTTCCTGCGCACCCTCGGCCAGCCGGAAGAACCGGCACCGTCCCGGCCGCGGCGCAAGAAGGCGCCGCGGAAGAGCCCCTTCAGCCAGCCGGCGGCGAAGAGAAAGGCGACCGCCGCGGCGAAGAAGCAGTCACCGGCGAAGCGGGCTGCCGTGAAGAAAGCCGCCGCGAAGAAAGCCACTGCAAAGAAAGCCACTGTAAAGAAGGCCGCTGCGAAGAAAGCCCCGGCGAAGCGAGCGACCGTAAAGAAAGCCACGGCGGGGAAGGCCGCGCCGAAAAAAGCGGCTGAGAAAGTGGCAGCGGCAAAGAAGCCCGCGCCGGGGCGGCGCAAGGCCGGGGCCCCGCGACCCGCCGCCCGGCCCAAGCTGCGCAGCAACGACACACCCTGACAATAACAGCCCCGGCCGCGCGGCCGCGGGCAGCAACCGGGAACAGCAAGCATGAACGAACTGAACATCGGCGTGATCGGCGGCGGCTCCTGGGGCACCACCGTGGCCTCCCTCGTCGCCAGGAACGCCCCCGTGACGCTCTGGGCGCGCAACCCGAACACGGTGAACGAGATCAACGAGCGGCACACCAACGAGACCTACCTGCCCGGCGCGACGCTGCCGCCGAGCCTGCACGCCACCAACGACATCGCGGATGCCGTCTGTCACGCGGATGTCATCGTCATGGGGGTACCCTCGCAGAACTTCCGCAGCGTGCTGGAGACGGTCCGGGAACACATCCGCGCCTGGGTCCCCGTGATCAGCCTGACCAAGGGCCTGGAAAAGGACACCAACCTGCGCATGACGCAGATCATCAACGAGGTCCTGCCGGGGCACCCCGCGGGCGTGCTCACCGGGCCCAACCTGGCCCGGGAGATCATGGCCGGCCAGGCGGCGGCCAGCGTCATCGCCATGGACGACCCGGTCATCGTTCGCGCGCTGCAGAACGTGTTCAAGAGCGGCCTGTTCCGCGTCTACACCAACGAGGACGTGATCGGCTGCGAGCTGGGCGGGGTGCTCAAGAACATCATCGCCATCGCCGTGGGCATGGGTGACGGCCTCGGCGCCGGCGACAACACGCGCGCCGCGCTGATCACGCGCGGCCTCGCGGAGGTGACCCGCCTGGGCGTCGCCATGGGCGGCCGGGCGCCGACCTTCGCCGGCCTCGCCGGCATGGGCGACATGATCGCCACCTGCACCAGCACCCAGAGCCGCAATCGCCACGTCGGCATGGAGCTGGCAAAGGGCCGCACCATGGACGAGATCGTGAACGAGATGTTCATGGTCGCCGAGGGCGCGAAGAGCGCACCGGCGGTCATGGCCCTCGCCGAGAGCCACGGCGTGGAAATGCCCATCGCCACCGATGTCTACCGGGTGCTTACCGGCGAAACCAACGCCCGCGGCGTGTACCGCGGGCTGCTGCGCGTTTCCGCCGGGGCCGAGAGCGAACCCGGCTGACCCCTCGACGGAGCAAGGAGACCCCATGACCGCCCGCGCTATCTTCACCTGTACTGCCGCCGCGATCCTGGCGGCCTGCGCCAGCACCGGCCCGGACGGCACCCCGCCGGCCATTGTCGCCATCCCGTCGCACCAGCAGGAGAATCCCTGGTTCCGGGGCGGCGTCGAAACGGTCGCCACCCGCGGCGCCGCGCAGGGCTGGGCGAAGAACGTGGTGCTGTTCGTCGGCGACGGCATGGGCGTGTCCACGGTCACCGCCGCCCGTATCCTGGCCGGGCAGCAGGCGGGCGCGAGCGGCGAGGAGCACCTGCTCAGCTTCGAGCGTTTCCCCTTCACCGGCCTCGCCAAGACCTACAACGTGGATGCGCAGACGCCCGATTCCGCGGGCACCATGAGCGCCATGATGACCGGCGTGAAGACCGACATGGGGGTCTTCGGCATCGACGAGGACGTGGTCCGGGGCGACTGTGCCAGCACCCGGGGCCACGTCGTGGTCACGGCCCTCGAGCTCGCGGAGCTCGCCGGCAAGGCGACGGGCGTGGTCTCCACGGCGCGGCTGACCCACGCCACGCCCGGGGCCACCTACGCACACACCGCGGACCGTGACTGGGAGGACGACAGCGAGCTGCCCGAAGGAGCCGCGGGCTGCCGGGACATCGCCAGCCAGTTCGTCGCCTTCCGGGAGCTGCTGGCTGCGCGCTACCCGGGGGCATCCGTGGATGGCATCGAGGTCGCGCTCGGCGGCGGCCGCCGGCACTTCTTGCCTGAAGGCTCATCGAACGGCAGCGGCCGGCGCGGCGATGGCGATCTCGTCGCCCGCTGGCTCCGGGAGAATCCCGGCGGCCACTACGTGGCTGACCGGGACAGCCTGCTGGCAGCCCCCCGGGGCGGCCCCCTCCTCGGCCTGTTCACGGACTCGCACATGAGCTACGAGGCGGACCGCCCGGCCTCGGAACCTTCCCTGACCGACATGACCGTGGCGGCCCTCGACCGCCTCGCCGGCGACCCGGAGGGTTTCTTCCTCATGGTCGAGGCCGGCCGCATCGACCACGCGCACCACGCCGGTAATGCCGCGAACGCGCTCACCGATACCATCGAGCTGTCGCGCGCGGTGGCGGCCACCCTGGCGCGGGTCGACCCGGCCGAGACGCTGGTGATCGTCACCGCCGACCACAGCCACACGATGACCATGGGCGGCTACCCGCGGCGCGGCAATCCCATCCTCGGCAAGGTCGTGTTCCCCGGCCAGGACGCGCCGGCGCTGGCGAAGGACGGCCTGCCCTACACGACCCTCGGCTACCGCAATGGCCGCGGCTTCCGCGACTTCGGCGATGAGACCGATGCGGACACGACCTACGCAGAACCCCCGAACCCCGGCCGCGCGGACCTTACCGCGGTCGACACCGAGGCGCCCGGGTTCCACCAGGAGGCGCTGGTACCCACGGACTCGGAGACCCACGGCGGCGAGGATGTGGCCGTCTATGCCATCGGGCCCGGCGCGGCCGCCGTCTCCGGCGTGCAGGAGCAGAGCAACGTCTTCCACGTGATGAACGCCGCGGCGGCGCTCGCGGCCGCTGCAGACGCGGCCCTTCCCGGGGGCGACCAGGCCGGAAAGGCAGCCTCCGGCCACTCGACCTATCGCGGGCGTGCGCGCTGAAGGAAAGCGGGCGCAGGGAACGCCGGCCAGGCTCTGCTAGTCTAAGGTCCGTATCGGGATTTTCCGGAGCTAACTCATGAAAGCACTACTCGGCGCCCTTCTCCTGGGCGCCCTCCTCGCCGGCTGTGCCACCAGCCCCACGGGACGCAGCCAGCTCATGCTGATCTCCCCGGAGGCGGCCATCGTCGAGTCGCGCAAGGCCTACCTGACCACGGTCCAGCAGCTCGACCAGGAAGACAAGCTGGTCGACGACCCGCGCCTGGCGGACCGCGTCGCCACGATCACCGGCAGGCTGGTCACGGAGGCCGTCGCCCGCTATCCGCGCAGCGCGGACTGGGAGTGGAGCGTCGCCATCATCGACGACCCGGAAACGGTGAACGCGTGGTGCATGGCCGGCGGCCGCATGGCGGTGTACACGGGCCTGTTCGAACAGCTCAAGCTGACCGACGACGAGTTCGCGCAGATCATGGGCCACGAGATCTCCCACGCCCTCGCCAACCACACGGCGGAGCGCATGTCCCGGGCCATGGCCATCAACCTCGGCGTCATCGCCGCCGGCGTCTCCTCCGACAGCCCGGCCCTGACCATGACCGGTGCGGCGCTGGCGGCCAAGTTCGCCCTGGAGCTCCCCAACAGCCGCACCGCGGAGGCCGAGGCGGACCGGCTGGGCATCGAGCTCGCGACCCGCGCCGGCTACGCGCCGGACGCGGCCGTGAGCCTGTGGCAGAAGATGGGCAGCCTCAGCGACTCGCGGCCGCCGGAGTTCATGAGTACCCACCCCGCGCCGGAGAATCGCCAGCGTGCGCTGGCAGAGCTCGGCGCCGAGATGCAGGCCCTGAACCCCGGGGGGCGCATGGCGGCCGTGCACCCGGTGGAGATCGTCCGCTAGGCGCTAGACCCTACGGCGCCCGGGGCGTGGTCGCGTAGCTCAGCTCCGCCAGCTCTGCCGGCAGTGTTTCACCGAGGAAGCGGTCGGCTTCGGCCCGGGTCGCCGGCAGCACCGCCAGGCTGCGCTCGAAGAAGGCGCGCGCCACCAGCTTGGTCAGCGCCTGCTGGCGGAGCACGTTCATGGCCGCCGGCAGCGGATCCACGGTGCACAGGTCGACACTGGCGGAGAGGTCGATGCCCTGTGCTTCCGTGCCGAGCAGCGTCCCCCAGGCCGCCTCCTCGCCGTCTTCGATGTTGCGCTTGACCGCCCAGCAACCGAGCGCATCGGGGTTTTTCATCCAGCGCAGCCAGGCCATCCCCCCGGCAAAGCCCGTGTGCGAGCCCTGCGCCAGGGTGACCAGCTCACCCCCCGGCACCTTGCCGGGAATAGGCTGCGCGTTCGCCTCCCAGGGCACCAGGACGTCATCCCGGCCCGCCAGCATGAGAAACGCGGTCGGGTCACCGGCGAAGAAGCGCGCTGTGAAGAAACTGCTGGGGCCGGCGATCGACAGCACCGCGTCGATGCGCGGGTCACCGAGCGTGGGATGAAAGCCCGCCAGGGTCGCGGTGAGCCCGCCGAGGGATACGCCCAGGACCCCGATGCGCTCCTCGTCGATGGTCGCCGCGAGCACGTCCCCGGCGTCGGCACTGCGCGCGACGAGCCGGTCGATGAGGAAACTCACGTCCCCGGGCTGGTTGACCACGTCCGCGACCCGCGGGCCGCCGGGGGCGCCCCAGTGCGTGAGCGGGTGGTTCACCGCGGCGACCACGAAACCGTGGCTGGCGAGGTGCTCGGCGAGGTAGGCGCCGTTGCGATGATCGGACGTAAAGCCGTGGCTGTACACCAGCAGCGGGTAAGGCCCGCCCTCCGTCGGGTACCACAGGTGCCCTTCCAGCTGCCGGGCCGGCGCGCCGGGGAAGTCGCCGTTGGCGTCCGTGGGCCGCGACCGGTCCGCGAGCTCCAGCGGCAGCCGGGCGACCGGGAGGGGCCCGTCGGCGAGGCGCCGGGCGCTCTCGCTCGCCGCCGGCAGCGGTTCGGGATTGTTGAGGGCGAGCAGCCCGGCGACGGCCAGGGCCGGCAGCAACAGGATGGCAAGCAGCAGTTTTTTCACCGGGCTGTCCTCCTCCGGGCCCTAGAAAGCGGGGATCCCGGTCTGTGCCCGTCCGAGGATGAGCGCGTGGATGTCGTGCGTGCCCTCGTAGGTGTTCACGACCTCGAGGTTCAGCAGGTGACGCATCACCGGATATTCGTCGGAGATGCCGTTGGCGCCCAGCATGTCGCGGGCATCGCGGGCGACGGCCAGGGCCTTGCCGCAGGAGTTGCGCTTGAGCAGCGAGATGAGTTCCGGGGCGATACCCTCGCCGTCCAGCAGCTCGCCGGCGCGCAGGCAGCCCTGCAGGCCCAGGGCGATCTCCGCCTGCATGTCCGCGAGCTTGCGCTGAATCAGCTGCGTGCCCGCCAGCGGCCGGCCGAACTGCTCCCGCGCCAGCGTGTAGTCGCGGGCCGCGTGCCAGCAGGCCTCCGCGGCGCCGAGGGCGCCCCAGGCGATTCCGTAGCGGGCGTTGTTGAGGCAGCCGAAGGGCCCCTTGATGCCCTGCACCCCCGGCAACAGCTGCGCTTCGGGTACGAAGACGTCATCCATCACGATCTCGCCGGTCACGGACGCCCGCAGGGCGAGCTTGCCCTCGATCTTCGGCGCGCTGAGCCCGGACATGTCGCGGTCGAGGATAAAGCCGCGGATGACACCGTCGTCGGTCTTCGCCCAGACGACGAACACGTCGGCGAGAGGACTGTTGCTGATCCACAGCTTGGTGCCGGAGAGGCGGTAGCCGCCGTCGACGCTGTGCGCCCGGCTGCGCATGCCCCCCGGGTCGGAGCCGTGGTCCGGTTCCGTCAGGCCGAAGCAGCCGATGAGTTCGCCGGCCGCCAGCCCGGGCAGGTAGCGCTCGCGCTGCGCCTCGGTGCCGTAGGCGTGGATCGGGTACATGACCAGGGAGGACTGCACGCTGAGCATGGAGCGGTAGCCCGAGTCCACGCGCTCGACCTCGCGGGCAATCAGGCCGTAGGAAACGTAGTCGACGCCGGGACAGCCGTAGCCCGAGAGCGTCGCGCCGAGGAGCCCGCGCTCGCCCAGCTCGCGGAAGATCGCCGGGTCCGTCTCTTCGCGGCGGAAGGCGTCGCGGACGCGCGGACGCAGCTTCTCCTGCGCGTAGCGCGCCGCGGCATCGCGCACCATGCGCTGCTCGTCAGTGAGCTGCCGCTCGAGATGGAGGGGATCGCGCCAGTCGAAGGCTTGCCAGGATGAGGCCATGGGCTGTCCGCTGCCGGTAGAAAGCGTGCCCCATTATAGGTGATACACCGCTGGCACGGCGCACCGGAAGTCACCGACGAGCCATGAATCACCGGGCTCGCCGCGCTATGATCCCCCTGTCACCCTGCGAAGTGCTGGCCATGACCCAGACAGACATCCTCGCGGCCTTCAGCGACGGCCTGGCCGGAACCCTGCCCACGGTGGGCGAGAGCGGCTTTTCCGCCGCGCTCGTCGCCCTGCTCCGGCGCCTCGTGCCCATCGACGACGCCACGGTGGTGCTCTACCCGGCCCAGGGGCTGCCGCTCATCGAGTACAGCGAAGTGCCGGAGACCACCGGCGCCTCCACCCTCGACCGCTTCATCCAGGGCATGTTCCTGCTCGACCCCTACTACACGGCCGGCCACGGCGGACGCTTCGCCCTGTTCCGCCTGTCGGAGCTGGCGCCGACGGGGTTCCGGGAAAGCGAGTACTACCGTAGCTGGTACCGCTACTGCGGCTACCGGGACGAGTGCGGCTATCTCGTCGCCCTCGCCGACGGCGGCTTCGTCAACATCGCCCTCGGCCGCACCGATGCCCGCGGCCGGTTCAGCAAGGCGCACCGCGACCGGCTGGCAGCGGTCTACGGCACGGTCGCCGCCCTCGCCCGCTCCCACTGGGCCGGCAACGCGAGCCGCGCCGCCGGTGGCGACCTGCGCGAACGCCTCAATCTCGCTCTCGCCGAGTTCGGCTCGAGCCTGCTGACGGAGCGCGAGTCGCAGGTGATCAACCGCGTGCTCCACGGCCACAGCACCAAGACCATCGCCGACCGCCTCGGTATTTCCGTGGAGACGGTCAAGCTGCACCGCAAGCACGCCTACGCCAAGCTCGAGGTCAACTCCCAGGCCGAGCTCTTCTACCTGTTCCTCGACTCGCTGATCAGCGCCAACGACTACGCCGGTGGGGACACGCTCGTCGACTACCTCCGCAAGCCCTGAGCGACGACCGGGGCGCTATCGGCGCGACTCCGGCCGCAAGGCCGGCTTCCAGCAGCGGAATCGGGCAACCGACGGTAGGCCGTGCGGCGGGAGAGGCTGCCCGGGACCGTGCGAGGCAGGACGCCGAGCCCGAGCCGCCATGGATGGCGAATTGGCGTGTCCCGGGCAGCCTCTCCCGGCGGACGGCCGACATGGGTGGCAGCCAACGCCGACGCAGGACCTACACCAACGTGTTACTGGCTCCGCGGATGCACTGTGCGACACTTGAGCGCTGACTCAAGCAACGCGCCCAGCGAGGAACCGTCATGAACAAGCCCGTCGACACGGCGACGCTGAAGGCCCTGGACCAGGCCCACCACCTGCACCCGTTCACGGACCTGTCGGGCTACGCCCGGGATGGCGGCCGCATCATCAGCCGGGCGGAGCACATCTACATCTACGACTCCGATGGCAACCGCATGCTCGACGGCATGTCGGGGCTGTGGTGCTGCAACCTCGGCTACAGCCAGCCGGCGATCGTCGAGGCGGTGACGCGCCAGCTGCAGGAGCTGCCCTACTACAACAACTTCTTCCGCTGCTCGAACCAGCCCGCGGTGGAGCTGGCGGCGGCGCTGGTCCGGGTGACGCCGGAGCGTTTCAACCACGTGTTTTTCACCAACTCGGGCTCCGAGGCCAATGACACCAATATCCGCCTGGTGCACCGTTACTACGACCTGCTGGGCAAGCCGCAGAAGAAGCAGATCATCAGCCGGCGCAATGCCTACCACGGCAGCACCATCGCCGCGGCGTCGCTCGGCGGCATGAAGGCGATGCACGAGCAGGCCATCGGCCTGTCCTACGTGCACCACATCAACCAGCCGCACTGGTTTGAGCTCGGGGGTGAGCACAGCCCGGAGGACTTCGGCGTTGCGGTGGCGCGCGAGCTCGAGCAGAAGATCGACGAGTTGGGCGAGGACAACGTCGCCGCCTTCATCGCCGAGCCGGTGCAGGGCGCCGGCGGGGTGATCGTGCCCCCGGAGAGCTACTGGCCCGAGATCCAGCGCATCTGTGACGAGCGCGACATCCTGTTCATCGCCGACGAGGTGATCTGCGGTTTCGGGCGCACGGGCACCTGGTTCGGCAGCGAGACCTACGGCATCCGCCCGGACCTCATGACCTTCGCCAAGGCGGTGACCAACGGTTACATGCCCCTCGGCGGCGTGATGGTCAGCGACAAGCTGGCGGATGTGCTCCTGGCCAGCGGCGGCGAGTTCGCCCACGGCCTTACCTACTCCGGGCACCCGGCATCCTGCGCCGCGGGCCTGGCGACGCTCGGCATCATCGGGGAGACCGGCGTCATCGAGCGTGCCGCCACGGAGCTGGCGCCGCGGCTGCAGTCGCAGCTGGCGGCGCTCGCCGACCACCCGATCGTCGGCCAGGTGCGCGGGCTCGGCATGTTCGCCGCCGTGGAGCTGGTGCGCGACAAGACCACCCGGGAGCGGCTGGCGCCGGAGTCGGGCGCGGCGGTTTACTGCCGCGACTGGGCCAACGCGCACGGCCTCATGGTGCGCCAGACCGGCGATGCCATGATCATGGCCCCGCCGCTGGTCAGCCACCCGGAGGAAATCGACGAGCTGGTGGCCCTGCTCACCCGGGCCCTCGACGCCACCGCCGCGCATTACGGGGTCCGCGGCGACTAGCGCACTGACTGTGTTTCAGGCGAACAGCGCGCTGTTGTCGATGAACACGCGGTAGCAGCTGACCCTGCCCTCGGCGGTGACATCCAGCACGTTGGCGAAGGGCACCTCGAGGCGGTAGCCGTCGGCTCGCGTGTACGACACCCGCCCGTGCATGCAACGCCGCCCCCCGGACCACCAGTCCGCCTCGACGTCGTGGGACACCGCGTCGAGCACCGCGAAGAACTGCGCCACGAAGGCGACGATCGCGTCCCTGCCCACGACGGGCTCGAGGTTGCCGAAGAGGAAGGTGGCGTCGTCGGTGAGGAAGGCGCCGAAGGCCGCCGCATCCTGCGCGTCGACGCTGCGCAGCAACGCCGCACCATCGAGTCTCGCCGCGTCAGTCAAACCAGGGCCCCAGCTGCTTGTTGGCCCGCCGGCGGAAGGACGGGTCGCGCAGCAGCGCCGGCAGGCTGGACAGCCCGGCCGTGGTGAAGGCTCCGGGCAGGAACCAGCATTCCGGATCGTCGGTGTCGTAGGGGTCGAAGTCCGCGATATCGCGCAGGCCCCGGAACGCCACGCGATCGCCGAGCCGCGAGGCACAGTAGATGACCAGCCGGTCCGCGAGGTCGACCCCGTGCGTCGCCTCCTTGTCCGCCGGTGCCAGGAGCAGGTCCGTGCCGCCTTCGATCGCCGACACGATGTCCTCCGGCAGGGCCCAGCGCTCCGCCAGCGCTGCACCGAGCACGGGGCTGTCGATAGTCGTCGCCTGCTGCTGCCAGAGCAGCCGGTCGATGAAGGTCGACCCCGGCTCATACCAGTTCACCGCGGCGGGCTCCCGGTCGAGGAAGGCCAGGTCACCCAGGTTCGCGAACAGGGCCCGGGTCGCGACCAGGGACGACCGGGTGCGGCCGGACGCCATCCCGAGCAGCTGCCCGGCGGTGGCAGCCACGGCGGAGGCGCGGACGATGCGCTTGAGGGCCGCCCGCTGTTTATCGCTGTAGTCCGGTGACCAGCCCGAGGCGGCGGCCCCGGCAATGATGCCCTGGACCGTGGTCATGCCGAGGTAGGTCACCGCGTGCTGCACGCTGGCGATGGGGCTGCTGAGCGCGAACGCCGCGGAATTGACGGTCCGCAGCACTTCCGCGGTCAGGCCCGGGTCCTTGCGCACGATCTCTGCCAGCGCCTCGACGTCCGGCGGGTCCCGGGAAAGCGCGAGGAAGGCCGGGTGCGGCTCCGCCATGCCGGCGCAAAGGCGGTCAACCGCCGCCTGCTGCTCGGCATCGAGCGCATCCCGCCGCAGGTGGCGCAGCGTGGCGAGCGCCTCCGGGGGTGAGGACGGCTCCTCTGTCGGGGCGTCCGTGTGCGGGGCAGCTGCGGACGCCCCCAGTGCGCCCGTCGCCGCGGCGGCGGCCCGTGGCTGCGCCCGGCGGCGCGGCGTATCGGCAGTCCGCGGCGATCGGCGCCTCAGCACCAGGAAGGCGAGCAAGGCCGCGCCAGCTACCCAAAGCCACTCCGGCTGCATATCGCTCACCCCCCGGTCACCAACCGAGATGATACACACGGACTCGCCGGGGCATCCAGCTGTCGCTACGCCGCGTAATGGTGACCATAGGAGGTATTGTTGCCGTGCGTATCCTGATCATCCTGCTGTTGAATACTGTCGTGGGCGCCACGGGCGCCCTGGCGCAGGACGGCGCTCAGCGCGGCGCCAGGCTGGAAAAAGTCGGTGAAGCCAAGCTGGAGGTCCTGTTCTGGTCCATCTACCGGTCCCGGCTGTACAGCCCCGACGGCACCTACGAGCCCGGCGTGCGCCCGCTGCGCCTGGAGATCGAGTACCTGCGCGACATCCGCAGCGAGGACCTGGTGAAGCGCACGGGCGAGGAGTGGGAGCAGCTCGGCGTCACCGACCCGGCGCGGGAGGAGTGGCTGGCCACGCTCAGGGCACTCTGGCCCGACGTCAGCAAGAACGACGTGCTCGCCGTGGAGCTGGACGAGGACAGCCGGGCGACCTTTTTTCACAATGAACGACGCCTGGGAAGCATCGAGGGCCCGGATTTCGGGCAGCGCTTCATTGATATCTGGCTGTCGCCCGACAGCAGCCGTCCGAAGCTGCGCCTGGCGCTAACGGGCAAGCGCGACGGCTGAGTTATACGGCTGCTCGGCGGCTGGCGGCGCTGTCGGCGTCGCCGAAGTACTCCGCTAGCCGCGCATCCGCCTCCTTACCGAAAAAGATCTCACAGGCTTCGCGCAGACCCGGCGCGTTGCGAATGACCGACTGGCGCACGACCAGCTCGATTTTTGATCGGCGGCGCAGGAAGTCCTCCAGCGTCACGATCATCTCCCGCCGCGCCGCCAGCTCGATTTCACAGCGGGTGTACTCGGCGTTCTCGATCAGGAGCTTCGCGCTGCTCGCGTCCTCGCGGATGCGCTCGAGCAGCATGAACGCCGCATTGCCGTAGCGGCGCCAGAATCGCTCCGACAGGGGCTCCGGTGAGCTTGAGTCCGTGAGGTCGTCGAGGTCCATGAGCCTGGCCTCGCGCAGGAAGCGCTCGCGGGCGTCGGGCCCCGGCTCGCCGTACCAGGGCGCATCGGGCTCCGGGGCCTCGATGCCGAGGGCGGCGATATGCGCCGCCACCTCGTCGCCGACATTCAGGCAGTCGGTGAGCTTGCCGCCGAAGATACTCAGCTCGCGGCGGGCCTCGTCGACCTCGATCACGTGCTTGCGGGAGAGCTGCACCCAGTCGACATTCCCGGCCTCGCCGGCCACCGCGAGCGGGCGCACCCCGACCCGCTCGGCGATCACGTCGTCGACCGTGAGCGGCCGCTCGAGGTCCAGCAGCGCGTTGACGTTGGCCAGGACGAACTCGCGATCCTCCGGCGTCACGCCGACCTGCGGATCAGACACCTGCGTGTCGGTCGTACCGATGCAGGTGACGGGCCCCATGGGAATCAGGAAGAACAGGCGGCCGTCGCTGGCGAAGAAGGTGAGCACCCGCTTGTTGTCCGTGAGCCGGTCGACGATGAGGTGGATGCCCTTGGACATGGCGTGGTGATGGCGCGTGGTCGTGCCCAGCTGCCGGTTGAGCGGATCCGCCCAGGGGCCGCAGGCATTGATGAGCGCGCGGGCACGCACCGTGAAGCACTCGCCGCTCTGCACGTCGCGGGCGGACACCGTCCAGCGCCCGTCGCTGAAGCTGGCATCGTCGACGCTGACGTAGTTGGCCGCCAGGCAGCCGCAGTCGAGGGCCTGGCGCACGAAACCGAATACGAAGCGCGCGTCGTTGTCGTAGAGGTAGGCGTCCGAGTACTCCAGCCCGCCGGCGGCGTTGCTGGTGTCGACAACGGGCTCCGCCGCCTCGATGGCCCGGGGCGACAGGTAGCGCGGCGGCCGGGTCTTGCAACGGCCCATGAACCAGTACAGGACGCTGCCAAGGAAGACTAAGAAAGGCCAGAAGCGGAAGCCCTTCTGGATGGTGGTGAAGAAGCGGATTTCCTTGACCGTCGACGGGTAGGCGCGCATGAGCTTGTTGCGCGACTTGCAGAGCTTGTTCACGAGCAGGTACTCGTGGCTCTCCAGGTACTTGATGCCGCCCCAGGCGAGGTTGCTCGAGTTGGAGCTCACGCCGCTGGCGAAGTCGTCGCGGTCCAGGAGCCCCGTATCGATGCCGCGGCCCGCCAGCGAGGCGGCCGCCACCGCGCCGTTGATGCCGCCGCCGACAATGAGGACGTCGAGTTCCCGCTCCTTCAGGCGGGCGATGTTGCTGCTGCGCAGCGTTGCAGACATGCCGGTTCCGCGTGCTCTTGCCTTGTCCGGGGTGGACACACGCACCTCCCACCACCACTATAGACGCTTGATTCCCGTGAACAACCGAGTGATGCCCGCCGAACCCAGCCCCTCCCATGGCCCCAGCGC
This sequence comes from Pseudohaliea sp., assembly GCF_040217025.1. Classification (GTDB taxonomy): domain Bacteria; phylum Pseudomonadota; class Gammaproteobacteria; order Pseudomonadales; family Halieaceae; genus Pseudohaliea. The sequence goes on along the minus strand of NZ_JAVJOA010000011.1, from coordinate 198,454 downwards.
CGGCAGCGACAGCAGCGAGACCTTCCGCGGGCTGACCTATCCCTACGGGCGGCAGGTGGATCCGGCGCCGGGCGAGCCCTGGAAGATCGCCGACGGCGTGTACTGGGCCCGCTTCCGCATGCCCATGAGCCTCGACCACATCAACCTGTGGCTCCTCGAGGACGACGACGGCTGGACCGTGGTCGACACCTGCCTCGACATCCCCGACGCGCGCGAGACCTGGGAGGCGCTGTTCGAGGGCTTCATGGGCGGCAAGCCGGTGCGCCGCGTCATCTGCACCCACATGCACCCGGACCACGTCGGCCTCGCCGGCTGGCTCACGGAGCGCTTCGGCTGCGCCCTGTGGATGTCCCGGGAGGAGTATCTCATGTGCCGCTCGCTGGTGGCCGACACGGGCCGGCCGGCGCCGAAAGTGGCGCTCGACTTCTACCGCGCCGCCGGCTACAGCGACGACAACATCGACGATTACAAGAAGCGCTTCGGCTTCTTCGGCAAGGCGGTCTCCCCCCTGCCGGACAGCTTCCGCCGGCTCGTGGACCGGCAGACCCTGACCATCGGCGGCCGCTACTGGCTGGTGGTCGTGGGCAGCGGTCACTCGCCGGAGCATGTCTGCCTCTACTGCCCGGAACTGCGCCTGTTCATCGCCGGCGACCAGGTGCTGCCCCGCATCTCCCCCAACGTCTCCGTGTTCCCCACGGAGCCCGAGGGCGACCCGCTGCGCGAGTGGCTGCGCTCGCTGGCGCGGATCCGCGAGGTGCTGCCGGACGACCTGCTGGTGCTGCCCGCTCACGAGGCCCCTTTCTACGGCCTGCACGTGCGCCTGACGCAGCTGCTGGAGAGCCACAACCGGGACCTGGACGCCCTCTTCGACCACCTCGAGGAACCGCGCCGCGTGGTCGACTGCTTTCCGCCCCTGTTCAGCCGCGAGATCCGCGGCGGCTCCCTCGGCCTCGCCACCGGCGAGGCCCTGGCGCACCTCAACTGCCTGCTCTACCGGCGCCGCGTCGTCCGCGAGCGCGACGGCCAGGGTGTGCACTGGTACCGGCAGCTGCCCTACACGAGCGAGGAGTGAGCCGTGCTTCGGGCCCTGAAGGTCGCCGCCCTGCGCCGCTACTACCGCTTCGAGACCTGGCGTGCCTGGCGCGGCAGCAACGTGCATGCAGAGCCCGGCGCCCTCGCCCTGCCCACCGACGCGGGCAGCGTGGGGGGGCACCTCTACCGGGGCAGTGAAAAGGCCGGCGAGCGGCCGGTCATCTGCTGGTTCCACGGCGGTGGCTGGGTGGTCGGCGACCTGCAGACGCACCACCCCTTCTGCAGCGCCCTCGCCGCGGCCACCGGCTGCCACGTGGTCTCCATCGACTACCGGCTGGCCCCGGAGCACCCCTACCCCGCCGCCCTCGACGACTGCAGCGCGGCGGTGCGCTGGCTGCGCCGGAACCTCGCGGACCTCGGCCCCAGCAACGGCCGCCTGGTGATCGGCGGCGACAGCGCCGGCGGCAACCTCGCCGCGGGCTGCGCCCTGGACCGGGCCACCGCCGGCGAGGATGACGGGCTCGCCCCGGTGGCCGGTGCCCTGCTGGTCTACCCGGTCACCGACTACTGCGACGCGGGCCACGGCTCCTACGCATCGCGGGCCGACTCACAGCGGCTCACGGCCGACCTCATGCGCTGGTTCTGGGATACCTACCTGGCAGGTGCGGACCCGGCCTCGGCCCTGGCCGCCATGCCGCTGCGGGCAGAAAACCTCGGCGACCTGCCCCCCACGCTGGTGATCACCTGCGACCGGGACCCGCTGCGGGACGAGGGCGTTGCCCTGGCCGAGCGTGCGGCCGCCGCCGGCGTGCGGGTCACGCACCACCACTACGACGGGGCCGAGCACGGCTTCCTTTGTGGTATGGGCATGACGCCGGAGGCGGAGCAGGCCCTGCAGCAGATCTCCTCCTGGCGCCACTCCCTGGACGGCTGAGCCGCCTCAGGCCGCGATCTTGCCGAGGATGGCGCGGGTGCTGGCCGGGTCCAGCAGCCGCGGCGCGAAGTAGCCGGATGCCTCGGTGACGGCGAGGTCCACGAGGTAGTCGAAATCCGCCGCCTTGACCTCGGCCGTCGTCTCCGGGATGTGCACGGCCGCCCTCAGCTCGCGCACCGCCGCGATAAAGGCGTCCGCCTGCTGCGCCCGCGGCTGGCCGGCGTCGGCCGCGCCGACGAGCACGGCGAGCTCCGCCAGCTTTTCCTCGGCCTCGTCGCGGCAGAACTCGAGCACGTGCGGGAGCACCAGGGCGTTGGCCAGGCCGTGCGGGATGCCGTACTTGCCGCCGATCTGGTGGGCGATGGCATGCACGTTGCCGACGTTCACCTGGTTGATGGCGATGCCGGCGTAGTAGGCCGCCATGGCCATGCCGTCGCGGGCCTCCCGGTTGGTGCCATCGTCATAGGCCGTGCGCAGGTGATCGAAGATCATCCTGATGGCCCGGCGCGAGTACTCCGTGCGCGTGCCTCGGTCCCAGGTCGAGATGTAGGCCTCGATGGCATGGGTCAGCGCGTCCATGCCCGTGGCGGCGGTGATCGCCGGCGGCATGCCCAGCATGAGGTCCGAGTCCAGGCCCACGGCGGCCGGGTGCAGACCCTTGCCGGAAAGCACACCCTTCTGCTTCGTCTCGGTGTCGGAAATCACCGCGCCCATGGTCGCCTCGGAACCGGTACCGGCGGTCGTGGGGATCACGTAGATGGGCATCACGTCGTGCTTCACCTTGCCAAAGCCCACCCAGTCGCGCGGGTCCTCGTCGCTGCAGCCGCCGGCGGCGATGACCTTGGCGGCATCGATGGAAGAACCGCCGCCGACGGCCAGGACGGCATCGGCGCGGTGGGCCTTGAGGGCGGCGATACCCTCGTCGACCTGGGTGAAGGTCGGGTTCGGCTGCACGCCGTCGTACCAGGCGAGTTCCGCGCCGCCGGCGACCAGTGCCTCGACCGCCTTGTCGGCGATACCCAGGTCCCGGAGCGGCTTGTCCGTGACCACCAGCAGGCGGCGCTGCCCGCCGCGGAGGATGTGCTCGCCGAGCTGCCGGCTGCTGCCCGGGCCGGCGAAGGCCAGGTAGGAGACAGAGGGGGCGAAGGCCACGAGGACCTTGACCAGGGCGAAGTAGAGGCTGTGCTTGATTTTCCGTAGCAGCATGAACGGCAATCTCCGGTAGGTGCCTGCGTGGGGCCGCGGGCCCGGTGTTTACAGTGCCCACAACGCATGCAAGGGTAGCAAGACCGGCGGGGGCGTTAAACTGCGCTCCCGTGACCCCTAACGGCCCAAGCAACGAGGAAGCCCCATGAGCGACGCCCTGCCCGCCGAACGCCACTACATCGCCATCGCCGACGACGAGGCGCACAGCCTGAGCCTCGAGCAGGACGCCTGCCCGGCCCCGGGGCCCGGCGAGGTGCTGATCCGGGTCGCCTTCGCCGGCATCAACCGCGCGGACCTGCTGCAGCGCCGCGGCCTCTACCCGCCGCCGGCCGACGCCTCGCCGATCCTCGGCCTCGAGGTCGCCGGCACGGTCCTCGCGTGCGGCGACGGCGTCAGCGGCTGGGCGCCCGGCGACCCCGTCTGCGCGTTGACCCACGGCGGCGGCTACGCCGACGTCGCCGTGGCGCCGGCCGGCCAGTGCCTCCCCGTGCCCCGCGGGTACAGCCTCGCCGAGGCCGCGGCCCTGCCGGAGGCGCTGTTGACGCTCTGGCACAACCTGTACCAGCGCTGCGGCCTCGCTGCCGGCGAGAAAGTCCTCATCCACGGCGGTGCCAGCGGCGTCGGCACCCTCGCCGTCTCGGTGGCGGCGGCCCTGGGTGCCACGGTCTACAGCACCGCCGGCAGCGCCGAAAAGTGCCGGCGCATCGAGGCCCTGGGGGCCACCCGCGCCTTCAACTACCGCGAGGAGGACTTCGAGGCGGCGCTGGAGGCCGCCGGCGAGAAAGCCGCCATGGACGTAATCCTCGACATGGTCGGCGGCGACTACGTGCAGAAGAACCTGAACGTCGCCGCGCCCGGGGGCCGCATCGTTTCCATCGCGTTCATCCGCGGTCCGAAGGCGGAGCTGAATCTTGCGCCCCTGCTGCTCAAGCGGCTGACGCTCACCGGCTCGACGCTGCGCGCGCAGTCCTTCGCGCAGAAGGCGCGCATGGTGGAGGAACTGCGCGAGGCCGTGTACCCGGTGCTCGAGAGCGGCGCGGTGCGCCCGGTCATCGACAGCGAGTTCCCGCTCGCCGACGCCGCCCTGGGGCACGAGCGGATGCAGTCCGGCGAGCACATGGGCAAGATTCTCCTCGCTGTTGCATGACGCTATAGTGACGGCCACGCGGGCGGGCAGGGGCGAGCGGCGAGCATGACGACCAGGGCATCGGGCCGGACCGGTCTCTTGCTGCTGTCTGCAGCGGCCCTCCTTGCCGCCTGCGGCGGGGGTGGTGGCGGGGGCGGAGCGCCTGCTCCCGCGCCCGCCCCGGCGCCGGTCAACCGTGCCCCAAGTGCTGATGCCGGCCCCGACCAGGCCGTTGTCGGCGGCGACCTCGTCGACCTCGACGGCAGCGGCAGCAGTGACCCGGACGGCAGCATCAGCAGCTGGTCCTGGACCGTCAGCGAGGGCCCCGAGCTCGAGCTTTCCGGCGCCGACGGCCCGCGCGCCAGTTTCACCGCCCCGTCCTCCTCCAACCCTTACGAGGTGGTGCTTTCCCTCACGGTCACCGACGACGACGGGGCCAGCGGCACCGACAGCATCACGATAAGCGTGGAACCCCTGGAGGAGGCGCCCCGGGTGAACCTCGCCGGCCGCGTGGTGCCGTCGGTTAACCAGGTCCTCGACTCGGACACCAACGACCCGGCCAACCTCTACCGGGCCAACGACGACCCGGCCGACGCACAGCCGGTCGGCAACCCGGTCACCATCGGCGGCTACGTCAATCTCCCGGGTACCGGCGCCGAGGGGCGCTCGCGGATCAGCGGGGACAGTGAAGACTTCTTCGCGGTCTCGCTGCTCGAGGGCCAGTCGATCACGCTGCTGGTCGCGGACTACCTGGACGCGGACGCCGATCTCTACCTCTACGACGACAGCGGCGAGATCGTCGATTTCTCCATCGAGTTCGGCGAGCTGGAGCAGGTCTCGGTTCCCGCGGACGGCAGCTACACGGTGAATGTCTCGGCCTTCGCCGGTGCGACCAATTACACGCTCGCCATCGGCAGCACCGCCTCGGTGGCGGCGGCCCCGCGGCCGGCCCTTGTACCCGGCGAGGTCATCGTCCGCTACCGCGGCGACGACCGGCGCGCCGAAGCCGAGGCGCGGCGCAAGGCTGCCCGGGCCGCAGAGGACCTCGCCATCAACCTCGGCCTGGACCGGGTGGCGGGCGACAGCGGCCGCGAGCGGCTCCTGTCCCTGCAGCCGGCGGGCACCGGCTCCCCCCGGGCGCGGGCCCGCCAGGGACGCGCCGCGGCCAAGGCCGACGCCATCACGGACCCGGCCCGCCGGCAAAACTGGGAGACGCTCCTCGCGGTAAAGACGCTGCGCCGGGATCCGGCGGTGGCGAGCGCGGCCCCGAACTATCGCCGCGAGCCGCTGGCACTGCCCAATGACGAGTTTCTCGACCTGCAGTGGCATTTCACCCAGCTGCGGCTGCCCACCGCCTGGGACAGCACGACCGGCGATCCCGGCATCGTAGTCGCGGTAGTGGACACCGGCATCCTCTCCGGCCACCCGGACCTCGCCGGCCAGCTCGTCGACGGCTATGACTTCATCCGCGACCCGGACGTCGCCGCGGACGGCGACGGCATCGACCCGGACCCGGAAGAGACCGCGAACCCCACGGAGCCGGAGCCGGTTGCCTTCCACGGCACGCACGTGGCCGGCACCATCGCGGCGCGCGGCAACAATGGGATCGGCGTCGCCGGCGTCGCCTACAGCAGCCGCCTCATGCCCCTGCGCGCCCTCGGCGCGACCACGGGCACCAGCTACGATGTCGCCCAGGCCGTGCGCTATGCGGCCGGCCTGCCCAACGATTCCGGGCAGCTGCCGGCGCGGCCGGCGGACATCATCAACCTGAGTCTCGGCGGTGAGGGCTTCAGCCAGGTGGCCCAGGATCTGTACCGGGAGGTGCGCGACGCCGGCATCCTGCTGGTGGCATCCGCCGGCAACGAGGGCAGCGATACGCCGAGCTACCCGGCAGCCTACGATGGCGTCATCGCCGTCGCCGCGGTGGACGCCCAGCGCGAGGCGGCCGGCTACAGCAACTTCGGGCCCCACATCGATATCGCCGCGCCCGGGGGCGATACCAGTGCGGACCTCACCGGCGACGGCTTTCCCGACGGCGTCCTGAGCACCGGGCGCGGCGGCGAGGACTTCGCCTACACCTTCCTGCAGGGGACTTCCATGGCGGCCCCGCACGTCAGCGGCATGCTCGCGCTCATGAAGAGCATCAACCCGGACCTGTCGCCGGCGGACATCGACCGGCTGCTGCAGGACGGCGACCTCACCTCCGAGCTCGGCGCCAGCGGCCGCGACGACCGCTTCGGCTACGGCCTCGCGAATGCCTCGCGGGCGGTGAATGCCGCCCTGCGCAGCACCGGCGTGGCCGTGGAGGAGCCGCGGGAAGTCAGCGCCAGCGCGCGCACCCTGAATTTCGGCAGCCTCCTCGACAGCCTGCAGGTGGACATTGCCGGCAGCGGGGGCGCCGTGGTCACCGGGGTCGGCAGCGATGCGCCCTGGCTAGACGCCAGCCCGGAAGCAACGGACGCCGACGGTCTCGGCCGCTACCGGGTCACCGTGGACCGCGCCGGCCTCGACGCGGGCGTCTACTCGGCCCGGCTGCGGGTGGAGTCCAACGCGAACCCGCTGCTCATCGATGTCATCGCCTCCGTGGCCGGCGCCACCCAGGCGGACCTCGGCACCGTCTATATCCTGCTCTACGAACCCGCCATCGATACCGTGGTCGCGCAGACCTCGACCCGCCTCGCCGACGGCGACTACGACTTCGCGATCCCCGATATCGCGGCCGGTATCTACCAGCTCTTCGCCGGCACGGACTTCGACAACGACCTGCTCATCTGCGATCCCGGCGAGGCCTGCGGCGCATTCCTCACCGTCGACCAGCCCGTGTCCATCGAGGCCGACGGCGACCGCGACGACCTCGTCTTTCCCATCGAGTACCAGGTCACCATCCCCTCCGTGAACGCCACCGTGAACACCCGGGCCGACGGCCCGGGCGACGGCGGCCTGCCGCGGAAGCAGCCCTGAAATCATCCCTGGAAGCAGCACTGAAGAGGAAACACACCATGTCGATCCAGCCGCTGCGGCGAACCCTGCTCCTGCCCCTGTGCTTCCTCGCGCTCGCCGCCTGCGGCGCGGACGCGCCCGCAGACGACGCACCAGCGCAGCCTGCCCCATCGGCAGAAGCCGCGGCCGCAGAGACAGCAGCGGCGGCGGACGAGGCAACGGAGCAGGCCACCGAAGCCGGGGTCACCCTCGACGACGGCGCCCTCGCCTTTACGCGGCCGTGGACCGGCGACCTGGACGGCATGGAGGAGCGCCGGCTCATCCGCGTACTCACGGTCTACGGGCCGGGCCGCTTCTATCTCGACGAGGGGCGCGGGGCGGGCCTCGTGGCGGAGCTGGTGAAGCGCTTCGAGGACCACGTCAACGACGAGCTCGAACGCGGCCACCTGCGCGTGAACACCGTGATCATTCCGGTCGCCCGGAACCAGCTCGTGCCGGCCCTGCTCGCCGGCCGCGGCGACATCATCGCTGCCGGGCTGACCATCACCCCCGAGCGCGCCGAGGAAGTGGACTTCAGCATCCCCACCAGCAAGCCGCTCAACGAGATCCTCGTCACCGGCCCGGGCGCACCGCCGATCGAGCGCGTGGAGGACCTCTCCGGGGAGACCGTCTACCTGCGCCTCACCAGCAGCTACGCGGAGAGCGTGCGCCAGCTGAATGAGCGTCTCGAGGACGACGGCATGGCGCCGGTCACGATCGAGCCGATGCCCGAGAGCCTGGAGGACGACGACCTCATCGAGATGGTCAACGCCGGCCTGCTGCCCTGGGCCATCGTCGACGAGTACAAGGTCCAGGCCTGGGAGGGGGTCTTCACCGACCTTACGCCGCGGCCCGATATCACCTTCCGGGAGGCCGGCCGCCTGGCCTGGGCCATGCGCAAGGACAGCCCGAAGCTTAAGCAGAGCGTGGACGCCTTCCTGCGCGAGAACCGCGAGGGAACGCTCATCGGCAACGTGCTGCGCAACCGCTACATCCGCGATTTCGACTGGGCCGCCAATGCGCTCGGCGAGGACGACTACGCCCGCTTCGAGGCCCTGGAAGACATCTTCCGGCGCTACGGCGAGCGCTACGGCATCGAGTACCTCATGGCCGCGGCGCAGGGCTACCAGGAGTCACGGCTGGACCAGAGCGTCCGCTCGCACGCCGGCGCCGTCGGCATCATGCAGCTGCTGCCCTCCACGGCCGCAGACCCGAACGTCGGCATCCCGGACATCGACAACAAGGAGAGCAACATCCACGCCGGCATCAAGTACATGGACTTCCTCCGCAGCCGCTACTTCGACGACCCGGCGATCAGCGACCTCGACCAGCTGCTGCTGTCGCTCGCCGCCTACAACGCCGGGCCGGCCCGGGTGCGCAGCCTGCGCCAGACCGCCGAGGCAGAGGGCTATGACCCGAACGTGTGGTTCGACAACGTCGAGGTGATTGCCGCCCGCGAGATCGGCCGGGAGACCGTGCAGTACGTCACCAACATCTACCGCTATTACCTGACCTACCAGATGGTCGCGAGCAATGTACTCAAGCGCCGTGCGGCACGGGAGGGCGCCGGCCTGCAGTAAGCACATGGAAGAGCGCGCCGCCGACCGCACCGGCGGCGCCCTGCGCCAGCAGACCGGCGAGGCTGCGCGTGGCGGCAATCCCGGTGACTCCGAAGACCGCCTTCATGATGAGGTGCAGCGCCAGCACGGCCACGAAACCGGCGGCCAGGTACCCGGCGAAACGCGCGGCCGGCACCAGACGGAAGAGGCCCGCAGCTACCGGCAGCGCAAGCACGAGGGCCAGGGCAAGGAGCGGCAGGTAGCTGCCGGCGAGGCCGACAAGGTCCTGGCCGGTCGTCTCGAGGCGCACGGGCCAGGGCACCTCCGGGCCCAGGGCCACCACTTCCTGCAGCACGAACTGCGTCGCGGCGACGCTGCCGATGAGGTAGGTCGCGCACAGCGCAACGAGGTAAGCGGCGAGGACACGCAGCATGGGCATGACACTCCGGCGAAAGCTGTCTGGCTATAATGACCGCCTGGCCCTGCCATGGAAAGCCGCCATGTCCCGCACCCTGCCGCTATGCCTGGCGGCCTTTCTCCTCGCCACCGCCGCCGCCCGCGGCGAGCCCTACCGGCTCGAGACAGTGGCCGGCGACCTGCACCATCCCTGGTCCGTGGCGCAGCTTCCGGACCGCAGTTTCCTGGTCACGGAGCGCCGCGGCCGGCTGCTGCACATCGGTCGCGAGGGCGGGCAGCAGCCGCTCACCGGCGTACCCGACACCTACGTTGCCGGACAGGGCGGTTTCTTCGACGTGGTCCTGCACCCGCGCTTTGCCGACAACCGGCTCGTGTACCTGAGCTATGCCGCGGGCGGCCCCGGGGCCAACGCGACCGCGGTGTTCCGCGGCCGGCTAACGGCCGTGGGGCTTGCCGACGGCGCGGAGATCCTGCGGGTCCAGCCGCTCAAGGCGACGCCGCAGCACTACGGTGGCCGGCTGGCCTTCCTGCCGGACGGCACGCTCCTGCTGACCACCGGCGAGGGGTTCGACTACCGCGAGGCCGCCCAGGACCCGGGCAGTGAACTCGGCAAGGTCCTGCGCACCCGCGACGACGGCACGGTACCCGCTGACAACCCCCTGGCAGAAACCGGCGCGCCACGGGTCTGGACCCTGGGCCACCGCAACCCGCAGGGTCTCGTCGTGGACGAGGCCAGCGGCAGGGTCTGGCTGCACGAGCACGGGCCGCGCGGCGGCGACGAGGTGAACCGGCTGGTTCCCGGCGCGAACTACGGCTGGCCCGCGGTGACCCACGGCATCGATTATAGCGGCGCCCGCATCTCGCCGTACGAGCGCTGGCCCGGGATGGTCGACCCGGAAAAAGTCTGGGTGCCGAGTATCGCGCCCTCGGGGCTGGCGCTGTACCGGGGAGACCGCTTTCCCGGCTGGCGCGGCGACCTGTTCGTGGGTGCGCTCGTGGACCGGGAGGTGCGCCGCCTCGACCTGGAGAACGGCGTCATCGTCGGGGAGCAGCGCCTGTTCGGCGAGCTCGAAGAGCGGATTCGCGACGTGCGCAGCGCGCCGGACGGCTTCCTTTACCTGCTGACTGACAGCGAGGCCGGACGGCTCGTGCGGGTAAGGCCGGCGGAGGACGCCGGCCGCTGACGCCAGCCGCGACGTCAGAGTTCCAGGGTCAGCTGGCCGCTGCTTTCCGGGGCGCTGCCGCGCGCTTTTTTGCTGCCGGTGCCCTCTTCTTTGCAGGGGCCTTCTTCGCAGGAGCTTTCTTCTTCGCCGGTGCCTTGCGAGCGGCCTTCCTGGGTGCAGCTTTCTTCGGTGCAGCTTTCTTCTTGGCTGCAGCCTTCTTCCTAGCCGGCGCCTTTTTCTTGGCCGGTGCTTTCTTCCTGGCGGGAGCCTTCTTCGCCGCCGCCTTCCTGGCGGGCGCTCTCTTCTTCGCCGCGTTGCGCGAGGCGCGGGCGCGGGCGGCCTTCTCTACCATCTCCGCCGCTCGCTCTGCCGCTTCGGCCTTGCGCCCCTCGAGCACGAGGTCAGCGCGGATCGGCACCAGCCTCTCGGCGTAGTCGTAAGCGGCGCGCGCCATGCTGGCAATCGTCTCCGTCAGGTCCTGCACCTGCTTGACCAGTTCGTCGACGCGCTTCTCGTTGGCGCTCGTCGCCTTGGAACGCAGCGCCGCACGGGCCTTGCTCAGGCGCGCGCTCGCCTGGTTGTGCTTCTTGCGCGCCGCGTCGAGGTCACGCTTGACCCTGGCGTGGGCTTTTTCCGTTTCGGCGAGAAGGCGCGAACGCAGTTTCTCGACGCGCTTGTTGGCTTCTTCCGCCATCCTCGTAGCCTGGGCGAGTTCTTTTTCCAGCATCGGCTGTTTGCTCCCTGTTATCAGAATCAGTACCGCGCTCCCAGTTTAGGAGTAAAGACGGTGCTTGTAACGGGCATTTTTTGATTCACCGCAAGGATGCAGGCGTCCGTCGACCGGCCCGTGCGCGGGCGGGCGCCGCGGGCTACACTCTGCCCCTCGGCATCAGGAGGGGTCAGCCATGAGCGAAGACGCACCGGGACGGCGCATACGCGCACCGAAAGCCGTACGCAGGAAACTGCGTGAGGCGGCGATCGCGAAGGTGCGCCAGGACATGATCCACGCGGGCCGCTCGGAAGCGGATTACAGTGCAGAGGACCTCGAGTACCTCGTGGCCGAGAAGGAGAAAGAAATCTGGTCGGGTCTCGGCTGGAAGGGCTTCGGCATCGCGGCGCTGCTGCTCGGCATCAACATCGGCATCTGACCGTGTCGCTCTTTCGCATCGTCAAGTACTCGTCGCTGCTGTTCTTCTTCCGCCGCTACCGCGGCCGCATCTTCCGTATCGTCGCCGTGCTGCTGTTCGCCCTGGTGACCAACGTGCTCTACCAGGACGTCGCCCACTACCTGCAGCTTCGCCACCCGGGTGCCCTGGTCTGGGCCCTGGCCGGCAAGATCGTGATCGTGTACGGGGCGCTGGCTTTCGTGCTCTGGCAGTTCCGGCCGGTGCGTGACGAGGCGGCGCCGACCGACGCCGGCGCGGCGAAGGCGGCCGGGAAAACGCGGGGCGAGGAGAAGACGCCGGCGGCGCCCGCAGACCGGCTCTCCGCCCTTGCGGATATCGAGCACCACGATCGCCTGCGCACGCGCTACGAAGCGGTGCTCGAGGCGCGCCGGAAGACGCCCGGCGGTTCCGGGCCTAGAAATCCAGGGTAAAGCGCGCACCCCAGGTGCGCGGTGCCTCCAGCGAAGCGGTCGCCCCGTCCGGGTTCGGCGGCAGGTTGCTGCCGCCGGCGGTCGCGGCGATCACCGCCTCGTTCTCGATGTTGCGCATCCACAGGCCCACGCTCCAGCCCTCGCGGGCGGGGTACCAGGTCAGCTGCGCGTTGCTCTTGCGTGCGGCCCGCTGCCGCCCCCCGGGGGTGTGCGAGAAGTCCGCCCAGAAGCTGCTTTCATAGCGCGTGCTGAGCGCCGCCCGCAGCCGGCCACCGGCGACAGCGAAGTCGTGGTGGTAGCGGGCGACGAGGGACCACTCCGGTGCGTACTGGGCGCGGAAGCCGTCGTAGCTCGCGGTGCCGTCGGGCAGGTCGAAGTCCGTGTACTCGGCATCGACCCACGCCCCGGACAGGCTCAGCGCGCTGCGCGCGGAAGGCGCGAGCGCCAGCTCGAACTGCACACCCTGTACCTCGGTCTGTTCCACGTTGAAGGTCTGCGTGGCGTTCAGCACCGTGTTGTAGGCCGAGCCGAACAGGCCGTCGTAGTCGTAGTAGAAGGCCTCGATGCTGCCCGTGGCACTGCCGCCGGCGCTGCTGCCCTTCACGCCCAGCGCATAGCTTACGAGCTCGGCCTCGTCGACGGTGTTCGGCTGCGAGGCAGTGCCGGCGTAGGGATTGAAAGTGCCGGGCATGTAGCCGGTCTGCACCGTGCCGTAGGCGACGAGACCGTTACCGATGTCGCGGCTCAGCGCCACCTTGACGTCCAGGTGGTCGTACTCGCCGTCGCCGTCGGCCTCGAAGGGCGCAAGGCCCGTGCCGTCGAAGAAGCGCCCGGCGCCGTCGCGGCGGTCGCTGCTGAGGCGCCCGCCGAGGGTCAGGCGCCAGGCCTCACCGAGGGCAAGCTCGGCCTCGCCGAAGGCTGCGATGCCCTCGATGCGGTTGTCGTCGACGATGCTCACGGGCACCGGCAGCCCGGCGGGGCCCGGCAGGGCCACGGTGTCGAAACCGCCGAACAGGAAGTAGCCCTCGCTGTCCATGCGGTAGGCGTAGAGGCCCGCGAGCCAGTCGCCCCAGTCCGCGCTGCCGAGGAGACGCAGCTCGTGAATCTGCTGCCGGTAGCTGTCGGTCTTGTTCGCCGGGAAAGCGCCGAGCCAGTAGTTGCTGGACACGCTGAAGTCCGTGAACGCCGGCAGGTAGCTGAGCGTGAGCGTGGGCGACAGGCGGTAGCTGAACTCGCCGCCGGCGAGCACGTTCTCGTAGTCCCGGTACTCCTCCGCCTGCGGCTGGCCGAAGGGCAGGAAGGCATTCCAGGGTTCGGGAAAGCGATCTTTCCACGGATCTGAGCGCAGGTAGCCGGCGGGCGACAGCTCCCCGCTCTCCGGGTCGACGCCCTTCACCACGAGGTTCGGCGGGCTGCCGTCCATGTCGGCGACGTTGATCCAGCCATAGGCGCTGAAGCGGTCCCCCGGCGTCCAGCGGACGGACAGGCGGCCGGCGAGGTTGTCCAGCGCGTCGGCGCCGCTGGCGAGGTAGCCGTCCCGTTCCTGGTAGTCGGTGGCCAGGCGCAGGGTCAGGTCGCGGCCGAGGCCGACGTCCCCGGCGGCACTCAGGCGCCGGCTCTCGAAGTTGCCGGCCTCGACCAGCAGGTAGCCCGGGTTGCCGTCCGCGGGCCGGGCGAAGCTCGCGTTGACCACGCCGCCGAGCGTGCTGCGGCCGTAGAGGGTGCCCTGCGGGCCGGGCAGCACCTCGAGCTGGTCGAGGTCGAAGAGCGCCGTGCTGTTCGCCTCCCGCGGGACATAGACGCCGTTCAGGTGCAGGGAACTCGGCGGGTCCAGCTGCGGAAAATCCAGCGTGGAGCCGATGCCGCGGATGTAGACCTGGGTGGAGGTGTTTTCCTGCTGCAGGCGCATGGCGGGCAGCAGCGCCTGGGCCGCGCGGATATCACCGACGCCCTCCTCGCGCAGGAGCCCCGCGTCGAACACGGTGACGGTGCCGGGCACGTCGAGGCGGGTGGCTTCCCGCTTGCTGACGGTGATGACGACTTCTTCCAGCGGCAGGTTTTCGGCCTGGGGGGCGACGGTGCTGAGTGCCGCTACGGCACAGGCGAGAAGACGGCGGTGCATCCGTAATCCTCCCGGTCAGTGAGCGAGCGCGCATTAGACCGGAGAGCTTCCCGTGCTGCCTTGCGCCAGGTCAAGGACTGACCGGCTGCAGGGTGCCGTCGGCCGCCGGGGTCCAGCGCCCGGTCGGTACCGCCCGGCGGCGTACCCCGGGTTCCGGCGCGAGATGGAAGAGGTCGCCGTTGGCGCCGGTCAGCGCCAGGGGCACCCCGGCGCTGCGGGCGGTGGCGGCGTTCGCTGCCAGGTGCGGCGGCTCGCCGTGGACCGGGACCGCCAGCCGCGGCCGCAGCCAGCGGTAGAGGTCCGCGAGCTCGTCGCTGCAGGGGTGGCCGGAGGCGTGCAGCGGCGGCCCGCGGTCGTCGTCGGCGTGCAGGACCGTGATGCCGCGCTCGCCGAAGCGTTGCCGCAGCCGCGCCACCGCCGCTTCGTTCCCGGGAATGGTGCGGGCGCTGAACAGCACGCAGTCGCCCGGGTCCAGCGACAGGTCCGGGTGATCGTCCCGGGCCAGCCGGTCCAGCGCGGCACCGGCCTCGCCCTGGCTGCCGGTGGCGATCGCGAGCACCTCCCGGGGCGGGAGATAGCCGAGATGGGACGACGGCGCCAGCCGGTCGCCGGCAGCCAGGTAACCACAGGCCCGCGCGCAATCGGCCATGGTGCGCAGGGAGCGGCCGAGGAGACCGGCGTAGCGGCCGGCGGCGCGGCCCGCAGCGAGCAGCGTGCGCAGCCGGGCGACATTGCTGGCAAAGCAGGCCACGACCACGCGGCCCGGCTGGGCCGCCAGGGCGGCCCCCAGGCCCTGTGCCAGCTCGCCCTCGCTCGGGGAGCGGCCCGGCCGCAGCGCGTTGGTGGAATCGCAGACCACCGCATCGAGGCGGCCGTCGCCAAGCGCGGCGAAGGGGGCGGCGTCGAAGGCCGGCCCCACCACCGGCGCCGGGTCGATCTTCCAGTCCGCCGTGTGCAGCACGCTCCCCGCCGGGCAGGTGATATGCAGGGCACAGGTTTCCGGCGTGGAGTGGGTCATCGGCAGCCACTGCACCGCGAAGGGCCCGAGCTGGCGGCGGTCTCCCGGCGCCACCACGTTCAGCGGCGCCGGCACCTCGGCCTCGCGGCCCTCACACTTGCGGCGCAGCACCGCTGCCGTGAAGGGCGTGGTGTACAGCGGCGCCCGCAGCAGGGGCCACAGCCAGGGCAGCGCGCCGAGGTGATCCTCGTGGGCGTGGGTGGCGACGATAGCGGCGAGGCGACCGCGATTGGCCACGGCGAAGGCCGGGTCGGGCATTTCCACGCGCGTCTGCCGCGCGCCCGGGGAGCGCTCGAAGGTCACGCCGCAGTCGACCATCAGCCAGCTGCCGTCGTGGCCGTAGAGGTTCAGGTTCATGCCGATCTCGCCGGTACCGCCGAGGGGCAGGAACCAGAGATCGCGGGGGCCCGGGATCACGCGGCGGCAGGCTGGCAAGCGGGGCAGTGATAGAGGCGCCGGCCGCCGCGCTCGCTGCGCTGCACCTCGCCGCCGCAGCGGTAGCAGGGGTGTCCGTCGCGGCCGAAGACAAAGAAGCGGCGCCGCTCGCGCTGCAGGCCCTCGCGCTCGAGGCGGTCCGCGAGGCGCGGCGGCAGCACGATGCCCCCGGTTTCGTAGCTGCGCCGGCTCACCGCCAGCGTCGCCCGGGCCAGGCGCCCGCGCTCCCCGCGGCCGAGGTCGCCGGCCCGGCGCGCGGAATCCAGCCCCGCGCTGAAGAGAATCTCCGCGCGCAGGTAATTGCCGACCCCGGCGAGGAAAGCCTGGTCGAGGTAGAGGTCCGCCAGCTGGCGGCGCGCGAAGCGCGCCTCCCGCAGCCGCGCGGCGATCAGCTGCCAGCTGAGCTCCGGCGAGAGGATATCGGGGCCGATGCGGGCGAGGAACGGGTGTTCCGCGAGCTCCTCCGTGCGCCAGACGCTAATGTCCGAGGCGCTGTAGAGCAGCGCGCTGTGGCTCGCCGTGTGCAGGGCCACGCGCAGGGAGCGGTTGGTCTTCGGCAGTCTGCCGCGCCGCTGCACCCGCCATACCCCGTAGAGCTGGTTGTGGGAGTAGAGGCTCCAGCCGTGCTCGAAGTGGGTGAGCAGCGCCTTGCCGCGGGTCTCCACGGCGGTGACCCGGTGGCCGCGCAGCGTCGGTGCGTGGTGCCGGAGGCGCGGCAGACCGAAGCGCACGGCTTCCACGATCTCGCCGGCGAGCACCGCCTCGATGCGGTCGGCGGCGCGGCGTATCTCGGGTCCTTCGGGCATGGGCTGACTCCGGCAACAGGCACAGGGGTTACGCAGCCGCGGCACGCCCGGATGCGCGCTTTACAGGGCGCGGGCGAGGGGCGAGACTGCGGCGGTACTCTCCGTCGGCCAGTTCATGCTAACGATAAGAACGCGCGCCGCCTACGGCGCCGGCGGCGCCGTGTACGCCGTGAAGGAAGCGGCCTACACGATGTTCGTCCTGCTTTTCTATACGCAGGTGCTCGGGCTGAACGGCAGCCTGACCGGCGCGGTGATCGCGATCAGCCTGGTCTGGGACGCCCTGTCGGATCCGCTCACGGGGGTTCTCTCGGACCGGCTCCGCTCCCGCCATGGCCGGCGCCACCCGTTCATGGTGGCGAGCATCCTGCCCATCGGCCTCGGCTTCCTGGGCCTGTTCGCGCCGCCGGCCAGTCTCGCCGGCAGCCAGTGGCCGCTGGCCGGCTGGCTGCTGTTCTGGTCCCTCTGGGTGCGCACTTTCGTCACGCTGTTCGCCATCCCGCACCTCGCCCTGTCGGCGGAGATCACCAGCGACTACCACGAGCGCAGCCAGGTCCTCGGCGCACGGCTGGCCACGCTGTTCCTGTTCAGCGTGCTCGTGCCCGCCCTGGCCCTGGCCTTCATCTTCCCGGAGCGCGGCGGCGAGGACGGGCGCTTCGACCCGGCCAACTACCCGCTCTACGGCATCCTCTGCTGCGGCGTCTGCTGGCTCATGGCCGCGGTGACCACCATCGGCACCCGGCGTTACGCGCGCTCCTCCCGGGGCGCGGACAGGCTGCCGCAGCGTACGCCGCGGCTCGCGGAGCTGTGGCGGGATCTCGCCAGGACCCTGGGCAACGGCACCTTCCGCCTGGTGCTCGGGCAGGAGATCGCGATCATGGCCGCCTACGGCACGGTGGCGACGTTGAACATGCTGGTGTGGACCTACTACTGGGAGTTCAGCGCGGGCGAGGTGTCGCTGATCCTCGCCGTGCCCAGCCTGCTGGCGGTTGCCCTGGTGCTGCTCACCCTTCGCCCCCTGGGACGTCGCTTCGAGAAGCACCAACTCATGCAGCTGTCCATCATCGGCCTGATCCTGAACTGCCTGTGGCTCTACCCGCTGCGCATGACCGGCCTGCTGCCCCCGAACGGGACCACGGTCGTCTTCGTGCTCAACTTCCTGTTCATGCTGTTCTTCATGTACTGCTTCCTGCTGCGGGCGATCCAGACCCAGTCCATCGTCGCCGACGTCACCGACGAGCACGAGCACGAGCACGGGCTCCGCCAGGAGGCCGGGTTCTTCTCCGCCGCCAACCTGGTCAACAAGTTCGCCACGGTCTTCGGCCCTCTCTACGGCGGCATCGTGCTCGACCTGGTCGGTCTGCAGGCCGGCATGCGTCCCGGCAGCGTGCCGGCCCCGGTGCTCGACGGTCTCGCCTGGGCGTTCGGTCTCGGTACGCTGCCGGGCTTCCTCATTGCCCTGCTGCTGGTGCTGCGGATCAATCTCGGGCAAGCCCGGGTCGAGGAAATCCAGGCCGCCCTGCGCGCCCGCGGCGCTCCCCCTTGAGCGCCGCACCCTTGCCCCGCCTGCGGCCGTTGGCGACAATCCACCACCTTTTCCACGGAACCGCCGCGCCATGCCGACGCACACGGACAACATCCGCATTGCCCGCGCCCAGCCGCTGATCACGCCCTGGGTCCTGGGCGAGGAGCTGCCCCTGGACGACGCCGGGGCCGAAACCGTGGCGTCCGCCCGCCGCTCGATCGAGGCGATCATGACCGGGGAGGATCCGCGCCTCCTGGTCATCGCCGGGCCCTGTTCCGTGCACGACCCGGCGGCGCTCATCGAGTTCGCGGAGCGCTTCAGCGCCCATTGCGCCGCGCTTGATGACGCCCTCTTTCCCGTGCTCCGCGTGTACTTCGAGAAGCCGCGCACCGTGGTCGGCTGGAAAGGGCTGATCAACGACCCGGGGCTCGACGGCAGCTTCCATATCAACCGCGGCCTGCGCCTCGCGCGGCGCGCACTCCTCGACGTGAACGGCCTCGGCCTGGCGGCCGCGACCGAGTTCCTCGACACGACCTTCGGGCAGTACTACACGGACCTGGTGAGCTTCGGCGCCATCGGTGCGCGCACCGTGGAAAGCCAGATCCACCGGGAGCTCGCCTCGGGCCTGTCCATGCCCGTGGGCTTCAAGAACGGCACCACCGGGGATATCGGCGTGGCCATCGACGCCATCCGCAGCGCCGCGCACCCGCACTGGTTCCCGTCGCTGACCAAGGAGGGCACCCCGGCCATCCTCGAGTCCACGGGCAACCCGCACAGCTACCTCATCCTGCGCGGCGGTCGGGACAGCGGCCCCAACTACCGCTCCGGGGCACTGCGCGCCGCGGCCACGGCGCTGGCGGACGCAGAGCTCGCGCCTTCCCTGATCGTCGACTGCAGCCACGGCAACAGCAACAAGGACCCGGCGCAGCAGGCGCTGGTGGTCGCCGACCTCGCGGACCAGCTCGAGGCCGGCGAGCAGGCGCTGCGCGGGGTCATGCTCGAGAGTCACCTCGTGGGCGGCAACCAGCCGCCGGGGCCGCTGGACGCCCTGCGCTACGGCCAGAGCGTGACCGACGCCTGCCTGTCGCTGGACGAGACGCTGCCGCTCCTGGACGAGCTCGCCGCCGCGATCCGTCGCAACCGCCTCGGCTGAGGGCCGCCGCCCGCGCTCCCGGTGGCCGGCCGTTACCAGCGGTAGCCGAGGCGGAAGCGGTAGGTCTGGTCGAGCTTCTCGACGTTCTCCACGGCACCGAGGTCGTACTTCCAGATCACTTCGGCAGAGCCCTCGATATTGAGAATGAGCGGAAAGGACAGGCCCGCGGTGCTGTTGAGGAGCACGTCGCTCTCGTCGGTGAGCCCCCAGAGACCGGTCTGGTTGAAGTAGAGCCGGGTATTCTCCCCCAGGTAATCGCTGCTGGCGGTGACCGTCCAGGTCGCGGCCGGGTAGTCGTTGTCCTCGGCAACGAAGAACTCCTCCCAGACATAGGCCACGCCGCCTTCGGCCTCCAGCGTCAACAGGGAGTCGCTGAACAGCTTGCGGCCGAGATAGGGACCGACGTAGGTCCGAAGCTCCGTGTCCGCGAACTCGTCCTGTTCGAAGGACAGGTTCGCCCCCGTGTACCAGGGGCTGCCGTTGAGGAACCGGTCGTACTTGCCGCGGGCGATCCAGTTCTGCGCGTTCTTGCGGCCGTTCACCTCGTCGTACTCGCCGATGAGGCTGAGCGAGACGCGATCGTGCAAGCCGGTCCAGATGCTCTCGGCCTTGTAGTCGAGCTCGCTGTTTTCCGTGTTGCCCTGGGCCAGGGAGAAGCCGGCGCTGGCGAGGCCGGTCCAGTGGTAGCCCTCGCCGAGTTCCCAGGGCTCCGGGTTCACCCGCACCAGGTCGGCAAAGCTGTAGCTCGTCTCCTCCTCGCCGCCGCCCAGGACCAGCTGCTCGCCCCGGACCTCGATCGGCGAGGACTCGAGCACGCGTCCGTCGGCGAACTGGAGGCGCATCGGCGTCTCCGTCCGCAGGCTCTCGATCATGGCCTGGGGGATCTTCACGGCGTCCGCGAAGGCGGTGTTCATGATGACCTTGCCGCCGTCGGCATCAACGACGGTGCCGAAGAGCACCGACCCGTCCTTCAGCTCGACGCGGTCCGGCACCGCGGCAGCGGCCGAGCTGGCGCAGGCCGGGTCGGTGAAGACCAGCGTGGCGCAGGCCAGGGTCATCAGCAGGCTGAGGACGGGGGCGTGCGGCTTGAACATGCGCTTTCCTTCCGGGGCTTGTGCTGGGCTTGTGCTGGGCTTGGGGGGTGGGCATTGCTGTCGACCCCTTCGCGACCCCGCTTCACCGGTGGCCGCGGGCGACGCTGCCGCCCGGTGCCCTATGCTAAAGCCTCGATCAGAAGTTGTAACGCACCTCGACCCCGTAAGTGAGCGGTTCCTGGATATTCGTGGTGTAGGCACCCAGGGTATCGGCCACGAAACCGCCCGGGTTCGAGGCGTATTCCTTGTCCAGGAGGTTGCGGCCCCAGAGCGCGAGCTCGAGCTGGTCGCCGGCGTTGGTCCAGGCGATGCGCGCGTTCAGCAGCTCGCGGTCCTGGAAGTACCAGGGACCCTCGGTGAAGATCACCGCCTCCGAGTCGTCGTCGGCATCGTTGTAAATGTAATCGACGTGTACCAGCAGTGAACCCACGGGCACGGCGGGCGTCCAGTCGAGGCGCAGGGTGTAGTCGGTCTGCGTATCCAGCGTTTCCTTGACCCCGCCGGCGGGCTCGCCCTGGGCGTCGAAGAAAGCATCCTGCACGCGCTCCGTATCGCGCCAGGTGGTCAACCCCGTGAGCCGCAGCGTGTCCAGCACCTGCCACTGGGCCATGAGCTCCCAGCCCCGGGTCTCCTCGTCGGAGCTGACCACGCTGACCTGCGCCGTCGGGTCGTCCGGCCCCTCCTTGACGCTCTCGGCGCCCTGGCGGTTCTCCAGGTCCTGCAGGAAGGCGGCCGCCTCGATGCGCAGGCGGTTGTCGAAGAAGTCCCCCTTCAGGCCGAGCTCGATGCTGGTCATGTCCTCCGGGTCGAAGGGCCCGGCGACGATGGAAGAGAAGGTCTGGCCGTCGAAGCCACCGGACTTGTAGCCCGTCGCATAGGACAGGTAGGTCATCGCCCGTTCCATGAAAGTCCACTCGACCACGGCGCGGCCCGTGGTCCGGCTCCAGTCCTCGCTGTCCTCGAAGCGCATGAAGTAGTCTTCCGGCGCGGCGCCGGTAGCGGCGGGGTCGTAGGCGACCCGCGCCGGCGCGAAGGGCCAGCCGGCGATGCTGTTGTCGAAGGTCTGCCAGGCGTACTCCTTGTCGTCGTAGCTGTAGCGCAGGCCACCGATCAGGCGCACCGCGTCCGACAGCTGGTAGGTGACGTCGGTGAAGACCCCCCAGTTGACGAAGTCGCCCTCGTTATCCATGGTCTCGGTAAAGTAGGTTCCCGCGTAGGACGGCGGCAGCACGGCGATGTTGCCGGCGAGCGCGGAGACGCCGAGCCAGAAGTCATCCCCCGAGTCGGCAAAAAGGTCCCAGGCGTGCACGTCCGGCGTGGCGGGAATGCCGAAGGCCGGCAGCAGCTCGAGGCTCAGGAACTGCATGTAGGAGTCGGCGAGGAGGCCGATATCCGTGCGCTGGTACACCTCCTCGACGCTGTAGTTGGCGCCGGCAACGACGTCGAAGCGGTCGTTGGTGAAGTTGAACCGCAGCTCCCCGTAGACGATGTCCGAGTCCTCGATGTTGTTCGTGTCGAGGTAGCGCCGCGGGTCCGCGGTGCCGTCCTCGTCCTGCTTGTTGAAGGTTTCCCAGCTGCGGTAGCTGAGGATGCCGAACAGCGACAGCTGCTCGCTGAAGGCGTGGTCGACCTGCAGCGAGACGCCGACCATGTCGCGGTCCTCGTCGCGGTCGGGGACATCGTTTTCCACATCGCTGGCGAAGGGGTCGGTGTTGAGCGCGTACTTGCTGACGCCGATGGAGTAGCTGGTGTTCTCCTCCCGCTTCTCGATGTCCCCGGCGAGCTTCAGGTGGGTCTGCTCCGACAGGTCGACGGCGATGGCGAGGCGGCCGAAGCTGTAGTTGCGCTCGCGCAGGTCGTCGCCGATGCCCCGGTTGTCGAAGATCGCGTCCTGGGCGTGGTCGAGCACGTTCGCGCGGATGGCCACGCGGTCGCCGACGGGGATATTCACCATGCCCTCGACATTGAGCAGACCGTAGTTGCCGACGCGCGCTCGGGCGAAGGCATCGAACGCGTCCATGGCCGGGGCGTAGGGGATCATGTTCACCACACCGGCGGTCGCATTGCGCCCGTAGAGGGTACCCTGGGGGCCCTTGAGCACCTCGATCCGCTCGATATCCACGAAGGGGATACTGGTGACGGCCCGCGGCAGGTAGGCGTTGTCGTAGAAGGTGGCGACAGACGGGTCCTGGCCGCTGGAGATATTCGGGCTCGACACGCCGCGGATCTCCACCCCCAGCTGCGTGGACTGGTTGGAGGTGACCGAGCCGAAGCGCACCCCGGGCATGAAGTCGTCGATGTCGGCGATATCGAGGGCGCTCGTGGCCAGGATATCGGCCTCGGAGAAGGTGTTCACCGCGATGGGTACGGTCATCCGGCTCTCCTCGCGCTTCTGCGCGGTGACGAGCACTTCCTCGAGGGTGAGCCGGTAGGCGCCGTCGTCCGCCGGGGGCTGCGCGAGCGCGCCCGCGCTGGCCAGCCCGAGAACGAGCCCGGTGGCCATACCGGGAAGGCGCCGTGACGGGCGCGAAGATGAAGACGTCAAGGCGGGAACGGACCGGCATCCACGACGGATGGCAGCCGACGCTGGCAGTACGGTATCCATGGTATCGCCCCCCCGGGCACTGCTTATTATGTTGTTGTCAGGCTGCTTGTTATCACGCGGTCATCCCCCGCGACCGCTCGCACCGGTTGTAGCGCTAACCGCCCCCAGCGTCAACTCGCCGGCGGCTTACCAGCGGTAACCGATGCGGAAGCGATAAGTCTGGTCCAGTTCCTCGACGCCTTCCACCGCGCCGGTGTCGTACTTCCAGATCACCTCGGCGGCGCCCTCGATGTTCAGCAGGAGCGGGAAGGAAAGGCCGGCAGTGGTGTTGATGAGCACGTCGGCCGTGTTGGACAGGTCCCACAGGCCCGTCTGGTTGAAGTAGAGCCGCGTACCCTCGCCGAGGTAGTTGCTCGAGGCGTTCAGGGACCAGGTGGCGGCGGGATAGTCGTTGTCTTCCGCCACGAAGAAGTTCTCCCAGACGTAGGAGACACCACCTTCCGCCTCGAGCGTGAATACCGGTTCCGTGAAGATCTTGCGGCCGAGGTAGGGGCCGAGGTAGGTCCTGAGCTCCGTGTCGGCGAACTCGTCGTGCTCGAAGGACAGGTTGCCGCCCCAGTACCAGGGGCTGTCTTCGAGGAAGCGGTCGTACTTGCCACGGGCGATCCAGTTCTCGGCGTTCTTCTCGCCGTTGGCCTCGTCGTACTCGCCGATGAGGTTGAAGGAGTAGCGATCGAGGAGCCCGGTCCAGGTGCTCTCGACCTTGTAGTCGAGCTCCCGCGTATCGGTGTTGCCCTGCTCCATGGACAGGCCGGCGCTGGCGAGGCCGGTCCAGTGATAGCCGTCGCCGAGCTCCCAGGGCTCCGGGTTCACGCGCACGAGGTCGGAGAGCGCATAGGTCTCCTCCTCGCCCAGCGCATCCAGCACCAGCTGCTCGTTCTCCACGCGGATCGGCGAGGACTCGAGCACCGTGCCGTCCGCCAGCTGCAGGCTCATGGGGGTCTCGGTGCGCAGGTCCTCGATCTGGTCCTGGGCAATCTTGATGGTGCCGGCAAAGTCCGTCTCCACCACCACCTTGCCGCCCTCGGCGTCGGTGACCGTGCCGAGGATCGTGGAGCCGTTCTTCAGGGTGATCCGGTCCGGCGCGGCCGCGGCATTGCCGGCGAGCAGCAGGGAACACACGGTCCCGAGCAGGGCAGAACGAAGCGCAGTCATGGAGAACTCCTCTCGAGCGACGCCCGCGGCGCCGTCGCAACCTGAAGGTGGAAGGTGAAAAACCCGCGATTCTAGCCCCTCGGGGGAGCGCTGGCCATTACGCGAGGACGGTCACCGGATCGCCCACGGCCAGGGTACCGGGCCCGTCATGGAGCCCGTTCTGGCCGAAGAGCACCGCCCCGTCGCGGCGCCGGTAGCCGGCCAGCACCCGGTTGATGTGCGGGTCCCTCGCGGCGGTGGCCTGGTCGATGGATGGAATCGCGCAGCGTGAACAGGGTTTGACCAGGTCGACGGTCACCGCGCCGATGCGCAGGCGCCGCCAGCCGTCCTCGGCGTGGGGCGCGGCGCCGTCGATCACCAGGTTGGGCCGGAAGCGGTCCATGGGCACCGGCGTGGGCAGGCGCGCGTTGAGGCCGTCCAGGGATGCCTGCGTCAGCAGCAGCAGCGGAAATCCGTCGGCAAAGTTCACCCGGCGGCCGGCCGGCGCGTAGGCGGGATCCACCGGCCGCCGGCAGTCATCGGGCATGTACACCAGCCGGCAGGCCGTGCCGAGGCGCTCGCCGAGCCAGTCCGCGGCCGCCTCGCCGGCGTCGAGCGCCATCACGCGGTCGCCCCAGACCGTGACCGCGCGTGCCGGCGCGCCCGCTGCGGGGCCGGGTACCGCCAGCTGTGCGCCGCCGAAGGCCAGGACCAGGCCGTCGTCACGCTCCTCGGCCTGCAGCAGGGCCAGCGCCGGCAGCCGGCGCTGGCTGAGGAAATCCCCCGCCGGGTCCACCAGCAGCCAGCGCCGGTCGCCGGCGACGCCGAAGTGGTCGACGGTAGCCTGCGCGCAGCTAAGCCCCGCGGCGGACTTCAGCGGGTAGCGGTAAATGGCCGCCAGGCGCAGCGCGGCCATCAGGGCGCGCCCCCCAGGGCCTCGCGCACGCCGGCAAGGAGCGCGGCCATGCCGGGCTGGACCCGGGGCTCGTCGGTGAGCCCGAGGCGCACGATGACCAGTTCCTCCTCCGGCACGACCAGCACGTACTGTCCGGCGTTGCCGCCGGCGTAGAACAGCGATTCGGGCTGCCCGGGGAAGGCCGCGCCGCCGGTGTTTAGCCAGAAGCTGCGTCCGTAGCGGCCGAGCGGGTCCGAGGGCCGGGGCGCGACCGCCTCGCGCAGCCACTCGCGGGACAGGAGCGCCGAGCGGCCGTGCCAGGCGTCGAGCCAGAGCTGCCCCACGCGCAGCCAGTCGCGGGCCGTCATGTAACTGTAGCTGGAGCCGACCTGGGTGCCGCTCGCATCGGCTTCGGGCACGAGAGAGCGGATGCCCAGCGGCTCGCTGAAGTGCTCGCGCACCCAGTCCGCGTAGTCGGCATCGAGGCTCTGCTGCCAGAGGTAGGCGGCGAGGTTGCTGTCGCCGCTGGAGTAGCTGAAGTGCGCGCCGGGCGGGCGCGCCTGCCCGGTGGCGGGCGCCTCGCGCCACATGGCGTCGCGGCGGTAGAGCATGGTGGTCGCGTCGCTGCCGGGGGCGTAGCGCTCCTCGAAGGCCAAGCCCGACTCCATCTGCAGCAGGTGGCCGAGGGTCAGCCCCGGGGCGAGATCGCGGGTCGTCGCGGGCGGGGCGCCCAGGGCGAGCAGGCGCTGGCGAACCGGGTCGGCAAGGGACAGCCCTTTCCCGTCGGCGCTGCGCAGAGCCACCCAGGTGGCGAGCAGGCTCTTGTTCATGGACCAGCCCTGGAGGCGGGTCCCCGCATCCACCGGGGCGAGGTAGCGCTCGGCCAGCAGGCGCCCGCCCCGGGCGACGGCCACCGCGAGCGTATTCCGCCCCCCGCCCGCCGGTTCCGCAAAGGCCGCGTCCACGGCCTGCGCCAGGGCCGCCGGCGCCTCCCCCTCGGGCCAGGGGTAGGCCGGCGCCGGTTGTGCCGGCGGCACAGCGCGCCCGTCGCGGTGCAGGCTGCAGCCGGTGGCGGGCCCCTGCACGCCGGCGCGGGCACTGACGCCGAGAAGACTCGCCCGCGCCTCGCCGCTCCCGGCATCCACGGACAGGTCGAGCAGCCCCCGGGCGGGACCGAGCAGGGCCATGCGCGGCAGGATGTCGCGCTCGATGACAAAGCGCGCCGGCAGGCCGGCGACGAAGACGCCCGAGCACAGCTGCTTGGCGCTGTAGCCGGTGGCCACCTCCGCCGCATCCATGCCCTGCCAGCCGGCCCAGCCCAGCGCCCCCGCGAGGCAGAGCCCCGCCGCGACCTTGATCTTTCCCATCAGCACCCCCATCTCAAAAACCCCCGATCATAGCCCTTTGAAGCCCCCGCGCCACCGCTGCCGGCACCGGCTTGCCACTGCCGATAGCTGTTACCATGGCGCCACCACAGGAGACCCCCATGAGTGACCTCGATTTCGACCTCTTCGTGATCGGCGCCGGCAGTGGCGGCGTTCGCGCCGCCCGCATGGCCGCCGGCTTCGGCGCCCGCGTGGCCATCGCCGAGGACCGCTATCTCGGCGGCACCTGCGTGAACGTCGGCTGCGTGCCGAAGAAGCTCTACGTCTATGCCTCCGAGTACGGCAAGGGCTTCGACGACGCGCGCGAGTTCGGCTGGCAGAGCACCCTGGAGGGCTTCGACTGGCACACGCTCAGGGACAACAAGAAGAACGAGATCGCCCGCCTGAACGCGGTCTACCGCAACATGCTCCGCGGCGCCGAGGCAACCCTCATCGACGGCCGCGCGCGCATCGTCAACGCCAACACCGTGGCCGTGGGCGACGACCACTACACGGCCGCCCGCATCCTCATCGCCACCGGCGGCTGGCCGTCGGTACCGGACATCCCCGGCCGCGAGCACGCCCTCACCTCCAACGAGATCTTCGATCTCGACGAGTTCCCGGAGCGCCTCGTGGTCGTCGGCGGCGGCTACATCGCCGTGGAGTTCGCCGGCATCTTCAACGGCCTGGGCTCGAAGGTCACCCAGCTCTACCGCGGGCCGATGTTCCTGCGCGGCTTCGACGCCGACATCCGCGCCCACGCAGCTCAGGAGATCCGCAAGACCGGCGTGGACCTGCGCTTCGAAACCAACGTCGAGGCGATCGAGGCCACCGCGGGCGGCTACCGGCTGCTGCTCAACGACGGCAGTTTCCTCGAGGCCGATGCCGTGCTCTACGCCACGGGCCGCAAGCCTCACCTCGAGGGCCTCGGCCTCGAGAACGTGAACGTGGAGCTCACGCACCACGGCACCATTGCCGTGGACGCGCACTTCCGCACCACGGAGCACAACATCTTCGCCCTCGGTGACGTGATCGGCGGCATGGAGCTGACCCCGGTGGCCCTGGCAGAGGGCATGGCCTTCGCCCGCCACGAGTTCGGGGACCCGAAGGTCCCCGTGGACTACGACTTCATCCCCACCGCCGTTTTCTGCCAGCCCAACATCGGCACCGTGGGCTTCACCGAGGAGCAGGCCGAGCTCGAGTTCGGCGAGATCACCCTCTACAAGGCCGACTTCCGTCCCATGAAGCACACGATCACCGGCCGCGACGAGCGCACCTTCATGAAGCTGATCGTCGACGACGCCACCGATCGCGTGGTCGGTGTGCACATGATGGGCCCGGATGCCGGCGAGATCATCCAGGGCATCGCCATCGCGCTGAAGGCCGGCGCCACCAAGGCAACCTTCGACAGCACCATCGGCATCCACCCGACCGCCGCCGAGGAGTTCGTCACCATGCGCGAGCCCTGGAGCGAGGACTGACCGCCCGGCTCCCCCGCGGGAACTCGGCCGCGGCGGCCCGGTCGAAGGAGCGGTCGCCGCCCGGTGCCGACGCAGGAGCGGGCAGCGGGTCTTGCCCCCGTTAGGGGGCTTGCTAGAATCCGGCGCCGCGCGGGACCCGCCCCCGGGCGCCCGCCCCGAAAAGGCCAACAGAAAGCCAACAGAAGAAACGGGAACGCCATGATCGACGTGCAGCGCCTGTCGCGTCGCTACGGTAAGACAACCGCCGTGGACGACGTCTCCTTCAGCATCAGTGACCAGGCGATCATCGGCCTGCTCGGCCACAACGGGGCCGGGAAAACGACCATGATGAAGATGCTGAGCGGCTACCTCGAGCCCTCGGCCGGGACTATTCACATCGGCGGCCACGCGCTCGCCGACGACGCCGCCGCGGTCCAGCGGGAGCTCGGCTACCTGCCGGAGAACCTGCCGGTCTACCCGGACATGCTGGTAGCGGACTACCTCGACTACGCGGCCACCCTGAAGGGCATTGGCCGCGGCGAGCGCCCGCGGGCGCTGCGCAGGGCCATCGACGCGACCAGCCTGGGCGACCGCCTCCTCGATCCGATCGGCAGGCTCTCCCGCGGCTACCGGCAGCGGGTGGGCGTCGCCCAGGCGATCCTCGGCGCGCCGTCGCTGCTGATCCTCGACGAGCCGACCAACGGCCTCGACCCGACGCAGACGGCGCAGATGCGCGCGCTGGTCCGGGAGCTGGCCGCGGACGCCACGGTGATTCTCTCCACCCACATCATGCAGGAGGTCGAGGCGCTCTGTGAGCGCGTGCTGGTGCTCGCCGGGGGCCGCCTCGTGCTCGACGAGCACCTGGCGCAGCTGCGCGAGGACAACACGCTCGTCCTCCGCGCCAGCGCCGAGGCCGGCGACCTCGCCGGCGCCATCGCCCGCCTGCCCCAGGTCGTCGCGGTGACCCCGGCAGGCGGTGCAGGCGAGCAGCACTTCACCGTTTCCCTGCACCCGGGCACGGAGCCCGACACGGCGTCCGGCAATATCGCCCGCTGCGTCCTCGACAGCGGGGCGCGCCTCTACCAGCTCGCCCCCCGGCTTCGCGATCTCGACAGCGTCTTCCGCGAACTGGCCGCGCAGGGAGGGGCACACCATGACTGAGAACATTGTCCTACGGGTCGCGCAGAAAGAGCTGCGCCTGTTCTTCGCCTCGCCGGTGGCGTGGTTCTTCCTCGGCAGCTTCAGCGCCGTAACCCTGTTCGTCTTCTTCTGGGTTGAGGCCTTCTTCGCCCGCAATATCGCCGACGTGCGGCCGCTCTTCGAGTGGCTGCCGCTGCTGCTGATTTTCCTCGCCGCCGCCCTGACCATGCGCATGTGGAGCGAGGAGCGGCGCGGCGGCACCCTGGAGCACGTGCTCACTCAGCCGGTGCCGCTCTGGCAGTTCGTCGCCGGCAAGTTCCTCGCCTGCCTGACCCTGCTGCTGCTCGCCCTGGCGACGACGCTGCCGCTGCCGCTGACCGTGGCCTGGCTCGGCAACCTCGACTGGGGCCCGGTGCTCGCCGGCTACCTGGCCACCGCGCTCCTCGGTGCCGCGTACCTGAGCATCGGCCTGTTCGTGTCGGCGCGTACGGACAACGCCATGGTCAGCCTCATGGGCAGCGTGCTGCTCGCCGGGCTCCTGTACATGCTCGGCAGCCCGCTGCTCACCGGCTTCTTTGGCGACGACGTGGGCGGCGTGCTGCGCCTGCTCGGCTCCGGTTCGCGCTTCGACAGCATCACCCGCGGGGTCATCGATGTGCGCGACCTGTACTACTACCTCGCGGTCTGCGGTGTGTTCCTGGTGCTCAACGTGTACACGCTCGAGAGCGAGCGCTGGGCCGCCGGCGGGCACCCGAGGCACCGCCGCTGGCGTATCGCCACGGGCCTCCTGGTGGCCAACCTGCTCCTCGGCGCGGTCTGGCTGCAGCGGCTGCCGATGCTGCGCGCCGACGTCACCGAGGGGCAGCTCTACTCGATTTCCGCGCCCACCCACGACGTGCTCGCCCAGCTGCAGGAGCCGCTGCTCATCCGCGGCTACTTCAGCGAGCGCACCCACCCGCTGCTGGCCCCGCTGGTACCGCAGCTCAAGGACCTGCTGCGCGAATACGCCATCGCCGGCGGCGACCGGGTGCGCGTGGAGTTCGTCGATCCGGCGCGGGAACCGGCGAAGGAGCAGGAGGCCAACGAGGAGTTCGGCATCAACGCCAAGCCCTTCCAGGTGGCGGACCGCTACCAGTCCGCGCTGGTCAATGCCTACTTCGACGTCCTCGTGCAGTACGGCGGCGAACACGAGACGCTTTCCTTCGGCGACCTCATCGAGGTGAAAACCGGCACCGGCGGCCAGCCGGAGGTGGTCCTGCGCAACCCGGAGTTCGACGTCACCCGCGCCGTGCGCGACGTGCTCTACGCGTACCAGGCCGGCGGCAACCTCTTCGAGCAGGTGGAGGCGCCGATCACCTTCACCGCCTACGTTTCCCGCGACGAGCTGCTGCCGCAGCTGCTCCGGGACTACCGGGATGCGATCCGCGCGGCGCTGGATGAACAGGTGGCCCGGAGCGGGGGCAAGTTCCGCGTGCAGTTCATCGAGCCCGAGGCCGGTGACGGTGCCGTTGCCGCGCGGATCATGAACGAATGGGGCTTCGAACCCATGCTCGCCTCCCTCGACGATCCGCGGGAGTTCTTCTTCTACCTGACCCTCGAGGATGACCACCAGGTCGTGCAGCTGCCCACGGGCGCCTTCGACCCGGGCAGCTTCCCCGACAGCCTCGAAGCGGGCATCAAGCGCTTCGCCAGCGGCTTTACCAAGACCGTGGCGCTGGTGATGCCGGACAGCGGCCCGCAGTTCCCCGGCATGCCGCCCTCGGGGCACAGCTTCGACACGCTCGAGCAGGGGGTGACCCGCGAGTACAGCATCCTGCGCGAGGACCTTTCCGACGGCAGCGTGGCTCCGTCCGCGGACCTGCTGGTGCTGATGGCGCCGGAAGACCTCGACGAGCGCGCCGTCTTCGCCGTGGACCAGTACCTCATGCGCGGCGGCACGGTCATCGTCGCCAGCTCGAATTTCTCCGTGGAGCTCAGCGGCGACCGCCTGCGCATGCGCGAGGTAGACAGCGGGCTGCGCGACTGGCTGGAGACGCAGGGTATCGCCATCGCCGACACGCTGGTGCTCGACCGGCAGCACGGGGCCTTCCCCGTGCCCGTGGTGCGGCGTATCGGCGGCTACGAGTTCCGCGACATGCAGTTCGTCGACTACCCCTACTTCCTCGACCTGCGCGAGCCGGGCCTGAACGGCGAGCACCCGGTGACCGCCGGGCTGCCGAACCTGACCCTGGCCTGGGCCTCCCCGGTGGAGGCCGTCGCTGCCGAGGGAAGAACCGTCACGCCCCTGCTCGTGAGCTCCCCGGAGAGCTGGCGCTCCGATGCCCGCGACGTGATGCCCGACGGGGACCCGGCGGGCGGCGACGCGCTCGCCCCCGGCGGCGCGCCCCTGGCGCCGGAGACCGTGGGCGTGCTCGTGCAGGGGCGCTTCGAGAGCGCCTTCGAAGAGGTGCCGCCGGCCCCGGAACCGGCTGCCGCCGGCGAAGAGACGGCGGGCGCGGACGGCGACTTCGGGGGGCTCCTGCGCCGCTCGCCGGCGTCCGCGCGCCTGCTGGTGATCGGCTCCAACGACTTTGCCAGCGACCAGGTGCTCTCGGGGCTGGTGGCCGCCAGCGGCACCCAGTACCTGAGCCCCGTGGAGCTGCTCCTCGGCGCCGTGGACTGGGCGCTGGCCGACGGCAGCCTGCTCGAGATCCGCTCCCGCGCTCACTTCAACCGCACCCTGCCGCCGCTGGAGGAAGGCGCGCAGGCGCGCATCGAGTACCTGAACTACGGCCTCGCGCTGGCGCTGCTCGGCCTGATCGCCCTCGTGCACCAGCTGCGCCAGCGGCAGCGTCGCAACCGCTACCGGAGGATCCTTGCATGAACCGTTTCCTGCTACCGGTACTCGGCGCCCTGCTGGCCCTGCAGCTGCTGGTGACGGCAGCGGTTTACCGGCCCGGCGCCGACGACGCCGCCGAGGCCGCGCTGCCCCTGCTCGAGAGCGGCGCCGCGGCCCGCGCCGACGGCCTGCGCGTGAGCGACGGCGATGGCGCCAGCGCCCGCATCGCCCGCAGCGGCGACGGCTGGACCCTCGCCGGGAGCGGCCTGCCCGTGGCCCCGGGGCGGGTAGCCACCCTGCTCACCGCCCTGGAGGTGGACCCCGGCTGGCCGGTCGCGCAGAGCCGCTCGGCCCGGGAGCGTTTCGCGGTGGCCGAGGATGCCTTCGAGCGCCGGGTGGAGCTGCTCGCGGGCGACGAGGTCCTGGCCACGATCTTCCTTGGCACCGCCCCCGGATTCCGCCAGGTTCACGCGCGCGCCGCGGGCGGTGACGCGATCTACAGCATCGGCTTCAATGCCTACGACGCGCCGACGGACGACAGCGGCTGGCTGGACCGCGGCCTCGCCGCCATTCCGGGCCCGACCGCGGTGCGCTGGGACGGGCACCGCCTGGAGCGCGGTGACGACGGCTGGCGCCTCGACGGCGAGGCGGTGGAAGACGGCAGCGCCGACGACCTGGTCCGCGCCCTGGAGGGACTGCAGGTCACTGGCGTGGCCGAGGCTCCCGCGGAGGAAGCGGCCGCCCGGACCCTGGTCGTGGACAGCGGGGACGACGCGATCGAGCTCACCCTCGCCGCCGGGGACGAGACACGCTTCCTGAAGTCGAGCGCCTGGTCGCCCTGGTTCACGGTGAGTCGCTACGACTATGACCGGATCGCGGACAGCCTGGAAGCGCTGGTGGGCAGTGACGAAACCGGCGAAGAAGACAGCGACGAAGGCAACGGCGCTGAGATGAGCGAAGGGCCGCAGGCAGCGTCGCCGTCGCCCTAGCGGCCCCGGGCAGGGCGCCCGGGGTCAGTCCTTCAGCCGTTCGAGGATCGAGGAGAAATCCCGCGGTCCGTTGCCGCCGGCCTGGTGGGCCTCGTAGAGCTGCCGCGCCAGCTGGCCCATCTGGTTGTCGACCCCGGCCTGGCCGGCGATGTCCATGGCCAGGCCCAGGTCCTTGACCATCAGGTCGACCATGAAGCCCGGCTTGTAGTCGTTGCTGGCGGGCACGCCGTCCATCACGCCCGGGTAGGGGTTGTACACCTCGAGGGACCAGTTGCGGCCGGAGCTGGCGAGCATGATCTCGGACAGCACTTTCGGGTCGAGCCCGTTGCGCGCGCCCATTTCCAGGGCCTCGCAGGTGCCGATCATGTGAATGGCCAGGAGCATGTTGTTGCAGCCCTTGGCCACCTGCCCGGCACCGGCGGGGCCGGCGTGGAAGATGTTCCTGCCCATGGCCGAGAGCACCACGCGCGCCTTCTCGAAGGTCATGGCATCACCGCCGCACATGAAGGCCAGGGTGCCCGCCTTCGCCGCTGCGACCCCGCCGGAGACCGGCGAGTCCATGAAACCGATACCCGCCGCCGCGGCGGCCTCGCCGACTTCCCGCGCCGTGGGCGCATCGATGGTGCTGCAGTCCAGTACCGTCACGCTGCCGTCGAGGCGTGCGAGCAGGCCGTCCTCTCCCAGGTACAGGGTCTTCACGTGCCTGCCCGCCGGCAGCATGGAGACGACGTACTCTGCACCCTCGATCGCCGCCGGCGCCGAGTCGGCGACGGCAGCGCCCTGCTCCGCCAGCGCCACGCAGGCTTCCGGGACCAGGTCGAAGACGGTGACGGTGTGGCCGGCGCTCAAGAGGTTTCCCGCCATGGGGCCTCCCATGTTGCCGAGGCCAATGAATGCGACGTGTGCCATGAGTGCTCTCCGGTTGTTGGCCTTGGTCTGTCAGCGCAGGTCGGCGAGGGGGTTCTGCGGCCAGGGCGGCAGGAAGAAGCCGTCGAGGACATCCCCGGGCACCGCCCGCGAGTTCTCGTACTGCCACGCCGGCTGCCGGTCCTTGTCGATGAGCAGCGCGCGCACGCCCTCGGCGAACTCCGGGTGGCGGACGATGCGCGTGGCCAGCACCACCTCGGCCTCGAACACCTCGCGCAGGGAACTGTGCCGCGTCCGCTCCAGCTGCCGGTCGATCCAGCGCGCCGCGAGCGGCGAGCCGTGAGCCAGGGCGTCGCGGGCCTTTGCCAGCCACTTGTCGTCCGTGTCCAGGGCGAGGATGTTGTCGATCACCTGGTGAATGTCATCACCGTCCGTGAGCCGGCGGATCGTGGGCAGGTGCGGCTGCACCTGCGCCGGCGGCAGGGCCTCGGCGCCCTCCTCGAACTCGCGCAGCAGGTGGCGGACGAGGCCGTGGTTGGCGGCCGGGTCGTCGCTCCAGGGCTGGGCCAGCAGGCGCTCGACCACCGCATCGCACTTGTCGCTGTTGATGAAGCGGTCGGCGAGACCGAGGAACAGCGCGTCGGTGGCATTGATGTTGGCCGCGGTGAGCGCCAGGAAACGGCCGGCGCCGCCCGGCATGTGGTTCAGGAACCAGCTGCCGCCGACGTCCGGGAACAGGGCGATGGTGACTTCCGGCATGGCGATGCGGGTCGACGCCGTGACCACTCGGTGCCGGCAGCCGGCCATGATGCCGAGGCCACCGCCCATGACGATGCCGTGTCCCCAGCAGATGATCGGCTTCGGATAGGTGTGCAGCGTGTAGTTCATGCGGTACTCGCGAGCGAAAAACGCTTCCGCGTAGTCGCAGGGCCCGCCGGGGTTCTTCACCGCGGAGGCGTGCAGCGCCTGCACGTCACCGCCGGCGCAGAAGGCTTTCTCCCCGGCCCCGGCGATGAACACCGCACGGATCGAGGGATCGTCGCGCCAGCGGTCCAGGGCGGCCTGCAGCAGGTCGACCATCTCGAGGGTCAGGGAGTTCAGGGTCTTCGGTACGTTCAGCGTGAGCATGCCCACGGCGCCGTTGGCCGCGGGCTGCTCCGAGACGATAACCGGTGCGTCGTCGCTCATGACAGCTCTCCTAGCGGTTCTTCCACACGGGTTCGCGCTTCTCGAGGAAGGCGTTGACCCCCTCGCGCTGATCTTCGGTGGAGAAGAGCTCGACGAAGCGCTCGCGCTCGCCGACGAGGCCGTCCGCCAGCGCCTTGTCGCGCGCGGCGTGGATCAGCTGCTTGCAGTGCGCGACGGAGGTCGGACTCTGTTGCGCGGCCTGCTCGGCGAGGGCGAGGGCGCGGTCCAGCGCCTCTCCGGCCGGGACCACTTCCTCGGCGAGGCCGATACGCCCGGCGGTCGCGGCGTCGATGCGCTCGTTGCACAGGATCATGCGCTTGGCCCAGCCTTCGCCCACCAGCCAGGCCAGGCGCTGCGTGCCGCCGGCGCAGGGCAGCAGGCCCACGCGCGCTTCCGGGAGGGCCAGCTTCGCGTTCTCGGCAACCACCCGAAGGTCACAGGCGAGGGCGACTTCGAGCCCGCCGCCCATGGCAAAGCCGTTGACGGCGGCGATGGACACGCCGCGGAAATCGGCCAGCGCCTCGAAGGCCTCGCCGAACAGGCGCCCCATCTCCTCGGCCACGGCCGTGTCACCGTCGGCGAAGAGCTTGAGGTCGGCGCCGGCGGAAAAGAACTTGTCGCCGGCGCCGGTGAGCACCAGGGCGAACACCGAGTCGACGGCGTTCAGCTCGGCCACCAGGTCGCGCAGCGCCGGCAGGCTCTCCGTATCCCAGGTGTTCGCGGCGGGGTTGTCGACGGTGACCAGCGCGGTGTGGCCGCGCAGCTCCACCTTGATCTTGTCGGACGTGCTGTGGATCATCGGATCACCTCCAGGGCACCTTCCATGAGTAAGCGGCGCGCGACGATCACGCGCATGATTTCGTTCGTGCCCTCGAGAATCTGGTGCACGCGGACGTCGCGCACGTAGCGCTCGAGGGGATATTCGCGGATATAGCCGTAACCGCCGAACAGCTGCAGCGCGTCGTTGCAGACCGAAAAGCCCGCATCGGTGGCGAAGCGCTTGGCCATGGCGCAGTAGGTCGTCGCCTGCGGGTCGCCGGCGTCGAGCTTGCTGGCGGCGAGGCGGATCATCTGCCGCGCGGCGACCAGCTCCGTGAGCATGTCGGCGAGCTTGAACTGCGTGGCCTGGAACTCGGCGATCGCGTTGCCGAACTGCTGCCGCTCCTGCACGTAGGCCGCGGCCTCGTTCAGCGCCTGCTGGGCGGTGCCGACGCTGCAGGTGGCGATATTGATGCGGCCGCCGTCGAGGCCCTCCATGGCGATGGAGAAGCCCTGCCCCTCCTCGCCCAGGCGGTGCTCGACCGGTACGCGCACGTTGTCGAAGCTGACCATGCGCGTGGGCTGCGCGTTCCAGCCCATCTTCTCTTCCTTCTTGCCGTAGCTGATGCCGGGCGCATCCGCCGGCACCAGCAGGGCCGTGATGCCCTTCGGCCCGGCG
Organism: Pseudohaliea sp.; assembly: GCF_040217025.1. Taxonomy (GTDB): domain Bacteria; phylum Pseudomonadota; class Gammaproteobacteria; order Pseudomonadales; family Halieaceae; genus Pseudohaliea. The sequence goes on along the minus strand of NZ_JAVJOA010000011.1, from coordinate 162,393 downwards.
TCGCCGGTGCGCAGCATGACCACGAGCACGTCCGTGTCGCCGGCGCCGGAGATGAACACCTTGGCGCCGTTGATGACGTAGTCGTCGCCGTCGCGCTCGGCGCGGGTGCGCAGCGAGGCAGCATCGGAGCCGGCGCCGGGCTCGGTCAGGCAGTAGGAGGCGAGCTTCGTGCCGGCCACCAGCTCCGGGCACCAGGCCTCGATGACCGCTTCCCGGCAGTACTTGCCGATCATGCTGGTGGCCATGTTGTGGATGGTCAGGAAGGCCGTGGTGGTGGTGCAGCCGCGGGCCAGCTCCTCGACGATGAGGCTGGCATCGAGCCGCCCCATGCCCAGGCCACCGGCGGCCTCGGGGGTGTACATGCCCATGAAGCCCAGCTCGCCGGCGGCGGCCAGGGCATCCTTGGGGAAGATCGCCTCCGCGTCCCAGCGCGCGGCGTTCGGGGCGAGGACATCCTCGGCGAAGGCGCGCGCGCTGTCCATGAAGGCCTGCTGCTCTGCAGACAGGGTAAAGTCCATGGCCTTGCTCCTTCCGCTAGCGGAGGTTGATGCTCATGTTCGGCTGGCTGCCGGCCGTTTCCGGCTCGGCGTGGCGCCAGCGGGCGGTCACCGTCTTGGTCTCCGTGTAGAAGCGCACGGCCTGCTTGCCGTAGGGGTGCAGGTCGCCGCGGAAGGAGCCGCGCCAGCCGCTGAAGTTGAAGAACGGCAGGGGTACCGGGATCGGAATATTGATACCCACGTTGCCCACGGCCACCTCGTGCTGGAACTTGCGCGCCGCGCCGCCGGAGGCCGTGAAGATCGAGGTGCCGTTACCCACCTCGAGGGAGTTGATCTGCGCGATCGCCGCCTCGAGCGTGTCGGCCTGCATGCAGCACAGGACGGGGCCGAAGATCTCTTCCTTGTAGATGGTCATGTCCGGCGTGACGTCGCTGAAGATCGTCGGGCCCACCCAGTTGCCATCCGGGAAGCCGTCGACGACGCAGTCGGAGCCATCGAGCATACAGGTGGCGCCCTCCTCCTTGCCCTTGGCGATTAGGCTGAGCACGCGATCCCGGGCCGCGGTGGAAATCAGCGGTCCGTAGGCAGCGCCGGCATCGTCCCAGGCGCCCGGGCGGGCCTTGCCCACGCGCTCGGCGAGTTCCGGGATCCACTCGGCGGCCTCGCCGACGAACAGGGCGACGGAGATGGCCATGCAGCGCTGGCCCGCGGCGCCGACGGACGCACCGACGAGCGCGTTGAGGACGCCGTCCTTGTCGGCGTCGGGCATGATCACCATGTGGTTCTTGGCGCCCATCATGCACTGTACGCGCTTGCCCGCTGCGGTCGCGTTGCGGTAGATGATTTCGCCGACCCGGGAGGAACCGACGAAGGACACGGCCTGGATATCCGGGTGCGCGAGGAGCTGGTCGACCTGCGGCACGCTGCCGTGGACGATATTCAGCACACCCTTCGGCGCACCGGCCTCGGTGAACAGTTCGGCGAGGCGCATGGGAGTCAGCGGCACCTGCTCCGAGGGTTTGAGGACAAAGGTGTTGCCGCAGGCAATGGCCAGCGGGAACATCCACAGCGGCAGCATGGCCGGGAAGTTGAACGGGGTAATGCCGAGGCAGACGCCCAGCGGCTGGGTCACGCTGTAGCTGTCGATACCGCCGGCGACGTTCTCGACGGTTTCGCCCATGAGCAGGGAGGGGATGTTGGCGGCGTGCTCCACGACCTCGATACCGCGCCAGACATCGCCCTTGGCGTCCTCGAAGGTCTTGCCGGTGTCGCGGGCGAGCAACTCGCCGAGCTCGTCGTGGTGTTCCTTGAGCAGGGCCTGGTAGCGCAGCATCAGGCGGGCGCGCTCCGGGACCGGCACCTCGCGCCAGCTCTGGAACGCCTCCTTCGCCGCGGCGACGGCGATATCGATCTCGTCGGCGGTGGCCAGCGGCACTTCCGCGAGGACGGACTGGGTGGCCGGGTCGAGCACCGGCAGCTTTTCCTGGCTGCTGCTCTGGGTGAACTCGCCGTTGATGAACAGCGGAACCTGGGCGGGCATGGGATACCTCGTTGTCTGTTATGGCTCAAGGGGATTGGGACGTTACCACCCGCAGCCGCCGGCTGCCATTGACGAAATTGTGAATGACATGGACGATATTGCGGCAATGGGAATCCTGCCAAACAGACCGTGAGCCAGCCTTCTGACTGGCCTCTTCCGCAGGACGGCGTCAGGCTGTTGACGCCGGCTTTCGTACTGGCGTCCCTCGAGCAGGACCCGCTGACCCGCGATTGTTACCCCACGGCCATGGGTTTCTATCCCCGCGCCCGAGACCACCGCATGCGCCGCCAGGCGCCGGACGACAACCTGCTGCTCTACTGCACCGCCGGCGGCGGCTGGCTCGAGACCGGCGGCCGGCAGTCCGTCCGCGCCGGCGACCTCGTCCTGCTGCCCGCCGGCGCGTCCCACGGCTACGGCGCCGACCGGCGCGACCCCTGGACCCTGTACTGGGTGCACTTTCGCGGCGCCGGGAGCGGGAGCTTCATCGAGCGCCTCGGCTTCCAGCGCGGCCGCGTGGTGCAGCACGCCGGCGCCAGCCCGGCCCTCGAGGCGAGCTTCGACAGCCTGCTGGCGGTGCGCAGCACCGGCTACGACCTGCTGGCCTACGTCGACGCCGCCAACCACCTGCGCCACCTGATGACCCGCTTCGCCCTCGCCGTGCGCCAGCGGCGCACCGGTCGCCCGGGCGAGCTGGATCTCGCCGCCATCCAGGGCTTCATGCGCAGCCGTCTCGAGGGCCAGCTCACCCTCGACGAACTCGCCGGCGTGGCCAACCTCTCCCGCTACCATTTCGTCAGCCGCTACCGCGCCCTGACCGGCGTGCCGCCGATCCGCCACTACCTGCAGATGAAAATGGAGGCGGCCTGCCGCCTGCTCGACGAGCCGGAGCGCAGCGTGAAGGCGGTGAGTGCCGCCCTCGGCTACACGGATGCGCTCTACTTCTCCCGCGCCTTCAAGAGCGTGGTCGGCCTGTCGCCGCGGGCCTACCGGGCGTCGGTGCGGCGCTAGAAGTGTCCTGCATGCGCTATGCTGCGCGGGTGACCAGAGCACGCTACCCACACCCTTCACGACGACGGCGGCACCGCCTTGCCTGCGGCGCGGTCGCGGCCCTGGCGCTGGCTGTCGGCGCGGGGAGCGCCGCCCCGGCGCCGCCGGCCGACGCGCGCACCGTCAGCGTGCCCCTGCGCCTCGAAACACCGCTCCTGCAGCGGCTGCTGGAAACGCAGCTGTTCACCGGCCCGTCCGCTACGCACGAGCTGCTCGACCCCGGAGAGAGCTGCAGCCGGCTCACCGTGAGCGAGCCTTTACTCACCCCCAAGGCTTCAGAGATCGGGCTCAACGCCGCTCTGGAGGCGCGGCTGGGCGTGGGTGCGGGCGGCGCCTGCACGACCCTGCTGCGCTGGCAGGGCCGGCTCGAGCTCACGGGCACCCCGGTGATCCGCGAGGCGGGCACGGCAATCGGTTTCGAACCGGCGCACACCCGGCTCCTGGACAGCAACGGCGAGCCGCTGCCCGCAGACCACCGCCTGCAGCAGCTGGCAGAGGCCGGCGCCGGGGCCTTCTTCGCCGACTATCGCGTCGACCTCCGGCCGCAGCTCTATGCCATGAGCGCGCTGCTGCCGGACGTCCTGCCGCGCCAGTCCCGGGCGCAGATCGACGCCCTGCTAGACAGCCTGCGATTGACGGCACTCGCGGTCGATGGCGACGGCGTGGTCGCCGACGTGCGCTTTACCGTGGAACCCGCCGGGACACCGGCGCCGCCGGCGACGGCTCTGTCCGACGAGGAAATGGAACGCTGGCAGGCGCGCTGGCAGCAGATGGATGCACTGCTGGTGCTCGCGGTAAAGCACTACGCGGCGGCGACGCATCTGCAGGCGCTGCGCGAGGCCCTGCTCGAGGTCCTCATCGAGAGCCGGTACCGGCTGGAGGACATGCTCGAGGCGACCGCCGCGGGTGCCGCCGACCCGGTGCGCGCCTGGTTCCTCGACAGCTGGCGGGCGCTGGCACCGGTCCTCAGGCGCATCGCCCTGGAGCAGCCGGGCGAAGAGCCGCTGCTGCTGTTCAGCGCGCTCGCCGCCACCGATGCGCTGAGCGCGCTCGACCAGCTCGGCCCGGGCATCGGCCTCGACATCTCGTCGGACGGCCTGCGCCGCCTGGCCCGCCTCCTCGGCGGCGAGGAGGGCGACGAACTCCTGCGCTACACCGGCGAGCTGGACCCGGCCCTGGAGCGCCTGTTCCGCGAGAGTCTCTCCGGGGAACGCGGGCGGGCCCCGCCCGCCACCGGCTGGCGGCTGGACCTGTCGCCCTTCCCGCGCGCTACCGCGGCGCCGGCAGATCGGCTCAACCGCTGGGCCCCGCAGCGGGACGACCTCGCCGAGTACCTGCCGCAGGTCGCGGCGCTGCTGGAAACGGCGATCCGCGACGCGCTGGACGGCCGCGATCTCCCGCCCGCCCACCGTGAACTCTTCCGCCACCTCGTGCTGGCGACGGCCTGGCAGGAGAGCTGCTGGCGCCACTACGTGGTCAGCGATGACCGCAAGCTCGTACCGCTGCGCTCGGGCACCGGCGATGTCGGCCTGATGCAGGTGAACGAGCGGGTCTGGCGCGGCTTCTACGATCAGCAGCGCCTGCGCTGGGACATCGGCTACAACGGGACTGCGGGCACGGAGGTGCTGCTCGACTACCTGCTGCGCTACGCGATCCGCAAGGGGGAGGACCGGCACCCGGGCGGCATCGACAACCTCGCCCGGGCGAGCTACTCGGCCTACAACGGCGGCCCCAGCCGGCTCGGCCGCTACCGCGACGCCGGCGCATCCGCCTACGGCAGGAAGGTCGACCAGGCCTTCTGGGACAAGTACCGGCAGGTGGCGGCGGGCAACGAGCTCGCGGTCTCGCGCTGCCTCGGCGGCGACCTGAGCGGCCGCGCGGACGGCGCCGCCGCGGCGGCCGCCGGCGGCGCACCCGCTGCCTTCACGCTGCAGCTCGGCGCGTTCAGCACCCGTAGCGCCGCGCAGCGTTTCATCAGCGAACACCGGCTGGCAGAGCAGGCCCGGCTGCAGCGACGGGCCAGCGGCGGCGAGGAGCGCTACCTGGTGGTCTACGGCCGCTATGCGACGCGGGCGGCCGGCGAAGCCGCCCGCGCCGGGCTCGGGCTGGATGCCTGGCTGCGCCCCCTGGAGGCGGACCCGGGAGACGGCGGCGGCTGACCCCGGCGGTGCGATATACCGGCAAAGTCTCGGCTTTTCGCGGCAGATAGCGAGTTTATCTGCCACTTATCCTGCCGAAGCCGACCCCCAACTCTGCTACACTGGGTGCCAGCACACCGCCAGCGAGGCTCCCCCGATGCGCGCCCTGATGACCCTGCTGCTCTCCGCCCTGCCGCTCACCGCGCTGCTGCTCGCCGGCTGCAGCGCCGGCGTGCAGACCGAACCGGCCGATACCGAGCGCTTCGCTGCGGGCGGCTACCAGACCTACGCCTGGCGCCGGCCCGCCCTCCCGGTGGAGGGCTCCGGCGCGGACAGCATCTACCAGCTCGACCCGGTGCTGCGCGCGGCCGTGGAGGAAACCCTGGCCGGCAAGGGCTACCGGCGCGTCGAGGACAACCCGGATTTCCTGGTCGACTACGTGGCGGCAACGGGGTTTCTCGACGGCGCGGTGAGCCGGAGCGCCGACAACGTGAACTACCGGGCCGCCGCGGTGCCCAACCGCAACGTCGACCAGGCCTCCATCGACAACGCCTACGCGCTGGGCACGGTGCGCGAGACGGCCAACATCGCCGTGATTCTCTTCGACGCGGCGAAAGGGGACGCGGTGTGGAACGTGCGCATCAGCAAGATCATCGAGGATCGCAACCGGGTCAATACGGAGCTGGCCCGCCGGGCCATCCGCCAGGGGCTGCGCACCCTGCCGGACGCACCCCGGTAACACGGGGCAAGGGCCGCTAGCCGTAGACTTCCGGGTTGGCGCAGTGCGGCATGCGCTCGCCGCGGAGGGCGGCAAGGGCGTTGGCCGCGGCGAGGTCCGCCATGCGCTGCCGGGTGAGTGCGGTGGCGCTACCGATATGCGGCGTCAGCACCGTGTTCGGCGCGCTGAGCAACGGGCTGTCGGCGGGCAGGGGTTCCCGCTCGTAGACATCGAGGCCGGCGCCGCCCAGCCGGCCGCTCGCGAGCGCCTCTGCGAGGGCCACCTCATCGACGATGCCGCCCCGCGCCGTATTGATGAGTATGGCGCCGCGCCGCAATTGCGCCAGGCGCTCCGCATCGAGGAGGCCGCGGGTCTCCGCCGTCAGCGCCACGTGCACGCTGACGAAGTTGCTCGCTGAGAGGACCGCCTCCAGCGACAGCGGCTCCACCCCGGGAACGTCCCGCGGGCTGCGGTTCCAGCCCACGACCCGCATGCCGAAGGCCGCAGCGCGGCGGGCAACGGCCTGGCCGATGGCACCGAGGCCGACCAGGCCCAGGGTCGCGCCGGCGAGGTCCCGGCCCAGGAAGAAGTCCGGGGACCAGGCGTTCTCCGGCCGCCAGTGGCCCCCGCGCACGTAGGCGTCGGCCTCGGCGACGCGCCGCGCCGTGGCCAGGAGCAGCGCAAAGGCCGTGTCGGCGGTGGCATCCACCAGCACACCGGGCGTGTGCCCGACAGGGATGCCCCGCGCCGTGGCCGCCGCCAGGTCCACGTGATCGAGGCCGACGGAGACACTGCTGACGAAGCGCAGGCGCGGAGCCGCGTCGATCAGCGTCGCGTCGATGCGATCCGTGAGCAGGCAGACGAGCCCCTCCGCGGCCGCGACTTCGGAGCGCAGCGTCGCGCGAGGCAGCAGGCCCGGGCCCGGCCAGCACGCCATGTCGCAGTGCTGGCCAAGTTCGGCGATGCGCTCGCCCGGCAGCTTGTGCGTAACATAAATGTGAGACAAGGGGGCGTGAGACAAGGCTTTCTCCCGTCGCAGACCGGCCGGAACCCGTGTCGCACCCGGCGGTCCAAGCAAGGTTGACGACACGCAACAGTGATGAAGAGCAAAACGATCAGAACGGTGAACATACCATGAGCCAGGAACTCAAGGTGCTGAACGGCGACTTCCGTCAGCGCCTGACCATCGACACCCAGGCCCTGCCCTGGACCGCGAGCCCCGGGGGCCACGTGCAGCGCAAGCGCCTGCATCTCGTCGGCCGCGCCGAGGCCGGCCAGGTCACGTCGCTCGTGCGCTACGAGCCCGGCGCCCGCTTTCCGCGCCACGACCACCCGGAGGGCGAGGAGATTCTCGTCCTCGAGGGCGTTTTTTCCGACGACCGCGGCCACTGGCACGCGGGCACCTACCTGCTCAACCCGGAGGGCTATTCCCACGCGCCCTACTCCGAGGAGGGCTGCACGCTGTTCGTGAAGCTGCGCCAGTACCCCGGGAACGACCGGGAGAAGGTCGCGCTGCAGACGGCCGACCAGGCCTGGCGGGGCAGTGTGCGCAAGGGGGTGGCCTGGAAGAAGCTCTACGCGCAGGAGCCCTACGCCGACTCGGCGCGCCTCGAGCGCTGGGAGGACCCGGCGTCCCTCGGCACCCTGACTTTCCCCGCCGGGGCCGAGCTGCTGGTGCTCGCGGGGGCTTTCACGGACGAGCACGGCACCTATCCCCGCTGGAGCTGGCTGCGCATTCCCCCCGGCGGCGTGCTCATGCCCACCGGCGGTGAATACTGCGAGCTCTACATCAAGGAGGGGGGCTTCGCCTACCTGCGCGAGGCCGCATGACCTGAGGCAGGCCGTCAGCTCATGGCCGCGACCATGGACTCAAGCTCCTCCGCCCCCTCTTCGAGAAGCTCGGCCAGCTGCTCGCCCGACAGGCGCATGCGCGCCAGGGCGTCGAGTTCCCCGAGCTGCTCGGCGGCCTTGTTGCCCGCCCGGGCGACGAGGTTGGCGACGAAGAGCAGATCGCTGAGATCCGCCGGGGCCAGCCGGTCCCGCTCGCGGATTTCCTGCTCGTCGACGGCAAGGGCGATGGCCTCGGGAAAGCCCCAGGACTCGACGATCGCGCGCGCCACGCCCGTGTGCCACTGCGCGACCAGCCGCTCCAGGGCCTCCCGGTCGACGAAGAGTTCGGGGTGGTCCGCCGCCTTCATGACGATATAGAGCTTGCCGACATTGCTGAGCAGGCCCGCGAGCATTGCCTCGTCCGCCTTCTTGATGGCGCGCACGCGTCTCGCCAGCAGGTAGGCCAGGGACCCGACCATGACGCTGCGGCGACGCAGCTGGTTGAGGTCGTCGATACACGGGCTGCCCGCGGGCGCCTTGAAGGCCTCCCGGCCGGCGAAGGACACGGCCGCGTTCTGCACCATGGCCATACCGACCCGGGAAATGGCCGTCGGGATATCCGTGACCTCGATCGGTCCCCGGCGCATCATCGCCGAGTTCGCCATGCGCATCAGGCGGGCCGCCAGCGCCGGCTCGGTGGCAACGATCGCCGCGAGGGCGTGGATATCCGAGTTCGGGTCGCGAATGCACTCCTGCACCCGCAGCGGCGTGTCCGGGAAGGGCGGCAGGTCGAACTCCCCGTGCGCGAGGTCCCGGCCCAGCTGGCGCACGAACTGCAGGGCCGCGGCATCGACCGCGGCCCGCTTCGCGGCGGCCTCATCGGGCGGCTCTTCCTTGAACGGGTTGACGCTGGTGGAGGTCACGTCTTTCATGCTGGCTTGTCCTGATCGGCAGAGACTGCTGTCGGCGCCCGGTATGACAGCGCCCGAGGATTATAAGCCAGACTTCTGCGCCAGCACCCCCCGCTGTTTCAGATGGTGATGCCGCCGTCCACCAGGATGGTCTCGCCATTGATGTAGCTGCCCGCCTCGGAGACGAGGAGCAGTACCGTACCGGCCATCTCCTGCGGCTCGGCATGGCGGCCGAGGGGAATCTGCTCCATGGCGCGCTGGTAGATTTCCTCGTGCTCGAACAGGGCGCCGGCGAACTTCGTCTTGGTGAGCCCGGGCAGGAGGGCATTACAGCGGATCCCGAGGGGACCGCACTCCTTGGCGAAGACCCGGGTCATGTTCACCACCGCGGCCTTGGTGATGGAGTAGATGCCCTGCAGGGGCCCCGGCTGGATGGCATTGATGGAGGCGGTGTTGACGATGGCGCCGCCACCGTTTTCCTTCATCAGCTTCCCGGCCTCGACGGACATGAAGAAGTAGCCGCGGATGTTCACGTCGACGGTCTTCTGGAACGCGCCGAGGTCCGTATCGAGCACGTGGCCGAAGTAGGGGTTGGTCGCGGCGTTGTTGACCAGGATGTCGAGGCGGCCGTGCGCCTCGCGGACCCGGGCCATGTTGGCGTGGATGTCGTCCATGCTGCCGACGTGGCAGGCCATGGCCTCGGCGCTGCCGCCGGCCTCGCGGATGCTGGCGGCCACCGCCTCGCAATCGGGCTCCTTGCGGCTGGAGACGATAACGTGGGCGCCCTGCTCCGCGAGCAGGCGGGCGATGGCCTCGCCGATACCGCGGCTGGCGCCGCTGACGAAGGCGATCTTGCCGTCCAGGTCGAACAGGTGGGTAGCCATGGGTGCGTTCTCCTCTTGGCGAATCAGGCGGGGTGGGGATGGTCGTCCTCGCGCGGCTGCACGAGGGTCCAGCAGAAATAGACGGCCACCACGGCCGCGAAGCAGAGCCAGGCGGTGCGGTAACCGAAGTGCGTGAGCAGGACGCCGGCCAGCAGCGGCCCGAGCACACGGCCCCAGGCCGAGGCCGAGGCCGCCGCGCCCATCATGCGGCCGCGCAGCGCCGCCGGCGTGCGCCGGCTGGTGAGCGACTGCAGCACGGGCATGCACAGCGTCGCGCCGGTGAGGCCCACGAACACCGAGGCGAGCATAGCGGTCATGCCGCCGGCCGCCACGGCGATGGCGAGGCCGAGCAGGAACAGGCCGGCGCAGCTGCGCAGCAGGGGGATCTCCCCGGCAAGACGCACGAGCGGACCCATGAGCAGCCCCTGGCTGGTAGCCATGATCGCGCCCTGGATACCGAAGACGATGCCCACCTCGTGCGGGCCCCAGGCCAGCAGGTCGCCGACCCAGAGCGGGAACAGGTAGGTGAAGGCACTGACGCTCGCCGTGTGCAGCACGAACTGCGTCAGCAGCAGGCGGCTGCGCGTGCGCCGCAGCAGGGCCCAGGTGCTCTCCGCAGGCGCGGCGTCCCGCTCGGCGCGCTGCTCGGCGCGGTGCGCCGGCGGCAGGCTCTCGCGCAGGAAGAACGCCGCGGCGGCCACGGCGAGCAGGGACATGCCGCCGGCGAACAGGCAGGGCACCAGGAAACTGCCATCGGCCGAGAGCAGGCCGCCGATCACCGGCCCCAGCACCAGCCCCAGGCCGAAGGCCGCGCCGATCAGCCCCATGCCCCGGGCCCGCTCGCCGCTGCCGGTGAGGTCCGCCATCATCGCCGAGGCAACGCCCAGGTTCCCGGCCATGAGCCCGGCGCCGGCACGCGCCGCATAGATCATCCACAGTTCGCTGGCCATGGCGAGGAGGCCGTAGCAGGCCGCGGCGCCGGTCATGCAGATCATGATCACCGGCTTGCGGCCGATGCGGTCCGACAGCCGCCCCCAGAAGGGACCGCAGAGCCCCGCGCAGACCGCGTAGCTGGCGATGATCATGGCGATATCGAGCTTGTCGGCGCCGAGCGTGGGCGACAGGAACGGCAGGATCGGGATGACGATCCCGAAGCCGATCATGTCGAGAAGGACGACCCCGAAGAGCAGCGGCACTCAGCGCGCTCCCGGCTCAGTCACCGGTCCAGCGCCGGACCTCGTCGCTGTGCAGGCCGAAGAGGTCGAGGGCACGGCCGGCGCTCTGCGTCACGATTTCGTCCACGCTGGCCGGGCGGGTGTAGAAGGCGGGGACCGGCGGGGCGACCACCGCCCCCATCTCGGCGAGGCGGGTCATGGTCTTGAGGTGGCCGAGGTGCAGGGGTGTCTCGCGTACCATGAGCACCAGCCGGCGCCGCTCCTTTAGCACCACGTCGGCGGCGCGCGTCAGCAGCGTCGAGGTGACACCGCTGGCGACCTCCGACATGGTGCGGATCGAGCAGGGGGCGATGAGCATACCCGCCGTGAGGAAGGAGCCGCTGGCGATGGCGGCGCCCACGTGTTTCACCGGGTAGGTGACATCGGCGAGGGCCTGTACTTCCTTCGCGCTCAGGTCCATCTCCGCCTGCAGCGTGAGCTCTGCCGACTTGCTCATGACCAGGTGCGTTTCCACACCGGCGGCGCGCAGGAGCTCCAGCGCGCGCACGCCCAGGGCAATGCCGGAGGCGCCGCTGATGCCGACGATGAGGCGCTGCGGGCCTTCAGCCACCGATCTGCTCCAGCATGGCGCGCATGCGCTCGTGGAGCAGGTTCACCGCCTTGAGCGGGCGCACCATGACCTTGAACTCGCTGATCAGGCCCACTGCATTGACGGTGATGATATCGACGCCGTTGATGTCGATGTCGTCGAGGCGGCAGCTGAATTCGAGCACGGCGTGCGGCGCATCGACGACCTCCTTCAGGTAGCGGAAGCTGTCGTTGAAGACGTGCATGGCGCCGGTGAGGTAGAGCGCCGTGCGTTCCCGGCCCGCCTGCGGTGTATGCACCACCGGTGAATAAAACACGCAGTCCTCGGCGAGGATCTCCCCGAGCCGGGACGGGTCCCGCGCCTCGAGGATGTCATGCCATGTAGAGAGTACCTGCATCGCCGTGCGCTCGCGGGAAAGAGCGCGCAAGCATGGCACAGGGCCCGCGCCAGCTCAAATGAGGCGGGCGAGAAAGGCGTCGATGGCGCGAAGCGCCTCCGGCTCCGTGAGCATCGGCGCATGGCCCACCCGCGGCACCTCGACGGCCTCGAGGTCCGGGTCGCGCTCGCGCATGCGCGTCACGCAGTCCGCTGCGAGGATATCCGAGAGCTCGCCGCGGATCACCAGCATGGGCACGGCCGCCGCCGCCTCGAACACGGGCCAGAGATCCGGCGGCACCGCGCCCGTCTCCTCCGGATCCGCCATGCCCTCGGCAATGGCCGGGTCATAGGCGAGGACGGGCACGCCGTCCCGCTCCACGTAGAGGTTGCGGGTAAAGGCGAGCCACTCTTGATCGCTGTAGTCCGGGAAGGCCACCTCGTTGATCTCCCGGGTCTTTGCCACCGCCTCGTCCCAGCTCGTCACCGGCGGGTTCCTGCCCACGTAGCGCTGGATGCGCGCGAGGCCCACCGGGTCGATCTCCGGACCGATGTCGTTGATCACCATGCCCGCGAAGCGCTGCGGCGCCTGCGCCGCCATGAGGAAACTCATGAGCCCGCCCATGGAAGTGCCGATGAGCGCGACGCGCTCCAGGCCGAGCTCGTCCAGCAGCAGGAACATGTCCTGCACGTAGGTGAGCGGCGTGTAGTTGGCGGGGGTCGGGTCCCAGGCCGAGCGGCCGCGGCCGCGCTGTTCGGCGACGACCACCCGCCGCGAGGGCGCCAGGTGATCCGCGAGACCGGCGAAGTCCGCCGAGTTGCGGGAAAGGCCGTGCATGCACAGCACGGGCAGGTTGTCACCGCCGGGGCCAGGGTAATCCCGTGCGTAGAGGCGCAGGCCGTCGGCACTTTCATACCAGTGATCGCGGTACTCCTCAGGCATAGCGTCGGTCTCCGTAGCGCTCGCGCAGCTCGCGCTTGAGCATCTTGCCATTCGGGTTGCGCGGCAGCTCGTCCACCAGCAGGAGGTCGGCGAGGCGCTGCTGTTTGCCGAGCTGGCCGTTCGCCCAGGCCAGGAGCTCGCCCGCGTCGATAGCCGGGTCCGCCGGCACCACGAGTGCCAGCGGCGTCTCGCCCCAGCGCTCGCTGGGCGCGGCGATGACCCCGGCGTCCTCGATGGCCGGGTGGGTCACCAGCACCGCCTCGATGTCCTGCGGATAGATGTTCTGCCCGCCGGACAGGATCATATCCTTCTTGCGATCGACGATGTAAAGGAAGCCCTCGCCGTCGATGTAACCGACATCGCCGGAGCGCAGCCAGGCATCGCCGCGCTCGTCCACGTAGCGCGCGTCGGCATTCGCCTCCGGGCGGTTCCAGTAGCCGGGCATGGTGATGCGACCGCGGGAGACGATCTCGCCGGCCTCGCCGGTGGCGCAGGGGCGGTCGTCGTCGCCGATGATGGCGATGTCCGTGCCGACGAGCGGGCGGCCGACGGAATCCCAGCGCCCCTCCGCATCCTCGGGCTCGAGGGTGGTGATGATGCCCTCGGTAAGGCCGTAGAGTTCGATGATCCCGCAGGGGAAGGCCGCGAAGATGTCGCGCTTCAGCCCCTCGCGCAGCGGCGAACCACAGCTCATCATGGCGTGCATACCCGAGAGATCCCGCGGGCGCTCGCGCTGCTCGGCGATCACGCGCTGGAACTGGATCGGCACCATGGCCGTGTGGGTGATCCGCTCCCGCTCGACGGCGTCGAGGAAGGCGGCGGCATCGAAGCGCTCGTGCACGACCAGCGTGCCGCCGGCCAGCAGGGTGGTGAGCATGGCCACCCAGGAGATGTTCGAGTAGAGGCCGATGGTCAGCAGCGTGCGCGCGGCGCCGTGGTAGCGCAGGGCGATGGCGAGGTCATAGGCCCAGTCCCGGCGCCCCCGGTGCGAGTGCAGGATGCCCTTGGGCAGCCCGGTCGTGCCGGAGCTGTAGATGATATTGAGCGGTGCCTCGGGATCCAGCGCCAGGGCCTGGGCGGGCAGCGTCGCCGGCTGGCCGGCGCAGAGGTCGTCGAGACTCTCCCAGCCGTCAACGGGCGGACCGCTGGTGAGCCACAGGGTCACGCCCGGCGGCAGCCGGTCGCGCAGCGCCGCCAGTCGCGGCTGCTGGTCCCCGGAGACCACCAGGGCGCGGATGCCCGCGTCCGTGAGCATAGCGACGACCGCGTCGTCGTTCACCGACAGGTTCAGGGGGACGGAAACGGCACCGGCGGCGAGGGTCCCGAACAGCGCCTGCACCATGGGCAGGCCGTTGCCCATGACCACGCCCACCCGGTCGCCGGGCGCGATGCCCAGGCCCAGGAGGCCGTGGGCGAAGCGGTGGTTGGCGGCACAGAAGGCGGCCCAGTCCAGCGTCTCTTCCGCGCAGCAGACCGCCGGGTTCGGCGCCCGCCACTTGCCGTGCAGGGCGAGAATTTCCGGCAACAGCGGTGCCGGGGACGGAAAACGGTCCACGATGAGTCTCCAGCGTTGCAAGGGCCGCGACCGGGAAGCCCGGCCGCGGAAAGACCAGCCTAGAAGCGGTACTCGACAGTGGCCGTCCAGGTCCGCGGCGGGCCGAAGAACACCGTGGTGTTGTCCTCGATACCCAGGGCCGAGGGGCAGCCGGCGGAGAAGCCGAAGCAGTAGCCGGCGGTGCGGTACTCCTCGTCACCCAGGTTCTTGCCGTGCAGGCCCACCAGCCAGGCGTCGTCCGAGGACAGCCAGGTGATGCTGGCGTTGTAGAGGCTGTAGGCCTCCTGGTCGATGAACTCGTTGGCCACCTCGAACTGCGTGATGTCGCCCTTGTAGGACCAGTTCGCGGAAACGCGCAGGTCGCCGCCGGCAAGAGGCACGTCGTAGTTGAGGGCGATGAAGGCCATCTCCTCCGGCGTGTTCTGGATCTCGCGCTGGTCGGCAACGTTGACGCCGCCGACGATCCACTCCTTGATCTCCGCGTCGAGCAGGCTGAAGGCATATTGAGCGCTGAAGCTCTCGGTGAAGAGGAAGCTGCCCTCGACCTCGATGCCGCTGATTTCCGAATCACCGGCGTTGGTCACCGTGCCGACGAAGCTGTCGTTGACGCCATCGCCGTCGCTGTCCACGCCCACGGAGCCGGGGATCTGCATGTCCGTGTATTCGCTGTAGAACACGGCGACGTTGGTCAGCGCGCGACCCTCCCACCAGGTGGCCTTGAGGCCGACCTCGTAGGAGTCGAGCTCTTCCGCGTCGAAGCCCTCTTCCACGGCCGGCGTGGCAAAGTTGGCACCGCGGGGATCGAAGCTGCCCGCCTTCCAGCCCTTGCTGTAGCCGGCGTAGACGGTGGCGTCCTCGCTCAGCTTGTAGCTGACGTTGAAGCGCGGGGAGGTATCGTCGTAGGTCTGGTCCGCCTCGTAGTCGGAGGTCACGGCGAGCAGCAGGGCGGCGTCGTTGCCGAAGAACGGCGAGCCGGTGCCCAGGTAGTTGGCGCGGAAGATGTCCGCGCGGCGCTCGTCCTCCGTGTAGCGCACGCCGACGGCCACGGACAGGCGGTCGGTGAAGTTGTAGGTCAGGTCACCGAACACCGACCAGGCCTCGGTCTCGACCACGCCGCCGGTGTAGGCGGTGACCGGGCCGATCTGCCCGAGCACGACGTCGAAGTCATTCGCCGCCTCGGCATCGAGGTAGTAATAGCCGAGCACGGCATTGACCTTGTCCGTGTTCCAGAGCAGCTGGAACTCCTGGCTGAACTGCTCGTTGTCGTAGATCACCGGCGCGTCGAAGTCGGGCACCGCGAGGCTGTCGAAGTCGATCACGGATTCCGTGTAGTCCTCGCGGTCGGCGGTGATCGAGCGCAGGGTGATCCTGTCCGTGACGTTCCAGTCCACGGAGACCATCCAGCCCTCGTTCTCGACGCTGTTGTTGCCGTTGATGCCGGCGGTGGTCGGCAGGTCGGCGGCGCCGGCGGTACTGTCGAAGACATCGCCGAGCACCGGCGCGCCGCTCACCGCGCCGGGGAAGGGGCGCCAGCCGGCCACGGGGTTCGAGTCGTCCTCGGTCTTGTCGTAGGCCAGGCGCACCAGCAGGCGGTCGCTGGGCTCGAACTCGGCGGAAAGACGGTAGCCGACGATGTCCTTGTTGTACTGGTCCTCCCCGGTGGTCAGGTTGTCGCCGAAGCCGTCGCGCTGGAAGGAGGCGACGGTACCGCCGATGCGGAAGCTGTCGCTCACGGGCACGGACACGGTGCCGACGAAGTCCATCTGGTCGTAGGCGCCGTAGGAGGCGCGCACCCGGCCCTCGAACTCGTCGGAGAGGCGGCGGGTAACGTACTTGATGGCGCCGCCGACCGCGTTGCGGCCGTAGAGCGTGCCCTGCGGGCCGCGCAGCACCTCGATGCGCTCGACGTCGTAGATGTCGAGCATGGTGCCCTGGGGCCGCGCCAGGTAGACGTCATCCAGGTACAGGGCCACACCCTGCTCGAAGCCGGCCAGCGGGTCCTGCTGGCCGACGCCGCGGATAAAGGCGGTAAGCGTGGTGTTCGTGGCCCGGGAAGGCTCCAGGGTCACGCTGGGGATGGACTGCGCGAGCTCGGAGATATCCGCGGTGCCGCGCAGGGCCAGCTCCTGGCCGGTGAGCGCAGTCACGGCGATGGGCACGTCCTGCAGGCTCTCTTCCCGCCGCCGGGCGGTCACGACGACCTCCTCCAGCGCGAGGGAAGTCTCCTGGGCGACGGCCGAGAGGCCCGGGAAGGCCAGCGCCGAGCTCGCGGCGATGGCGGCAACAAGGGGATGGCGAACGTGGATACGCTTCATGGCGGGCACCTTTTCCTTCGTTTCGTTATGAGTTATCGGGCGTTACCGCGAGGCAACGCTTTTCAACACTTGTTGAATAAGGCTGAGGCTATTCAACAGATGTTGAATTGTCAAGGTGCCTGCGACGAGCGGGTGGCTAGAAGCCCCGCCAGACCGAAAGCCAGCGCCGCGAAAATGGCCCAGGTGGCCGACACGGCCGGGTTCTCCACGCCGAAGCCGAGGTTGAGCAGCAGGTGGCCGCCGAGGCCGATGCCGGCCGCGCCGACGACAACCCAGAGGGGAATGTGCCGGCGCACCAGCACCCCGAAGAGCACGGGCACCAGGGAGGCCGCGGCGAGGCCGTAGACACCCTTCTGGGCGAACAGGCCAATGAGCGGCGGCGGTTCCCAGGCCAGCGCCAGGCCGAGGGCACCCACGGCGACGAGCACCCAGCGCGACAGCGCGAGCCCGCTCCTGTCGGAGCCCGAGAGCGGGCGCACGATGTCCGTGACCACCATGGCGGAGAGGGACACGAGGATGCCGTCGAGCGTACTCATGCCCGCGGCGAGCAGCGTGATGAAGATGAACACGAGCACGTACTCGCCCCAGGCCGAGCTGCCGAACTCGTGCAGCAGGTACTCGCGCACCACCGTGTCCTGGGCATCGATCTCCAGCCCCGCGAGGCGGGCGTAGAAGCCGATCATGAGCATGAGCGTGAACAGCGCCCCGACCACCACGGTGGTGCCGATGAACAGGCCGATGTCGCGCTCGCTGCGCAGGTAGAGCACCTTGGTGAGGATATGCGGCTGCAGCATGAGGGCGAAGGTAATGACGAAGCCGCTCACGAACACCGAGAAGAAGTCGAAGTAGAGGCTGCTGGACGGGTTGTAGGCCGCCGCGTAATCCGCGCCGATACGCGCCAGCGCGCCGCCGATATCACCGCCGAAGTACTTGTAGCCCTGCACGAACAGCATCGCGGTGACACCCAGCATCATCACTCCCTGCAGCGTGTTCGTGTAGGCGTGGGCGTAGGTGCCCCCCATAAGCACGTAGGAAAAGACGAACAGCAGCACCGCCACCAGCGCCGTTTTCTGATCCACCGGGAAGAGCCCGGTCACCAGCAGGCTGCAGCCGACCAGGATCAGTACCACGAAGGTGATCGACAGCAGGTTGATGAAGGCGAAGAACAGGCTGAAGCCACGGTGGTTGTAGCGGTAGAAGATCCACTGCGGGATGGTCAGGGCCGCGTGGCTCTCGCCGAGGCGCAGGAAGCCTCGGGTGAGCACCAGGAAAGCGGTGAGGATACCGAGGGAGCCGGCGACACCGAAGTGCAGGTAGGCCGACAGGCCGTGCTGGTAGACGAAGCCCGGGTTGATGACGAAGGTCGCCGTGGACGCGATGGAGGCTGCCAGGGTGATGCCCACCACCACCGGGTGCATGTCCTTGTTGCCGATGGAGAAGCCCGCGACGCTGGCGGTACGGCGCATGCCGACGACCGAGAGGCCGTACACGAGCAGCGCGTAGGCGGCCACCACGAGGTACTTGAACAGTTCCGGGGTCATGCGCCGCCGATCCTTGTCGTTATGGTCGCGGCAGCGTATTCAACAGCTGTTGAATTTGCAAGCCGGGACGACGCTGGGCGCCCCGCGAGGTGCTATCTTCGGGCTGTCACCACGACATGAGGAATGACCATGCGCACCGCCAACCACCTCCTCGCCATCACCCTGCTCGCCGGCGCGGCCGCTGCCGCGGCCCAGGACGACCCCGCGGCCCTCGCTGAAGGGGCCCGCTGCGGCATGTGCCACCACCCCGAGCAGGCCATGCTCGGCCCCTCCTGGCAAGCCATCGCCGAGCGCTACGCCGGGGACGAGGGCGCCGCTGAACTCCTTGCGCAGCGCGTGCGCGAAGGCAGCCAGGGCGTCTGGGGCGAGGCGATGATGATGCCGACAACGGAGGAACAGCTCGGCGACGCGGAACTCGCCCGCGTCATCGCCTGGATCCTCGACCGCTAACGGGCGCCGGCGCGCACCTCGCCGAGCTCGATGGCAATGCTGGCCCGGGCCAGCAGCGTGAACACCAGGGCGCCGAAGGCCCAGATGCCGAGGGCGAGGGTCAGCTCCACGGCCGTCGGGCTGTACTCGAAGACCTCGCCGAGCGGCGTCGGGATGAAGCCCGGCACCACGAAGCCCATGCCCTTGTCGATCCAGATACCCACGAAGGCCAGCACGCAGGCCACGTTGAGCAGCCGCCGCTGCCGCCGCAGCGGGTTGATGGTGAGGATCACCACTGCCACCAGCAGCAGGGCCAGTGCCGACCAGACCCAGGGCACCAGGCTGTCCGCCCCCTCCAGGCCGAAGTAGAGGTAGCGGATCGAGGCGGCGTGGCTGCCCTCGTTGTAGAAGTCCGTGAACAGCTCGACGCCGACGAAGAACAGCGAGACCTGCAGCGCCACGGTCATGATCAGCGCCAGCGTATCGATCACCGTGTCCGCCACCGGGTAGCGGCTGAAGCGCCGCACGGCCTGCAGCACCAGGATGATCAGTGCCGGGCCCGACACGAAGGCCGTGGCAATGAAGCGCGGCCCGAGCAGTGACACGCTCCAGAACGGCCGGGCACTGCTGGCCGCAAACAGGAACGCCGTCACCGTGTGGATGGAGATGGCCCAGAACATGGCCAGCACCACCCAGGGGAAGTAGGCGCGGAAGTGCGGCTCGCGGCCCCGGTAGTGGCAGTAGTGCACGTAGAAGGGAATGGCCAGGTTCAGCAGCAGGTAGCCGGTGAGCACGACCACGTCCCAGGCCAGCAGCGACTCGGGCCAGTGCATGCGGCCGATGACCGGCAGCAGGTGCAGGGCGCGGTCCGGCCGGCCCAGGTCGACGACCACGAACAGCATGGCCGAGAGCACCGCGGCCACCGCCAGCCCCTCGCCGATGAGCACCACCGCCTTGATGTCCTTGCGGTGGAACACGTAGGCCGGGATCACCAGCAGCACCGCCGCCGCGGCGATGCCGACGAGGAAGGCGAAGTTGGCGATGTAGAAGCCCCAGGACACCTGGTCGCTCATGCCCGTGACGATGAGTCCCTCGCGGAGCTGCACCGCGTAAGCGCCGGCGCCGGCGAGCACCAGCACGGCGAGGCAGGCGACCCAGAGGCGGTAGCCGCGGCCGCCCCCGGCCATGGCGCCGAGCGCATCGCGGATGAATGCGAGCATGCCCACCCCCTCAGTCCGTGAAGTACCAGAACTTCGGCTCCGTGCCGAGCTCCTCCTTCAGCCGGAACACCGGCTTGTTGGCGAGCACGTAGCGGATCTCGCTGTTCGGGTCCAGCAGGTTGCCGAAGATGCGCGCCCCCGTGGGGCAGGCTTCCTGGCAGGCCGGCTGGCGCCCCTCGCGGGTGCGCTGCGTGCAGAAGTGGCATTTCTCCACCACACCCTTCGGCCGCGGCCGGTTGCCCAGGTAGTTCGTGTTCGGGTTGATCTCCTCCGGAGGGATCTCGGGTTCGCGCCAGTTGAAGTGCCGCGCCCAGTAGGGGCAGGCGGTCATGCAGTAGCGGCAGCCGATGCACCAGTCGTAATCGACCACCACGATGCCGTCCGGCTCCATCCAGGTCGCCTCCACCGGGCAGGCCTTGACGCAGGGCGGGTCGTCGCACTGCATGCACTGCACCGGCAGGTAGTAGTGGCCATCCACGGGCACGGTGGCCGGGTCGTAGTAGTGCTCGGCGGCCTCCAGGTCCCGGGTGCCCTCGGGCAGCTCGAGGACGCGGATGTACTCTATCTGCGACCCGCGGTCCTGGTTGTTCTCGCGCACGCAGGCGGACACGCAGTCACGGTAGCCCTGGCACTTGCTGATGTTGAGCGCGTAGCCGAAGACGACGCCCTCCTGCGGCGGCGTGTCCTTGCAGGTGATGTCGACGCCGTAGCGCCGCTTCGCGCGGCGCTCGATGCGGTCCAGGGCGTCGGCGATCTCCTCGTCGTCCATGCGCTGGTAGTGGTCCTGGAAGAAGCTGCCCATCGCATCCAGGAAGGTGCTGCCCCCCCAGGCCGGGCCCGCGCTGCCCGCGCCGGCCACCGCGGCACCGGCGGCGCCGAGAAAGCGCCGGCGGCCTGCGTCGATGGCGTCACTGTCCTTCTGCTGGCTCATGCTCCTCCTCCTTGACGACCGCCCAGGGCGGCCCATGCGGCTGCGCTTCGAGCGCCGGGCGCTTGAGCCCTGCACGCACCGGCGGTGGCGGCTCCGGCGCCCGCGGTCGCACCGCCGGCGCGTGCGGGTCGTGGCAGTGGGCGCAGCTGTAAACGCGCCGGTCGCCCTGCCAGTCGGCCACGCGCTTGCCGTGGGCGCCGAAGGCCCAGTCGCGGTGCGGGGTGTAGTGGCACTGGGCGCAGACCCGGTCTGCGCGGTCGAAGCTCACGCGCTGGCCGGCCAGGGTGTGCAGCTCGTTGCGGCCCGCGGCGGCGTGGCAGTCGAGGCACCAGAAGCGGCCGTGGCCGTGGTCCAGGGCCGCCGGATGCGGCGAGAACAGCTTGCGCCGCTCGGGATTCGGCGCCATCTGGTCGTGGCAGGCGGCGCAGGGGTAGAATTTCAACTCACCCTGGCGCGGTACGACTTCGAACGCGGGCGCGTTCACATAGCCGTCGAACGGTGCCGGCGGCGCCGGATCCGGCGCGGCGGATACCGGGTTGCCGCGCAGCGGCCGGTGGCCGTTTTCCGGCGCGGGCAGCTCCGCCAGGGCCAGCGAGGCAAAGGCGAAAGCGGCGATCAGCAGCGCGCGGGCACCGGTGACGGCAGCGCCCGGGCGACCGCGGGAGTCCCGGGGATACCCCATCGCAAACCCTCCTTGCCGGGCGGTTCGAGACTGTACCCTGCATGCTCCCGCGACGGCGCGCGGGCTACCATGATCCGGGTCAAGGGAGCTGCCACTTGCGCCGGGCCGCGCGCTATTCAACAATCGTTGAATAGCCGCTGAGACCGAGAAGCCCATGGACGACCAGACCCGCCCGCGCCCCGAGCGCATCCTCGACGCGGCCGAGGAGCTGTTCGCGCTGCACGGCTATGACGGCGTGACCCTGCGCCAGATCGCCCGCCGCGCGGGCGTGGACGTGGCGCTCGCGAGCTACCACTTCGGCAAGAAGATGGACCTTTTCCAGGCCGTTTTCGAGCGCCGGGCCGCCTTTCTCAACCAGGCTCGGCGGGACGCCCTGCACCGCTGCCAGCGCGAAGCCGGCGAACCCGGACCGACCCTGGAGCAGATCATCGAGGCTTTCCTGCGGCCGCTCGAACTCGCCCAGGAGACCGGCGACGCCGGCTGGCGCCACTACCTGGCACTCATCGCCTACATCAACAACTCCCCCTACTGGGGGCCGAAGATGATGTCCCACCTCTTCGACGAGCTGGTGCAGGAATTCATCGCGGCGCTGGCGAAAGCCCTTCCCGGTGCGCGCCGGGAGGACCTGTACTGGTGCTACCACAACCTGTCCGGGGCGCTGACGCTGACCCTGGCGCAGACGAAGCGCATCGACAATCTCTCCGGCGGCCTGTGCCGCTCGCAAGACCTGCAGGCCGCCTATGACCACATGATCCCGTTCGTCGCCGCAGGCTTCCGCGAGGTTTGCGCTAACCGCCGATGAACGCTGCGAGGTCCGCCTTGAAGCGGGCCATGGATTCGGGGTGCACGTACATCATGTGACCGGCCTCGTAGTGCTTGAGCACCAGGTTCCTGCGCACCGTCTCCGACAGGTCCATGTGAGCGATAACGTACTCCGTCGCGCCGTAGGGCGTGGCGAGGTCGAAGTAGCCCTGCTGCACCAGTACCCGCATGTTCGGGTTCTGGGCCATGGCGTAGGCGAGATCCACCGCGGTGTTTGATACCGGCTGCGTGCCCCAGGCGCCGGGCTGCTCGTGGCGCCAGTCCCAGTCGAGGTACAGGCCCGCGGACGTCACGTAGCTGCGGTCCGTCTTCACGCCCAGCGCTTCGCGGTAGTAGTCGTTGAAGGACGCGACGAAGGCCGGGCCGATCGCCGGGAAGAAGGGATCGTAGCGGAAGGTCTCGGCGATGTGGTTGATCGCCTCGCCGGCAAAGCGCGAGTCGATGCGGCCCACGGTCTTGCGCCGGTCGCGAAGCACTTCCTTGGCGAAGCGCGATTCATCCATGCGCAGGTTGGCCCGGTCCCAGTAGTCGGCGCTGATCCCCGTGAAGCGCTCCAGGCCCGCCAGCACCTCGGCACGCTCTTCCCCCGTGGCACGGCTGCCCTTGAGAAGGGCCGGCGCGTAAACCTCGTGCGCGAAGGTTTCGGCCTCGGCCAGGAAGGCTTCGAGGTCCGCCGGCCGGTCGTCGACGGCCTCGTGGTACCAGGCCGTGGCGGCGAAGGTCGTGAAGGTATTCACGTTGGCGAGGTCGTTCTCCGCACCGTTGTTGCCGGCGATGAAGTCCATGTAGGGGGAGACCAGGATCACGCCATCCAGGGAGATGGTGTGCTTGGTGAGCAGCTCGTAGGCCACGCCGCCGGAGCGGATGCCGCCGTAGCTTTCGCCGAGCAGGTACTTCGGGCTGGCCCAGCGGCCGTGCTCGGAGAGATAGCGGGCGATGAAGTTGGCGACGGACTCGATGTCGTTGTCCACGCCCCAGAAATCCTCGCCCTTGGCCTCGCCGACGGCTCGGGAGAAGCCCGTGCCCACCGGGTCGATCATGACCAGGTCGGCCCTGTCGAGAATGCTGAACTCGTTGTTCACGCGCTCGAAGGGTCCGCTGGTGTTGAAGCTCACGTCCTCCACCACGGTGCGCTGCGGCCCGAGGATACCCATGTGCAGCCACATGGAGGCGGAGCCGGGCCCGCCGTTGTAGGCGAACAGGATGGGCCGCTTCGACGCGTCGCCGCCCTTCTTCTCGTAGGCCGTGTAGCCGAAGTGGGCGATCTGGTCGCCGTCGTCGTTCTTCATGACCAGCGTGCCGGCGGTGGCCGTGTAGTCGATGGTCTTGCCGTCGATGCGGACCGAGCCGTCACTTTCGAAGTGCAGCGGTTCGGGAATCGCCGTCTCGGCTTCGGCCGCGTCAGTGCCCTCGTGGCTGTCGGCGAGCGCACCGGCGCCCAGGAAGCCGAGCAGGAACAGGGGGAGGAGCGTGCGTTGCAGGAGCATCGGTTACCTCTTTGTCGTCATGGATACGTCGGAGTGGAAAGACACGCTGGCGTTGCGCCAGGCAGGGGCGCTATTTAACCACAGGCGCCGCAGGGGAACACGTCAGAGCCCGGTCTCCTCCTCGAACTCCCGGGCGGCCCGCTGCTGGCGCTCGTAGCGCGCGGTGCCCCGCTGCGCCTCGCTGGCGCGCAGGCGGTCGCGGTAGCGCTGCCGGCGATAGTGCGCCACGAGGGCGGGAAAACGCTCGGGCTCTTCCTCGCCGGCGATCAGCGCCTCGATGAAGGCAATGTCGATGCCGACCCGGTAGGCGATGCGCGCGGGGCGGATCCGATGCGCGTGGAACTCGGCGACGATCTCCACCTGCTTGTCGCGGTCGTAGGGACAGGTGCGCGAGTAACCGAAGGGCGGCGACGGCGTGCGCGGGTCGGGGCTGGCGGGCTCCTTGGGCATGGCCGGTGTTCTAGCAACTCCGCGGGGAGCGCGCAAGCGGCGCGCTTAGCATTTAGGCCTGTGCCCTCTATACTGGGGGGCCCACGAACACATAGATACAGCCACCGCCCCCGGGCGAGGAGCATCCCATGAACGCACCGCAGACCGTCAGCCAGGCCGGCGACATCGAGACCCGCATGCAGGAAACGCTCGACGCGCAGCGCGAGGATTTCCTCCGTGAGGGTGCGGTGAGCGCCGAGACCCGCATCGACCGTATCGATCGCGCCATGGACGCCCTCCTCAAGCACCAGGACCGCGTCTGCGAAGCCCTGGACAGCGACTTCAGCTGCCGCGCCCGGCAGGTCACCCTGCTCACGGACGTGGCCGCCTCGGTGCAGCCCCTGAAGCACGCGAAGAAGCACCTTCGCCGCTGGATGCGTGGCGAAAAACGGCCGACCAACTTTCCCCTGAACCTCCTCGGCGGTCGCTCGCGCATCGAGTACCAGCCGCTGGGCGTGGTCGGCGTGATCTCTCCCTGGAACTTCCCGGTGAACCTCACCTTCGGCCCCCTGGCGGGGATTCTCGCCGCCGGCAACCGGGCGATGATCAAACCCTCGGAGTTCACGCCGGCGACTTCCGAGGTCATGGCCGAGATGGTGGCCGAGGCCTTCGACCCGAAGGAAGTCGCCCTGTTCACCGGCGGCCCGGAAGTGGGCCAGGCCTTCTCCGCCCTGCCCTTCGACCACCTGCTGTTCACCGGTGCGACCTCCGTGGCCCGGCACATCATGACCGCCGCGGCGCGCAACCTCGTTCCCGTGACCCTGGAGCTCGGCGGCAAGTCCCCGGTGATCATCTCCCGGAGCGCGGACCTCGAGGTGGCCCTCGAGCGCGTCATGCTCGGCAAGACCCTGAACGCCGGCCAGATCTGCCTCGCCCCGGACTACCTGCTGGTGCCCGAGGAAAAACTCGAGGACGTGATCACCGCCGCCGCCGACGCGGTGAAGCGCATGTACCCGAAGCTCCTCGGCAACGCGGAATACACTGCGATCGTCAACGACCGGCACTACCAGCGCCTCTCCGGCTACCTGGACGAGCTCGCCGAGCGCGGCGCCCGGGTCGTTCCCCTGAACCCGGCTGACGAGGACTTCTCGGCACAGGCCGGCAGCCGCAAGCTCCCGCCGACGCTGATCCCGCAGCCGCCGGAGGACAGCAAGGTGATGGAAGAGGAGATCTTCGGCCCGCTGCTGCCGATCCGCACCTACAAGGACTTCGAGGAAACCATCGCCTACGTGAACAGCCAGCCGCGCCCGCTGGCGGCCTACTACTTCGGCTCCGACCCCGCCGAGGAGGAAGCGGTGCTCACCCGCACGACCTCCGGCGGCGCCTGCATCAACGACGTGATCATGCACGTCATGCAGGAAGAGCTGCCCTTCGGCGGCGTCGGCCCCGCCGGCATGGGCGCCTATCACGGTGAAGCGGGCTTCCGCACCTTCAGCCACGCCAAGTCGATCTACCGCCAGTCGAAGCTCAACGTGGCGAAGATCGGCGGCATGCTGCCGCCCTACGGCCCGGCGACGGAGAAGACCATCAAGATGCAGGTGAAGAAGTAGGCAGCCGGTGACGCGGTGG
Source organism: Pseudohaliea sp. (assembly GCF_040217025.1). Lineage (GTDB taxonomy): Bacteria > Pseudomonadota > Gammaproteobacteria > Pseudomonadales > Halieaceae > Pseudohaliea. The sequence continues at coordinate 136,706 of NZ_JAVJOA010000011.1, read as the reverse complement.
CAGCTGCGCTTTCGTCCCGCCGCGGTCCCGCCCCTCCTTCCGGCGCTCGCCCTGGCCCTGGCGGGCGCGGTCGCCGTGGCTGAGCCCCTGGTCATCGCCCACCGGGGTGCCAGCGGCTACCTGCCGGAGCACACGCTCGCGGCGAAGGCGCTGGCGCACGGCATGGGCGCGGACTACATCGAGCAGGACGTGGTGCTCACCGCCGACGACGTGCCCATCGTCCTCCACGATATCCACCTCGAGGGCACCACGGACGTGGCCCGGCGTTTCCCGGGCCGGGCGCGTGACGACGGCCACTGGTATGCCATCGACTTCACCCTGGCGGAGGTGCGCACCCTCGCCGCCGGGGAGCGCCGGGGCGCCGACGGCAAGCCGGCCTTTCCGCAGCGCTTCCCCGCCGACCGCACCCTCTTCACCGTGCCCACCCTCGCCGAGGAGATCGCCCTCATCGACGGCCTGAACCGCAGCCGTGGCCGGCGCGCCGGTCTCTACATCGAGCTGAAGGGGGACCACTTCCACCGGGCCGAGGGCAAGGATCTCCCCGCGGCGGTGCTCCGGGTGCTCGAGGCGGCGGGCTGGCACCGGGCCGACAGCCCCGTGTTCCTGCAGAGCTTCGAGCCGGCGACGCTGCGGCGCCTGGCCGACGAGTTCCGCTCACCGCTGCCGCGCATCCAGCTGATCGCCGAGAACGACTGGAGCGAAGTACCGGGCGTGGACTATGACGCGCTGGTCACCGACGCGGGCCTGGCCGCCGTGGCCGGCTACGCGGCCGGCATCGGCCCCTGGGTCGGCCGGCTCTATCGCGGCCGCGACGCCGCGGGAGAGGCGCAGCTCTCGGACCTGGTGGAGCGCGCCCATGCCGCGGGGCTGCTCGTCCATCCCTATACCTTCCGCAGCGATGCCCTGCCCGCGGGCATCGACAGCTTCGACGCGCTGCTCGCGCTTTTCGTGGACCGGCTCGGCGTGGACGGCCTATTCACGGACTTTCCGGACCGGGCCCGCGCCTACCTGCAGGGGGACCAGTGACCCAGCGCACCCACCGCCGTACCAAGATCGTCGCCACCATCGGCCCGGCCAGCGAGAGCGAGACCGTGCTCGGCGGCCTGGTCCGCGCGGGGGTGGATGTGTTCCGCCTGAACTTCAGCCACGGCAGCGCCGAACACCACGCGGAGGTGGCCCGCCGGGTCCGCCAGGAAGCGCAGCGCGCCGGGCGCTACGTGGGCATCCTCGCGGATCTGCAGGGGCCGAAGATCCGCATCGCCGGTTTCCGCGACGGCCCGGTCACCCTCGACAGCGGCGACAGCTTCCGCCTCGACGGCGGCCTCGGCGAGGAGGAGGGCACGGCACGGGCCGTGGGCTACGGCTTCCGGGAGCTGCCGCAGTATCTCGCCCCCGGCGACACGCTGCTGCTCGACGACGGCCGACTCCGCCTGCGCGTGGACGACGTGACCGGGTCCGCCATCGACTGTACCGTGGAACTCGGCGGCCGGCTGTCGGCCCGCAAGGGTATCAACCGGCTGGGCGGCGGCATCGCCGCGCCGGCACTCACCGAGAAGGACATCGCGGACATCCGCGGCCTCGACGCCGTGCAGCCCGATTTCGTTGCCGTTTCCTTTGTCTCCAGCACCGAGGACATCCGCCTGGCCCGCGAGCTGCTCGAGGAACGCGGCCTCGCACCGGCCCTGATAGCGAAAATCGAACGAGCGGAAGTGGTCGGCAACGACGGGGTACTGGACGCGATCCTGAAGGCATCTGACGGGATCATGGTGGCCCGCGGCGACCTGGGGGTGGAGGTGGGCGACGCCGAGCTGATCGGCATCCAGAAGGACCTCATCTCGCGCGCGCGCAGGAGCGACCGGGTGGTGATCACGGCCACGCAGATGATGGAGTCGATGATCGAGAGCCCCATGCCGACCCGCGCGGAGGTTTTCGATGTGGCCAATGCGGTCCTCGACGGCACCGATGCGGTGATGCTCTCCGCCGAGACCGCCGTCGGCCGCTACCCGGTCGAAGTGGTCGCGGCCATGGCCGACGCGGCCATGGGCGCGGAGCGGCACCCGGTGGCGCGGACGTCGCGCTACCGCCTCGAGCGGGAGTTCGGCAGCGCCCAGGAGACCGTCGCCATGGCCGCGATCTACGCCGCCAACCACTACCGGCGCGTGCGCGGTATCGCCTGCCTCACCGAATCGGGTACCACGCCGCTGCTCATGTCACGGCTCAGCTCCGGGCTGCCGATCTTCGCCCTGTCCAGCCGCGACCGCACGTTGCAGCGGCTGAGCCTGTGCCGGGGCGTCATCCCGCTCTACTTCGATGCCTCGGCCTTCACCGGGGCCGACCCCGACACCGTCGAGGAGCGGGCCATCGAGTTTCTCCTCTCCCGCGGCTACCTGGGCCGCGGCGACGAGCTCCTGCTCACCCGCGGCCAGGTCCTCGGACAGCAGGGCGGTACCAACCTGCTCAAGGTGCTGCCGGTCGACTGAACCGGGCGGAAACGCCGGCATAATCCGGAATGTGAATTTTCCCATTCGGCCTTTTCCCGTTGCGGCCGACTCTGCAATCACCTGCTACACTCAGCTTGTCGGGCTACCCGGCACGTTTATGCGCACGGTCGAAGATCCTTCAAGTTCCTCGGTTCGTTACCCATAAGTGTTCAATTGGATTTTCCGGTGGCATCACCACCGGGCTTTAGAAAGGTAATTCAGTATGTCTACAGTAACCGGCACCGTTAAGTGGTTTAACGAGACCAAGGGCTACGGCTTCATTGAGCAGGAAGGCGGCCCGGACGTATTCGTTCACTTCAGTGCAATCAAGGGTGATGGCTTCCGCACGCTGACCGACGGCCAGAAGGTCGAGTTCACCGTCGCCAACGGCCAGAAGGGTCCCCAGGCCGAGAACGTCGTCGCGCTCTGACGCCACGCCGCTCGGGCAAAAAAAAGGGAGCCGAGAGGCTCCCTTTTTTTGTCTCCGGGTTGCCTATCCCTCGGCGAGCTTCTTCTGCCGGTCGATTTCCGAGTTCATGTACTTCATCCACTGGCGGGCGTATTCCTTGGAGCGCTCGTCGCGCCCCGCCGCCCGGAAGGCATCGCGGGCCTTCTCGTACTGGTTGGTGTTGAAGTACGCCATGCCCAGCACCAGGCGCGCGTTGTCCGGGCGCTTGACGCCCCCGCGCTGCAGACCCTTGTTGATGGACTCGATCGCCTTGTCGAACTGCTCGCCGTCGAGGTAGATGCTGCCGAGGCGCGCATAGAGATCACCGGAGTCGGACTTGGACGCGGCCTTCTCCATGGCCGGGATGGCCCAGTCGATCTCCTGCGCCTGGCGCCAGGCACCGGCGAGCAGCTCCCAGTTCTTGGAGTTGTCCTCGACGATCTCCTCCTCGAAGCCTTCCTTGAGAACCTTGCCGGCCTTGTAGGGCACGTTCTGCGCAAGGAACAGGGAGGCGACGTTACGGTACTCGCCATCCTTCTCGAGCATGTCCAGGTCGTAGGCCGTCTCCATGGCCGCCAGCTGACGGGACTCATTCTGGCGCTCGGAGTAGATGTAGCTAAGCTGCACCCAGTACTGCTTCTTCGGGTAGAAGAACAGCAGTTCCTCGAGAGCCGCCTGCGCCTTGTCGAGCTGGTTCTTCTCCATGTACAGGAAGCGCGCCAGGTTGAACCACTGCTCCTTCGGAACCTTGTCCTTCTCGCGGTACATGCTGATCGCGGTCTCGATGTTCCTGAGCGCCTCGTCGTAGTCCTTGAGCTGGTAGTAGCCCTGGGAGAGCAGCACGTAGGCGTTCGCGTTCGGCGTGTCGCTCATCGCGAACCACTGCTTGAGGGCGGCGATACCCTCGCGCCAGCGCTCCTGCACGAAGTAGAGCTGGGCGATGGTGTAGCGGGTGTTGATCTCCATGGCGAGCGGGATTTCCGGCTGCCGGACCACGTTCTCGTAGGCCTGCAGGGCCTTGTCGTAGTCCTCGTTGGAGTAGTGGATGAACGCGTACAGGTTGTAGACGTTGGCAAGCTCATAGCTGTTCAGCTCGTTCTTGCCGCTAGAACGCTTCAGCATGCCGTCGAGGACCTTCGCCGCCTCGCCGAGCTGCTTCTCCTCGGCGAAGGCCTGGGCCTCGGCGAGCTCTTCGTACACCTTGTTCCGCAGCGCGGGGGTACGGCGCGTTTCCTGCTCTTTCTCTTCCTGCGCGGCAGCGCTGCCGAAGGCCTGGAGGCCGGCGCTCTGCTGAAGCTGCGTCAGGCCGACCTGGAGGGCCAGCACCGGAGCGGCCAGCAGCGCGGCGCGGAAGATGACGTTTGCCTTGCTCATCGGCCTAGTTCTCCAGCTCGTAGGTGAACTTGTTCTGAACCCCCGCCACCTCGATGGGCTCGCCGTCAACGACGCGCGGCTTGTACTTGAACTTCTCCGCGGCCTTGACGGAGGCACGTTCGAAGACACCGGAGGGATCGCAATCGACGGGCCGCGGGTCGCGGATGGAACCGGACTTGGTCACCGTGTACTCGACGATGCAGTAGCCGGTGATGCCACGGGTCTGCGCCCGGCGCGGGTAGATCGGTGCGACCTTCACGATGGGCAGGTACTCGCCGTCGCCGGCCGCCATGCCCGAGGAGCTGATGGAAACGTCGACACTGGCGCCGGGAGCAACGTTGGCCACGTTGAGGTCGGTATCGAAATCGACCTCCATGGGCTCCATTTCCGGCGGCGGCTCTTCCGGATCGTCGACCTTCTCTGGCTTCGTTTCCTTGACGTTGATGTCGATTTCCCGCTCGGGCACCACGATATCGGCGATCTTGCGGTTCTTGACGTCTTCCTGCTGGTATTCCCGGTCAATGAGGGCCTGCATGAGGAAAAACAGGCCCAGGGCGACGGGCACGGCCACCAAAGCACCGACCAGGGACCTGACTAGACTGTTGCCCATCTCGCTTATACCTCGTCATCCGTTGAAATACAGGGCGGCGACGTCAGCAGGGGACGCACCTCGTCGTAAACCTGCTCGACAACGAAGGCGGGCGTCTCGCGGTCGACCTGGATGACCAGGTTCGCCTGCGGCGCCTCCTTCTTGGCCACCTCGGTGAGGCGGGCCACCCGCTCCAGCGGTACCTTGTTCTTGTTGTAGTGGATATCCCCGCGGCCATCAACTGCGAAGATGATGGTACCCCGGGGGCACTCTTCCTGGGTCGTCGCCTGCGGCTTGAACAGCTCGACGCCGGGTTCCTTGACAAAGGAAGAGGTGACGATGAAGAAGATCAGCATGATGAACACGACGTCCAGCATGGGCGTCAGGTCGATCTGGCCGGCTTCCTCTTCGGCGGCCTTCTTGGCCGCGGCTTCTCTCATGCTCATGTCAGCGATTCCCCGCGCTCGCCCAGTTCACTGCGCCGGCCCCTGCCTCGCGAGCGGCATCCGCCACGTCGACGACGCTGTTGGCCGTGGCACCCTTCTCGACCTTGATCGTCACGGCCTGCTCCGGATCCGAGGCGAGGAGGCGCTGGATGTTGGCGCGCACGGCGCGGGCGTCGACGCGACGGTTTTCCATCCAGATCTGGTCATCGGAGCGGATGTTCACGAGGATACTGGTCGCGTCCGAAGGGTCCGACTGGTTCTTGTCCGGCCGGTTGACTTCAATCCCCGCCTCCTTGATGAAGGAGGCGACGACGATGAAGAAGATGAGCATGATGAAGACCACGTCCAGCATGGGCGTGAGGTCGATATCCGCCTGCTCGTCCGCTTCCTGGTTCTTGCCGAGTCTGCGCATTAACTGTTTACCCTGTGCTTGGGATCAGAGTGCCCTGGATCAGTGGTCAGAGGTCAGCTGATCCTGCAGGTACTCCTGCTCCCGGTTGGCGATCCGCGTGAGGTAGGTGTTGGCGAACAGCCCGGAAAGGGCCGCCACCATGCCCGCCATGGTCGGGATGGTGGCACGCTCGACGCCACCGGCCATGGACTTTGCATCACCGCCACCGGTGACCGCCATAACGTTGAACACCTCGATCATCCCCGTCACCGTGCCCAGCAGCCCCAGCAGGGGGCAGAGCGCCACCAGGGTGGTGATGAGGGGGAGGTTCGTGTTGATGTGCTCCTTTGCCTCGGACAGCAGGCGCATGCGGATCTGCTTCGCGTTCCACGACTTGCGCTCGGCGCGGCCTTCCCAGGCACTGATGACCTGGTAGACCTCCTTGCGCCAGGCGAGCTTGAAGAACCAGACCCGCTCGAAGATCAGCGTCCACATCACGAAGACCAGGATCGCGATCAGCCAGAGCACGTTCCCGCCCTTGTCCATGAAGGCGAGAATGGTTTCGAGGAAACCTCCCGACATGGTGATCCTCCTAGGCCCTGCTGCTGCCTTCCGAGTGCTCGGCGACAATGCCCGTCGCCTGCTCGTTCAGCACATGGATGATGCGCTGCGCGCGACCGTTCACGACCGTGTGCAGGAGCACCGTGGGGATAGCCACCAGCAGGCCGAGTACCGTGGTCACCAGAGCGCTGGAGATACCGCCGGCCATGGCCTTCGGATCGCCGGCACCGAAGATGGTGATGGCCTGGAAGGTGATGATCATACCGGTCACCGTACCGAGCAGACCCATGAGCGGGGCGACGGCGGCGATGATCTTGAGCAGCGTGAGGCCGGACTCGAGCTTCGGCGTCTCGCGCATCACGCCCTCGGCCATCTTCAGCTCCAGGGTTTCCGGGTCCATGCTCGGATTGTCCTCGTGGATCTTAAGAACGCGGCCCAGCGGGTTGTTGGTGTTGGCGCTGGAGTTCTTGAGCTGGCTCGACACCTTGGCGCTGGTGGCGGACAGGACGATCAGGCGGAACACGGCCAGCAGCAGGGCGAAGACACCGATCGCGGTGATCGCGTAGCCGACGTAGCCGCCCTGGTGCCAGCGCTCCTCGATGGTCGGGCTGTCGATGATCGCCGCGAGGAAGGAGCCGCCGGTCGGGCCGGTCGGGTCGATACCGAACTTGTGGAAGCCGCTGCTGGCGTTGGCCAGCTCCTCGGCCCAGCTGTTAAAGCCGCCACCGGGCTGCCGCGGCAGCACGCTCAGGTGATCGTTGTTGTAGGACAGGTAGTTGCCGTCCATGTCGACGACGTTGAAGGCGCCGATGCGGACGACCTCGCGTTCGGCCCGCTCGCCGGTGGCCGTAGCCACTTCCGTGCTGAAGCGGACGACGTTGCCGGTCTCGCTGATCTCGCGGAGCATCTCGTACCAGACGCGCTCGATCTCGGAGATCTTGGGCAGCGTGTCGGAGGTGCTCATCTTGTCGATCAGGTCGGTCAGGAAGTCGCCGCGGTCCGGGTACTGGGCGGAGACCAGGGACACTTCCAGGTTGGACTTCAGGTCGCCGGCGGCGGCGGTCAGGTGACCGAACAGCTCGGTCAGGGCGCCGAGGCGCTCCTTGAGCTGGGCCTGCTTGTCGGCGATGAGCAGCTCGTTCTCTTCGAACTGGTCCTCGAGCTGCGCGGAGATGCGCTCCTGGCGGGCGCGCTCGGCTTCCGCTTCCTTGAGGAGCTGCGCCTGGTTGGCCTTCTCCCGGGCGAAGCGCTGCTCGCGCTCGCGGTTTTCCTGCTGCTCGGCAACCTGGCCGCGCTTCACGAACTCCAGCAGCTCTTCCAGGCTCTTGGCGGCTTCCGCGCGCTTGTCCACTGCCGGCTCTGCCGGGGCTTCACCGGCCGCCGCGTCATCCTGCGCGTTGGCGACACCCGCCACCGTGATGAAACCGCCGAGAACAACGGCGGTAATCAGCTTGTTGAACAGATCCATTATTCAGCCTCCGGTGCAGCAACGGGCATGTTGAGGAGTTCGATGGCAGCCTGCTTCTTGGCGATACGAACGCCCTTGCGGATGGCATTGCCGTAGTCACCGGCCGGGAGCGGGTCCCAGGCGCGGGTTTCGTTGTTCCAGACGCCGGCCTCGGAGCCGTCGGTGGTCTGGTAGACGAGCGCGATGCGACCGATGCGCAGGAAATCGACGTCGCGGGTGACGCCGTTCAGCTCGATGGTATCGCTGTAGGTCTCGAAGCCGCGGCCGTACTGCAGCTCGATGTTGTAGGCCTCGAGAACCTGGCGGAATTTCTCGGCGACGGTCAGGTCGGAGCGGTCGACGTTGTCGCGGAGGAACTCGATGCGGCGCTGGCGCTCGTCCAGGTTGAACGGCACGTCCATTTCCACGAACTGCTCGAGGCCGTCGATCATGCGGACCACCAGGGCGGGCATCTGCCGCTGGGTGATCTGCACCTCGTCGATGGAGGACTCGATATCGGCGATGCGCTTCTCCTGGTTGGAGATCTGGCGGCGCAGCCGGTCGTTATAGACCTTGAGGCCGTCGATCTGCTTGTTGACCGCCTTGTAGTCTTCGAGCAGGTCCCGGGTCTCTTCCGCAAGGCGGTCGATCTTCGCCTGCGACTGGCGGGCTGCTTCGTTCTTTTCCTCGCTCACGTCGAGGACCTGTTCAAGCGTCGCCGACTGCGCGATGACGGCTCCACCCAGCAGGGCGGAAGCGGTCAGCAGCGGCAGCAGCACATTCTTCAGTCGATAGGTATTCATGGGAATAGTGCTTCCTATAGCCAACAAAAGTTTTCAGATCTGGTGGGGGGGAGACCCGGTTGCGCCTTCGGTAGTAACAGACAGCGTCTTCTGTAATAGAGCACCGAATCTAAGCAGATACGCCCGGGGATTTCAAACCTCTTCAAAAACGAGCGGCCCGCGGACTGCAGCGTGAACACGAGTGTTACATTTCTACACATTTGCACTCTCCCGCGTAACGCCCTCCCGGTCGTAGACCAGGAAGCTGTAGTCCCAGGGGTTGTCCCCGCCGGCCGCGTGCTCTTCCCGGGCAACCTCCCGGAACTGCGCCCAGTCCACCGGCGGCAGGACAGCGTCCCCTGAGACGTCGCCATGGACGCGGGTGAGATAGATCCGCTCGACCCGCGGCAGCCCCAGCGCGTAGAGCTGGGCGCCACCGATGAGCATGATCTCTTCCGCGCCGTCGGTCTCGGCGACGGCCGAGGCCACGGCAAGGGCCTCGTCGAGCCCGTGAACCACGCGTACGCCCTCGGCGGCGAAGGCCGGGTTGGCAGTGACCACGATGTTGCAGCGGCCCGGCAGCGCCCGGCCGATGCTCTCGAAGGTGCGCCGGCCCATGACGATGGGCTTGCCCATGGTGACCCGGCGGAAGTAGCGCAGGTCTTCCGGCAGCCGCCAGGGCAGGGCGTTGTCACGGCCGATGACGTCGTTATCCGCCGCGGCGACGATCATCGCGAGTCGCGCCATCAGACGGCCACCGGCGCCGGGATATGCGGGTGCGGATCGTAGCCACGCACCTCGAAGTCCTCGAAGCGGTAGTCGTAGATCGTCGCCGGGCGCCGCGTGAGATGCAGCGTCGGCAGGGGCCGCGGCTCGCGGGCGAGCTGCATGCGCACCTGCTCCAGGTGGTTCAGGTAAATGTGCGAGTCGCCGGTGGTGACGATGATCTCCCCGGGCTCGAGGTCGCACTGCTGGGCCAGCATGTGCGTGAGCAGCGCGAGGCTCGCCGTGTTGTAGGGCAGGCCGAGGAAGCTGTCCGACGAGCGGATGTACAGCTGCGAGGACAGCCGCCCGCCGGCGACGTAGAACTGGTATAGCAGGTGACAGGGCGGCAGGGCCATCCGCCCCGCGCGCACGTTGTCCTGGGGGCTCATGGCCTCGTCCGGCAGGTAGCCCACGTTCCAGCCGTGAAAGAGGATGCGGCGGCTGTCCGGGTTGCGGCGCAGCGTCTCGACCACGTAGTCGATCTGGTTCACCGGGCCGTGCTCGGTCGGCCAGGCCGTCCACTGGGCCCCGTAGATAGGCCCGAGCTCGCCGTCCTCCGTCGCCCACTCGTCCCAGATGCTGACGCCGTTTTCCTTCAGCCAGCGCGTGTTGGTGTCGCCGCGAAGGAACCAGAGGAGCTCATTGGCGATGCTGCGGAAGTGCAGCTTCTTGGTGGTCAGCAGCGGAAAGCCGTCGGCGAGGTCGTGCCGGTACTGGCGCCCGAAGACCGACAGGGTCCCGGTGCCGGTGCGGTCGCTTTTCTCGACACCGTTGTCGAGGATGTCGCGGAGCAGGTCGAGGTAGGGTTTCATCGGGTCGCGCCCTCCGCCGCGCGGCCGCGGCCGTAGGCCAGCCACAGCAGGAAAAGGCCCACGGCGATCAGGGGCAGGCTGAGCAGCTGGCCGCGGGTGACCCAGCCGAAGGCCTGGAAGCCGAGGTGCGCGTCCGGCTCGCGGAAGAACTCGGCGAAGCTGCGCAACAGGCCGTAGCCCAGCGCGAACACGCCCGAGGCCGCCCAGGTCGGGCGCGGACGGCGCGTGAACCAGAGCAGCACCGCAAACAGCAGCATGCCCTCGAGGGCGAACTGGTACAGCTGCGAAGGGTGCCGGGGGAGCTGCAGGGGGTCGTTCGGGAACACCATGGCCCAGGGCACGTCGCTGGGCCGGCCCCAGAGCTCCTGGCCGATGAAGTTGCCGAGACGCCCGAGAGCGAGCCCCAGCGGTGCCAGCGGCGCCACGAAGTCGAGCATGCGGCCGAAGGCAATGCCCTCCCGGCGGGCGAGGAGCCAGCTCGCGAGGACCACGCCCAGGAAGCCGCCGTGGAAGGCCATACCGCCCTCCCAGACGCGCAGGAGCCAGCTCGGGTCCTCGGCAAGGCGCTCGCCGCCATAGAACAGCGCGTAACCGATGCGCCCGCCAAGCACGACGCCCAGGGCGCCGAAGAAAATGAGGTCGTCCACCTGGCGCCGGTTGAGCGGCGCGCCGGGCGCGCGGCTGCGGCGCAGCGCCAGCCACCAGGCAAAGCCGAGGCCGGCGAGGTAGGCGAGGCCGTACCAGTGGACCTTCACCGGGCCGATGGCGATCGCTACCGGGTCGATCTCGGGATAGCTGAGCACGAAACTACTCCAGCGGCGGGGGAACGAACTGGCCGAGGCCGCGGTCGTTGAGCAGGCTCTCCAGGCGATGCCGGATCTGCACGCTGTTGTCGAGGCCGCGCACCTCGCTCACCAGCGCCTCGGCCTCGGCCCGGGTCACGCTGCGCAGGGCCTTCTTGACCCGGGGCAGGCTGGTGGCGTTCATGGACAGCACGTCGAAGCCCATGCCCAGGAGCAGCAGCGCGGCCAGCGGATCGCCGGCGAGCTCGCCGCAGATGCTGACCTGCTTGCCCTCGCTGTGACCGCCCCGCACCACGGCCTCGAGCGCGGCCAGCACCGCCGGGTGCAGGGCGTGATAGAGGTCGGAGACCCGGGGATTGTTGCGATCCACGGCGAGCAGGTACTGGGTCAGGTCGTTACTGCCGACGGAGAGGAAGTCGACGCGCCGGGCAAACGCCGCGGCCTGGTAGACCGCCGCCGGCACCTCCACCATCACCCCCACCGGCGGCATGGGCGACTCGAGGCCCTCCTGCTCGACCTCCTGCTGACTGCGCCGGATCAGTCCCAGCGCCTCGTCGAGCTCGGCCACGTTGGTCACCATGGGCAGCATGATGCGCAGGTTGCCGAGGCCCGCGTTGGCCTTGAGCATTGCGCGAACCTGGGCGAGCAGGATCTCCGGGTGGTCCAGGGTCACGCGGATGCCGCGCCAGCCGAGGAAGGGGTTCTCCTCCTCTATCGGGAAGTAGGGCAGGGCCTTGTCGCCACCCACGTCCAGGGTGCGCATGGTGACCGGCTTCGGCGCGAAGGCTTCGAGCTGGTCGCGGTAGATGCGCCGCTGCTCCTCCTCGCTGGGGAAGCGCTCACCGAGCAGGAAGGGCACCTCCGTGCGGTACAGGCCCACACCCTCGGCGCCCCGCTCGAGGGAGCGGGAGACGTCGGCCATGAGCCCCGTGTTCACCCAGAGCGCCAGGCGGTGGCCGTCGAGGGTCTCGCAGGGCTCGTCGCGCAGCGCCTCGAGATCCCGGTTGAGGGCCACGTCCTGCTCGGCGAGGTCCCGGTAGCGCTCGACCAGTTCCTCGGACGGATTCAGGTGCACCACGCCGCTGTAGCCGTCGACGATGGCGCGCATGTCGCGAAGACGCGTGTAGGGGAGGTCCACCGCCCCCATGACCGTGGGCACACCCATGGCGCGGGCGAGGATGGCGACGTGGGAATTGCCGGAGCCGCGCACGGAAACGAGCCCCGCGAGGCGCTTGCGCGGGATCTCTCCAAGCATGGAGGCGGTGAGCTCCTCGCACACCAGCACCGTCTGCTCGGGGTACTCGGCTTCTTCCCGGCCCTCTGCCTGCAGGTAAGCAAGCACTCGCGTACCCAGGTCCTTCACGTCCACGGCGCGCTCCCGGAGATAGCTGTGCTCCATGCGCTCGAAGTGGCGGATGTGCTCGATCATGACCTGGCTGAGGGCGCCCTGGGCCCACTCGCCGGCCTTGATGCGCGCCGCCACCTCGCCGCCGATGGTGGAATCGTCGAGGATGCCGAGGTAGACGTCGAAGAGGGCGTGATCCTCCGCCGAGAGTTCGTCGCGGAGATTGTCAGCCACGGCCCGCACGTCCTGGCGCACCTGGTCCAGGGCGCGCTTGAAGGCGCGCAGCTCGGTGCGCCGGTTCTCGGCGGCCCGCCGCGGCACCGTGTACAGGTCCGCGACCGGCGACACCACGCAGACGGCGCCGATGGCGATCCCCGGGGCGCCGGGCACGCCGGTGATCTTGGTGGAAAGGCCGGGCGCGGCGGCGTGGGGCACGTCGCCGGTGACCTGCGCGTGGGCGATCGCGCCGGCGAGCTGCGCAGACATCGTCACCAGGAAGGCTTCTTCGCTCTCGTCAAAGCGGCGCCGCGCCTTCTGCTGCACCACCAGCACGCCCAGCACCGTGCGCTGGTGGATGATGGGGACGCCGAGGAAGGAGTGGAAGGGTTCCTCACCGATATCCGGCAGGAAGCGGAAATTCGGGTGCGTCTCGGCGCTGTCGAGGTTGACCGGCTCCTCGCGTTCCGCGACCAGCCCCACGAGCCCCTCGCCGAGGCCCAGGCTCACCCGGCCGACCAGGGCGGGGTTCAGACCCTCCGTGGCGCGGAAGACATAGCGCTCACCGCCGCGGTCCCGCATGTAGACGCTGCAGACCTCGGTGCCCAGGGCGGCGCGCACGCGGCTGACGATGATGGCGAGCGCGTCGTCGAGGCTCTCGGCGGCATTGACCTCCTGGACGATGCCGCGAAGGACTTCAAGCATCGGCATGCAGCTCCCCGGGAAGCGGCAGCCGCTCGCCCAGCGTGGGCGCGAGTTCGCGCAGGGCGCGGCGGTAGACGTCGCGCTTGAAGTACACCACCTGGCCCAGCGGGTACCAGTAGCTCACCCACTGCCAGTGATCGAATTCCGGCTTGGCATTCTGGTCAAGGCGGATGGCGCTCTCGTCGGCCGCCAGGCGCAGCAGGTACCACTTCTGCTTCTGGCCGATGCAGACCGGGTCCTGCCCCCGGCGGATGAAACGCTTCGGCAACCGGTAGCGCAGCCAGCCGCGGGTGCAGGCCATGATCTCCACGGCCTCCGGGGCGAGCCCGACCTCCTCCTCGAGCTCCCGGTACAGGGCCTGCTCCGGTTTCTCGCCGCGGTTGATGCCGCCCTGGGGGAACTGCCAGGCGTCGCGGCCGCCGACACGCCGGGCCCACAGCAGCTGGCCGTGATCGTTGGCGATCACGATGCCGACGTTCGGCCGGAATCCCTGTGCGTCGATCATTCCCTGCTGCCTCGCTAGCGGACCGGGCATTGTTCCACACTTTATGCAGGCTGAGAAATTGTCCCCCGGTCCGGCTGCCGCTAAGCTGGCGCCCCTTCCCGAGCAGTCCCCAACGCAGGCGGCACTCCCCATGGCACTGGCGATCTTCGACCTCGACAACACCCTCATCGCCGGCGACAGCGACCACCTCTGGGGCGAGTGGCTGTGCGCCCAGGGCATCGTCGACGCCGATGCCTTCGCCGCCCGCAACACGCAGTTCTACGCCGACTACCGCGCCGGCACGCTGGACATCCACGCCTACCTCGCCTTCGCGCTGGCGCCCCTGCGCGGCCGCTCCGTCGCCGAGGTGGCCGACTGGCAGCGCCGCTTCCTCGCCGACTGCATCGAACCGATCATGCTGCCCGCGGCCCGGGCCCTGATCCGGGGCCACCGCGCCAACGGCGATACGCTGCTGGTGATCACCGCCACCAACGAGGTGGTGACGCGGCCGATCGTCGACGCCCTCGGCGTGGAGCACCTGATCGGCTGCGGCGTGGAAGTGGTGGACGGTGTGTATACGGGCGAACCCCTGGGCGTACCGAGCTACCGGGAGGGCAAGGTCGACCGGCTGCACGCCTGGCTGGAGGACCGGCCGGGCGAGTCCCTGGCCGGGGCCACCTTCTACAGCGACTCGCACAACGACCTGCCGCTGCTGAAGCGTGTGGATTACCCGGTGGCGGTGGACCCGGACCCGGAACTCGCCGCCCGGGCTGCCGCCTCGGGCTGGCAGGTCATCAGCCTGCGCGGCTAGCTGCCCGCCGCGTCAATCGTCTTCCCTGCAGTGCTGCTGATACGCCTCGGCGTCCAGCAGCTGCGCCAGTTCACCGCTGTCCGTGGGTTTCAGCCTGAAGAACCAGCCGTCGTTGTAGGGGTCGCTGTTGACGGTCTCCGGCGTTTCCTCGAGCTCGCCGTTGACCGCGATCACGGTGCCGCCGACGGGGGCGTAGATATCCGAGGCGGCCTTCACCGACTCGACCACGCCGGCCTCGTCGCCGGCGGCCAGCTCGGCGCCTTCCTCCGGGAGCTCGACAAAGACGACATCGCCGAGGGCATCCTGGGCGTGGTCACTGATGCCGACGGTCACCGTGCCGTCCTCTTCGAGGCGCGCCCATTCGTGGCTCTTCGCGTACTTGAGTTCCCCGGGTGCCTGGCTCATCAGAGCTCCTCAACAAGAATCACCCGGCGATTGTAGCGGCGCCCCGGAAAGGGGCACAAGCGCTCAGCGCGCCACGCCCATGGCCTGGCGTATCAGCTCGCGCTTCAGCGGCACCGCACCGTCGACCAGGCGCAGGCCGCTGTTGCGCAGCCAGCGCACGGGCAGGGCCCGGGCGCCGAACAGGCGCTTGAAGCCCTCCATGGCCGCCATCATCAGCAGGTTGTCGCCCTTGCGCTCGCGCTGGTAGCGCCGGAGGACATCGAGGCGGCCCGGGTCGAGGCCGCGTTCCGCGGCGCGCAGCACCTCCGCGGCGAGCACCTCCACGTCGGCGAGGCCCAGGTTGATGCCCTGGCCGGCGAGGGGGTGAATGGTGTGCGCCGCGTCGGCGACGAGGGCGACCCCGGGGGCGATGTAATCCACCGCGTGGCGCTGCCGCAGGGGAAAGGCCAGGCGCCGCGTGCTGGCCAGCACGGCCCCGAGCCGGTGCTCGGAGGCCGCGCCCAGCGCCGCGCAGAAACCGGCGTCATCGAGGGCGAGCAATTCCTCCGCCTGCGCCTCCTCGATGGACCAGACGATGGAACAGCGATGGCTGCCGTCCTCGCCGTCGAGGAGCGGCAGCAGCGCCAGCGGCCCCGTGGGCAGGAAGCGCTGCCACGCCGTGGCGCGGTGCGGATGCTCCAGCTGCACCGTGGCGACGATGGCGCGGTGGCCGTAATCCCACTCCCGGGTGCGGAAACCCAGCGCCTCGCGCAGGGGCGAGAGGGCTCCGTCCGCCGCCACCACGAGCTTCGAGCGCAGCGTGTCACCCCCGGCCAGGGCGAGGACGACCTGGCTGCCCTCCCGGACCACCCGCTCCACGCTCTCCGGGGCGCGCACGGCGACGTCGGCGGCTCCGCGGAAGCGCTCAACCAGCGCCTCCACCAGCACCCGGTTCTCGACGATGGTGCCGAGGGCCGGCGCGCCGATCTCGTCGACGTCGAACTCGATAGCGCCGGTGCCCTCCGCGTCCCAGACCGTCATGTGCCGGTAGGGACAGGCGCGCACCGCGGTCACGCCCGCCCAGGCGTCGAGGCGCTCGAGAAAGGCCTGGGACCGCGGGGTCAGCGCGCTGACCCGGGCGTCGAAGCCGTCGAGACCCGGGGCCGGCTCGCTGCGGCCCGCGGGCAGCGGCCGCGCCTCCACCAGCGCGATGGACAGGCCGTGGCCGGTGAGCGCCGCGGCGAGCGCGGAGCCGGCGATGCCGCCACCGACGATGGTCACGTCGAAGCTTTGCTCAGCCACGGGGGGCCTCCAGGGCGGCCATGCCCGCGGCATGGCGCACGAAGCTGTCCTTGAGGGTGCGCGCGACATCCAGCCCGGCGAGGGCGAAATCCCGGGCGATGCCGATGAGCGGATCCGCGTGCATGAACAGGCCGGGCAGGAGATCGCTCGCGGCGATGGTGCGCTGCTGGTCGCCGGCCTGCCGGTCCCGGTAGGCCTGGAGCACCGCGAGGTCGCCGGGGCTGGCCCCCGCCGCCACGCCGCGGGCGATCTCGTCCGCGAGCGCGTGAACGTCGCGCAGCGCGAGGTTGAAGCCCTGGCCCGCGACCGGGTGCAGGGCGTGGGCGGCGTTGCCCACGACCACCAGGTGCCGGCGCACGGTCTCCCGGGCCTCGACGAGCGCGAGCGGGTAGCTGTGCCGCTCGCCCACGGCCAGGGGGCGGCCGAGACGGTAGCCGAAGGCCTCGCGCAGGGCGGCAAGAAACGCCTCGGGCGGGGCCGCCAGCAACTCGGCGGCCCGCGCCGGGGGCAGGGTCCAGACCAGGGCGGCCCGGTGGGCGCCGTCCGCCGGCAGCAGGGGCAGCAGGGCGAGGGGACCGCTGGCCGTGAAGCGCTCGAAGGCACGGCCGGCCGGGTCCTCGGCGAAGGCGACGTTGGCGACCAGGGCGTCCTGGCCGTAGCGCTTCTCCGTCGCGCCCAGGCCGAGCGCATCGCGCAGCCCCGAGCGGGCGCCGTCGGCAATCACCAGCAGGTCGGCGTCGAGGACCGTCTCGCTCTCCGTTTCGCCCGCCGCCGCGCCGGCCAGGCTGACCCGCAGCCCGCCGGCCTCCGGCCGCGCGCCGAGGCAGCGGGCCGGCGACAGCACGCGCACCCGGGGCGTGGCGCGCAGCCGGTCGGCGAGCACCCGCCCCAGCCAGGCGTTCTCCACCACCCAGCCCAACGCCGGCCAGCCCTGCTCCGCCGCGTGCAGGCAGGACGAGCCGAAGTGGCCGCGGCTGGAGACGTGGATGTGCTCGATAGGGCAGGCGCCGGGGGCCAGCGGGGCCCAGGCACCCAGGGCCTCGAACACCTGCCGCGTGCTGTAGCTGAGCGCCGTGGAGCGCGCGTCGAAGGACGGGTGGTAGCTGCCGGCACCCTCCTCGGGCAGCGGGAAACCCTCCACGAGGACCAGCTCGACCGCCGCTGGCAGCTGCCGGGCCAGGGCCAGCGCCAGGCTGATGCCCACCATGCCGCCGCCGGCAATGACGATACGCTGCGCCATACCCGTCCCGTCAGGCCGCCATCAGGGCTTCGATGTCGTCGGGCGCCATCGGCACGCCCGCGGAGAGCACCTCCGGCCCGTCGGCGCCGATGGCGACATCGTCCTCGATGCGGATGCCGATCCCGCGCCACTTCTTCGCCACCCGCGTGTTCTCCGGTGCCACGTAGATGCCCGGCTCCATGGTCATCACCATGCCCGGCTCGAGCAGCCGCCACTCGCCGCCGACCCGGTAGTCGCCGACATCGTGCACGTCGAGGCCGAGCCAGTGGCCGGCGCGGTGCATGTAGAAGTCCCGGTAGGCGCCGTCCTTGATCAGCTTCGTTACCCGGCCGCGGAGCAGCCCCAGGTCCACCAGCCCCTCGGTGATGACGCGGACCGTGGCGTCGTGGGGCTGGTTCCAGTGGTTGCCTGCCTGCGAGGCGGCGATCCCCGCGGCATGGGCCGCCTGCACCACCTCGTAGAGGGCGCGCTGGGCGGGGCTGAAACGGCCGTTCACCGGGAAGGTGCGGGTGACGTCTGACGCGTAGCCGTGGTACTCGCAGCCGGCGTCGATGAGCACCAGGTCGCCGTCGCGAAGCCGCTCGCTGTTCTCGACGTAGTGCAGGATGCAGCCGTTGGCGCCGCCGCCGACGATGGCGGGGTAGGCCGGGCAGCGGGCCCCGCCGCGGGCGTAGGCATAGGCGAGCTCCGCCTCGAGCTGGTACTCGTACAGGCCCGGGCGGCAGGCGCGCATGGCCGCGCAGTGTGCCTCGGCGGTGACCTGGGCCGCGCGGCGCATGACCCGGAGCTCGCCGGCGCTCTTCACCAGCCGCAGTTCGTGCAGCATGTGGTCGAGGTCCGTGAACTCGCCCGGCGGCACCGCGCCGCTGGATTCCCGCTCGCGGATGCTGTTGACCCAGCCCATCAGCCGGGTGTCGAAGCCGCGGCTGCGGCCCATGGAGTAGTAGACCCGCTCCCGGCCCTCGATGAGGCCGGGCAGGATGTCGTCGATGTCGCTGACGGGGAACGCATCGTCGGCGCCGTAGCGCTCGACCGCGCCCTCGGGGCCGGCGCGGTAGCCGTCCCAGAGCTCCCGCGCCGGGTCCCGGTCGCGGCAGAAGAGGACGCACTGGCCGTGGCGGCGCCCCGGCACGAGGACGAGCACGGCATCGGGTTCCTGGAAACCGGTCAGGTAGAGAAAGTCGCTGTCCTGGCGGAAGGGGTACTCGGTGTCGCGATTGCGGTACTGCTGCCGCGCCGACGGGATGACGGCGATGCTGTTCGGCTCCATGAGCGCCATCAGGTTGCGCCGCCTGCCCGCGAACTCGCGCTTGCCGATACCCCGCAGCTGCGCCACTAGTGCACCGTGCTGCCGGCGGGCGGCGAGGCCGGCCGCGCCTCCTCGGCCTGGCCGAGACTGTCGAGGATGATGTTCATGGCCGCGAAGCGCAGGTACTCGACAAGGTCTGCATAGGCCTGCTCCGCCTCGTCGTCGCTGGCGTCGCCGACGCCGGCCTGGGCGATGGCGGCGAAGTCCTTGAGGGCCTCGGCGCTGTCCGTGGCGACGGCGGCGTCCGTGCTGCGGCTGCTAACCCGGGCCTGGGCGAAACCGGAAAGAAAGCCCCGGCACCAGTCCGCGAGCGCCACGGTGCGCTCACCGAGGTCGCTGTCGTCATCGGGCAGCAGCGGGTGGAAGCGCAGGGCCTCGTCGGTCAGCAGCTGGGCCGTAGTGACGTAAAAACGCTGCAGCCCGTCCGCGAGTTCACCGTGGGGGTCGAAGCCGAGGGCGGAGCCGACGCCCGCCAGCCCCGCTTCCGGGGAGGGGTCGGCGCCCCCGGCCAGCAGGCCCGCCAGGCAGCCGTGCAGCTCCGACGGCGACTGCGAGACCCCCTGCTCGACCAGCTGGTCGGCCACCTCGTCGAACAGCGGCAGGTCGCCGACCTCACCCGGCGCCGGATCGAACAGCCCGCTCACGGAGTCCGCCTGCGAGGTTCCCTGCAAAAAACGCGGCAGATGGTTGAATTGACTGGCATTTACGCCGTTGACCTCTTCGGGATGCGGGGTCTATAGTGCGGGAGACCTCGCGGAATGCCAAGTATAGCGACGATGGCGGACGATGCGCTCAAGCTGCTGGAAAACAAGATCGACCAGCTCATCGGGCTGTGTGCGGAGCTCAATCGCGAGAACCGCCAGCTGAAGGCGGAGAACCTGGGCTGGCGCCAGGAGCGCCGGGAACTCATCGAGAAGAACGACCTCGCGCGGGAGCGGGTGGAAGCCACGCTCGCCCGCCTTCGCGACCTGGAGTAACCCATGGCGCCGCACACCGTCTCGGTCACGATCCTCGACAAGGACTACCAGGTCGCCTGTCCCGAGGACCAGGCCGCCGACCTCACCGCCGCCGCCAACTACCTCGACCAGCAGATGCGCGCAATCCGCGATACCGGCAAGGTCATCGGCCTCGAGCGCATCGCCGTCATGGCGGCTCTCAATATCAGCTACGACCTGCTGTGCGCGGGCCGGAGCGAGGAGCCCGTGGGCCGCCTGCCCGACGACGGCAGCGCCGACAGTACCTTTCGCGGCCTCAACCGCAAGCTGGACGAAGCCCTGCACCAGCTCCGGCAGATCGAGATCAGCTGATTTCCGCCACCCCGGTCGGCCCCGGGGTGCCCCCTGCGCTATAATAGAGGCTGGTTACCTGGCGTATGCGCCAGACTATCAGTCCTCGAGCCGATAACTGTGTTACCGGGGGCAGCCAAAGTCGCTGTTGTGCAAGTCCGGCCCGTACCGGGAAGCCTGATGCGATGCGGAGGCCTCCACCTTGAGCCATCGGGTTCAAGGGCCGACCTGTCAGCGGTACGCCGGGAACCTACTTCTTTTCGCCTGCAAGGCATCATGACCACCGACCCCGAGCACGACGCCCGCACCGCCAAGGCAGCGATTCGCCGGCAGCTGCGTGCGGCCCGCCGCGCCCTGCCCCGGGCGTCGCGCGAGGCGGCCGCGCAGCAGCTGGCCGCCCACGCGCCCGCGCTACCCGGCTGGCGCGCCGGGGCGCGCATCGCCGCCTACGTCGCGGCCGATGGCGAACTCGACCCGGCCCCGCTGCTCGCGGCAGCGTCCGCCGACGGACTCCTCGTCTACCTGCCGCGCGTCGGTGACGACAGCGCTCTCACCTTTCACCCCTGGGTGCCCGGCGACCCGCTGCTGCCGAACCGCTACGGCATCGGCGAGCCGGCCGCGAGCGGGGCACTGCCAGTGGACGCACTGGACGTGCTCTGCCTGCCCCTCGTGGGCTTCTCCGTGGCGGGTACGCGGCTGGGGATGGGCGCGGGCTACTACGACCGGACCCTGGCGGCGTCGCGGCCGCGGCTGCTGGCGGGCCTGGCCTACGACTGCCAGGCCGTGGATACACTACCGCAGGAGCCCTGGGACGTGCCCCTGGACGGCGTGCTGACGGAAACGGGGTGGCGCCCGCGGCGGGCGCCGGCTTGAAGGTCGCCTAGCGGTCGAGGAGGAGCCCCGCCTGCAGCGGGGACTCGGGCGCCGCGACGGTGCGGCTCGAAGAGGCAGGCAACAACAGGGTCACGACGACCCCGAGGACGAAGGCAGCGAGGAGCACGATCATGGTGTCAGGCCGATTCTTCATCAGTCACTCTCATCTTCAGGCAACGCAAAGCAAAGCTGTGTGAATTTTTCACAGAGCTTACCGGGAATAATGCAGAATGCAACACGTCAACCGCAATGAGTTAAATCTTTTCATCCAACCTGATCAGCCTGCAGCTCGCGCACGCCCTCGTCGCCGGCGAGGAACAGCCGGTCTGCCGGCCGCCGGGCGAACAGCCCGTTACACACCACGCCGGTGATATTGTTCAGCGTCTCCTCCATCGCCAGGGGCTGGGCGATGGAAAAGTGGTAGACGTCGAGAATGATGTTGCCGTTGTCGGTCACCACGCCCTCCCGGTAGACCGGGTCACCGCCCAGGCGCACCAGTTCCCGGGCGACGTGCCCGCGGGCCATGGGAATCACCTCCACCGGCAGCGGAAAATCGCCGAGGATGCGCACCAGCTTGCTGTCGTCGGCGATACACAGGAACTCCTCCGCCACCGCGGCGACGATCTTTTCCCGGGTCAGCGCACCACCGCCGCCCTTGATCAGCTGCAGCTGCGCGTTGGCCTCGTCCGCGCCGTCGACGTAGAACGCCACCCGGTCCACGCTGTTGAGATCGTAGACGGGGATCCCGTGACCGCGGAGCCGCTCCGCGGAGGCCTCGGAGCTGGCGACGGTGCCGCCGATGCTGCCCTTTATCGCGGCCAGGCCGTCGATGAAGCGGTTGGCCGTCGAACCGGTGCCGATGCCGACGATGGTGTCGTTTTCCAGCTTCGGCCGCAGATAGGCCAGCGCCGCGTCCGCGACCGCCTGCTTTTTACTGTCCTGGTCCATAAAGACTCCCGGGGCATGCAAGGACACCAGTGTACCGCGGAAGCCCCGGGCTGCATTGGCGCGGCCGCTGCTTTACCATGCCTGCACTCTTCTGAGCACCTTCCTGAGCGGTGGTTGCATGCCCCAGAGCTACATCAAGCGCATTCTTGACGCCAAGGTCTACGACGTGGCGCGGGAAACCCCGGTGGATGAGGCGCGGCTTCTCTCTGCGCGCCTCGACAACCAGGTCTGGCTGAAGCGCGAGGATCTGCAGCCGGTGTTCTCCTTCAAGCTGCGCGGCGCCCACAACAAGATGTACCGCCTGAGCGACGAGCAGCGCGCCCGCGGCGTGGTCGCCGCCTCCGCCGGCAACCACGCCCAGGGCCTGGCCATGGCCGCGCAGCGCATGGGCGTGCGCGCCGTCATCGTGATGCCGCGCACCACGCCGCAGATCAAGGTGGACGCGGTGCGCAACCGCGGCGCGAAGGTGGTCCTCCACGGCGACGCCTTCGACGAAGCCTACGCCCACGCCCAGAAGCTGGTGGCAGAGCAGGGCATGACCTTCGTCCACCCCTTCGACGATCCGGACGTGATCGCCGGTCAGGGCACGGTGGGCATGGAGATCGTGCGCCAGCACCAGGAACCGCTGGACGCCCTGTTCGTCCCGGTCGGCGGCGGCGGCCTCCTCGCCGGTGTCGCCGCCTACGTCCGCTATGTCTGGCCGAAAACGCGCATCATCGGCGTGGAGCCGGAGGACGCCGCCTGCCTGAAGCTGGCCCTGGAGAAGGGCCGCCGCGCCCGCCTCAAGGAGGTCGGCCTGTTCGCCGACGGCTGCGCCGTGGCCCAGGTGGGCAAGGAGACGTTCCGGGTGATCCGAAGCACGGTGGACGAGGTGATCACGGCCTCCGCGGACGAGATGTGCGCGGCGATCAAGGACATCTTCGAGGATACCCGCGGCATCGCCGAGCCCGCGGGCGCCCTGGCCCTCGCCGGCCTGAAGAAGTACGTGGAGGAGCGGGGCGTGAAGGGCCAGCAACTCCTCGCCATCCTCTCCGGCGCGAACACGAATTTCGATCGCCTGCGCTATATCTCGGAGCGCACGGAGATCGGCGAGCACCGGGAAGCCATCATCTCGGTCACCATCCCCGAGCGCCCCGGCAGTTTCCGCGCTTTCTGCGGCGCCCTCGGCAAGCGCAACATCACGGAGTTCAACTACCGCTACGCCAGCGCCCGCTCTGCCCGGGTGTTCGTCGGCCTGTCCGTGACACCCGGCGGCGATGATCTCGCCCAGGTGCTGGCGAAGCTGGCGGCGGAGGGCTACGAGGCCCAGGATCTCACGGACAACGAGATGGCCAAGCTGCACATCCGCTACATGGTCGGCGGCCGCGCACCGGCGGACATGGGCCGGGAAACGATCTACCGCGTCGAGTTCCCGGAGCGCCCCGGCGCCCTGCTCAAGTTCCTCTCCGGCCTGGGCCAGCGCTGGAATATCTCCACTTTCCACTACCGCAACCACGGCGCCGCCTACGGCCGCATCCTCGTCGGCATCCAGGCACCGAAGGGCGAGGAACGCGAGGTCCACAAGACCCTCGACGCGATCGGCTACCCGTTCTGGGACGAGTCGGAGAACCCGGCTTACCAGCTGTACCTCGGGCAGGTGGACTAAAGGTCGAAAATCTTCCCGGGGTTCATGATGCCGTCCGGGTCGAAGACGCGCTTGATACCGCGCATGATCTCGATTTCCGTCTCGGAGCGGCTGTAGGTGAGGTAGTCCTTCTTGAGAAGGCCGACGCCGTGCTCGGCGGAGACACTGCCGCCGTGGCGCTGCACGATCTCGAAGACCCAGCGGCTGACCTCGCCGCAGCGGGCCTGGAACTCGTCCATGGGGAGGTCGTCGGGCTTGAGGACATTGAGGTGGACGTTGCCGTCGCCGATGTGGCCGAACCAGATGATCTGGAAATCGGGGTAGTGGTCGGTGACCACCTTGTCGACCTCGGCGAGGAAGCCGGGAACGTCGGAGACGCGGGTGGAGATGTCGTTCTTGTAGGGCGTCCAGCGCGAGATCGTTTCGGAGATGTCCTCGCGCAGGCGCCAGAGCGAGCGGGCCTGGGCGACGCTCTGGCTGACGGCGCCGTCGAGGACCCAGCCCTGCTCCACCGTCTCCTCGAAAACCGCCATGGCGGCCTCGAGGGCGGCCTCGTCGGGCTGGGCGAACTCGAGGAGGGCGTAAAAGGGGGCCTCGCTGTCGAAGGGGCGCTGCAGGTCCTGGTGTTCGATCACCCGGGCGAGGGCGTCCTCGGAGAAGAACTCGAAGGCGTGCAGCTGCAGGCGGCGGCGGGCGCAGTGGAGCACGTGCATGATCGCCGCCATGTCAGGCACGCCGAGGACCATGACGGCGAGGTCGCCGGGCGGATCGGCCAGGGAGACGGTGACCTCGACGATGACGCCGAGGGTGCCCTCGGAGCCGATGACGAGGTGGCGCAGGTCGTAGCCCGCGTTGTTCTTGATCAGGCCGCGGTTCAGGTCGAGCAGCTCGCCGGTGCCGGTGACCAGCTTGAGGCCGGCGACCCAGTCGCGGGTCATGCCGTGGCGGATGACCTTGATCCCGCCGGCGTTGGTGGCGACGTTGCCGCCGACCTGGCTCGAGCCCGCGGAGGCGAAGTCCACCGGGTAGAACAGGCCGTGATCCTCGGCGAAGGCCTGCAGCTCGGCGGTGATGACGCCGGCGCCGCAGCGCACGGTGCGGTCGACGGGGGAGAAGTCCTCGATGGCGTTCAGCCGGTCGAGGACGAGTACCAGTTCGCCGCGCGAGGCGACGGCGCCGGCGGACAGGCCGGTGCGACCGCCGCTGGGGACGATGGCCAGGCCCGCGCGGCGGGCGTAGCGGACCACCGCCTGCACCTCGCCGATGCTCCCGGGGAGCACGACGGCGCAGGGCGCCGGGGCGTGGGCGCGGGTCCAGTCGCGGCCGTACTGGTCGGCCGCCTCGGGGCCGGCCAGCACCCGGTCGGGGCCGACGATTTCCGCCAGCGCGGTGAGCTGATCCTGTGCCAACGCGGTCCCTTTCGCCATCCCGGTTGCTGCCCGTGTCGCTGCCTATATAGAGGGGGCGCGTATGCTATCATGCCGCGCCCCGCCAGCCAGGGGCGCCGTAACTCCCCACACTCAGACATCACACAGCAGAGCACCACACACCATGGGCAGGACCTCGCTGCAGAAGCGCAAGATCAAGTTCCTCCTGCTGGAGGGCATCCACGACTCCGCCGTCGAGGCGCTCAACGCCGCCGGCTACGACAATATCGAGTGGCACCCCAAGGCCCTGCCGCCGGAAGAGCTGAAGGCCGCCATCGCCGACGCGCATTTCGTGGGTATCCGCTCGCGCACGCAGCTGACCGACGACATCTTCGAGCACGCGCGCAAGCTGGTGGCCGTGGGCTGCTTCTGCATCGGCACCAACCAGGTCGACCTGGGCGCCGCCACGAAGCGCGGAATCCCCGTCTTCAACGCGCCGTTCTCGAACACGCGCAGCGTGGCCGAGCTGGTGATCGCCGAGGCGATCCTGCTGCTGCGCGGCATCCCCGCCAAGAACGCCGCCGCCCACCGCGGCGAGTGGCTGAAGAGCGCCGCGAACAGTTACGAGATCCGCGGCAAGCGCCTGGGCATCGTCGGCTACGGCAACATCGGCATGCAGCTGGGCGTCATCGCCGAGGGCCTGGGCATGAAGGTGCAGTTCTTCGACGTGGTCAACAAGCTGCCCCTCGGCAACGCCCGCCAGCTCGGCAGCCTCGATTCCCTCCTCGCCCAGTCGGACGTGGTGTCCCTGCACGTGCCGGAGACCGCGTCCACGGCCGACATGATCGGCGCCGCCCAGCTCGACCGCATGCCGCGCGGCAGCATCCTCATCAACGCCTCCCGCGGCACCGTGGTGGCCATCGACGCCCTCGCCGAGCGGCTCGAGAGCGGCCACCTTGCCGGGGCGGCCATCGACGTGTTCCCGGTGGAGCCGCGCTCCAACGACGACGAGTTCGTCTCACCGCTGCGCGCCTTCGACCAGGCGATCCTCACGCCCCACATCGGCGGCAGCACCATGGAGGCGCAGGAGAACATCGGCATGGAGGTGGCGGAGAAGCTGGCGCGCTACAGCGACAACGGCACCACCACCTCCTCCGTGAACTTCCCGGAGGTAGCCCTGCCGGAGCACGCCGGCTGCCACCGGCTGCTGCACATCCACCGCAACGTGCCCGGCGTCATGAGCGCGATCAACCAGGTGTTCTCGGACACGGGGGTGAACGTTTCCGCGCAGTTCCTGCAGACCAATGACGCCATCGGCTACGTGGTCATCGACGTGGATGCGGAGTACTCCGACGTGGCGCTGCGGGCGCTCGCCGACATCGACGCCACCATCCGCAGCCGGGTGCTGTTCTGATGCGCTACCTCGTCCCCGTCCTGGCCCTTGCGCTTACCTGCCTCGCGACCACCCGGGCAGAAGACTTCCCGGGCGTCCGCGGATTGATGAGCCCCGACGAGTACGAAGCGTCGGGGCTCGACAAGCTCAGCGAGGCGGAGCGCAAGGCCCTCGACGCCTGGCTCCTGCGCTATACGGCCAGAGACGCGGAGACGCTGCGCAGCACCAGCAAGGACGTCCGCGAAGCGGAGCAGGAAGCCCGCATCGAAGCACGGGTGAGGGCACCTTTCGACGGCTGGAGCGGAGACACCCTGTTCTACCTTGACAACGGCCAGGTCTGGCAACAGCGTCTCGAGGGACGCTTTGCCTACGAGGGCGGCGAGCGGGACGTCATCCTGGACAAGAACTTCTTCGGTTTCTGGCGCCTGACCCACGCGGCCACAGGTCGCAAGGTGGGTGTCAAGCGCATTCGTTGAGGAGGCGCCAGCGCCCGCACGCCCTACCCGCGGCAACCCCCTTATCAACCCCAGTGTTGCCTGTGCATACATCTCAATACCTCTACCTAAGCACTTGAAGCGCCTGAATTTAACGAGTTCCCCCGGAATTCCGTAACTTTGCCACAAAACCATTCAACCTGTGCGGATTCAACGGTTTTCAGCGTGTAGAGTTCGACCTACAGCGGCCCATGGCCGCAAAACATGAAGCATTTAGTCCAAAATACAGGGGTATGACATGTTCAAGAAACAACGTCTGACGACAGCAGTCTCGGCTGCCCTCGGTGTCAGCGCAGCGCTCGGCTTGCCCGGCATGGCGCTCGCCCAGGAGGAGCAAATCATGGAAGAGGTTATCGTCACCGGCTCGCGGATCACGCGGGGCCCGGAAACGATCTCCAACATGTCCATGACCACCGGCGAAGACATCGAGCGGCTCGGCACCTACAGCACCCTCGACGCACTGCAGCGCATGCCCGCCGTGACCAATAGCGGCGGTGCCACCAACCGCAACGACTCCAACGGTGGCCGAGGGGCGAACTTTGTCGAGATCCACAATCTGGGTTCGGAGAGAACCCTGGTCCTCATGGATGGCCGGCGCGCCGTGAGCACGATCCGCGATTCCAGTGGCCTCGGCGTAGACCTGCAATCCTTCCCGGTGAACATGATTGAGCGGGTCGAAGTGCTGGCTGACGGCGCCTCAACGATCTACGGCTCGGATGCTGTGGCCGGCGTGGTCAACGTGATCCTGAAAGACGATTTCGAAGGCTTCGAGTTCACGGCAGGCACCGGCAGCCCCGAAGATGCAGGCGGTGAGTCGCGGAACGTCGGCTTCCTGCTGGGAAGCGGCAGCGGCCGCAGCCATTTCGTGCTGTCCGGCACCTATACCGAGACGGAGAATGTCGACTTCCAGGACCGGGAGTGGTCGCAGATTCCGCTGCTCGGTCAAAGCGATGACGGGTCGGGCAATATCCTGAACCTGATCGGTAGCGGCATTCCCCCTGAAGGCCGCGTGCCGGCCGCAGGGATTATCTTCAAGGAGGATCCCGTCACCGGCGCCAGCTTCCAGCCTTACGATACGTTCGGCTTCAGCGGCCTGAACGGATCGGCCGGAGACGGCAGCATCCAGTCGATCCTCGACACGGGCCATCGCTTCAACTATAACGCGCCCGGCGGTGACGGCGTCAGCCTGATCAACCCCGCTAGGATCTTCAACCTGGCCGCCATAGGTGAGGTGGAACTCAACAACAGCTGGACGGCCTACTCGAACATCCTCGCCCAGCACCGGGAAGGGACGCTGAACTTCACGCCGCTGCCCGTCGCCGGAGCCGCAGGTCGCTTTACGGACCTCATCCAGGTACCTATCGATCACCCGAACCTGCCGGATGACGCACGGGCGGAAATACAGAGCGCGCTGGGTCCCGACGCCGAGAGCTTCCAGCTCTGGTATCGAGGCCTGGATCTCGGCAACCGCAAGTTCAAGTACGACGCGGATACCATGCAGGGCACCTTCGGCTTCCGGGGTGAGCTCGACTTCGCAGGCAGCACCTGGGACGTGGACACCTGGGGCACCTGGGGCCAGTCGCGCCTGACCGAGGTCACCTTCGGGCAGCTCAACGTGGGCGCACTGCAGATCGCCTCGGATCCCGCGCGCTGCGCGGTGATCGATAACTGCCCGAAGAAGGCTAACGGAGACCCGCTCTTCGACCCCTTCGGCCGCAGCCCGAAAACGCAGGCGGAAAAGGACTTCATCCTCTTCGAGGACCACGAGAAGACCGAATACGAGATGTGGCACTTTGCCGCGACCATCAGCAATCCGTCCGTGCTAGATCTCCCGGCCGGGGGGCTCGGTATGGCAGCCGGCATCGAGTACCGCGAGGAATCCGGTAGCGTAACGCCTTCCGGAATCGTCGGCGACGGCAACAGCGGAGGCAATTTCGCGGAACCCACCGATGGCGAGTACGACCTCTACGAGGTCTACGTGGAAAGTGAAATCCCGCTGATCTCCGGTGCTCCATTCGCCGAAGAGGTGAGCGCTCAGCTCGCCGCGCGGTTCTCGGACTACGGTGACTTCGATGAGACGACCTGGAAAGTCGGCGCCCGCTGGCAGCCGCTGCAGTCGCTGACCTTCCGCGGCCAGCTCTCCACCGGTTTTCGTGCGCCGAACGTACTCGAGCTGTTCGGCGGCAACGCCGACGCGTTCACAGGGGTTACCGACCCCTGCAACTCGGAGAACCAGGCCGCGAACCCGACCGTTGCAGCCAACTGTGCAGCGGAAGGAGTCCCCCCCGACTTTGTTCAGCCGGCTGCACAGCTGAAGATCACCCAGGGCGGCAACCCGGATCTTCAGCCCGAGACCTCTGACAATATGTCCGTGGGCTTCGTGTTCACGCCCGAGGTATGGGGTTCCCCGAGCATCAGCCTCGACTACTACGATGTCGAAATCGATGACGCCATCGGCACGCCGGTGGAGAGCACCGTGATCAATACCTGCTACGAGAGCCAGGGGCTCTCGGCGCCGGAGTGCGATCGTATCGCGCGCGGTCCCGGCAATGACGTGGTGCGCTTTGACCTGCTTCTGGAGAACCTGGCGACGATCGAAACCTCCGGTATCGATCTCAATTCCTCGTTTACCTGGAACACCGATTTCGGCATGGTCAGCGCCGACTGGCTGCTGATGTGGCTGGAGGACTACAAGGAAATCAGCGCAACGGGTGCGGTCGAGGATCAGCGCGGCAAGGTAGCTTGCACTACCTGTTCCTTCGCCGGCTACCCGGAGTACAAGTCGACGCTGTCCCTGAGCCTCGCCCAGGACAGCTGGTCGACTTCACTGGTCTGGCGTTACCTCGATGCAATGGACATCTCGGATGAGGTTGGTTTCGACAACGTCAATACTGAAGTCGACGAGATGAACTACTTCGATTTCTACGCCAGCTACAACTTCAGCGCCTTTGAAGTCTCAGTCGCCGTGGAAAACCTGACCGACGAACAGCCGCCCTTCGTGCCGGCGATTTCGACCAACACCAGTGCAATCTACGACTTCCTTGGTCGGTTCTACAGCGCACGGCTGGTATGGCGCATGTAAATCATCGGCAGTTACCAGCGTTTGCGACGGGCCCTTCGGGGCCCGTTTTTTTTAGTGCTTTCTTTTTGTGCTCGCGATGCGAAGGAGGCATGCTCTAGCCCATGAACAGCACTGACGCACAGGCCTGGGAAGACTACTGGGAGCGGACCCGGCGCGCCGGCGTGGTGCCCGAGATCGGCGCCCGCGACCCGGCGCTCCGGGACTACTGGCTGGCGTTCTTCACGTCCTGCGCGCTCGCCGATGAAGGGCACACCCGCCTGCTGGACCTCGGCTGCGGCCACGGTGCGGTAACCGCCCTGGCCGAGTCCGTCGCCCGCAACAACCTGCGCCACTTCCGCATCACCTGCCTGGACATCAGCGATGCGGCGGTGGACCTGGTCAAGGCACAGCACCCGGCCGTGGCCGCGGTCTGCGCCAGCGCCGACGACATTCCCCTGCCCGATGCGTTCTTCGACCACGTGGTGAGCCAGTTCGGCATCGAGTACGCACCGCCGGCAGCGGCCGATGAAGCAGCGCGCGTGCTCCGGCCCGGCGGCAGCGTCGCCTTTCTCATGCACCTGAAGAACGGCGCTATCTGGGACGAGTGCCGGGCCAACCGCGATGCCCTGGACGGTGTCCGCGACAGCGGCCTGCTGCCGGCTTTCATCCGCCTGGTGGAGGAGAGCCTCGCCCTACGCGAGGGCCGGGGCAGCCGCGGGGCCTTCGAGCAGGCGGACCGCGATCTCGCGCCCTGCGTGAAGGCCATGGAGGCTGTCCTCGGGGAGCACGGCAAGGCGATCGGCGGCGGGCTGGTGTTCCGGACCTACGCCGACATCGCCCACATGTACCGGAAGATGAACGCCTTCGCGCCCGCGGAGGTGATCGCCTGGGCGGAGAAGGTCGAGGCGGCCATGACGGCCTGGCGGGAGCGCATGCAGTCCATGCTGGACGCCGCCCTCGACGAGACCGCCCTCGGCGCCTGGCGCGACCGGCTGACCGCCGGCGGTCTCGCCATGAACGAACCGGCGCGCCTGGCCCTGGGCGAGCCGGTAAGGGACGGTGCCTGGATCCTGCGCGGGAAAAAGCTCAGTCGCTGAAGCTATCGACCGCGTGCAGCAGGGTCCGCACCCAGTGCCACTCGGCTTCCGTGAGCTCCGGTCGCCAGATGTCGAACAGCAGCACTACGCGCTCGCGGTCCGAGCGGTTGATCGCCTCGTGTTCCATGCTGTCGTCAAAGACGAAAGCCTCGCCCTCGACCCAGGGACGCACGCAGTTGACCATGCCGTTGCGAGGCGGGATGTGCGTCCCCGGCTTCAGCTGGGAGAAAATCGAGGCCCCGTTTCAAAAGGTCGCTCACGCCGCACCCTCCAGCGCCTCGCGGAGCGCGGGCAGGGCGTCGGTGAACGGCCTGTGTCCCTCGACCGCTCCGCCGTGGATCGGCCGGCGGACCTGCAGCGTGCTCGCCGTGGTCACGGGGCGAGGGTTCTGCTCCGGCGCCAGGCAGGCCGGCTCCGGCTCCAGGCCGCAGTGCGCGAGCAGCGCGTTGATCACGGGCTCCGGGCTCGCGACGAGTTCCTCGTAGGCGACGCTGTAGAGCCGATCACCCAGCAGCTCACCCATGCGCTTCATGTAGTCGTCGTAGAGGCGCCAGTAGGCGCCCAGCTGCGCCGGGTCGTTGGCGTAGCGGTGCGGCTCGTCGAAGCGCGTGCGGTAAAGGGACCAGCAGGTCGCGAGGGCATCGCGCCGGCAGTGGATGAAGCGCGCCTTCGGGAACAGGCAGGCGAGCAGTGGCAGGGCCAGGAAGTTCGCCGGCATCTTGTCGACCACGCGCCGGGCGAGGGGCGCCCGGGACTGCAGGGCCTTGAGATAGGTGCCGGCAATCCCCCGCCGGTCTGCGGCGGAGAGCCGCCCGAAGGCGACGTTGAAGGGCTGCCGGGCGCGGCGCTCGAGGTCGCCGCAGAGGTCGCCGATGAGCCGCAGCTCGCCCGCGCCGTGCACGGCGCTGTGGCTGTCCAGCACCTGCTCCACCAGCGTGGTGCCGGAGCGCGGCAGGCCGAAAACGAAGATCGGCAGCTCGCTGCCGCTGCCGCCGTCCGCGGCGCGCCCGGCAATGGCGTCGGCGTCCAGGGCGCCGGCCAGGGCATCGAAATAGCGGCCCGCGCCGGCCACGTCGAAGGGCTGCCGCGCCGCGTCCACGGCGTGGGCCTCGGCGAGGTGGGCCAGCGTCGCCTCCACGTCGCCGGCGCGCTCGGCAATCGCCGCCAGCCCCCAGGCGAGGTCACGGCGCTCGAGCGTCCCCGCCTTGCTGCGGGCGTGCAGCTGGCCCAGGGCCTTCGCTTCCGCCGCCTCGGCCGCCGGATCGCTGCCGTCGCGCAGGCGCGCCAGGGCGCAGTGCGCCGGGGCGAAGTCCGGTGCGTGCTGCAGGGCGCGGCGGTAGGCGGTGATGGCGCCGGCCACGTCGCCGAGGTCCCGGCGCACGTTGCCGAGCTCGTACCAGGCACCGTGCAGCCGGGCCTTGCGCGTCACGGCCTCGGCGAGGCAGTCCCGCGCAGCTTCCAGGCGGCCCAGCTGGTAGTAGAGCGTGCCCAGACCGTGCAGCGCCTGCGGGTGCGACGGGTGCGCCGCCAGGGTGGCGCGGTAGCCGCGCTCGGCCTCGCCGAGGCGGCCGGCGCGGTGCAGGGAGAGGGCGTTTTTCAGGGGCGCCGGGATCGCGGCAGCGCGGCGCTTGCGGGCTTGGGCCATGGTGTTCCTGCGTCGGGGGTTGCGGCCCGCGATTCTACCAGAGCGCTAGCTCCCGGCGAGGAGATCGAGCTTATCGCCGTAGCGCTGCTTGTCGCCGTCCCCGGCCAGCGCCTCGGCCTGGCGCAGGAACTTGCGCGCCAGCTCCGGCTGGTGGCGCCGGGTCAGGATCATAGCCATGAGATGGTGAAAACGGTGGTCCTTTGCCTGCTTGCGCAGGGCGCGTTCGAGGTGGCGCTGCGCGGCCGCGTAGGCGCCCGCATCGTACGACTGCTTCGCGCGGTAGTACTGGTAGTAGGGGTTCTTCGAGCGCAGGCGTTCCACCTGCCGTGCGTAGTCGGCAGCCAGCGAGGGCATGCCCTGCTCGCGATAGAGCCGGGCGAGGTTGCTCATGGCCACGGGCTCGCGGTCGAGCTCGATGGCGTGGCGGAACGCCGTCTCGGCCTCGGCGAGGGCCCCCTGGCGACGATAAAGGGTGCCCAGGTTGGTCCAGACGTGCCCCGCGCCGGGCTGCAGCACCAGGGCCTGGCGGAAGTGCAGGAAGGCCCGGGCCGGATCGTCGTGGGTCATGTAATGCACGCCGAGGTTGTTGTGGTAGCGCGACTCCCCGGCCTCGTCGCTGATCAGCCGCCGCGGGTAGGCGCGCAGGTACTCGCCGATGTTGAAATCCACCACCTGCTCGGCACCCGGCAGGTCCACGAGGACGTTCACGTGCAGGTTGTAGAACCAGGCGTTGTCGCCCTCGGTCCAGGTGGGGGGCACCATGACTTCCTGGTAGCTCGCCCGGACCCCGGCTTCCCGTGCCAGCGCCAGGAAAAGGTTGGTAAAGCTCATGCAGTTGCCGGCACGGCGGTAGAACGCCTCGCTGGCGGGCAGGGTGAGCAGGTTGTCGTACTCGAGCTCGAGGCCCCCGGCGAGGATGCCCTCGAGGATCAGGTCGACCTTGCGGGAGTCGGACGCCCGCTCGGGAACGCGCTCGGCGAGAAAGGCGCGCATGTCGTCGTTGACCTCGAGGAGTCCCGGATCCTCGGGGGCGTCCGCGGGGCCGACGCCGAAGAGCCGGCCATCGAGGAGCGCGTTCGGGGCGAGCTGCGCCTCGGGGGCGAACTGCGCGGGCGGCTGCGAGGTACAGCCGGCGAGGATCAGCAGCACAGCCGCAAGCAGCCTGTAGCGGGGCATGGCCAGCCTCCTGCCGGGGCGATGCATCCCGGCGTTTCATGAGACAATTGTAGCACCATGGACACCGCCTTCAGCGCCTTCATCACCCTCCTCCTGGTCATGGACCCGCTGGGCAACGTGCCCATCTTCCTGTCCGTGCTCAAGGACGTGGACCCGAAGCGGCGCCAGTGGGTGATTTTCCGGGAGCTGCTGGTGGCCCTGGGCGTACTGCTCCTCTTCCTCTGGGGCGGGAGCACGGTGCTCGATCTCATGGGGCTGCGGCAGGAATCGATCAGTATCGCCGGCGCGATCATCCTGTTCCTGATCGCCATCCGCATGATCTTCCCGTCGCCCTACGGACTGATCGGTGACGCCCCGGGCGGGGAACCGTTCATCGTGCCGCTGGCCATACCGGCCGTGGCCGGCCCGTCGTCGCTGGCCATCGCCATGCTCATGGTGCATACCGACCCGTCGCGGATGCTCGACTGGACCGCCGCCCTGGTCGGCGCCTGGGCCGTCTCCGCGGTGCTGCTCATGGCCTCACCGCTCCTGCTCCGGGCCCTGGGCAACCGCGGCCTGATCGCCATGGAGCGGCTCATGGGGATGATTTTGGTGATCATCGCCGTGCAGATGTTCTTCGACGGGGTGGCAACCAGCCTGCACCTGTAGCGCCGGACTGCCGCCGTGCTCGACAGGATGGGGTTTTGCCACCACCATGTAGCCTTTTCTGCTCAGCTGCCCCGGCTGAATAGGTAGACAGATCTTGGCCAGGCTGTTCGTAGACAACCTCACCGTGATGGACTTCTCGTTCCTGGACCGGGAGCGTGGCGTGGTCGGTGAGTCCTGGATCGTCGACATCGTGCTCGGCGGCGAGCTCGACGACCAGGGCATGGTCTTTGATTTCGGCCACGTGAAGAAGCAGATCAAGCGGTTTATCGACGCCCGGGCCGATCATCGCCTCCTCGTGCCCGTCGGCGCCGAGGGCTGCCGGACGGAACTGGCCGGTGAGGAACTGTTCATCGAGTTTCCCCTCGCCTCCGGGGCGCTGATCCGGCACCGGTCGCCGCGCGACGCGGTGCTGCTGGTGCAGGCCGACGCCATCGACGCGGCGCAGTTCGCGGGGACGCTGGCGGCGGAGCTTGAGCCCGTCATGC
The DNA here is from genome assembly GCF_040217025.1 of Pseudohaliea sp. Classification (GTDB taxonomy): domain Bacteria; phylum Pseudomonadota; class Gammaproteobacteria; order Pseudomonadales; family Halieaceae; genus Pseudohaliea. The sequence continues at coordinate 101,915 of NZ_JAVJOA010000011.1, read as the reverse complement.
CGGAGAACGTGAAAGAGGTGCTGATCACCCTGCGCCCGGAAGCCATCGAGGGCGCTTACTTCCACTACACCCATGGCCTGGCAAAGCACCGGGGCCAGTGCCAGCGCATTGCCCACGGCCACCGCTCGCGGCTGGAAATCGCCGTCGACGGGCAGCGCGACGCGGCGCTCGAGGCCGAGTGGGCCGGGCGCCTGGCGGACAGCTACATCGCTACCGAGGCGCATATCGCGGACGAGGCCGACCACGGCGGCGTCACCCATCTCACGCTGCGCTACACGGCCGCCCAGGGCGACTTCACCCTCACCCTGCCGCGCGACCAGGTCTATGTCATGCCGCTGGACAGCACCGTGGAGAACATCGCCGGCCACCTGGCCGACCGAATTGCGGGCGCCACGACGGGGGACGTGCTGGTGAAGGCCTTCGAGGGCGTGGGCAAGGGCGCCTTCGGCAGCCGGACGGGACGCTAGCTGCCCTCGCGGGCGCGCGCTTCCAGCATCGCCACCGCCGGCAGGGTCTTGCCTTCCACGTACTCGAGGAAAGCGCCGCCGCCGGTGGAGATGTAGGAAACCCGGTCGGCGATGCCGAACTGGTCGATGGCGGCCAGCGTGTCGCCGCCGCCGGCCAGGGAGAAGGCATCGCTGGCCGCGATCGCCTCCGCCAGGGCGCGGGTGCCGCCGGCAAAGGCCTCGAACTCGAACACGCCGACCGGGCCGTTCCAGAGGATCGTGCCGGCGCCGGTGAGCTGGGCGGCGAGGGCCTCGGCGGCCCGGGGGCCGATATCGAGGATCATGTCCTCCGGGCCGACGTCGGCCACGGCCTTCACGGTCGCCTCCGCATCGGCGCTGAACTCGCTGGCCACCACCACGTCCTCCGGCAGCGGCACCTCGGTTTTCTCCATGAGCGCCTTCGCCGCGGGCACGAGGTCGTGCTCGCAGAGCGACTTGCCCACCGGGTGCCCGGCTGCGGCGAGGAAGGTGTTGGCGATACCGCCGCCGACCACCAGCTTGTCGACCTTGTCGGCCAGGGTCTCGAGCACGGTGAGCTTGGTGGAGACCTTGGAGCCGCCGACGATGGCGACCATCGGCCGGGCGGGCTCCGCGAGGGCCCGCTCCAGGGCCGACAGCTCCGCCGCCAGCAGGGGCCCCGCGCAGGCGGCCGGGGCGTAGCGGGCGACGCCATGGGTCGAGGCCTGGGCCCGGTGCGCGGTGCCGAAGGCATCCATGACGAAGAGGTCGCAGAGGCCCGCATAGGCCCGGGCCAGCGCCTCGTCATCGCTCTTCTCGCCGCTGTTGAAGCGCACGTTCTCGAGCATGGCGATCTCGCCGTCGCCGAAAACCACGCCGCTACGCCAGTCCGGAATCATCGGTACCGGGCGGCCGAGCAGCTCGCCGAGGTGCGCCGCCACCGGCTCCAGCGAAAGCGCCGGGTCGAATTCGCCCTCCACGGGCCGACCCAGGTGCGACATGAGCAGCACCTTCGCGCCCGCGGCCAGCGCCTGCTCGATGGTGGGCAGGGCGGCGCGGATGCGCGCATCCGAGGCCACCCTGCCGTCCTTGAGGGGCACGTTCAGGTCCTCGCGGATGAGCAGCGTGCGGCCGGCGAGGGGAAAGTCCTGCATGAGCTTGACGGAGAGGGACATGGCGGGCTCCTCCGGGGTAGCGCCTAGGCGGTGTGGCTCCAGTAGTGGGCGACGTCGAGCATGCGGTTGGCGTAGCCCCATTCATTGTCGAACCAGGTCAGCACCTTCACCAGCTGGCTGCCGCTGACCCGGGTCTGGCTGGCATCGATGATACTGGAGCGCGGATCGTGGTTGAAATCGCAGGAGGCCAGGGGCTCCTCCGTGTAGCCGAGGACGCCGTCGAAGCGCGCGGCGGCGGCTTCGGCGAGCGCGCGGTTCACGGCGGCGACGTCCGCCGCCGCGCGCACCTGCACCGTCAGGTCCATGGCGGAGACGTTGAGCGTCGGCACGCGCAGCGCCTGCGCGCTGAAGCGGCCGGCCAGGGCCGGCAGGATGCGCTCGATGCCCCGGGCCAGCCCCGTGTCGATGGGAATGATGGAGCGCGACGCGGCCCGGGTCTTGCGCAGGTCCGTGTGGTGGTAGGCATCGAGCACCGGCTGGTCGTTCATCGCCGAGTGGATGGTCGTGATCGTGCCCACCTCGATGCCGAAGGCGTCGTCCAGGGCCGCAATCACCGGCACGATGCCGTTGGTGGTGCAGGAGGCGGCGGAGACGATGCGGTGGCGAGCCTCGAGGCAGTCGTGGTTGACCCCGTAGACCACGGTGGCGTCGACATCCGCCTGCGCCGGCTGCGAGAAGAGCAGGCGCCCGGCGCCAGCGGCGAGGTGCTGCTCGGCGGTCGCGCGGTCCGTGAAGGCGCCGGAGCATTCCAGCACGAGGTCCACGCCGTGGCGGCCCCAGTCGAGGCGCGCCGGGTCTTCTTCGCGGAGCAGCGCGATCGGCTCGCCGGCGATGCTGAAGCCGCCCTCGCAGGCGGCGACCTCGGCCGGGAAGCGGCCGTGGGTGCTGTCGTAGCGGGTGAGGTGGACTACCGTCGCCGCGTCCGCCAGCTCGTTGACCGCGACCACCTCGAGCGCCCCGCGCAGCGGGCTCTCCTGCAGGGCCCTGAGGACACTGCGCCCGATGCGGCCGTAGCCATTGATGGCGAGGCGCAGCATGCTCAGCCTGGCTGCAGGACCTCGTCCACCGCGGCAACCACGTTGTCGACGGTGAAGCCGAACTCCTCGAACAGCGCGCCGGCCGGGGCAGACTCGCCAAAGCTGTCCATGGCGACGATACGGCCGTCGAGGCCGACGTACTTGTACCACCAGTCGCGGTGGCCCGCCTCCACGGCGACCCGGGCGAGCAGGTCGATGGGCAGCACCGACTCGCGGTAGGCCGCATCCTGCTGCTCGAAGACCTCGGCGCAGGGCAGGGATACCACGCGCACGGCGCGGCCCTGTTCCGCGAGGCGCTCGGCGGCACCCACGGCGAGGGCGATCTCGGAGCCGGTGGCGATGATCACGGCCTCCGGCGTGCCTTCACAGCCACGCAGGACATAGCCGCCGCGGGCAATGGCCGCCACCTGGGCGTCGTCGCGGGCCTGGTGCGGCAGCCCCTGGCGCGAGAACACCAGCGCGGTGGGGCCGTCGCGGCGCTCGATGGCGGCGCGCCAGGCCACCGCGGCCTCCACGGTGTCGCAGGGGCGCCAGGTGTGCAGGTTAGGCGTCGCGCGCAGGGCGGTCAGCTGCTCCACGGGCTGATGCGTGGGGCCGTCCTCGCCGAGGCCGATGGAGTCGTGGGTGTACACGAGGATCTGCGGCTGACCCATGATCGCCGCCATGCGCACGGCGTTGCGCGCGTACTCCATGAAGATCAGGAAGGTGGCCGTGTAGGGAATAAAGCCGCCGTGGAGCGCGATGCCGTTGGCGATCGCCGTCATCGCGAACTCGCGCACCCCGTAATAAAGGTAGTTGCCCGCCGGGTCGGCGGCGGTCACCGGCTTGCTGCCGTCCCAGAGCGTCAGGTTGGAACCGGCGAGGTCCGCCGAGCCGCCGAGGAACTCCGGCAGCAGGGCGCCGTAGGCATTGAGGCACTGCTGCGACGCCTTGCGGGTCGCGACACTGGCGCCGGCTTGCTGGCACTCGGCGATCCAGGCGTCGGCGCGCTCGCCGAAGTTCGCCGGCAGCTCGCCGGCCAGGCGCCGGGACAGCTCGGCGGCCAGGCCCGGGTGCGCTTCCGCGTACGCCGTCATCGCGGCGTTCCAGGCCGCCTCGCGATCGCTGCCCGCGGCGCGCGCGTCCCAGCCGGCGTAGATGTCCCCGGGCACCTCGAAGGGCGGGTGGGTCCAGCCAAGGGCCTCGCGGGTGGCGGCGACCTCGTCCGCGCCCAGCGGCGCACCGTGGCAGGACTCGCTGCCGGCCTTGTTCGGTGCGCCCTTGCCGATCACCGTGCGGCAGCAGATGAGCGTGGGCCTGTCGCCCTCGGCCCGCGCCGCCTCGATGGCGCCGCGCACGGCCTCGGCATCGTGGCCGTCGACGGCCTCGATCACCTGCCAGCCGTAGGCCCGGAAGCGGCCAGGGGTATCGTCCGTGAACCAGCCTTCCACCTCGCCGTCGATGGAGATGCCGTTGTCGTCGTAGAAGGCGATGAGCTTGCCGAGGCCGAGCGTGCCGGCGAGGGAGCAGCTCTCGTGGGAAATGCCTTCCATCAGGCAGCCGTCACCGAGGAAGACGTAGGTGTGATGGTCGACCACCGTGTGCCCGGGGCGGTTGAACTGCGCCGCCAGGGTCTTCTCGGCGATGGCCATGCCCACGGCATTGGCGAGGCCCTGGCCCAGCGGGCCGGTGGTGGTCTCGACGCCCGGCGTGTAGCCGTACTCCGGGTGGCCCGGCGTGCGGCTGTGCAGCTGGCGGAAGTTCCTGAGCTCCTCGATCGGCAGGTCGTAGCCGGTGAGGTGCAGCAGGCTGTAGATGAGCATGGAGCCGTGCCCGTTGGAAAGCACGAAGCGGTCCCGGTTCGGCCACGCGGGGTTGGCCGGGTTGTGCTGGAGAAAGTCGTTCCACAGCACTTCGGCGATATCGGCCATGCCCATGGGGGCGCCGGGATGGCCACTGTTGGCCTGCTGCACGGCATCCATGGCGAGGGCTCGGATGGCATTGGCCAACTGGGAGCGCGCGAGGTCGGATCGGGCGGGCATAGGTTCGTCCACTGGTCAAAAGCCCGGCATTCTGGCCCAGCGGGGTGCGGGGGACAACGTAAAAAGTCCTATATCGAAATTTTTTGATAGACCGCGAAGGGCCTGCTAGACTCCTGCGCCATGCAAGGCACAGCCACCCTGACACCGGTCGCCGGGCGCGACGCACCGGACGCCTCCCTCGCGGACCTCGCCGCGGCCTGCAAGGCCTGCGCGGACCCGCTGCGCCTGACCGTGCTCCGGGTCCTGCAGAACGACTCGCTGGCCGTCTCCGAGCTGTGCGAACTCCTCGGCATCCGCCAGCCGGCCCTCAGCCACCACCTGAAGGTGCTGGCCCGGGCCGGGCTGGTCACCAGCCGCCGCGAGGGCACCAGCATCTTCTACCGGCGCAGTGACCTGCTCGCCCCCGCAGGCGGCGGTGCCGTGGCCGCGGCGCTGCTGGCCGAGCTCGACGCCCGGCCCCTGCCGCCGGCCATCCGCCGCGGCCTCGGCGCGCTGCAGCGGGCAAGGGAGAAGAACTCCCGGGACTTCTTCCGCCTGAACGCCGACAAGTTCCGCGAGCAGCAGGACCTCATCGCCAGCTACGAGCAGTACGGCGACACGGTTGCCAAGCTGCTCGCCGAGGCGCCGCTGCCCCGCCGCGAGCTGGCGCTGGAGATCGGCCCCGGGGACGGCCGCTTCCTCGCCCACCTAGCACCGCGCTTCGCGCGCGTGGTGGCCCTGGACAACGCGCCGGAGATGCTCGCCGCCAGCCGCGCCACGGCAGCGGAAGGCGGCCTGGGCAACGTCGACTTCATCCTCGGCGACACCGGCAGCCCCGCGCTCGCCGGCATCCAAGCGGACTGCATCGTCATCAACATGGTCCTGCACCACACCCCGGACCCGGCCCGGGTGCTCGCGGATGCCGCCGCGCAACTCGCAGCCGGCGGCGTCATCGCGGTCACGGACCTCTGCCGCCACGACCAGGGCTGGGCCCGGGAGAACTGCGGCGACCTCTGGCTCGGCTTCGAGCCCGAGCAACTCACCGCCTGGGCGGCGGACGCGGGGCTCGGCGATCTCGCCAGCAGCTTCCTCGCGCAGCGCAACGGTTTCCAGGTCCAGGTGCGCCTTTTCGGCCACGCGACTTCATAAGCACGCGACTCAGACAGTAAGGACACAGCATGAGCGACTACTCCATCTTCACCTCGGAATCGGTGTCCGAGGGCCACCCGGACAAGATGGCGGACCAGATCTCCGACGCCATCCTCGACGCCATCCTCCACGACGACGTGGACGCCCGCGTCGCGGTGGAGACGCTGGTCAAGACCGGCATGGTGGTGATCGCCGGCGAGGTGACCACGAATACCTATGTCGACCTCGAGGAAGTGGTCCGCGGCGTGGTCACCGACATCGGCTACACCAGCTCGAAGGTCGGCTTCGACGGCGCCTCCTGTGCCGTGCTCAACGCCATCGGCAAGCAGAGCCGCGACATCGCCATGGGCGTGGACGAGGGCGAGGACAAGGAACAGGGCGCCGGCGACCAGGGCCTGATGTTCGGCTATGCCAGCGACGAGACCGACGTGCTCATGCCCGCGCCGATCTACTACGCGCACCGGCTGGTGGAGCGCCAGGCCGCCCTGCGCAAGCACGGCACGCTGCCCTGGCTGCGCCCGGATGCGAAGAGCCAGGTCACGCTGCGCTACGAGCACGGCAAGCCCGTCGCCGTGGACGCGGTGGTGCTGTCCACGCAGCACGACGCGGACATCCCCCAGTCCGACATCCACGACGCCGTCATGGACCTGATCATCAAGGAGGTCCTGCCCGCCGAGTGGCTGCACGCGGACACGCGCTACCACATCAACCCTACCGGCCAGTTCATCATCGGCGGCCCCGTAGGCGACTGCGGCCTGACCGGACGCAAGATCATCGTCGACACCTACGGCGGCATGGCCCGCCACGGTGGCGGCGCCTTCTCCGGCAAGGACCCGTCCAAGGTGGACCGCTCTGCGGCCTACGCCGGCCGCTACGTGGCCAAGAACATCGTCGCCGCCGGCCTCGCCGCGCGCTGCGAGATCCAGGTTTCCTACGCCATCGGCGTGGCGGAGCCGACCTCCATCTCCGTGAACACCTTCGGCACCGGCACCGTGAGCGACGAGCGCATCGTGCAGCTCGTACGCGAGCACTTCGACCTGCGCCCGAAGGGCCTTATCGAAATGCTCGACCTGAAGCGCCCGATCTACCGCGACACCGCCGCCTACGGGCACTTCGGCCGCGAGGACGAGCGCTTCACCTGGGAGAAGACCGACAAGGCCGAGGCGCTGCGCAACGCGTAGGACCGGCAACAGACACCGCATTCAAAGCAGGAAGGAGCAAACCATGAGCACCGCAGAGAAACTCGACACGAAGCAGGACTACAAGGTCGCCGACATCAGCCTCGCCCAGTGGGGCCGGCGCGAGCTGGAAATCGCCGAAACGGAAATGCCGGCGCTGATGGCCCTGCGCGAGAAGTACAGCGCGAAGCAGCCGCTGAAAGGCGCGAAGATCCTCGGCTGCATCCACATGACCATCCAGACCGGCGTGCTCATCGAGACCCTGGTCGCCCTCGGCGCCGAGGTGCGCTGGTCCTCCTGCAACATCTTCTCGACCCAGGACCACGCCGCCGCTGCGATCGCCGCCGCCGGCGTGCCGGTCTTCGCCTGGAAGGGCGAGACGGAGGAGGAGTACGAGTGGTGCATCGAGCAGACCATCCTCAAGGACGGCCAGCCCTGGGAGGCGAACATGGTCCTCGATGACGGCGGCGACCTCACCGCCATGCTGCACGACAAGTACCCGCAGATGCTGGAGAAGATCCACGGCATCACCGAGGAGACCACCACCGGCGTGCACCGGCTGCAGGAGATGCTCAAGGACGGCACGCTGAAGGTGCCGGCGGTGAACGTGAACGACAGCGTCACCAAGAGCAAGAACGACAACAAGTACGGCTGCCGCCACAGCCTCAACGACGCCATCAAGCGCGCCACGGACCACCTGCTCTCCGGCAAGCGCGCGCTGGTCATCGGCTACGGCGACGTCGGCAAGGGCTCGGCCCAGTCCCTGCGCCAGGAAGGCATGATCGTCCGCATCACCGAGGTGGACCCGATCTGCGCCATGCAGGCGTGCATGGACGGCTTCGAGGTCGTCTCCCCCTTCAAGGGCGGCGTCAACGACGGCACCGATGACTGCATCGACACGGACCTGCTCGGCAGCATCGACCTGCTGGTCACCGCCACCGGCAACTACGACGTCTGCAACGCCGCCATGCTGCGCGCGATCAAGCGCAACGCCGTGGTCTGCAACATCGGCCACTTTGACAACGAGATCGACACGGCCTACATGCGCCGCAACTGGGAGTGGGAGGAGATCAAGCCGCAGGTACACAAGATCTACCGCAACCAGGCCGAGAACGACTACATCCTGCTGCTCGCCGAGGGCCGGCTGGTGAACCTCGGCAACGCGACCGGGCACCCGTCGCGCATCATGGACGGCTCCTTCGCCAACCAGGTGCTGGCGCAGATCTACCTCTTCGAGCGCCGCTTCGCAGACCTCGAGCCGGACCTCAAGGAGGCCGCGCTGAAGGTCGAAGTGCTGCCGAAGAAGCTCGACGAGGAGGTCGCCGCGCACATGGTCGCGGGCTTCGGCGGCGTGCTCACGAAGCTCACCCAGGAGCAGGCCGGCTACATTCACGTCACCGTGGACGGCCCCTTCAAGCCCGAGAGCTACAAGTACTGAGGACCGGCCATGGCACGGCAGCCTGAGATCAGCTTCGAGTTCTTTCCGCCCAAGACGGACGCCGGGCGGGAGAAACTCCTGGCGCAGACGGCCCCGGCGCTCGCGGAACTGGGGCCGGGGTTCTTCTCGGTCACCTACGGCGCCGGCGGCTCCACCCGGGACCGGACCTTCGACACGGTCACAGCCCTGGCGGACCGGGGCCTCACCGTGGCGCCGCACCTGAGCTTCGGCGGCGACGACGAGGCCACCATCGGCGACCTGCTCGATCGCTACAAGGCGCGCGGCATCGACCGCATCGTGGCGCTGCGCGGTGACATCCCCTCCGGCAACGGCGCCGGCGCGACCATCGTCTACGCCAACGAGCTGGTGGCCTTCATCCGCGAGCGCACCGGCGACCACTTCCACATCGAGGTGGCGGCCTACCCGGAGATCCACCCGCAGGCACTGTCCTACGAGAGCGACATCCGCTACCTCAAGGGCAAGTTCGACGCCGGCGCCAACGGGGGCATCACCCAGTACTTCTACAGCCCGGAGGCGTACTTCTATTTCCTGGACCGCTGCGCCGCCATCGGCATCGAGGCGCCGATCGTCCCGGGCATCATGCCCATCACCAACTACCAGAACCTGGCCCGCTTCTCGCGCAACTGCGGTGCCGAGATCCCGCGCTGGATCTGCCAGCGCATCGAGGGCTTCGGCGACGACCAGGAGAGCATCCGCGAGTTCGGCATCGAGGTGGTCACCCAGCTCTGCGGCACGCTGCTCGACTCCGGTGCCCCGGGGCTGCACTTCTACACCATGAACCAGGTCGAGCCGACCCGGCAGATCTGCGAGAACCTGGGCCTCAAGGGCTAGCCCCGCCGTGGACCGCCCCCGCTTCTTCACCCGCCAGGCGCTCGCCGAGGGCGCCGAGGTCGAGCTGGAGGCGGAGCCGGCCCGGCACATCGCGCGCACCCTGCGCATGCAGCCCGGCGACACCCTGGTGCTCTTCGACGGCAGCGGCAGCGAGCACCCCGGCGAAATCATCGCCGCCGACAAGCGCAGCGTGACCGTGCGCCTGCGCGCCCCGCGCGCCATCGACCGCGAATCCCCCCTCCTCGTGGAGCTCGGCATCGCCGTCTCGCGGGGCGACCGGGTGGACCAGGTCGTGCAGAAGGCCACGGAGCTCGGCATCGCCCGCATCGCGCCGCTGCTCACGGCCCGCGGTCTCAACCTGCTGGCGGACCGGCGCGAGAAGAAGCGCGGCCACTGGCAGCGCATCGCCGAGAGCGCCTGCGAGCAGTGCGGCCGCAACCGCGTGCCGGCCATCGCCGAGCCGCAGCCGCTGGCCCAGTGGGTCGACAGCGTCGACGCCCCGCTGCGCCTGGTGCTGGACCCCCGCGCCGAGCCGCGCGACCTGCCCGCCTACGCGGGCGCCGTCGCGCTGCTCTGCGGCCCCGAGGGCGGGCTGGAGGAAGAGGAGGTCACCCGCGCCCAGGCCGCCGGCTTCGGCACCCTGGTTCTCGGTCCGCGCGTGCTGCGCACGGAAACCGCGCCGCTGGCGGCGCTGGCCGCGCTGCAGGCAAAGTGGGGCGACCTGCGGTTCTAGTCAGTTCTTGCGATACGCCCGCTTGCGGTGAGCGACCTTGATGACGATAACGATCAACCGCTCATCGACGATCTCATAGACGATCCGGTACACGCCCTGCCGTACCCGGTAGCGGTCCTGGCCCGAGAGCTTCTCGCAGTTGGCGGGCCGGGGGTCGGTTCGAAGTGCTTCGATACGCTTCAGAATACGCTCAACGTCCCTACGGGGAATCCCCCGCAGATCCCTGGCAACGGACTTCTTGAAGGAGAGCGTATAGCCCACTAGATCTTGCCATGGGCCTTCAGGTCATCAAGCAGGTCCTGGTAGCTAAGCTCTGGCTCGGCTACGCGTTCGTCGAACGCCGCGAGGTCCTCCTGGTCTTCCGCCAGCAGTTCGCGAACGGCGTCATTGACGATCTCCGACAGGCTCCGGTTTGCATGCGCCGCCCGCAGGCGCAAGGCCCGGTGAAGCTCGGGGTCGAAGTAGATGGTTGAGCGCTTGAGCGGCTTGCCCATGGGAGGCTCCGGGGAAGTCGATGACAGGACATCACTATAGCGTCATGACGCTGTGACGTCTTGCCCATCAGTCCACCAAGTGCGGCCACCGCGCTTCAACCGTCGAACACCAGCTCCCGAGACACGAAGAAATTGAAGCACATCCCCACCACGCCACCCAGGCAGACGCCGATCAATGGAATAGCCGCCTCCCAGCCCGGCGCAAAGTCAGCGCCCTCGCCGGCATAGACCACGAGCGAAAAGACACCGAAGTTGAGGAGGCCGCCCACTGCGTGCACAGCGAAAAACCGCGCCAGCTCATCGAGCACGTGGCGAACGTTGTCGACGTGATGGAAAGTAAAGTAGCGGTTGAGAAAGTAACCGACCATCAGCCCCGCGGGGTAGGACACCAGGCGGGCAGTGTAGGCGTTAAAGGCAGGTTGATACTTCAGCCAGTAAAGCAGGCCGATATCGATCAGCGCCATGGTGAGACCGACGCAGGCGAAACGCAGGAAGGCCGCGCGCGCGCTCGGTGAGAGCACACCCCATCGAAGTAACCTGTAGGAGCGCCGGACCGGGATATCAAAAGCCCAGGAAGAGCATGTCGAGGGCCGCGGAGATCTCATCCCGCTTTTCGGCGAGGCTGCCAACCTGCGCGTACAGTTCGCCAGCAGGCACAGCGGCGAGATACTGGGTCGCCATGACCAGCTCATTGCCGTCGATACGGAACAAGGGGTTCAGGCGCTGCGCAGGCGACGGAGCCGATGCCACAGGCAGGAGCGGCACGACAACCCGGGTGTTCAAGCCATCCAGGAGATCTGACTGAACATCCAGCAGGCAACCGTCTCCGCCTGCGTTCTCGTAGACATCAAAGCGCGCCATCAGAACTGGCGATGGTGCGCTAGGGGCAGACCGTGCGCCTCGACGTAGGCATTTGAACTTGCCAGGGCGTCGCCATTCTCCCTGAGCCACTGCTCCCGCTTGCGCCGCTTTACGGCATCCGCGATCCCGGCCTCCGCAGACCGCGACACATTGATGCCAAGCGCCCTGGCCTCCTCTAAGAGGGACCTGTCGAGCGAGAGGTTGGTCGGTTTGCGTTTCGGCGTTGCGGCTTCAATCGATGGCATGGTTCAACTCCAGGCGCCCACTTCACCATACCTTATGCGCATATTTAATGCGCGGCAAGCGCCTGGCGCGCTCAGCCCAGATGAGGCAGCGCCGCGACCTGCAGCCAAAGCACCAGCGCGAGAAGCAGGGCGGCAAACAGCTCCTGCCGCCACCCCCGGCCATCGAGCATCAGAGCAGCCATCTGCCACCTCCCGGTCGTCGTGGGAGACGACCCTTTCTCACCCCTGAGTGTGGTCGGGAAAACTAGAGCTTTCACACTAATCCTCGGCTGCGATTTGTCGTTCTCGAAAATGCCAGCTGGTAGTAGCATCAGCATCGACCCACCCCCTCTACGGTGACAGAGATGTTTACGATCAAGCGCGTCACTTTCGCCCTGGCAATCCTCGCCTTCGCCCCGGGCGTCGCTATCGCCCTGGACGCCACCGCGCCGACGCCCAAGCTCGCCGCGGACATGACCCCGGTGACGACGGACAACGCCTTTCTCCGCTCTGCCGAGGCGCCGGATTACTGGGCCATGTCGCCCTTCTACCTGGCCCAGCAGACCAACGCCGCCTGCTCACTGGCCAGCATGGCCGTCGCGATGAATACGCTGCGCGGCCTGCCGGCCCTGGCAAAAGAGACGCTTGTCACCCAGGACAGCCTGCTGGCAGCCGTGGCAGACCCCGATTGGAACAGGCAGGCGGCCCAGGACGGCGACGGCGTGACCTTCGACGACCTCGTCGAGCAGGCGCAAGCGGGCCCGACCGCCCTCGCCATCGACGCCTCGGTAGAGGCCCGGCAACCCGCCCTGGACAGCACGGCCACGCTCGATGCGTTCCGGGCCCTGCTGGCGAAGAACGAGCAGTCCGCGAACGACGTGGTCCTGGTCTACTACAACCAGGGCGTCGTCACCGGCGACTGGGACGGCCCGCACGTCTCGCCGATCGGCGCCTATGACGCCGCGAAGGACCGGGTGCTGATCATGGATGTCGACCGCGAGTGGTACGTGCCTTACTGGACAGCCACCGAGACTCTCTACAAGGCGATGCTGAAGCCGACCTCGGCCGAGCATGGCGTGCTCGAGGGCGAAGTCGGCGGCTGGGTCCGGATCGCCCGTGGCGACTGATCGCGAATGACGATCGAGCGACTCGGGCCCGGCCGGGCCGCGAGGGCCCGCGAACTGTTCGCGCTCCTCGCCCGCGTCTTCGACGAGCGGCAGGAAGCACTCGATCAAGCCTACCTGGAAGGCCTGCTGGACGATCAGCGCTTCTGGGCCCTGGCCGCCGTTGAAGACGAGGGCATCATTGGCGGCCTGACGGCCTGGGAGCTGCCGCTGACTGCCCGGCAGTCCCACGAACTGATGATCTACGACCTCGCGGTCGACCCGGCGCACTGGCGTCAGGGCGTCGGCGGGCGCCTGGTGGGAGCGCTACGGGAGCAGGCAAGAGAACAGGCCATCCGGGTCGCCTGGGTACCGGTCGACAACGAGGACACCCACGCCCTCGATTTCTACCGCGCGATCGGCGGAACGGCAGAGCCGGTAACCATTGTTACCTTTGGCGAACCCTCCTAGGCACCCGGCCTACGTCAACGCTACTGACGCCATCCGCCAACGTCGTGGGTCGTGCTCGTGCTACCTTTCCGCCGACCGCGACCATTCATGCGCTCACCGTTTGCCGACAGCGTGAGAACATCGATGTAACCTTTGTCCCAGTCAAGAGTGATCTGGTTGCCGCTACAGCTCCAGCTGCCGCGTTCGGTCCCCTGCCTGGAAAAGCTACCATTCGGATGTATGTCGATATCCGGCCCTGTCTGCCACTTCCAATGGCCATGAAATGCTGAACACTCCCTACCAGCACTTCCGCCGGCCAGGTCTTGAGAAAGACTACGGCAATTGATGACGCCCTCTGCGATGTCGGGCGCGAGATACTGGCCATTTCCGTGCAGCTTGCAGGCGTGCTGCCAAGCCGCGGGATGGCTTGAGAAGCTACCGGCAATCCTGCGCCAGCCAGGCTCTGAATAGTTCGAGTCAGCCACACCGAGTACGCAGGGGGATACGCCGCAATTCGCGTAGACGAAAAGGCCCGAAGAAGCGGAGCTCCGCGCTCCGCCGGGGCAAGCACTACAGGCATTCGGTGACGCGTTGAGTGCGTCGCGGACGGATTCTGCCCGTGCCCAGTCATTGAAGCGCTCGACCATCCACACCTGGTTGCTGGAATTGCCGCCGCTTATCAGCGACGAACGGGACACTGAATAGCACGCACACTGCCAGGGCGGGGCAGAGAGGTCGACCAGCCGCTTGTGCAGATAGACGTAGTCGTTGACGCCCTGCGCTGCGAGCGAGGGAGCAAGGAGCGCAAAAACTATCGGAAGAAGCGTTCGGTAGCGCATCAGAAGCACCTCCTGTGCCAGTGGCAGAGTGCCGGGCAGCAATTCCCCGCGGTCTACGCCGCTCCGAGTTCAGCAGCAACACAAGAACAGAGTAGACACGCCACGCTAACTTTTCGAGCACCGTTGCATCCTGCTACCCCGGACAAAGGGTCTGGCGGAGACTGGCGCGCCTCAGGAATTCTCAGGCAGTGAAGACGACTCGTAGCTGAACGTGCCGTCGGGCCGGCGCCAGACACCGCCGGTCTCACCGAGATAGGGTCGAGCGCTCGGTTCCGGTGCTTCCAGCAGCAATGGCGCCACCTTGCCTCCGGCCACGAGATAGCCGGTGCAGCAAGCCAGCACCTCTGGGTTCACATCCCCCAGGACGGACCGCGTGGCGTGACTGAACTGGCCCGGGGCTTCGAAGTTCGCAATTTGCGTCCTCCCATCGGAGTGGTCCCAGACGGCGAGCGCATCGCCGGCGACGAAGCTTCGACGACCGTCGAGTTCGGCGACGATACCGATGCTGCCTTCGCTGTGCCCCGGCAGCGGAACCAGATGGAGGCCGGCCACCTGCATGGGCGCGGTGACGCGTTGATCGACCTCGATACAATTGCCGGGCAACGGCTCGTCGCATCCCATGAACACCCTGAGACCCAGTGCCTCCTTCCAGCACTGTGCGCTACCGACGAAGTCGGTATGACTGATAACCAGCGTCGTAAGCTGGCCAAGTGCGCACACGGTCTTCACCGAGTTTTCATTGAAGATGGGGGGCGGGTCGAACAGCACGACTTCACCGCCAGCTTCGATCGCGTAACTGACGTGTTCCCACTCCCGGGTGAAGCGCGGCTGCTTGCGAAGGCAGCTGACCGATGGGCTCAAGCGCTCAACGTCCAGCGTGAGTTCCGTGACTGCGGGGTCGTCGAGCGTCTTCATGGCCGACACCCTCGCACCACAGAGCGGGCAGCAGTAGTCGCCGGCCAGGTACTCGTCCTCCGGAATCCATTCAACGTGCCCGCAGACACGGCAGAACCAGGGAACGAGTCGTGGTGATGGCATGCGACTACCTCGCTCTCGCGTACCGCTTCACTCCGCCTGCCGGACCCCATCTTCCAGCGCCAGCAGGCAGACAGCCAGCAGCACCGTGGCCAGCACTCCGGAGCCCCCGGCCAGCGGCAACTCACCGAAAACATCCCGGCCCGCCGCCATGGATGCCGCGTTGCTCACCAGCGCGACGATGCCGAACGCGACGCTTGCGCCGCCGAGCAACCTCGACCCCGACACCAACCTGTCCATACCGAAAACGATCAGCGCCAGGGCCAGGAGTACCTTGGCCGCGTTGTAGACCATAAAGGAAAAGGCCACGATCGCCTCCGCCGCCGGCGCCAGTGCCTCGGCCTCTCCGGCCGCTTCGAAGAACGGGCCGAACAGGGTCAGGCCGACACCAACCTGCACCACGTTGAGCACGGCGGCCGCCATGATGGCCGACCAGGCCAGCTGAAGCCTCCCCGCCTGCGCCAGGGCCGACCCGGCAAGCGCGGCCAGCAGCACGAAAAGCAGGCCCTCGGTGCCCCACAGTAACCGGCGCGGTACGTTGGCTTCCGCCAGGTAGAGGGCCGTGTACACCGCCTGGGTCAGGGCCGCCAGGAGCAGCAGGCATGCGATCAGCTGCGCTGTGCGCCTCAGCGTGAATTCCATCATTCGGTTGACCTCCGCTTTGACGCCGGCAGCCCGCCGACGTTACGCCCTACCACCGTAACAGAGGCGGCAGCAGGTATCGCCCGAGCAGGGCACCGGCGAGGACCGGCGCAACGTGCCAGAGGCCGAGGTGAACGGGTCCGTCCATGGGACAGGCGAGCCCGTAGGCTGCGGAACCCAGCGCGGTGGCCGCGATGCCGAGATGCAGCCCCGCGGTGCGCGGTGCCACCGGTGCCCCCCGGCGCAGCCAGTAGAACAGCACGGCCGCGCTCAGCAGTGACGCCAGCATCGCGGCACCGAAACACTGGAGCCCGTGGGGGTCGGCGATCTCGCCCAGGGGATGCTCGTGCCCCACGAGGCTCAGCACGGCGGCCACGGGCAGCACTGCCACCATCAGAGACGCCCAGCGCGGGCCGTCGTGCCGGTTGCCCACCCGCGGGGTCGCCATGCGCAGAACGCTGCTGACCGCGGCACAGCCCAGGATCAGCAGCAGGCCGTTCGTCGTGAGGAAGAGCGCCGAGGCCTGTCCCTGCCAGAGCCCCTCCCACAGCCCCGGCAGCAGGGCAATGCCCAGGACCGTCAGGCCCACGGCGGCCAGCAGCCACAGCAGGCCTGTGCGAAAGCGAAGTGCCCGCACGGGCTGCAGGTCGTCCGCCATCTCCTCGATCAATGTCTGCGTGGATCTATCCATGGTTACTCTGCTTTCTCGGGCAGGGCCGACAGTCTCTTCAGCCCGCGATGAATACTGACCTTGACCGCGCTCTCGCTCTGTCCGCTGCGCGCGGCCGCCTCGCGGATGGAGAGACCCTCGATCTTCACCCAGGCGATGACGCGGGCCTGCGGTTCCGGCAGCTGCGCCAGCATGCGGTCGAGGCTCAACCGTGCCAGCATGGCGCCTTCCTCGCTGCCGGCGGGGATATCCCCGTCCGTCAGGTCCTGCTCCGCTTTACGGTAAACGGTGCGCAGGTGGTCCACCCAGCGGTAGCGGGCGATAGCCGCCAGCCACGGGAGATAGGGCCGCGCCGGATCATAGGTCGCGCGCTTGTTGTGCACGGCGATGAGCACCTCCTGCACCAGGTCGTCCCGGTTGCCCGGCGCGCAGCGGCGGTTGAAGAAACGCTCCAGCCAGCGCTGCGATTCGGTCAACAGCGCGGTGTAGGCCTGCCGGTCTCCGCCCTGGGCCAGGCGCATCAGCTCTGCCAGCGTTTCCTCTTCTGCAATCATGCGCGCACGGGAACTCCCCGGTAGCGTTGGCCGCGAAGGAGATGGTCGAGGGACAACCACCCCCCGCCGGACGACACGAGCACCAGCGCCATTGCCGCCCAGAGGCTGTGTACCGGCCACCAGGCGTCAGGGTAAACGAAAACCTGGATGGTGAGTGTCATCAGCAGCAGCGCCAGGGCCGCAAACCGCGTCGCCAGCCCCAGCAGCAGGAGCACGGGAAAAAGGTGCTCTGCCCAGGTCGCCAGGTACATCGCCAGCGTCGTCGGCAGCGGCACGCCGCTGTACTCGCTCTCAAAGAGAAAGCGTGTGGTGGCGCTGGGGGTAAGCCAGCTTCCGTCCTCGACCTTGGTGCGGCCCGCGCGCCAGAACACCCCGGCAAGCGAGACGCGGCACAGGAGCAGGGCCGCCCCGTCCAGGCCGGCAATGAGCCGCTGGTGGAAACCGTTCATGACATCAGCGCTCGATCGGCGTCAAGGAACCCTTGCCTTTCGGGGTCTCGATCTTCTCGCAGCTGCCCTTTTCGACCAGCTTCCAGGCATTGCCCTGGTAGTCCCGCGTGGAGGTGCCGGAGCAGCTGGTGCCGGGGCCGGCCGCGCAGTCGTTCTCGCCGGCCTTGGCAACGCCGTAGCATTTCTCCATGGCGGCGCCCTGCGCCGCGGCGGGCGCGGCCTGGATGCCGGCGGTGATGCCGGCGGCAAGGGCCAGCGTTGCAATGCGGTTGATGTCTCGTCTGTTCATGTCGGCTTCCTCGTTGGTGAGTGGTGACATGACGGAATTCGCCGCCCGGGCCGGATTGGTTACAGCGCCCTGGAGAAATTTTTTCCTGTTTTCCTGTAACCGACCGGGACGGTGTGGCGAATACCCCTGTGTCCAGTGAGGACAGCAAGGCAACGCAAAACAATCATTCAGAACTCAAGGGAACCGAACCATGAACAAGCAGAACATTTTCGCGGCCGCCGCAGCGGCCATCGCACTCTCCTCGACCGCCAGCTTCGCCGCGGAGCCGCCGGCAGGCAGCAGCGGGGCGGCAATCGGCGCCAACGACAAGGTTCACTGTTACGGCGTGCACAGCTGCAAGGGCAATGCAGATTGCGCCACCACGGAAAACGCGTGCAAGGGCATGAATGCCTGCAAGGGTCACGGCTTCAAGGCCATGGCGGCAGGCGAGTGCCTCAGCAAGGGCGGCACCATCGGCGACCTGGGCGCGGAATGAACGAAAAAGGCCCAGGCACTGCGCCCCGCTACGGCCTGGGCCTTCGCCGAGCGCACTACGACGACTTTCTCACCGGCCGCGTGCCGGTGGACTTCGTCGAGGTGATCTCGGAAAACTTCATGGTCGATGGCGGCAACCCCCGCCACGTGCTGGAGACCGTACGCAGGGACACGGACGTGGCCCTGCACGGAGTATCAATGTCCATCGGGTCTGCGGATGGCCTGCACGGCAACTATCTGCAGAGGCTCAGGGACCTCGCAGACCGGATCGAGCCGCTCTGGGTCTCCGACCACGTCTGCTGGACCCGCACCAGCGCCCACAACAGCCACGACCTGCTGCCGCTGCCCTACACCCGCGAGGCGCTGCAGGTGGTCTGCGACAACGTCCATCGCGCGCAGGACTACCTGGGCCGGCCCCTGGTGCTGGAGAACCCCTCCAGTTACCTGGCCTTCCCCGGGGACGAGATGAGCGAGTGGGAGTTTATCGCCGCCATCGCGAGCCGCACCGGCTGCGGCCTGCTGCTGGACCTCAACAACATCGTCGTCAGCGCGCATAACCACGGCTTTGCGCCGGCGGACTACATCGCCGGCCTGCCGCTACAGCGCGTGCGCCAGGTGCACCTCGCCGGGCACACCGACGGCGCGATCAAGATCGACACCCACGACCAGCCCGTGTCGGCGGACACCTGGGCGCTCTACGAGCAGGTGATGCCGATGCTCCCTGGCGTCGCCGTCATGATCGAGCGGGATGACAACATTCCGCCGCTGCCGGAACTGCTTCACGAGCTCGAGCAGGCGCGCGCGCTGGCCACGCGCCCCGCGCGCTGCAGCAGGGTGCCGGCCTGATGGCGCCCACCTCGCTCGCCGGGACGCAGGCGGCGTTCATGGCCCTGCTGCTTAAGGAGGACAGCCCGCTGCCCGAGGGCTTGGACGCAGAGAGGGTGGCGATCTACCGCAACGCCTACCGCGCCCGCCTCGTCGATGCGCTGCGCGAGACCTACCCGCGCACCGCGCGATGGGTGGGAGACGAGGCCTTCCGCCGCGCCGCGGCCCACCATCTCATCGCCTCGCCACCGAACAGCTGGACCCTGGACGAGGCGGGGCGCGGCTTTGCCGACACGCTGGCGGCGCTGTTCCGCAAGGACCCGGAAGTCACCGAGCTCGCCTGGCTGGAGTGGGCCATGCACGAATGCTTCGTCAGCGCCGACGCCACGCCCCTCGACGCCGCGGGCTTCGCCGCAGCCACGGCGCAGTACAGCGAGAGTGACTGGGCCCGGCTGCGCCTCCACTTCCTGCCGGGAACGCAATGCACGGCGCTCGAGCATCGCATCCACGCCCTGTGGCCGCTGCTCGCCGAGGATTCGCCGGACGAGGCCGCGCGCGACGGCGACTACCGCAGCGAGCAACCCATCGCCTGCATCGTCTGGCGCCAGGCACTCAAGCCCGTCTTCCTACCCGTATCCGCCGCGGAGGGCAATACGCTGAGCCTGCTGCTCACCGGGGCTAGCTACGGCGAGGCCTGTGCGGCACTGGTTCACCGCCTGGGCGAAGACGCGGCCGTCGCCGAGGCCGGCACCATGCTCGGGCGCTGGCTCCACGAAGGCATGATCCGGGCCGTGGACGTCGCGCCGTAGGCGGCGACCGCTAGCGGTAGAGCCAGTCTGCCGCAACCTTCGTCATGAGCGGCATGATGAAATACGACATCAGGCCGACCATGAGCGCAACCGACACCGGCAGGGCAAGCAGTTGATGCTGTGGCAACAGTGCCTGCAATGCCGTCGGGATGAAGTGCACGGGGACAAGGAGGCCCAGGAACGTGAGCAAAGCCATCTTGTGACGCTTGGGCCGCGCACAGTCTGTTTCGCGGTTCATAGCTCCCCCAGCTCGCCCGCCTCGTAGGCGGCCTTTACCTCGTCGATCTCCTCGGCAGAGCCCATGACGAAAGGACCCTGCTGAACGTACGGCTCGCGGATCGGCTCTGCCGCAAAGAGGGCAAAGTGGGTCGCCGCGCCGCGGGTACTCGCCAGCTGCAGGTCCATGAACTCGCCTTCTGCCGGGCTGCTGACCGTAAGCGCTTCGCCTTCGCGAATGGTGTAGTGCGAACCCGCGACCGACACCGACAGGTCACCGTCGATGGCCTGCAGCCAGGCATTTCGATTGGCGGCCAGGCGATGAACAAACGTTCCGTTCCCGTTCACCGTCCCGTCGAGGATAGTCATCGACGCGTCCGGCGCGGCAACGCCGGTGACACCGTTCGAGCTGCCGAGCGCGATGCGAACCCGGTAGTCCTCGCCGGTCAGCACGGGCATCTCGTCACCGCGCACCAGCACCGACATCGGGGCGTCGCGGCGCTGACGCTCGGGCAGGTTGACGAACACCTGGAGGCCGTGAATCCGCGACCCGGGCCGCGGCGCCTCGTCGTGGACTGCACCGCTGCCGGCCTTGAGCCAGTACAGGTCACCCGGTTGCAGGTCGAAGTCGTTACCGAGGGAGTCGCGGTTGTGAAAGCGCCCGCTGCCGTCCTGGAAAAGGAGAGAAACCGCCGACAGGCCGGCATGAGGATGCGCACCGAAGGTGGACTCGGTCATCACGTAGTGATCCACCATGACCAGCGGGTCCATGGCGGCGTCGACTTCCCTGGCGCGAAAGCTTTGCGCCGTGAAGCCCTCGCCAATGACCAGGTCCTTACCCGCGACAGGCGGGCTGACCCGGGGGCCTTCAGCGTTGTTGGAAGGTGCGTCGTGATCGATTGCGGTGTTCAGTGCGGTCATGGTGGCTTCCTCCGATGGGGTTCGTCTGCAACACGTTTTCAGAATACCAGCAGAACAATCCTCAGCAGAAGTGCCAAAATTTGAAAATTCTGTTCTATATTCAGAACAACAGGCTCGCACCCCGTGAAGGAGAGGCTCACCCCGACCATGACTGCCATCGACCTGAACGACTACTTCTACTTCGTCCACGTGGTGGAGAAGCGAGGCTTCTCAGCGGCGGCCCAGGCCCTGGGGATGCCCAAGTCGAGACTGAGCCGGCACATCGCCGCCCTCGAAGCGCGCCTGGACACGCGCCTGATCCAGCGCACCACCCGGCAGTTCAACGTGACCGACATCGGCGAGGTGTTCTACCAGCATGCCCGCGCGCTGATCGACGAGATGGAGAGCGCCGAGGCGGCGGTGGAACGGAAGAAGAACACGCTGTCGGGCAACGTCGTCCTGAGCTGCTCGGTGGGCGTTGCGCAGTTTGCGGTCAAGGACCTCCTGGCGCGCTTTCTCACCGAGAACCCGCGGGTGACCGTGGCGCAGCAGGTCACCAACCAGAACATCGACCTGGTCGGGGCCGGCGTCGACCTGTCCATACGCGGACACACCGGCCCACTGCCCGACTCCTCCCTGGTTCAGCGCAAGCTGGCAACGGTGGAGTGGCACCTCTTCTGCGCGGCCGGGTACCAGGACCAGCATGGCGCCATCGACAACCCGGGGGACCTGGCAGGGCACCACACGCTCGCCCTGGGCTGGCAGTCGCCGACGGGGCAGTGGTCGCTGCAGACAGACGCCGGCGACAAGATGGAGGTCGCCATCACCCCACGGCTCAAGAGTGAAGACATGTCCACGCTCAAGGAAGCCGCCATTCACGGCCTGGGGGTGGTAGCCCTGCCGGCGTATACCTGCCGGCAGGAGCTGGAGGACGGCCGGCTGACCCGGGTGCTGACCGGCTGGCATGCCGGCGTGGCCCAGCTCAGCCTGGTGCAGCCCAATCGACGGGGCACGTCGGCAGCGGCAGAGGCGCTGCGGGATTTCCTGGTGACCGGGCTTGCCGACGCGGTCAGCGGCGGGGCACAACGCGCCTCGCGCCCGTGACCACGCCCACCGTCAGCAGGTAACCGAGCAGGCCCCAGGCGCCGGACAGGAAGCTGACGACCAGGCAGGGCACGACAACGAGCCGGTTTATCCCGCGCCTGCGGGCATCCTCGATGATCCAGCAGGTCGCCAGCAGGATGAAGCCGAGGATCTCCACCCACACGTTGAGCAACCGCTCCGGCACGCTGAACAGGGCGACGATACCCTCGAAGGAGGTCATGCTTCCCGCCGGCTCCAGGTCGCTGGCGTTGACGACGCCGACCGTGAACAGGAGGAAGAGCGCTGTCGGCGCAAGAATCCCGCCGAGCAACAGGAGCCCGGCACGGGCCCTGGAGGCCTCGGGAAGGAAGTGGGCGACAAACAACCCGAGCCAGCACAGCGCAAAGCCGTTCGTCGCCAGCGTAAAGACCTGTGAACTATCCATGTCAGCTTTCTCCAATCAACAAGTTTGCTAGAACGCCCCGTCACAGAGACGGAGCGTGCAGTCGACGATGTCCTTCGGCCACGCGCCGATGTGCTCCCTGAACGCGCGCTCGTTGCCGGCATACAGGGCCCGCGTGGCCTCCTCGAACCCCGGCAGGTCGCCCGCAATGGCGGACAGGAAGCGATTGGTCCGATCCTGGGCAAGACGGATGCCGTCCGACCGGGCCGTTTGCTTGCGCGCGTCGTCGACCAGCCTGCGCAGCGCCGCCGACGCGCCGCCCCGCTGGCGCTCCAGCCATTCCCAGTGGCGAGGCAGCAGCGTCACCTCTCGGCCTACCACCCCGAGCTTGGGCCGACCCCGGCCGGGCTTCTCCTTCGCGGCGGGCACGCCCGGCTCCGAGAAGCGCTCAACGATGTCGTCGTGGGAACCGCTCAGGTCGAGATCGATCTGGCGGCCCGTTTCCAGCTCGAAGACCAGCGGCGGCGGTGCGTCGGAAGCCGGTTCCTGCGCGTGCAGGCACGACGCGACGTCGAGCAGGCTGCCCGAGGCCAGGCACGTGGAACCGGAGAATGCGATGTGGGTACTCATGAGCTTGCCTTTTCAAAAACTATTTTGTCCGGGCAAAAAGAATATTACCCCGGCAAAATAAAAGCAAGCCCCAATCGGAGAAATTAGCGCTCAGGGGCTCTGCCCCGGATTCAGCCGGCCATCCCGCGCCAGCAGCCCCTCCACCGCCAGCCCCAGGTCCATCCTCTCACCATGCCAGTGCGGCGGGAGGGTCGCCGCATCGATCGGGAGCTGTTCATGATCGTGGTGATGGTGAAGGGCAGAGACGTTCCCGCGGGAACGTGTATCCGGCGCCGGCGGCACCACCGTGCCGCGGGGATCGCGGAAGCGCGCCTCGCCGGAGGGCAGCAGCGCCACGGCATAGCCGCCCTCGTGCACCAGCCGGTGGTGATGGCGGCAGAGCAGCACCAGGTTGTCGAGCTTCGTCTCGCCGCCATCGGCCCAGTGCACCACGTGGTGGGCATCCACGTGGCGTCGCGTCGTGCAGCCCGGGAACGTGCAGCCGCCGTCGCGGTGCTCCAGGGCCCGGCGCAGCGCCGGCGTGATGTTGCGCGAGCGGCGGCCGATATCCAGCGCCTGGCCGCGGTCGTTCTCCAGCCAGTGCACTACCCCGCAGTCGCAGCCGGCGCGCCGGGAGGTTTCCGCGGAAACGTCTTCGTCATCAATGGTGGCCGCTTCCAGGTCGGCCGCCCGCGTATGCACGTGGACCGTGTAGCGGTCACCGCCGGTGCTGTCACCGTCACCGCCCGTCAGGTAGCTGTCCGCCAGCCGCTCCAGCGCATCCGCCCGCCGTTGGGTCGGGGAAAGGTCATCCTCCCGCGGCATGGCGTCCACCGCCGCATCGAGCGCCAGCATCAGCCGCTCCCCCTGCTCGGGCGTCAGCCGTCCGCGGACAACGTAGCTGCCATCCTCGTCGATGTAGTAGCTGAACTTGCGGTTCTCCAGCTGCGCCTGCGCCTCGTCCCGGCCCACGCGCCGGTAGGCCTGCACCAGGCGCTCCACGTGCGCCGCCGTCCCGTGCCGGGCGATCATCAGGAAGTAATCCTCGTTCTCCGGCGTGGCAACGCGGGTAATCGCCCGCACCTTGGAATAGCTGAGGCTACCGACCCGAAAGGCCTCGCTGACCTTGGGCAGCCCGGCCAGCGCATGCGCCACCCGCACCTTCTCCCGCGCAGCACCGATGGCGATGCCGCACTTCCAGTTCAGCCAGTGGGCGCAGGACTTGGTGGCGCCGCAATTCCAGCCACTTCGCAGGTCGTACTCACGGATGAGCGTGAGCAGGCGCCAGGTGGCGGCGTTGATGTGCGCGGCGAGCTCGGTGATCTGGTCTTCGAGGGTTTGCAGGGCAGGCTGGGGGAGGGCGGCGGTCATGGGGCACCTCGTGGGAAGCTGTATTTTCATACAGTATTTTCTCATTTGGCGCTGTGGGGTTCAGGGGTGGCGTTTGATCAGATGTGCTCGCCTGAATTTGCGAGTGCAATTCCGATTCGCACCGGACGATACGTCTGAGCTAAGCGGCGTTTGAGGCGACGCCTGATTCTGCGGTTACAAAAACAGGCGGCGGGTCGAACGTTCCCTGCAGCGATTTATTAGGCAAATTTTGGCGGACTAAAAACATCAAGGTGCTCAAGCATGGTGACTTTCTCGCCAACTTTTACCGAACCCTCAAAAAGCTTGAATTCTGATGCATCTTTGAACAAAGCCCCCCGATTGTTGAACACCGATCTAGTCACTGGGTCTTTTAGCTTGGGGCTTACAGCAATCTTCTTCTTAAGACGATTACTGACAAGAAAGTAACTCACCCAGCAAATAAGATGCTTGTTCCTGTCCTCCTCAGCCGACAGCGCATCCAGATACTTTTCCAGATAAGCAAGAATTTCCGCTTCATGCGCATGACCAAAAGGCGACCTGAGTATGCCCTCGATAATCGCTAATACTTTCGGAAAAGACTTAACCCTTCTAGACGCCAAAATCAATAACATGCTGATTACTTTCTGTAGGTTGAATACTCCAACAGTGACTTTTATTTTTCCATTCTTTGAGACTATGTCGGCTAGAAAACGGTCGATGACTCCTGTGCCAGGGAACTCTTTGTCAACCTGTAAGACAGTTAGGTACAGCTCGCGGAACTGCTTCCACGAGAACTTGGCCCGCTTTCTTGGATAGGCAGAGTGTTAAGAAGAAACCCAGCCTCGAAACAAGCCGTCCGGTAGACGTGATATCCCTGTTTTCTCTTCATTGATTTCAAGATTGTACTCCTTCAAAGCTGCTTGGAGAAACTTAATTGCTCGTTTGGCATCGGACTCCGTGTTAACAAGAATGCGGTAGTCGTCTTTGAAGCGGACAGCCTCGCAGTTCAAGCCTGCAGCTTTGACCGATTTGGTAAAGATACGGTCAACCGCGCTTGCAACGATCTCAGCTATGACGTCAGAAACAACTGGACCAATTGGAACTCCATTTGTGCAACCATCGTTGGCTCGTTGAAATAGGCGATCAAGACGATTTCCTAAGAGCTTGTAATTGTAGAGGTTCGCCGGTTTTCTGATGAAACTCTTCCCATGAATCGCCCACGCAATACTGTGTGTATAGATGGAAGGGTAAAAGTTCTTGATATCGGCCTTGATCAGAAACTGGTAGCGATAAGCTACAGACGCGAGATCATCATCAATCATGCCGAGAAACTCGTAGATCATCCTTCCGCTACGAAGATGACCCAACCGACCTGGATGCCTGGAATCGATTGGAATTGGGAAACTATAAGTCGTCACACAAGAGTCGAACGGAAGCATTGATCGCAGTATCGTCTTCCAGTTCCTGGCTACGTGATAGGCGATGTCATTATGGATCTCGGGGTGCATTACTCCAAAGGCCCGATCTGTAAGTTCAGATTTAGGAAACTGCAGTTTCACTAATTCACGGGTTGGAACTCGAAACTTCTTTCCTTTCTTCTGGACTGGAAAATATACCTTTGGCTTTTTGGGTCTTTTGTTGACCCGGAAGCACGGCGGTAGCACGTAGCTTTCGGGGAAGTAGCCGAACTCAACCAGCCAATGATAAATCTCTGGTTTCGCCAGGCGATCAGCGAGTGATCGCGTCAAGGTCTGGTGTTCTGCCACCGGATTAACTATGAGCATAGGCAATTCACCTACCGCAACGTCTATTTGCCAGCTTGATTGGTGCAGCGCATTGCTATGGCTTTTTCCTTTCGAGGTTATCCAGCATAAGTTCAGCAATTACTCCAATAAATTCAGCTGCTGCTCTTGCTTCAAAGTCCCGCAAATCGGGCACCCAAGGCCGGCCATGTCCAGCTCCTTATTTGTTTCTAAGGTTGTTAATTGAGCAAGCTGTTTCGTAGAGTGAACGCTCCATTCTACAACGCTGATGCTCGTCTTGAGCTGGCGCCTGCTCGGGCGTGGCCATTTCAAGTGCAACAAATGCTTGCCCGAGTAGGCTTGGAAAATTCGCAGTGGAAGGATAGCTACCCCATAGCTCCTGTATTACATGGGCTGCCACCGCCTCCATTAAGTCCTTGCTTGTTCCTACTACCAGTGCCGCATCTTCGATACCTTTTTTTGCTCGTCTTACATAACCGCGCAGAGCCTGAGTAAGATTGCGCCCCGAAAGACTATCAAGCGCCACGGGTGAAATTGACCCGTCTTCGCCCAAAACAATCCCTTCTGAGCGAAGAGCAGCTGCCAAATCTGCAATCGCGTCAACCCCAACAAAGTTGGGCGACGAATCTCGAAACCCTCCGCACCCCTGAACGGAAGAAATTATCCCAGCAGTCAGTTGCTCCGCTTTAGCTATGTCATTTTCTATGGCCCAATTGAGCACTATACGAAGCCTCTTGGCTTTGCCAACGGGAGGGCCATCCTTATTTGGATCAGCATGAATCAATGCAGCTCTTTTAAGCTGGAACTCGATATCCGAATGGCTGGGGTCACGCCTATCCTTTTGGGCATCATCAACTAGACGGGCCAAGGAATAAATAATCGCGTCGTTTACAGGAACTCTATCCATTGCACCCTATTTTCGATTCTGGGCAGGCGATAACGCTTTTTTTTAAGGGCCGCTCTGGAAGCAGCGGCCGGTGGAGCCCGAAGGTCGGTACACTCGGCAATACATCGTTAAGTGATTCTGGCAACCAAGAACGATACTGCCGCCAATGTCCCGAGCCCTACGGAGATGTAAGAGCTGTAGATAAGCCGGACCCGCAAACGTTTGTAGCGAACATTCGGTCCCCACTGCTGTAACTCTTCCTGTGCTTCCAGCTGTTTGGCAACGTAAAAAAAACGCCGAGCATCGATATGTAACTCCAACAGCGAGATAGCGACGGTAGTAACAAACATTAAAAGTGCAAAGATGAGGCATGAGACTTCAAAGGCTTCGTAGTTGGCACCTCTCTCTCCAGACAAGGATAAAAAGAACACACCGGTAGCGCCTGATGCGTAGGCAAGAATATAGCCTCTGAGGCGATTCCCCGCTTCTTTAGCCAGCCTATGAAAATCCGCTGACACGGCGTCTTCACCTAACGCCTTTCGCAACGGCGCGGAAACCGCGCATCGGTTTTTGCTTCCGGCCCGAAGGGGCGAATTGGCGCAACTGGTTAGGTGTCTGACTACGTGGACCGCTCATAACTTGAGCCATGCGAGATACAACCCTACAACGGACATACTAAACGCCCAAAGCCATTTCCAATGGTCGAGGTAGAATTCAACTACTACTCGAGCAATTCTGGCCGTCCAGTGGCGTTTGTAGTCCCCGCCGATAATAACGACCTGAGAGTTGGGGTCATTTTCATAAACCTCGAATTCCCCCTCGTACCAGTCTTTAATTCGCTGGAGCATGAAAAGACACCTAACGGCTCAATATACGGACCATTCCGCCTATCCCCATTCCTGCTATCTTCACACTGGCATCACTTCCGGTCACTTTTCTCTCCGTGCATTAATCAGTGATGCAGCCGCCAGAATGGGCGCCACAATCAATGCCACCAATCCGGCCTGTCCGGCCTCGCAACAGAACCGGGCCCGCGCACTTAGCCAAAGCCACGCAACACCGCCACTTCTTCACTTCAGCCTAGGCAGCAAACCCCATGCCCGCAATTCACCTGGCACCAGAACACCCGAATAATGAGACCCACCACACACTCCCTTGCGCCCCCGCCCCCCACCACGTAGCTTATCTCCACCCAAAAAAGGCAGACCCCCGCATGACGATCAGCGTAGGCGTGGTGATGGATCCCATCGCCGACATTACGTACAAGAAGGACAGCACCCTGGCGATGCTCTGGGCGGTGCAGGACCGGGGCTGGGAGCTCTGGTACATGGAGCCGCGGCACCTGTCGCTGGTGCAGGGGGTGCCGCGTGCGTTCATGGCGCCGCTGGAGGTGCACCGGGATTCGGGGCACTGGTTCGACCTCGGCGAGGGGCAGGACCGGGATCTTGCCGAGCTGGACGTGATCCTCATGCGCAAGGATCCGCCCTTCGACAACGAGTTCGTCTACAACACCTACATTCTCGAGGCCGCGGAGCGGCTGGGTACGCTGGTGGTGAACCGCTGCCAGTCCCTGCGCGACTGCAACGAGAAGATGTTTGCCAACCAGTTCCCGGAGTGCTGCCCGCCGGTGCTGGTGAGCGGCGACATGGCGCGGCTGCGCGCCTTCTACAACGAGCACGGCGACGTGATCTACAAGCCGCTGGACGGCATGGGCGGCACCTCCATCTTCCGCGTGGGGCCCGGGGACCCGAACCTGTCGGTGATTCTCGAGATACTCACGGAGCACGGCACGCGCACGATCATGGCCCAGCGCTACATTCCCGAGATCAGCGAGGGCGACAAGCGCATCCTGGTGATCAAGGGCGAGCCGGTGCCCTACTGCCTGGCGCGGCTGCCTTCCCGAGGGGAGACGCGCGGCAACCTCGCCGCCGGCGGGACCGGGCGGGCGCAGCCGCTGTCCGAGCGCGACAAGTGGATCGCCGCGCAGGTCGGCCCCACGCTGGTGGAGAAGGGCCTGCTCTTTGTCGGCCTGGACGTGATCGGCGACTACCTCACGGAGATCAACGTCACCAGCCCCACCTGCATCCGCGAGATCGACGCGGCCTACGAGCTGGATATCGGCGGCCAGCTCATGGACTGCATCGCCGCGGAGCTGGCGGCGCGCGGCTAGCGCCGTGGCGCTTGCGGCGGGCACAGCGGCGGCACCAGCACCCGCAGCCCCCCGGGACCGGCTGGTCCTGGCGCTGCTGCCCGCCGCCGCCGTTCACGCCCTGCTGATTTTCGGCATCACCTTCAATGCGCTCACCCGCGAGAGCCCCCCGCAGCAGCTGGAGGTGACCCTGGTGCAGGCGCCGGACCGCGCGCCGCTCACGGCCAGCCACCTGGCCCAGGCGAACCAGCGCGGCAGCGGAGACCAGGCTGAGCAGGACCGGGCCCCGCGGGCGGCGCCGGCGGTGCCCGTGCCCACGCAGCGGGCGGAGCAGCGCGCCAGCCGCGGCGCGGGGGAGGGCGGCGACACGGCGCGGGCCCTGCTCACTGCCCGGCGCAGCGAGCAGCGCGCGGTAGCGGAGCGCGGCGAGACCGCCGGCGGCAACCCGGCCGACAAGCTGGCCACCCTGCAGCGCCGGCTGGCAGCCCTCGAGGCCTCGGTGCAGGACCGCGAGGACGCCAGCTCCACCGCGCCGCGGGTGCGCACGCTCACCGCGGTCTCGGCGAAAAGCGCGGTGGAGGCGGACTACCTGCAGGCCTGGCGGGAGCGGCTGGAGACCGTCGGCAATGCCTACTACCCCCGCGCCTCCCTGCGCTACGGGCTCTACGGTGCCCTGCGCATGCGCGTGGTACTGCGCAGCGACGGCAGCCTGGAGAGCGTGGACCTCATCGACTCGTCCGGCTACGCGGTGCTCGACGAGGCCGCCCTGAAGATCGTGCGCATGGCGGCGCCCTACGCCCCCTTCCCACCGGAGCTGCGCGCGAAGGCCGACAAGCTGGAAATCATCCGCACCTGGGACTTTGCACCGGTCGGGGGGTAGCGGCCCGCAGGGCTTTGGGGGCAAACTGTTTCCATGGCCACCGCCCGACACTCCAGCCAATGCCTGCGGGATCACTTCCTGCTCGCCATGCCCAGCCTCGACGAAGGCATCTTCGCGCACAGCGTGACCTACGTCTGCGAGCACGGCGAGGCCGGCGCCATGGGCCTGGTCATCAACCGCCCGCTGGACCTGGACCTCGACGAGATCTTCGACCACCTGGAGATCGAGACCAGCCGCGACTTCAGCGACATCCCGGTGATGGCCGGCGGCCCGGTGCAGACGGACCACGGCTTCATCCTGCACCGCCCGGGCCCCGACGCCTGGGATGCCACCCTGCAGGTCACCAAGGAGCTGCTGCTCACCACCTCCCAGGACATCCTCCGCGCCATCGCCGCCGGCGAGGGCCCGGCCGAGTACCTGGTCGCCCTCGGCTACGCCGGCTGGTCCGCCGGGCAGCTCGAGGAGGAGATCACCCGCAATAGCTGGCTCACGCTGCCGGCGGACCCGGCGATCATCTTCCACACGCCCCCGGAGCAGCGGCTGCAGGCCGCCGCCGGGCGCCTCGGCATCGACATGAACCTCATCAGCAGCGAGGCGGGGCACGCCTGAAGCCGTTGGGTGAGGAAAAGCAGAAGGTACGCACCCTGCTGGCCTTCGACTTCGGCCTCACGCAGATCGGCGTCGCCGTGGGCAACGCCGTGCTCGGCACCTGCGAGCCGCTGACGGTACTGCGGGCGAAGGGAGGGCAGCCGAACTGGGACGAGACCGCGAAGCTCCTCGAGGAGTGGCGGCCGGACCTGCTGCTGGTGGGGGACCCCCTGAACATGGACGGCACGCCGAGCGAGATCGGCGAGCGCGCCCGGCGCTTCGCCCGGCGCCTGCACGGCCGCTTCGGCAAGCCGGTAGAGCTGGTGGACGAGCGGCTGACCAGCCACGCTGCCAAGGCCGAGGCCCGGGAGCGCGGCCACCGCGGGGATTACCGCAAGGACCCGGTGGACAGCCTCGCCGCAAGCCTCATCCTGGAGAGCTGGCTCGCCGGGAACCGCTAGCCGGCCCTCAGCCGTCGTCGATGCTGAGGTTGACCCGGCTGGAGACCCCGCGCTGCCCCTTGTCGTGGAGCTTGATGCCGAGGCGGACGTCGTTCGCCGAGTCGGCGCTGCGGATTGCCTCTTCGCGGCTGATCAGGCCTTCCTTGTAGGCCGCAAGCAGGGACTGGTCGAGGGTCATCATGCCCTGCTCGTTGGAGCGGGAGATCACGCCCTTGATCTCGTGCACCTGGCCGTTGCGGATGTGGTCGGCGATCAGCGCGGAGTTCAGCAACACCTCCATCACCGGCACCCGGCCGGGGCCGCTCTTCCGCGGCAGCAGCTGCTGGGCGATCATCGCCTTCAGGTTCAGCGACAGGTCCATCCACACCTGGTTGTGCATCTCGGACGGGAAGAAGCTGAGGATGCGGTCCAGGGCCTGGTTGGCATTGTTGGCGTGCAGCGTGCACAGGCACAGGTGCCCGGTCTCGGCAAAGGCGAGAGCGTGGGACATGGTCTCGGCGTTGCGCACCTCGCCGATGAGGATCACGTCCGGCGCCTGGCGCAGGGCGTTCTGCAGGGCGATCTCGAAGGAGGCCGTGTCGAGGCCCACCTCGCGCTGGGTCACCAGGCAGCCGGCGTGGTCGTGGATGAACTCGATCGGGTCCTCCACGGTGACGATGTGGCCCCGGGAATTGCGGTTGCGGTGCCCGACCATGGCGGCCAGCGAGGTCGACTTACCGGTGCCGGTGCCGCCCACGAACATGACCAGGCCACGCTTGACCATGGCCAGTTCCTCGATGATCGGCGGCAGGTTGAGCTCGTCCACCCGCGGGATCCGCGTCTGAATGCGCCGGATCACCAGGCCGCAGTTGCCCCGCTGCACGAAGGCGCTGGCCCGGAAGCGGCCGTACTCCTCGGACTGCAGGGCGTAGTTGCACTCGTGGGTGCGCAGGAAATCGGACTTCTGGGCATCGGACAGGGTACCGAGCACGAGGTCGCGCACCTGCTCCTCGTCGAGGGCGGGCGTTTCCAGGGAGTAGATCTGCCCGTCCACCTTGACCGCCGGTGAGGCCCGGGCCGTCAGGAAGCCATCGGAGCCGTTCCTTTCGACGACTTCGCGCATGAGCTCTTCTACGTTCATGGCCTGTGACCTCTCTGGGGGCCCTGGGGTCTAGAAATCTTCGGGTATGCGCGCCTTCTCGCGGGCGTGGTCGCGCGACACCACCCGCTTCGCGACCAGCTCCTTCAGGCACTGGTCCATGGTCTGCATGCCCACGGCGTGACCGGTCTGGATCGCCGAGTACATCTGCGCGACCTTGTCCTCGCGGATCAGGTTACGGATGGCCGAGGTCGCCCGCATGATCTCGTGCGCCGCCACCCGGCCGCCGCCGATGCGCTTCATCAGGGTCTGGGAAATCACGGCCTGCAGCGACTCCGAGAGCATGGAGCGGACCATGGCCTTCTCCGCCGCCGGGAACACGTCGATGACACGGTCGATGGTCTTGGCCGCGGAGGTGGTGTGCAGGGTGCCGAAGACCAGGTGGCCGGTCTCGGCGGCGGTGAGCGCGAGGCGGATCGTCTCGAGGTCGCGCATCTCGCCCACCAGGATGATGTCCGGGTCCTCGCGCAGCGCCGAGCGCAGGGCCTCGGCGAAGCCGAGCGTGTCCCGGTGCACCTCGCGCTGGTTGACCAGGCACTTGCGGCTCTCGTGCACGAACTCGATCGGATCCTCGATGGTGAGGATGTGCTCGTACTTGTTGTCGTTGATGTAGTCAATCATCGCCGCCAGCGTGGTCGACTTGCCGGAGCCGGTCGGGCCGGTCACCAGCACCAGGCCCCGGGGCATCATGCACACGTCGCGGAAGACCTGGCCCATGCCGAGGTCCTCCATGGTCCACACCCGGGAGGGAATGGTCCGGAAGACACCGCCGGCACCGCGGTTCTGGTTGAAGACGTTGACCCGGAAGCGGGCGACGCCCGGCACCTCGAAGGAGAAGTCGGTCTCGAGGAACTCCTCGTAGTCCTTGCGCTGCTTGTCGTTCATGATGTCGTACAGCAGCTCGTGAACCTGCTTGTGCTCGAGGGGCGGCAGGTTGATGCGGCGTACGTCACCGTCGACGCGGATCATGGGCGGCAGCCCGGCGGATAGGTGCAGGTCCGACGCACCCTGCTTCGCGCTGAACGCCAGGAGTTCAGTAATGTCCATGCTTCCGGTCCCCCTCGACACGTCCGTTGTCGCTGCAGCGGGCGCCTTACGCTACCATGCAGCCATGGACGCGGATTGCATTGCGGGCAATATAGCAGAGGTCTGGGAGCGGGTCAGGGCCGCGGCAGAAAAAGTCGGGCGGGACCCAAAGACGGTCCAGGTCCTCGCCGTGAGCAAAACGCACCCCGCCGAGGCCGTCCGCGCCGCCTTCGCGGCCGGCCAGCGCCACTTCGGCGAAAACTACCTGCAGGAGGCCGAGGACAAGATCGCCGCCACCGGCGACCTAGACATCCACTGGCATTTCATCGGCCCGATCCAGTCCAACAAGACCCGGTCCATCGCCGCGCACTTCGACTGGGTGCACAGCCTGGACCGGCTGAAGATCGCCCGGCGCCTCTCCGAGCAGCGCCCGGACAACCTGCCACCGCTCAAGGTCTGCCTGCAGGTGAACATCTCCGGCGAGGCGAGCAAGTCCGGCGTGGAGCCCGACGCGCTGCCCGCCCTGGCCGCCGCCGTGGCAGCGCTGCCCCGGCTGGAGCTGCGCGGCCTCATGGCCATCCCCGCCCCCGTCCAGGACGAGGCGAGGAAGCGCGAGCCCTTCGCTCGCCTCGCCGCCCTCCTCGCCACGCTTGGCGGGACGCTGCCGGGGCTCGATACGCTGTCCATGGGCATGTCCGCGGACCTCGAGGCGGCCATCGCCGAGGGCGCGACCCTGGTGCGTATCGGCACGGCCATCTTCGGCCCGCGGGGCACGTGATTTAGTGAAACAGCGACGTGTATACTCGCGGGTTTCCCGAGACACCGGACTTTAAGCCGTGGCAGAGATCCGCATAGCCTTCATCGGCGCCGGCAACATGGCCGCCAGCATCATCGGCGGGCTCGTGGCCAAGGGGCATCCGCCGGCCAACCTGAGCGCCAGCGACCCGTCGCCGGACAGCCTCGGGCGCCTGCGCGAGGTGGCCCCGGTCGCGACCGGCAGCGACAACCGCGCCGCGGTCGAGGGCGCCGACGTGGTCATTCTCGCCGTGAAGCCGCAGGTCATGGAGCAGGTCTGCACCGACATTGCCCCGGCGCTGGCGGGCGGCAACACCGTGGCCCTGTCGATCGCCGCGGGCATCCCCGTGGCCAGCCTCGAGCGCTGGCTCGGCCCCGGCGTCCCGGTCATCCGCTGCATGCCGAACACGCCGGCGCTCCTCGGCGCCGGCGCCAGCGGCCTCTACGCGACCGGCGCCGTGAACGAGACCCAGCGCGCCCACGCCGCCAAGATCCTCTCTGCCGTGGGCCTCGTGCGCTGGGTGGAAACGGAAGACGACCTGCACGCGGTGACCGCCGTCTCCGGCAGCGGCCCGGCCTACTTCTTCCTGTTCATGGAAGCGATGGCGGCGGAGGGCGAACGCCTGGGCCTTTCCCGGGAAACCGCCACCGCCCTCACCGCCCAGACCTGCCTCGGCGCCGCGCGCATGGCGGCCGAGAGCGGCGTCGAGCTCGCCGAGCTGCGCCGGCGGGTCTGTTCCCCCGGCGGCACCACCGAGCGCGCCATCGAGAGCTTCCGCGGCGACGGCCTGGAGGCCACGGTCACCCGGGCCATGGCCGCCTGCCTCGCCCGCTCGAAGGAAATGGCCGACGAGCTGGGCTGAGCGCCCGAAAGGACACAAAACCATGAGTGCCATGAACGAGATCTTCGCCTACCTGGTCCAGACCGCCCTGAGCCTGTACCTGCTGGTCATGCTCCTGCGCTTCCTGTTCCACTTCGCCCGGGCGGATTTCTACAACCCGATCAGCCAGTTCGTGGTGCGCGCCACCAATCCCCTGGTGCGGCCGACGCGGCGGCTGTTCCCCGCCTTCGGCCGTTTCGACAGCGCCTCGCTGGTGCTCGCCGTGGTCCTCCAGGCGCTGGGCATCGTCACCCTGCTGCTGCTTCACGGCGCCGGCCTGGTCGGGCCCACGCTGATCGTCGCCTGGTCGGTGATCGGTGTCCTCGGGCTGCTGGTCAACATCTACTTCTTCGCCCTGCTGGCCATGATCATCATCAGCTGGGTCGCTCCCACCAGCCGGCACCCGGCGCTGCTGCTGCTCTGGCAGATCACCGAGCCGGTGATGGCGCCGGTGCGGCGCATCCTGCCGCCCATGGGCGGCCTCGACTTCTCGCCGATCCTGGTCTTCATCCTGATCAACGTGCTGCAGATCGCCCTGCGCCACATGGCTGCCGGCGTGGGCCTGCACCCGGCGCTGGTCATGGGTGTGTGACGGGACTGCCGTGGCAACGCACGCCAACGGCGGCTCTGTCGGCCTGGTCACGCCGCAGACGCAGCACTTCGACGAGCCCCTGACGCTCGCCTGCGGGCGGGTGCTGCCCGCCTACGACCTCGTCTACGAGACCTACGGCGAGCTCAACGCCGCGCGGGACAACGCCATCCTCGTCTGCCACGCGCTCTCCGGCCACCACCACGCCGCCGGGCGGCACAGCCCCGACGACCGCAAGCCCGGCTGGTGGGACGAGTGCATCGGTCCCGGCAAGCCCATCGATACGGAGCGCTTCTTCGTCGTCTCGCTGAACAACCTCGGCGGCTGCCACGGCTCCACCGGGCCGGCCTCCATCAACCCGGCGACGGGACAGCCCTGGGGCCCGGAGTTCCCGGCGCTGCGCGTGCGCGACTGGGTACACAGCCAGGCCCGGCTCGCCGATGCGCTGGGCATCGACTGCTGGGCGGCCGTGGTCGGCGGCAGCCTCGGCGGCATGCAGGCCATGCGCTGGGCGCTGCTCTACCCGGAGCGGCTGCGCCACTGCATCGTCATCGCCGCCGCCCTCAAGCTCTCGGCACAGAACCTCGCCTTCAACGAGGTGGCGCGCCACGCGATCCAGTCCGACCCGGATTTCGAGGGCGGCCACTACCTGCGCGCCGGCAAGGTGCCGGCCCGGGGGCTCGCCCTCGCGCGCATGGTCGGGCACATCACCTACCTGTCGGACGACGCCATGGCGAGCAAGTTCGGCCGCGAGCTGCGCTCCGGCAGCTTCGAGATCGGCGGCGACGAGCCGGTGGAGTTCCAGGTACAGAGCTACCTGCGCTACCAGGGCTCGCGCTTCTCCGACAGCTTCGACGCCAACACCTACATCCTGATGACCCAGGCGCTGGACTACTTCGACCTCGCCCGGGAGTACGGCGATGACCCGGTGGCCGCCTTCGAGAACGCGAGCTGCCGCTTCCTCGTGCTGTCCTTCTCCACGGACTGGCGCTTCCCGCCGGCGCGCTCCCGGGAGATCGTCGACGCGCTCATCGCCGCGCGCCGCGAGGTGAGCTACGCGGACATCGCCGCCGACGAGGGGCACGACGCCTTCCTCATGCCCATCCCGCGCTACCTGGCGCTGTTCCGCGCCTACCTGCAGCAGGTGGAGGTCAGCTGATGCGCCAGGACCTCAGCCACAGCGCGCGCTGGATCGACCCGGGCTCCCGGGTCCTGGACCTCGGCTGCGGCGACGGCGAGTTCCTCGAGTTCCTGCGCGAGACGCGCGGCACCGCGGGCACCGGTATCGAGATCGACGAGGACAACATCACCCGCGCCGTCGGCCGCGGCCTCAACATCGTGCAGCAGGACCTGGACCGCGGCCTGGCCAACTTCCCGGACCAGAGCTTCGACACCGTCGTGCTCGCCCACGCCCTGCAGGCGATGCACTACCCGGACAAGGTGCTCGCCGAGATGCTGCGCGTCGGCCGCCAGGGCATCGTCACCTTTCCGAACTTCGGTCACTGGAGCTGCCGGGTGCACCTGGCGACCCGCGGCCGCATGCCCGTGTCGCGCTTCATGCCCTACAACTGGTACGACACGCCGAATATCCATTTCTGCACCGTGCGCGACTTCGAGCAGCTCTGCGCAGAGCTCGGCGTGCGCATCCTGGCGCGCGACATGGTGGGCGCCGGTGCCTCGGCCCTGGCCCGGGCCTGGCCCAACCTGTTTGCGCAGACCGCCATCTACCACATCACGAGGCCAGCATGACCGAGATCGTCGTCGCCAGCGGCAACCGCGGCAAGATCGCCGAGCTGGCGCGCACCCTCGAGCCGCTGGGCGTCACCCTCCGGCCCCAGGGCGAGTTCGGGGTGCCCGAGGTCGAGGAAACGGGCCTGTCCTTCGTGGAAAACGCCATCCTCAAGGCGCGGGCGGCAGCGGCGCACACGGGCCTGCCGGCGATCGCCGACGACTCGGGCCTGGCGGTCGACGCGCTGGGCGGCGCGCCGGGGATCTACTCGGCCCGCTACGCGGCGGTTGCCGGCGGGAAGGGCGACGACGCGGCCAACAACGCGAAGCTGCTCGACGCCCTCGCCGGCGTGCCGGCCGGGGAGCGCGGCGCCCACTTCCACTGCGCGCTGGTGTGCCTGCGCAGCGGCGACGACCCGACCCCGGTGATCGCCGAGGGCCGCTGGCCGGGCCGCATCCGCGAGGCCGCGAGCGGCGGGGGCGGCTTCGGCTACGACCCGCTGTTCGAGCCCGAGGGCCTGGCGGTCACCGCCGCCGAGCTTGCGCCCGCGGAGAAGAACCGGCTGAGCCACCGCGCCCGGGCCAGCGCCGCACTGCTCGACGCCCTGCGGGGGCTCGACGCCACACCGTGAGCCGCCAACCCCTGGGGCTCTACGTGCACCTGCCCTGGTGCGAGCGCAAGTGCCCCTACTGTGACTTCAACTCCCACGAGCGGAAGCAGCTGCCCGAGGACGCCTACGTCACGGCACTGCTGGCCGACCTCGACGGGGAGGCCGCCGCGGCGCGCGGGCGCCCGGTCGGCAGCGTGTTCATCGGCGGCGGCACGCCCAGCCTGTTCTCCGCCGGGGCGATCGCGCGGCTGCTGCGGGGCATCGGCGAGCGCGTGCTGCTCGCCGCGGATGCGGAGATCACCCTGGAGGCCAACCCCGGGAGCGCCGAGGCGGCCAAGTTCGCCGCCTTCCGCCGCGCCGGCGTGAACCGCCTCTCCCTCGGCATCCAGAGCTTCGACGACGACGCCCTCACCCGCCTGGGCCGCGTGCACGACCGCGCCCAGGCCCTGGCGGCCGTTGCCGCGGCGCGCGAGGCGGGCTTCGACAACCTCAACCTGGACCTCATGCACGGCCTGCCGGGGCAGGACCTGGCGGCGGGCCTGGCCGACCTCGACACCGCCATCGCCCTGGGCCCGGAACACCTGTCCTGGTACCAGCTCACCATCGAGCCGAACACGGTCTTCCACCGGCGCCCGCCGCTGCTGCCCGGCGAGGCGATCCTCGGCGACCTGGAGAGCGAGGGCGTGAAGCGGCTGGACGGCGCCGGCTACGGGCGCTACGAGGTCTCGGCCTGGAGCCGGCCCGGCTGGCGCTGCCGGCACAACCTCGGCTACTGGACCTTCGGCGACTACCTCGCCATCGGCGCCGGCGCCCACGGCAAGGTCACCGGAGCGGACGGCCGCGTGCGCCGCCATGCCAAGCGGCGCCAGCCGGAGGCCTACCTCGATGCCGCGCCCGGGGACTTTAACGCCAGCGAACGCGACCTCGAGCCCGCGGACCTCGCCGGCGAGTTCATGCTCAATGCGCTGCGGCTGGTCGAGGGCGTGCCGCGCACGCGCTTCGCCGAGGCGACGGGGCTGGACGACGCGGCGATCGCGGCCACGGTGACAGCGCTGGTGGAGAAGGGGCTGCTGTGGGACGACCCGGCGCACCTCGGCACCACGCCGCTGGGGCTCGCCTTTCTCGACGACGTGGTCGGGGCTTTTTTTGCTGACTAGCGGCGCTGGAAAACCAGGTCCCAGACACCGTGACCCAGGCGCTCACCGCGCTGCTCGAACTTGGTGAGCGGCCGCTGTGCCGGCCGCGGCGCGTAGCCGGTGCCGGGGGCCGTGTTTTCGAGCAGCGGGCAGGCCGAGAGCACCTCGAGCATCTGCCCGGCGTAGTTCTCCCAGTCCGTGGCCAGGTGCAGCCGGCCGCCGGGGCAGAGCCGCGAGGCGGCCAGTTCGACGAAGGGCGGCTGGATGAGGCGGCGCTTGTGGTGCCGCTTCTTGTGCCAGGGGTCGGGGAAGAAGACCTGCAGGGTGTCCAGGGAACCAGGCTCGATGCAGTCCCGTAGCACCTCCACCGCGTCGTGGCACATGACGCGCACGTTGCCGAGCCCCTGTTCCTGCACCAGGTGCAGGAGCTTGCCCACGCCGGGGCGGTGCACCTCGATGCCGAGGAAGTTGCTCTCCGGCGCCGCGGCCGCCATCTCCGCCAGGGACTGGCCCATGCCGAAACCGATCTCCAGCACCCGCGGGCCCGGGCGGCCGAACAGGGCATCGAAGTCCAGCGGCCGACCCGTAAAGTCGATTCCGAAACGTTCCCAGCCGGCGTCCCAGGCCCTGCGCTGTGCCGTGGTCATGCGGCCGTGGCGCAGCACGAAGCTGCGGATCGGGCGGTGTGCGCGCTCGCTTTCCTCGCTCACGGACCTGCGCCGCCCCTCAGGGCAGCAGTTTCCAGGCGGCCGCAGCGAGGCAACCCCAGCCGGCGATGAAGGCGAGGCCGCCGAGGGGGGTGACCGCACCGAGCCACTTGATACCGGTGATGGCGAGGAGGTAGAGGCTGCCGGAGAAGACGGCGATGCCAATGAGGAAGAGCCAGCCGCTGGACTTCAGCAGCGCCGTCGCCGGCTGCGACAGCAGCAGCACGCCGACGAGGGCTAGCGCGAGGGCGTGATAGAAGTGGTACTGCACCGCGGTCTCGAACACGCCGCGGGCGTACTCATCGAGGCGCCCGCGCAGGGCGTGGGCGCCGAAGGCGCCTAGGGCGACGGCCAGCAGGCCGGCCAGCGCGCCGAGGGAGAGAAACAGCTTGGCCACGGGTCAGGCGGCGATGGCGGTCCGCAGCTTCTTCATGGCCGCCTGCTCGAGCTGACGGATGCGCTCGGCGGAGACCCCGTACTCGGCCGCCAGCTCGTGCAGCGTGGCCTTGTCGTCGGCGAGCCAGCGCCGGGCGACGATGTCGCGGCTGCGCTCGTCGAGGTTGCGCAGGGCCTCCTGCAGCTGCCCTTCGCTCCGGGCGCGCCAGTCCTCGGATTCGACCGCGGCAGCCGGGTCACCGCCCTGGTCTTCGAGGTAGTACTGCGGCGCCTGCCAGCCGTCCTCGTCGTCGCTGTCCGCCGGCGCGTCGAAAGCGAGGTCGCGGCTGGAGAGGCGGCCCTCCATGCGCTGGACTTCCTGCACGTTGACGCCGAGGTCATCGGCGACGGCCTGGGCCTCCGCGGCGGTGAGCCAGGCCAGGCTCTTCTTGGCGCTGCGCAGGTTGAAGAACAGCTTGCGCTGCGCCTTGGTCGTGGCGACCTTGACGATGCGCCAGTTGCGCAGGATGTACTCGTGGATCTCGGCCTTGATCCAGTGCACGGCAAAGGACACGAGGCGCACGCCCTTTTCCGGGTCGAAGCGCTTCACGGCCTTCATCAGGCCGACGTTGCCTTCCTGGATCAGGTCCGCCTCGGCGAGGCCGTAGCCGCTGTAGCTGCGGGCGATATGCACCACGAAACGCAGGTGGGACATGACCAGCTCACGCGCGGCCTGCACGTCGTTCTGGTAATGGAGCTGCCGCGCGAGTTCCTGCTCGCGCTCGGCGCTCAGTACCGGGATGCTGGCCACCGCCTGTACGTAGGCGGCAAGGTTGGCCCCCGGTGCCATCTGGTCGATGGGCTGAAGCTGGGTACTCATGCGGTTCCCCTCCGAAACTGG
The DNA here is from genome assembly GCF_040217025.1 of Pseudohaliea sp. Lineage (GTDB taxonomy): Bacteria > Pseudomonadota > Gammaproteobacteria > Pseudomonadales > Halieaceae > Pseudohaliea. Next base: position 60,996 of record NZ_JAVJOA010000011.1, on the reverse strand, counting down.
TGCTCAAGTTTAGCACTCGGCGTATTAGAGTGCTAATTTCCTGGAAGTTCCCCGGGGTCCAGCCGCAGGTGCCGGCCCACGGCCAGCCAGGCGGCGATGAGGCCGAGCGCGCCGCCCGCCAGCACCAGCCCGAACGCATCGATGAGGCCCAGGCCGGCCAGCCGCCAGTCCGCCCCGTAGGCCTCGGCCAGCTGCGCCACCGGGCCGCGCAGCGCCGCGAACACCGCGGCCACGAGCAGCGCGGCGACGACGCCGCCGCCGATGCCATACCACAGGCCGGAATAGAGGAAGGGCCGGCGCACGAAAGCATCGGACGCGCCCACGAGGCGGGTGACCTCGATCTCCTCCCGGCGGCCCTCCACGGCGAGGCGGATCGTGTTGCCGAGCACCAGCAGGACCCCGGCGGCCAGCAGCAGCGCCGCCACCAGCACCAGGCGCGCGCCGAGCTCGGTGAGCCGCCGCAGGCGCTCGAGCCAGGCGAGGTCGAGGATCACTTCGTCGACAGTCGCGAGCGCACCGATTTCCTCAGCCAGCGCCGCCGCCTGCGCCGGGTCCCGGGGGACGACAAGGAGCAGGTGGGGCAGGGGGTTGTCCTCGAGGCCGCCGAGCACGTCGCTGAAACCGGAACGGGCGCGGAACTCCTCCAGCGCCTCTTCCCGGGAGCGGAAGGTCGCCGCGGCGATTTCCGCGCGCTGGCCGAGCTCCTCGGCCAGCGCCTGCCCGGCGACGGCGTCGACCGCGGGCCGGAGGAACACGGAGAGCTGGGCCTGGCTGTCCACCCGGCCCCCGAGGGCGCGCAGGTTGTCCAGGGACAGGGCCAGGCTCACCGGCAGCGCGAGCGCAATGCCCACCACCAGCCAGGTCAGCAGGCTTGCCGTGGGCCGCTCGAGCACCCGGCGCAGGCTGTCGGCGGCGGACAGGCGGTGATGGCGCACCCAGGCGTTGAACCGGTGCGAGACCCGCGTGCGCTGCACGCGCGCGCCCTCCCGGCGTGCGCCCTCGCGGCGCGCGGGCCGGGCCGCCATCAGGCCGGCGCCCCCATCAGGCGCCCCTCGCGGAGGGTGATGATCCGGTGCCGCAGCCGGGAAATCAGCGCGAGATCGTGGCTGGCGATAAGCACCGTGACGCCGACGCGGGAGAAATCCTCGAACAGGGTCATGATCTCCGCCGACAGGGCCGGGTCAAGGTTGCCCGTGGGCTCGTCGGCGAGCAGCACCGGCGGCCGGCCGACCACGGCGCGGGCGATGCCCACGCGCTGCTGCTCGCCGCCGGACAGGGTCACGGGCATGGCCCGCTCGTGGCGGAGCAGGCCGACCTTGTCCAGGGCGGCGCGCACGCGCTTGCCGACCTCGCGGTGGTCATAGCCGGCGATATACAGCGGCAGGGCCACGTTGTCGAAAACACTGCGGTCGAAGAGCAGCCGGTGGTTCTGGAACACCACGCCGACCTCGCGGCGGTGCGCCGGAATGCCGCGACGGGCGATGCGCGAGACGTCGCGGCCGTTCACCACCACGCGGCCCCGGGTGGGCCGCTCGAGCAGCATGACCAGGCGCAGTAGCGTCGTCTTGCCGGCGCCGGAGTGGCCGGTGAGAAACACCAGCTCGTCGGCGCCGATCTCGAAGGAGACATCGCGGAGCGCGTCGTGGCCGCCCTCGAAACGCTTGCTGACCCGCTCGAAGGTAATCACCGCGGGCTCAGGTCCGGTCGAAGAGCGCGTCGATGAACTCACCGGCGACGAAGGGGCGCAGGTCCTCCGCGGTTTCGCCGACACCGATGAAGCGGATCGGCAGGCCCAGCTTGCGGGCAATGGCGAAGATGATGCCGCCCTTGGCGGTACCGTCGAGCTTGGTAAGGGTGATACCGGTCACGCCCACGGCCTCCGTGAAGGTGTCCGCCTGGGCGAGGGCGTTCTGCCCGGTGCCCGCATCGAGAACCAGCATCACCTCGTGGGGTGCGGCCGGGTCGAGCTTGCCGAGGACGCGCACCACCTTGCGCAGCTCGTCCATGAGGTGGTCCTTGTTGTGCAGCCGGCCGGCCGTATCGGCGATGAGCACATCCACGCCGCGGGCGCGGGCGGCGGCAAAGGCGTCGTAGAGCACCGAGGCGCTGTCGGCACCGGTGTGCTGGGCGATCACCGGGACGTCATGGCGATCGCCCCAGACCTGCAGCTGCTCCACGGCGGCGGCGCGGAACGTGTCGCCGGCGGCGAGCATCACCGAGCGGCCCTCGTCCTGGAAGCGGCGGGCCAGCTTGCCGATGGTGGTGGTTTTGCCCACACCGTTCACCCCGACCATGAGGATCACGAAGGGCGCGGCGCCGCCGACGGCGAGCGGCCGCTCGCAGGGCTCGAGGATGGCCAGCAGTTCCTCGCGCAGCGCGTCGCGCAGGGCCTCGGGCTCGGTCAGCTCCCTGCGCGAGACGCGCTGCGTGAGCTGCTCGATGATGTGCACGGTGGCGTCCACGCCGACGTCCGCCAGCAGCAGCCGGGACTCGAGCTCCTCGAGGAGCTCGGCGTCGATTTCCTTGCGCCCGAGAAACAGGTTGCCGAGGCCGGCCACGAGGTTGTCGCTGGTGCGGCCGAGACCGCGGCGCAGGCGGCTGAAGAAACCGGGGCGGGCCTTCTCTTCATCCGCCGGCAGCGCCTCGGCGGGCGGTTCCGCGGGGCTTTCGGATGGGGTGGCGCTGTCGGTCGCAGGCGCCTCGGCGCCCTCGTCGGCAGCGCCTTTCCTGCGCTTGAAGAACTTCATGTCGGCCGTGCTAGAGTGCGCGGGCGGGCGCCCGCGGGGCGCCTATGCTATCACCGTGGCACAGGCGGGAAAAATGGCGGCAGGGAGGGGCAGAGGCGGCATCCGCATCATCGGCGGCCAGTGGCGCGGCCGGCGCCTGGCGGTAGCCGACCGCCCGGGGCTGCGGCCCACGGCGGACCGCGTTCGCGAAACCCTCTTCAACTGGCTGCAGGCCGTCGTGCCCGGGGCCCGCTGCCTCGATCTGTTTGCCGGCAGCGGCGCGCTCGGCCTCGAGGCCCTGTCCCGCGGCGCCGCAGCGGTCACCTTCGTGGACAGCGACCGGCAGGCCATGGAGCGCCTGCGCGCCGTCCTCGACACCCTCGGCGCCCTGGACCGCGCCGACTGCCGCTGCGAGCGCGCGGAGCGCTTTCTCACCCCGGGCGAGGGCCCCTTCGACCTCATCTTTCTCGACCCGCCGTTCGCCGGCGACGCGCTGGCCCGGGTGAGCACGGAGCTCGCGCCGCTCTGTCACGAGGGCACGCTGGTCTACGTGGAAACGGACCAGCGCGACCCCGCCGCGCTGCTGCCCGGGGGCTGGACCTGCCACCGCAGCGGCAAGGGCGGGGGCGTGCAGTTCGGCCTCTACCGGCCGTTTGTGGCCCCCGGGTGAATTGTTTACCATCGGCGCCTTCAGCCGCAGGGAACCGCTGCCATGAGTCGGGAAACGGTGATCTACCCGGGGACCTTCGACCCGATCACCAACGGACACGTCGACCTGGCCGAGCGCGCTGCCCGGCTCTTCGACCGCGTGGTCGTGGCCATTGCCTACAGTGAGAAAAAGACGCCGCTGTTCAACCTGGAGCAGCGCGTCGCGCTCTGCGAGACTTCCCTTGCGCACCTGCCCAACGTGGAGGTGCAGGGCTTCAGCAACCTGCTCACGGACTTCGCCCGGAGCCTCGGCGCGCGCTGCGTGCTGCGGGGGCTGCGCGCGGTAGCGGATTTCGAGTACGAGTTCCAGCTGGCGAACATGAACCGGGCCATCTACCCCGAGTTCGAGAGCATCTTCCTGACGCCCTCGGAGCACCTGTCCTACATTTCGTCGTCGCTGGTGCGGGAGATCGCCGCTCTCAACGGCAACGTCGAGCCCTTCGTGCCCCCGTCGGTCGCGGAGGCACTGGCGGCACGCTTCGCGGACTGACCCGGTCCCGGATCAGTCGTTCTGCCCGCGGGCGTCCCGGAGTTCCTTGTCCTTGTAGGTGTAGCCCGGCTCGCGGCAGCCCAGGCAGCGCATGAAGGTGGCCTCACCGGGCCCGAGCACCAGGGTCTCGGCAGACTCGCTCACGTGGCCCGCCAGGGCGGTGAACGGCAGGCTGACCACGAAGGCCGCGGCCCCGACCGCGGTCATGACCAGGCCGATGGGCCGGGCGACGACGAGGTCGCCGACCATGGCGAAACCGTTGGGTTTTTCGTCCACGGACTGGGCGTGGACCGTCGGTGCGACGATCACCAGGGCCAGCAGCAAGGCGGGCAGTCGCTCAAGAAGCTTCATGTTTCTCTCCCCCGGACCGGGTGGTCCGCTCCCTTTATCGCCGTTAGTGTAGCCCGTTCACCGCTGGCAGGCTACGCAGTAGACACTGGCCCGCTGGGCGATGCGCCGCTCCCGCAGCGGGGCCCCGCAGCGCCGGCAGGGCTCGCCCGCGCGGCCGTAGACCCACAGCTGCTGCGCGAAGTAGCCCGGGCGGCCGTCGCTGCCGACGAAATCGCGCAGGGTGGTCCCGCCCTGGGCGATGGCGGCCGCGAGCACGGCGCGGATGTGCCCGGCGAGGGCGTCGTAGCGCGCGGCACCGATACGCCCGGCCGGGCGCCGGGGCGAGATACCGGCGAGGAAGAGGGATTCGGCCGCGTAGATGTTGCCCACGCCGACCACGACCCGGGAATCCATGATGAAGGCCTTGACCGGGGCCCGCCGCCCGCGGGAGAGGCGGTACAGGTACGCGCCGTCGAAGGCATCGCCGAGCGGCTCGGGGCCGAGGTGGTCCAGCAGGGGGTGGCCGGCGTCTCCCGGGAGCCAGTGAAAGCTGCCGAAGCGGCGCGGGTCGTTGTAGCGCAGGGCGACCCCGCTCTCGAGGACGATGTCGATGTGATCGTGCAGCGCCGGCGCGGTGTCGGCGGGCAGCACGCGCACGGAGCCGGACATGCCGAGGTGCACCACCAGGCGCCCGGCGGCGGTGCGAAAGAGCAGGTACTTGGCGCGCCGGTCGATGGCGTCGACCCGCTGGCCGGCGAGTGCGGCGGGCAGCGCCGGGTCCACGGGCCAGCGCAGCCGCGGCTCGCGGACGGTGACCGCGAGGACGCGCTCGCCCACGGCGTGCGGTGCTAGGCCGCGGCGGGTGGTTTCGACTTCGGGGAGTTCCGGCACGGGCGGTGCCGGGGTCTAGCGTGCTCGCAGGCGCCCTACTTGATCTTGCCTTCCTTGTAGATCACGTGCTTGCGAACGACGGGGTCGAATTTCTTCATTTCCAGCTTGTCCGGCGTGGTGCGCTTGTTCTTGTCCGTGGTGTAGAAATGCCCGGTGCCGGCGGTGGAATTCATGCGGATCTTTTCTCTCATGATCGTGCTCCTTCAGCCAGCCGTGCTCAGACTTTCTCGCCACGGGCGCGCAGTTCGCCCAGGACGGTGTCGATGCCTTTCTTGTCGATGATGCGCATACCCTTGCTCGAGACGCGCAGGGTGACAAAGCGCTTCTCCGAATCCACCCAGAAGCGATGCTGGTGCAGGTTCGGCAGGAAGCGGCGGCGACGCCGGTTCTTGGCGTGCGATACGTTGTTACCGGTGACCGGGCGCTTGCCGGTGACCTGACAGACTCGTGCCATCGTTGTCTCCTTCGGGACCCGGGGACCTACACGCCGGGGGCCTGCAAAACTGTGGGGCGGCGGGGCACATCTCACCTCGGTTCGGGGGGCCTGCCGCGCGGAGCGCGACTTTATACCAGAAGGTCGGGGGGTCCGCAAGGACTGATGTGGCGTTTCAGAGCAGCCCCTGTTCCGCGAAAGAGAAGGCCTCGCCGCGGCCGACGATCACGTGGTCCAGTACCCGGATGTCGAGGAGGCCGAGGCCGGCCTGCAGGCGCTCGGTGATGCGCCGGTCCGCGTGGCTGGGCTCGGCGACCCCCGAGGGATGGTTGTGGGCGAGGATCACCGCCGCCGCCCGGTGCTGCAGGGCGCGCACCGCCACCTCCCGGGGATAGACGGCGGCCCCGTCGAGGGTACCGAGAAACAGGTCCTCGCAGCGCAGCAGCCGGTGCTGGCTGTCGAGGAAAAGACAGGTGAAGACCTCGCGGGTCCGCGCCGCCAGGTGGTGCTGCAGGAAGCGCCGGGTATGCCGGGGGCTGCTCATCACGTCGGCCCGGCGCAGCTGCTGCTCGACGCTGCGCCTGGCCAGCTCCACCGCGGCCTGCAGCTGCGCGACCTTGGCGCTGCCCACCCCGGGCTCCGCCTCCAGGGCGGCGGCGTCCATGGCCAGCACCCCGGCGAGATCGCCGCCGCGCTCCAGCAGGGCGCGGGCGAGGCCGAGGGCGCTCACGCCACGCCGCCCGGTGCGCAGCACCACCGCGAGGAGCTCCGCATCGGAGAGCACCCCGGGGCCGTGCAGGTGCAGCTTTTCGCGCGGCCCCTCACCCCGCGGCCAGTCGTCGATCGCCATGTGGCAGCCCCTCCCTGGGCTTTGCGCGAACCGTGTCCGGCGGAGAGCCTTGTGCTATCTTCCCGCCCTTCACACGCCCGATTTTCCCAGCCCGGGGCCCGCGATGGCACATCTTTTCAATCGCAATGTCGTCCTTGGCGTCTGCGGCGGCATCGCCGCCTACAAGGCCGCCTTCCTCGTGCGCGAACTGCAGGCGCGCGGGGCCGACGTGAGGGTGATCATGACCCGCGGCGCCGAGGCCTTCATCACGCCCCTCACGATGCAGGCCCTGTCGACGCACCCGGTGCACCGGGACCTCCTCGACGAGGAGGCCGAGCGCGGCATGGGCCATATCGAGCTCGCCCGCTGGGCCGACCTGCTGCTCATCGCCCCCGCCACGGCCGACTGCCTCGCCCGCCTCGCCGCCGGCCGCGCCGACGACCTCCTGACCACCGTCGCCCTGGCGACGGCGGCGCCGGTACTCGTGGCGCCGGCCATGAACCAGCAGATGTGGGCCGACGCCGCCACCGCGGCCAATATCGGCACCCTCGAGGCGCGCGGTATTCACCGGGTCGGCCCCGCGGACGGGGACCAGGCCTGTGGCGAGGTGGGTACCGGGCGCATGAGCGAACCGCAGGCGATTGCCGAGCACGCCGCGGGCCTGTTCGAGCACGGCGCCCTCGCCGGCCTGCGCGTGGTGATCACCGCCGGCCCCACGCGGGAGGCGCTGGACCCGGTGCGCTACCTGTCCAACCACAGCTCCGGCAAGATGGGCTTCGCCCTGGCCGCCGCCTGCGTGGACGCCGGCGCCCACACGACGCTGGTCAGCGGCCCGGTGACGCTGCCGACGCCGCCGCACGTGGCGCGTACGGACGTGGAGAGCGCCCGCGAGATGCTCGAGGCCTGCCTCGCCCTGCTGCCGGCGTGCGATATCTTCATCGCCTGCGCCGCGGTCGCCGACTACCGGCCGGAGCACGCCGCCGACGACAAGATAAAGAAGAACGAGGAACGGCTGAGCCTCACCCTGGTGCGCAACCCGGACATCGTCGCCACGGTAGCGGCGGCCGACCCGCGCCCCTTCACCGTGGGCTTCGCCGCCGAGACCCGGGACATCCTCGCCTACGCCCGCGGCAAGCTGGAGCGCAAGGGCCTCGACCTGGTGGTCGCCAACGATGTCTCCGCCGAGGGTATCGGCTTCAACAGTGACGACAACGCGGTCACCCTGCTCTGGGCCGGCGGCGAAGCGCCGCTGCCGCGGGCGGGAAAAGGCAGCCTTGCCCGCGCCATCGTCCAGCACATCGCCGAACGCTACCGCGCGACCCGCGGTGCCGCGGTCGTTTCCCCGTGATCCGCGCCGGTTTATGATGCAGCGGGGGCTCCGGCTGCCATGTTGAAGCCATGCTCAAGTTGAAGCCATGCTAAAAAAAGAACAGCAACGCAACAGCGACAGCCGCCGCCTGCACGGTATCGACGCCGCGGGCAACGGGCTCTACGGCATCCTTTATAGCGGCTTCGCCCTGCTGCTGATCCCCGCCGTGCTCCTGCTGGCCTGGCTGCTCATCCTGCGCCAGCCGGCGCTGGAGCGTGAACTGGTCGACGAAGTCGCGGCGGGCTACGCCGCCAGCCGGGCGCAGGCGGTCGCCGCGCAGGCCGCGGCGGTACAGGCGCGGCTTCAGTCCATGCTTGCCAGTGACGAGTTCTCCGCGCTGCCGCCCGGGCCGACGCCCGACACCCTGGCCGGCGCCGCGGCGGCTGCGCTGGACGGTTTTCCCGATGCCGTGGGCCTGCGCGTCTTCGCCCTCGACGACCTCGGCACCGCCGGGCTCCAGGAGGGCGAGGGCGGCCTCGAGAACCACATCGAGATCGACCTCGTCCGCCGCGCCTCGAACGGCGAACCCACCATGCCGGAAGCCTACCGGGCCGGGGAGCGGTGGCTCTACTCCTTCGCCGAGCGCGGGGCGCTCGCCGGTGACGGCGAGCGGCTGGTCGCCCTGCTGAGCTACGACGAGCGCCTGCTCCGCGACAACCTGGCGGCGCCGGAAGACCAGGGTGGCACCTTCTCGCTGCTGCAGCGGCTGCAGGGCCGCGGTGCCGGCGCGGAAACCCGGGTCTTCGGTCCGGGCCCCGGCGACCGGGCTGCGCGCGCCGCCGTGGCGGGCACGCCCTGGTTCGTGGTGTTCACGCCGGGCGAGGCACTCGTTGCCTCCCTCGAGGACAAGGTCTCCCAGCCGCTGCTGGCGCTGCTCCTATTGCTCCTGGCCGGCAGCGCGGGCTTCGCCCTGGTGGCCCGGCGCTACCCGGCGCTGCTGCGCCGGGAGGTGGCCCGGGCCGAGGCCGCCGCCGAACACCGCACCCCCTACACGCTGAAGGTACCGGAACTCGCCCCGATCGCCCGCAGCCTGCGCAAGCTGACCCTGCGCCGGACGCGCATGGATGGCGTACCCCGCGTGCAGGAGGCCCCGGCGCCCGCGGCCGCTTCCAGCGCCCCGAGCCGGGAGGCGGTCTCGGGCCCGGCGGAAGCGCTGCCGGCGCACATCTTCCGCGCCTACGACATCCGAGGCATCGCCGACACGGAACTCGACGACGACACGGTCTACCGCATCGGCGCCGCCATCGGCACGCTGGCCGAAAACCTGGGCGAGCAGACCCTCCTGCTCGGCTACGACGGCCGCGCCAGCAGCGGCCGCATCAAGGCCGGCCTCGAGCGAGCACTCCTGCAGGCGGGTCGCGACGTCATCGACATCGGCCTCGTGCCGACCCCGCTGGCCTACTTCGCCGCGCACCAGTTCGAGGACGCGACCTCGGCGCTGATCGTGACCGGCAGCCACAACCCGGCGGAGTACAACGGGGTCAAGCTGTACCTGAAGCGCAAGCCCGTGGCCAGCGGCGACATCCAGCGCCTGCGCGAGATCGCCCTCTCCGGGAAGTTCAGCCAGGGCAGCGGACACAAGCTCCAGCGCGATGTGGCCTCCGACTATCTCGATGAGCTCGTCGGCGACGTCGCCATCGCCATGCCCCTGAAGATCGTGGTCGACGCCGGCAACGGCGCCACCGGGCACCTCGCGCCCACGCTGTTCGAGGAGCTGGGCTGCGAGGTCATACCGCTCTACTGCGACATCGACGGCAGCTTCCCGAACCACCCGCCGGACACCAGCGTGGCCGCCAACCTCGCGGACCTGCAGGCAGCGGTGCGCCGGGAGGGCGCGGACTTCGGCGTCGCCTTCGACGGCGACGGCGACCGGGTGGCCGCGGTGACCGGCAGCGGCGAGATCGTGCCCGCGGACTACCTGCTCATGCTCTTCGCCCAGGATGTGATCACGCGGAACCCGGGGGCGGACGTGGTCTACGACGTGAAGTGTTCCCGCAACCTCGCCCAGCTCGTCACCAGCCTCGGCGGGCGCGGGGTGCTCTGGCGCACCGGTCACACCCACATCAAGGAGAAAGTCGCCGAGACCGGCGCCCTGGTCGGCGGCGAGTTCTCCGGGCACATGGTGTTCGGCGAGCGCTGGTTCGGTTTCGACGACGGCCTCTACGCGGCCGCGCGGCTCGCCGAGATCGTCAGCAGCAGCGAGAGCACCCTGGACGAGCTCCTCGCCCAGTTCCATCACTCCGCGAGCACGCCGGAGATCATCATCCCCGTGGACGAGGCGCAGAAGTTCCAGCTCGTCGAGAGCTTCCGCCAGCAGGCGGACTTCGGCGACGGCCGCATCAACGACCTCGACGGCGTGCGCGTCGACTACACCCGCGGCTGGGGCCTGCTCCGCGCCTCCAACACCTCGGCCGCGCTCACGGCGCGCTTCGAGGGCGACGACGAAACCGCGCTGCAGGAGATCATGAGCCTCTTCCGCGAGCAGCTCGCGCAGGTCCACCCGGACCTCGACCCCAACTTCTGACCGATCCACACCGGGAACGCCATGTCACTCTCCGCCGACGCCGCCCTGCAGGTCGCCCAGGTCCTTACCGAGGCGCTGCCCTACATCCAGCGCTTCACCGGCAAGACCATCGTCGTGAAGTTCGGCGGCAACGCCATGGTCGACCCGCTGCTGCACGAGAGCTTCGCCCGCGACATCGTGCTCATGAAGCTCGTGGGCATGAACCCGGTCGTGGTCCACGGCGGTGGCCCGCAGATCGGCTCGCTCCTCGAGCGCCTGAACATCAGGAGCGAGTTCGTGGACGGCATGCGGGTCACGGACTCGCAGACCATGGACGTGGTGGAAATGGTGCTCGGTGGCCGCGTAAACAAGGAAATCGTCGCGTCCATCCACCGCAGCGGCGGCAAGGCCATCGGCGTGACCGGCAAGGACGGCCAGCTCATCCGCGCCCGGCGGCTTACCATCGAGCGCCGCGGCCCGGAGCTGGAGGCGCCGGAGATCATCGACATCGGCCACGTGGGGGAAGTGCGGCAGGTGGACACGGAGATGCTCAACGTGATCCTCGACAGCAACTTCATCCCGGTGATCGCCCCCATCGGCTGCGACGACGAGGGCCAGAGCTACAACATCAACGCCGACCTGGTCGCCGGCAAGCTGGCCCAGGTAATGCAGGCCGAGAAGCTCATGCTGCTCACCAACGTCGCCGGCCTCATGGACGGCGACGGCAAGGTGCTGACCGGTCTCAGCACCGCCGAGGTCGATGCACTCATCGCCGACGGCACCGTGCACGGCGGCATGCTGCCGAAGATCAGCTGCGCCCTGGAGGCGGTGAAGTCCGGTGTCGCCAGCGCCCACATCGTCGACGGGCGGGTGCCGCACGCGGTGCTGCTCGAGATCTTCACGGACCAGGGCATGGGCACGAAGATCACCAGCCGGGGAACCTGAGGCCGCATCCTGAACCTGTATTGCAGGGCTACCGGTCCCCGGCTACGATGGGGGCACCCTGGAAGAGCCCCCACCCATGCCGCAACGTAAGTCCCAGCGCCGTCAGCAGATCCTCGAGGCGCTGGCGGAGATGCTCGAGGCCAACCCCGGCGACCGCATCACCACGGCGCGGCTGGCCGAGCGCGTCGGCGTTTCCGAGGCGGCGCTCTACCGCCACTTCCCCAGCAAGTCGAAGATGTTCGAGGGGCTCATCGAGTTCATCGAGGACAGCCTGTTCGAGCGCATCGCGCTGATCCTGCGCGAGCAGTCCGCCGCGGCGGCCCGCTGCGAACACATGCTCGGCCTGCTGCTCAGCTTCGTGGAGCACAACCCCGGTATTTCCCGCATCATGACCGGCGATGCCCTCGCCGGGGAGAACCCGCGGCTTCACCAGCGCGTGGTACAGCTGTTCGAACGCTACGAGACCCAGCTGCGCCAGGTACTGCGCGACGCGGAGGTGCACGAGGGCCTGCGCCCGGTGCTCCCCCTGCCCGCGGCGGCCAACCTGCTCATGGCCAGCGCCGAGGGGCGGATGACCCAGTTCGTGCGCAGCGGCTTCCGCCGCAGCCCCACGGCCGACTGGCCGGCGCAGCTGTCGTTCCTGTTCGAGGGTTTCTTTCGCGAGGTCCCGCGCCCGCTGCGGGACGAGCACGGGCAGGGGCAGGAGCAGGAAGCGACGCGGCAGGAGCCGAGCGCCGGTTAGTCCTCCGCGCCCGTGCCGTCGCTCCGGGCCATGCGCTTGCGCAGTTCCACCACCTCGAGCAGCGTGCGGAAGCGCTCGATATCGCGCTCGTAGGACGCCACGACCTCGCTGATCTCCCGCTCGCGCTCGACCATGGAGCGCTGGGCCTGGGCCATGTCGCGGCGCAGGTCCTCGATCGCCTCGAGGTGCGCCTCGCTCACGGGCTCGCCCCGGCGCTCCTGGTCGGCGGCCTGGGCCTGGTAGTTCTCCACCTGCTGGCGCAGGGAGCGCTGCTTGCCCCTGAGGATACTGACGCGAATGCGCAGGTCGCGAAGCGCCCGGTCCCGGGCCGCCTCGATATCCTCCACGGAGCTGTAGCGCAGCAGCAGGGACTGGTCCCACGCCTGCAGCCGCTTGCGCTCGTCCTCGGCCTCCCGGGCCAGGCGCTCCTCGCTGGTCATGTTGGCCCGCTCTTCAGCGGTGAGGCTGCGCGGGACCACGTCGACGATCACGCCCTTCTCATTCAGGACCTCGTAGCCCTTGGCGACGTGCTCGGGGGGGACCTGGTAGGCGACGACGGCGTTGCCTTCGTCGTTGATATAGCGGTACATCGGCTGGGCCTCGACGGTGACAGCCGCAAGGAGGGCCAGGAAGACCCCCGGAATCGCGATACGCGCGCTCATTACCCGGCAATATAGGCGTCGCAGGACGCGGGGACAAGTCACACGCCGTACTGCTCGCGGTAGGCGAGCATGGCCTCGACGGCGCCGGCGGGAGCATCCTCGCGCTCGCGGAGCCAGTCGATGAGGTGGCCCATGTGCACGATGGAGAGCACCGGCACGCCGTGGCGCTCGGCGATCTCCTGCACCGCGGAGTGCTCGCCCTGCCCGCGCTCGCGCCGGTCGAGGCCGATAACCACGCCGGCGAGCCGGGCCCCGGCGCCTTCGATCATGGCAATGACCTCGCCCACGGCCGTGCCCGCGGTAATCACGTCGTCGATAACCAGTACCCCGCCCTCGAGCGGCGCCCCGACCAGCGATCCGCCCTCGCCGTGGTCCTTCGCCTCCTTGCGGTTGTAGGCGAAGGGTACGTCGCGGTCGTGGTGGTCGGCGAGGGCGACGGCCGTGGTCGCGGCCAGGGGAATGCCCTTGTAGGCGGGGCCCAGGAGCACGTCGAAATCGACGCCGGCATCGACGATCCGGTGCGCGTAGCAGCGGCCCAGGGTCGCCAGCGCGGCGCCCGTGGCGAAGGCGCCGGCATTGAAGAAATAGGGGCTTCGACGGCCCGACTTGAGGGTGAACTCACCGAAGCGCAGCACGTCGTAGCGCCGCGCGAGCTCGATGAAAGCGCGCTGGTATTCCTCCATGGATGGCGGGCCCACTCCTTGATGCAACTCAGTATTCTGGCATGGCGCGATTCGGTATCATAGCGCCCTGACAAGGGGGTACGGAATGCGAATCATCAGCTTCAGTGCTGACGGCCTCAGGGAAGCGGCCGGAAAGGGGCTTTACGAGTGGCTTGGCGAACAGGATGCGGATTTCATCTGCATCCAGGACCTGCGCTGCTCAGAATACGACCTGCAGGACGACAAGTACTTCCCCCGGGACTACAACGGCTACTTCTTCGACGACGTGGACGGAAAGGCCAACGGCGTCGCCATCTACTGCCGCAAGCTGCCCAAGGCCATCATGACCGGGCTCGGCTTCGCCGAGTTCGACATGGAGGGCCGCTACATCCAGGCCGACTACCAGGACGTCAGCGTCGCCTGCCTGCTGGCACCCGCGGCGCCCGCCGGTGACGGCGCCGCCCTGGCGCGCAAGGAGCAGTTCTTCGAGCTCTACGGTCACCACCTGCAGAAGGTCCGTAACAAGCGCCGCCAGTTCATCATCTGCGGCAACTGGCAGATCGCCCCCAGCGCCATCGATGTTGCCGATACGGAGAGTGCCAGCGGCCAGCCCGGCTTCCTGGGCGAAGAGCGCCAGTGGATGGACGAGCTGCTGGCGAACGGCTACGCCGACGCCTTCCGCGAGATCAACTCGGATGGCGACGAGTTCACCTGGTGGCCCGACGGCGACCGCGACGGCCCCGGCTGGCGCACGGACCTGCAGATCATCTCCGAGGGCCTGCGCTTCAAGGTCGAGCACGGCGCCATCAACAAGACGCAGCACTTCTCCAGCCACGCCCCGCTGATCATGGATTACGACCTGGAGGTCTGAGCCCCTCAGCCGGCGGCGAGCGCCTCCCGCTGCCGCGCCACCAGGTCACTGATACCGGCGGTCGCCAGGTCGAGCATGGCATCGAGGGCGCCGCGCTCGAAGGGCGCACCCTCCGCCGTCCCCTGCACCTCGATGAAACCGCCGTCCTCGCCCATCACGACGTTCAGGTCCGTGTACGCCGTGGAGTCCTCGGCGTAGTCGAGGTCCAGCACCGGCACGCCGTCGACGACGCCGACGGAGACCGCCGCGACGAGACCGAGCAGCGGGTCTTCCAGCAGCCGCTTGTCGCGCTGCATACCGTTCAGCGCATCGACCAGCGCCACGCAGGACCCGGTGATCGCCGCCGTGCGCGTGCCGCCGTCGGCCTGGATGACGTCGCAGTCGATGGTGATGGTGTACTCGCCGAGCTTCGACAGGTCGAGCCCCGCGCGCAGTGAGCGCCCGATCAGGCGCTGGATCTCCTGCGTGCGGCCACCCTGGCGGCCGCGCGCCGCCTCCCGGCCCATGCGCGTCCCCGTGGAGCGCGGCAGCATGCCGTACTCCGCCGTGAGCCAGCCCTGCCCCTGCCCGCGGAGGAAGCGCGGCACGCCCTCCTCCACGGAGGCGGTGCAGATGACCTGCGTGTGCCCGAAGGCGACGAGCACGGAGCCCTCGGCGTGGCGGGTGAACTGGCGGGTGATGCCGATATCGCGCAACTGGTCCGGCCGGCGGCCGCTGGGTCGCTGCATGGAGCCTCCTTGTCTGTGTCTCACTTCGTCGGGCCGGGAGTATACGTGAGCCGGCCCGGGACCGTCGCCGTGCTAGCATGGCGGCCCGTCTAGCAGACCCTGGAGGCAGCGCAGCGATGGTCAACAGCATGACAGCGTTCGCCCGCGCCGGCGCCAGCACGCCCTTCGGTGCGCTGGTGGTGGAGCTGCGCAGCGTGAACCACCGCTACCTCGACTGCCACTTCAAGCTCGCCGACGAGCTGCGCTCCCTGGAGCCGGCGCTCCGCGAGCGCCTGGGCAAGGCCCTCGCCCGCGGCAAGGTGGACTGCCTGGTCCGCCTCCAGGCCACCACCGCGGACCGCCCCCTCGAGCTGGACCGCGCCCGCCTCGCCCAGGTGCTCGATGCCTGCCGGGAGATCGCCGGCGAGGAGGACACGGTAGCCAGGCCGGACCCGCTCGCGGTGCTCCAGTTCCCCGGCGTCGCCCGCACGCCCGCCCCCGCGGAGGATGACCTCGCCTCGGCCGCCCTCGCGGTCTTCGACGAGGCCCTGGCCTCGCTCGCGGACACCCGCACCCGCGAGGGCACGCAGCTCCACCGCCTGGTCGCCGAGCGCATCGACGCGGTCGCCCGCGAGGTGGACGCGGTCCGCGAGCAGCTCCCGGCACTCCGCGAGCAGCAGCAGGGCCGCCTGCGCCAGCGCCTGGCCGAGTTGACGGAATCCCTGGACACGGACCGCCTGGAACAGGAGCTCGCCTACCTCGCCCAGAAGACGGACGTCGACGAGGAGCTCGACCGCCTCGACGCCCACGTCGCCGAGGTCCGCCGCGTCCTCGACGCCGCCGGCCCCTGCGGCCGCCGCCTCGATTTCCTCATGCAGGAGCTCAACCGCGAGGCCAACACCCTCTCCGCCAAGTCCATCGGCATCGCCCAGACCCAGGGCGCCATCGAGCTCAAGGTCCTGATCGAGCAGATGCGGGAGCAGGTTCAGAATATCGAGTAGTGGCTTTGGTCGGTTAGAAACCGTGATTTTATAGCTGGCGTTGGTGGCGGCGTCCCCCGGAACGCCCACCCGGGACACGCTACAAGCACATCCATGTGCGCTCGGCGCGGGCCATCCATGGCCCGCGACGGTCCCGGGCGGGCGTTCCGGCGCACGCCTTCGCCGGGACGGCGCTGCCCGGCCCATCCGTGGTCACCGATTCACTAACCGGGTGTAGCCAGTCAGAGGCGCTCTTGCCGATATGCGGGAACGTGGCAGAACGGTCGCCGGGCCTGCTTAACGCAGCGAGGTCCTGCGAGAAGGCGGGGTGCCGGGAAGGGCCTCCCGGAACGTCGCCGGCCATGGACGGCCGGCGTCGAGCGCACATGGATGTGCTTGTAGCGGTTCCGGGAGGCCCTTCCCGGCAGCTCGCCGCCCCGGGGGCCGCTCAAGAGCTCCAACCGAGAGCGCCAAATGCTCCCGCCCGAATCCTAAGCCGCCGCCGATGTCGCCGAGGAGCCGGCGACAGACCACCGGCCGCGGTGCAGGCGCTGGATCTCGCCGGCCTCGTCGTCGATGCGGAAGAGGTAGAGCCACTCGTTGTCGATGAGCTGGCGGACCACTTCGTGCTTCTCGGCGATCGCCGCGATGGCCTCGGCCGGGGCATCGAGATAGACCGACAGGCGCAGCGGCGCGTGGACCCAGTCCTCGCCGTCGTGCACCGATTGCAGGGGGAGGCCGATGCGCAGGTCGCCGCCGTTGCCCTCGAAGACACCGAGGTTGCCGCCGACCACGTTGTGCAGCACCTTGTTGCCCGAGCCGTAGCGGGTGGGGTCCGTGACCGAGGCGTTGTACTGCATGTTGATCCAGTGCGTCACCACCATCGGCGCGGTCATGATCAGCTCGAGCACCGGGTAGCCGGCCTCGGCGTCGGCGTGCCGGTCGTAGTCGTGCAGGAAACTGCGGCCGCCGAGGTTCAGGTGGCGGCTGCGGCTGCGCGGCGCGACGATGAAGCAGGCGTTGCCCGCGAGGCCCCACTCCGGGCGCACCTGCGACCAGTCGCGGCTGCGGGCCGGGATGTCGCTGTCGCTCCGCGCCGGCGAGACGCCGAGGGCGGTGGCGCGCTCGCGCCGCGTCGCGGCGCTGGCGGCGGCGATCCAGTCGGCGAGGGGTGCATCCGTTTCCGGCAGCGCCTCGAAGAAGCGGAGCTCGTCGGTCGTCGTATCGTGCAGGGTCGGCACGAAGCGGGTATCGGCGGGGATCGGGATGCCGTGATCGCTGGCCAGGTGCGCGCGCACGTCGGCATCGTTGAGGACCTGCGCGAGTACGCGGACATTGACCTCGCCGGTCTGCCCGCAGCAGGCACCGCAGTCGAGGCCGGCGAAGTGCGGGTTGTTGCGCGTGCTGCTGCCGTGGCCGGCGAGGAGGACCACCGGCGCGAAGTTGCGGGTAAGGGTCATGGCGCCGAGCACGCCGGCGACCAGCCCGGCCTGGGCCGCGGCGTCGAGGGCACGGCCGTCCTGGCGCAGCTCGAAGCGGGCGCCGTGGGTGCAGTGCTCGTTCACCGGGTGGGCCGGTGCGCCGCCGACGAAACTCTCGCGCAGCAGGCGCAGGGCGTAGCCGATCCCGGCCGCCTCGACGAAGCCGAAGGCCGCCGGGGCCTTCTTGCCGAAGGCCTCCCAGCGCGCGCGGCTGTTGAAGCCGCGGCTGCGCGCCTCGACGGCGGCCTCGTCGCCGGCCTCGACCGCCGTCAGCGCCGACGGCAGCAGCCCGGGCAGCTGCGGCCGCTCGTAAGCGCTCCCCGCCGGGGCGTAGGCGATGGGCAGGCCGAAGAAACCGGCGAAGCCGAGCGTCTGGATGGACGGATCCTGGGCCTCCAGCGCGCGCCGGTAGACCTCCGAGCGAACGTCGATGCAGAACACGGCCTGCAGGCTCGGGCGCTCGGCTGGCGCCGCCGCGGGGACCGGGGCCAGCAGGCTGTCGTGCAGCGAACCCTGGAAGGCGAATTCGGCGGCGCGCTGCCAGACCCAGGCCGGTCTCTGCGCGTCCCGGTGCTGGCGAAGCAGCCCGGGCAGGCGGTCGAACTGCTGGCGCCACTGGCGGCGCACGATGGCCGCGGTCTCCGCATGCTGCTCGCCGTGGTGGCGCCAGAGCACCAGTTCCCAGGCGAGCCGGATGGCGATCAGCGCGGGCATGCGGTCGTCCTCGCCGCCGGCGAGGTTAGCCTGCCAGCGCAGGTACGCCACCCAGGACGCCCAGCCGTTGACCTCCAGCAGCAGCGCGTGGAAGTAATCCTCGGCGAGTTCCGGGCCCAGCTCGAAGGCCTCGGCTGCCGCCTGGAACAGTGCATCCTCGTCGTCCGGCAGGGCCTCGAACTGCCGGTGCAGGCCGCGCTCGCCCATCATGATCTCGATGCCGCGATCGTTGCGCACCGCGTCGAGCCACTCGCGGTAGAGCCCCGTATCTGCCACCGCGGGCAGCGGCGTGTCGCCGCTGAACACGCTGGCGCAGAACTGGCTGACCTGGTGCACGATCTCGTCGTGCCAGCTGACCTGCCGCTCCAGGTCCCGGGTGCCGTCCACCTGGTCGCTGAAGTTGTGCCAGTGCGCGAGCTGGTCCTCGCCGTCGAGCCAGGCCAGCAGCTGCTTCTCGTCCAGCGGCAGCCCGGTCTCGGCGAGGGCGGCGGCCAGGTGCTCGAAGCGGATCTCGCGCTGCCAGCGGGCGCGGTACCAGCTGCGCGGCATGAGGCAATTGACCTGGCCGAGCGCGGCGAGGCGGGAGGCCACCGCCGGCAGCGGCTTGTCGCGCAGCTCCCACCAGGGGTTGACGGCGATGAGCTGATCCAGCGGCCAGGTCGGGGCGATCCGCCGCCCGGCGGCGGTCACCGCTTCGCGAAGGGCGTCCATACGCGTTTCGTTGCTGCTCATCGGGTTCCCTCCAGTTGCTTGATGGTAAGTACTTGCTTGCTCGCAGCCCGCGGCGGTAGCTGGGCCGGCCAGATAGCCAGGGTGATCCGCGTGGCCCACTCATCGAGGTAGAAGCCCGCGAAGAGATTGCGGTAGAGGCGGCGGGCGAGGGCACTCTCCGGCCGGCAGCGCAGCACCCAGTAGGCGCCGAGGAGGCCGAGGAACAGGGCCACGCACCAGAGGATCGCGGCGAGACCCGGCGCAACCGCTGCCGGTGCGAGCGCCGTGAAGACGAATTTCTGCAGGGCGTAGGCGACCGCGAGACCGCCGGCCACGGCCAGTGCCCGGAGCGCGGAGCCGCGAACCAGCGTGCTGCCGCGCTCACTCACCAGCACCAGGGCCATCAGGGCGAAGAGCAGCCAGAGGCTCGCATCGGGCGTGAGCCAGCCGGTGGCAAAGAGGCCGCCGAAGATGGCGATCACCACCCCGGCAAAGACCGGCGCGGCAGCGCGCGGCGCCTGCGCCGGCGGCGCCAGCCGCTGCCGCAGGTAGGCCTCGACCTGGCCGCCGGCGGCGAGGAAGCAGTAGGCCTTGTAGCAGGAGTGGGCGACCAGGTGCAGGAGCGCGAGGCCGTACTGGCCGAGGGCACACTCCACCAGCATGAGGCCCATCTGCGCCACCGTGGACCAGGCCAGCAGCACCTTGATGCTGACCCGGGTCATGGTGACCAGCGCGGCAATCACGCAGGTGAGCCCCGCCACCACCAGCAGCAGCCCCTTGGCGGGCGCCGCGAGGGCCATGAGCGGCGCCATGAGCAGGAGCAGGTAGCCGCCGAGGTTGATGATCCCGGCATGGAGCAGGGCGGAGACCGGCGTGGGCGCTTCCACCACCTGGATCAGCCAGCCGTGCATGGGGAACTGCGCGCACTTGACCATGGCGGCACTGGCGATCAGCAGCGCGGCCAGCTGCTCGCGAAGGCCCAGGGATACGCCCGGCTCGGCGTAGGCGGCGAGCATGCCGTCGATGTGCAGCGTGCCGTGCTCCAGGTAGAGCAGGCAGCCGGCGGCTGCCAGGCAGAGCTCCGCCAGGCGGGCGAAGAGGAATTTCTTGTGCGCCGCCAGGGCAGCGCGCTTGCGCTCCGGGTAGAACATCAGCAGCTGGTGCAGGCTCAGGCTGATGCCCGCCCAGGCCAGGAGCAGGACCAGGTAATGGTTGGTGGTGACCACCACGGCCACGCAGGCGAGGGTGACCTGCAGCCAGCGCTGGAAACGGGCCTGTCCCGCGTCGCCGTCGAGGTAGTGCGCCGAGAAGCGGGCGACCACCAGGCCGATGAAGGCGACCAGGGACAGCACGATACTGTTCACGGGGTCGTGCAGGAACCAGCCGGACACGGGGTGAGGCGCAAGGTCGAGGCCCAGCGCCAGGGCCAGGGCCAGGGCGTTGCCGCCCTGGACCAGCCGCCAGCCGGCGCGCGGCGCGGCAAACCCCGCCAGCCCGGCGGCCAGCAGGTAGACGAGGGGGACGAGCAGCAGGGCGAGATCTGTCCAGTTTCCGGTCATGGGGCACCTCCGAGTCAGCGATGGGGCGCAGTATCGCGGCCGGACAATATTCTGTAAAATAGATATTTATTATTCTATCGTTCTTTTTTAATTCATATCTGGCTTTCCCCGGCCGCTGGCGCGATTGAATCCCGGACCCGGCTGGCATACCTTTAGCGGCCCCGGGACGCAGGCGACGGAACGAGAGCATGAGCACGGCCACCGGCACCCTCTTCACGATTTCCGCGCCCAGCGGGGCCGGCAAGACGAGTCTCGTCGAGGCCCTGGTTGCCCGGGTACCGGCGCTCACGGTCTCCGTGTCGCATACCACGCGGCCGCAGCGGCGCGGCGAGGTCGACGGCGTGAACTATCACTTCGTGGAGCCGGCCGCCTTCCAGGCGATGCTCGGCGAGGGCGCCTTCCTCGAGCACGCCGAGGTCTTCGGCAACTGCTACGGGACCTCCCAGGCCTGGGTGCAGGAGCGCCTCTCTGCCGGCACGGACGTGATCCTCGAGATCGACTGGCAGGGCGCCCAGCAGGTGAAGCGGCTCATGCAGGAAACCTGCTCCATCTTCATCCTGCCGCCGTCCCGGGAAACGCTGCACGAACGGCTGACGGCCCGCGGCCAGGACGATCCGGAAACCATCGCCCGGCGCATGGCCCAGGCCGTGGCCGAGATGTCGCACTACGTGGAGTACGACTACCTCGTATTCAATGACGACTTCGAGCGCGCCCTGGACGAGCTCGCCGCCATCGTGCAGAGCTGCCGCCTGCGCACCCGCGCCCAGGGCGAGCGCCACGCCGACACCCTGGCCCGCCTGCTCGCCTGAGGCGCTTCGCGCAGCCCTTGCCCCGGGGGCGGTAAGCTCCTGTATACTATGCCGTTCTCCGGCGCCCGCCTGTCTGTGCGCGCCGAACCACAGGTCGACCAGGAAGCCCGATAGCCATGGCACGTGTAACCGTAGAAGATTGCCTCGCGAGCGTTGAAAACCGCTTCGAACTCGTCATGCTGGCCAGCAAGCGCGCCCGCCAGATCGCGACGGGGGGCAAGGACCCGCTGGTCCAGGAAGAGTCCGACAAGCCGACCGTCATCGCCCTGCGCGAAATCGCCGAGGGCCTGGTGACCGGCGACATGCTGGCGCGCGAGGATGAGCTCGATGCCGAGGAAGAACTCGCCGAAGTCATGGGTGCCAGCGAGAGCTTCTGATCCCGTCGTGATCGCGAGGGCTTGATGCAGACCATCGACGCCCTCGACGCCACCCTGCGCAGCTATCTCGAAGCGGACCAGACCCGCCAGGTCCGCCGCGCCTACTATTTTGCCGAGCAGGCCCACTACGGCCAGACCCGCCGCAGCGGGGAGCCCTACGTCACCCATCCGCTCGCCGTCGCGAACATTCTCGCCGGCATGCACATGGACCACCAGAGCCTCATGGCCGCCATGCTGCACGATGTCATCGAGGACACGGGCATCAACAAGGCGGCCATCGGCCGGCAGTTCGGCGATGCCGTGGCCGAGCTCGTCGACGGCGTCAGCAAGCTCACGCAGATGGAGTTCGAGAGCCTCGAGGAGAAGCAGGCCGAGAACTTCCAGAAGATGGCGCTGGCCATGGCGCGGGACATCCGCGTCATCCTCGTCAAGCTCGCCGACCGGCTGCACAACATGCGCACCCTGGGCGTGCTGCCCACCGACAAGGCCCGGCGCATCGCCCGCGAGACCCTCGACATCTACGCGCCCATCGCCATGCGCCTGGGCATGAACGCGGTGCGCATGGAGTTCGAGGACCTCGGCTTCTCGGCGCTGTACCCGATGCGCGCCCGGCGCATCGAGGCGG
Organism: Pseudohaliea sp.; assembly: GCF_040217025.1. Classification (GTDB taxonomy): domain Bacteria; phylum Pseudomonadota; class Gammaproteobacteria; order Pseudomonadales; family Halieaceae; genus Pseudohaliea. Next base: position 38,872 of record NZ_JAVJOA010000011.1, on the reverse strand, counting down.
CCGTGCGCAAGGCGCGGGGCAACCGCAAGGAACTGGTGGAGAAGATCCGCCACCAGATCGAGTCGACGCTGCGCCAGGAGGGGCACGCCGCGGAGGTGATCGGCCGCGAGAAGCACCTCTATAGCATCTACCAGAAGATGCGCTCGAAGAATAAGTCCTTCTCCGAGATCATGGACATCTACGCCTTCCGCATCATCGTCGACTCCGTGGACACCTGCTACCGCGTGCTCGGCTGCATGCACAACCTCTACAAGCCGGTCCCCGGCGAGTTCACGGACTATATCGCCATCCCGAAGGCCAACGGCTACCAGTCGCTGCACACGGTGACCAAGGGCATGCACGGCGTGCCCATCGAGATCCAGATCCGCACCCGCGAGATGGAAGACATGGCCAACAACGGCATCGCCGCGCACTGGCTCTACAAGAGCGACGCGGGCTCCGCCGGCGGCAGCCATGCGCGCGCCCGGGAATGGGTGCAGGGCCTGCTCGAGATGCAGCAGCGGGCCGGCAACTCGCTGGAGTTCATCGAGAACGTCAAGATCGACCTGTTCCCGGACGAGATCTACGTGTTCACGCCGAAGGGGCGCATCCTCGAGCTGCCCCGGGGCGCCACGGCGGTGGACTTCGCCTACGCGGTGCACACGGACCTCGGCAACCGCTGCGTCGCCTGCCGCATCAACCGGCGCCTCGCGCCGCTGTCCGAACCGCTGCAGAGCGGCCAGACCGTCGAGGTGCTCACCGCCGCGGGCGCGCGGCCGAACCCCTCCTGGTTCAACTACACCGTGACCGCCAAGGCGCGCACGAACATCCGCCACTTCCTCAAGAACCAGACCCGGGAAGACTCGGTGGCCCTGGGCCGGCGCCTCCTCGACAAGGCCCTCGGCGACGCCGAGAGCGCCGTCGAGGAACTCGACGGGGACACGGTGACGGACTACCTCGGGCACAACGGCTACGGCAGCATGGACGACCTGCTGGAGGATATCGCCCGCGGCAAGCGGCTGCCGGCCGTGGTGGCACAGCAGCTGCTCGGCGACGGCGAGGAGGCGGCGCCGAAGCAGCGGGAGGAGGGCGGCGGTGCGCCGCTCGCGATCCGCGGCACGGAGGGCTTCATGGTCTCCTACGCCCGCTGCTGCCGCCCGCTCCCCGGCGACCCCATCGCCGGCTACCTGAGCTCCGAGCGCGGCGTGGTCGTGCACCGCGAGGCCTGCCGCAACCTCGCCGAGATGCGCGAGAAGCCCGAACGGCTCATCCCGCTGCGCTGGGACGATAACGTGGAGGGCGAGTTCCCCGCGGAGCTGCGGATCGAGGTGGAGAACCGCCGCGGAACCATCGCCGTCATCGCCACGCGCATCAACAGCATGGGCGTCAACATCGAGAAGATCTCCACCGAGGACAAGGACTACCAGTTCACCTACGTGGACCTGGAACTGCAGGTGAACAACCGCGTTCACCTAGCGCGCATCATGCGCCGGCTGCGCGGCATCGCCACCGTGCGCCGGGTGATGCGCGTCACCAACTAGCGTCGCCGACAGAAGGAATCGAGCATGACCAACCGCGCCGTGATTTCCACCGACCGGGCGCCCGCCGCCATCGGCCCCTATTCCCAGGCGGTGAAGGTGGGCAACATCGCCTGGCTCTCCGGCCAGATTCCGCTCGATCCGGGGACCATGGAGCTGGTCGAGGGCGGCATCGATGCGCAGGCGCGGCAGGTCTTCCGCAACCTCGCCGCGGTCGCCGAGGCGGCCGGCGGCGACCTCGACGATGCCGTGAAGCTCAATATCTCGCTGACGGACCTCGGCGACTTCGCGACCGTCAACGGGATCATGGAAGAGTTCTTCAAGGCGCCCTACCCGGCCCGGGCCTGCGTGCAGGTCGCGGCGCTGCCGAAAGGGGCGGCCATCGAGGTCGAGGCCCAGCTCGCCCTCTAGCCCTCCGCCGCCAGCGCGGCGGCGTAGCCCGCGCGGTAGTCGGGGTAGCGCAGCCGGTAGCCGCTCTCGTGCAGGCGCCCGTTGCTGATGCGCTTGTGGCCCCGGGACAGGGGCCGGGCATCGTAGCGCCGCTCGCTTTCCGGCACCCCCAGCTGCTCCGCCAGCCACGCTTCCACCGTCGCCTGCGGCACGGGGCAGTCGTCCACCACGTTGTAGGCCGGGGCGACAGCGCTGCCTTCCGCGGCGGCTGTCAGCAGGTGGGCGAGAAAGCCGCCGACATCGTCGCGGTGGATGCGGTTGCTGTAGTGCACCGGGGTCGGCGGACAGAGGCTGCCGCTGGCGACCCGGCGCTGCAGGAAGCCGTCGGCGCCACCGTAGATGCCGGCGCAGCGCAGGCGTGCGACGGGTGCGACAGCGGCCAGCGCGTCCTCCGCGGCGACGATCTCCGCCGCCGCCGGGTCCGTGGCCGCCGTGGCCAGGGGGCTCGTCTCGTCGACCCAGCCGCCGTCCTTCTCCGCGTAGACCCGCGTACTGGAAACGAACAGCAGCTGCCGCGGCGGGTGCGCCGCGAACGCCTCGCCGAGGTAGCCGGCGGCGTCGGCGAAGCCCCGTCGGTAGCCGGCTTCGTCGCGGCCCAGGGGCTTGAAGGTGGTGACCACGAAATCCGGCGCCAGCGCCGCGATCCGCGGGGCGACCGCCGGATCCGCGTAGTCACCGGCCAGCCCCTCGAAGCCCGGCGGCAGGGCCGCCACGTCACGGCGCAGGCCGACGAGCCGCACGCGGGCCAGCGGGCTTGCCGGATTGTCTCCCAGGGCCGCGGCACACCGGGCCGCGAGATCGCCGGCGCCCACGAAGAGCACCGTGGTGCTCACGGAGCCGCTCCCGGACGGAGTCGATGAAGGCCTCCGCTCCAGGCCGTGCGACAATAGCGGGCGGGTGTGTCGACAGTGGCAAGCATGGCAACAATAGTAGCGCAGGATCTGGCCGCCTTGCGCGGCGTGGGGCCGAAGCTGGCCGCCCGGCTGCAGGCCTACGGCGTCGCGCGGGTCGAGGACCTGCTGTTCCACTTTCCGCTGCGCTACCAGGACCGCACCCGCGTCACGCCGATCGGCGGCCTGGTCGAGGGCAGCGAGGCGGTGGTCGAGGGAGAGGTGCGCGGCGCCGATGTCACCTTCGGCCGCCGGCGCAGCCTGCTGGTCCTGCTCCAGGACGGCACCGGCACGCTGACGCTGCGTTTCTTCCACTTCAGCAACGCCCAGAAACAGGCCCTGCGGCCGGGGGTGCGCCTGCGCTGCTTCGGCCAGGTGCGCACCGGGCCGCGCGGCGCGGAACTCGTGCACCCGGAGTACCGGGCGGTGGGCCCCGGGCCCGCGCCCGTGGAAGACCGGCTGACGCCCATCTACCCGACCACCGAGGGCATCGGCCAGCAGCAGTGGCGCAAGCTCTGCGGCCAGGCGGTGGCCCTGCTCAGGCGGCAGCCGCCAGAGGACCTCCTCGCCGGCGTCGACGGCGACGGCTTCACGCTGGCCGATGCCATCGCCTACCTGCACGCGCCGCCGGCGGGCGCGGCGCTAGAAGCGCTCCGGGACGGCCGCCACCCGGCGCAGCTGCGCCTCGCCCGGGAGGAACTGCTGGCCCACCACCTGTCCCTGCGCCACCTGCGGGCCCGGGAGCGCGCGCACCGCGCGCCGGCGATGGCGCCCGACAGCGCGGGCCTGCGCGATTTCCTCGCGCGGCTGCCCTTCGTACCCACGGGCGCCCAGGAGCGGGTCATGGCGGAGATCGCCGCGGACCTCGCCAGCGAGGCGCCGATGCTGCGCCTGGTACAGGGCGACGTCGGCTCCGGCAAGACGTTGGTCGCCGCCGCCGCGGCCCGGCAGGCGATCGCCGCGGGCTACCAGGTGGCGATCATGGCGCCCACAGAGCTCCTCGCCGAGCAGCACCGGGTGAATTTCGAGGGCTGGTTCGCGGAGGAGCCGGTGTCCATCGCCTGGCTCAGCGGCCGGGTGAAGGGCGCGGCCCGGCGCGAGGCATTGGCCGCCATCGGCGACGGCAGCGCGGACCTGGTGGTCGGGACCCACGCCCTGTTCCAGGACGCCGTGTCCTTCGCCCGCCTCGGCCTGCTCATCGTCGACGAGCAGCACCGCTTCGGCGTGCACCAGCGGCTGTCCCTCAAGGACAAGGCCGCGGACTGGCGCCCGCACCAGCTGGTGATGACCGCGACGCCGATCCCGCGCACCCTTTCCATGGTCGCCTACGCGGATCTCGACTGCTCGGTGATCGACGAGCTGCCCCCGGGGCGCAAGCCGGTGAACACCGTGCTGGTGGACAGCGCCCGCCGCGACACCGTGATCGAGCGGGTCGCCCGAGCCTGCGCGGAGGGCCGCCAGGCCTACTGGGTCTGCACCCTGGTGGAGGAGAGCGACGTACTGCAGGCACAGGCCGCGGAGGCGACCTACGAGGAGCTGGCCGCGGGACTCCCGGGGCTGCGCGTGGGACTGATACACGGCAAGCTGCCGGCGGCGCGGAAGGCCGAGGTCATGGCGGCCTTCAAGGCCGGAGACTGCGACCTGCTGGTGGCGACGACGGTCATCGAGGTCGGCGTGGACGTGCCCCGGGCCAGCCTCATGGTGATCGAGAACCCGGAGCGCCTGGGCCTTGCCCAGCTGCACCAGCTCCGGGGCCGGGTCGGCCGGGGCAGCGCCGAGAGCCACTGCGTGCTGCTCTACCAGTCACCCCTGTCGGCGAACGGGAAGGAACGGCTGCAGGCGCTCCGGGAGAGCAACGACGGCTTCTTCATCGCGCGCAAGGACCTGGAGCTGCGCGGCCCCGGCGAGGTGCTGGGCACGCGGCAGACCGGCCTCATGGATTTCCGCGTGGCGCGGCTGCCGGAGCACGAGGACCTGCTGGACGCGGTACAGGAGCAGGCCCGGGCGCTCGCGCAGCGCTACCCGGAACGGGTAGCGCCGCTCATCGAGCGCTGGACCGGGACCCGCCAGGCCTTCGCCGGGGTCTGACGCCCGCCGCGCCCGCTCAGGGCAGGATCGGCGGCAGGGCCTTCTGCAGGGCGATCTTCTCGCGGATGGCCTCGCCGGTGAGGGCGAAGCCCCGGAGCTCGCCGGCGCCGTCCCGGAACTCGCAGCGCACGTTGGCGCCCTCGGCGTCGATCTGCCACTCGCCCGCCGCACCCGCCGGCGGCGGCGCCACCACGACCGGGCAGGTCGGCGTCTTGATGGTCACGGGCATCGCCGGGTAGGTCACCGCCGTGCGCTCGCCGGTGAGGGTCTTGCCGAGGGCCCGGGCCGCCGCCATCAGCGGTGCCACGTAGACGAGCACGTGCCCCTCCACCTCGGCGCAGTCGCCGAGCGCATAGACGTTCGGCGCCGAGGCCTCGAGGTAGCGGTTGACAACCACGCCGCGGTTGCTGGCGAGCCCCGCGGCCCGGGCGAGCTCCGTGCGCGGACGCACGCCGACCGCGGAAACGACCAGGTCTGCGGCGATCGTCTCGCCGTTGTCCAGGGTGACTTCCACCCCGGCCCCGGCCTTGTTCACCGCCGTGGCCAGGGCGCCGAAGTGGAACACCGCGCCCTGTTCGGCGAGGGCCGCCTGCACCGCCTTGCCGGCGGTTTCCGGCAGCAGCGTCGGCAGGCAGTAGCCCAGCGGGTCGACCACCTCCACCTCGAAGCCGCCGTTCAGAAGGTCGTTGGTGAACTCGCAGCCGATGAGGCCGCCGCCGATGATGCACACGCGCCGGGCGTCGTTCTCGACCATGGCGGCGCGGAAATCGGCGTAGTCCATGAGGTCGTTCACGGAGTAGACGTAGTCGAGACCGTCCCCCGCCAGCGGCGGTTCGATGACCTGCGAACCCACGGCGAGCACCAGCTTGCCGTAGTGGATCATCGTGGCGTCCTCGCCCACGTGGAGGATCTGTTTTTCCGTATCGATCTCGTTGACCTTGGTATGGGTCCACACCTTGGCGTCGAGCTGCGTGCCCATGCCGCCGGCATCCTGCTGGGCGAGGTCGTCGGCGCCGGTGTTCTTGGTGTAGCCCGTGGAGAGCATGGGCTTGGAGTAGGAGCGGCCGTCGTCGGCGGTGATGAGGATCACCGGCGTCTCACTGTCGTAGCGGCGGATCTCCCGGGCGAGCCCGTAGCCGGCGAGGCCGGTGCCGATGATCACGATCGGCGCATGCTCCCGGTCCGCCTCGGCCTCCTGGTGGTGCGGGGTCTCCTCGACCGGCGACTCCTCGAGGAGCTCGAAATCCTCCTTGCCGACGCCGCAGTCCGGGCAGAGCCAGTCCTCGGGCACGTCCTCCCAGCGCGTACCCGGCGGAATGTCATCATCGGGCCAGCCCTTGGCCTCGTCGTAGACCAGCCCGCAGACGATACATTCCCACTTGCTCATAGCGACCCTCCTGCCGTCCGCCCGGAAGCGGAAAAGCGACCACTATAAATAGGCGCCGGGAATGTGCAAGGGCGGGGCCCCGAGCGCAGCCCGGCGACCTTGCATGCGCCCGCGTTCTGGCGCATCCTCGCGCCTCTTCCCGTGCAGCGACCCCCGTGACCCGAGTACCGCCCGACAGCCCCGCCGACCCTGCCTGGCGCAGCCCCGACGACCCCCGTCTCGCCGGGCTCCACGGCCTGCGCCACTGGCTCCTCGACGACGGCTCGCTGACCCGCCGCCTGGTGGACAGCGGCGGTGTCTTCCGCGTGCAGCGCCTGAGCCAGCGCTGGGCCACGCCGCGGGCCAGCGAGCGCCGGGTCCTGGCGAACGGCCTCCGGCAGCGGGCCCTGGTGCGCGAGGTCGCCCTGCGCCTCGACGGCGAGGCGGTGGTGTTCGCCCGCAGCGTGTTCCCCTACGCCAGCCTCTGCGGCCGCCTCGCGCACCTGCGCAAGCTGCAGGGCAGCTCGCTCGGTGCGATCCTGTTCAGCGCCGCGGACATGCGCCGCAGCCCTTTTCAGGTAGCCCTGCTCGACGGCGACAGCCAATACCTGCCGCCCGCGCTGCGCCAGGACCGCCCGGCCTGGGCCCGGCGCTCGGTCTTCCGCCTGCACGGCCAGCGCCTGCTGGTCAGCGAGGTCTTCCTCGCGCCGTTCCGCCCCTGGCCGCCCGGACCCGGCCTCGAGCGTGGCTGGCGCCGCCGCGTGAGCGCTGCAATCCTGCCCGCAACGCAGTAAGCTTTCGTCCCCATGACGACACTGAGCCAACCGTCGCCCGGCAAGACCGCCGCGCTCCTGCAGCTGATCCGCTGGGACCGTCCCATCGGCACGCTGCTGCTGCTGTGGCCGACGCTCTGGGCCCTGTGGATCGCGGCGGAGGGCCTGCCGGACCTGCACCTGCTGGTGATCTTCAGCGTCGGCACCTTCCTCATGCGCTCCGCCGGCTGCATCATCAACGACCTCGCCGACCGCAACTTCGACGGCGGGGTCACGCGCACCCGGGAGCGACCCCTGGTCACCGGGCGGGTGTCGGTGAACGAGGCGGTGGGCCTGTTCTGTGTGCTCTGCCTGCTCGCCTTCGGCCTCGTGCTGCTGACCAACCGGCTGACGGTGGTGCTCTCCGTACCGGCACTGCTGCTGGCATCGACCTACCCCTTCATGAAGCGCTACACCCACTTTCCGCAGATCGTCCTCGGCCTGGCGTTCTCCTGCGCCATCCCCATGGCCTTCGCCGCTCAGCGCGGCGAGCTGCCGCCGGCCCTGTGGCTCCTGTTCACCGCCAACGTGCTCTGGACCGTGGTCTACGACACCAAGTACGCCATGGTGGACCGGCGCGACGACCTCCAGGTCGGCATCAAGAGCACCGCGGTGCTGTTCGGCGATGCGGACCGCTACATCATCGCCGGCCTGCAGGTGCTCTGCCTCGCCGCCCTCTACCTCGCCGGTGAGCGCTTCGGCCTCGGCGCCTGCTACAACCTCAGCCTGCTTGTGACCGCCGGGCTGTTCGGCTATCACCTGTACCTCATCCGCCACCAGGACGAGGCCGCGTGCTTCCACGCCTTCCTGCACAACCGCTGGGTCGGCCTGACGGTCTTCCTCGGCATCGCCGCCGATTACGCCCTGCCGGCCCTCACCGGCTGAGGGGCGCGGGCCGCCATGGCTGACTTCGCGCTACAGGCCCTGGGCAGCCTGGAGGCCCTCCCCGCGGCGAGCTGGGACGGGCCGGGCACGGCGGCCTATCCCTTCCTGCGCCACGACTTCCTGCTCGGCCTGGAGACGACCGGCTGCACCACCGCCGACAGCGGCTGGCAGCCCTGCCACCTCCTGCTCCGCGACGGCGAGGCGGTGGAGGCCGCGGCCCCGGGCTACCTGAAGGGACACTCCTACGGCGAGTACGTCTTCGACTGGGCCTGGGCCGACGCCTGGCGGCGCATGGGTCTCAGCTATTACCCGAAGCTGGTCACGGCCATCCCGTTCACACCGGCAACGGGGCCGCGGCTCCTGTGCCGTCCCGGCGTGGACCCGGCCGGCGCCTGGGCCGCACTGCTCGAAGGCGTGAGGCAGCTCGCCGAGCGGCGCGGCCTCTCCTCCTGGCACGTCCTGTTCCCGGAGCCGGAAACGGCGGCCATCCTGGAGGGGCTGGGCCTGGCCACCCGCCACGCAGTGCAGTTCCACTGGTTCAACCGCGGCTACGCGGACTTCGACGATTTCCTCGCGACCTTTGCCAGCCGCAAGCGCAAGGCGCTGCGCCGGGAGCGCCGGCGCGTGGCGGAGCAGGGGCTCGCGCTGCGCACCCTCACCGGCAGTGAGATCCGCCCCGCCGACTGGGCGACCTTCCACCGCTTCTACCAGCTCACCTACGCCAAGCGCAGCGGCCACGGCGGCTACCTGAACCGCGCCTTCTTCACGGAAGTCGCGCCGCGGCTCGGCGACCAGGTGGTCATGGTGCTCGCCGACAAGGGCGGCCGCGACGTGGCCGGCGCCCTCTACTTCCGCGGCGAGGACACACTCTACGGCCGCTACTGGGGCTGCGAGGAGGAGTTCGACTGCCTGCACTTCGAGGCCTGCTACTACCGCGGGATCGACTACTGCATCGCCGAGGGCATCGGCCGCTTCGACCCCGGTGCCCAGGGCGAGCACAAGATCCAGCGCGGCTTCGAACCCATCCACACCCGCTCCAGCCACTGGATCGCCGAACCGGCGCTCGCCGATGCCGTGGCCGCCTTTACCCGCGAGGAGCTGGACCACGTGGAAGCCTACCGGCGGGAGGCCGCCAGGCTGCTGCCGTTCCGGGCCGGGGACCCCGGCTGACGCTCAGCCGCGGCGCCAGAGCAGCAGGCGGTTGTTCGCGGGCATGGCGTGATCGGCCTCGAGGGCAAAGCCCGCCGCGGCGGCCAGCGCATCCACCGCCTCGAAGTCACGGATGGCGCTGTGCGGTGAGCGCGCCGCCAGCCACTGGTCGAACTGCGCGTTGCTCTGCGAGGTGTAGCGCCCGCTGTAATTGAAGGGCCCGTAGACCGCCAGCAGCGTGCCCGTGGCCGCACCGGCGAGCGCCTCGAACAAGGCCTCCGTCGCCTCCCAGGGCATGATGTGCAGCGTGTTCGCCGTGAACACGCCGTCCGGCACGGGCACCGGCCAGGGCCGCTCGCAGACGTCCAGCGCGCGCGGGGCCTCGAGGTTCGGCGCGGGAAAGGCACGGCAGCGCGGTTCGAGGACGGCCAGGGCCTGCGGGTGCTCCGTGGGCTGCCAGCGCAGCCAGGGCATGGCCGGGGCGAAGGCGGTGGCGTGCTGGCCGGTGCCGGCGCCGATCTCGAGCACCGCCGTGCAGGCGCCGAAGGCTTCCCGGAGCACGGCCAGGATCGGTTCCCGGTTGTTCTCGCAGGCCTGCGAGAAGGGCAGCTCCGCCATGGTCGCCTCAGCCCATGTCGAAGTCGGCGAAGTCCGGTGCGCGCATGTGCCACCAGTAGGCCGCCGTGGAGCGGGGCCAGTTGTTGCTGATCCGGCCCTCGGCATCCTTGTACCAGCTGTCGCAATCGCTGGCCCACACGGTCTGCGCCAGCTCGCCCTGCAGGTGGTCGTTGTAGGCCCGCTGCACGCCGGGGTTCACCTCCAGCCGCTTCAGGTCGTGAACCAGCAGCTTGTCGATGCAGGCGGCCACGTAGCGGCACTGCCGCTCCACCATGAAGATGATCGAGTTGCTGCCGAGGTTGCTGTTCGGCCCGTAAAGCATGAAGAAATTCGGGAAGCCCGCGGTGCACACGCCCCGGTAGGCCTCCTCGCCATCGGCCCAGGCCTCGCCCAGGGAGCGGCCGTCGCGGCCGACGAACTCGACCTGGCCCTGCATCGGGTGGGTCTTGAAGCCGGTGCCGTAGATGATCACGTCCACCGGCCGGGCCTCGCCGTCTGCGCTGCACACCCCCTGTTCGTCGATGCCCTCGATGGGCGAGGTCACCAGTTCCACGGTGCTGCGCCGGAAGGCGCTGTAGTAGTCATCGGAGAACAGGATGCGCTTGCAGCCGATGCGGTAGTCCGGCGTCAGCGCCCGCCGCAGCGCGGGGTCGTCGACCTCCTCCTCCAGGAACTGCCGGCTCTTGCGCTCCAGCAGCGCCCGGGCGATGCGGCTCCTGCTGCGCAGCACCGGGTACAGGACCCACTCGCCGCGCAGCCAGACCAGCAGCCGGGCCAGCTTCTGCGCCAGCGGCAGGCGCGCGAACAGCGACTTCTCCCAGCCGTGGTAGGCGCGGTCGCCGCGGCGCACGATGTAGTTCGGGCTGCGCTGGTAGACGTAGAGCTGCGCCGCTTCCCGGGCCACCGGGGGAATGAACTGGATCGCGCTGGCGGCGGTGCCGATCACCGCCACCCGCTTGCCGGCCAGGGACAGGTCGTGGTTCCAGCGCGCGGAATGGAAGGTCTCGCCGCGGAAGCGCTCGGCGCCCGGAAACGCGGGCGTGAAAGGCACGTTGAGCTGGCCGAGCCCGCTGACCAGCGCCCGCGCCGACACCCGCTCGCCGCTCTCCAGCTCCACCTGCCAGCGGCCGTCGTCGCCGAAGGCGGCCCGCTTCACGGAGGTCGACAGGCGCAGGTGCGGGCGCAGCCCGAACTGCACGGCCGTGTCCTCGAGGTAGGCGCGGATCTCGTCGTGGGGCGCGTGCCGCCGGCTCCAGTCCGCCTTCGGCGCGAAGGAGTAGCTGTACAGCACCGAGGGCACGTCGCAGCAGGCACCCGGGTAGCTGTTGTCGTACCAGGTGCCGCCGACGGCGGGGGATTTCTCGAGGATAACGAAGTCGCGGATGCCGCGCCTGAGCAGGGCGATACCCATGCACAGGCCGGACATGCCGGCGCCGATGATGATGACCTGGTGGCTCTTCCCGTCAGCCATCAGGGCGGCGTGTCGCGGGTAAACACCAGCTCCCGCGCGGCCGATTCGTCACGACTGTAGCGATAACCGGCGACGTCGAAGTCCTTGAGCGCCTCCGGGTCGTTGATGGCGTTGTCGATGATGAAGCGGGCCATCTGGCCGCGCGCCTTCTTGGCGTAGAAGGATATGATCTTGTACTTGCCGCCCTTCAGGTCCTTGAACACCGGGGTCACGATCTCTGCGTCCAGCGCCTTCGGCTGCAGCGCCTTGAAGTACTCGTTGGAGGCGAGGTTCACCAGCACCCGGCTGCCGCTCTTGCCGAGCTGCCGGTCCAGGGTGCGGGTCAGGCGGTCGCCCCAGAACGCATACAGGTTGGCGCCGCCGCGGTTGGCGAACTTGAGGCCCATCTCGAGCCGGTAGGGCTGCATCAGGTCGAGGGGTCGCAGGAGGCCGTAGAGCCCGGACAGGATACGCAGGTGCTTCTGGGCGAAAGCGAGGCCCGCGCTGTCCAGCGTCTCGGCTTCCAGGCCGGTGTAGACGTCGCCACGGAAGGCGAGCACCGCCTGCTTGGCGTTGTCGAGGTCGAAGGGCGTCGACCAGTTCATGAAGCGCTCGTGGTTGAGTTCGGCGATCTTCCCGCTCACGCCCATGAGGTCGCGAAGGGCGTCGGGGGAGAGGCCCCGGGCGTCCTCCACCAGCTCGGCCGCGGCATCGAGGAAGGCCGGCTGCGTGGCCCGGCGGGTCGTCGGCGCGGTCTCGAAATCGAGGGTCTTGGCGGGCGAGATCACGGTGAGCATGGAAGCTTTCCTTTTTCTGACCGGGCAGTGGTGCTGACTTGGCAGTGGCCGGGGTGTGCCGCGGGGCGCCGCCGCGGGGCCGGGGCGACAGCGCGCTATGATACCCTTCGCGCGAATAATCAAAAAGGATCACCCCGCCATGACCCGGGTGCGCCGGCTCGTGCAGCTCATCGATGCCTTTACCGGGACCTGCGGCCACGCCCTCGCCTGGCTGATCGCGGCCATGGCGCTGCTCACGGCCGCGGTGGTGCTCATGCGCTACGGCCTCGAGCTGGGCTCCATCGCCGCGCAGGAGGCGGTCACCTACCTCCATGCCTCCGTGTTCATGCTCGGCGCCGCCTACGCCCTGAAGAACGGCGCCCACGTGCGCGTGGACATCTTCTACCAGCGCTTCACGCCGCGCACCCGGGCCTGGATCGACAGCCTCGGCGGCATCGTTTTCCTGCTGCCGCTGTGCGCGGTGATCGGCCTCGGCAGTGTCGCTTTCGTCGCCCAGGCCTGGTCCGTGCACGAGACCTCGGCGGACGCGGGCGGCATCCCCGCCGTGTTCCTGCTGAAGACGCTGCTGCCGCTCATGGCGGCGAACCTGGCTCTCCAGGGTGTGGCCGAGATCCTGCGCAACGCGCTCACGCTGGTCGGAGACACGACCTCCTGATGGACGGGACCATCGCCCTGTGGCTGTTCGCGGCCGTCTGCCTGCTGCTCATGCTCGGCTACCCGGTGGCCTTCACCCTAGCCGGCACCGCGCTGGCCTTCGCCGCCGGCGGGATCATCGCCGGCGTCTTCGACGCCTCCTTCCTCTCCGCCCTGCCCGGCCGGCTCTTCGGCACCATGAGCAACACCACGCTCATCGCGGTGCCGCTGTTCGTGCTGATGGGGGTCATCCTCGAGAAGTCGAAGGTCGCCGAGGAGCTCCTCGACAACATGGCGCACCTCCTCGGCGGCGTGCGCGGGGGCCTTGCCCTCTCCGTGGTCATCGTCGGCATGCTGCTGGCGGCGAGCACCGGCATCGTCGGCGCCACGGTGGTGACCATGGGGCTGCTGTCGCTGCCGAGCATGCTCCGCGCCGGCTACAGCCCGGCCATCGCCACCGGCACCATCTGCGCCACCGGCACCCTCGGCCAGATCATCCCGCCGTCCATCGCCCTCGTACTCCTCGGTGACATCCTCTCCAGCGCCTACCAGCAGGCGCAGCTGCGCATGAACGTGTTCAGCCCGGACACCGTCTCCGTGGGCGACCTATTCGTGGGCGCGATCATCCCCGGGCTGCTGCTGGTGGCGCTGTACATGGTCTTCCTGCTGCTGGTCGCCTGGCTGCGGCCGGGGCTCCTGCCCGCCGGCCAGCGCGAGCCGGTGGACACGCTCGCCTTCCTTCGCGGGCTGGTGCCGCCGCTGGCGCTCATCGCCGTGGTCCTCGGCTCCATCCTGGCCGGCGCCGCGACGCCCACGGAGGCGGCCGGTGTCGGCGCAGTGGGCGCCTGGCTGCTGGCCCTGGCCAAGGGCGAGATGCCCCTGGTGAGGCTGCGCTCGGTGCTCCGCAACACGCTGGAGATCACCGCCATGGTGTTCATGATCCTGGTCGGCGCGGCCGTATTCTCGCTGGTGTTCCGCGGCTTCGGCGGCGAGGAGCTGATCCACGCCTTCCTCACGGACCTGCCCGGCGGCGTCTTCGGCGCGACCCTGTTCGTGATGGTGCTGATCTTCCTCCTCGGCTTCATTCTCGACTTTATCGAGATCACCTTCGTGGTCGTGCCGATCGTCGGCCCGGTGCTGCTGATGATGGGGCTGGACCCGGTCTGGCTCGGCATCATGATCGCTATCAACCTGCAGACCTCGTTCCTCACGCCGCCCTTCGGTTTCGCCCTGTTCTACCTGCGCGGCGTCGCCGCCGACCAGGTCCCGACAGGCGCAATCTACCGCGGCGTGATACCCTTTATCGTGATCCAGCTGCTCGTGATCGCCGCCCTCTGGCAATGGCCGGAGCTAGCCACCTGGCTGCCCGCGGTGCTCTCGGACTAGCCCTGGCAACCCGGGAACTGCCATGAACGATATCGATTCCACTCCGACGCCCCAGGGCGAGCTGGCGCTGCAGACCATCGCCATGCCCAAGGACACCAACGCCGAGGGCGACATCTTCGGCGGCTGGCTGTTGTCACAGATGGACCTCGCCGGCGCGATCGCCGCGCGCGAGGTCGCCGGCGGCCGGGTGGCCACGGTGGCGATCGAGGGCATGGCGTTCATCACGCCGGTGCACGTGGGCGCGGTGGTGTCCTGCTACTGCGACGTGATCGAGATCGGCCGCAGCTCCATCCGCATCGTGGTCGAGGTCTGGATCGACTCGCCGCACGACGGCGAGCCCATCAAGGTGACCGAGGGTGAGTTCATCTTCGTCGCCATCGACGACAAGCGCCGCACCCGCACCATCAAGCGCTAGCGCGCCTTACTCTTCCGACCGGGGCACGGGGTCGCCGAGGACCGTCGTGCGGGCGTTGATGTAGGCTTGCTCGGAGATACCGTGGTAGGCGCGCACTGCGTCGAGAAACTCGCGGTAGGAGGCGTAGACCTTGCGCGCCATCGGGTCCCCGGCGACCAGGCGGGCCATGACCTCGTCGCTTTTTTCCTTTAGCAGCGCGAGCACGTCATCCGGCAGGCGGCGCAGCTTCACCTCGTGCTCCTTCAGCAGCGTCTCCAGCGAGGCGTTGTTGCGCGCGGTGAATTCGTCGAGCATGTCCTGGTTGGTGGCCCGGGCCGCGTCGCGGACGATCGCCTTGAGGTCTTCCGGCAGGGCCGCCAGGGCATCCGCGTTGACGATGAACTCGAGCATGGCACCGGGCTCGTGCCAGCCCGGGTAGTAGTAGTACTCGGCGACCTCGTGCAGGCCCAGGGCGAGGTCGTTGTAGGGGCCGACCCACTCGACGGCATCGATGACGCCGGTCTGCATGGAGGTATAGACCTCGCCCCCGGGGATATTGACCGCCGTGCCGCCGGCGGCCGTAAAGACCTCGCCGGCCAGGCCCGGAATGCGCATCTTCAGGCCGCGCAGATCCTCGGTGGAGGTAAGCTCGCGGTTGAACCAGCCGGCCATCTGCACGCCCGTGCTGCCGCCGGCGAAGGGCACCACGCCGAAGGGCGCGTAGGTCTCGCGCCAGAGCGCCTCGCCGCCGCCGTAGTGCAGCCAGCCGTTCATTTCCTGCGCCGTCATGCCGAAGGGCACGGCCGTGAAGAACACCGCCGCGGGGATCTTGCCCTTCCAGTAGTAGGAGGCGCCGTGGCCCATCTCGGCCACGCCGCCGGAGACCGCGTCGAACACGCCGAGGGCCGGGACGATCTCGCCGGCACCGTAGACCCGTACCGTGAGCCGGCCGTCACTCAGCTCGCCGACGAGCCGGGCGAAGGTCTCCGGCGCCGTGCCGAGGCCGGGCAGGTTCTTCGGCCAGGTGGTGACCAGCTTCCACTCGAAGCGCTCGCCATTGCCGACACCGGGGCCGGCGGACAGGACGCGGCCGCCACCGGTACGCTCCGCGGCCCAGAAGCCGACGACCGCGACCAGGGCGGCGGTGAGCAGCAGGATGACGAGAGGCTGGACCTTGCTGGGGCTCGGGTTCACGGGTGCGGGCCTGGCCTTGTAGTTATCGTGCGTGGTGTCGCTAGAGCGCCTGGAGCTTCGCGTACTGCAGCACCAGCCACTTGCTGCCCTCGCCGTCGAAATTCACTTCGACACGGGCGCTGGCGCCGCGGCCCTCGAAGTTTAGCACGACCCCCTCACCGAAGACCTGGTGGTAGACCCGCTGGCCGAGGCTGAAGGCCGCGTCCGCCATGGACGGCTGGGCCAGGGAGCCGAGGGGCCGGCTGACGCTGCTCTGCAGGCGCACCTCGTGCAGCAGCTCGCCGGGGATCTCGCGCAGGAAGCGGGAGGGCGCGTTGTAGCTCTCGCTGCCGTGAAGCCGCCGGGTCTCCGCGTAGGTGAGCACGAGGCGCTCCATGGCGCGGGTAATGCCCACATAGCAGAGCCGGCGCTCCTCCTCGAGGCGGCCGGGCTCCTCCACGGACATGCGGTGCGGGAACAGGTTCTCCTCCATGCCCGCGAGGAACACCAGGGGAAACTCCAGCCCCTTGGCCGAGTGCAGGGTCATGAGCTGCACGCTGTCCTCGTGCGCCTCGGCCTGGTTGTCGCCGGCGTCGAGGGCGGCGTTGTCGAGAAACTGCTGCAGCGGCGACAGCTCCTCGCCCACGGGCGCGAACTGTCGCGCGGCGGCGACCAGCTCCTCGAGGTTCTCCACCCGCGCCTGGCCGCGCTCGCCCTTCTCCCGGCGGTGCAGGTCGATGAGCCCCGCGCCCTGGATCACCGTCTCCGTCAGCTCCTCGAGGCTCATGCTGTCGGTGCCGCCGTCGAGCTCGTCGATGAGCACGCGAAAGCCCTCGAGGGCGGAGAGCGCCCGCGCGGCGAGCAGTTTCTCGTCGGCGGCGATCGCCATCGCCTGCCACAGGGAGACGCCGCGCTCGCGGGCGATCTCCCGCAGCGTGTCGATGGTCTTGCCACCGATGCCTCGCGGCGGCGTGTTGATCACGCGCTCCATGGCCGCATCGTCGCCGCGGTTCACCAGCAGGCGCAGGTAGGCCAGCGCGTTGCGGATCTCCATGCGCTCGTAGAAGCGCTGGCCGCCGTAGATGCGATAGGGCACCCCGGCGCGGATCAGGGCCTCCTCGAGCACCCGGGACTGGGCGTTGGAGCGGTAGAGGATCGCCACGGAGCGCCGCGGATGGCCGTCCCGGAGCCACTCCTCGAGCCGGTCGACGATGAAGCGCGCCTCGTCGTGCTCGTTGTAGCCGGCATAAAGCTGGATCGGCTCGCCGCTGTCGCCGTCGGTCCAGAGCTCCTTACCGAGGCGACCGGCGTTGTGGGCGATAACCCCGTTGGCCGCGCGCAGGATGGTCTGGGTCGAGCGGTAGTTCTGCTCCAGGCGGACCGTCTGCACGCGCTCGAAGTCGTCGCTGAAGCGCTGGATGTTCTCGATGCGGGCACCGCGCCAGCCGTAGATCGACTGGTCGTCGTCGCCCACGGCGACCACCGGGACGCGGCCCCCGGCGAGCACCCGGAGCCAGGCGTACTGGATGGTGTTGGTGTCCTGGAACTCGTCGACGAGGATCTGCCGGAAACGGCCCTGGTAGTGTGCCAGCACGTCGGGTTTCTTCAGCCAGAGCTCGTGCGCGCGCAGCAGCAGCTCGGCAAAGTCCACCAGGCCGCCGCGCTCACAGGCGACCTCGTAGGCCCGGTAGATGCGCAGCATCGTCTGCACGAACAGGTCCCCGGGGGGCGCTTCGATGTGGGCGGCGCGGAGCCCCTCGTCCTTCTGGCCGTTGATGTACCACTGGGCCTGCCGCGGCGGCCAGCGCGCCTCGTCCAGCTCGAGCTCCCGGCAGACGCGCTTGACCAGGCGCAGCTGGTCGTCGCTGTCGAGGATCTGGAAATTCTGCGGCAGCCCCGCGTCCTGCCAGTGCATCTTCAGCAGCCGGTGGGCAAGGCCGTGGAAAGTACCGACCCACATTCCGTGCACCGGCAGCTGCAGCATGTGCTCGATGCGGCTGCGCATCTCCCGCGCCGCCTTGTTGGTAAAGGTGACGGCCAGGATCGCGTGCGGCGAGAGCCCCCCGGCCCGGATGAGCCAGGCGATGCGATGCACCAGCACCCGCGTCTTGCCGGAACCCGCCCCAGCGAGCACCAGCAGGTTGGGGCTCTCGGCGGCGACGGCCTCGCGCTGGGCGTCATTCAGGGGAGAGAGGATGTCGCTTACGTCCATCGCGGCATTCTATCCGCTTTACCCGCGGCGCTCACGGCCGGTGGGCCGTAACGTCGGGGAATGCTGGCGCCGCCCGGGGCCACTGGGTACCATCGGGACGCGAACAGTGGCCCGTGGATGGTCCGATGGCAGACAGAGATGACGACGCGACGCCCTTCGATGAAGACGGCTGGATAGACCGGGACGACGGCAGACCGCAGAAGGTGGTCGACCGGGACGGACCGGCCCGGCGCGGGCCCGCGCCTGCCGGTGCCGATGACGACCCGGAGGCCGG
Source organism: Pseudohaliea sp. (assembly GCF_040217025.1). Classification (GTDB taxonomy): domain Bacteria; phylum Pseudomonadota; class Gammaproteobacteria; order Pseudomonadales; family Halieaceae; genus Pseudohaliea. Next base: position 20,778 of record NZ_JAVJOA010000011.1, on the reverse strand, counting down.
GGACAGCGAAGCCCTGGTCGACCGCGACGAGGAAGATCCCGAGCCCGGCTCCTGGCTCGAGCCCGAGCCGACCGAAGCGGTGGCGCCCGGCGCGGACCGTCGCGATACGCCCTCGCGCTGGCAGTCCGCGGAAGACTGGGACGAAGCGGCCGCCCACTGGGACAGCAACGAAGACTGGGAGCAGGACAGCTGGGAGTCCGTGGACGGCGACGAGGACGAAAGCGCCGGCTCCGCCGGGCCGTCTCCAACCCTGCCGCCGCTCGATCCGCCGCGGCCGGCGACCGGCGCGCCGCCCGAAGAGCTGCCGGGCGGGGACGCCCGGGATAGCGCGGAGAGCGACTGGGAGGAAGAGCCGGAGGACGGGGACAACGCCTGGGACCCGCCGCCCGGGGACGGCGAGGATGCTTTCAACCGCGTGGTGGAGCGCGAACTCAGCGAGCACCCCTACCTCGGCGACTCGGACGACGACGGCTGGAACCTGCCCATGGAGGACGATGAGTCGAGTGCAGCGGACTCGGACGGCGAGGACGAGGTGCCCGCGGCCCCAGCCGGGATGGCGACTCCCGTCGCGCCGGCCGAGGCCCGGGAGGCGCCCGCGGCCGGCCGGCGGCGCTGGCCGATCGTTTCGCTTGCCGTCGGCGCGCTCGCCCTGGCGCTGCTGGCCCTGGGCGGCGTCGGCGTCGTCAAGGAGCGGAGTGAGCTGCAGTCCCAGGTCCGCGACCTGCAGGCACAGCTCGCGCGGCGGCCCACGGCCGAGGAGGCGCAGGGCGACCGCACGGCGGCCCGGGAGTTGCAGGCGCGCGTGCAGGTCCTCGCGGCGGACCTCGCCTCGCTCGAGGGCGACTACGCGCTGCTCCAGGGCGAGCTGGCAACGGCCCGGGAACAGCTGGCGGACAGCGAGGCGGCACTCGAGACCGCCCGGTCGCAAGTCGCCGCCGCGAAAGCCGCCGCAAAGGCCTCGGCGAAGGCCGCGAGTGAACGCCCCGCGGCCGCGGCAGCCGCGGCCAGCGGCGGGTGGTTCGTCAACTTCGGCACCTATGCGCAGCGAAGTGACGCGGCGTCCCGGGCGTCCCGGCTCACAGTGGACAAGGGCGAGGTGGTGATTCAGGATGCGCAGAGCGGAGGACGCACCCTTTATCGTGTGCGCGTGGTCGGCCTCGCCAGCCGCGCTGCCGCAGAGTCGGTCGCCAGGGACCTCGAGGCCCGTTTCGGGCTGTCGAAGCTGTGGATCGGCAAGGCGAACTAGCCATCAATAAAGACAGGCCTCGACGCCGAGCAAGGGGCCAGAACCGGGAGGACCTGCAATGAAGAAGACAAGCTGTGCACTGTTGCTGGCGCTCTGTGCGAGCGCCGGCGCGCGCGCCGAGTGCAACGTGCCGGAGCAGCCGACGCTGCCCGACGGCGCCGAGGCGTCCATGGAAGAGATGCTGGCCGGCCAGAAGGCGGTGAAGTCCTTCCAGGAGGCCAACATGGACTACATGAAGTGCATGGAAGCCCGCATGGCGGCGGCCAAGCAGGCCGGCGAGGATGCCGAGACCAAGGACGCCCGCAAAGCGGCCCTGGAGACGTACACCGCCGCCGTCGAAGCGTACAACAAGGCGGTTTCCGCCGAGGAGACCGTGGCCGGCGACTTCAACACGCAGGTGCGCGAGTACAAGGCCGCCAACAAGTAGCGCCCGCCGGCCGCTGGCGGGCCCAGAACAATAACGCGCCAGGGGGTACCCATGGAGCCTTGCAGGCCGCGGCGGCTGGCCGCGCTTGTACTGTTGCTTGTAATGCCGCTTGCGCCGTTGCTTGCGCTGCCGGCCGTCGCCGCGGATTTCCGCCTGAGCGACCAGTGCCCGCCCGGCTTCGAACAGCTGGCCGGTGATGTCTGCCGCCTCGCCACCCTCTACGACCAGTACGGCTCCCTTCGGGGTCGCGGTGTCGGCGGCACGCGCACGGGCCTGCCGCCGCGCCGCGACGGTTTCACCGCGCAGCAGATCGACCTCGGCCGCTACCTGTTCTTCGACCCGCTCCTGTCCGCCGACGGGCGCCTCTCCTGCGCCAGCTGCCACGACCCCGCCCTGGGCTTCGCCGACGGCCGCGGGCGCAGCACCGGGCTGCACGGCGAGGCGCTGCCGCGGGGAGCGCCGACACTGTGGAACAGCGCGTTCCTTCAGCACTTCTTCTGGGACGCCCGCGCCGACTCCCTCGAAGCGCAGCTGACCGGCCCCCTCTACGCCCCCGAGGAGATGGGCAACAACCCCGCCGACCTGCTCGCGGCGCTGCGCGGCAACGACGCCTACCCGGCCCTGTTCCGCGCCGCCTTCGGCGACGACGGCGGGCCCATCGACACGGCGCAGGTGTACACGGCCCTGGCGGCCTTCGAGGCGTCCCTCGTCTCCCTGAACAGCCGCTACGACCGCTATGCCCACGGCGACCACAGCGCCCTCGATGCCGAGGAGATCGCCGGCCTCAACGTGTTCCGCTCCTTCGTCGCGCGCTGCGCCGAGTGCCACACGCCGCCGCTGTTCACCAACCAGCAGGTCGCGGTGATCGGCAGCCCGGAACCGCCGGGGCTGGCCCGTGACATCGGCGCCGAGGCCACCCTCGGCAGCCCGAAACTGCGTGGCGCCTTCAAGGTGCCGACCTTGCGCAACATCGCCCGGACCGCGCCCTACATGCACTCGGGCCGCTTCCAGACCCTGGACGAAGTGGTCACCTTCTATAACGGCGGCCGCGGCCACGCGGTGCCCGAGGGCGAGGCGCTGCAACTGCACTGGCACATCGTCAGCCCGGACCTCGCCGACCACGAACTGAAGCAGCTGGTGGCCTTCCTCGGCACCCTGACCGATGAACGATTCCTGCCCCGCGTGCCGAAGCACGTACCCTCCGGCCTTCCCGTCGGCGGGCGCAGCGCGCGCAGCCCCAACCCCCACGGGAGATAACCCATGAAAATCGGCAAGCTCATCCTCGCGCTGCTGGTCCTCGCCGTCGCCTTCGGGGGCGGTCTCTGGTACGGCAAGCAGCAGTCCACGACCATCATCGCCGCCAACGACGAGGGCGGCAGCTACGGCGGCGGCTTCCGCAGCGCGGAGCCGGACGCGAAACCCCGGGCCACGGCCGCCCGCGGTCCCGGCGGCACGGTGCACCAGGTGCGCGAGGGCGAGGCGATCCAGGACGCGGTCAACGCCGCCGAGCCCGGGGACACGATCCGCATCTTCCCGGGCACCTACACGGAGACCGTCTACATCGACAAGGACGGCATCCGCCTCATCGGCGTCATCGAGCAGGGCAACTGGCCGACCCTGGAGGGGGAGAAGCGCCTCAATGACGCCATCCTCTACTCCGGCAACGACATCGTGGTGGAGAACCTCAAGATCACCAACTACAAGGGCAACGGGATCATGGGGCAGGCGGGGAACAACTTCGAGATCCGCAACAACCTGATCATCGACACCGGGGTCTACGGGATCTTTCCGCAGCTCGGGCAGAACGGCATCGTCGAGGACAACGTGGTCTCCGGCATCGAGGATGCGGCGATCTACGTGGGCATGAGTGACAACATTCACGTGGCCGGGAACGAGGTCTTCGACTCCGTCGCCGGCATCGAGATTGAGAACAGCCGCCACGCCATCGTCGAGAACAACTACGTGCACCACAACACCGGCGGCATTCTCGCCTTCATCACGCCGGGGCTGCCGATCAAGACCACCTACGACGTGATCATCCGCGACAACTTCATCGTCGACAACAACACCCCGAATTTCGGCGCACCGGGTTCCACCGTGGCCGGCATCCCCGCGGGCACCGGCGTGCTCATCATGGCCGCGGACGAGGTGGTCATCGAGAACAACATCATCCGCGACCACCAGACCGCGGGCATCCTCGTGGTGGACCACGCCAACGCCTCGAACATCACCGCCGACCCGGATGCCGACCCGGCGCCGGACCGGGTCGCGATCCTCGACAACCTCATGCTCAACAACGGCTACGACACCATCGACGAGGTCCGCGCGCTCATGCTCGCGACGATGACCCGCGGCACCCCGGACATCGTCCGCGCCGGCGAGGTGCGCGACAGCTGCATCCGCAACCGGCACCGCTACACCACCGTCGGCGTCGGCGACTTCGCCGACTGCGACTTCGCCAACACCGACAACATCGACAACTACCTGCTGCCGGAACCGGTGCCGCCGCGGGAGATCGACCCCTCGGAGCAGGGCAAGCTGACCTACCTCGGCATCTGCACCGGCTGCCACAGCTACAAGGGCATCCTCATCGGCCCGCCGGTGGAGATGATCCAGGCCATGTACAAGGACGACCCGCAGGGGATCGCCGCCTACATCGCCGACCCGGTGAAGAAACGGCCGACCTTCCCGGAGATGCCGCCGCAGGATTACCTCGACCCGGAGGTGCGGCTGGCGGTCGCGGAGTACCTGCTGACCGTGGGCAACTGAAAACCCGCATAAGCATAGAAAGAATCCGTCTTTCCCCGGGCTCCCGGGCGGGTTAGGCTTCGCGCCGCCATCGTCCGGGGGGCTTTGCTCCCGGCGTCCAGTCAACGACCCGGGAGTCCCCCACCCATGCTTCGACCGCTCCGCGCCCTGGCCCTGCTGCCCGCGCTCACCGCCCCCATGGTTTCGGCCACCAACGGCTACTTCACCCACGGCGTCGGCCTGCGCGCCCAGGGCATGGCCGGGGTGAGCATCGCGCTGCCCCAGGACGCCCTGGCGGCGGCCACCAATCCCGCCGGGACGGCGCTGGTCGGCGACCGCTTCGACGTGGAGGCCACCTGGTTCCGGCCGGACCGCGGCGCCCGCATCAGCGGCAACGGTTTCGGCGCCGACGGCAGCTACGACGGCAACGACGACGCCTGGTTCCTGCTGCCGGCACTCGGCTACACGAAGCGCCTAGACCACGGGCTGAGCTGGGGCGTGGCGCTCTACGGCAACGGCGGCATGAACACCGGCTACGAGAGCAACCCCTTCGCGGCCTACGGCGGCACGGGCACCGCCGGGGTCGACCTGGCCCAGGTCTTCCTGACGCCGTCCCTTGCCTGGCGCCACGGCAGCCACAGCTTCGGCGTGGCGGTGACGGGGGCCTACCAGCGCTTCGAGGCGCGCGGCCTCGGGCCCTTCGACAACCCGGTGTTCAGCAGCCGGCCCGGCGCCGTCACCGAACTCGGCCACGACGAGAGCACCGGCTGGGGCGTCAAGCTCGGCTGGCACGGCCAGGTCACCCCGACCCTGGCGCTCGGCGCGACCTGGTCCTCCAAGGTCGCCATGGACAAGTTCGATGACTACGCGGGGCTGTTCGCCGACGGCGGCAGCTTCGATATCCCCGAGACCTACGGCGCCGGTCTCAGCTGGCAGGCAGCGCCCGCGCTGACGCTCGCGGCGGACTGGCAGCACATCCGCTACGGCGACATCCCCGCGGTCGCGAATTCGCTGGCGCCGCTGCTTTCGGGGGTACCCCTGGGCGCGGACGGGGGCCCCGGTTTCGGCTGGGAGGACCGCGACGTGTGGAAGCTGGGCGCGCGCTATCGCGTCAACGAAACACTCACCCTGCGCGCCGGCTACAGCACCATGGACCAGCCGATACCGGCCAACGAGACCTTCATCAACATCCTCGCCCCGGGCGTGATCGAGGAGCACGCGAGCATCGGCGCGAGCTGGCGGCCGCGGGGCGAAGAAGGTGGTGAGTGGACGCTGGCTTACACGCGAGCCCTTAAAAACACTGTCCGCGGGAGCGGCTCCATCCCGCCGGCCTTCGGCGGCGGCGAGGTGGACCTGACCATGCACCAGGACATCCTGGCGGTGGGGTACAGCTGGCGGTTCTGAGCGCGGTGGGCGCGACGCTCAGCGTTCTTCACTGCGGTCCCGGGGGAACAGCCAGAAGGCAAACCAGCGGGTCATGCGCGGCATCAGCACGTAGCTCATGAGCAGCATGACCGCCGCGGTCACCAGCAGCGTGCGCAGCGGTAGCGGCAGGCGCGCCAGCAAGTCGCCAAAGAGCAGGAACATTAGCGTGACCGCGGGGTAGAGCGCCAGCCAGCTGACCAGGGTCATCTTGTAGCGCGGTGGAGGCTGCACCGGGTTCTGGCCCGGCAGGGTAAACCAGGTCACGATGCCGGAGAGCACCTCGCGTTCGCTTGGCTCCTGCAGCAGCGCTTCGATTTCACCGAGCAGCTCCGTGCGCTCTGCGGATGACTCCCAGGCCGCCAGCGTTTCCCGGTCGCGGAACTTGAACACGATCCGGTATTCCGGGTCCTCGGCGGCGGCGGGGCGGAACATCGTCGCACCGAGGTAACCGGGGAAAGCAGATGCCCGCTCGGTCATTGCCGTGCTGAGCATCTCGAAATCCGCCTCCCTGCCACGCTGAACCCGCCGGGATACCACTACGGTTACCGGGTCGGTGACAGCCAATCCCCCTGCCATCTCCGGTGGAGCCCTACTGCGCGGATGCGGGGGGCAGATGAACGGCGACCTGCCCGCGGGCGGCTTGGCCGTCCCGTCTCAACTGCGCCAGGGTCTCGGTCGGGAAATCCCGGCTGACTGCCTCGCGGTAGGACTCACGCTCCCGACAGCGCTCGTACCAGTGCGTGACCCGGTCGCTATCGACGAATAGATCCAGCCAGTCGAACTGGTGCAGGGTCTGGAAATAGGGCGCCAGGCTCGCATCGGCCAGCGAAAACTGGTCGCCCGCCACCCACTCGCCCTCGGCCAGCGCGCGATCCATGGCCTGGATCAGCTCGCAATAGGTGCCGACTGCGGCGGAAACATCCGGCGCGTCGAGGCCATGCTCAAGCAGCCTGCGCTGGCGCTCCCGGCGCGGCGCTTCGGGGACCTGCGCCAGCAACGCCTCGCGCTCCTCGACGGGTTTCTCAAGCAGCGCGGGGCGCATGATCAGCGGCCACTGCAGGGCGCCACAGGCGGGATGGAGCCGGTTGTCTACCTGCTTCATCCAGAAGCGCATGCGCGCACGGCCGTGCGGGTCCTCCGGACGAAGCGAGGGCGCCGGGAACGCATCCTCTAGGTACTCGCAGATAATGCTCGATTCGATTACCGGCCTGCCTTCATGGACCAGCGTGGGAACCACCCCGAGCGGGTTCAGCGCGAGGTACTCCGGCCGGAGGTTCTCCTTCTGCGACAGTTCGACGTGGTGGGACGTCCACTCCAGGCCCTTCTCGTGAAGTACCAGCCGCACCTTCTGCGCGCAGGGCGACATCGGGTGCGTGTAGAGCTCAAGCATGGTTCCGGGCCATATCGAGGGCGAGGTCCTCGATCATGTCTTCCTGGCCGCCGACGGTGCCGCGGCGGCCGAGTTCGACCAGGATGTCGCGGGCCGACAGGCCGTATTTCTCCGCGCTGCGCTTGGCAAAGAGCAGGAAGCTCGAGTAAACGCCGGCAAAGCCCAGGGTCAGTGAATCGCGGTCCACGCGCACCATGTGCTCCATGAGAGGAACAATGAGATCCTCTGCCACATCCATGGCCTTGAACAGGTCGACCCCCGTTTCCACGCCCATGCGCTCGCAGACGGCAATGAACACCTCCAGCGGCGTATTGCCGGCGCCGGCGCCGAGGCCGGCGAGGGAGCCGTCGATACGCGTCGCACCCGCCTCTACTGCGGCCAGGGAATTGGCGATGCCCATGCCGAGATTGTGGTGGCCGTGGAAGCCGATCTCCGTGGCCGGGTCCAGCTTCTCCCGCGCCAGGGCGATACGCGCCGTGACATCGTCGGGCAGCATGTAGCCGGCCGAGTCGGTGATGTACACGCAGTTGGCGCCGTAGCCCTCCATGAGCTTGAGCTGCTCCAGGAGCTGCTCGGGCGACGCCATGTGCGCCATCATCAGGAAGCCCACCGTATCCAGGCCATCGATCTTCGACGCGAGGGTGAGGTGCTGCTCGGAGACATCGGCCTCGGTGCAGTGCGTGGCCACGCGGATCGTCGAGATACCGCAGTCCAGCGCCATCTGCAGATGGTCGACGGTGCCGATGCCGGGCAGGAGCAGCGCAGAGACCTTCGTCCGCTTCACCGCGCCGCAGACGGCACGCAGGTAGTCCTCGTCGCTCGCCGCGGGGAAGCCGTAGTTCACGGAAGCACCACCGAGGCCGTCGCCGTGGGTCACCTCGATCATCGGGATGCCGGCCTCGTCCATGGCGGTCGCGATGGTGACCATCTCCTCGACGGAGATCTGGTGGCGCTTGGCGTGCATGCCGTCGCGCAGGCTCATGTCGTGCACGGTGATTTTCTTGCCGGAAAGGTCCATGGTCGTGTCCTCTTGGGTCAGGCCGCGTCGGCGCCGGGAGTGAAGGTGCCGGCGAGAATCTCTTCGGCATACATTTCCGCCGTGCGCAGCCCCGCGGCGGTCATGATGTCCAGGTTGCCCGCATACTTCGGCAGGAAGTCGCCGAGCCCCTCCACCTCCAGGTAGATCGACACGCGATTGCCGTCGAAGACCGGGCCGTTCTTCAACGTGTAGCCGGGAACATATTGCTGAACTTCCGCCAGCATCGCGGCGACCGACTCCCGGATCGCAGCCTCGTCCGGCGCGTCCTCGGTGAGGCAGTGGACGGTGTCGCGCATGATCAGCGGCGGCTCGGCCGGGTTGATGATGATGATGGCCTTGCCGGTTCTCGCGCCGCCGACCTTCTCGATGCCGCGAGCCGTGGTGCGGGTGAACTCGTCGATGTTCTTGCGCGTGCCCGGGCCGGCCGACTTCGAGCTCACCGTCGCGACGATTTCCGCATACGCCACGGGCTGCACCCGGCTCACTGCTGCGACCATGGGAATCGTCGCCTGGCCGCCGCAGGTCACCATGTTCACATTCACGGTATGCGCCGCGACGGCCTCGGCGAGGTTGACCGGCGGCACGCAGAAAGGCCCGATGGCCGCCGGGGTCAGGTCGATCATGACCGCGCCCTGCTCGATCACCTTGCGGCTGTTCTCCGCATGGACGTAGGCGCTGGTGGCATCGAAGACCACCTGGACGCCGTCGGCTTTCATGTGCGGTACGAGGCCGTCCACACCCTGGGCCGTGGTCTTCAGGCCCATCTCTTTCGCCCGGGCCAGCCCCGGGGAATCGGGGACCACACCGACCATCCACACCGGTTCGATCACCTCGCTGCGCATGGCCTTGGTCAGCAGGTCCGTGCCGATATTGCCCGGGCCGATGATGGCCGCCTTCACTTTCTTGCTCATGGCTTGTTCTCTCGCTGGATTGCGTACGCGTGTGTTGCTAGCTGAAGCTGCAGCTGCAGCCGCCGATGCCCTCGAGCTCCAGGGCGAAGCGGTCGCCCGGCGCGGCGGGGATCAGCGGCGCCAGGGAGCCGGACAGGATCACCTCGCCCGCCCGGAAGGGAATGCCGAACTCGCCGAGCGTATTGGCCAGCCAGGCCACCGCGGTGAGCGGGTTGCCCTGCACGGCGCTGCCGAGGCCCTCGCTGTGGAGTTCGCCGTTGTGGTAGATGCGCATCTTCAGGTTCGGCAGGTCGAATTCTCTCGGGTCCACTTCCGTCTTCCCGAGCACGTAGACCCCGCAGGACGCGTTATCCGCAACCGTGTCCTGGATGCGGATTTTCCAGTCGGCGATGCGCGAATCGACGATCTCGAAGCAGGGGATGATGCTCTCCGTGGCGTCAAGCACATCCGCTTCCGTCACACCGGGACCGTTCAGGTCCTTGCGCAGGCGGAAGGCGATCTCGCCCTCGGCGCGCGGCGCGATCAGCTGTCCGGCGACAGGAATGTCTGCACCGTCCGGGTATACCATCGCGTCGGTGAGGAAGCCGAAGTCCGGCTGGAAGACCCCGAGCATGTCCTGCACCGGCTTGCTGGTGACGCCGATCTTCTTGCCGACCACCTGCTCGCCATCGCGCTGCTCGCGCAGCGCGAGCATGGCGCGGCTGATGTGGTAGGCGTCCTCGAGTGCGATGTCAGGATAGCGCTCGGTGAGCGGCGCTACCGGCCGGCACGTGCGCAGGGCCTCGTAGAGTTCCAGGCCCAGGGCTTCGATTTGCGACGTCTCCATGCTGTTCTCTTCCTTTGCTTCAGGCCCGCTGGAGGCCGATGAACTGTTTGGGGTAGGCCTGTTGCCAGGCCGGACGCGCCTTTAGGCGCTCGAACCATGAGCCCAGGTTGTCGTGGCGCCGGAACGCATCGATACCGTAGGCTTCGGCGACACCGAAACGCGGACCGAGGGCGCAGTCGGCAAGGGAGAAATCCCCGGCGAACCACGGCTTGTCGCCCAGGCGGCGGGCGAGATCGGCGAGCCGGTCCCCCCACCGGACCAGACCCTGCTCGATGCGCGACGCATCGCGTTCGTCAGCGGCCTTGCTGCGAAGCTCGAAAACGGCGTCCCGCAGGCCGTCGGCAGCGAGCCGGTCAGAATAGGCCTCGAGGAGGCGCACGCTGGCGCGGTCCGCCGGCGTTCGGCCGTAACCGCGGCCACCGGCGAGCTCGTCGAGATAGCCGCAGATAACGGCGCTCTCCCAGAGGGCCAGGGGACCGTCCACCAGCACGGGCACCGTCGCCGTTGGGCTGAGCCGCTTGACCTCCGGATGCGGGTCGCCGGGCTGGGATGCGACCAGGTTCAGCGCGACGCCCAGCTCTGCCGCCGCCAGCCGGACTTTCCAGCAGAAGGGGCAATCGGTTCGCTCGAAGACCTGCATGGCAGTTGTCGCCCGCCTGCTAGACGCGACGCGCACGCAGCGCGGTCAGGTGATCGACGATGTACTCGAGACGGTCGCTTCCCCAGAACAGCTCGTCGCCGATCTGCACGCTGGGGACACCGATCAGGCCGAGCTCCTGGGCCTCCGCCCAGTTGTCGTCGAGGGCTTTCAGCTTGTCCGCATCCTCCCAGGCGGCCCTCGTCTCGCCGGCGTCGAGGCCGATAGCACCGGCTACCTCGAGGAGCACTTCCTCCTCACCGATGTCCCGGCCCTCGGCCCACTCCGCGCGCATGACCTCGACGATCCACTTGTTGAGCAGCCCCTGCTCCGCGGCGAGCAGGGAGACGGCGCCCGCCCGGGTGGGGTCGGTGGTGATCGGCGGCGGGTTCATGGGTATGCCCATCTTCGCCGTGATACGGCGCACGTCCTGCCGCGTCAGCGGCACCTTGACCTTGGCCCGCTCCGGCGAAGAGCGCCCGGACCAGCCACCAAGGGGCCGCCAGAGCAGGCGGATATTGAACTCCTCGAAAGCCGGCAGAAAGGTCTTCGAGGCGATATAGCAGTAGGGGCTGCGAAAGTTGAAGAAAAACTTGAGGTCGATGGGGTCGTTCATGGTCATTTGCCTTTCAGGGGGCAGAAAAAACGCTCCCCCGGCACCGCGCGGCGGCGGGGGAGCCAGTCGGCATGAATGGACCTAGCGGCCGGTGGCGCGCATGTTCTGCACGCTGAACAGTTTCACCGGGTTGAGTTCAGGGTCGACCTGGCCCTTGAACTGACCGGTGGTGCAGTGCGACGCCTGCACATCGATCATCGAGAAGGCGTCGTCGATGGAAACACCAGTGCCCTTGTTCTTCGGCAGGTGGTGGTCCGGGTGCGCCTGACCGATGGTCCAGGACTTCCAAAGGTCACCCTTGCGGTCATAGGTCAGGGTCCGCGGCAGGGTGAAGGTCTGGGCATCGACATAGTGCACCCGCTTGCTGATCGGGTGGTTATCGTCCACCGGGTCTGACTCGAGCACGAAGACCTTGCGCAGCTGCCAGGTGATTTCCGGGAAGCAGCCGCCTTTTCCGCCGAAGTCGACGAACTGGTAGCCCTCGGGATCCTCGAGATCGGTCGCCAGTTCCATGTCGTTGTGGTTATAAAACGGCAGCAGGATGTTTTCGGTGCCCTTGTAGCTCCAGTTCATATCGGACAGGCGGCCGTTGTAGCCCTCGAAGTCCTCGATCATCAGGTCCGAGCCGAGGAAGGAGTCGGTGATCTGGCCGGAGGCCAGGCGGCGCACGCGGCGCTGGAAGCCCAGGTAGAGCCAGGTATTGTCCGCTACCTGGTCATCGTCATGCCGGTGAATCAACAACTGCGTGTTCTTTACGTCGAAGGGTTCCAGCACCTGCACATAAATGGCACGGAACAGTTCGGAGGGGTTGTCCTCGAACTCGGGCACCGGCGGCTGATTCACCCGGTGCATGTAGTTGAGGAAGTGGAAATTGAACTTGATGGTCCGCTCCACCTTGCCGGAGTCCATATCCCGGTAGCGCCAGTAGAAGGGATAGATGGCCGCGTTGTCTCCCCAGTTGTAGCCGTAGCGGTAGTTCCAGGCGAGCTTCTCACCGGCGCGAGGGTCGTCCATGGACGGCTCTTCCGGAAACGGCCGACCGGCTACGAAGCCGTTGATCTGACCGAGGCTGTCACCGAGGGAAACCTTGCCGAGGGAGTCGCGGGTCGCCTGCACGTAGTTGGGGTGGAGGTCGAAGGATGTGGTCTCGCCGACCGTGATCTCCACCCAGCCGTCTTTCACGTGTTGGTATAGCGCCGGGTCCAGCGCGGTCTTGAACTGGTCCACGTTGCCCGCGTTGAGCACCGTGCCCGGGGTCAGGCCCTCGACCGTCGGAACACCGTCCTTGTAGGGGTAGAAGGAGCGCTCGACATCCTCCATGGTGGCGGCCTGGGCCGCCGTGACGCCGGCCAGTGCAAGGCTGGCGGCAAGCAGTGTTTTCCTGAACATGATGTGTATCTCCCTGTCGTTATCTCGAGTTAGAAGCGGTAGCGCAGCGTGACCTGGAACTCGTCTTCCTGGCTGGCGCTGCCCAGCGGGCCGGCGCGGAAGCGACCCAGCGGCTCGATCCCGGAAAGGCCGACGGAGCCCGACTGGAAGGGGTCTGCATGCGCCGGGGTGGCCGTGAAGGGCGGGAACGGGTTGCAGCTGCGGCAGTCGTCGAAGGACTGGTCAGCCATGTCGTCCCCCACTTTGATGTTGAAGCCCACAAGCAGCCGCCAGTTGTCGCTGATCAACCAGTCGACGGACGGTGCGATGGTCCCGGCGCCGGCCTCGTAGTCCCAGGCCATGATGACCTGCGGACTGATCGTGTCGGACTTGTACCAGCCTTTGATCAGCAGCGTGGCGATGTAGTTGTCCTCCCAGTTCGGCATGCCGGCGACACCGAGGGGACGCTGCTCCAGCTCGTGGTCGAGCACGTGCTCGCCGAAGACCTGCGCCGAAATGAGGAATGCCCGGGTCTTGTTCAGGAAGGGAATGAAAGTATTGCGGTCCCAGCCCAGCACCCAGCGGAACATGTCCGTTTCCGAGTAGAGCTGCGGATCCAGCGTATTCTGGATCTCCTCACCTTGCGTGTAGGCCGCCTCTACGCGGAAGACGGATTTGATCGGGTCCACGTAGAAGTCCAGGGAGCCGCCAAAGAGGTCGACTTCCGGGAAGTTCACGTCGAAGGCGATCAGGTGATCCCAGACGCCAACCTCGCCGGTGAACGCGTTGGTCGCGGGAATGCCGCCCCGCAGCACGGGCAGCTGCTGGAAGTAATGGTAGTAGTTGAGGGAAAAGCCGACGCTCTTGTACACACCCTCCAGCTTGACGCCGCCCTGGGTGTTGCCGAGCTCCCAGTCGGGCAGGTCCACGTCGCGGATGCCGATGACACCGGGTGCGAAGTCCGCGGCCAGCAGGCCCGGATCGTCGGTGAGGCCGATGGCGGCCGCCGGCACGAAGTTGGAGACGGTACAGCCGTTCTCCCAGCAGTTGTTCATGGCGCGGAAGAACGAGGCCGCGTCAAGAATATTGTAGGGCCCACCGCCCAGCCCCAGGTTGTTGGGCCGGAACTGGTCGAAGTTCCACACTGCCTGGAAGTTCAGGTCATCGAAGCCGCCGACGGCGCCGAAGCGGTACTCCGCGGTTGCCATCCACTGCGGAATCCGGATGTCCTCCAGCTCGTCGTAGATATTGTGGCGCTGGTAGTCGACCGGATTGATGATATCGAGGACCCGGAACAGGTCCGTGCGGCCCCAGACCACCTGCTGCTTACCGATGCGCAGGAAGAGTTCGGACATGGTACCCGTGGGAATGCTGCCCTCGATGTAAAGCTCCCGGACGAAATCGAGCTGGTCGTTGAAGTCCGGGAAGCGCAGGTCGTTGGTGTCGAAATCCATGTAGTCATCGAGGTTGCAACCGCGCCCGTCCTCGTCACAGGGACGGACCGGTACGCCGATGGTCACGCCGCCGTTCGGGTTGTGGAAGTCTTCGCCGAGCACCTTGAGGCCCTCGTTGGGGTTCTGCGACACGTCGAAGAGGAAGCCGGGCGGGATGGGATTCCCGGCGGCGGCGCCGCCATTTCCGAGAATCGAGCTGCCCCAGGGCGAGTCGCCGTTGCCGCCGAAGAGCCCCTGCGCAGTGGTGCTGCCGAAGTTCTCGAAGCTGCGCGGACCGCCCGCGCCATCGCCCCATTCGTCGTCATTGAGATCGTAAACAGCGTCATAGGTAGCGCGCAGCGTGCCGCTGACGCGGAAGTTGGAGAGGCCCATCTTCTTCCCGAATTCCTTGCTGAACTCGAACTGGGCCGTGTTCCGGGACTTGGATAGCCCGAAGCCGTCGCGATAGAACGTGGCGTTCTCGACGAAGCCGGCGGTGTCCCAGCGGCCCTGCGCGCCGGCTCCTTCAGCGGCCACCGCCGCCAGGAGTGCCGTCGCTGTCGCGACGGCCAGTCTCTTAACGTTATTCTTCATGGTTTACCCTCTTGTGTCGTGGTATCGCAAACGTTGCAATGACGCCGCTCCTGGCGGTACCTCAGGCACCGGCAGGAAGCGCCGCCGACTCTTCTTCCTCCAGATGGGGTTTCGCCCGGACGATGAAGCCGGGGCGGAAACGGACGATCCAGGCGGGGACGAGATTGCCCGCCGCCCAGGCGTTGAGAATGAGCATGACCACCAGCAGCAGCGCGGCGTCGGCCTGGAAGCGGAGCTCCGAAACGAGCGCCCACATGACCACCCCACCGATCAGTGCCGTGGCGGTGAACGCAATCGCCTTGCCGGTGGTGGCGATGGCATTGCGCACCCCGATCTCCAGGTCGCCGGCGGCCGCCGCCGTCTCCTCGCGGACCCGGTCCATCATGTAGATGGAGTAATCGATACCGACGCCGATGCCGACGGCGATGATCGGTACCGTATTCACATCGATACCGATACCGACGACACCCATGTAGGCGTAGGTGGCTACCGTGCAGAAGGTCATGACCATGAACATCAGCCAACCGGCATGCAGGGACCAGTAGAACAGCGTGACGAAGAGGAAGATGATCGCCATGGCCGCAGGGATGATGACCAGGTTGCTCTGGTAGGCGGCCTCGTTAATGGCGGCGGTCACGCCGATGGGCCCACCGGCAAGGCGCACCTCCATGCCCTCGACCTGGTTGGCCGGATCCTCGATCCACGCCTTGGCCATGTAGATCGCCCGGCGCAGGGTCTCGCCTTTATGGTCCTTGTAGAAGAAGACGATGTTGGCGGTCTGCTCGTCTGTATCGATGAATTCCTTGAGCGCGCCGGGGATGGGGCTCGAAGCCATGTAGGCAAACAGGAGGCCGCCGACGTAACTCGGCTCATCGGGGATGATGGCCCAGCGGGGATCGTTGTTGTGCAGGATCTGGTTGACCTGCAGCACCAGGTCCGTGATGCCCCGGCTGCCGCCCATGTCCGGATCGGCCAGCATGTACCGCTGGAAGTCCCGGATAGCGTTAAGCACCTCCGGTCGTTTGATACCGCCGGGCTCGTCCGTGTGCACGACGACGTACATCTCCTCGGATCCCGGGAAGTTCTCGTTGATATTCTTCGACGAGACGTTGTAGTCGTGGTCCGGGTAGAGGATCGGCGAGCCGGGCTCGGACTCGCCGATCTGCACCTTCGAACTCAGGAAGCCGCCCACGGCATACACGGCGACAGCGAACAGGATGATCGCCGTGGAACCGCTGCGGCTGATGACCAGGTTGGCGGCGCCGCGAAACGCACCGCCCCCGCCGCCGGCCGCCGCGTCCCGCGGCCGCGCCATGGGCAGCACGGAAAGCAGCAGCGGCACGGCCATGAGGACGGTGATCACTACGGTCGATGCCCAGATCGACGCGTAGATACCGAGCTTGACATTGATCGGCGAGGAACCGAGGGCGATCAGGAGCAGGCCCACGGCATCCGATATGATGCCGAGCGTGCCGGGCCGGAACAGCGTTTCGAAGGTACGCCGGGCGGCGTCGTGGTTGTCCCGCGCATGCGGCAGTTCCACGTAGTAGCGCTCGACGAGCTGGATACCGTGAGACATGGCTCGCGCCGTGATCAGGAACGGAATGACCAGCGTCAGGGGATCGAGGTTGTAGCCCAGCATCGACACGATGCCCAGGCCCCAGGTCGCCGAAATCGCGACGCCCACCAGGGGCAGGGCGATACCGTAGATGCGGCTGCGGAAGTAGAGCACGAGCAGTGCGGTCAGGATGCCGAGCGTGAGCAGGAAGATCTGCATGATCTGGCCGAGATAGCTGTACACCCAGCCGAGCAGCACCGGCTGCCCGGTGGTATAGACGTCGATCGCGGGACCGTCGGCAGCCAGCACCTCGGCCTTGAGCTCGTTGAGCTGTTCGAAGATGGCCACGTAGTCGAGCTGGCCCTCGTTGAAGGTCGCCTTGATCAGTGCGGACTTCAGGTCCGGGGAAACCAGCAGGCCATAGACCGAGGGGTCGCTCATGACGTCGAGCCGCAGCGCGGCTGCTTCCGCCTCGGTGACCTCCGGGTACAGCGGATCGAAGTAAGGCTCCGAGTTCATAGTGCCCATCTCGGTCAGCCAGGTCTTGCGCACCGTGCGGTGCGTCACGCTGCGCACCAGGTTGTGGTTGACGCCGGGAAGGCTGTCGACGCCCTGCGTAAGCGCGTGGATACGCTCCATGGTCTCCGTGTTGAACACATCACCCTGGCGAACAGAGAGGGCCATCACAATGTTGTTGGCTCCGCCGAAGGTGTCTTTCACCTCGTTGTGCAGCTGGATATAGGGATGCTCCTGCGGCAGGAGGTCGGCGAAGTCCGAGTACATCTGCACGTAGGGGATGCGCGTCGCGAAGAAGGCCGTGGCCAGGAGAATCGCAGCCAGGAAGGTCTTGGGGTGGTAGAAGACCCAGACCTCGATGAGGCGGAAGAACCTGCTGATGACACCGAAGTTACTCACTGGCTAACTCTCTCTTCGCGTTGGGCCGCGCGGGCATGGACCGGTCCAGCAGCGCCATGGCACCGCCGGCGCCCGCGAGCAGGATCCGCCCCGGGCCGAGGAGCTCGACCGCACGGAAATAGGCGAGCACGTCGGGCGCATTGGCTGGCTTGACCCAGCTGCCGCCGACATACTCGTAGTACTTGCCGGCGCCACCGACCGCGACCACGCCCGCGTCCGACGCCTCGATGCGATAGACCGGGGTGGCGCTGCCCGTCTCGTGGCGCGTCCATTGCTGGCCGCCGTCCGTGGTTTCCCAGATAACGCCGTCGAGGCCGCCTACCCAGCCCGTCTGCCGGTCGAGAAAATCGGCCGCCATGGGGTAGAAGTCGTTGGGTATCGGCGGCAGGTAGTCCCAGCTGTCACCGCCATCGCTGCTGCTGACCACGGTGCCGAACTCGCCGACCGCGAAGCCGTGCTCGTCATCGACGAACTTGACGCGGGTGAACTGCAGGTCGTCACCGAGGCTGTCTTCGGTCCAGGTGCCGCCGGCGACCGGGCGGTGCAGCAGCGTTGCGAAGCCGGCGGTGACCCAGAGTCTCCCTCCCGGCGCGCAGTGGATCGAGAGGGTGCTTTCCGCGGTAGGCAGTTTCTCGCTCTGCCAGGTCCCGTCATCGGCAAGGGCCCAGACGCGGCGCTCCGAGTCGAGGGCAAACACCTCGCCGTCGGCACAGGCGGTGACGTCGATGAGCGAGGGTGCGCCCGGTAGCGCATCACGGCGCCAGCTCTCGCCATCGTCGCTGGAGACCAGCGCCGCACCGGCGGAGCTGACCACGACCAGCTTGTCCGCGTTGGCAGCGGCCGCCTGCAGCGTGTCATAGCGCTTCACCGGCTCGGCGCGATTCGCCTCGACGGCCTCGAGCCGCAGCGGTGCTTCACAGGCAGCGACGCCGAGGAGCGCGAGCAGCGCTCCGGCGCGCAGGGCGCTGCCGGCGGCCGTGCTCACACGAACCTCATGGCGAGGCTGCCGAGCTCGTGGTAGCGCACGTTGATCACGTCTCCGGCCTCTACAGCGACGGCCGCGGTCACGCCGCCGGTCATGATGAAGGTGCCTGCCGGGATCTCCTCGCCGCGTTCACCAAGCATATTGGCGAGCATGGCTACGCTCGCCGCGGGGTTGCCAAGCACGGCTGCGCCGGTGCTCATCTCGACAATCTCGCCGTTCTTCTCCATCACGACACCGAGCGTCGTCAGGTCGGTTGCGTCGACGGGCAGGCACCGGCCGCCGGTCACGAAGCGCGAAGACGAACTGTTGTCGGCGCAGACGCTGATCAGGTCGAACTTGAAGTCCCGGTAGCGGGAGTCGATGACTTCGACCGCCGGCAGAATGAAGTCCGTGGCCGCAAACACGTCGGCGACGTGGCAGCCCGGGCCCCGGAGCGGGGCCCTGGTCACGAAGGCGATCTCCGCTTCCACCTTCGGGTGGATCAGCTTCGACGTGTCGATGGCAGAGCCGCTCTCGCAGCTGAAATAGTCGGCGAGAAAGCCGTAACAGGGCTGCTCAACGCCCATCTGCGCCATCTTGGCCCAGGAGGTGAGCCCCATCTTCATGCCGACGATACGATGGCCGCGGCTCTCCTTGCGGCGGCGGATCTCCCACTGGATGTTGTAGGCATCCTCGTAGTCCATGGCCGGGTAGTCGTCGGTGATCTTGACGACGTCACGGGCCTCAAGCTCGGCGTTCTCCAGGTGCTCCGCGAGTTTGTCGACCGTTGCTTTGTCCAGGGTTGCCATGCGCTAGCCTCGTTCAGATCTTGATGCAGATGTTCTGGAGCTCGGAGTAGAACTCGAGCGAGTGGACGCCGCCCTCGCGGCCGATACCCGACTGCTTGCAACCGCCAAAGGGGGTGCGCAGGTCGCGGAGGAACCAGGCATTGGCCCAGGTAATGCCCGCCTCGATGCGTGGTGTGACGCGCAGAATCCTGGACACGTCCTGGCTCCAGATGGCGGCAGCCAGGCCGTAGGGCGTGTCGTTTGCGAGGCGGATGGCCTCCTCTTCGTCGTCAAAAGGCTGGATATGGCAGCAGGGGCCGAAGATTTCCTCGCGCACGATGCGCGAGCTCTCCGGCAGGCCGGTCCAGATCGTCGGCTCGACCCAGGCACCGCCGGCGAGATCGCCGGGCATGTCCGGAACGCCGCCGCCGAGGACGACCGTCGCGCCCTCTTCCTTTGCCAGCTCGTAGTAGGAAAGGACCTTGCGCTGGTGCTCGTGAGAGACCAGTGGGCCCATGTCCGTCGCCGGATCCTCGGGCCGCCCGAGCTGGTAGCGGGCAGCAGCCTCCGCCAGGCGGGAAACAAACTCGTCGAAGATCGGGCGCTCTACGTAGACGCGTTCCGTGCCGAGGCAGACCTGGCCGCAGTTGGCGAAAACGGAGCGCAGCGTGCCCTCGATGGCGCGGTCCATGTCGCAGTCGGCGAAGACCAGGGCGGGATTCTTGCCGCCCAGCTCGAAGGAAACGTCGCGGACGCCGCTCGCGGCCGCCCGCATGATGGCCTCACCGGTACGCGTTTCCCCGGTGAACGTGATGGCATCGACGCCGCGATGCTGGGTCAGGAATTCACCCGCCGAGCCGGGCCCGAAGCCGTGGACGACATTGAAAACCCCGGCCGGCACGCCTGCCTCGTTCATGACTTCGCCGAGCAGAGCGGTGGTCGTGGGCGTCTCCTCAGACGGCTTGACCACCACCGTGTTGCCGCAGGCCAACGCCGGTCCGACTTTCCAGGTCATCAGCAGCAGCGGCAGGTTCCAGGGGCTGATGACACCGATCACACCCTTGGGCTTGCGAACGGCGAGGTTGTAGGCCCCGGTGCCATCGGGCGTTTCCATGTGGAAAGCCTCCGTCGGCACATTCTGCACCGCATCGGCAAAGACGCGGAAATTCGCGGCGCCGCGCGGAATGTCGATATGGCTGGCGATGCTGTAGGGTTTGCCCGTGTCGAGGCACTCCGCCTCGAGGAACTCGTCGAAGCGCCTGTCGACACCATCGGCTATCGCGTGCAGTAACTCCATGCGCTGCCGGGACGGCATCCGCGCCCACTCGCCGTTCAGGGCCTCGCGCGCGGCTGCGACGGCGGCATTGATATCTTGCTCGCCGCCCTCGTGAACCACGCCGATCTTCTCGCCGTTGCAGGGGTTGATGTTGTCGAAGGTGCGTCCCAGGGAGGACTCCCGATACTCCCCCGCGATGAAATGCTTGACGTCTTCCATGAATTACTCGCGTCCTGGTAGATGAATTGCGGGCGGGCGATGCTCAGGTGACCACGCCGAGGAAGCGGTCGTTGAGCTGGCGGTCGTGGTAGAAGATCGCCTTGCCCAGCTGGGCCGCGTCCCAGGTCACCACCGGGTGGTCCGGGTAGGTGTAGTCCCCTCCCGCGAACACCTCATTGCGGTTCCCCGACGGGTCGAAGAAGTAGATCGTCTGCCCGTGCGTCAGCCCGTGCCGCGTCGGGCCGATGTCCAGCGCAATGTCGTGCATGGAGATCAGGTCCGCCGCCCGCAGCACGTCTTCCCAGGTGCTCAGGTAGAACGAGGCGTGGTGGAACTTGCCCTTCTCCTCGTGCCGCACGAAGGCCACGTCGTGCGCCTTCATGGACACGGTCAGGAAC
>NZ_JAVJOA010000009.1:0-30678 GCF_040217025.1 Pseudohaliea sp. | reverse complement strand
GTCGCGGAAAAGCATGACCGTCGTTGATGCAAACGTCATCCTCCGTTACTTGTTGGATGATCACAAAAGCCTGTCTACCAAGGCGCGAAAGATTATCGATCCGGCGGTAGGCGGAGAGCGTGATCTATTTGTCCCGCAAGCCGTTCTCGCGGAGTGCGTTTACGTTCTGGAAAAGCTCTACAAAGTCCCGCGTCCGGAGGTCGCTGACAGTCTTGATGCGCTGTTGGCTTTCAAGGGCATTGAGACTCATGACGCTACCGCAGCGCGAATGGCGCTGCAGTGGTACAGCGACAGTCGCGTAGACTTCGTGGACGCCCTGGTTCTCGCGACTGCTCACGCGCAGGGCGTTGGATACGCAAGCTTCGACAAGGATCTGGGAAAACTTGAGCGGCGCCTGAGTTAGCCTCCTCGCCAATTTGGCTGACTGTGTCGCCCAAAATCGGCGCTATGTCCTCTACACAGGCCAGACTAACGAGCTTGTGGCGGCGATAGCCCGCCCGGAGCCCAAGCACTCCCGACACAAACCCGACCAAAGGGCGACTTTCGCAGCGTCCCGGTGGGGTATCAAAATTCATAAGTCTTTAGTGTTTTGGTGCACGGTGGTCGTCGCCCGGAGCGCGCCCTGCTTGGCGATTGGCGTCGTGAAGCCCTGCGTCAACAGAGACTCTCAGGGTGACATTAGATTAAAATAAACCTTTCGGATTAATAAGCCGGAGGCTGATCTTGGAGCCCAACCTGTCTGCATCTGAGTACGCCAAGCGCAAACTCATCATCGCCGCCATTCATCTATTTGCGGAATACGGGGTCGACTCCGTATCGCTGCGGATGATCAATCGCGAGGCCGGACACAAGAATAACTCGGCGCTGCATTACCACTTCGGCAGCAAACTCGGGCTCATCGAAGCGGTGGACCATTTCATACAGCAGCACTTCGACGAGGTTCGCGAGACCGCGCTCGCCGCCCTCGAGGATCGGGCATCTGACGGCGACATAGGTCTGAGAGAAATCCTTGAGGCGCTCGTTAATCCCTACGTGGAAATTATCCAGACACACGACTGGGGTTACGAGGCGATCCGCACCATCGCGCGGATGGAATTCGACGGCAATGCACAGGTTCACAACCTGCTGGAAAAATCCGCGGGGGACGCGGTCAAACGCTTCGCCAGACTGCTGCGCCCTCAGCTGCCGGGCCTGAAACCGCGAGACTTCAGGAGACGCGTCAACTTCGTCGTCAATTCCACCATTCTCGGTTTTGCCGATTACCGGAATCTGCATCAGACCTATCTCGGTGACCTTTCCACGAGGAGCCTGGCGGAGCTGGCGAAGTTCCACGTCGATATGAGCGCTGCAATACTGAATGCGCCGAGCTGAAGCGACCAGGTTGACGCACGATTAACCCCCTTGACTTAATCCGGCCAGCTGGTAAATAATCCGCCAGACTTAAAAAGCTGTCGGATCGATTCCATGAGCGGAGCAGCGGGCGCGCCGCGTTCACACATTCTCGCCTTTCAGTGTCCGGACCGGCTGGGCGTGGTCGCACGCTTTTCCGGGCTTGCGCTGGAAGCCGGCGCGTTCATCACTGATATGTCGAACTTTTCTGACCCGACGACCGGTACGTTCCACCTGCGCTGCGTGTTCGATGACCGGCAGATGACCGTGCCCATGGACAGATTCCTGTCGCGCTTCGTAGCGTTGGCGAGCGAGTTTTCCATGGATTATCGCTTCCGCGCGCAGGATAATCTGCCGCGCGTTCTGCTGGCGGTATCGAAGTTCGACCATTGCCTGAGCGTGCTGCTCAACAAGTGGCGCGCCGGTGCTCTGCCGATGGACGTGGTGGGTGTGGTCAGCAACCACTCGGACTGTCAGTCCATGGCCGAGTGGTACGGCGTACCATTCCATCACTTACCGATTACGCCTGAGACAAAGCCGCAGCAGGAGTCGCAGATGCTGGCGGTGATGGGTGATCTGGACGCCGATCTACTCGTCCTCGCACGCTACATGCAGATTCTTTCCGATGACCTGTGTGAGCAACTCCAGGGTCGCGCGATCAATATCCATCATTCTTTTCTGCCAGGTTTCAAGGGCGCGAAGCCCTACCACCAGGCTTACGAGCGCGGCGTGAAGGTCATCGGCGCAACCGCGCACTACGTGACCGCGGACCTCGACGAGGGGCCGATCATCGTGCAGGAGGTACGGGCCATCGATCACGCGGTGAGCGTGCAGGAGATGATCCACCTCGGACACGACACGGAAGCTACCGCCCTGTCACAGGCAGTGCGCCTGCACTGCGAGGAACGGGTGCAGTTGAACGGCAACCGCACCGTGATTCTCTAACGCGCCGAGGCATTGTGAACGCAGGCATGGAAACGTATTCGGCCTTCAACCTGTTGAGACACGCGCTCAGCGGACACCGGAACTGGCCCGCGTCCTGGCGCTCACCGCAGCTCAAGTCCCGCTATGACGTGGTGATCATCGGCGGCGGCGGACATGGCCTGGCTACGGCCTACTACCTGGCAAAGGAACACGGCATCACCAATGTGGCGGTGCTGGAAAAGGGCTGGATCGGCGGCGGCAATACCGGGCGCAACACCGCGGTCACCCGGTCCAACTACTTCTATCCGGAGAGCACGCGATTCTACGAGCATTCCCTGAAGCGCTACGAGACCATGGGCCGCGACCTGAACTACAACATCATGTTCAGTCAGAACGGCATCATCAGTCTCGCCACCAGTCGTCACGACATGGAGATCTATCGGCGCTGGGTAACGTCAATACAGCTGCAGGGCGTCGACTGTGAAGTGTTGTCCCGGGATGCGATAGCGGAGAAGGTGCCGCTGCTGAATGTCAGCGCCTCGGCGCGCTACCCGATTTACGGCGGTTTCCTGCAGAGCAGGGCGGGTATTTCCCGCCACGACGCTGTCGCCTGGGCATACGCTCGCGCCGCGAGTGCGCTTGGCGTGGATATCGTGCAGAACTGCGAGGTCACCGGGATACAGGTCAGCGATGGCAGTATCACCGGCGTGCAGACCTGCCTCGGTGACATTCGCACGGACAAGGTCGCCTCGGCGGTAGCCGGGCACAGCAGCCTCGTCGCGGCCATGGCCGGTGTCAGTCTGCCCATCGTCAGCCAGTGCCTGCAGGCGATGGTGACCGAGCCCGTAAAGCCCTGTTTCGACCACGTAGTCATCTGCCCCGCGGTGCACTGCTATCTCTCGCAGTCCGATCGTGGGGAACTCGTTATCGGTGGCGGCGCAGATACGCATCCTTCCTACGGGCAGCGCGGCAGTCTGCCATCCACGGAAGCGGTGCTGAGCGCCGTGGTGGAGCTTTACCCGGCATTCAGCCGCCTTAAGCTCATGCGTCAGTGGGGGGGCACCGTGGATATTGCCCCCGATTCGAGCCCCATCGTGTCCACGACGCCGGTCACCGGTTTCTATATCAGCACCGGCTGGGGTACCGGCGGTTACAAGGCCATTCCCGCCGGTGGCGAAACTCTCGCCCACACCATTGTCCACGATCAGCCCCACCCCCTGGTGGAGCCGTTCTCCCTCGACCGCTTTGCGCGCGGTCGTCTGATTGATGAGGGCGCCGCCGCCGGCGTGGCGCATTAGCATGCATATCATCGACTGCCCCTGGTGCGGCCCGCGTAGCGAAGACGAATTCAGCTGCGGCGGACAGTCGCACATCACCCGGCCGGCAGACCCGGCCGCGACCTCAGACACGGACTGGGCGGGTTATCTTTACACCCGCGACAACCCGAGGGGCCTGCACTTCGAGCGCTGGCGCCACACCTTCGGCTGTCGCCAGTGGTTCAACGTGGCCCGTGACACGGTTACCCACGAGATTCATGCCGTGTATCGCATGGGCGACCCTCGGCCAGACGTCGGCGGGGCCGGCTCATGAGCGCGCCGACCACGCGGTTGCCACATGCGCGGGTGGACACGGACAAGCCGCTCACCTTCGAGTTCGACGGTCGTCGCTACCAGGGGTTCGAGGGGGACAGCCTGGCCTCCGCACTGCTCGCCAACGGCGTGACGGTAGTCGGGCGCAGTTTCAAGCTGCACCGGCCGCGGGGCGTGTTCGGCCGGGGCAAGGAAGAGCCCAATGCGCTGGTGCAGCTCGAGGCGGGTCATCGCACCGAACCCAATGCGCGCGCAACGCTCGTTCCCCTGTACGAGGGTTTGCGCGCGCGTGGACAGAACGCCTGGCCATCGGTCAGCTTCGATCTGTTCGGGGTGATGGGTGCCTTTAAGCGGGTTCTGCCCGCTTCTTTTTATTACAAGACGTTCATGTGGCCGAGCTGGCACAGCTGGGAATGGCTGGTCCGACGCGTCGCCGGACTTGGAAAGGCCCCTAACGGCGCCGATCCCGACTACTACCTCAAGCAGAATGTCCACGCCGACGTGGTGGTGGTCGGCGCGGGGCGCTCGGGATTGACCGCCGCCCTAGAAGCGGCTGCCGATCCCGCGCGCCGGGTCCTGCTAGTTGACGAGCAGGAGCAGGTCGGTGGCTCTCTTCTGGCCAGTCCCGAGGCTGCCGATCGCGGCTGGCTGGCCGACGCCGTGCAGAGCCT
This sequence comes from Pseudohaliea sp., assembly GCF_040217025.1. Classification (GTDB taxonomy): domain Bacteria; phylum Pseudomonadota; class Gammaproteobacteria; order Pseudomonadales; family Halieaceae; genus Pseudohaliea. The sequence continues at coordinate 26,105 of NZ_JAVJOA010000009.1, read as the reverse complement.
CGACACTGTCGGCAACCTCACGGTGATACCGCGCTGCACCGTCAACGCTTACTACGAGAACAATATTCTCGCCGCCGTGGAGCGCATCGCCTCGCACGGCAGCAGAGAGGAGGGCGCGCGGCCCCGGGAGCGCTTCTGGCGCATCTTTGCCGGGCGGGTGATTCTCGCGACCGGCGCCATCGAGCGTCCGATGGTGTTTCCTGACAACGACCGTCCCGGCATTATGCTGGCCTCGGCGCTCCGCGAGTATGTGCATCGTTACGGCGTGGTGCCGGGAACGCAGCTGGTGTTCTATACAAACAACGACTCGGGCTGGCGCACGGCGCTGGAGCTTACCTCTGTGGGAGTACCGGTAGCGGCGATCGTCGACATCCGCCACGACATCTCCGCAGAGCTGCAGCAGGACGCCACTGAGCAGGGTATTGCGGCGTATACGGCCAGGGTGATTACCGGTACCCGGGGCCGCGGCGGCGTGCGCAGGCTGACCCTGCATCACCTGCACAGCAATGGCGAGAGCCTCGGCGCGGCGGCGGAATCGCTCACCTGCGATGTGCTGGCTATGTCCGGTGGCTGGTCGCCGACAGTACACCTCTACTCGCAGTCCGGTGGACACCTGGCGTACCGGGAAGACGATGCCTGCCTGGTGCCCGCGCGAGCGCATCAAGCGGTGACTGTGGTGGGCAGCGCCAACGGCGATTTTCGCGAGCCCCTGAACATCCAGCCGCAGTGGCTGACGCCGGGTGTCTCCCCGGAACACCAGTGGATCGATTTCCAGTACGACGTCACCGCGTCGGACATCCAGCTCGCGGCGCGGGAGAACTTCGTCTCCGTTGAGCACGTCAAGCGCTACACCACCAACGGCATGTCGGTGGACCAGGGCAAGACCAGCAACGTCAACGGGCTGGGCGTGCTGGCGCTGGCGACCGGCCGGCCCATTCCCGAGGTGGGCACAACACGTTTCCGCCCGCCCTATCACCCGACAACCCTGGGCGCATTCGGAGGCATCGAGCGGGGTAAACTGTACACCGCGTTCCAGCTGCTGCCCGCCCATCCGGCGCACGTGGCAGCCGGTGCGGTATTTGAGGACTACGGCGCCTGGAAGCGGCCGGCGTATTACGCCCGCGCCAAAGAGACCGAGGAGCAGGCGGTCGCCAGGGAAGCTAAGACGGTCCGCGATGGAGTGGGCCTGCTGGACTACAGCCCGCTGGGCAAGCTGGAAGTGCGCGGCCCTGACGCCCGGGAGTTTCTCAACCGCGTCTACCTCAACAATATCCAGACCCTCGAGGTCGGCGCGGCCAGATACGGGCTGATGCTGAACGAGGCGGGGATCGTGATCGACGACGGCATCGTGGTCTGCCTGGCGGAAGATCATTTCCTGATGCACACCACCAGCGGCGGCGCCACCAGCATTCACCAGCACCTGGAAGAGTGGTTGCAGTGCGAGTGGCTGGACCTGGAAGTGATCGTCACCAACAGTTCCACCCAATGGGCCACCCTGATGCTGTCGGGCCCGAAGGCGCGGGGCGTGCTGCAGAAACTACCCGGCAGTTTCGACCTCTCAAAAGAGGCCTTCGGCCATATGCAGTCTCGCGAGGGCGAACTGCTGGGTCAGCCCTGCCGGATTCTCCGCGCCAGCTTCACGGGCGAGGTTTCCTTCGAGATCAGCGTGCCCGCGCGTCACGGCCTCAGCCTGTGGGAAGAACTGATGGCCGCCGGGGAGCCGGAGGGCATCATTCCCTTTGGTATCGAATCGCTGATGCTGCTTCGCACGGAGAAAGGATATCTCCACGTGGGTAGCGACACCGACGGCAACACCATGCCGCAGGACCTCGGCTGGGGTGGCGCGGTGGAAAAGAAGCCGGTGGATTTCATCGGCCGACGCACCCTTTCCCAAGAGGTGGGCCGAGACCCCCGTCGGTTCCAGTTCACCGGCATCGAATTGCTCAACGAGCAGGGCCACACGGTCAGCGGCGCCCACGTGCTCTCCGAGAACGGGGATAACACCGCGGGTTACGTGACTTCCGCTTTCTATAGTCCAAACCTGGGCCGCACCGTGGCCCTGGGCATCGTCGCCGGGGCCCGCGCCCGGGAAGGCGAGGAGGTCAGAATTTTCTACAACGGCAGCACCCAGCCTGCCCGTCTCGTAAAGCCGGCCGCCTATGATCCGGCGGGAGAAGCACTAAATGGATAAACTCGCCACGGCGGGGGCACTCACTGACCTGGGCCTGAAACGGGATCGCTTTCAGGTCGCGGAAAACACTTGCCTGGGGCTGATCCGGCTGCAGACCTTTCACCGCAAGGCCGGCGCTGTGGAAAACCTGGCGGGGCGCCTCGACATCCGTCTGCCGGGCCCGGGCGAAACCCTGAGCGAGCAGGACAGACAGTGGTTCTGGTCCGCGCCCGGAGAGTGGGTCATCGCGGTGCCCGCGGGCAGCGAGCGCGACGCCCTGCATTCCTTTCAGGTCAGACTGGACGGTCTGCTCGCGGTGCTCAGCGTAATGACCGATAGCCGGATTATCCTGAACCTGACCGGTGAGAGCGCCAGGGATATCCTCTCCCGTGGCAGTACCGTCGATTTTCACCCGTGGGCTTTTGGCGCGGGCCAGTGCGTTAACACGCTTTTTGCGGGAGTTTCCGTGATGCTGGCCTGCCCCGGGGCCGATGATGTCATTCTGCTGTTCGTCGATCGCTCCGTCGCCCAATACCTGATTAACTGGTTGGAGGCCGCCAGTGTCGACTGCTAATCCGGTCTCACCCCCAGTGCAAGTGACCGGACATCCGGCGAGCCCAACGTGACCGCAATGATAATTGACGGCAAAGCTGCCGCTGAACGCCTGCGTAGACAGATCGCGGAAGAAGTCGCTCGCCTGCGCGCCACCCACGACCTGCAACCCGGCCTGGCCGTGGTGCTGGTGGGCGAAGACCCTGCCAGCCAGGTATACGTGCGCAACAAGGGCAGGCAGACCCTGGAAGCGGGCATGCTCAGCCACGGACATAAGCTCGATGCCTCGGTGTCAGAGGAAGAACTGCTGACCCTGATCGACACGCTCAATGGCGACCCCTCGATACACGGCATTCTGGTACAGCTGCCGCTGCCGGACCATATCGACGAGCAGAGGGTGCTTCAGACCATCGACCCGGCCAAGGATGTGGACGGTTTCCATCCTCTGAACGTTGGCGGGCTCGCCAGTGGCGACCCCCATGCCCTGGTCCCCTGCACGCCGACAGGATGCCTGCTGCTGCTGCTGGAACAGTTTGACGGCAATCTCTCCGGTCAGAATGCCCTGGTGATCGGCCGCAGCAACATTGTCGGCAAACCCATGGCCCAGCTACTGCTCAGGGAAAGCTGCACGGTCACCATCGCCCACTCCCGCACCCGCGACCTGCCCGCAGTCTGCCGCAAGGCGGATATCGTGGTGGCCGCTGTTGGTCGACCCGGAATGGTACGCGGGGACTGGATCAAACCAGGTGCCGTGGTCATTGATGTGGGCATCAACCGGGTGCAGCGAGAAGGCGAGGACAAGCCGAAACTGGTGGGGGATGTGGCATTTGCAGAGGCGGCAGATGTAGCTGGCGCCATTACTCCGGTGCCTGGTGGCGTGGGGCCCATGACCATTGCCTGCCTGTTACGAAACACCGTCATCGCCGCCTGCCGTCACGCAGAGGTGGAGGGCCAGTTGTAGCGGTGCCACTCAGCCTCAAATGGTGAGTGTCAGAAAACAGTGCAAAAGAAGTATGGGATATGCGAAAGCTACTCGGTTGTATGGTCGGTGTGGTGTTCGCTGCGAGTACCCATGCGGCGGATAGCTACTCGGTCATCAACTGCGGTTCACTGCTAGAAGTCGAGAACAAGAAAGTTCTCAAAGACCAGCAGATTCTCGTCAAGAATGATGTGATCCTCGCCCTCGACCACGATGTGGGTGCGCCTATTGATAGTGAGCAGATCGACCTGTCAAAGCAGGTTTGCATGCCAGGGCTGATGGATACGCATGTGCACATCATGATCGACAGTACCAAAGGGAACCGTGGACTCGCTGAGCGTACCGGAGGAATTTACCTATGCAGAATGGGCTTCGGATCTCAAGCAGCTTGCTTTCGGCGGTGACAATTATGGATTTCAGCATTGGCGCCAGCCCTATGTTTCCACGGGCTTCTTTTACGGAACAGAGTCCGGGCAGCGACTCGAAACGAATCCGATGAGGGATGGGTTTTCCAATGCGCCCATTAGCGATGCACAGCGTTCGGAATTGAACCGCTGGATGTCAGTGGGACCAGAAACACAGCCAAAAGATGTAAACCGGTGGCTGGACTCGATCAGGTACCAGTACTATCTGGAAGAGGTGCTCGGTCTTGACCGGTCGGTTACCGAATAAATCAAGCCACTTATCGATAGCGGCATTGGTCTGGGCGCAGACTGCGTATCGGCCTACGCCTACATGAACATCGCCCTGCTCCGTTTCAAGGGCATCAGCAATTTCAGCATCGGTCCGCGGCACTCTTTTCCCGGCGGTAACGCCGGCTTTGCTCGCTACTTCCTCAAACGGCTAATCCCCGACGCCATCCGCGGCGGCGATAATTTCGACGACATCATCGCCAACGAGTTTGAGACTTTCGCCTTCGACCGGCCATCTAACAAGGTTCGACTTCGCCTGCTGCTTCCTTGGTCCGCGTGGAACACACGGCAGTGGAGCAGGTGGCCATCACCTACGCGCTGGGAGAAAAGCTGTATCGCGTACACGCGCGGGGTGTGGTGGTGGCCGGAGGAGGATGGATCAATCGGCGCGTCGTGCGCGATATGCCCGCGTCACACCTCGAAGCCTGTGGCACTTTCAAGCACGCACCGATGCTGGTGGCCAACGTGGCGCTGAACAACTGGCGCTTCATGTATCGGGCGGAGATCACCGCCTGCATGTACGACGGTGAATTTGGCTATGAGTGCAATATTCGCAGGCCGATCCACACGGCGTCTTACAGGCCGCCGCTACACCCTGACGAGCCCACTATCCTGACTTTCTATGTGCCGTTTCCCATCTTAGGCCTGTAGACCAGGGCGCAGGCCCGCAAGGGTCAGTGGGAACTGTACAGCGCAAGCTTTGCGGACTATGAGCTCCAGATTCGACGGCAGATGACCGAGCTGTTCGGTCAGTTTGGCTTCGACGCCGGGCGCGATATTGCAGGTGTAATCCTCAATCGCTGGGGCCATGCCTACGTGGTGCCAGAGCCCGGTTTCTTTTTCGGCGTTGATGGAGAGCCGGCGGCGCGCGATGTCGTATCGGAGCCGACCGGTCGCATCGCCTACGGTCACTCGGAGATGCGCGGGAACCAGCACTGGGGATCGGCGGCGATGGAAGGCAAGCGCGCGATGCGCCAGGTGCTGGAGATCGCGGGCGTTTGATTGGCGGTTACAAGCCTATCTGATCAGGTGCAGCTGTTCATCGCTATATTGGCCCTGAGTGCGACCAGCGCCATCCAGGTAACGGGATAGCCTCACAGTACATCAACTTGGGTCGTGTATTTTCTTTTGGCGTTAACGTCAGTCTCTGAAGTGAATGCGGGAAGGGCCCCGGGGTCTGCGGCAGCGGTGTCCGGGGCTTAAGTCATGGCTGAAGAACCGACCGTGCAATGATCTGCCGCTGTATCTCGCTGGTACCCTCGTAGATTGAGGTGACGCGGACATCGCGCGCATAGCGCTCGAGCGGGCAGTCCCGCGTATAGCCAATACCACCGACGAGCTGGAGGGCGCGGTAGCACGCAGCGTTCGCCTTCTCTGTGGCGAACAGCTTGGCCATTGAAGCCTGTGGCGCGAAAGGCTCTTTCCGGTCTTTCTGCCAGGCGGCCTGTAGCAGGAGGAGGCGCGCCGCTTCCAGTTCTGTTTTCGTTTCGGCGACCTGCCATTGCAGCCCCTGAAAGTCCGACAGCGGCCTGCCGAATTGCTCGCGTTCCTGTATGTAGCTGCAGGCGTAATCCATGGCCGCCTCGGCAACGCCAAGTGCCAGGGAACCGATGCCGATGCGACCGCCCGCCAGTTCTGCTACCGCTACTCTGTAGCCATCGTTTTCCTTGCCAAGCAGTGCGCTCGCGGGAACCCGGCAATCATCGAAATGAACACTGCAGGTGGCTGAGCCCACCTGCCCCATTTTTTCCTCGGCTTTACCGATACTGAGCCCGAGGCTGTCAGCCTCGACGAGAAAGCAGGAGATTCCCTTGCCGCGCGGCCGGGTAGCGTCCGTTACAGCCCATACGACGAACAAGCCTGCGTAGGGTGCGCTAGTAATCCAGGCCTTGCTGCCGCGCAGCACCCAGTCCTCGCCGTCCCGCTCCGCCCGGGTCGTCATGGCCGATGGGTCAGAGCCCGCGGCAGGTTCGGAGAGGCAGAAGCCCCCTGCCGGATAGTCGCCGTTACAGAGCAATGGGAGGTAGCGCGAGCGCTGTTCTTCGCTGCCGATGGCCTGAATGACCTCCGCGACCATATTGGTGACCGAGACGGTGACTGCGGTGGCAGCGCAGGCGCGTGCAAGCTCGGTGATGGCGAGGCCGAAGCTGACGGTGTCCGCTCCCGTGCCGCCATGATCAGTGGAGATGTTCAAGCCCATGAAGCCGAGCCCTGCAAGTTCTTTCAGGTTGGCCAGGAAGGTTTCATGCCCGTCTCCGCGGTCGAGCGCAGCCGCAGATGGCGCCAGGCGCTCCTCGGCTAAGCGCCGGGCAGTATCTCTTATCGCTGTCTGTTCCTCAGTGAGGGCGAGGTCCATGATCTACTCCGTATCGATGGTCACTGTCCAGCCGTAGGGGTCCGGGCGTGTCCCGTACTGAATTCCGGTGAGGGCGTCATGCAAAGTCGCCGCAACGGGCCCCGTCTTTCCGCTGTTGATCAGGTAGTCTCTCCCGTGATGACCGATGCGATCCACGGGTGCGATGACGGCCGCCGTCCCGCAGCCGAACACTTCTGTAATGGTGCCCGCCGCGATGGCGTCCAGCGCAGCGCCGAGATCGATTTCCGCTTCGACGACTTCATAGCCGAGCGCTGGCGCGAGTTCGAGTACGGATGCGCGTGTGATGCCGGGCAGAATGCTGCCGCTGAGCGCAGGCGTGACAATGCGACGGCCGTCGTAGACAAAGCAGATGTTCATGGCGCCGACCTCTTCAACGAACCGGCCTTGAATCGCATCCAGCCATAGCACCTGGTTGTAGCCCTGCCTGCCGGCCCGCTCGCTCATGGAGAGGCTGGCGGCGTAGTTTCCGCCGGTCTTCGCCTCACCGACACCACCGCGGACAGCGCGGCGGTCATTTTCCGCGACGAGGACGGATACTGGTTCGAAGCCGGTCTTGAAGTACGCACCCACGGGGCTGCATATAACAAAGTGCAGGTAGTCTGCGCTGGCACCAAGGCCGAGCCTGGCGCTACTGGCAATCATGGCCGGACGGATGTAGAGCGCACTGCCGGGCGTATCCGGAACCCAGCGCTCGTCCAGGGCCACCAGGCGCCGCAGTGCTTCGAGGTGGAACGATTCGTCGACGGTCGGCATGACCATGCGCCGTGCCGACGCGTTGAAGCGGCGGCAGTTGTCGAGGGGTCGAAACAGGCGGATCTTCCCATCCGCTCCGCGGTACGCCTTGAGGCCCTCGAAGATTTCCTGGCCGTAGTGAAGCACGGCGGCGGCCGGGTGGAGCGACAGGTTTGACAGCGGGGAAATAGCCGCCTCGTGCCAGCCGCGCTGCTCGCTGTAGCGTTGGCAGAACATATGGTCTGCAAACGTGGCGCCGAAAGCAGGCGCTTCAGGAGCCTTGCCGCGCGCCGACCGGGGGAGCGCATCGATGCTGATCTCTTGGTGCATTGGTGAGGCTCCTAAGCGTGTAATGCGCGACCGAGGCCCGCGAGTGCCGCCTCGGCAATGGCTTCTCCAAGGGACGGATGGCTGTGGATCGTGCCCGCGAGATCCTCCAGCCGGGCCCCCATTTCCAGGGCGAGGCCGAATTCACCGGCGAGCTCGGCTACGTGAGCGCCGACAGCCTGGAGTCCCAGCACCAGATGGTTGTCCTTGCGGGCGACTACCCGGACGAAGCCGCCGTCGTCACCTGCGCCCATCGCCAGAGCCCGGCCCGAGGCGAGTCGGGGGTGCCTGCCGACGACGACGTCATGCCCGGCCGCCTCGGCCGCGTCCGGCGCCAGGCCGACGGTGACGATCTCGGGTTCCGTGAAGCAGATCGCGGGAATGCAGGCGGCGTCGAAGCCCCCCTGCCGGCCGGCAATCAGCTCCGCGACGAGTGCCCCCTGTGCCGAGGCGCGGTGGGCGAGCTGCGGTCCGCTGGTGATGTCCCCGATGGCCCAGACGTTGCGCATGGAGCTATGGCAGCGTTCATCGACCTTGATGCAGTCCCCTTCGAGATCCACGCACAGGTTCTCGAAGCCCCAGCCCTCCAGGCGAGGACGGCGCCCCACGTTGGCCATGGCGTAGTCCGCGGTGATCTCCGTTTCCCCTCCGCCTGCCTTGACCCGCAGGCTGACGCCGTCAGCACTTTCGCTGCAGTCGAGCAGGCGGGCTCCGACAATCGCGGTGACGTCATGGCTGTCGAGCCATTGCGCGACGGGCCGCGTGAGCTCTTCATCGTAACCGGGGAGGATGCGGTCCTGTGCCTCGATGAGGGTGACCTTGCTGCCCAGCTTGGCGAAGGCGATGCCGAGCTCAAGCCCGATGTAGCCCGCGCCGATGATTGCCAGGCGGTGAGGGGTCTCACGCAGAGCGAGTGCGGATGCAGAGGAGAGCACGCGTTCTGAGAACGGTGCCTCGGCAAGCGCCCGGGGTTCGGCCCCCGTCGCCAGTACCACGTGCTTCGCGCGCACGCTCACCGTACCATCGGCGCCGGCCACCTCGCAGGTCTTCCCGTCCAGGAAATGCGCCCAGCCCTGCAGGTGACGCACGCGCTGCTTTCTCAGCAGACCCGCGACGCCCCGCCCGAGCCGCTCGACCACGCTGTCCTTCCAGGCCTGGAAAGCGCCCATGTCCATCGTCGGCTCGGCGCTCAGCTGGATGCCGAACCGGGGAGCCGCACTGGCGGCGCGCATGGTGGCGAACTCGTTTGCCGCATGAATGAGGGCTTTGGAGGGAATGCAGCCCCGGTTGAGACAGGTGCCCCCCACGGCGCCCTCGTCGACGATTACCGTATCCAGGCCCAGTTGGCCGGCACGGATTGCCGCAACATAACCTCCCGGGCCGGCCCCGACGATGAGCACCTCGCAGTCAATTCTTTCCACGTCATTCCTCCAGGAACAGCTCGGCCGGGTTTTCCAGCAGACCCTTCAGATGATGGATGAACTGCGTCGCCTCCCAGCCGTCGATAATCCGGTGGTCGAAGGAAGACGACAGGTTCATCATCTCGCGCGGCGCAAACTGCTGGCCGTTCCAAACGGGCCTTGTTTCCACCTTGTTGATCCCGATGATCGCCACCTCCGGTGCATTGATCACCGGCGTCGTTGCGATACCGCCGTAGGGTCCCAGGCTCGAGAGTGTCAGTGTCGAGCCGGTCAGCTCTTCTCGCGTGGCGCGGCCGGCGCGAGCCGCCTCGGCGAGTCGACGAAGCTCACTCGCCATCTCGCGCAGGCTGAGCGCCTCGGCGTGCCGGAGAACCGTGACGACAAGTCCGCGGTCGGTCTGGGTGGCGATCCCCGCATGAAGTGCGCCGTGGCGCTGAACGAGGTTGTGCTCGTCGTCATAGCGGGCATTGATGGCAGGGTAGGCCTCGATCGCCCTGACCAGTCCCCGAATAAGGAATGGCAGGAGTGTGAGGCGGGGTTCACCTTCGCCGGTGCGGTCATTCATCCGCTGCCTCAGCCGCTGCAGCTCGGTGACATCGACGGCCTCCACATAGCTGTAGTGGGGGATCCGCTGCATCGTGCTCTGCATGCGCCGGGCGATCTCGGCGCGCAGCCCGGTGACGGGAACCTCGTCGATGCGTTTATCCGGCATGCGCCGGCCTGCGGCTTGCCGAGTGCTGCCGTGTTCCAGGTGGCTGTCGAGATCCTCGTGCGTGATGCGCCCGGCGGGACCCGTGCCGGTCAGCTCGCGGAGATCCACGTCCGCCTCGCGAGCGCGCCAGCGCACGGCAGGTGATGCCAGGGGCCGGGCCCGATTGCCACCCGGTGCATGGGTGGTCGTGTCCGGGAACGAGGACTGTGGGGATGTCGACGGCGCAGTGGCCGTGGTGGCGGCCTCGGCCCGATCGGTGTCCACGGGCGCGGATGGCCTGTTCTCGGGCTCGTCGGACGAGGATGCCCGCGTCGATTGCGCCGTCGCTCCCCCGGTTTCACTGACGTTACCTGGCCCCTCGACCTCGAGGGCTACCAGCTCGGCGCCTACGGCCATCACCGTGCCGGCCGGTGCGCCGAGCCAGGCGACCGTACCGTCCACCGGCGAGGGGATTTCCACCGCGGCCTTGTCGGTCATGACGACGCAGAGCACGTCGTCTTCAGTGACTTCCTGCCCCTCGCTGACCTGCCATTCGGTGATCTCGACTTCGGCGATGCCCTCACCCACGTCCGGCATCGTGATCAGGTGTCGGCCCATGCGTTAGTCCTCCATCGCCTTGCGGAAACCATCGGCGACGCGTTCGGCCCCGGGAAAGTAGGCCCACTCCTGTGCATGGGGGTAGGGCGTATCCCAGCCGGTAATGCGCAAGACGGGCGCTTCCAGGTGGTACAGGCAGCGTTCCTGCACGACCGCGACCAGCTCCGCGCCGAAACCGCAGGTGCGGGTGGCCTCGTGCAGCACCACGCAGCGGCCGGTACTTTCGACGGAGGAAGCGATGGCGTCCTCATCGAGCGGCAGGAGCGTGCGCAAATCGATGACTTCTGCATCGATGCCGCTGGCTTCAGCGGCCGCGATCGCCACGTGGACCATGGTGCCGTAGGTCAGCACTGTGAGTTCGCTGCCGGCCCTGGCGACCGTGGCCTCGCCGAGCTCGATGCGGTAGTGCCCGTCCGGGACATCGCTGGCGGGGTGTCGGGACCAGGGCGTCACCGGGCGGTCGTGATAGCCCTCAAAGGGCCCGTTGTAGAGCCGTTTGGGCTCGAGAAAAATCACCGGGTCGTCATCCTCGATGGCGGCGATGAGCAGACCCTTGGCGTCGCGGGGGGTCGATGGCATCACCGTCTTCAGGCCCGCCACGTGTGTGAACAGGGCCTCCGGGCTCTGGCTGTGTGTCTGGCCTCCGTAAATGCCGCCGCCGCAGGGTGTGCGGATGGTCAGCGGGGCATTGAACTCACCGGAGGAGCGGTAACGCAGCCGGGCCGCTTCGGAGGCGATTTGGTCAAAGGCGGGGAGGATATAGTCGGCAAACTGGATTTCCGGCACAGGACGCAGGCCGTAGGCACCCATGCCCACGGCAGCGCCAACGATGCCGAGTTCGCAGATTGGTGCATCGAAGACCCGGCTCGGGCCGTATTTCTTCTGCAGGCCATCGGTGGCGCGGAATACGCCCCCGAAGTAGCCGACGTCTTCGCCGAAAACAACGACGTTCTCGTCGTCTCCCAGCTTGATGTCGAGGGCATCGCGGATGGCCTCGATCATGTTCATCGTTGCCATGTCAGTAGCCCAGTTCCTGGCGCTGGCGCCGTAGGTGGAGCGGCATCTCGGCAAACACGTGGTTGAACATTTCGGCGGTGCTCGGAGCGGGGCCTTTGCCGAGCGTCCCCTTTGCCTCGGCGGCCTTGGCAGCGGCTTTCACCTCCGCGGTGAGTTCCTCCAGAAGCCGCTCGTGACGCGCCTCATCCCAGCAGCCACGACCGATTAGGTGCTGCTTGAGCCGCGCGATGGGGTCGCCTAGGGGCCAGGCGCCAAATTCGTCCGTAGGCCGATACCGGGTGGGATCATCCGACGTCGAGTGGGCGGCCGCGCGATAGGTCACCCACTCGATGAGCGTCGGGCCGAGATTGGATCGGGCGCGCTCGATCGCCCATTGCGAGGCCGCATACACCGCCAGGAAATCGTTGCCATCGACCCGCAGCGACGGAATGTTGAAGCCGTGACCCCGGCACGCGAAGTTTGCCGCGTCCCCGCCGGCGAGACCCTGGAAGGACGAAATCGCCCACTGATTGTTCACCACGTTCAGAACAACGGGCGGACGATAAACAGACGCGAAAACCAGCCCGGCGTGAAAATCACTTTCCGCGGTGGAGCCGTCACCAATCCATCCGCTGGCGATCCGGTCGTCACCCCTGATGGCCGAGGCCATGGCCCAGCCCACAGCCTGGATGAACTGCGTGGCCAGATTGCCGGAGATCGAGAAGAACCCATGTTCGCGCTCGGAGTAGAAGAAGGGCAGGGAGCGCCCGCCAAGCTTGTCGCCCGCGTTGCTGTAGATCTGGCAGATCATCTCCTCCAGCGGGAAATCCTGGGCGATCAGCAGGCCCTGCTGGCGATAGGTGGGGAAGCACATGTCGCCCTTTTCGAGCGCGAGGCGTTGGGCGCAGGCGATGGCCTCTTCACCGCGGCACTGCACGTAGATGGACGTCTTGCCCTGACGCTGGGCCATGAGCATGCGCTCGTCGAAGATGCGCGTCTTCTCCATGGCGCGCAGGCCGTGAAGCAGCTGCTCTTCGCTGAGCGTCGGAGCCCATGGCCCCTGCGCAACGCCGTTATCATCGAGAACGCGCACGAGGCCGAAAGCGTGCTCGCGGATGGTTTCCGGCCGGCAGTCAATCGGCGGTCTTGGCAATTCGCCAGCCACGGACAGCTGCAGGTAGCTGAAATCCGGCGCCGCACCGGGCCGTGCTTTGGGTTCCGGGATGGTCAGGCTCAGTGGTTGGCGCTGCGTCATTCTGTCGTGATTCCCTACGCGTTAACAGACTTTCACAGTAGCACCAGGCTCACCGGCAGGTCATACCAAAGTATCTCGCGATTAATGGTTAGCTTGATTATTTCTGCTAATAAAATGAAATTGTTAGTAATATCGTGCTAATTTCTGGCGAACGTTGTCTTTACCGATAGATTACTACTGGCGGAGGTTCCCGCGTGACTGTGCACAAGCTGGACCAGGTGGATCGAAAGATTCTGGAGGCATTGCAGACCGACGGAGACCTGAGCAACGCAGAGCTCGCGGAGCGCGTCTGCCTGTCGCCCTCACCCTGCTCTCGCCGCGTCCGCATCCTCGAAGAGCAGGGGTTCTTCCGGGGGAAAGTGGCGCTGGTGGACCCGGTACGGGTCGGGCTGCCCGTCAGCGTCTTCGTACAGGTGACGCTGGATCAACCCGTCAAGAAGAGCCTCCAGTACTTCGAGCGCTCGGTGAGCGCCTGGCCGGAGGTGATGGAGTGCTACCTGATGACGGGCGATTTTGACTACCTGCTCCGTGTCGCGGTACCTGACCTCGCGACCTATCATCGCTTCCTTGAAGACAAGCTGACTAGCCTCAAGGGAGTGGACAGCATCCGAAGCAGCTTTTCTCTCAAGCAGGTTCAGTACCGGACAGCCTTGCCCCTCGCACACCTTGTGGCTGAACCCATGAAGACGGTGCAGCGCTGAGAGGCGAGTCAGTACTCCCTGCCAGTTGCAAACCCCTTCGCTCACCTATGCTTCCCGCGACAGAAACGTGTAGAGAATTCGACGCAGGATGACGCAGAGCCCGGGGCGGCTCGAGGCCGGTGGTCTGCTGGCTGGTTCCGTCTCCTGGCTCGGTTTGTGCTCGATCAGCGCCCTTTGCGGGGGCGTGTTCTACGCTCAATGCGAATGCCGGCTTCGCAGAAAGCCTCGAACGCGCTGTAGGTCTTGCTGATTTCCGCTTCAAGCCACGCTATGAAGCTCGCTGCGGGCTCCGTGGCCGCAAGGGTGTGAAGACTTATGACCCTGTACCAGATGCCGGAAGCTGCAATCGTGTCGCCCAGTATGAGCAATTCGTTGCGATGGAGAGCCTCCAGAGCCATTGATGCTCTGCCCATGGCGATGCCTTCGCCCTGCCTTGCTGCTGAGGCTGCAAGATTGGCGAGATTGAAGAATCGTTCTTTCCTCTCGGACGGCAGCGCAATGCCGGCCTCTGCAAGCCAGCAGTCCCATTCGTGCGTTTGTGGCGCGCCCGCCCAGGCTTCCGCGTCGTGGAGCAGTACCGAACGAGAGATCAGCTCAGCAAGCTTTCTGGTGTCACCCGCCTGTTGCATAAAGCTGGGGGCCACGATAGGGAAGATCAGTTCTTCTTGGAGATCACGCGTGTGAAGCTCAGGGTGGTCAAACAAGGGCTCGTAGCGAATCGCCAGATCAGTGCCCGAGCGTTGAAGCTGTTCTCTCGTCGGTGCCTGATACTCAGCGGTGATAGCTAGCTGGATGTCGGGTTGAAGGGCATAGAAGCTGGCGAGGCGCGGCACAAGCCACTCCATGGCGAACGAGGGCGGGCAGCTCACTACAATCCGTACGCTCCGGTCCTCCCCCAGTACCTTCAGTGTGCCCCGCGAAACATCAGCGAATCCTTCGCAGATCGCATCAAACAGTTCCTTGCCCAGGGAAGTCAGCGAGACCCCGCGGGCATGTCGGTGGAAAAGTTTTCGCCCGAGCTGCTCTTCCAGTTGGCGAATACGTTGGCTAACTGCAGCTTGTGTCAGGTTCAGTGTCTGTGCAGCCTGACTGAAAGACAGGTGGTGGGCCACCTCGCGGAAGAAAAACAGGTCAGCCATCAGGTAAGGGGTGACTTTAACGGGAGGCTGCGGCATAGGCTGCATTCAAACCTTTTTGTCTTTTGACTGTGACGCCGGGCTGACTAAATATAAGTAACACTTATGGCACGTAGTAGATTCTATCACTTGTCCCTGGTCCGGGCGACCAGCAGGCTGGCTGCGAGAGCGTGGCGATGGAGCCAGGGTTTTGAGTGTCTTCGAAGCAGAATTGCGCAGTGGAGTACCGCTGTTTTGGGCCAATCCAGGTTATGCGCGGCAGCCCGCAGGCCAGTGCGACGTTGCAATCAGCAATGAAGCCTTCGAAGCAGCCTGCCGGGCCTGGGCCGGCATGCAGCCACTTTTTGCTACGCTGTTTCCGGCAGTTGGCGCTGACGGGGGCATATCCTCTCCGCTGGTCCCGATCCGACACCACATCGGTGCCCCCGCGACTTCTCATCTGCTCCTCAAAGAAGATCACAAACTGCCTGTAGCAGGCTCCATAAAGGCCAGGGGTGGCTTCTACGAGGTAGTCTGCCATGCTCTGGATGTCGCTCGGGAGAGCGGTTTGGTGCAGGCAGGTGACCCACCGGTCGCTCTCGCGCGGCCTGCGGTCAAGGCCCTGTTGAGCAAATATCGGCTCTGTGTGGCCAGTACGGGCAATCTTGGGCTCAGCGTCGGGTTCATAGGTAAAGCGCTTGGGTTCGAGGTTGATGTTTTTGCATCCCGGGAGGCCAAAACGTGGAAGCTCCGTTACCTGAAGGAACTGGGTGCACAGGTGCATCTGGTGGCGGGAGACTATCTGAGTGCCTTGAAGGGCGCAGCTGAGCTGTCCGGTTCGGACACCCGCAGTTATTTCGTCGATGACGAACGCTCTCGCAGGCTTTTCCTGGGTTACAGCGCGGCTGCTCCAGAGGTGGCATCGCAACTGCTAGCCGGGGGTTACCGTATTAGCCGTGAGCAGCCCCTGGCAGTGTATTTGCCCTGCGGTATTGGTGGGGCCCCCGGGGGTATTGCTTTTGGACTGAAACAGCTATTCGGCGATTCGGTGCATTGCTTTTTTGCAGAGCCCGTCGCGTCTCCCTGCATGCTGGCTGCTCTGAGCAGTACTGGGCGACCTCGTCCCTCGGTGTATGACTACGGACTGGATAACTGTACGGAGGCCGATGGTCTTGCAGTTCCAAGAGCCTCGCCGCTCGCCGCCGGGATGATGCGGGGCATGCTGTCTGGCATCTATACGGTCGCTGACAATGAACTGCTGGTTGATCTGGCGGACGTCAAGCGATTTCTGGGTGAGCGTATCGAGCCTTCCGCCGCAGCGGGTATGGCCGGACCGCGGCGCCTGCTGGGCAGTGCGGCAGGAAAGCGGTACCTCCGCGATAACAAGCTCACTGGCCGGCTGAAGTCTCTGGTCCACGTCGTGTGGAGCACGGGCGGAAGTCTGGTTCCCGAGGCCGAGCACCAGGCGTGGTGTATTGCTGCAGAGACACTGCAGCGGGAGCGGGCCCTTGTATCAACCTGAGGCTATTTTGTTTTGAGGGTTATCTGGGCCCTCAGGGCCTTGCGGGTCCATGTGGCGTCAGACAGTCGTCAACCTGAAGTTCAAACCGCGTACATAGGGGGAAGGCAAGTGAAGCAAGGTAGCGAGAAAGAAAGAATGAAGCATGGCCGGGATTCGGAGGTCAGACCGTCGAGGCTTACGGCCCTGGCTACTGCTATCGTAATGGCGGGGGCCGGTGCAACGGTGGCGATCGGCGCAGAAGACGAACAAACAACAGCATCATCGCAGGCACCTCGCACGCTTGAAGAGGTAGTGGTGACTGCGCAAAAGCGTGGAGCGCAAAGTCTTCTCGAGGTGCCGATTTCGATCTCGGTCCTTTCTGGAGACAGCCTGGACGGGGCCACCTTCCAAGGCGTCGCTGAAGCACTCACTACCGTCCCAGGTATGACGCTGTACACGGAAGGGCAGAATGGCGGCAGTAAGCTCTCCGTGCGTGGGGTGACTGCTGGTGGATCCCTCTTTGCCGGAAGCGGCACGGTTGCCTACTACGTCGATGAGGTGCCCTTTGGGCTGGTGAAAACCGCAGTTGTGCCAGACGCTAACGCTTATGATCTGGAACGCGTCGAAGCCCTTCGCGGGCCCATGGGCACGCTTTATGGCGCCAGCGCTTTGAACGGTGTCGTTCGGATAATGAGCAAGCAGGCGGATCTCGAGGATTTCGAATTCAAAGCTCGTACCTCCATCTCGAATACGAAAGACGGGGGCGACAACTACCGCGCAGATATGGCGGTGAATATTCCGATCATCGAGGACAAATTGGCGGCCCGTGCCGTGATCGGTTATAGCGACCTCAGTGGCTGGATTGATAACTCGATTAACTCCGATACCAATGATGGGGAGCTCAGCAACCTGCGCCTTAACATCAAGGCACAGCCTACCGACCGGTTGAGTGTTGAGTTGACGAATTGGTTTTCACGCAATGAATTCGGCGCGCCTTCCGTGGCGCCGGTACCGCTGAGAAGTCCGTCTACGATAGATGAGCCACTTTCCAACGACTACAACCTGCATGGCTTGACCGTCCGGTACGAATTTGATGGTTTCACGGTCACCAGCGCGACCAGTTATATGGAGTATGAGTCACGTGGTCTGCAGGATATTGCCGCAGGCTTTGCAACGCTATTTACCGGTCTGTTCAGTGAGGTGTTCTCACAGGAGATTCGCCTGCACTCCACGGGCGAAGGCGACTGGCAGTGGTCTGGTGGCGCCTTCTATCGTGAGGCGAAGGATGACCTGCTGCAGACACTGCCCGAACTGTTGCCTGCGCCTATTGCCTGGACAGACGAATCTGAATCTGTGGCGATTTTTGGGGAGCTTACGCGGCTGTTCAAGGGCGGCGATATCGAGGTGACCGCCGGTTTACGCTACTTCGAAGACGATGTCGGCGTCTTCGAGACGGTGCGGAACACGGGTGTTGCTTCCGAGCCGCTGATCGCTGCCACGAGCTCTTACGACACGATCACTCCGCGTCTACTTCTGTCCTGGGCGCCGCGGGATGACATGAAAGTGTACGCCTCCTATTCGCGTGGTTTCCGAAGTGGCTTCGATCAGAACCCTCTTGTCCTGACCGTCGCCCCCGATTTTACTGCGGTGGAGGAGGACACGCTCGACAATTATGAGCTCGGTTTCAAAGGAAGCCTGTTCGAGGATCACCTGCTTGTCGATGCCTCCGTCTACTACATGGATTGGAGCGATGTGCAGCAGACGGTTGGGGTCCCTCTTGGACCGGACGTTACCGTTATCACCCCGATCAACGCAGGCGATGCGAGCGGGCCGGGTATCGACCTCGGCCTGACCTACAATTCGCCCGTTAACCTGCAGGTCGGCGTCACCCTCAGCTGGAACGACCTGACGCTGGATTCGGAGGTGCTCTCGGAGGGTGTGGTGTTGTTTGATGAAGGGGACCGTCTGAGTGATTCGTCGGAGGTGACAGCAGGGGTATTTGTGAAGTATCTGCTCAATCTCCCCGCCACTGGGCTCTCGGCAGAGCTGGCTTATACTTCTAACTATCACAGCGAGATGGTCAGCCGGTCGGTGTCTGGTGGCTCGGCTTCCCTGACCGAGGCAAATACGATCCTTAATGCGAGGGCCTCGGCCAAACTTTTCGGCCAGGACGACTGGGTAGCAACGCTGTATGTTGACAACCTCTACAATGAGCAGGGAACTGTCCAGGCATTCCCCGGGGAGGATGTGCTGCAGTCAAGGCTTCGCCCCAGGACCATCGGTTTGCAGTTTGAGTATTTCTATCAATAGCATTCTGGGCTCTCACGCACGCTTGACCGGGTAGCCGGTTGCCTCCGGCTCCCGGTCTCCCCCCTTTTGCCGTTCCTGCGCGTCATCTCGTGCTGACGCCGGCAGTACCCAGGCGTCGGCACCTAACCTGCGTAGTGCCTGCTGCGCCGCGGCTGGGCCATGTCGTCCGGAAACATGAAAGAGGCTTCATATGTCAGACCCGAACATCACCACCGAACTCCTTTGGCACCCCTCCACGCACCCGAACCGTCGTCTGCAGACTCAGGGGCCCTTGAATATCGTTCGCGGGAGCGGTGTGTATGTGACTGACGCTGCGGGGAAGCAGTATCTCGACGCCAACGCGGGCGGGTTGTGGTGCGTTAACGTTGGTCACGATCACCCCAAAGTGAAGGAGGCTATTAGTAAACAGCTCGACGAGCTAGCCTTCTTCCAGATATGGAACGGCGTCAGTCATCCTCCCGCTGAGGCCTTGGCCAGGAAGCTGATCGAGGTCACCGTACCTGAGGGCATGGCCAGAGTATTCTTCACCAGCGGCGGCTCTGACTCGACGGAGCAGGCCATGAAACTGGCTCGGCAGTTCCATCTCATTAATGGTGAGGAGTCGAGGAAGCGGTATATTTCCTTGAAACGTGCCTATCATGGCGTTCACGGGGGTTGCCTGAGTGTTGCCGGGCAAAAGGTGTTTAATCATCTCTATGGCCCGGTGCAGCAGGGCAATATCAGTATCGACCCGCCATGGTTGTATCGCAATCAGTGGAGCTCTGAAGATCCCGAACAGCTGGTGGGTTACTCGATTCAACAGCTGAAAGCGGAGATTGAGTACCATGGACCTGAGACTATTGCGGCGTTAATCGCTGAGCCGATCATCGCCAACATGATGATCATACCGCCTGAAAGCTTCTGGCCCCGTTTGAGGGAGGTCTGCGATGAGTACGGGATTCTGCTTATCGCTGACGAAATCGTCTGCGGGTTTGGCAGGACCGGGGAGATGTTTGGCAGCCGGCTCTGGGATACGGCGCCGGATTTCATGTGTATGGCAAAAGGTCTATCCTCGGCCTACGTCCCTCTTGGTGCTGTCGCGGTTGGAAAACGTGTTGCAGACATCTGGGAACGGAACGAATCACCGGATGGCATGATCTATTCCGCCCTTACCTACGCGGGACACCCCCTCGCATGCGCCGCGGCGAAGGCAGCGATCGAAGTGGTCGAAGAGGAGGGGCTTGCAGAGAACGCGGCGCTCCAGGGCAACTACTTGCTCAATAAGCTCAAGCGCTTTGAAAGCGAATTCCCGTGCGTGGGTGACGTTCGCGGTCGCGGCCTCATGCTTGCCATCGACCTCGTCGCTGACAAGGCGACCCGCGAGCCAGTGGATCCGGGTAGTGAAGGCTCCATCGGACTGCCCGCACTGATATCGATCAAGGCGCGGGAGCACGGGCTGCTGGTTCGGCCGCTAGGGAGCATGATTATATTGTCCCCGGCTCTCGTCTACAGCCAGGAGCACTGTGATGAATTGGCATCAATCCTGTCGCGCTCTATCGGGGAGGCACTCCAGGCCATGAAGGATTAAGCGCAGCGCTGGCAACGCGGGGCGGAGCTGCGCTGCCGACACACATTTTCAGAGAAAGAGTTATCAAAGATGTCCACAATTGACGGTGCCTTCATTAAGGGAAAATTCGCGGCCTGCTCCTCGGACGAAACTTTCCCGGTCATCAATCCATCTGACGGAAGTGCCTTGTACGATCTGCCGTCCTGCGGCCGAGGGGAGGTTGATCAGGCCGTGCAGGCGGCTCGTGACAGCTATGAAGCGGGCCAGTGGTGCGATCAAGGGGCATCGGAAAAGAAGAAAACGCTGCATCGTTTTGCAGACCTTGTCGAGGACAACGCCCCGACGCTGGATCTCCTTGATGCTGAGGAAATGGGTAAGCCGCTCTCGCTAGATATCTGCACGGGGAGACAGGCAGCGGATTTCCTTCGCTTCTATGCGGAGTCTGTGGACAAGGTCTATGGGAAGCTATTCCCCGGTGACAGCAAGAGCCTCGCCTACGAGCAGCTTGTGCCAAGGGGGGTCGTCGGGGCAATCATTCCGTGGAACGTTCCGACGTTCAGCACACTCGTCAAGATGGCGCCGGCACTGGCGGCCGGCAACTCTATCGTTCTCAAACCATCCGAGCATTGCTCCAGAAGTGCATTCATGATCTCCCGCCTGGCGCTTGAGGCCGGCCTGCCTGAGGGTGTTGTGAGCTGTGTGCCTGGCCTCGGCAGCTCGGTCGGTGCCGCGCTCGCGATGCACGGAGATGTCGACATGATTTCTTTTACCGGGTCCAGTGCAGTTGGAAAGCAGGTTCAGGAACTGGCGGGACGCTCGAACATGAAGGTCGTGCTGGCGGAATGTGGCGGCAAGTCACCTCACCTGGTGTTCAATGATTGTCCTTCGCTCGCTTTTGTGGCCGATGGCATTGTCAAGCTCATTGCGTCCAACCAGGGGCAGCTGTGTGTCGCCGGTTCCCGCCTGCTGGTGCACAAGGATGTTGAGCAAGAGTTGCTGCAGATGATCGTGGAGCGCTTCGAGGCCCTGAAAGTCGGAGCGGCAAGCGACAGGGATACGACCTTCGGACCCTTGGTGTCATTAGAGCAGCGGGACAAAGTCCTCGCTTACGTCGATGCCGGCCTCCAGGACGGTTGTGAACTGGTTTACGGTGGGAAGGCTCTTCTCGAGGAAACGGGAGGAAGCTTCTGTAGTCCGACGGTGTTCACTGCTGTGCCGCCCAAGGCGCGTATTTTTCAGGAAGAGATCTTTGGGCCCGTGTTGGCGGTTTCGACCTTTGAGTCCGTCGAAGAGGCGATTGCTCTTGCCAATGGCACCGAATTCGGGCTTGGCGCTTATGCATGGAGCAGCAGCCTCGCCGTGATCCATCGACTGATCACGGGGGTGAAGACCGGTATCGTCATCAATACCTCAGACCGTGTCGGGGAGGGGGCTGGCCTGGCTGCAAGCTACGAGGGCTACAAATATTCAGGCATCGGGGCTGAAGGGGGTCTTCCGGGCATGAAGAGTTATCTTCGAAGAAAATTGGTGGTGGTTAATCATTGACGGCAAGCAATGGGCTCGGGTTGACGGCTTCACGCGGCACAGTGTGATCAGCTCG
This sequence comes from Pseudohaliea sp., assembly GCF_040217025.1. Taxonomy (GTDB): domain Bacteria; phylum Pseudomonadota; class Gammaproteobacteria; order Pseudomonadales; family Halieaceae; genus Pseudohaliea. The sequence goes on along the minus strand of NZ_JAVJOA010000009.1, from coordinate 4,522 downwards.
ACCGGTTTGATCCGAGTGAGCTCAAGGCGTCTGTCTTGAAGGCGGGAACCTTAAAACAGGTTGTCGCCTACGCGTCGCCAGCGATGGCGACGGCGTTCATTCTGAACCCGGTCTGGAGCATTCTCCCGGGGGTATACGCGAAAGATTACGGCTTTGATCTTGCCCTGTTGGGGTCGATAGTTCTGATAGCTCGGGTTTTCGACGCGATAACCGACCCGGTGATCGGCTACCTTTCGGACCGTCGAAGAGAAAGCGGGGGCAAGCGAGGGAACTGGGTGCTGCTTGGTGGTAGCTTCTTTGTCATTGCCTCCTCTCTGCTTTACATGCCGACTTTGCCGGTCTCTGAGGGAAAGGTGCTCTTCTTCTTTCTGCTTTTCTTCCTTTCGTACACCATCATTGATATTCCCCACTACTCCTGGGGCTCGGAGATCAGTACAGACTACGACGCGAGAGCCTACACTTATAGCATCCGAACGGCTTTTGTGTTCTGCGGGCAAATTTTATTTTATCTGATCCCGCTGGTCACGGGAGAGGGCGAGTACAACGCTGAGACCCTGCGCTTCGCGGTCTTTTTCGGCGCCGTATTAATGGCCGCAACCTTGTTCTTCAGTCGCCATTTTGCGCCTGACAAGGCGCGTGAGTCGCGGTCACTGCCCCGTAGGCCGTACGGTCGGGTCTGGCGGTTGATCACGGGTAACCTCCCGCTTCTGATTTTCGTAGCGAGCTTTCTGCTGGCCGGTATGAGTCTGGGTATGTGGTGGGGTCTACAGTTCATCTACCTCGACAGCTATCTGAAGCTCGGTGACAAGATTCCCATCATCTTCATTACCGGCGACGTTGCTGGCCTGCTCGCAATACCGCTCTGGTTCCTCCTGGTTCGTCGCACCAGTAAACGTTTCGCCATGCTCTTCGGCATTGTTTTGAACGTCGTAATGATCTTGGCCTGTCTTCTTGTCTCTCCCGGAGTCAGCTGGCTTGCTCCCCTTGTGATCGTCGTCGGTGTCGCTATGGCGTCATCTAACTTGAACGTCGTTTATCCAGCAATGGTTGCGGACATTGCGGATTATGGTGAACTGAAATTCCGTCGCGACGTCAGGGCGACCTACTTTGCGGTTGTGCTTCTTACTTACAAGTGTGCTTTCGGCGCGGGGTCGGGGCTGGCGCTTTACATCCTGGGTCGCGCCGGCTTTGACCCCGCCGCCGGAGAGCAAGATGCCGCTGCAATACTAGGCCTGCAAATCGCCTTCGTGCTCATGCCAGTACTGCTGGCGGTTTCTGCTTGTGTCTTCGTTGCCCTGGCGCCGATTTCGAAAGCGCGGCACTCGATCATCAGCAAGAGACTGAATCGCGAACCATCGATGCTGGCTGAATCATAAGGAGACTTGTCGTGAGGGTTTATGGTGCTTGTCTGGCTACGGAAACTAATACCTTCAACGCCACTCCGACGCGTTATGCGGATTTCAATGTCATAGACAGGGCGGATCTGCTTTCCGGTAAGGTCGGGTTCGAACAAGTACAGCCTATCGGTTTCTGGCGCGACTGGACGGAGGCCGCGGGGGGAGAGTATACGCCCGGCCTCCATGGCTTCGCTCAGCCAGCGGGAAAGACCGTGCAGGAAGACTATGAGCTCCTGAAATCGATGCTGGTCGAGGATATCGAAGCGACCGGGCCTTTCGATATCATCCTACTGTTCCTGCACGGCGCCATGGTGGCTGAACAGGTGGATGACTGTGAGGCGGACATCCTCACTGCCGTGAGAGGAACGTCGAGTGGCCATGCCGTTGTCGGTGTGTTTCTCGACCTGCACAGTCATTTGACTCCCGAGATGCTCTCGCTTGCCGACCTTTTTGTTTCTCATAAAGAATATCCCCATACCGATGTAGAGCCCCGGGCGCGGGAGGTCTTTGACCTGTCTTTGGCAGCTTATCGGTCATCCGTCAGGCCAGTGATGGAGATGTTCGATTGCCAGATGATTGGCATGTATCCCACCAACCTTTCGCCCATGGAGGGCTTCGTCAGGCAGCTGCAGCACTGCGAGCGTCGCCCCGGCGTGCTTTCGGTGTCGCTCTGCCACGGCTTTCCCTTCGGGGACGTCGCAAGCGGCGGCACAAAAGTTCTCGTCGTTGCCGACAACGACCGAGAGCTGGCGAAAACCACGGCGCAGGAACTGGGTCGCGAGATCTATGCGCTGAGAACACAAATCGGCTTCCCCTCACTGGATCTCGCCGCCGGCATGAGCAGGGCGCTTGCTGCTTGTAAAGCGGAGCAGGTGGGGCCTGTGGTCGTGGCTGATCAATCGGATAACCCTGGAGGCGGCGCGCCCGGTGATGCCACCTTCATGCTCGAATCCATTTTAAACCAGGGACTCGATAATGCCGCCTACGCGATGATTTACGATCCGGAGAGCGTGGCGGTATGCGCCTCTGCGACTATCAATGCTGAAGTAGATCTCGTTGTCGGGGGTAGGCTCGATCCCGTTAACTCGGGGAAGCCTCTCGCGCTTAGAGCTACACTGCTTGGATTCCTGCCTGACTATCAGCATCGCTTCCCGCAGCCCGGAGGTGGCGCACAATACTGGCCTGCGGGTGACATCGCGATGATCCGCAGTGCAGGGGTGACCATCATTCTTTGCAGCGTGAGGGGGCAGTGTTTTTCGCCCTGCATTTTTGACGACCTCGGCGTGGACGCCAGGACCTTCCAACTGATCGGGGTGAAATCCAATCAGCACTTCTACCGTGCCTTTGCGCCTATTGCCAGCGAGATTATTTATATAGCAGGGCCCGGAGCTGTACCTCCTGTTGCGGGGCGGCTGAACTTTGCCAAAATGTCTACGTTCGACAAGTTTCCCTGGAATCCCGACCCCCTCGGCTTAGGCGACGCTCTCGTTGGCTCCTTTGAGTGACTTGATGGGTGTAATTCCTGGTTTATTAGTGGAGAGTTATGGTGCTCAGGGTCAACGAAGAACGGTTATGGGAGAGTCTCGAAGCTATCGCCGAGATCGGCGCAACAGAGGGCGGTGGCTCCAGCCGTCTTGCGCTATCTGAGAACGATGCCAGGGCGCGGAAGCTTTTTATTTCGTGGTGTGTAGAGGCGGGCTGTGATGTTGACATTGATGCTATCGGCAATATTTTTGCTACGCGGAAAGGCCGTGAGCCGGATCTATCCGCTGTGGCAACAGGGAGTCATCTTGATACGCAGCCATTGGGTGGCCGCTTCGATGGAGTCTACGGGGTTCTTGCTGGGCTTGAGGTAATAAGATGTCTCAATGAGCGGTCAATCGAGACACGAAAGTCTGTTGTGGTTGTTGTCTGGACCAATGAAGAGGGCGTTCGCTTCAACCCCGGGCTTACCGGCTCTCAGGTCTTCTCTGGTGCGTTGCCTCTCGCTGTAGCTCACGACCAGGTCACGCTGGATGGTACTACCGTTTACGAAGATCTCGTAGCCACAGGCTTCCTTGGCGAAGGCGATAGCTGCTCAAGGAAGTTTTCGGCATTTATCGAGGCGCACATCGAACAGGGTCCGATCCTTGAAAAGGCTGGGATGGATATTGGTGTAGTGGAGAAGGTTCAAGGCATCACTTTCATTGAAGTAAGCATCAGGGGTGAGAACGGGCACGCCGGGACCCTGCCGATGGAGGAGAGAAAAGATGCCTGCATGGCAGCCTGCGAGATTATCGGTGAGGTTGAAAGACAGCTCTGCCGGCTAAGCGCAGATCTGCGGGTCACTTGCGGGCGTTTCACCCTGACGCCCTCCTCGATCAGCACTGTGCCGGGAGGGGCAGACTTCACCTTTGATATCCGACATCCTGATGAGTCGGTCATTTCGGCCTCGCTCGCGGCGGTAGGCGACATTGTCGAGGCTGTCGCCCGCAAGCGGGCGGTAGAGGCGGGTGTTACGAAGAGCCTACATAAGGCGCCCGTCTCTTTCGATCCGAGGCTGACGCAGAAAGTTGAAGCGGCTGCCGACACTCTCTCTTTGAAGTCGATGCGCATGGTCAGTGGGGCTGGTCACGATGCGATGAATCTGGCAGCGGTTGCACCGTCTACAATGATTTTCGTTCCAAGTCTTAGTGGTATCAGTCACAACGAAGCGGAATATTCTTCACCTGCTGATCTGGCTAACGGTGCTAGCGTGCTGTTGCAGACGATTCTGGATGAGTCTTGCTGACGCTGTCCCCTGGGAGGCTTCTGCGGCCTATCGCACTCACCAGCTCGGGGTCGGCGATGGCCATCGACTGTAGCGACGAATTTACAGGAAGGCGTTGGATGGAAGGGGTTGTCGTGCAGCAGTGAGTCGAATTCGCGACCCTTATGGGAAGAATTGTTGGGGGGGCGCACGCATAACTCCCTGTAAAATATGGATAAAGCGAAGTAATGGTACGGGAGACCTGCCCCGATTTGCTGTTGTGACGCGTTGCGACAAGTTGCAAAACCTCAATATATACATACGGTTATGATGTTTTCTTGTTGTAAGCCTGTGTCAGCTGTTGTCACCTATAGCTGGTACAGATGGGGGAACATAT
>NZ_JAVJOA010000008.1:0-1562894 GCF_040217025.1 Pseudohaliea sp. | reverse complement strand
GTGACCGACCCTGCACCGAAGGTGCGGGGAGGGGGCGCCGAAGGCGTTCCGAAGGAATTGCTCGCGGAGCGAGCAACCCAAAGTAGGTCATGGGTATGGCACCACGCCCGCCTGGAGGAAGCGATCGCGAGCACCGCTCGCAACCTTAAAAAGTAGCTCACGGGCGTGGCACCCAGACAAACCAAAGTGCCGAAGGCTTGTTCAGCAAGGTCCCCAACTCGGCGATAGTGCGTAATAGTTAACAAATCCTCCCTGTTCACAAGCCCGTCATATAAATGACATATCGTTAAGGCTTTTCATCGCTGCCCGCCGCAGCACACAGCCGGGTGTCGCAATGGCCTTCCTCGCCTCCCTTCCCATTCGCAGCAAGCTCGTCCTGGTCACGCTCCTGGCCCTCGGGCTGGCATTGGCGATAGTCATTTCCTACACGACCTTCAGTCATAGTGTTTCGCTCCGGGAAAATGAGCGCGAGAACCTGCTAACGGCGGCACAGGCGCTTTCGACCAGCAATGCCTCGGCATTGATCTTCGAGGACGCCGGCCTGGCAGGCCAGGCGCTGCGCGCGCTCGAGGAGAACGCCAGTGTGGATGCCTCCCAGCTGCTGACCCGGGAGGGCGCGGTGCTGGCTCGCCGTCTGCCGGACGAACCCGCTGCCAGCCTCGATCCTGTCTCCTTTCTGCCATTGCTGGAAGCGAGCATGGCCTCCGGTGACGTGACAACGGCTTACCAGGGCTTTCGTGTAATGAATGCGGTCATCCCTGTTCGGCACGAGGACGAGGTGCTGGGATTTCTGCACGTGCGCTCCAATTTCGCGGACGTCCGTGAACGCATCGTCAACGACCTCCTCATCATGCTGCTGGTTGTCGGCGGCGCGTTCCTCCTGGCAACCTTTCTTTCCCTGCGCCTGCATCGTCTGGTCGCCCGGCCGATTCAGCAACTCGTCTCCGTAACACAACGCATCGCCGACAGCGGCGACTACTCGGTTCGCGCCAGCAAAGAGCAGGACGACGAGATTGGTTCGCTCATCGATAACTTCAACTACATGCTTACGCAGATCGACGAGCGGGATCACGAACTCGCCAGTAAGCAGAAAAGCCTCGAGCAGCAGAGGAAGGACCTCGCGGACAGCAACTCCCGTCTCGAGACTGCGATGCGGGAAAACGTGGAGGCGCGTGAAGCGGCCGAGGCCGCCAGCCGGGCCAAGAGCGAGTTTGTGGCACACATGAGCCATGAGATCCGGACGCCGATGAACGGCGTTCTGGGTATGCTGGATCTCCTTGCGCGGACGCGCCTGACCCGGGAACAGCACCACTTTGTCGAGACGATCAACCAGTCCGCCGAAACGCTGATGGCGGTAATCAATGACATCCTCGACTTCTCGAAGATGGAAGCGGAGAAACTACGCCTCGATGTCTCCGATATGTCCATCCGCGACGCCGTTGAGGAAACAGTGGAACTGTTGGCGACCCGGGCTCATGAAAAAGACCTGGAAATCGTTTGTCATATCGACCCCGAGGCGGATCGCCGTGTCATCGGCGACTCCGTCCGGCTCCGGCAGATCCTCATGAACCTGCTCGGCAACGCAATCAAGTTCACCGAGTCGGGCGAGGTGTCCGTGCGCGTGCAGTCCCGGGAAGCTCCTTCTTCGCTGCGTTACCGTTTCCAGATCCGCGACACCGGTATCGGTATCAACCCGGACAAGCTCGATACGATTTTCGAGGCTTTCAGCCAGGAAGACAGCAGCACAACCCGGCGGTTCGGGGGCACCGGCCTTGGCCTGGTGATCTGCAGCAAGCTCGTGGAACTGATGGACGGCGCGATCGGCGCTGAGAGCGAGCCCGGCGTGGGATCGACCTTCTGGTTCGAACTGCCGTTGCCGGTCGCCGACGGCGCGCAGCCCGCTGCCAAGCTTGAAGCCTTGCGCGGGCACAAGTTGCTCGTGGTCGACGACAACGCGACCAACCGGGAGACGGTCAGCACGCTGCTGCTGGGCTGGGGTATCGACGTGTACACCGTGGAAAGTGCTCACGCAGCCTGGAATGCACTGCAGGAGGCTGCCGCAGAGGACGCGCAGTTTGATCTTGCGCTTCTCGACTGGCACATGCCGGACGTCGATGGTCTGACCCTGGCTCGCAAGATGGCTTCGGACGGCGCCCTCGCGCATGTCCCGCGGGTCATGCTGAGCTCCGCCTCGGTGCGTGACGTCGCGGAGCGGGGCAGTGACCACCTGTTCTCGGCCTTTATCGCCAAGCCGGTGCGGCAGGGGCGCCTACGGGAGTGCCTGCTGCAGTTGCTCGGTCATGATGTTCCCGCGCCCGAGGATGTCCCCCGGCAGCGCACGACGGAACTGCAGCGTCCACCGCGGCTCGCGGGGCTGCGTGTCCTGCTGGTGGAAGACAACCCGGTGAACCAGGAAGTCTACTCGCTCACGCTCCAGGCCGCTGGCTGCCAAACCCGTGTCGCGAAGAACGGTGCTGAGGCGCTCGAGCTCACGGCGGAGGGTGGCTTCGACCTGGTACTGATGGATTGCCAGATGCCGGTCATGGACGGCTTTACCGCGACGCGTCGTCTCCGTGAGCGCGAAGTTGCCGAGGGCACCTCGCGGATCCCCATCATCGCCCTGACCGCTAACGCTCTTCATGAAGACGAGCAGCGCTGCATCGACTCAGGGATGGACGCCTACCTCGCGAAACCGGTGGCGCGGGAAGAACTCCTGGTTACGATTGCCCGTTGGGCACCGGAGCACGACAAGAGCCTCGACGCGGACGAGAATGAGTCGACCGAGTTGATTGCGGCTGTCTTGCCGGCGCCTGTTGATGAAGAGCTGCCCGTGTTCGATGCCTCTGCGCTGGATAGCATGCGCGCCCTTCGGCCGGAAGAGGGCGACACGCTGGTTGCCCGCTTCGTCAGCCTGTTTCGCACCGAGACGGACCGGCTGCTGGGTGAAATCGACCGCGCCTGTGTGGCGGGAGATCGGGAAGCGGTGCGCTTGTCCGCCCACAGCATCAAGTCGAGTGCCCAAACTCTGGGGGCGCTGCGCCTCTCGGCCGCAGCGCGGGATGCCGAACACTGTGCCGCAGACCCGGTGGGCGAATCCCTGGCAGGTATCGCCGCAGGCCTTCGAGAGAATTATGGGCAGACCCTTGCCGCGCTGGAGTCGGCCGGGCTGGTCCCCGGCACGGCAAGCCCGCCCGTTGCCGGTGGCGAGAACGCCTAGTCGAGGTTGACCGAGGACGGCCCGGACAGCATTGGCGGCAGGCAGCTGTGCGGGGCGCCTGCATGGGTGTAGCTCACGCCGGAAACGGGATGCTCTTCGAGGTACCGCCCGGTGACCGGGGCATCGACTTCATCGTCCGTTGCGTCGACTGCGCCAAGGTAACCACCCTGGCCCCAGGGGTGGCGAAACGCCCTGTTGAGGTTGCTAAGAACTGCAGGCTGGCCCAGGTAGGCCGCGAGGTAGGCCAGGATCGCCGGCCTGGCGTCGCCTTCACGGGCATCCCGGTCGGCTCGCCATTGGATCGAGGCGGTGGAGAGGTGGCGCCAGAGTCCGCGATGGGCGTTGAGGAGCGTCGGTGCGTAGCCGTCGATGCGAATATGGCGGTACTCCTCGTCGAGATAGTTGCCGACGTTCTCGGTCGATAGCATACCGATCGCCCAGCGGTTGTGATCGTCGTGGTAGTCGAGGCAACGGCGTACGTTTGAGGACCCCCGACCAGCATGTACGGCACCCGTGGGTGCCTCGCGGTCGACCAGTGCGCCGGTGTCGCCGCCCGCGGTCTCATCGCTACCGTCGTTTGGTGCAACGAATGCGGCTGCCAGTTCCGTACAGCCCTGCCGCAGGTAATGCATCGCGTAGGCCAACTGGGTTCCGGAGCTATCGATGCGACGACACAGGTAGACGCGGTCACCGTGCGCCGGGTCCGGACGATAGGCGCCGGGGCGGGTGCCCGACAGGTCGCGTCTTGTCGCGGGGGGCTCCGGTAACAGTCCCGATACGGTGATCGGGGTCCCGTCCCTGTCATAGAATACGGACCACCGGTCGACCGCCCCCGCGAATATGCTTCTCAGCTGTGCGCTGCTCAGCATTGGCATGGCGTCCGCTGTTTCCCGAGCGGGATCATCGTGGGGCACCTCTGCCGGTACCAGGCCCTGCAGCGCTTGCAGGGCATTGCGGAAATTCCGGCTCACGGGGAGTCCCCACACCAGTTGCGTCACCGGGTGTGCTTCCAGGGTTTCTGTGTTCGAAGCGAACATCGCTGGTTCCAGGTCAGAGATACCGGCGTCCGGTACAACGAGGTCCAGCGCTGTCTGGCAGCCAACGTGTTTCGTATAAGCCGACAGGTTCCCGGTAGGCAGCACCCGGTTGCTGCCCTCACAGCCGTCACTCAGAGCCTCTTGCTGCAGGAACGGCACCGGCTGATGGTCAAGGAGGGGCGCAACGCCGTCACCGGAGCCACCGCTGGCTTTGAACAGCGCGAGTCGCTTTCCGGCGGGGACGCCGGCAATGGCGTTTGCGGTTCGACACAGGAAAACGCGCTGCCGCGCACCGCCTGCCGAGCCCTGGTAGATGTCCAGCGTGCCTGCCGCGCAGAGGGCAGGGATATCCTCGAGATCGTCGCGAAGCCTCATCAGGCCCTCGATCAGGCGGTCCTGCGCAGAGGAGCCAGCGATGTACAGGCGCAGGTCGGACGTTTCTGTCGCCGGAAAGCTCCACGCGGCGCTGCACGACACTGCCAGGACGGAGCCTAGGCACGTCTGTCGCAGCCTGACGAGAAGGCAACGGGGACCCCGGCTCCAGGGCTGGTTACTCTGCATCGGGAGAAGGTCCTTTCCGGCGGTAGTCGAGCACGAAATCGAGCAGTTCGGCCGGGGGGCGCGCCTTGCTCACCAGCCAGCCCTGCACCGTACAGCGGCCCATGGCGCGAAGCAGCTGCAGCTGGCGCTCGCTCTCCACACCTTCAGCAATAATTCGGATACCGAGCTCCTGAGCCATCCGGAATACGGCGCGGGTCACCGCAGCGCCCTCGCTCCCCCGCTCCAGGTCGGCCACGAAACTCTGGTCTACCTTGAGAAAATCGATGGGAAAACGTGTCAGGTAGCTCAGGGAGGAGTACCCGGTACCGAAATCGTCGATGGCGATCTGGACACCCACAGCCTTGAGCTCCTCGAGCCATTGCAGACGCGACGCGGCATGTGTCATCAGTGCGCTTTCCGTGATCTCCAGCACGAGGCAGTCGTTCCGCGACTGGAATCGCTGTAACAATTCCCTGATGCGTGCCTGGAATCCGTCCTGGCGCAGTTGCAGCGCAGAGACATTCACGGACATCTTGAAGTGATCACCGAGCAGCGGGCGCCACTCGTCAAGCTGCCGCAGAGCCTCCTTGAGCACGAAATCACCGATCGGCAGTATCAGTCCCGTTTCCTCGGCAATCGGGATAAAGCTGCCAGGGGCGCGCAAACCATGCACCGGATGTAGCCAGCGAACGAGCGCCTCGACGCCCACAACTTCGCGCAGCTGGTCGTCGAGCTGTGGCTGGTAGTGCAGGACGAGCTGACCTTCACTGATTGCGGCGCGCAGCTCCGTCTCCAGCTCCAGCCGCGCCACCGTGTTGGCACCGGACTCCGGGGTGTAATAGGCGTAGTTGTTCTTGCCGTTCTGCTTGGCGCGGTACATGGCGGTGTCCGCGCGCATCATGAGTTCGTCCAGTGTCCGGCCGTCGTCGGGATAGAGTGCGATCCCGAGCGAACCGGTAATGGTCAGGTTCGCCCCGCCGATCTCGTAGGGCATCGCGACCTCCTGGAGGACACGGCTGGCGACGCGCGAGGGTGCCGTTTCGTCGGCAAAGTCAGTGACCAGGAGGAAGAACTCGTCTCCGCCGAAACGCGCTAGCTGGCTAAGGTGTGGAGCCTCCTCTCCCGCGTCACGGGCGACGACGTCGTAGGCGCGGACGACCCCTGTCAGGCGCTCCGCAACCTCCTGCAGCAGCCGATCGCCGGCGCTGTGACCGAGCGTGTCATTGACCCGCTTGAAGCCATCGAGATCAAGCAGGCAGATCGCGCAACGGCTGCCGCTGCGCGCTGCACGCGCCAGCGCACCGCGCACGTGCTCATTGAGCAGGCGCCGGTTCGGCAGTTGCGTCAGCTCGTCGTAGTGCGCGAGGCGATGCAGTTCGGCTTCCACCCGTCGCCGTTCGCTCACATCCTGCAGGATGCCGATGACGACGTAGGGCTGCTCCTCACCCGAGAACAGGAAGATACCTTCCGCGGGATAGCGGGTGCCGTCACGACGGAGCAGGGTGAGCGACGCGTTGACCTGTCCCCGGTCGGGCAGCTGGGCCAGCTCTGCTGCCAGGTTAGAGCCCGACGGGCCGTGGGCGATGCTGAAGAAGGGCATGTCCACCAGCTCCGCCTCGCTGAACCCCAGGTTTTTCAGTGCGCTCCGATTGGCGCTGAGTAATCTGCCTGTCTCGAGTTCGTAGGTGATGACCTCTGAATGGGAGTTGTCGATCGTGCGGCTCAGCCGGGCTGCCTGCCGCTCGCCGGCAAAGGCCCGGGAGGCGCGAAGGGCATAGCGCACACGGTGCTTGAGAATGGGCCAGTTGATCGGTTTCGCGGTAAAGTCCCAGGCCCCGGCAGCGTAGGCTTCCTCGACCGCGTCGACATCGTCGAGGCCGGTGAGAACAATGATGGGAACCTGGGCGAGTTCCGGATCGGCCTTGATCCGGGTGCAGGTCTCGAAGCCATCCATGCCGGGCATGAGGAGGTCGAGGAGGATCACATCGACGTGCTGGCCACGGAGCAGTTCCAGTGCCTCCTCGCCGGACGATGCGAGCAGCACTGCGTAGCCCTCCTTATCAAAGGCTGCCTCGGCCAGAAGCCGCATGCCGGGATCATCGTCGACCGCAAGCAGCGTCGGCGTCCATGCCGCGCGGGTCGCCATGGTCCCTGTGGCGGTCGGTCGCGAGTACAAGAAACCCCCCGGGGGCCCGGAAAACCGCTACGGTAACGATCGATCATGAAGCTTTTGTGACGGTACCTGAGCTTAACGGACAGGCGGGCGCCAGCGGAGACCCAGCTGGAAAACGATATCCGGCGAGCGCTCCACGACAATATCCTCGCTGAAGGCGAGGTCGATTACCCAGGCTTCGCCAAGCTGCGCCGAGGCCCCCACGACCAGTTGTGCCGAAGGCTCACCGAGCGCCTCCTGCGGGCTGTCCCAGGCCGCGCTGTGGGCGTCCAGCTGCACCTTCAAATGCCAGTGCTCGCTGGCGCGCCAGCCGACGGTCGCCGAGCCGAAACCGACCCAGTTTTCCTGCTCGGCGGGGAGGAGGTCGCCGTCCTCGCGCAGGAGCACGCCGCCGGATAGATGGGCGTATAAGGGCTGGCCTGCGTTTGCGTTGGCGCCGTTGCCGTTGCTGCTGAAGTGCAGGCTCAGGGCCAGGTCCGTGCCGCCGCTGCCGGTGAGGTCGTCCGGGTCTCCACTGGGAAGTTCCAGCTGGCCGCGGAGGGCGAAGCGCGCGCCCAGCCGGCGGGCGATGCCCAGCTGCGCATCGCCAATCCCGGTTACCGTGTCCGTGATCGCCACGCCGTCGCTGTCGGGGCGGTACCGGTAGCGCAGCCGGTCCTGCGGGTAGCTGTCCCGGTCACCGTTGGGCAGGCCGAAGACGTCGTGCCAGCCCTCGATGGCGCTGTCGAGGAAACCGCCGCTATGCCGAAGCAGGGGCAGCGTGATGGAGGCCTCCCAGCCGTTGCCGAAGCCCCGCCGTGCGCCGAGGGCGAGGCGGGTAGTTTCCCCGTCGAGGGCCAGGGAGCAGCCGTCTCCACAGGGAGAGAGTTCGTAGAGGCTGGTATTGGCGATCTCCAGCGTCGAGCGCAGTTCGAACGCTCCCGCCGGCAGCACAACGGCGCTGCTCGCATCGGGCAGGCCCACGGGCAGCAGCAAGGGACTTCGGTTAGCGGTCGGGAAGGGCGCCTCCGGTCCGGACGCCAGCGCAGGGTTCGCGGGGAGGAGCGAGGCCACCGCGGAGCACGCCAGTGAGAAGACCGCACAAGTGAGTCCTGTCGACCCTCGGCCGCGCCTGGCGGACGCCGCCCGTAACAACCCTGGCAGGGAAAACTCGATGCGCAATCGTTGTCCCCTTTTCCTCGCTCTTGCCGCCCGTTGCCGAAGAGCGACGCTGATAGCGACAATAACTTGACTAGCTATGCTCCTCCACCGCCACTCCCATTGCTGCCGACGGCAACAGCCACACCTTCATCCAGGCGCAGTTCGACCTCGAGGTGCAGGGTACGTCCGTGAAGGAGTGGATCGGGCTGATGCTTGAGGGGTCCCTGGACTGGCTGTCGTCGATCGACTGAGTCCCCGCGTCGTCTGCGTCGGGTAGCAGGGGCCGCGCGCCTGGCGCGGCCCCTGTGTCAGGTTTCGGTGCCCTGGCCTAGAGCTCTTCCAGGCACGCCGAAGACGGATCCAGCGGATCTTCCCGTTCCGAGCAGACCGTGCTGCAGGCAAAGGTACGTACCGGTGCGGGGTTGGCCCCTTCCGGGTCGGTCGCGAGGAGGGTGACGCGCCCGCCGGCGGGGTCGCCGGTACCGTTGACCCGGAGGGGAACGGTAAAGGCGCCGCGTGCGGTGTTCAGATCGGGCACTTCGACCTCGTATTCCTCCGTGTCTTCGGGGAAGACGATCTTGCAGTCGCCGTCGGCCCGGAAGGTGAGCGTCGTACCGGCACCGGGTGCGTTGTTGTAAAGGTCAGCCACGTAGATCTCGAAGGTGGAACCTTCCTGCAGCGTGTTCGTTGCGCGACGCGGATCATCGGGGGTCTTGCCCGCGAGCGCCTGCAGGTTCTGCGCGGCTGCCGTCAGCACGAGCACCGTGGAGGTGCGGACATTGAGCAGGTCGCGGCTGCAGAAAACGCCGTCACCCTCCGGCGGGCAGAGGCTGCCGTTGTAAACGCCTTCGCCGGTGTTGGGGTCCACATTGAGGCTGTACATGCCGTCCTGGTTGAAGTCCACGAACTCTTCTTCGGCGCCGGCGGCTTCACAGTTCGCCGTGGAGCTGGGCGGGCCGCACTGCGGGCCTTCCACCGGCGTGTAGACACCGTCCTCGTTCTTGTCGATGAAGGCCTCTGGCAGGTTCTCGAAGGCTTCGCCCTCGTCGTAGAGTCCGTTGCCGTTGGCGTCGATGAAGCTCTCCTCGCCCACGGCCGTGACCAGGATCGTCGAGCGCAGCCCGCGGATGGCGCCGAGGTCATCCGGGCAGGGCCCGAAGGAGCCCGTGTGTGAGGAGCAGAGATAGCTGCCGTCGTCCTCGGTCGTCTGCACCAGGTCGCGGTTGAACACCGGGAAGCGCGGCGCCTGGCTGGTCCAGAGCACGCTGCAGGTCCCGCGCAGCGGCGTGTCGGTGCCGATAACCGACTGGTAGCGGGCGCCGTTGCTGACCCCGGTCAGGCAGGAGGAATCGATGGTGCCGTACTCGGTGGTGAAGACGGCACTGGTGCCATCGGCGACCGGGTTGTTGAACTTGTCCGCCATGCGGATGGTCAGCGTGACGTTGATGCCGTCGATGTCACGGGCCCGCGGCACGTGGAAGAACTCCGAGGACAGGCTGATGGAGTTCTGGTCCGGCAGCCCTGTGCTGATCACGATCTGGTTGGAGGAGGCCTCCTGCGGGCGCGTGTTGCCATCGCTGCCGGTCGCTTCGAAGCTGGCGACCACCAGGGTGGAGGTGGCCACGTTGCCGGCGCGCACCTCAACGTCGACGAGGCCGTTGGCGTCGGTCACACCGCTGCTGTTGAGCAGCGTGATGCCGCCTAGGCCGTTGGTCAGCGCGAACTGGACGTTGATGCCGGCGAGGGGTACGCGATCCGGGTTGTCGAGATAGCCCGTCTCACCGGGGCCGGGATCGCCCTCGCCGAGGAGCACGGGTGATTCCAGCACCTCGAAGGTAACCGTAGCCACCTCGGGACGGCCAGGGCCGCCCGTGCCGCGCAGGGCAATGATCGTCCGTCCCGAGCCTTCCTCGCCTTCCGAGGGATCGGCGCTGAAGAAGCCGATGTAGTTGGCCGTGCGGCCGGCGATGGTCACGGTGCCGGTCGCGGTCGCGTCGCTTCCCACCAGCTCCGCGGTAATCTCGTCATCACCCTCGCAACTGCCCGCAACGTACTCGGCGCTGGCGAGGCCATCGATGGTCTCGATGATAAGCGTCGCCGTGCCGGCCTCGGCGCCGCCCAGTGGGCGGAAGGTCGCCTGGCCGCTCAGCGAGCAAGCGCTGGTGAGCCGGACCTGCTCGGCACCGGTAGCCGTCTGCCCGTCCTCGTCGACCACGGCAACCCGGAGTACCGACGAACCGCCAAACGCCAGGTTCGTGGCGCTCAGGCCTATCTGACCGTTGACGAAGTTCGTGCCGTCAAAGAAGCCGAGGTTGAGGCCCGCGAGGTCGGTCTGCACGCCGATGTTGCGGGTTACGGGACCGGCAGGGCTCTCTACGGTAACCGTCACCGTGTCGGCGCCGACAACGGTGCCCGCTTCGAGCTGGAAGGTTGCGATGCCGTCGGCGTTGGTCAGCGCCTGGCCATTCTCCGGCGTGATCACCGTGAACTCAGCCGCGGCCGCGACCACGGCGCCGTTCACCGGGTCGCCGCCGGGCGTATCCTCGAGCACCGTTACGCGGAGTGTCGCCGGCCGGGTGGTCGTGATCGAGGAGGTGGGGTTGCCGTTGGCGTCGACCACCTCGAGCTGCAGCGTGTAGCTGGTGTTGTCGCCGCCGGGGTCAGTGGGAAGGAACCCGCCGCCACCGCCGCCGCCCCCGCCGCCGCAGGCGGTCAGCAGGACCAGCATGGAGCCCAATGCCGCGAGGCGGCGACCGAAAGTGGCAACCCAGTGACTCATCATCTTCCCCTATCCCTGTACCCGTGGCCCGGGCGCGGTCTTATCCCTGTGCGTAACTTTATCCCGCGCCGCTGAGTTGTGCTACTTCGCACCTCACCATAGCACGCTTTCTGTCATGAAAGTCCATAAATAACAGAATGATAGGGAAAATTTGTAACTTTTTACACAAAGTCTTGCGGCGCCGCTGCGGCAGCGCAGGTCAGAGCAGCCCGGCGACGCTCGCCAGCTTGACGAGGCCCAGCCCTGTTGCCACCGCCACAACGATCGCGCCGAGCAGGTTGCCGAGCGGCCCGTTGCGGTGTGCGCCGAGCAGGTCTTTCCGGTTCATGAGGTAGAGCAGCGCGAGCGCGACGAAGGGCAGGAGCAGCCCGTTGGCTGCCTGCGCAAAGAGGATCGCGGCGAGCGGTCGAGTGCCGAGCGCAGCGAAGAGCGTACCGCTCGCCAGGACGGCGAAGGAGACGGCCCGGAAGGGGCTGTCCCGCAGCCCGCTGCGCCAGCCGAGGGCGCCGCAGACCGCGTAGCCGGCGGCCAGCGGGGCTGTCAGCGCGCTGGTCACCCCGCCCGCAAAGAGGCCGGCGGCAAATACGGGTCCGGCGGCCGCCCCGAGCAGGGGCTCCAGCTGTGCTGCCATGGCGAAGGCATCGAAGGCCTCGTTGCTGCCGAAAAAAGCAACCGCCGCCGTGCTCAGTATTGCCAGGGTGATCAGGCCGCCGAGGCCGATGGAGAGAACACTGTCGCGCCGGGCGGCAGGCAGCGCCTCGTCGAGGGGAACCGAAGCCGGCCACTTCTCCCGCGCCGCGTTGGCATGGAGGAACAGGTTGTAGGGCACGACGGTCGTGCCGATGAGGGCGACGACTGTCAGCGCCGACCCCTCGGGAAAGCCCGGGCGGGCCAGCGCATCGACGACGATCTCGGGCCCCGGTGCTGCCACCACGGCACAGGCGAGGAACACGGCGCTCATGAGCAGGACCAGCCCGATGAGGACGCGCTCGAGGAGTCGGTAGTGGCCGCTGCCGAGCAGCAAGGCTGCCGCGACCCCGATGGCGATCGCCCAGGGCCCGGTGCCGCTCCCGGTGACGCCGGCCACGGCGACCGCGGCGCCGGTGATGTTACCGGCCTCGTAGGCGGCGTTGCCGAGACCGATGGCGGCGACCACGAGAATGACGGCGAGGCGGCCGAGGACCGGGCTCGAGAACGCGGTGCGCATGGTCTCGGCGAGTCCCGCGCGGGTTGCCAGGGCCTGCCGGGCCGCCATCTCCTGGAGGACCATCGTGGCCAGGACGGAGAACAGCAGCGCCCAGACCAGGGCGTAACCGAAGTTGGCACCGGCGTTGCTCGCAGTGGTGATGGTGCCGGGGCCGATGAAGGCCGCGGTGACCAGGAGCCCCGGCCCGAAGCCGCCGGCGCGTTTTGGTCTCTGGGCCATGGGGAAGCTTTCTCCGGGCGCGCCGCCGCGGCGCGGAAGCCGCGATGGTAGCACCGTGCTGCCGCGTCCGCCCGGCGTGCTGTTACCATAGCCGCGATGAACGAGCAGCCGCCCGCGCCCTCCCTGACCGTTTCCCTCGTGCTGCACCACAGCCCGCTGCCGCGGCTCGTCGCGACGCTGCAAAGCCTGCTCGCGGCGGTGGGCGAGGCGCGCGGTTCCGGCGCGCTCGGTGAGGCAACGCTGTGGATCGTCGACAACTCCGTGGACGAAGCCTACACGGCGGCCTCCCGGGAGGCCGCCGGCGGGCTGCTCCGCGAGGTGGACGGGCTCGAGTTCCGCTTCCTGGCCCTGGATGAAAACCGGGGCTTCGGGGCGGGCCACAACCGGGTGCTTCTCGATACGGAAAGCGACTACCACCTGGTACTGAACCCCGACGTGGAACTGGCGCCGGATGCGCTGGTCCAGGGTCTTTCGCTGCTGGCGCGGGAGCCGGCCATCGCGGCGCTCAACCCCTACGCCGAGGCAGCCGACGGACGGCGTGAGTATCTCTGCAAGCGTCACCCGTCGCCCGGCGTCCTGCTCCTGCGCGGCTTCGCCCCGGCGTGGCTGCGCCGCCGGGCGGCGGGGCGCCTGGCCCGGTACGAGGCCCGGGACCTCTGCGACAGCGTCGCGGTGGCCGAGGTCCCGCTCCTTTCCGGCTGCTTCCTGCTGCTGCGCGGCCGGCCGGCGCGTCTCTGCCGCGGCTTCGACACCGGCTACTTCATGTACTTCGAGGACTTCGATCTGTCCCGGCGCCTGCGGCCACAGGGTAGGCTGGTCTACGCGCCACAGGTGCGGATCGTGCACCACGGTGGCTACGCCGCGAACAAGGGCTGGCGCCACGTGCACTGGTTCCTGCGCTCGGCGCTGCGCTTCTTCCGTCAGCACGGCCTGCGTTGAGATCCGGCGCGGAGATCCGGCCCGGAGCTGCTACTATCCGCCCATGCCCGCTGCCGACCGCAACAACGACCTCGATCGCCTCGCCTGCCTGCAGGCCATGGGCCTGACCCTGTACAGCTCGCGGCGGGATCTTCCCGGCGCTGCCCCGTCCCGCCGCGTACTTACGCCGGCCGCCTTTACCGCCGCGCCTTCCCCCGAGGAAGCCCCGGCGACCGCCCCTGAGGCCATCCGCGGAACACCGACGGCGCGCGATTACACCCCGGGTACCCTCGCCCGTTCGCTGGACGCACCGAAGTCCCGGCCGACGGCGCGAACCGAGGCGCCTGCACCGGCAGCCATGACGGGTGCCGACGCCGTGCGCTTCCGCCTGGCCGCGGTGGTCGCCGGCGGCGCGCTCTGGCTCGAGGAACTCGGGGATGCCCCCCTGGCCCGGGAGCAGGTGGCCCTGGTCCACGCCATGGCCCGCGCCTGCGGTTGGGCCGTCGAGGCGCCGCGCGTGCAGGAATTTGCCTGGCCGATGCACCGCAACCCGCAGCTGGACCAGGGCGCCACGGCCGCCGCCGCGGCGCTGCAGGCTTTCCTTGCCCGTCTGGTGGGCGAGGCGGGGCTTGGCCGTATCCTGCTGCTCGGCAGCAGCGCCCGCGAACTGGCGGGCCGGCTGACGCTGCCGGTGCCCGCCGCATCGCTCCCGCCCACGCGGTCGATGCTCGCCGGTGCCGCCGCGAAGCGCGAGGCCTGGCTGGTGCTGCGGGAACTCGCGCAGTCGTGAACCCGGCCCTACGGCCGGCCGTTGCCGGGGACCTGCCGGCGATCGTCGCCATCGACCAGGGCGGCGACGGCGTCGGCCTCCTGCCCTCCCTCTACGCAGACCTGCTGTCGCAGGCCGCCGCGGGCGCCGGCCTCGTGCTGGTTGCCGACGCCGCGGAAGGCGTTGTCGGCTTCAGCGCCTGTTCGCGGGTCCTCGACGAGGCCACGCTGCTCGCGCTCGTCGTCGACCCGCCCCGGCGCGGCCGCGGTATCGGCACGGTGCTCCTCTCGGCATCGCTGGAAGCCCTGGCCGCGGGGGGCGCCTCTCGCTGCCTGCTGGAGGTGCGCGCGTCCAATACGCCGGCCCTCTCGCTTTACGCGGCCGCCGGCTTCCGCGAGGATGGCCGCCGGCGCGGCTACTACCCGGGAACAGGCACCCTCGACCGGGAGGATGCCGTGCTCATGTCGCGCGAACTGGAGTAAACCGTGCACGTACTGGAAACGGATGGCTGGAGCCTGCTGTTGCCCCCGGAGTGGTGGGCGGAACGTGAGGACGACACGGTACTGATCGGCGACCGTGACGGTGTCGGCTGCATCGAGATCAGCGAGCTGCGCCCGGAATCAGGGCCGGTGGACGACGCGTCCCTCGCCGCGCTGGCCGCCGCCATCGGCGGTGACGGGCGCTGGAAACCGGTCATGGTCGCCGACGTACCGGGGCTCTACGCCGAGGGGCTTGACGACGGTGCGGCGCTTCGCGAGTGGTGCATCGGCCAGGGTCGTATCGTGCTCTACATCACCTACAGCTGCGAGGTCGCGAACCGGGGTATGGATGACGCGGCGGTGGACGAGATCCTCGCCACCCTCGCCCTGGACCCGGACCTCAGCTGATCGTCCCGGTGACCCGGACGCGCTTGCTGCCCCGTACCGGCGCCTCGCGCCGGGCGGCCGCGCGACGCTCGATACCGCTGTCGATGCGGTTCTTGAGGGCGATGAGCAGCCCGGTGAAGATGAAGGCACCCGGCGGCAGGATGGCGAGCAGGAAGGGCTGGTAGCCCTCCACGAGCACGATCTTCCAGCTCGCTGCCGCCGGGCCGAAGAGCAGGTCCATGTCCGCGAACAGCGCCCCGGTGCCGAAGATTTCCCGCAGGGCGCCCAGCAGCACCAGCACCACCCCGAAGCCGAGGCCCATCATCGCACCATCGAACGCCGACCGCCCGAGTGGATTCCTGCTCGCGTAGCCATCGGCGCGGCCGAGGATGACGCAGTTGGTGGTAATCAGCGGCAGGAAGATGCCAAGGATCTGGTAGAGCTCATAGGCGTAGGCCTGCATGAGGAGCTCCGTGCAGGTCACCGCCGAGGCGATGATCATGACGAAGGCGGGCAGACGCACCGCGTCGGACACCACGTTGCGGATGAGCGATACCGCGGTGTTCGAGCAGACGAGGACGAACAGCGTCGCGGCGGCGAGACCGAGGGCGTTGACCACGCTGGCCGTGACCGCGAGCAGGGGGCAGAGGCCGAGCAGCTGCACCAGTGCCGGGTTGTTTTTCCACAGCCCGTTCAGGGACAGGTCGCGATAGACATGTTCACTCATGGGCCTTTCTCCCTCACGGGCCGCTTTCGACAGCTGGCGCGGCTTCCGCCGCGGCAGGCGTAGTGCCACCGGCAAACAGCGTGGCTTCGTTCGCCTTTACATATTCCAGGGTGCGCCGCGTCGCCGCAACCACCGCCCGCGGCGTGATCGTGGCGCCGGTGAACTGGTCGAAGACGCCCTTGTCCTTGCGCACCTTCCACTGCGCCGGTGCGGGGTTTTGCAGCGAGCGGCCGGCGAAGTCGTCGATCCAGTCGGATTTGCGCCGGTCGACCTTGTCGCCGAGGCCGGGTGTCTCGCGGTGTTCGAGTACGCGCACGCCGGCAACGGTGCCGTCCCGGTCCACGCCTACGACCAGGTCGATGGCGCCGCTGTAGCCGTCCGGGGCACGGGCGGGCACCAGTACCGTTTCCACCCGACCGTCGCGGCGCGCGCGGTAGATGGACCGCGGCTCGGCGAGCTTCAGCTTGTCCTCGCCCACCGGTGCCGGCAGCGTGTCGTCCAGCAGTGAGTTGTCGTGGGCCTCCCGGGGGACGATCTCGAGCAGGGCGCGCTCCTCGGCGGCACGCTGCTCGGCCGCTATGCGCTCCCGGGTCTGCAGGTAGGTTCCGGCGATGAGCACGGCGGTGGCGACGGCAAAGGCGCTGAGCACCAGTCCGTTGCGCGTGATCGACTGGCCAAGCACCTTCACGGGCGGCCCCCGCGGGCGTGGCCGTAGCTGCGCGGCTGCGTGTAGTAGTCGATGAAGGGGGCGGCGAAGTTCATGATCAGTACGGCAAAGGCCACCGCGTCCGGGTAGTTGCCGCGGGTGCGGATCAGGTAGATGAGCACCCCGATGAGCGCCCCGTAGACCAGGCGCCCACGCGTCGAGACGGCCGAGGATACCGGGTCGGTGACGATGAAGAAGGCGCCGAACATCGTGGCGCCGGAGAGCAGGTGGAACAGCGGGGAGCCGCCGCTCCCCGGGGCGCCGCCGTCGTAGAACAGCGCCGCCATGGCAGCGAGGGCAGCGAGCATCGCCACCGGCGCGTGCCAGGTGAAGATACCGCGGTAGAGCATCCACAGGCCGCCGGCCAGGAAGCCGAGGCTCACCCACTGCCAGCCCACGCCGCCCCAGGCGCCGAGCTGGGGGCTGGCCGCGTAGAGCGCTGCCAGGGATTGGTCGCTGTTCTGGCGCAGCAGGTCGAGCGGGGTCGCCATGGTCGCGCCGTCGAAGCTCGCCGGGGCGAAGCAGGCTCGCAGGGCGTCGAGGAGGCCGGGCAGCTCCGGTGCCAGTCCGCGCGGCGCCGCCCAGGTCGTCATCTGCACCGGGAAGGAAATGAGCAGGACCACGTAGCCGACCATGGCCGGGTTGAAGGGGTTGTAGCCCAGGCCACCGTAGAGCTGCTTGGCGAGGAGTATGGACGCCGCTGCGCCCACGGCGAGCAGCCACCAGGGGGAATAGGGTGGCAGGGCGATGGCGAGGAGGGTGGCCGTCACCACCGCGCTGTGATCGTCGAGCGTGCGCAGCACCGGCCTGCCGCGCAGCTTCAGTGCCGCCGCCTCGAAGGCGATGGCGAAGAAACTGGTGACAGCGATATTGACGAGCACCCCGGGGCCGAAAAACCATACCAGCGCCGCGACCCCCGGCAGGGTCGCGAGGAGCACCGTCTGCATGACGCGGGTAGTCGACAGCGGCCCGTGGGCGTGCGGGGAGGTGATGCGCAGCAGGCTCATGCAGGCTTCCTCCTCAGGCTTCCTCGGAGGCGCCCTCGCGGGCTTCCCGGAGTTCCGCCTCGGCCCTGGCGAGCTTCTCTTCCGTCTTCTCGACGCCGCGCTTCAGGGCCTCGGCCACCGAGGCTTCGCCGCCGTCATAGGCGTCGAGCTTCTCGCGGGCCGCGGCCAGGCGCCTGGCGATGGTTTCCACGTTTGCGGCGAGCTTTGCAACCTGGTCTGCCGGTTCGTCAGAGGCGCCGGCGGCGAGGGCCGCCTTGCGCGCCTTGGCGCGCTCGATGGCGGCCTGGATGGGGTCCGCGGCGGCGGCTGCCTGCGTGCCGTCGGCCCCCGCGCCCTCGCTCGCCGCGGCTTCCGCCTTTGCTTTCGCCTTGGCCTCCGCGGCCTTCTTGCGCTCCGCGCGCTTGGCCTCGCGCTCGGCGGCGAGGCGCTCCATGCGCGCCTGCCTTGCCTCGAAGCGCTCCCGGGCGTGGTCGGCCTTTTCCGCCTCCCGGCGGCGGGCGATGATCTCGGCCTTCGACGCGCGGTAGTACTGCACTAGTGGAATATGGCTGGGGCAGACATAGGAGCAGGCGCCGCACTCGATGCAGTCGAAGAGGTTGTGGCCCTCCAGCTTGTCGTATTCCTTGCCCTGGGCGAACCAGTAGAGCTGCTGCGGCAGCAGCGTCGCCGGGCAGGCCTCCGCACAGAGGCCGCAGCGGATGCAGGCCTGTGCCGGCGGCGGGGTGGGCAGCTCGGCTTCCGTGGGGACCAGCAGGCAGTTCGTTGTCTTGACCACCGGGCAGGCGGGCTCGGGGATACTGAAACCCATCATCGGGCCGCCCATGACGAGGCGCCGGGCGCGCGCCGGGTCCACACCGGCGCGCTCGAGCAGCCAGCCCATGGGCGTTCCCAGGAGCACCTCGTAGTTGCCCGGGTGTGCCACGGCCTCGCCGGTCACCGTCGTCACCCGCGAGACGAGCGGGCGACCGAGCGCGACCGCCTCGTGCACGGCCACGGCGGTGCCGACGTTCTGGCAGACCACGCCGATATCGGCGGGGATGCCGCCGCTGGGCACCTGCTTGCCGAGCAGGATCTCGATGAGCTGCTTTTCACCGCCGGAGGGGTACTTGGTGGGGAAGACCACCACCTCCATGTCGCTGCCGGCGGCGGCCCGGACAGCGGCGATCGCCTCCGGCTTGTTGTCCTCGATACCGATGAGGATCTCCCGCGGTGTCAGCAGGTCGGCAAGGATGCGCGTACCGGCGACGAGTTCGCTCGCGCGCTCGCGCATGAGGGTGTCGTCCGCGGTGATGTAGGGCTCGCACTCGGTACCGTTGATGATCAGCGTCTCGATGGCCTTGCCGGGCCCCGGGGAAAGCTTCACGGCGGTGGGAAAACCGGCACCGCCCATGCCGGCGATGCCCGCGCCCTGGATGCGCTCGCGCAGTTTCGTCGGGTCGGCGCGCTCGGCCTCGGGGAGCGGGGCGGGGGGTGCCCAGGCGTCAGCGCCGTCGGTGTCGATGACGATGCAGGGGGCCGGCAGCCCGGACGGGTGGGGGACCGGCCGATCCTCGATCGCACTCACGGTGCCGGAGGTCGGGGCGTGCACCGGCACGCTGACAAAGCCATCGGCTTCCGCGAGCAGTTCACCGCCGCGCACGGCCTGGCCCACGCGGACCACCGGCTGCGCCGGTGCGCCGATGTGCTGCGCCAGGGGGAGGATCAGCTGAGGCGGTATCCCCGCGGGCCGGATGGGCGCCGCGAGCGACTGCGCCTTGTTCTCCGGCGGATGCACACCGCCGTGAAAACCGTGGACCCGCCTCACGCCGCCCGGTCCCGAAGCCGGTCCGTCGCGATCACCTCGACCCTGCCGGCGGCCGGGTCCGGCAGCGGCCAGTGCCAGGTCTTCAGCGTTTCGGCCTGCGGGATCATGTCGATGCAGTCCACTGGGCAGGGTTCCACGCAGAGGTCGCAGCCCGTGCACTCGCTGGTGATGACCGTGTGCATCTGCTTGGCCGCGCCGAGGATTGCGTCCACCGGGCAGGCCTGGATGCACTTGGTGCAGCCGATGCATTCGTCCTCGCGGATGTATGCGATGGACTTCACCGGCGCTTCTTCGCCGTGCTCCGCATCCAGCGGCTTGGGCTCCACGTCCAGGAGGTCCGCGAGGGCCTGGATGCCGGCCTCGCCCCCGGGCGGGCACTGGTTGATCTCCGCATCTCCGGCGGCGATGGCCTCGGCGTAGGGGCGGCAACCGGGGTAGCCGCACTGCCCGCACTGGGTCTGCGGAAGGATGGCGTTGATCTGGTCCACGATCGGGTTGCCCTCGGTGCGGAAACGCTCGGCCGCAAAGCCGAGCAGCGCTCCGAAGACGCCGCCCAGGGCCACCAGCGCAAGGACTGCGGCGGCGAGGGGGTAGTCGGCGAGCCAGCCCATCAAACCAGCCCCGCGAAGCCCATGAAGGCGAGGGACATGAGCCCGGCGGTGATCATGCCGATGGCGGGGCCGGCAAACGGCTGCGGCACATCGGCGACGGCCAGGCGTTCACGCATGGCGGCGAACAGCACCAGTACGAGGGAGAAACCCACGGCGGCGCCGAAGCCGTACAGCAGCGACTGCAGGAAATCGTGTTCCTTGTTGATGTTGAGCAGGGCCACCCCCAGCACCGCGCAGTTGGTGGTAATCAGGGGCAGGTAGACGCCGAGGACCCGGTGCAGCAGGGGGCTGGACTTGCGCACGACCATCTCGGTGAACTGTACCACCACGGCGATGACCAGGATGAAAGAGATGGTGCGCAGGTAGCCGAGGCCCAGCGGCTCCAGGATGAAGTTATAGACCAGGTAGCTGCTGGCAGCGGCGAGGGTGAGCACGAAGGTGGTCGCGAGGGACATGCCCATGGCCGTCTCGAGCTTGTTGGAGACGCCCATGAAGGGGCACAGGCCCAGGAACTGGACCAGTACGAAGTTGTTGACCAGGATAGCCCCGATCAGGAGCACCGAGTATTCCGCGAGCATGCTGTCCCCGTCCGGTTCCGCCGCGCCGCGTGCGTCGAGGCCGGGGCGACTTCCTGTACGGACCCCGTACACAATGACGGGTCCGCAATGGCTTGTGCGCGATGACGTGTGCAGGGTGGTCGTAACACACCGAATCGCGCGCAATGGTAAGGAAGCCAGCCCGGCGACACAACGACCATTCCGCGCTAAGTATATAACCGCCCGGGCGGGTGAAAAGTGATCTGGCGCAAGGTCCGGGCGCTTAAAAAACCGCGCCCGTGGCAGGGGTTTAGGTCACCCGCTGCCCGGGCACCGCGCCGCTGTCGACGGAGAGCAGGAAGATCTCCTCACCGCCTCGCCCCGCTGCCAGCACCATGCCTTCGGAGGTGCCGAAGCGCATCTTCCTGGGCGCGAGATTGGCGACCACGACGGCCAGGCGCCCCTCGAGGGTGGCCGGGTCGTAGGCCGCGCGGATCCCGGAGAGGACCTCGCGCTGGCCGAGCTCACCGAGGTCCAGGCTCAGGCGCAGCAGCTTGTCGGCGCCTTCCACCCGCTCGGCGCGCCGGATCCGGGCCACGCGCAGGTCGACGCGCATGAAATCGTCGAAGCCGATGGTGTCGGCGAGCGCGTTCGCGTCCGGCACCTGCCCGGCTTTCTCCTCCGCTTTCTTTGCCTTGCCGCCTTTCGCCTGCCTGTCGTCCTGCCCGCTCCCTGCCGCCGCCGGCTCCGCCTCGCGGCCCGCCGCGAGGAGCGCGTCCACGGCCTTCGGGTCCACCCGGGTCATCAGCGGGGTGAAGGCGCGCAGCTGGTGCCCGAGGAGCGGCTGGTCAAGCTCCGGCCAGTCCAGCGAGGCGTTAAGGAAGTTCTCGGCGCGCGCGGCCATGGCCGGAAGCACCGGCTTCAGGTAGACCATGATCACCCGGAACAGGTTGATGCCCACGGAACAGATGGCCTGAACCTCGGCGGCGTTTGCCGGGTCCCGCGCCAGCACCCAGGGCTTGTGCTGATCGATGTACTGGTTGGCCCGGTCGGCGAGGGCCACGACGTCGCGCATGGCCTTGCCGAACTCCCGCTCCTCGTAGCGCCCGGCAATGCTCTCGCCAGCGGCGATGAAGTCATCGAGGAGCGCGGGCTCGGCACAGTCTGCGGCGAGCCAGTTGTCGTGGCCCTTCTTCAGGAAGCCGGCGCAGCGGCTGGCGATGTTCACGACCTTGCCGACCAGGTCCGAGTTCACGCGCTGGACGAAGTCCTCGAAGTTCAGGTCGATGTCGTCCACGCCGCCGCCGAGCTTGGCCGCGAAGTAGTAGCGCAGGTACTCGGCGTCGAGGTGGTCCAGGTAGCGGCGGGCGTTGATAAAGGTGCCGCGGCTCTTCGACATCTTGGTGCCGTTAACGGTGAGGAAGCCATGGGCGAACACGCCGGTGGGCGTGCGCAGGCCGGAGGCATGGAGCATCGCCGGCCAGAACAGGCCGTGGAAGTTGATGATGTCCTTGCCGATGAAGTGGTACAGCTCCGTGTCGTGGCCGGGCCGCCAGAAGCGGTCGAAGGCCACGCCCTCCCGGTCGCAGTAGTCCTGGAAGCTGCCCATGTAGCCGATGGGGGCGTCCAGCCAGACATAGAAATACTTGTCGCTCTCGCCCGGGATGCGGAAGCCGAAGTAGGGTGCATCGCGGCTGATATCCCAGGCCTGCAGGCCCGCATCGGTCCATTCCCGCAGCTTGTTGGCGATGGCCGGCTGGAGCGTACCGGAGCCGATCCACTCCCGGAGCATGCCCTCGAGCTTGTCGAGCGACAGGAAGAAATGCCGGGACTTCTTCTCCACGGGCGTCGCACCGGAGAGCGCGGATACCGGGTCGATGAGCTCGGCGGGGGTGTAGGTGGCGCCGCAGACCTCGCAGTTGTCGCCATACTGGTCCGGCGCGTGGCAGCGCGGGCAGGTGCCCTTGATGAAGCGGTCCGCGAGGAACAGGCCCTTTTCCGGGTCGAAGGCCTGGGTGATCTCGCGTTCGACGATGTGCCCGCCGTCGCGGAGCTTGGCGTAGATGTACTCGCACCAGTGCCGGTTCTCGTCCGAGTGCGTCGTGTAGTAGTTGTCGAAGCTGATCAGGAAATCCTCGGCGTCGCGGCTGTGCTCCTCGTGGATGTGGGCGATCTGCGCTTCCGGGGTGATGCCCTGGCGCTCGGCGCTGAGCATGATGGCCGTGCCGTGGGCATCGTCGGCGCAGACGTAGTGGCACTCGTGGCCCCGGGAGCGCTGGAAGCGCACCCAGATGTCCGTCTGCACCTGTTCCAGGAGGTGGCCGAGGTGCAGCGGCCCGTTGGCGTAGGGCAGGGCACTGGTCACCAGGATGCTGCGCTTCTGGGCACTCATGGACGCGGTCCGGCTCGGAAAAAAGGGGCGCCACTATAGCGGTTTTGCCGGGCCTTTTCACGCTGCCGGCGGCCCGTGCTGCCGCGCGTTGCAGCGCATTGTGTGCGCTTTCGCGAGTCCCTATACTGCGCCTTCTTCAAGCCCACCCCAAAGCACGCGAGTCCTGCCATGCAGTCCATTCGCCACCTCATCGCCGTCGCCTCGGGCAAGGGCGGCGTCGGCAAGTCCACCGTCACCGTTAACCTGGCCCTCGCCCTGGCCGCCGACGGAGCCAGGGTGGGCCTGCTCGACGCCGACATCTACGGACCGAGCCAGCCGACCATGCTCGGCCTCCCCGAGGGCACGCGACCGGACACGGAAGACGGCAAGTGGCTCCTGCCCGTGCCGGCCCAGGGTCTGTCGACCATGTCCATGGGCTATCTCGCGAACGAGCGCACCCCCATGGTCTGGCGCGGGCCGATGGCCGGCGGTGCCCTGGCGCAGATGCTCGAGCAGACGCGCTGGGGCGAGCTGGACTACCTGCTCATTGACATGCCCCCGGGAACCGGCGACATCCAGCTCACGCTGGCACAGAAGGCCAGGCTCACCGGCGCGGTGATCGTGACCACGCCTCAGGACATCGCCCTCCTCGATGCGCGCAAGGGTATCGAGATGTTCCGCAAGGTCGATGTGCCGGTGCTGGGCATCATCGAGAACATGGCGCTGCACTGCTGCAGCCAGTGCGGTCACGTGGAGCATATCTTCGGCGAGGGCGGCGGTGAACGCGTCGCGGCCGAATACGGCGTGCGCCTGCTCGGCAGCCTGCCGCTGGCCGCTTCCGTGCGCGCGGAGACCGACGCCGGCCGCCCGACGGTCGCGTCCGATCCCGCCTCGGCCGCCGGCGAGGCCTTTATCGCTGCCGCCCGCGCCCTGCGCGCCGTGGTCGAGGCGGGCGAGGGCGGCGACGCCGGGGCGGCGGCCCCCACTATCAGCATCACGGACGATTGATCCGCGGCCCGGGCCGGGGCCGCGCAGCAGGGAGAGGCAGTCATGAGCATCAAGTCGGACAGGTGGATTCGGCGCATGGCCGGGGAGCACGGCATGATCGAGCCCTTCGAGGCCGGGCAGGTGCGCGAGCGCGACGGGCGCAAGCTCATCTCCTTCGGCACCTCGAGCTACGGCTACGACGTGCGCTGCTCGGACGAGTTCAAGGTGTTCACCAACATCAATTCGGCCACGGTGGACCCGAAGCACTTCGACGAGAGCAGCTTCGTCAGCGTTCGCGGCGACGAGTGCGTGATCCCGCCGAACTCCTTCGCGCTCGCCAGCACCGTGGAGTACTTCCGCATTCCGCGCAACGTGCTCACGATCTGCCTCGGCAAGTCGACCTACGCCCGCTGCGGCATCATCGTGAACGTCACCCCGCTCGAGCCGGAGTGGGAGGGTCACGTCACCCTGGAGTTTTCCAATACCACGACGCTGCCGGCGAAGATCTACGCCAACGAGGGCGTGGCCCAGATGCTGTTCTTCGAGTCCGACGAGGTCTGCGAGGTCAGCTACAAGGACCGGGGCGGCAAGTACCAGGGCCAGCGCGGGGTCACCCTGCCCCGGGCCTGAGTCAGCGCGCCAGCGCTGCCGCCTCGGCGCCCGAGGGCGGCAGCAGCGCGCCGTCCAGCTCCGCCCGGTCCCCTGCCAGTCGCACCCGCCCGCCGAGGCAGGCCTGCACCGCCAGCGGATAGATGCGGTGCTCTTCCAGCTGTACCCGCGCCGCGAGCGTGCCGGGGTCGTCGCCCTCCCGGATCGGCACCCGCGCCTGCAGGATCGCCGGCCCCGCGTCCAGTGCCTCGATAACGAAATGCACCGTCGCACCCGCTTCGCGGTCGCCGGCGGCGAGGGCGCGCGCGTGCGTATCCAGCCCCGGGTAGAGCGGCAGCAGGGACGGGTGGATGTTCACCAGGCGCCCGCGCCAGGGCGTAATGAAAGTCGGCGTGAGGATGCGCATGAAGCCGGCGAGGACGACGAGGTCCGGCGCGAAAGGCAGCAGGGCCTCGTTCAGGGCGGCGTCGAAGGCGGCGCGGTCCGGGTAGGCCCGGTGGTCCAGGGCCAGCGTCGGCAGCCCCCGCGCCGCGGCCCGGGCCAGCACCGGGGCGGCGGGGCGGTTGCTGACCACCACGCAGAGGCTGCCGTCGATACGGCCGTCCTCACAGGCTTCTGCCAGGGCCTCGGCATTGCTGCCGACGCCGGAGGCGAGAACCGCGATGCGTCCGCTCAAGGCGCCAGGCTGATGCCGTGGCTACCGGCCTCGACGGTGCCGAGGGTCCAGGCGGGGAGCCCGTGCTCCGCGAGACAGGCGAGGGCGTCGTCCGCCGCCCCGGCCGGTACGCAGGCGACCATGCCGACGCCGCAGTTGAAGGTCCGGAACATCTCGTCGCGGTCGATGTGGCCGGCCTCGGCCAGCCAGCGGAACACGGCGGGCCATTCCCAGCTGCCGGTGTCGACGTGCGCGTGGCAGCCTGCCGGCAGAACCCGCGGCAGGTTCTCCGTGAGGCCGCCGCCGGTGATGTGGGCGAGGGCATGGACGGGAGCGCGCCGGCACAGGTCGAGCATGGCCGGGACGTAGATGATGGTCGGTGCCATGAGCGCTTCACCCAGGGGGGTGCCATCCAGGTCCAGGTCGGTGCTCGCGCCGCTGACTTCCAGTACCTTGCGGATCAGCGAGTAGCCGTTCGAGTGGGGGCCGCTGCTGCCGACGGCGATGAGGACATCCCCCGGGCTGACGGCGCTGCCGTCGATGATCGCATCCTTCTCGACGACGCCGACGCAGAAGCCGGCGAGGTCGTAGTCGGACCCTTCGTACATGCCGGGCATTTCCGCGGTCTCGCCGCCGACGAGGGCACAGCCCGCGAGCTCGCAGCCGCGGCCGATGCCGCGTACCACGGCCTCGGCGATGTCCACGTCGAGCCGGCCGGTGGCGTAGTAATCGAGGAAAAACAGGGGCTCGGCGCCGGCGACCACGAGGTCGTTGACGCACATGGCGACCAGGTCGATGCCGATGGTGTCGTGACGGCCGAGATCCATGGCCAGGCGCAGCTTGGTGCCGACGCCGTCGGTGCCGGACACGAGCACCGGCTGGCGGTAGCCGGCGGGCAGCTCGCAGAGCGCCCCGAAGCCGCCGAGGTTGCCCAGCACCTCGGGCCTACGCGTGCGGGCGGCGACGTCGCGGATGCGCTCGACCAGGCGGTTGCCGGCATCGATGTCGACCCCCGCATCGCGGTAGCTGAGCTTGTGTTTTTCGCTGTCAACCATGGGCAGGCCCCTTCTGCAGGCGCGCTAGTTTAGGGCAGGGCCTGCGCGGGCGCCAGCCAGTTGGTCATGGAATCGGGCCGCTTTCTTTAGCATGCCGGAAGCGAAGCCGGAGTACCCCACGGCAACGGCCGCTGCCCCTCGCCCCGCGCCGGCCGCTGCGGAACTCGACCAAAAATCGCTTCGCGATTTTTCGGGACTCGGACAGTCCTCGCGGAAAGCCCCGGCGCGAGGCGAGGAGCAAAGCGCGACCTGAATGTTGCCGAGGGGTACTCCGGCTTCGCTTCCTACCGCCGGTGCTACGGGCGTTGCTCCTTGCTGGTAAACTGCGCCGATGCGCTCACTGCTGGCCATCATCTTTCTCTGCGTCGCCGCCGCCCTTGCGCCGGGGCTGCGCGCGGCTGTCATCGACGATCTCTACCGGGCGGAGGTGGCGGTGGAAGACCGCGGCCGGCGCGCGCTCGCGAGCGCGGCGCGGGAAGGGCTGGCGCAGGTCGTGGTCAAAGTGAGCGGTAGCGAGGAGGCGCTGGCGCTGGCGCCGGTGCAGGCGGCCCTGGAGGATGCGCAGCGCTACCTGCAGCAGTACAGCTACCGGGAGGTGGACGACGGCAGCCTCACTGCCGACCTGCAGTACGACGAGGCGGTGCTCCGCGGCGTGCTCCTCGAGGCGGGGGCGCCCCTGTGGACCGCCAACCGGCCGCCGGTGCTCGTCTGGCTCGTGGCGGAGGGCACCGGTGGCCGTGACTTCGTCGGCCCGGCACACCAGCCGCAGCTGGCGGAGGCCCTGCCGGGGGCTTTCGAGCGCCGCGGCGTGCCCCTGCGCCAGCCGCTCCTGGACCTGCGCGACACGGCGGCCCTGGGCACGGGGCCGGCCTGGCGCCTCGACGCGGCGACGATCGCGGCCGCCTCGGCCCGCTACGGCGTCGAGGATGTGCTCGCCGGGCGGGGCCTGCCGCTGTCCAGCGGCGAGTGGCTGGGCGACTGGGTCTACCTGCACGATGGCCAGCGCCTGGACCGTGCGGTGACCGCCGCGGATCCGGCGGCCTTCGCGGAGGCCGGTGCGGCGCTCGCCGCCGACGCCATCGCGCGACGCTACGCGGTCGCCTCCGCGGGTGAGGTGGCCACGGCGGGCGCCCGCGTGCTGGTCCTCGGCGTCGACAGCTTCGCCGACTACGCCGCGGTCATGGCCTGGCTGGAGGGTCTCGAACTCGTCGACCGGGTCAATCCTGAGGCCGTCGACGGTGACCGGCTCGTGCTGCGCCTGGAGGCCCGGGCGGATCTCGCCCGGCTGGCGCCGGTCATCGAGCTGAACGAGCGGCTGCAGCCGTTGCCGGACGTGCCCGGCGATATTGCAGCGGAGCGGGCCTACCGGTGGCAGCGCTAGCGCCCCGGCAGCTGTTCCTCAACCTCCGGCCGCGGGACGACGCGACGCTGGATAACCTGCTGCCTTTGCCGGGCAACAGCGCGGCGCTTGCGGCGCTGCGCGCGCCCGGCGAGGACCTGGTCTTCCTGCACGGCCCGGCGGACGGCGGCAAGTCGCACCTGCTGCAGGGGCTCTGCCACGCCGCCGAGGGGCCCGCGCTCTACCTGCCCGGGACGGCTATCGCCGCCTACCCGGCGGAGGAAGTACTCGCCGGCACCGAGGAACTGGCGGTCGTCTGCATCGACGAACTCGATGCGCTCGCCGGGCGGGAAGACTGGGAGCAGGCGCTGTTCCACCTCTACAACCGGGCCCGGGAAAGTCGCTGCCGCCTCTGCGTGGCCGCCGCGCGTCCGCCCGGGTCGCTGCCGCTGGCTTTGCCGGACCTGCGCTCGCGCCTTGCTGCCGGCCTCGTTTTCGCCCTGCCGGCGCCGGACGATGCCGCGCGCCGCGCCATCCTGGTCTTCCGCGCGGAGCGCCGGGGCCTGCCCCTGTCAGCGGAGCTCGCGGGCTATATCCTCGCACGGGCGCCGCGGGGCCTGGGCGACCTCCTGGCCGTGCTCGAGCGCCTCGACGAGGCCTCCCTGGCCGCCCGCCGGCCCCTGACCCAGCCCTTTGTTCGCGAGGTGATGGGCTGGTAGCTCAGCCGGCCGACTGGGTCTGAAGCGGCAGCGCCGTCGTGTTCTTGATTTCCGTGACCGCCATGTGCGAATGCATTTCGCGTACCGACGGGCTCGCTGCGAGGGTGTCGCGGACGAAACGCTCGTAGTGGCGGATGTCGCGGGTCACGATTTTCAGCATGTAGTCCCAGATCCCCGTCATCGTGTAGCACTCCACCACTTCCGGGTGGCGCACGATCTCCTGCTCGAAGGCGAGCAGGTTCTGGCGTCCCGTGGAGGTGAGGTTGATCGTGGCGAATACCACCACGTCCATGCCCAGGGCCGTCCGGTCCAGGAGTGCGACCCGCCCGCGGATGAAGCCCTCCTGCTCGAGCTTGTTGATGCGCCGCCAGCAGGGGGACTGGGACAGGTTCACGCGCTCCGCGACCTCGCCGGTGCTCAGGGTCGCATCTGCCTGCAGCAGGGACAGGATCTGAAGGTCGGTCTTTGCCAGCGTTTGGGCCATATCATGCCTCTTGAGTAAATCTGGTGCATAAATTATGCAGCAATAGCGGTAGGAAGAGGATAGGAAAGATAATAATTCCTGGTCAAAGCGCTAGACTAGGGGGACCGGATAACCATAGCGAGGCCGAACGGTGGGCTCCGATCAGTCAGGCGCTTTTGCGCAGGTTTCTCTCGACGACAAGTACGCCCTGGATGCAACCCGGGCCTACATGACCGGCATCGAGGCGCTCGTGCGCCTGCCGATGCTGCAGCACCAGCGCGACCAGCAGCGCGGCCTCAACACGGCCGGCTTCATTTCCGGCTACCGCGGCTCTCCGCTTGGCGGTGTCGACCAGGCCATCTGGAAGGCGCAGCGCTGGCTGGACCAGCACAGCATCGTGTTCAAGCCCGGGGTCAACGAGGAACTCGCCGCGACCGCCGTCTGGGGCAGCCAGCAGACCAATCTCTTCGAGGGGGCGCGCTACGACGGCGTGTTCTCGCTGTGGTACGGCAAGGGGCCCGGCGTCGATCGCAGCATGGACGTGATCAAGCACGCCAACGCCTTCGGTACCTCCCGCTACGGCGGCGTGCTCGCCGTGGCCGGCGACGACCACGCCTGCAAGTCCTCCACGCTGCCGCACCAGTCCGAGCACAACTTCATCGCCGCCTCGGTGCCGGTACTCAGCCCGGCCAACGTGCAGGAGGTGCTGGACCTCGGCGTCTACGGCTGGGAGCTGTCCCGCTACACCGGCTGCTGGGTGGCGCTCAAGGCCATCACCGAGAACATGGACTCGGCGATCTCCGCGGACATCGACCCGTCGCGGGTGAACATCGTCATCCCGGAGGATTTTGAGCTGCCGCCGGACGGCGTGCACGCGCGCTGGCCGGACAAGCCGCTGGAGCAGGAGCGGCGCCTCAACAAGTACAAGATCTATGCCGCCCGCGAGTTCGCGCGGGTGAACGGTCTGAACCGCGTCGTGGTCGACAGCCCACGGCCCCGCTTCGGCATCATCACCTCCGGCAAGGCCTACCTCGACGTGATGCAGGCCCTGGAGGACATGGGCATCGACGACGCCGTCGCCGCGGAGATCGGCCTGCGGGTGTACAAGGTGGGGATGCCCTGGCCGCTCGAGCCGCGCGCCACCCACGATTTCGCGGAGGGGCTCGAGGAGATCCTCGTGGTCGAGGAGAAGCGCTCGATCATCGAGGACCAGCTCACTGGCCAGCTCTACAACTACCCCGTGGGCTCGCGGCCGAAGGTGGTCGGCGAGTTCGACGAGGACGGCCGCGACCTGCTGCCGAACCTGGGCGAGCTGACCCCGGCGACGGTGGCCCTGGCCATCCACAGCCGCATCCGCCGCTTCTACCAGTCCGAGACCATGGACCGGCGCATCCGCTGGATCGACGAGAAGGAGGCCTCCCTGGCGCGGCTGGAGACCAGGGTCGAGCGCGTGCCGCATTTCTGCTCGGGCTGCCCGCACAACACGTCGACCCGCGTGCCCGAGGGTAGCCACGCGCTCGGTGGCATCGGCTGCCACTACATGGCCACCTGGATGCCGGACCGGCACACGGAGACCTTCACGCAGATGGGCGGCGAGGGCGCGACCTGGATCGGCCAGGCACCCTTTACCGATACTCCGCACGTGTTCCAGAACCTCGGCGACGGGACCTACTTCCACTCCGGCTCCCTGGCCATCCGCGCAGCCGTCGCCGCGGGTGTGAACATCACCTACAAGATCCTCTACAACGACGCCGTGGCCATGACCGGCGGGCAGCCCATCGACGGCTCCCTCACGGTGCCGGAGATCCTGCGCCAGGTGGCCGGCGAGGGCGTGAAGCGCATCGCCCTGGTGAGCGACGACCCCGGCGCCTGGCGCGGCCGCCTGCCGCGCATCGACGGCCTCACGGTGACCCACCGCGACGACTACGACGCGCTGCAGCGCGAGCTGCGCGAGTTCCCCGGCGTCTCGGTGATTCTCTACGTGCAGACCTGCGCCGCCGAAAAGCGCCGCCGGCGCAAGAAAGGCCGGCTCGCCGACCCGCCCAAGCGTCTTTACATCAACGACGCGGTCTGTGAAGGCTGCGGCGACTGCAGCATCCAGTCCAACTGCCTGTCCGTGGTGCCGAAGGAGACGCCCCTCGGGCGCAAGCGGCAGATCGACCAGAGCAGCTGCAACAAGGACTACAGCTGCGCGAAAGGCTTCTGCCCGAGCTTCGTCACGGTGCTCGACGGCGACCTGCGCAAGCCGAAGGCCGGGGAGCAGAGTCAGCAGGTTTTCGACCCGCTGCCGGAACCCCCGCTGCGCGAACTCGACCAGCCCTGGAACATCGTCGTCGCGGGCGTAGGCGGCACCGGCGTGCTCACGATCACGGCACTCGTTGCCATGGCCGCGCATATCGAGGGCAAGGGCTGCGCGACCATGAACCAGACGGGTCTCGCGCAGAAGTTCGGCGCGGTGGTCAGCCACGTGCGCGTGGCGCCGACGCAGGACACGATCAAGGCGGTGCGGATCCCCGCCGGCGAGGCGGATCTGCTCGTGGGCTGCGATCTCGTCGTGGCCACTACCTACGAGGCCATGGGCAAGGCGGCGGTGGGCCGCAGCCACGCGGTCATCAATGACGCGGAGGTGCCGACGGCCGCCTTCATCCTCGACCCGGATGCACCGTTTCCGACCGAGACCCTGAAGGCGAAGATCCGCCGCGAAGTCGGCGGCGACGCCTGCAACTTCCTGGACAGCACCGAGATCGCTACGCGGCTCCTGGGCGACGCCATCGCCAGCAATCTCTTCCTGCTCGGCTACGCCTGGCAGCAGGGGCTGGTGCCCGTGTCGGCGGCGGCGCTGGAGCGCGCTATCGAGCTCAACGGCGTCGCCGTGGACTTCAACCGGCAGGCTTTCCTCTGGGGCCGGCGCTATGCGCACCAGCCGGAGAAAGTGCTGGCCGCCGCCGGCCTGGCCGCCGAGATGGAGGCCGGGGACGGCGACGAGAGCGACGACAGCGTCGACGCCCTGATCGCGGACCGGGTCGAACGGCTGACGGCCTACCAGGACGAGCGCTACGCCCGGCGCTACGCGGACCGCCTGGCGGCCGTGCGCGCTGCGGACCCCCGCCCCGAGGCCGCGGATTCGGTAACCCGCGCCGCGGCCCGGTCGCTGTACAAGCTGATGGCCTACAAGGACGAGTACGAGGTTGCCCGGCTCTATGCCGACCCGGCGTTCCTCGCCGGGCTCCACGAGCAGTTCGAGGGCAAGCTCCGCCTGCGTTTCAACCTCGCGCCGCCGCTGCTGGCGCGGCGGGACCCGGTGACCGGGCACCTGCGCAAGCGCGAGTTCGGGCCGTGGGTCCTGCCGGCCTTCCGGCTGCTCGCGAAGCTCCGCTCGCTGCGCGGGACGCCGCTCGACCTGTTCGGCTACACGGCGGAACGGCGCCAGGAGCGGGCCGATATCGCCGACTACCTGGCCCTGCTGGACGAAGTGCTGCCGAAGCTGGCCGAGGACAACTACCCGCTGGTCGCGGAGCTGGCGGCGCTGCCGCTGCAGCTGCGCGGTTTCGGACACGTGAAGGACAGGAACCGGGCCCAGCTCGCCCCGCGGCGCGAGCGGCTGCTCGCCCAGCTTCGCGGCGACGGCACGGCGGACCCGGTCACCATCGTCGAGGCCGCCTGAGCCCGGCGCCGGCAGGCAGCGTCAAGCTGAGCAGGTTCAACGTGAGCAGAGCCAGTCTGAAAAAGCCACCCCAGGGCAAATAAGCAAGAGGATCACCATGAACGTCTTTTCCGCCCCCGCCTTTGATGACCATGAACAGGTCTGCTTCGCCCGCGACCCGGACTCGGGCCTCAAGGCGATCATCGCCATCCATGATACGACCCTCGGCCCGGCCGTCGGCGGTTGCCGCATGTTCCCCTACGCCAGCGAGGATGCGGCGCTGGAGGATGTGCTGCGCCTGTCCCGGGGCATGACTTTCAAGTCCGCCCTGGCGGGGCTGCCGCTGGGCGGTGGCAAGTCCGTGATCATCGGCGACCCGCGTCGGGACAAGTCCCGCGAGCTGTTCCTGGCCATGGGCCGCTTCGTCGACTCCCTCGGCGGGCGCTATGTGGCGGCGGAAGACTCGGGTATCGCGGTGGCGGACGTGCGCACCATGGGTGAGAGCACGGCGCACGTGAGCGGTATCGGCGAAACCGAGCACGGCGGTGATCCGTCGCCGAGCACGGCCCTGGGCGTGTTCCTGGCGCTGCGCGCCGCTGTGCGCCACCGCCTCGGCGCCGAGGACCTGGCGGGGCTGCGCGTGGCCGTGCAAGGGCTCGGCCATGTCGGCTTCCACCTCGCCCGCCGCCTGGTCGATGCCGGTGCCCGGGTCTTCGGCGCCGACGTCAACGACGACAACGTCGCCCGTGCCGTGCGCGAGCTCGGTGTTACCGAGGTCCCGGCGGAGGAGATTCTCGCCCTCGAGGTGGACGTGGTCAGCCCCTGCGCCCTCGGTGCGGTACTCAACAGCGAGAGCATCCCGAACCTGCGGGCGGGTATCGTCGCCGGTGCCGCGAACAATCAGCTGGCCTCCCATGACGACGGTGCGCGCCTCATGGACCGGGGCATCCTCTATTGCCCGGACTTTCTCATCAACGCCGGCGGCATTATCGATGTCTATCACCAGCGCCTCGGCTCCGACGCGGCGACGACCCGCGCCCACGTTGCCCGCATCGAGGCCACCCTGGGCGAGGTGCTGACCCGCGCCGACGCCTGCCACCGGCAGACGCAGGACATCGCTGAAGACCTGGCCCGCGAGCTGCTGGGCCGCGGCGTCCACGCGCGAGCACGCGCCGCCTGAATTCCGCCGGGCGATTCGCGTCGCCGGGGGCGACCTGGCCCACACCCTGGGGGGCTAACACCCGGCACCCGCCTTCTTCCAGGCCTGGAGCTTGCGGTAGATCGTTGACGGGGCGACCTCGAGCAGACCTGCGGCGCGGTTGACGTTGCCGTCACAGGCGGCAATTGCCGCCTGGATGGCGCGCTTTTCCACCAGCCACAGCGGCTCCACCAGGTCGCGGGTGGCCGCCTGCTGTCGGGACAGGCGGGCGTTGTCTCGGCGGAGCAGCTGCCGGGCGGCGGTGTTGTCGAGAGTGAGGAGGAGGCGGGCCGCGTCGACGGGTCGGGTGATGAAGTCCACCGCACCCCGCCGAACCGCCTCGACGGCCATGTCGGCGCTGGCGGGCTCGCTGATCACCACGATGTCCGGTGCACTCTCCCGCGCCAGCAGTTCGTCCACGAAATCGAGGCCGCTGCCATCGGGCAACTGCATGTCCAGGAGGACGATATCCACCGGGCTATTCCCGAGGGCCTGGCGCGCTGCAACGATGCTGGTCACCGCCGTGACCCTATGGGGCGAGCTCTCCAGCCGGCCGCGGCAGCCAGCCGTCGTCGGCTGGCCGGCTTCGACCAGCAGAACCCTCGATGCGATGTTCATCAGGCAGTGCCTCCGCCCCTACCGTGCCTGGAGGGCGCGAAGCCCCGTTGTCGAGACATGCATTTTGCAACAACGCGGCGAGGCCGCCTAGCGGCAGGCCTGCGAAGACGACGTCTTTCGGCGGCGTCTGTGAGCCGGTTCTCGGTTTGTCCCCGGTGCCCTTCAGCGGCCGCCGGCGAGCAATGCGGCGATGTCGCGCTCAAGGAAGCTCCGCAGGGGGTGGCTGGGGCGGGTGACGAGGGCGATCCCGCGGTGCGGTGGAGCCTGCAGCGGCACCTCGCGCAGGGAAGTGCCGTCGAGAACCCCGCGCGCGACGGCCATGGCCGGCAGCAGGGCGAGGCCACAGCCGGCTTCCGCCAGCTGTACCAGCGTATCGATATTGGTCGCCTCGAAGCGGCGGCTGGCCTGGGCCCCGACGCCGCAGGCGGCCAGCGTGTGCTCCCGCAGGCAGTGCCCGGGCTCCAGCAGGATGACCTGGCTGGTGTCGATCGCCGACAGCCGCAGCGGTGCCTTGAGCCGGGCGACCGGGTGTCCCGGGGCTGCGAGCAGCCGCAGCGGGTCGTCGAAGAGGTGCGTCACTTCCAGGGTGCCGGTATCCA
Organism: Pseudohaliea sp.; assembly: GCF_040217025.1. Taxonomy (GTDB): domain Bacteria; phylum Pseudomonadota; class Gammaproteobacteria; order Pseudomonadales; family Halieaceae; genus Pseudohaliea. The sequence goes on along the minus strand of NZ_JAVJOA010000008.1, from coordinate 1,528,382 downwards.
TGGGCAGGGCGAGCACCGCGGCGTCGAGTTCCCCCCCGGAGACCTCCGCCAGCAGGTTCTCGGTCTGGCGCTCGTGGAGGAAGAGCTCCAGCGTCGGGAAGTGCTCCGCAATACCCGCCAGGAAGTCGTGGAGGAGGTACGGTGCGATGGTCGGGATGATTCCCAGGCGCAGGCTGCCGGTGCCCGGCTCGGCCTGCGCGCGGGCGTAGGCCAGGAGGTCTTCGCTGGCACTGAGGATCTGCTCCGCCCGGGTGCACACCGCCTCGCCGACGGCAGTCATGGACACGTGCTGCCGGCTCCGCTCCACCAGCTTCAGGCCGAGGTTGCGCTCGAGCTCGGCGAGTCCGCCGGAGAGGGAGGACTGGGTCACGAAGCACTGCTCCGCGGCGCGGGTGAAGTTGAGGGTGTCGCGCACGGCAAGCAGGTAGGCGAGTTGTTTCAGAGACAGGGAGGCGCTGCGTCGATCGGTCACTGCGGTGGGAGGTCCGTTGCCATGGGAGCGACAGTTTAGCGCAGTTGCTGCGGCGGCTCAGTCCGCCGCCGGCGACAGGGATGCACCGCCGGGCACGGCAGTCTGCCCCGGTTCCAGGCACAGGTAGCGGCGCAGCAGGTGCACGGCGAGGTAGAAGGGCCCGGTATCGAGAAGGGCAACGGTCGCCTTGAAGGCATAGTTGCTGCCGATCAGCACCAGCAGGGCGGGCAGGGCGATTTCGCCGCGCAGGAAGGCGGCGCCGAAGGTCACCGTCACCACCATGAGGGAATCCACCATCTGGCTCATGAGCGTGCTGAAGTTGTTGCGCACCCAGAGGTAGCGGCCGCGGGTTACCCGCTTCCAGAAGTGGAACAGCTGCACATCGCAGTACTGGGCGGCGATGTAGGCGAGCATGGACGCGAAGACCGCCCCGGAGGTGGTGGCGTAGATCAGCTGGTAGAGGCCGATGCTCGACTCCACCACCTCCCCGTTCGGCAGCGCCAGCGGCGCGGCGAGCTGCAGGACCTGCCAGGGCGGCATGGCCGCATGCGGTACCGAGGGCATGCTGTTGCCGAGAAACAGCACGAAGAGAATGAGGAAATTGAGACCCAGGCCGACGCTCACCAGGAAATTGGCCCGCGCCTTGCCATAGAGCTCGCAGACCAGGTCCGTGCACAGGAAGGTCAGCGGGTAGGGCAGGACGCCCACGGCCAGGGCGAGGGGGCCGAGCTGGATGAAGCGGGTGATGCCGATGACATTGAGCAGCGTCATGGCACAGAGGAAAGTCCCCGCAAGAACCAGGAAAACCCGTTCCCGGCGCTCCTGGAGCGTGTGCTCGGTCACGCCTCAGCTCTCCCGCTGGCCCAGGTTGCCATGCAGGACCGCGCCGTTGATGACCGGGTTGTGGTGCACCCAGTCGATGAGCTCGGCGATCTCCGCCGGGTCCACCAGCCGGTTGTAGCTGTTCATGGCGCCGATGGTCTCGATTACCGCCTGGTCGTTGCCGAGGTGCGTGCGCAGCATTTCCGTGTCGGTGAAGCCGGGGCAGACCAGCGCGGTGTGCACCCCGCGGCCCATGAGATCCTGGCAGGTTGCGCGCATGAGGCCGAGCTGGGCGTGCTTTGAGACCACGTAGCTGAAGGCGCCGGCCACGGCTTTCTCGGACAGCGTCGAGCCGACGTAGATAACGCTCGAGCCGGCGGGCAGGGCGGGAAGCAGGCCCTGGTTGAGCGCATTCACCGCCAGCACGTTGGTCTCGAGGACGGCGCGCAGGTCCGCGTCCGGGCAGTCCAGGGCGGAGTCCTTGCGCATCTGGCTCGCGTTGTGCACGAGGGCGACGCTGTCGGCCCCGGCAACAGCGGGAGCCAGGGTCTCGAGGGCGCCGGCGAGGCTGGCCGGGTCCGACAGGTCGCAGGCCAGGTTATGCACGCCGTCCAGCGGGCAGGCGCGCCGCGACAGGTTGTAGACCGTGAAGCCGCGGCCCAGGAAGCGGGCCGCGCTGGCGCGACCGATGCCGACGCTGGCGCCGGTGATGATGGCGATGGGCATGGGTTCCCCCGGGGCTGATGCTGTTGGCGGCGCTGTGTCGACCGCCGCTTGTCCAGCATTATACCGGGCGCAGGCGTCACTGGATTGGCCGACCCCTTATACTGCGCACGGGCGGGTGCATTGCCCGCGTCCGCCGGCCATGCCATCCTCCTGCACCCAGTCCGAACCCGCCGACCGAGGACCGCCGATGAGCGACCGCGAGCGTCTGACAACGCTTTACATCGACAAGGAGAGCCACAAGTTCTCCGCCGCGCACTACACGATCTTTGCCGCCGGCGAGCGGGAGCGGCTGCACGGCCACAACTACGCGGTCTCTGCGAAGATCGTTGCGCCCATGGGCAACAACGGTTTCGCGGCGGACTACAACGTCTACAAGGATCGCATCAAGGCGCTCTGCGACGAACTCGATGAGTACCTCGTCCTCCCCGCCGACTCTCCCTACCAGCGCATCGAGGAGGACGGCGACGAGTACCGGGTAATTTTCGGCGAGGAGCAGATGCGCTTCCTGCGCAGCGACACGCTGGTGCTGCCGATCGTCAACGCCACCGTCGAGGAGCTCTCCCGCTACCTGCTGGAGCGCCTGCTGCACGCCTCCCGCGGTGACGACCTGCGGGAGCTGCGGGTCTGCGTCGCCTCCGGCCCGGGGCAGAAGGGCTGCGCCACCTGGCGCGCCGGCTGAATCCCGGGCAGGGCCTCAGGCCGCGATGCCGCTCTGCCGGAGCAGCGGCTCGATAGCCGGTTCGCGGCCCCTGAAGGCCCGGAAGGTCTCCATCGCGTCGCGGGAACCGCCCATCTCGAGGACCTCGCGCAGGAAGGCCCGGCCCGTTTCGGCGTTGAAGATGCCCTCCTCCTCGAAGCGCGAGAAGGCATCCGCCGACAGTACCTCGGCCCACTTGTAGCTGTAGTAGCCCGCCGCGTAACCGCCGGCGAAGATGTGCGCGAAGCCGTGCTGGAAGCGGTTCCAGTCCGGCGGCTGCACCACGGCGACGTCCTTTCGTACCGCATCGAGCACGGCCTGCACCGGGGTCGCGGCGGCGTCCTGCCAGGACAGGTGCAGGCGGAAGTCGAACAGCGCGAACTCGAGCTGACGCACGGTCTGCATCGCCGCCTGGAAGCGCCGGGCCGCGAGCAGGCGCTCGACCAGGACCGGCGGGATGGGGTCGCCGCTGTCCACGTGCGCGCCGAGGCGGGCGAGGAAGTCGGCCTCCCAGCACCAGTTCTCGAGGAACTGGCTCGGCAGTTCCACCGCATCCCATTCGACGCCGTTGATGCCCGAGACGGCGGCGACGGTCTGCCGCGTCAGCAGGTGGTGCAGGCCGTGACCGAATTCGTGGAACAGCGTGGTCAGCTCGTCGTGGGTGAGCAGGCTGGGGCGCCCGTCCGCCGGTGGCGAGAAGTTGCAGACGAGCCAGGCCACGGGCCGCTGCAGGCCATGGGCTCCCTCCCGGCGCACCCGGCAGTCGCCCATCCAGGCCCCGCCCCGCTTGCCGCTGCGGGCGTAGAGGTCGAGGTAGCAGTGCGCCAGCAGCTCGCCGTCGCGGTGGATGGCGTAGAGGGCGAGGTCCGCGGAGTAACTGTCGAAACGCTCGCAGGGACTGAATTCGATACCGAAGAGTTCGCCGCAGAGGTCGAACAGCGTAGCGAGGACCCGCGGCAGCGGCAGGTAGGGGCGCAGGTCTTCCTGCGAGATGGCGTAGCGGGCCTGGCGCAGCTGCTCGCTGTAGTAGGGCACGTCCCACGCCTCCAGCTGCTCTCGGCCGTCCCGCTCCCGGGCGAACGCGCACAGGGCGTCCCACTCGCCCTGAGCAACCGGGCGCGCCCGGGCGGCGAGGTCTTCGAGGAAGGTGACGACGCTCGCCGTGTCCGGCGCCATCTTGGTCGCCAGCGACAGTTCTGCGTAATTGGCGAAACCGAGCAGGGCGGCCAGCTCCCGCCGGCAGTCGAGAATCTCGTGCATGACCTCGCTGTTGTCCCACTTGTCGGCCTGCGGCCCCCGGTCCGATGCCCGGGTCTGCCAGGCCGTGTAGATCGCCTGGCGCAGCTCCCGGTCTTCACCGTGGGCCATGACCGCGAGATAGCTGGGCCCGTCCAGGGCGAGGCGGTAACCGCGTTCGCCGGCCGCCTCGGCGTTTCGCCGGGCGGCGGCCCGCGTGCTCTCGGGGAGTCCCGCAAGGCGCTCTTCGCCCACGGAGAGCGACCAGGCGTCGGTGGCATCGAGGAGATTGTCACTGAAGCTTGCGCTGAGCGTCGCCAGGCGCTGGCTGAGCTCGGCGAAGCGTGTCCGGCCCGCCGGCTCCAGGGCCACGCCGGCGAGGACGAAATCGCGCAGCGCGTTGTCGAGGGCGCGCCGTCGGCCGGGCACTGCATCCACTGCCGGGTCCTCTTGCGCCACCGCCTGGTACGCCTCGTAGAGCGCGCGATGCTGGCCCAGCCAGGTGCGATAGGCGGAAAGCTTCGGCAGGCAGGCATTGTAGGCCTGCCGCAGCGGCCCGGCGTTGCTGACGCTGTTCAGGTGGCCGATCGGCGCCCAGAAACGCTCCAGCTCGTCCTCCAGTTCCTCGATAGGGGCGCACAGGCGTTCCCAGGTTGCCGGGCCCGGCTCCGCGAGGAGCGCGTCGATGGCGGCGCGGTTGTCCGCCAGCAGCCGGTCGAGGTCGGCCTCGATGCTCGCGGGGTCGATCGCGCTGTAGCGGGGCAGTTCGGTGTCCGCCGGCAGGGGGTGATTCATCGGGGTTATACTCCGCGCTCGGGCCGGCCCGGTGCTGGTGTCCTGGCTGGGGACAGCAGCCTGCCGGCGAATGAATTGGACTGCATCGAAAGTCACCTTCCTGGACAATGGGGATCATTATGCCTGTTGCAACCCGTGCTTTTCGCACAGCGCTCGCTCTTTTCGCCGCCGCCCTGCTCCTGCCAGCGGGCGCCGCGGCTGCCGGCAAACCCTTTGCCCCCGCCGACGTCTTCGGCCTCGCCTATGCAAGCGATCCGATCGTCGGACCGGCCGGGGAACGCATCTACTACCTGCGCCACACCATGGACGCCCTCAAGGACCGGCGCCGCGCCAACCTCTGGACGATCGGTGCAGACGGCAGCGGCCACCGGCCCCTCACCACGGGGCCGCGCAGCCTGTCGAGCCCGGCGCTGTCGCCCGACGGCCGGCGCGTGGCCTACGTGGACGCGGACGATGTGGGCCAGCAGGTCTTCGTGCAGTGGGTCGACGGCGGCGAGCGGGCCCAGCTGACCCGCGTGGCGCACACGCCGCGGCGCCTGGCCTGGTCGCCGGACGGCCGCTGGCTGGCCTTCACCATGCTCGTTCCCTACGAGCCGACGGTGATGGGCGAGTTGCCGCAGAAGCCCGAGGGTGCCGAGTGGGCGCCGCCCCCGGTGGTAGTGGAGCGTTCCGTGTTCCGCAACGATGGCAGCGGCCCGCGGCCCTACGGTTTCCAGCACGTGTTCGTGGTCCCCGCCGAGGGCGGCAGCCCGCGCCAGCTCACCAGCGGTGACTACGACCACGACGGCGGCCTCGCCTGGACCGCGGACAGCGAGGCGCTGATCGTGTCCGCCAACCGTGGTGAGGACTGGGAGACGAACCCGGCCAACACGGACCTGTTCCGCGTGCCCCTGGACGGCGGCGCCATGACGCGCCTGACGGACCGGCAGGGGCCGGACAGCGGCCCCGTGGTCTCGCCGGACGGTGAGACCGTCGCCTGGACCGGCTGGGACGACCGGGGACTCGGCTACCATCGCAGCCGGCTCTACGTCATGGACCTCGACGGCGGCGGCAAGCGCGAGCTGCTGGCAGAGCTGGACCGCGACATCGAAGACCCGCAGTGGTCCGCCGACGGCAAGCGCCTCTTCTTCCGCTACGACGACCGCGGCAACACGGTGCTGGCGGCGACAGACCTGGGCGGCGAGCTGGAGCAGCTGGCCGCGAGACTGGCCGGTACCACGCTCGGCCGGCCCTACGCGGGCTCGGACTTCGCCGTGGGCGGCGGGGACCGGTTCGCCTATACCGCCGGCGATACCTCCCGACCCGCGGATATCGCCGTCGGCCGCCGCGGCGGTGACGACACCCGGAAGCTCACGGCGCTGAACGAGAACCTGCTGGCCCACCGCGACCTGGCCCGGGTGGAGGAGCGCTGGGTCAGCTCCAGCGCCGACGGCCGGGCTATCCAGGCCTGGGTGGCCCTGCCGCCCGGCTTCGATCCGTCGAAGCAATACCCGATGATCCTCGAGATCCACGGCGGGCCCTTCACCAACTACGGGTTCCGCTTCAGCGCCGAGGTGCAGCTGTACGCCGCGCAGGGCTACGTGGTGGTCTACGTCAACCCGCGCGGCAGCACGAGCTACGGCGAGGCGTTCGGCAACCTGATGCACCACGCCTATCCGGGGCAGGATTACGACGACCTCATGTCGGCCGTGGACGCGGTCATCGACGAGGGCTACGTCGACCCGGAGCAGCTCTACGTCACCGGTGGCAGCGGCGGCGGTGTACTCACCGCGTGGATCGTCGGCAAGACCGACCGCTTCCGCGCGGCGGGGGTGGCAAAGCCGGTGATCAACTGGGCGAGCTTCGTGCTCACTGCCGACATGGCGCCTTACTTTGCCCGCTACTGGTTCCCGGCGATGCCCTGGGAGGATCCGGAGGGCTACTGGGCGCGGTCGCCGCTTTCCCTGGTGGGCAACGTGACCACGCCGACCATGCTGCTCACCGGCGAGGCCGACCTGCGCACACCGATCTCGGAGAGCGAGCAGTACTACCAGGCCCTGAAGCTGCGCGGCGTGGACACGGCGCTCGTGCGCATGCCCGGTGCCTACCACAGCATTGCCAAGCGGCCGAGCCAGCTGGCGGCCAAGGCGGCGGCGGTGCTGGCCTGGTTCGAGCGCTACGGCGCCGGGGAGTCCTGAACGATGGCGACGGCGATGAACGTGCGCGCGGTGCGCGTGGCGGCGCCGGGAGGGCCGGAGGCCATGGGGCTCGAGACCCTTGAGCTGCCGGCACCCGGGCCGGGCATGGTGCGGGTGGAGAACCGCGCCATCGGGGTCAATTACATCGACACCTACCACCGCAGCGGCCTGTACCCGCTGCCCCTGCCCACGGGGATCGGCCTGGAAGCTGCCGGCGTGGTCGAGGCGGTCGGCGAGGGCGTCGACCTGCCGGTGGGTACCCGGGTCGGTTACTGCGCTGCAGGCATCGGCGCCTACGCCGAGGCCATCAACCTGCCGGCGTCGCGGCTGGTACCGCTGCCCGACGCGGTGGACTTCGAGACCGCCGCCGCGGTGCTGCTCAAGGGCTGTACGGTGGAATACCTGCTACAGCGCACCTGGCCCCTGGCCGCCGGCGAGACCTGCCTGTTCCACGCGGCGGCGGGCGGCGTCGGCCAGCTCTTCGGGCAGTGGGCCGCGAGCCTCGGTGCCACGGTCATCGGCACCGTCGGTACCGCGGAAAAGGCGGCGCTGGCCCGGGACTGCGGCTACCACCACGTGATCAACTACCGCGAGGAAGACGTGGTGGAGCGGGTCCGGGAACTTACCGGCGGTGCCGGCCTGCCTGTAGTCTACGACGGTGTCGGCCGGGACACGTTCTTCGCCTCCCTTGACTGCCTGCGGCCCCGCGGGTTGATGGTCAGCTTCGGCAACGCCTCGGGCTCGCCGCCGCCCCTGGACCTGCAGGAACTGGCCCAGCGCGGGTCCCTGTTCATCACCCGGCCCACGCTGCTCAGCTATGTCGCCGACGATGCCGAGATGCAGGCCTCCGCGGCGGCCGTGCTCGACCGCGTCGCCGACGGGCGCCTGGTGGTGGCGGTGGACCAGCGCTACGCCCTGGCGGACGTCCGCCAGGCTCACGAGGAGCTGGAGGCCCGGCGCACCACCGGTTCCAGCGTGCTGCTGCCGGGAAAAATTTTCGCCGCCGCGGAACCTTCTGCGGAAGGGGGGGTCTGAGATCGTGGAAGGGCGCTGCGCTAGGCGCCCGTCCCACATGGACGGACGACGTTCAGGTCATGTAAACCCCTCTGGAGCGAGACTCCTCTCTGGCCGGCCGCAAGGCCGGCTTTTTTTTCAGCCCCCGCTTTCTTCCATGGCCTCGCGCAGGGTCTCGGCCGTCTGCGGGCCGACCAGGGTCGCCACCCGGCGGCCGTCCGGGTCGATGACCACGGTCGTGGGCAGGACCTGCGGGCGGTCGATACCGAGTTCGGCGGCAGGGTCCGACGGCAGCTGGGCGAAGGCGATGTCGAGGGCGTCGATCTGCGCGGCGAGGTCATCGCCGGTGACGCCGTCGTAGTTCACGCCGAGGACCGTGATGCCGTCCTCGCCGTCCAGCTTGTTCAGCTCCGGCACCTCGTGGATGCAGGGTTTGCACCACTCCGCCCAGTAGTTGACCAGCACCCAGTCGCCGAGGTGTTCCCCAATGGGATCGAGGGGCCCGCGCGGCTCGCTGCAGCCGGCGATGGCGAGGCCGAAGGGGAGTATGAGGCAGGCAAGGCGTGCACGAAGGGTCATCGGTCGAAGAGCTCCGCAAGGTTGATGGACAGGGCTTCCCGGTTCGCGTTCTCCTGGGCCGCGAGCAGCGCCAGCGCCCGCTGTTCCCAGCCGACGGCGGCGTGGCAGCCCTCGTAGTCGGTCGCCAGGGCGTCGCCGCGGGTCCAGTGCAGCACCTGCCAGAGGGTAATGTCATGGAGGTCGCGGGACAGCAGGTAGTGGCCGCGGTCGTTCTGGGAAATGACCCGCTCGGCCAGGAACGTGTCGCGCAGCCTGCCCCAGCTCTCGCTGTCGACACCGCAGCTCCGGTCCGTGAGCAGGTCGATCTCGCGCAGCGCCTCGCCGCGCCGCTGCCGGTCCCAGAGCAGGTAGAGGGCCTCGAGGGCCTTGAGGGCCAGCGGCCGTGCCGCCTGCTCGGAGGTCTGGTAGGCCGAGAGGCTGTGCACGACGATGGCGGCGATCAGCACGATGTTCCAGGAGATGAAGATCCAGAGCAGGAACAGCGGCACGGCAGCGAAGGCGCCGTAGATGAACGTGATGCTCGAGCCGGCCACCAGGGTCGTGAACAGCGAGCGGGCAACGTTGAAGGCGATGGCGGCGAGCGCACCGCCGATCAGCGCGTGCTTGATCGGGACCCGGCAGTTGGGCACGGCGGCGTAGATGAGCGTGAAGCCGATGACGCTGAGCAGGAACGGCGCGATGCGCAGGAACGCGGCGCCGGCGCCGATGATGTCGAGGTGCCCCAGGCGGCTCGCGAAGGACGCCAGGTAGGTGCTGGCGGCCAGCCCGAGGCCGATGGTCACGGGCGTCAGGCTGAGCACTGCCCAGTAGAGCAGGAAGCTGGACACGGGGCTGCGGTTTTCCGGGGTGCGCCAGATGCGATTGAAGCTGCGCTCGATGTTGCGCAGCATGAGGATCGCCGTGGCGACCAGGAAGGCGATCCCGAAGCCCGTGAGGTTCTTGGCCTGGCGCGAGAAATCCTCGAGGTACTGCTCCATGTCCGAGGACGTTTCGGGCATGAGGTGCTCGAAAAGCAGGTCCTGGATATTGGCTTCCACGCCCTGGAAGGCGGGCACCGCGGAGGCCATGGTGTAGAGCACCGTGAGCAGCGGCACCATGGCAAAGAGGCTCATATAGGTGAGGGCGGCGGCCGTGTCCCGGCAGCGGTCGCTGTTGAAGCGCTCGTAAAGGTACTGCAGCCGGCGCAGCCAGGGGTCGAATTGAGCAGGGATTTCCGGCATGGCGGGCAGTATCGCATGAAATCGGGCAGCGGCGAGGATGCCGTTTCCCCCCCCCGGGAGAGGGGGCGCGCTTTGCTATACTGCGGCGCCCGGAACGACATGGAGTCCCCGCATGGCGAGCGTCACCCTGTACCACAACCCCCGCTGTTCCAAGTCCCGCGCCGCACTGGCTCTGCTCGAGGAGCAAGGCGCCGAGGTCGAGGTGGTCCGCTACCTGGACACGCCCCTGGACGAGGCGGGGCTGCGCGACCTGCTCCGGCGTCTGGGGCGTCCGGCGGCGGAGCTGGTGCGCCGGGGGGAGGCCGAGTACAAGGCGGTGGGACTCGGTCCGGACTCGGACGAGGACCAGCTCGTGGCGGCCCTCGCCGCCCACCCGAAGCTCATGGAGCGGCCCGTCGCCGTGGTCGGCAAGCGGGCCGTGATCGGCCGGCCGCCGGAAAACGTGCTCGAGCTCCTGCCGTGAGCGAGGTCCCCTATATCCTCGTGCTGTATTACTCCGCCGGTGGTGCCACGGCGGCGATGGCCGCCCAGGTCGCCCGGGGCGTGGCGACCGTCCCCGGCATCGAGGCGCGGCTGCGCACCGTCCCCCGGGTCTCCGCCGAGACCGAGCAGGTGGCCGACGAGGTTCCCGCCGAGGGGCCCGTGTACTGCAGCCAGGCCGACCTGCGCGGCTGTGCCGGCCTGGTGCTCGGCAGCCCCACCCGCTTCGGCAACATGGCGGCGCCCCTGAAGTACTTTCTCGACCAGACCGGCGACAGCTGGCTCAGTGGCGCCCTGGTGGACAAGCCCGCGGGAGTGTTCACCTCCACCTCGAGCCTGCACGGCGGCCAGGAGAGCACGCTGCTGTCCATGATGCTGCCGCTCCTGCATCACGGCATGGTGCTCGTGGGTCTCGACTACGGCGAGCCCGGCCTTACCCGTACGCGCGGTGGCGGCACGCCCTACGGGGCGAGCCATTTCGGCGGCGTCGACAACAAGCGCGCCCTCGACGACGACGAGGCGGGCCTCTGCCGCAGCCTCGGCGCGCGGGTCGCCCGCCTGGCGGCGGCGCTGGCGGGCGTCGGAGAGAAACCGTGACGGCCGTGCCGCGGACCGGCGCAGCAGCCCTGCTCTGGGCGGCGAGCTGGGGCTTCTGGCTGGTGCTGCTGGCCCAGCAGGCCCTGGATGCCTACGTGCGCGGGGCGCCCTGGATCATCTGGGTGGCCTACCTGCTGCCGCTGCTGATCTTCCTGCCCGGCATGCTGCGGGACCGGCTGCGCAGCTACGTCTGGCTTTGCTTCGTGGTCCTTCTCTACTTCGTCCGCCTGGTGGAGCGGCTCTTCGCCGAGCCAGGCGCACTGCCGCCGATCGTCGGCATGGTCGCCGTGATCGGCCTCTTCACCTGCGCCATGCTCTACGTGCGCCTGCGCGGTCCGCAACTTCGCCGCGCCGCCGCACCCGACCCGGGAGACTCCGATGGCTAGACCCTCGTTCCTGCGACGCTTCTTCGGCGGGCTTTGGCGCGCCATCACCGTACTGCGCCTGGCGCTGGCCAACCTGTTGTTCATCGCGGCGCTGGTGCTGCTCTACCTGGTGCTCACCGGCGGCCCCACGCGCGAACTGCCGGAGCGGGCGGCGCTGCTGCTGGCTCCGGCCGGCCGGGTCGTGGACGAGCGCAGCCGCGTCGAGCCCCTGGCGCTCCTCGGTGATCCGTCGCCGGCCACGGCTGAGGTCCGCCTCCGCGACCTGATCGACGCGGTGGACCGGGCCGCCGACGACCCGGCCATCTCCGCCCTGGTCATCGACACCGACGAGCTGCTCTACCTCGGTCTCAGCCGGCTCCAGGAGCTGGCGCCGGCCCTCGAGCGCTTCCGCGCCACGGGCAAGCCGGTGGTGGCCCGGGGCGACTACTTCACGCAGGACCAGTACCTGCTCGCGGTTCAGGCGGACACGGTGATCCTGCATCCGCACGGCGCCCTCGCCCTCGAGGGCTTTGCTAGCTACCTGAACTATTTTCGCGACGCGCTCGACAAGCTCGCCGTCACCATGCACGTGTTCCGCGCGGGCGAGCACAAGTCCATCGCCGAGCCCTTCACGCGGATGGACATGTCCGAGGATGAGAAAGCCATCACCCGGGCCTGGCTCGGCGACCTCTGGGGTCAGTACTCGTCGCTCGTGGAGGCCCGCCGGGCGCTGCCCGCCGGCGCGATTGATGCGCACATCAACGGCTACCCGGAGCGGCTCGCGGCCGAGGGCGGCGACCCGGCACAGCTCGCGCTTGCAGACGGCCTGGTGGATCGGCTGCTGTCCCGGGAGGCGGCCAACGATTACCTGGTGGAGGTCGTGGGGGCCGCGGATGACGACGGCCGTTTCGAGGCGGTGCCCTTCGAGCGCTACCTGGCACGGCGCGGCCGTCCCCCGGCGCCGAAGGCGGCCAGCCGGGTCGCCGTGGTAACCGCCGCGGGGCCGCTGTTCAGCGGCGAGCGCGATCCGGGGTCCATCGGCGCCGAAACCCTGGTGCGCCAGCTGCGCGAGGTCGCCGACGAGCCCGACGTCGCTGCGATCGTCCTGCGCATCGACAGCCCCGGCGGCAGCGCCTTCGCCGCCGAGGTCGTGCGTGCGGGCCTCGAGGATCTTGCGCAGCGCAGGGAACTGCCGCTGGTGGTGTCCATGGGGCGGGTGGCGGCGTCCGCCGGTTACTACATCGCGGCACCGGCGGACGAGATCTGGGCCACCCCCGCGACGATCACCGGCAGCATCGGCGTATTCCTCGCCTTCCCGACGGTCGAGGAACTGTTCGAGCGCGCCGGGATCGCGACTGACGGCGTCGGCACCACGGAGCGTGCCGGTGCCCTGCGCCTGGACCGGCCGCTGCAGCCGGCGGTGGCCGAGACCCTGCAGCTGTCCGTCAATGACCGCTATCGCAAGTTCATCGACATCGTGGCCTCGGGGCGCGCCATGGCCCCCGCGCAGGTGGAGGCCGTGGCCGAGGGCCGCGTCTGGAGCGCGCCCGCTGCCAGGGCAGTCGGGCTCGTGGATGAACTGGGCAGCCTCGAGGACGCGGCACGGGCAGCGGCCGGCCTCGCCGGCCTGGAAGAAGGGGCCTACCGGGTGGATTACGTCCAGCCGCCGCAATCGCCGCGTCAGCTGCTGCTGCAGTCGCTGGCGGACCGGCTCGGCATTTCGGCCAGGCTGGAACAGGCGCTGCCGGTACCGCCGCGGTTCCGGGCGCCGCTCACCGCGGCGCGGCAGGCGCTGGAGGTCCTCGAGGACCCCGCGCACCTGTACATGCTCTGTATGGCCTGCGCGCCCTGAGGGCGCGCGTTCGGCTGGCGGCGGGCTACTCGACTGCGGGAGCCGATGCCGCAGCGGGCGCCGCCGGCTGCCGGACATGAACTTCGCGCTGCGGGAACGGAATGGTGATGCCCGCCTCGTCGAAGCGCAGCTTGACCGTTTCCGTGGTATCCCAGAGAACCGCCCAGTAATCGGCGGCGTTCACCCAGGGGCGCACCAGGAAGTTCACGCTCGAGTCCGCGAGTTCGCCCACGGTGATCACGGGTGCCGGGTCCGCCAGGATGCGGTCGTCGGCGGCGATGATCTCCTCGAGGATCTGCCGCGCCTTGCGCAGGTCGTCGTCGTAGGCGATGCCGAAGACCATGTCCACGCGGCGCGTCGGCCGTGCCGAGAAGTTGGTGATCACGCCGCCGATGATGCCGCCGTTGGGAACGATCACTTCCTTGTTGTCCGGCGTGGTCAGGATTGTCGTGAAAATGCTGATCTTGTCCACGGTGCCCATGGCGCCGCCGGCGTCGATGAAGTCGCCGCGGGTGAAGGGCCGGAAGATGATGATCAGCACCCCCGCGGCGAAGTTGGCCAGCGAGCCCTGCAGGGCAAGACCCACGGCGAGGCCGGCGGCACCGAGCAGGGCGATGAGCGAGGTCGTGTCGATACCGAGCTGGGACAGCGCGGCAATGACCACGAACAGGAGCAGAAGCCAGCGCAGGATCGAGGTCATGAAGCTGACCAGGGTCTCGTCGACCTTCTGACGCTCGAGGACTTTCTCCACGCCGCGGACCACGAGTGCGACCACGCCGCGCCCGAGATAGAAGATGACGAGGGCGAGGGCGATGCGGATTCCCCAGGGGATGGCGTAATCGTTGATCAGCGCGTTCAGGTCGAGGCTGCTGAAATCCATTGTTCAAAGGCTCCGGTTACGAAGGGGGAGGCAGAATAATAGTCTCCGTCGCCCGACCTGTATATGCCACCCCGGTCGCCGGCGCCTAGCGCGCGGCGGCGGTTACAGCCGCGGCGATGTCGGCCGCCAGGAGGGAGAGCAACCCGCTGAGGGCAGCGGCCTGGGTGACCGCACGCTCATCGGCCAGCGGTTCCCGCGCGTCGAAGGTTCCCCGGGCGAGGTCGCCCTCGCCGGCGCTGCCGTGCAGTGTCCAGTCCACGATGGCGATCGCCACGCCGGCCTCGGCTTCGAAGCGGTGCACGACGAGGTCCACCCGCGTGTCGGCGGCCGGCCCCGGCCCCGGAAAGCCGCGGACGGCGGCCGAATCGAGCCGCGCGGCGAGGTTTGCGACCAGGACGCGCTGGATGCCGTGGTCAAGGGGCTCGGCCCAGCGCCGGTCACGCCGGTAGCTGATGCGGTGCGCATCGATCCGCTCGGCCAGGTCACCGCGCATGAGGTAGTCGGGCAGGGTCACCGGCCCCACGGCGAGCCCCGGGCCGGCGCCGCGCGCTGCCGGCGGCCCGGCCGGTGCCAGGGTGACATAGCGCAGCTCTACCTGGCTGGCGCAGCCGGTGGCGAGCAGCAGCGCAAGGAGCGGGGCGAGCAGGCGGCGGGGGCTGGGCTTCACGGTCACTTCTCCCGGCGCCCGCGAAGGAGCGCATCCGGTTGATCTTCCAGGGTCTGCAGGAAACCCTGCAGCGAGCGGCTCGCGCGGGAAACCTCGCGCAGGGTCGCCCCCAGTTGCTGCAGCGTCGGCGAGTCTTCGGCGACCTGCCGGCCGAGGCCGCCCATGGCGTCGCGGGTCGCGCGCAGGGCCTCCTCGAGGCCGGCCAGCGCGGTCGCGAGATCGCCGGTCAGCGTCGGCAGGGCATCGCTCATGCCCGCGGCGGCGTCGCCGACGCTGCCCAGGGTCCGGCTGAGCTCGGGTTCCAGGCGGGCGAGGCTGCTTTCGAGGCGTCCGCTTGCCGCCGCGAGCGAGGCGAGCGTGCCGCGCAGTTCGCCGGGGAGGGCAAGAAAATCCTCGTCCTCGACGAAGGCCCGCAGGCCGGTGACGATACTCTGCCCCGCTTCGGCCATGGCCGCGTAGTCGATGGACTGCAGGGTGCGGCGCAGGATCTCGAGTTCCGTCGGGATCGTGGGGATCTGCGCGTAGGGCGAATCGACGTCGGCGACGACGACTTCGCTTTCCGGGTGGAAGTCCATCTGCACGTAGAGCAGGCCGGTGAGTACGCTCTGCATGTTGAGCTGGGCGCGCAGGCCGTTGTCGACGAGGTAGTCGAGCATGTCCCGGCGGCCGAGCTCCTGGCCGCGGACCAGGACGTTGTCGGCGGCCAGCTCGGCCTCCACGATCATGGTGATCTCGGGGCGGTCCGTGGACAGCACCAGCTGGATGTCCGTGACCTGGCCGATGGTGACGCCGCGCAGGGCCACGGGTGCGCCCACGTTGAGGCCCTTGACCGATCCGTCGAAGACCATCACGACCTTGTCGCGCTGGCCGCCGAAACCGGCGCCGCCGAAGAACAGCGCCGCGCCGAGAGCGACCAGGAGGCCACCGACGACGAAGGCGCCGATGAGCACGCTGTGCCTGCGTTCATCCATGGGGTATATCCTCCATTTCCGCGGACCGGTTGAGGAATTGCCTCACCAGCGGCTGGCTGCTGTGATCGCGCAGCCAGCGCGGGTCGCCGCCGTCGATCATGGTCCTGGTCCCGGCATCGAGAAAGACCGAGTTGTTCGCGATGCCGAAGATGCTGGGCAGTTCGTGGGTAACCAGCACCACCGTGGCACCGGTGGATTCCTTCAGCTCCAGGATCAGGTCGTCGAGACGCCGGGAGCTGATCGGATCGAGGCCCGCGGAGGGCTCGTCAAAGAACAGGATCTCCGGGTCCAGCGCTATCGCCCGCGCGAGCGCCGCGCGCTTGCGCATGCCGCCGGAAATCGCAGAGGGCAGGTAGCCCTCGTAGCCCGCGAGGCCGACCAGGGCGAGCTTGTAGCGGACGATGCCGGAGATGGTGTCGCGGCTGTAGTCCGTGTACTGGGTCAGCGGCAGGGCGACGTTTTCGGCGAGGGTCATGGCGCTGAGGAGCGCGCCGGCCTGGTAGGTGATGCCCCAGCTGCGACGCAGGCGGCGGCGGGTGCGGGCGTCGGCGCCGACCAGGCTCTCGTCGCCGTAGCGGATATCGCCGGCGGCCGGTCGGAGGAGGCCCAGCAGGTGCTTTAGCAGCGTGCTCTTGCCGCAGCCCGAGCCGCCCATGATGACGAAGATGTCGCCGCGGTTGATGTCGAAGGTCAGGTCGCGCTGCAGCACCTTGCTGCCGAAGGCCATGGTCAGCCCTTCGACGGTGATGGCGGGTTCGGCGGGCATCGGCTCAGATCCCCAGCTGCTGGAAGAGGATGTTCATGCCGGCGTCGGCCACGATGAGGTAGACCACGGCGGTGACCACCGCCTCCGTGGTCGCGCGGCCGACGGCGGCCGCGTTGCGCCCGGCACTCATCCCGGCGCGGCAGCCGGCGAGGGCAATGAGGAAGGCGAACAGGACGCCCTTGACGAGGCCGACGAGGGCATGGGTATAAGAGAAGGACCCCTCGAGTTGGCTCAGGTACTGCAAGGCGCTGATGCCCATGCCGCCCGCCACGATACCGCCGCCGATGATGCCGAGAAGGTCCGCGTAGATGACCAGCAGCGGCATGGTCGCGACCAGGGCCAGCATGCGCGGCGCCACGAGGAATTCCATCGGCGACAGGCCGAGGGTGGTGATGGCGTCCACCTCCTCGTTGCCCTGCATGGTGCCGAGCTGCGCCGCGTAGGCGGCGCCGGTGCGGCCGGCCATGACCACCGCGGTCATCAGCGCGCCCATTTCCCGGAGCATGCCGATGGCCACCAGGTCGGCGACATAGACCTCTGCGCCGAACTGCTGCAACTGCACGGCACCCAGGTAGGCGAGAATCATGCCGACCAGCACGCTGGTCAGGGTGATGATGGGCAGGGCGTCCGGGCCGGCCTGGTAGAGGCAGTCCCTGAGGTCCACCCAGCGGGTGGCGGAGCCCGGAACAAAAGCGCGGGCGCTGGCACGCACGGCGTCGCCGAGGAAGGCGAGGGAGTCGAGGACTTCCTCGCCGATCTCGTGCAGTTGCTGTCGCAGGGCGGCGCGGGAGAGCAGGCCGTGGCGCCGCGACGGCGATGCTTCCGCCGCGTCCGTCGCCGTGGCCAGGCGCAGCAGCTTGGCCAGGCCGTCGGGCAGGCCCCGACCGTCGATGCTGCCCCCGTTCGCCCCGCAGGCCTCGTGACAGGCGAGCAGGAAGGCCGGAAGCCGGGAGTCCCAGTCAGCGACGGCGGCGGCATCCACGGTGAGCTGCGGCGCCGGCGTGGCGCGCAACCGGGCAAGTACCGCGTCGGTGTCCGGCAGGCTGGCACCGCGCCAGGAGCCGGCAACGCGAAGGCGGGCCGCGCCGTCCTCGACGCTCAGGTCACAACTGGGTTCAGGGGCAGCCACCGGGGCGCGTTACCTGTCATTGATGCCGGGAAAGGGCCAGTCTACGGGCGCTACCGGCGATGTGCCATCGCGCTGCGCGAGGCCTGCCGCCGACCTTTCAACGGCGGGGGCTCGCGAACCGGTTCCACCCGGGTCCTTCTCACTGGAAGGGCAGCGGCTCCTGCACGGGCCGGATAATGCCGACGGCCTTGTCGTAGATCTCCTGCACCGGGGTCCGGTCACCGGCTTCCCGCCGGCGAGACACCATGGTGGCGGGAAACAGGTAGTTGTCGCTCTGGCGGTAACGCAGCGCCCGGCTGCGCCCGACCTGGTCCTCGTAGATGACCCAGTGCATGTCGAGGTCCTCGGCCAGGAGGTCGCCGAGCACCACGCCCATGGCCTGCAGCCGGCGCCGGTCGTCGGCGGTGACAACGCCCTCGTCGAGGAGGCGCTGCATCACGGGGATGTCGTTGGCCGGGTCCCCGGTGAAAAAGGCCCCCAGCTCGGTCCGTGCCAGGTCTTCGAGGTCCGTGCGCTGCTGCGCCAGGTAGCGCCGGTCCAGGTCCGTCAGCTCGCCGATGCGCGCCTCCAGCCCCGCGTCCCCCATGCCCGTGCCCTGGGCGCCCGCCGGCGCGGCGAGCAGGGCGAAGAGCACGGCGCAGAGCGCAAGCAGCGGCGCCAGCGTGCCCAGCGGTAGGCGGGCACAGGAGCCAGTGGGGGGACGTGTGGACACACGGGTGAAAAGAGGCTTCGTGGCCATCGCGGCGGTACCGGGTAAAGTCATCCGGAAAGGGTAGCGCGCGCAGCAGTAACGCTCAATCCGGTTGTGTTCGGGGCCTCGGCGTGGATAATTGCGCCTTTGGCGCGGTGCGGCCGCGGAGCGCCGCACGCCTGTCCCGTCCCCCGGAGTCCTTGCATGATCACTGGCAGTATCGTCGCCCTCGTCACACCGATGCACGCTGACGGCAGTCTCGACTGGGCGGCACTCGAGCGACTCCTCGACCTCCACATCGCCTCGGGCACCGCGGCGATCGGCGTGACCGGTACGACCGGGGAAAGCGCGACGCTCTCCGTGCCCGAGCACATGGCCATCATCCGCCACTGCGTCGAGTACGTGGGCGGTCGCATCCCGGTCATCGCCGGGACCGGTGCCAACGCCACCACCGAGGCCATCGAGTTGACCCGTGCCGCGGCCGAGGCCGGCGCGGATGCCTGCCTGCTGGTGACGCCCTACTACAACCGGCCCACCCAGGCCGGGATGTACGAGCACTTCCTGGCGGTCGCCAACGCCGTGGCGATCCCCCAGCTTCTCTACAATGTGCCGGCGCGCTGCGGCGTCGACCTTGCCAACGACACCGCGCTGGCGCTGTCGCGGCACGAGAACATCATCGGTATCAAGGATGCCACCGGCAATATCGAGCGTGCCCGGGACCTCCTCGCACGCGCGCCCGAGGGCTTCGCGGTCTATTCCGGGGATGACCCGACGGCCCGCGAGCTGATGCTCGCCGGCGGCCACGGCAACGTGTCCGTTACCGCGAACGTCGTTCCCGAGCTCATGGCGGCGCTCTGCCGCGAAGCGATCGCCGGCGATGCAGAGGAGGCGGCCGCTATCGACGAGCGTCTCGCGGCGCTGACCTCCGCCCTGTTCCTCGAGCCGAACCCCATCCCGGTGAAATGGGCGCTTGCGCACCTCGGCCTCATCGGCCCGGGCATCCGCCTGCCGCTGACGCCGCTGGACCACAAGCTCGAAGCGGTCGTGCGCGATGCGCTGGCGGGAGTCATGGCATGAGGCGTGCTGCGGGCGCCCTCGTTACCGGATTGCTTGCCTTCGCCCTCGGCGGCTGCGGTTACCTCTTCGGCGATGACGGTTTCTTCCGCGACCGCTCCGAGGCCTATCGCGATGCCGTGGAGCTCGACGTCATCGACGTCCCCCCCGGGATGGACACGACAGCCCTCGAGGAGCTCTACGCCATCCCGCCGGTGCGGAACGACCTCCTGCTGGCCGGCGACTTCGAGGTGCCGCGGCCGGCACCGCTCGCCGCGGGCGCCGCGGATCAACTGGTGCGCATCCAGAAGCTCGGCGAAGACAGCTGGGCGCTCATTGGTGTCGCCCCGGGGCAGCTCTGGCCGCAGGTGCGCAGCTTCCTGTCGGCGGCCGGCGTGCAGGTGGCCCGGGCGGACGCCCGCCAGGGCATCATCGAATCCGACTGGCTCCAGCTCCAGGATGCCAGCGGCGAATCCCGTTTCCGCTTCCGCATCGAGCGCGGTGTGCAGCGCGGCACCAGCGAACTGCACGTGCTGCAGAAGTCGCGCCTCGGCGAGGACGACGAGTGGCCCCCGGTGTCCGACGACCTCGCCCAGGAGGGGGACATGCTGCGCAGCGTGGCGCAGTACATCGCCAACAGCGCAGAGACCGCGCCTGTGTCGATGATGGCAGACCAGGCGATCAGCGCCGGCGGCCGCATCGCTCTCGAGGAGGATGACGACGGCGAGACCTATATCGCCCTCGGTCTGCCCTTCAACCGCGCCTGGGCATCCGTCGCCCTGGCGCTGGAGGATGCCTCTTTCGAGATCACCGATCGCGACCGCAGTGCCGGCCGCTACTACCTCCGCTTCCTCGGCCCGAACAAGGATGACGAGGGCGGCTGGTTCGACTGGCTGACCGGTGGCGACGAGGACCATCCCCTCGCCGATCGCCGTTTCCTGCTCTCCGTCGACGCCGTGGGCGGCGACGGGGTGGAGATCCGCCTGGCCCAGGACGATGTCGGGGAGCCGCTCGAGAAGCGCCAGCACCAGTCGCTCCTCGCGAGGATCCAGGGCAACATCAACTAGCCAGACAGCAAGGCAGGGAGACTCCGGTGCGCGTCGCCTCCCTCGGCAGCGGCAGCAAGGGTAACGGGACGGTGGTCGCCAGCGGCGAAACCTGCCTGCTGATCGATTGCGGTTTCTCCCTCCGCGAGACGACCCGACGCCTCGCTCGCCTCGGCCTGGCCCCGGGCGATATCGACGCCATCCTCGTCACCCACGAGCACAGCGATCACGCCGCCGGCGTCGGCACCCTGTCCCGGGGCCACGGCATTCCCGTTTACGCGACGCACGGTACCGCCGCCAGCGGCCGCCTCGGCGAGTGCGCCGTGCTCGAGCGCTTCAACGCCGGGGAGGGGTTCACCGTGGGCTGCGTGACCGTGCGCTCGGTGGCCGTGCCCCACGACGCCCGCGAGCCCTGCCAGTACCGTCTCGCCGCCGGCGGACGCGAGCTGGGTATCCTCACGGACCTCGGCAGCGTCACCCCCCACGTGGTGGCCGCCTATCGCGGCTGCCAGGGGCTGGTGCTGGAGTTCAATCACGATAGCACCATGCTCGCCGCGGGCGCTTACCCGCCGGCGCTGAAGCGGCGGGTCGGTGGCGAATGGGGCCACCTCAACAACCGCCAGGCCAGTGATCTCCTGGCGGCGCTCGACGGCCCCGCGCTCAGGCACCTCGTCATTGCTCACATGAGCGAGAAGAACAACAGCCCGGCCGCCGTGCGCGAGGTTCTCGCCGCGGAGCACCCCGCGTGGCTCGAGCGGGCGCACTGGGCCTGCCAGGGCGAAGGCTTCGGCTGGATTCCTCTCGACGACTAGCGTCCTCTCGGGCTAGCAGTGCTCCGGCAGGGTGAGCTCTGCGATGGCCGGGACGGGTTCGGGGCAGGTCAGCCGGTCATTGCCGGACAGGTCGAGACGCTCCAGGGCTTCCAGCGCAAACAGCGGTGTCGCGTCGCTGATGCGGTTGTTTTCCAGCAGCAGTAGCTCGAGACCCGATGCCGCGGCGAGAGGGGTCACGTCCTCGATCGCGTTGCCGGAGAAGCGCACCCGCGTGAGCCCCGTGAACCGCTCGATGCCGGCGAGGTCACTGATGCCCGCCTGGCTGCAGTCGAGGAGGGTGAGCGCCTCGGCGCTGGTAAGCTCGCCGTCGACGATATGCTGGGTGACGCACTCGCGCAGGGCCTCGTCGTCCAGCGAAAAGTCGCGGAAAAGGGGCGGCGGCGTGTACAGCGTGCGGTCGTTGAAAGTGACGGCGTAGTCGGCGCATCCCGCGAGGAGCAGGGCGCCGGGAAGAGCGGTAAACAGGCCGGCAAACAGGGAGGCGCGCAGCAGGGCAGGGCGGTGCGGTTGCATGGGCGGTGGCCTCCGGGCTGCCGCGGGTCGTGGTAGCATAGCACGCGGTGCCGGCCGCAGCGGCGCCCTGCCAGGAGTACCGTCCCCTTGGAAGCCATCAGTCTCGTACAGCGAGGAAACCTGCAGAGCCTCGAGCGCACGCTGCGCCGCCAGTGGCGCCTCGGCCAGAACATCGTGCTCTGCTGGTCCCGGGACGAGAAAGGCATTCTGGTGATCCTCGTGCCGCACTACTTCCTCGGCAACTTCTGTGCGCCGGGCCGGGAAGGCAAGGCAGCCGCGGCGGACAACGAAAGCTACATCCGGAGCCTGATTTCCGGACGGCGTCGCAAGGCCAGGGAAGAGCTCTTCGCCATCGCGGAGCGGCTCGGTGCGGCACCGACCTTCATCAAGCTCGACCTGCCGCTCGAGGACACGCCGCCGGTGATCAACGGCGTGGAGGAACTCATCCGTCGCTATGGCCTCAACTTCGTCGAAGGCCGCGGCGTGCTGCTCTTCGATATCTGCGACTTCTCGCTGCATACCCCCTTTGAACAGGCCAGCCAGCTCAACAGCCTGTCCTACTCCATGAACTCGGTCTACAACAAGCTCTCGGCGCTAGGCCTCGAGATCCACTTCGCGCGGACGACTACCGGTGACGGGTACTACGTGTGGAACCGCGACACGGGGCCCGAGGCGGATCAGCTGCTGTTCGATTTCCTCGTGCTCACCGTGCTCGACAACGCCCTGGCCCGGGCCGCCTCCCGCGGCAAGACCGTGCCGGTCATTCGCGCCGGTTTCCACTGCGGCAGTCACTATGAGCTGTACCAGGCCGAGGGCGTGAACCCGAGCGTTTTCAGCTACATCGTCGGCACGGTCACCATCGAGCTGGCCCGGATGCTGGAGATGGCGGAGCCCGGGCAGCTGCTGGTCGGCGACTTCAAGGCCGGCGCGCCGGCCTTCGTGGCCGGGCGCAGCGAGGGTCTGGCCCGGGTCCGTGGCCTCAAGATGATGGGCCAGTCGATCGACGCAGTGAAGTGCTGGCTGACGGACGGCACCGAGGGCAGCGAGCCCCGGGCGCTGGCCTTCAGCGACAAGCACGGCCTCGCGCACCGCGCCTACAATCTCGAGCTCGCCGTTGACCTCGAGGGCGAACCCCTGCACCTGGGCCTGCGCCCCGGGGAACTGTGACCGCTGTGCCGCGGCTCGCCGTCGCAGTCGGCGACGGCGGCGATCCCGCGCTGGCGCGCCGGCTCGCCGCCACGCTGGCGCTGCCGCTGCTGCCGGAACCGGGGGAAGACCTGGACCTCCTGTTGCTGGTCGATGCTGCCGGCCCGGCGCTCCGGCCCCTGGGACCGGGCGCCTCCGGTCCGGTGCGCTGCCGCTTCGATGACGGGGCGCTGCGCCACCGGCGCCGGGGCGGTCACAACGAGGCCATCGGCCGGGCCCTGGCGGTGGGCAGCGCGCGGCCGGTGCGCATCATCGATGGCACCGGCGGTTTTGCCCGCGACGCCTTCGTGCTGGCGGATCTCGGCGCCGAGGTCACGGTCTGCGAGCGGCAGCCGGTACTCGCGGCGCTCCTCGCCGAGGCCATCGCCAGCGCCGCGGGTGGTGACGATCCCTGGCTGCGTGAGGTCGCAGGCCGCCTGCGGCTCGTGGCCGCCGACGTGCGCACCCTTCCCGCGGAGACCTTGTCGGCGGCCGATGCGATCTACCTTGATCCCATGTTCCCGGTGGCCGGCAAACGTGCTGCCTCCGGCAAGGCGATGACCGTGCTGCAGCACCTGCTCGACGACGATGAGGCAGCGGCGGCGGCGCTGGTGGACTGGGCCCTGGCGCAGCCGGTGCGCCGGGTCGTGGTCAAGCGGCCGCGGCGTGCACTGCCCCTCGGCAGCCGCCGCCCGTCGCACAGCCTGCCCGGACGCGCGGTGCGCTTCGACGTTTATCCGAATCCCGACCGCGAGAGGCCAGCAACGGAGTAACGCCCATGGCAGTAGACACGACCGACGACAAGCCCATCGCCCTGGTGACCGGTGCCTCCTCCGGCCTCGGCGAGGAGTTCCTGCGCCAGCTCGCACCGCGCTGCCGTCACATCATTGCCGTGGCCCGCCGCGGCGACCGGCTCGAGGCGCTGGCGGCCGAGCTGGCGGACACGGTGACCGTGGAGCCGCTGGTGGCGGACCTCGCCACGGTGGAAGGCCAGGTGCGCGCTGTCGAGGCCCTGCGCCAGCGCGGCCCGGTGCAACTGCTGGTGAACAATGCCGGCTTCGGCACCTTCGGCGCCTTCGCCGCGAGTGATATCGATCGGGAACTCGCCATGGTGCGCGTGCACCAGGATGCCACGCTGCGCCTCACCCGCGCGGCGCTGCCCTTCATGCGCGAGGCCGGCGGAGGTCAGATCATCAACGTGGCTTCCATCGGCGCCTTCCTGCCCATGCCCAGTACCGCGGTCTACGGGGCGACCAAGGCCTTCCTGAGCGCGTTCTCTCTCTCGCTGCAGGCCGAGGAGGAAGGCCACGGTATCCGCGTGCAGGCTCTTTGTCCGGGGCTCACGCGCACGGAAATCCACAGCCGGGACAGCTTCGAGGGCTTCGACCCGTCACGCATGCCCGAGGAACTGTGGATGGAAGCGGATGCGGTGGTAGCCGGGAGTCTCGCCGCGCTGGACGACGAGGAGGCCGGCGTGGTGCTGGTGACCGGCGCGCAAAACCGCGCCATGGTCAGCGCCGCGCTGGGCAGGGTGGTGCGCTCAGTCGGCGAGTAGGCGCCCGAGGATGTCCTCGTAGATCTCGGCGAGGGTCGAAAGGTCCGCGCAGCTCACGGTTTCGTTCACCTGGTGAATGGTGGCGTTCACCGGGCCGAGTTCCAGCACCTGCGCGCCCGTGGGCGCGATGAAGCGGCCGTCGGACGTACCCCCGGCCGTGGACAGCAGCGTCTCGCGGCCGGTGACGGCACGGATCGCCGCCTGCGTGGCGGCGACGAGTTCGCCCTCCGGCGTCAGGAAGGGTTCACCGAACAGCGTCCAGTGCAGGTGGTAGTCGAGGCCGTGGCGGTCGAGGATCTCCTCGGTGGCCGCCGTCAGGCCGTCCGCCGTGCATTCCGTCGAGAAACGGAAGTTGAACAGCACCGTGAACTCCCCGGGCACGACATTGGTAGCGCCGGTGCCGCCGTGGGCGTTGGTGAGCTGCAGACTGGTCGGCGGGAAGAAATCGTTGCCATTGTCCCAGTGCCGCGCGGTGAGTTCGGCGAGCGCGGGCAGGGCGCGATGGATCGGGTTGTCCGCCCGGTGCGGGTAGGCCACGTGGCCCTGCACGCCGCGGACGGTCAGCGTCGCGCCGAGGGACCCGCGGCGCCCGTTCTTGACCACGTCGCCGACATGCTCGGAGCTGGAGGGCTCGCCCACCAGGCACCAGTCGATGGTCGTACCCTGCTCGCCGAGCCACTGGACCACCCGTACGGTGCCGTCCGTCGCCGGCCCCTCCTCGTCGGACGTCACCAGGAAACCGATGCGGCCGCGGTGGTCCGGGTTGGCGCCGACGAAGCGTTCCGTGGCCACGATCATGGCCGCCAGGCTGCCCTTCATGTCCGCTGCGCCGCGGCCGCGGAGCATGCCGTCCTCTTCCGTGGGGGTGAAGGGGTCGCTCTCCCAGGCACTCGCCGGGCCGGGCGGGACCACGTCCGTGTGCCCGGCAAACACGAACAGGGGACCCGCGGGGTCGCCGCGCTCCGCCCAGAAATTCTCGGTGTTGCCGAAGGGCAGGGGTGTGCAGCGAAAGCCCAGGGCCGCGAGCCGGTCCATCATCAGCACCTGGCAGCCGGCGTCCTCGGGCGTCACCGAGGGGCGGCTGATGAGATCGCGGCATAGGGCGATGACGGGGTCCATAACAGGTGGCTGCAGCGGTTCGGTCATGAAGAGTCCGGGCTAGTTGTGGCTGTGCAGTGCTTCGTTGAGCTGGATGGCGGAGCGATTGGTCTGGCACTCCACGGCGCCGTTCAGCGAGTTGCGGCGGAACAGGAGGTCCGACAGGCCGGCGAGGTCGCGCGCCTTCACCGTCTCCGCGGGCTGCCCGTTGCTGTCCAGCACCGTCACCTTGGTGCCGGCCGTGACGAACAGCCCCGCCTCCACGGTGCAGCGGTCGCCGAGGGGAATGCCGATGCCGGCGTTGGCGCCGATGAGGCACTGGCGCCCGACCGAGATGACGATATTGCCCCCGCCCGAGAGCGTGCCCATGGTGGAGCAGCCGCCGCCGAGGTCCGACTCGGCACCGACGAAGACACCGGCGGAGACGCGGCCCTCGATCATGCCGGGGCCGTCCGTGCCGGCATTGAAGTTGATGAAGCCCTCGTGCATGACCGTCGTTCCCTCGCCGAGGTAGGCGCCGAGGCGGACGCGCGCGGTGTGGGCGATGCGCACCCCGCTGGGGACCACGTAGTTGGTCATCTTCGGGAACTTGTCGACGCAGCTCACCTCGAGCACCCTGCCCTCGAGGCGCGCCGCGAGCTGGCGCTCGGCGAGCTCGGGCAGGGCGATGGGGCCCTCGTCGGTCCAGGCCACGTTGGGCAGCAGGCCGAAGAGCCCGTCGAGGTTGGTGCCGTGGGGCTTGACCAGGCGGTGCGAGAGCAGGTGCAGCTTCAGGTAGGCTTCCGGGACGGAGGCGGGGGCGGCGTCGCTCTCGAGCAGCGTGCAGGCTACCGGCCGTCCGCTGTCGCGCAGGCGCGCGGCCAGCGGGCCCAGGGCCGGATCGTCGGCGAGGGCGTCCGCCAGGCCCGCGAGCGCTGCCGTGGACAGAGGCTCGGCACCGGCGAAATCGCGGACGCGCGTTGCAGTCTCCGCTGCGGGCGCTAGCAGCGGCTGCGGGTAGAACACGTCGAGCCAGTCGCCCTGGCTGTCCCGGGTGCCCGGGCCGATGCCGAGGGCAAAAACGCTGTCAGTCATGGTGCTTCCTTCTATTCCTGGGCCGGCTTCCCACAAACGCTTCCCGGCCCGGCTTCCTCGACCGGAGTCCGTGCCCGGTTTTGCGGCACGGCGGGTGCTTCAGAGTGTGTGACGCTCAAAGAGGCGCTCGTAGTCCGCCTCCCGGAAACCCGTATGCAGGCTCGTGCCCGTATCCAGCAGCGGTCGCTTGACCAGGGTCGGGTGCCCGGCGATCACGGCCGGTGCGCTCGCCGGGTCCAGCGCGTCTCGGATCGCGTCGGGCAGGGCGCGCCAGCTCGTGCTGCGGCGGTTGACGACTGCGTCGAGGCCCAGCTCGTCGATCCAGCGCGAGACCTCGGCCTCGTCCACGCCGTCTTCGCGCAGGTCGTGGAAGCGGTACTCGATAGCGTGTGCTTCCAGCCAGCGCCGCGCCTTGCGCACCGTATCGCAGTTGCTGATGCCGTAGACCGTGATCACTGCCAGCGCCCTCCCGGGGGCCTCTGCG
Source organism: Pseudohaliea sp. (assembly GCF_040217025.1). GTDB lineage: Bacteria > Pseudomonadota > Gammaproteobacteria > Pseudomonadales > Halieaceae > Pseudohaliea. The sequence goes on along the minus strand of NZ_JAVJOA010000008.1, from coordinate 1,501,405 downwards.
GGGTCCGAGAGGATAGCAAAAGGGGCCCTGCGCCGCATCGACAGGACACCCGGCAGGCGGCTAGGCCTTGCGGGTCTTCTTCGGGTGTTTGCGCGCAGGGTAGCAGGTGCGACAGATCTCGCAGACCCGGCCGTCGCAGCCGCGGGCGGTGCAGAATTCGCGCCCGTAGAAGATGATCTGCAGGTGCAGGTCGTTCCAGGTCTCTCGCGGGAACAGGCGTTTCAGGTCGCGCTCGGTCTGTGTCACGTTCTTCCCCGAGGAAAGACCCCAGCGCTGCGCCAGCCGGTGGATGTGCGTGTCCACGGGGAAGGCGGGCACGCCAAAGGCCTGGGCCATGACCACGCTCGCGGTCTTGTGGCCGACGCCCGGCAGGCGCTCCAGGGCGGCCATGTCGCCGGGTACCGCACTGCCGTGTTCCTCCACGAGAATCTCGCTCAGGCGCTTGATGGCCTTTGCTTTCTGTGGCGACAGCCCGCAGGGGCGGATCACGGCGCGGATTTCATCCTCGGGCAGCGCCGCCATGGCCCCCGGCGTGTCCGCCAGGGCGAAGAGGGCCGGCGTGACCCGGTTGACGCGCTCGTCCGTGCACTGGGCCGAGAGCAGCACGGCCACCAGCAGCGTGAACGGGTCGCGGTGGTCCAGCGGGACCGGCGGGTCCGGGTAGAGCTCGCCCAGCCTCGCCTGGATGAAGGCAACCCGCTCCGGCTTGCTCAGCACGCCAGGCGCCCGAGCAGGGCACCGATACGGTCGGCAGCCTCGATACAGTCCTCGAGTTCCGCTACCAGGGCCATGCGCACGCGCCCGGCACCGGGGTTGCCGGCCCCCGCGTCACGCCCCAGGTAGCGACCGGGCAGCACCGTCACGCCCTCCTCGGCGTAGAGGCGGCGGGCGAACTCGCGGTCGTCGATCGGGGTCTCGGGCCAGAGGTAGAAGCCCGCGGGGGGCAGGGACAGGCCCAGCGGCTCGCCGAGCAGGTCCAGGACGGCGCGGAACTTCTGGCGGTAGCGCTCGCGGTTCTCGCGCACGTGGTTTTCGTCGCGCCAGGCGGTGATGCTGGCGAGCTGGTGGTGCGGCGGCATGGCGCAGCCGTGGTAGGTCCGGTAGCGGGTGAAGGCCTCGATGAGCGCCGCGTCGCCGGCCACGAAGCCGGAGCGCAGCCCCGGCAGGTTCGACCGCTTCGACAGGCTGTGAAAGCTGAGACAGTTGCGGTAGCCGGGGTTGCCGGCGAGGTGGCAGGCGTCCAGGAGCCCCGGTGGCGGCGCGTTCTCGTCGGCGTAGAGCTCCGAGTAGCACTCGTCGCTGACCAGGACCACGTCGTGTGCCAGCGCCCGCTCCACGAAGGCGGCAAGCTGCTCCCGCGAGAGCACGGCGCCGCTCGGGTTCCCGGGAGTGCACAGGTACAGGAGCTGGCAGCGCTCCCAGTCCTCGGGGGTGAGGTCCTCCGGGGCCGGCAGGAAGCTGCGCTCGGCGGTGAGGTCGATGAAGCGCACGTCGGCGCCGGCGAGGAAAGCCGCGCCTTCGTAGATCTGGTAGAAGGGGTTCGGCGTCGCCACCAGGGCCGCGCGGCTGCGGTCGACGCAGGTCTGCGCGATGGCGAACAGGGCTTCGCGCGTGCCGTTTACCGGCAGCACCTCCCGCTCCGGATCCGGCGCCGGCAGGCCGTGGCGCGCGGCCAGCCAGTCGGCCACCGCCTCGCGCAGGGCCAGCTCGCCGCGGGTGGCCGGGTAGCGGGCCAGGCGGTCGAGGGAGCCGGCGAGCACCTCGCAGACCGCGGCCGGTGGCGCGTGCTGCGGCTCGCCCACGGAGAGAGCGATGGGGCGCCGGTCCGCGGGTGGCACCAGGTCCGCGAAGAGCTCGCGCAGGCGTTCGAAGGGGTAGGGCTGAAGCCGATCGAGGTCCGGGTTCATGCCGCCTGCTGCCCGTCGAGCTCGCGGCAGATCGCCTCCTGGATGTCGCGGCAGCGCGCGGGGTCGGTGAGCGGGCGCTGCGCATCGTCGGTGATGAAGAATACGTCCTCGACCCGCTCACCGAGGGTCTGGATCTTCGCGGCCTGCAGTACCACGCCGTAGCGCACGAAGACCTCGCCGATGCGCGCGAGCAGGCCCGGCCGGTCCGGCGACATGACCTCGAGCACCGTGACGCCCTTGGTCTCGTCGGTGCTCATGGAGGTTTCCGTGGGCAGGGTGAAGGAACGCATCTGCCGCGGCATGTGCCGCTGCATGATCGCCACGCCCCGGGCTTCGTCGGCGAGGGCCCGGCTCAGGTGCTCGCTGATGTGCTTGAGGCGGCCCGCCTCCTCGTCCAGCGGGGCGCCGCTGGAATCGAGCACGTAAAAGGTGTCGAGGCTCATGCCGTCGCTGCCGTTGTAGACCCTGGCGTCGTGGACGCTGAGGTCGAGCTGCTCGAGCTCGGCGCAGATCCGCGGGAAGGTGCCCTTGTCGCTGCGTGCATAGATGAAGATCTGCGTGGTGTTGGCGACGCTGGACTCGACGGTGTTGCGCACCAGCACCAGCGGTTGCTCGCGGTCGTGGTGGCCGGCGATCGCCTCCGTGTGCCAGGCGATGTCCTCGGCGCGCTCGCGCAGGAAGTAGTCTTCGCCCCGCTGCGCCCAGAGCGAGTCGAGCTCGTCTTCCGTGAAACCGCGGTACTCCAGGATGTCCATGGCGGCGCGCCGCGTCTCCTCGATCCACTCGCCCTTGTCAACGGGGTTCTCCAGGCCGCGGCGCAGCGCGCGCTTGGTCTCGGCGTAGAGCTGGCGCAGCAGGCTGCCGCGCCAGGCGTTCCATAGGGTCGGGTTGGTGCCGGTGATGTCGGCGACGGTCAGCGTGAACAGGTAGTCGAGCCGCTCCTGGGTGCCGACGTGGCGGGCGAACTGCTGGATCACGTCCGGGTCGGAGATGTCCTTGCGCTGGGAGACGGCGGACATGAGCAGGTGGTTGCGCACAAGCCAGCTGACCAGCTCCGTGTCCCGGCGGCTGAGGCCGTGGTCGCGGCAGAAGATCTCTGCGTCGACGGCGCCGAGCTCCGAGTGATCGCCGCCGCGGCCCTTGCCGATGTCGTGGTACAGGCCGGCGATATAGAGCAGCTCGAGCTTCGGCAGGCGCCGGGCCACGCGGCCGGTGACCGGGAAGCGCTCGTCGCTTTCCGGGCGCAGGAAGCGGCGCATGTTCTCCACCACCTGCAGCGTGTGCGCGTCCACGGTGTAGGTGTGGAAAAGATCGTGCTGCATCTGGCCGACGATCCGGCCGAAGGCCGGCAGGTACTTGCCGAGGATACCGTAGCGCGACATGCGCCGAAGCTGCCGGGTCATGCGATGCGGGCAGCGCAGGATGTCGAGGAACAGGGCCCGGTTGGCCGGGTCCGCGCGGAACTCGTCGTCCACCAGGTGGCGGTGCTCGCGGATCAGGCGGATCGTCGGCGCGGCGATGCCCTTGATGGCCGGGTTGCTGCCGGCGAGGTGGAAGACCTCGAGGAGGGCGCCGGGCCGCTCGTTGAACAGGTCGGGCCGGCGGGCGGCGATGTAGCCGTTGCGTAGCTCGAAGTTGTCGTTGATGACCTCGACTTCATCCTCGCTGTCGGTGCAGAGGATGGCCTGGTCGAAGGTCTGCAGCAGCAGTTCGTTGAGCTGGGCAATGGCCAGGGCCCAGCGGTAATAAACCTGCATGAACTTCTCGACGGCGAGCTTCTCGTCGTCCGTGAAGCCCCACTGCCGGGCGAGGGCGCGCTGGTGATCGAAAAGCAGCCGGTCCTCCTCCCGGCCCGCCAGCGTGTGCAGGGCATAGCGCACCTGCCAGAGAAACTCGCGCCCGCGCAGGAGGATCTGCGCTTCCTCTTCCGTGAGCAGGCCGTTCTCCGCCAGTTCCTCGACGCTGCTCCAGCCGAAGTGCCGCCGGGCCAGCCAGCCGATGAGCTGCAGGTCGCGCAGGCCGCCGGGAGAGCTCTTCACGTTCGGCTCGAGGTTGTACTCCGTGTCGGCGAACTTCTCGTGCCGGGATTCCTGCTCTTCCCGCTTGGCCTCGAGGAAGGCGCGGGCGCTCCACATGTGCTCGGTGCTGGTGCGCTCGCGCAGGTCATCGAGGAGCGTTCCGTCGCCGGCGAGCAGCCGTGCCTCGAGGAGGTTGGTGAGAATGGTGATGTCGTCGCGGGCGCGCCGGGTGCACTCGTCGACACTGCGCACGCTGTGGCCCAGGGAGAGCCCGAGGTCCCAGAGCAGGGTCACGAAACGCTCCACGGCGACCTCAGGCACCGCGGCATCGTCGCCGTGGAGCACGAGGAGGTCGATGTCCGAGTGCGGGTGGAGTTCGCCGCGGCCGTAGCCGCCCACGGCGATCAGGGCGAGGGGCGTCGAGCCCCAGTCGACGCGCGACCAGAGTTCGGCCAGCAGCCCGTCGATGACCCAGGCCCGGCCGCGGATCAGCTCGCCCGCGGGTTCGCCGGCCGTGAAAGCCGCGTCGAGGGCGGTGTTGCTCTCGGCCAGCGTTTTCCGCCCGGCCGCGACCAGGCCTTTCTCCGCGGCGCGGCTGCGGAAGGCTTCGGCGTCGAACAGGGGATCGGGGAGCGGTGCCATGGGCGGGATTGCGGGGGCCTACGCGAACGTTTCTTCGCTGCGCCGGGTGAGAACCTCGCAGCCGTCGTCGGTGACCGCCAGCGTGTGCTCCCACTGCGCCGACAGCCGGCCGTCGCGGGTGGTGACGGTCCAGCCGTCCTTCTGGTTGAGCCGCGTGTGCCGGCGGCCGGCGTTGATCATCGGCTCGATGGTGAAGGTCATGCCCGGCTCGAGGACCAGCCCCTCGCCGCGGCGCCCGTAGTGCAGCACCTGCGGATCCTCGTGGAAGCCCCGGCCGATGCCATGGCCGCAGTACTCGCGCACCACCGAGTAGTGGTTCGCCTCCGCATGCTGCTGGATGATGGCGCCGATGTCGCCGAGCCGGGTGCCCGGGCGGACGATGTCGATGGCCCGGTAGAGGCATTCCTGCGTAATCCGCACCAGGCGCTCGGCGTGCGGGGCCACCTCGCCGACGCCGACCATGATGCTGGTGTCACCGTGATACCCGTCCTTGATGACCGTGACGTCGATGTTCACGATGTCGCCCTTCTTCAACTTCTTGCCGTCGCTGGGAATGCCGTGGCAGACCACGTCATTCACCGAGGTGCAGATCGAGCGCGGGAAGCCGTGGTAGTTGAGCGGGGCCGGGACGGCCTCCTGCTCTCCGGTGATGTAGTCGTGGCAGATGCGGTCCAGTTCTCCGGTCGATACCCCGGGCACGACCTGCGGCCGGATCATCTCCAGTACCTCCGCCGCGAGGCGACCGGCCACGCGCATTTTTTCCAGCTCTTCTGCCGACTTGATCGTTACAGCCATGGGACATCCGTTGCAGTGATCAGGCCCCGGACAGCGCCGGGGATGCCAGCCGGCTAGTGTAACGCAAGGGCAGGGGCCCGGTAACGGGGCGGCGACCGGCAAGGCAACAGCGAGGGCAGCTGCAAGCAACCGTAGGTAGGTAGATAGAGCCGCAAGATTGATGCCAGCCGGCTCTACACCGGCTTTCCTTTGCGCCGGTGCTGTGCTATAAAGCGCGCGCCGCGGAGGTCCGCGGCAAATACGCACACATGCCGCAACCCGGGCCAGGGTGCCGTCACGGACGGTTTGGCCCCGGGGGCATGTGGAGGACCCAACCCGAAAAAAGGTAATTGTCATGTCCCAGGTAAGCATGCGCGACCTGCTGCAGGCCGGCGCGCACTTCGGGCACCAGACCCGTTTCTGGAATCCCAAGATGGACCAGTACATCTTCGGTGCCCGCAACAAGATTCACATCATCAACCTCGAGCACACGGTGCCCGCCTTCAACGAGGCGCTGACGCTGGTCAAGACCATGGCCGGCAACAAGAACAAGATCCTGTTCGTCGGCACCAAGCGCGCCGCCGGCAAGATCATCAAGGAGCAGGCGCAGCGCGCCGGCATGCCCTATGTCAGCCACCGCTGGCTGGGCGGCATGCTTACGAACTACAAGACGATTCGTGCCTCCATCAAGCGCCTGCGCGAACTCGAAGCCCAGCAGGCCGACGGCACCTTCGCCAAGCTGACCAAGAAGGAAGCGCTCATGCGCGCCCGGCACATGGAGAAGCTGGAGCGCAGCATCGGCGGTATCAAGGATATGGGCGGTCTGCCGGACGCGCTGTTCGTGGTCGATGTGGACCACGAGCGCATCGCGATCACCGAGGCGAACAAGCTCGGCATCCCGGTCATCGGCATCGTCGACACCAACAGCGACCCGGATGGCGTGGACTACGTGATCCCGGGCAACGACGACGCCATCCGCGCCATCAAGCTCTACGTGACCACCTTCGCCGATGCCTGCATCGCCGGCCGCGTTGAGTCCGGCGAGGCGGTGGCCGCCGCAGGCGAGTTCGTGGAAGAGGCGCCGGCAGCAGAGGCTGACGACGCCGGCACCGCCGAAGCCGCCGACGCGGGCTGATCCTTCCGGCGGCAGCGCGCCGCCCGCACTGAACAGGGCACGGGCCCGCCGGCATAGCCGGGCGGGCCCTCATCGTTTCGACATGGATTTGACCGGCCCGGCAGCGCCGGGTCGACACCGCAGGAGGTACTGCAATGTCTGCAGCATTGGTCAAGGAACTTCGGGAGCGGACCGGGCTCGGCCTGCTCGAATGCAAGAAAGCCCTCGCCGCCGCCGATGGCGACATCGAGAAGGCGATCGAAGAGCTGCGCAAGTCCAGCGGCATGAAGGCGGCCAAGAAGGCCGGCCGGACGGCTGCTGACGGTGTCGTCGCGGCCCGCGTGGCCGAGGACGGCAGCTACGGCGTGCTCGTCGAGGTCAACAGCGAGACGGACTTCGTCGCCCGCGACGGCAGTTTCCTGGGCTTCGTCGACAGCGTTCTCGAGAAGGCTTTCAGCGAGCGCCAGGAAGACGTTGCCGCGCTCATGGCCGGCGAGCTGGAGCAGGCCCGGGAAGGCCTGGTCCAGAAGATCGGCGAGAACATCAGCGTGCGCCGCGTGGCGTTGCAGGAAGCCAGCGACGGCGTGGTCGGCTCCTACGTGCACGGCAACAACCGCATCGCGGTGCTGGTGCAGCTCAAGGGTGGTGACCAGGACCTGGCCCGCGACGTGGCCATGCATGTTGCCGCGGTGAACCCGCAGGTGGTTTCCCCGGACGACATGCCGGAAGAGCTGGTCGCCAAGGAAAAGGAGATCTACACGGCGCAGGCCCTCGACTCGGGCAAGCCGGCGGAGATCGTCGAGAAGATGATCGGCGGGCGGATCAAGAAGTTCCTCGCCGAGAACAGCCTGGTCGAGCAGCCCTTCGTCAAGGACCCGGAGACCAAGGTCGGCAAGCTGGTCGCCGCCGCCGGCGCCTCCGTGGCGGGCTTCTGCCGCTTCGAGGTGGGCGAGGGCATCGAGAAGGAAGAAGTCGACTTCGCCGCCGAGGTCGCAGCCCAGCTGGGCGGCTGAGGACGGCACGCTTGACGGAAACGGGGCTCTGGCCCCGTTTTTTTTGCGCATCGCGCGCTGGCGGGCTGACTCCGGCAGGCGTCAAGCAGCCCGGGGCGCTGCCGCCGGCCCGGGTTGTCGGGTAAGATAGCGGCAGTTTTCAGGGAGGTGGTACAGCGGGTGACGGCAAGCGGCGAGAAGAAGTACAAGCGGATACTCCTGAAGCTCAGCGGCGAGGCGCTCTCGGGCCGCGAGAAATTCGGTATCGATCCCAAGGTGCTCGACCTCATGGCGCTGGAGATCGGCCAGCTGGTGGGCATCGGGGTGCAGGTCGGCCTGGTGGTCGGCGGGGGCAACCTGTTCCGCGGCGCGGCCCTGCAGGCGGCAGGGCTCGACCGGGTCACCGGCGACCACATGGGCATGCTGGCTACCGTCATGAACGCCCTGGCCCTGCGCGATGCCCTGGAGCGCTCGAACATCGCCACCCAGGTGATGTCATCCATCCCCATGTCCGGCGTGGTGGACCACTACGACCGGCGCAAGGCGATCCGGGCGCTGTCCAACGGCGACGTGGTCATCTTCTGTGCCGGCACCGGCAACCCGCTGTTCACCACGGACTCCTCCGCCTGCCTGCGTGGCATCGAGGTGGAGGCGGACCTGGTGCTCAAGGCCACCAAGGTCGACGGTGTCTATTCCGCCGACCCCATGAAGGAACCGGAGGCCATCCGCTACCAGCGCCTCAGCTACGACGAGGTACTCGACAAGAAACTCGAGGTCATGGACCTGACTGCCATCTGCCTCTGCCGCGACCACCGCATGCCCGTGCGCGTCTTCATGATGGAGAAGACCGGGGCGCTGTTGAATATCGTGCGCGGCGGCGAGGATGGTACGCTCATCGAGTGATCAACAGGGAGTAAAAGCGTGATCAACGATATCAAGTCCGAGGCCGAGCAGCGCATGAAAAACAGCCTCGACGCCCTCGGCACCCACTTCAACAAGATCCGCACCGGGCGGGCGCATCCGAGCATCCTCGACGGGCTCAAGGTGCCCTACTACGGCGCCGATACGCCGCTGAACCAGGTGGCCAACGTCAATGTCGAGGACGCGCGCACCCTGAGCCTCACGGTCTGGGACAAATCCATGATCCCGGAGGTGGAGCGCGCGATCATGAAGTCCGACCTCGGCCTGAACCCGGCCACGGCGGGCGAGGTCATCCGCATCCCGATGCCTCCGCTGACCGAGGAAACCCGCAAGGGCTACATCAAGCAGGCCCGGGGCGAGGCGGAATCGGCGCGCGTGTCCATCCGCAACGCCCGCCGCGACGCCATGGCCATGCTCAAGGACCTGGTCAAGGAGAAGGAGATCAGCGAGGACGACGAGCGCCGCGGCCAGGACGCGGTGCAGAAACTCACAGACGGCTACATTGCCCGGGTGGACTCGATGCTCTCGGACAAGGAAGCCGACCTGATGGAAATCTGACGGTTTGCGATGACCGCACCGAGCGGTAAACCTCCGGTGGTCGTGCCGCGCCACGTCGCCATCATCATGGACGGCAACAACCGCTGGGCCAAGCGCCGCGGCCTGCCCGGTCCCGCCGGGCATCGCGCCGGGGTGGAGGCCGTGCGCAGCGTCATGCAGGCCTGCCGTGACCACGGCGTGGAGGTGCTCACCCTTTTCGCCTTCAGCAGCGAGAACTGGGGCCGGCCCCGGCACGAGGTCCGCGCCCTGCTCGCGCTGCTTTCTCGCTACCTGCGCACGGAGGTCAAGCAGCTGCGCGACGATGGCGTGCGCCTGCGCTTCATCGGGGAGCGGACCCGCTTCAGCGCGCGCCTGCAGCGGCTCATGGAGCACGCGGAGCGCACCACCGCGGACAACCGGGAGGCGACGGTGGTGATCGCCGTGGACTACGGCGGCCAGTGGGATATCGCCCGCGCCGCCCGGCGCCTGGCCGAGCGCGCCGCCAGCGGCGAACTGGACCCGGCCTCGATCGACAAGACGACCCTCGCCGCCGAGCTCAGCCTGGCGGAGCTGCCGCTGCCGGACCTGTGTATCCGCACCGGCGGCGACGCCCGCATCAGCAATTTCCTGCTCTGGCATTTCGCCTACAGCGAGCTCTACTTCACTCCCACGCTCTGGCCGGACTTCGGCGAGCTGGAGTTCGCCCGCGCCCTGGCCGACTATTCCCGGCGCGAGCGCCGCTTCGGCCAGCGCGAGCCCGACGGGCTCGTCGCCGGCGGCGACCTGGATGCTTAGGCAACGCGTTATCACGGCTCTCGCCATGGCGGGGCTTTTCCTGGCCGGCATCTTTTTCCTGCCCCTCGCCGCGCTCGCCGCCGTTTTTGCGCTGGTGGTGGCCGCCGGCGCCTGGGAGTGGGCGCCCCTCGCCGGGCTGCGTGGCGCCGCGCTGCAGTCCCTGTACGCGTTGCTCGTGCTCGGTGGCTGCACCGGGGCCTGGTTCCTCCTGCCGCTGGGGGAGACGCCACGCCGGGCGGATGTGCAGCCGGTGCTGGGCCTGGCCTGCCTCTGGTGGTGTTTTGCGCTGCTCTGGGTCCGCGCCTTCCCGGGCAGCGCGATGATCTGGAACTCGCGGCCCGTGCGCATGGTCATGGGCCTGCTCGTCCTCGTGCCCGCCTGGGTGGCGGCCGTTTACCTGCTCACGCTGCCCCTCGGCGGCGCCCTGATGGTGGTACTGGTGCTGCTGGTCGCCGCTTCGGACATCGGCGCTTTTTTCACCGGCAAGCGCTTCGGGCGTCACTACCTGGCGCCGTCCGTGAGTCCCGCCAAGACCTGGGAGGGATTCTGGGGCGGCGTTGCCTGCAGCGTGGCCGTCGCCGCGCTGCTGTGGACGTCGCTGCCGACGCGCTTCGACCACCTCGGCATCGCCGCGGTGGTGGCGGTGGCGCTGGCCACCGCGCTGACCTCCGTCCTCGGCGACCTCACGGTGAGCATGGTCAAGCGGGAAAGCGGTGTGAAAGACTCCAGCTCGCTGCTGCCGGGCCACGGCGGCCTGCTCGACCGCCTCGACAGCCTCTGCGGCGCAGCGCCTACCTTCACCCTTGGTCTTCTTCTCGCGGGGTACTGACCATGGCACGGACCACCAGGCAACAGGTCACGGTCCTCGGTTCCACCGGGTCCATCGGCGTCAACACGCTGGATGTGATCGCCCGGCACCCGGACCGCTTCGCCGTCCACGCCCTCACCGCGCAGCGCTCCGTCGCCGCGCTCCGCGACCAGTGCCTGGTGCATGCGCCGCGCTACGCGGTGATGACCGATGAGGCCGCGGCCGAGGAACTGCAGCGGGAGCTGGCCTCGGCGGGCTCGCCGACTACCGTGCTCGCGGGCGGCGCGGGGCTCGACCAGGTGGCAGCGGACCCGGCCGTGGATGCCGTGATGGCGGCCATCGTCGGCGCCGCCGGGCTGCCCGCGACCCTGGCGGCGGCGAACGCCGGCAAGCGGGTGCTCCTGGCCAACAAGGAGGCGCTGGTCATGGCCGGTGCCCTGTTCATGTCGGCGGTACGCGACGCGGGGGCGCTGCTGCTGCCCATCGACAGCGAGCACAACGCCATCTTCCAGTGCCTGCCCGTGGACGACGGTGCCCGTCCCGGCCTTGCCGGCGTCGACCGTATCCTGCTGACTGCGTCCGGCGGGCCGTTCCGCACCTGGGACGCGGCCCGCATCGCCGCGGCCACGCCGGACCAGGCCTGCGCGCACCCGAACTGGTCCATGGGCCGGAAGATCTCCGTGGACTCGGCCACGCTCATGAACAAGGGCCTGGAGCTGGCCGAGGCCTGCTGGCTTTTCGGCGTCGGGCCCGCGCAGGTGACCATCGTGGTGCACCCGCAGAGCGTGATCCATTCGCTGGTGCAGTACCGCGATGGCTCGGTGCTGGCCCAGCTCGGCAACCCGGACATGCGCACGCCCATTGCCTACGGCCTCGGCTGGCCCGAGCGCCTCGCCGCGGGCGTCACGCCGCTGGACCTCTTCGAGACCGCCCGGCTGGACTTCGAGGCGCCGGACGAAGGGCGTTTCCCCTGTCTGCGTATCGCCCGCGAGGCCATTGCCGCGGGCGGCACGACCATGGCTGCCTGCAATGCCGCCAACGAGATCGCGGTAGCCGGTTTCCTCGACGGGGCCATCGGCTTCATGGAGATCCCGGCGGTCATCGAGGAGACCCTGGCCCGCGTAAGCCGTGTTGAACCCGAGAGCCTGGCTGTGGTCGAAGCTGCGGATAGCGAGGCCCGGCAGGTGGCCGGCGAGCTCATGCGCGCCCGCGGCCGGGCTCCGCTGGCACAATCGGAGCGCTGATGGACCTGTTGCAAACCATTCTCATTACCCTGGGAACGCTGGCGATCCTGGTCGCCGTGCACGAGTTCGGCCATTTCTGGGTCGCGCGCCGCTGTGGCGTCAAGGTGCTGCGCTTCTCCATCGGCTTCGGCAGGCCCCTGGCCCGCTGGCACGACAGCCAGGGCACGGAGTACACCCTCGCCGCCATTCCCCTCGGCGGCTACGTGAAGATGCTCGACGAGCGCGAGGGCGAGGTGCCGGCGGAAGAGCTCGACCGCGCGTTCAACCGCAAGCCGGTGCTGCAGCGCATCGCCGTGGTGGCGGCGGGGCCGCTGGCCAATTTCCTGCTGGCCATCGTCGCCTACTGGGGCCTGTTCCTCGCCGGGGAGAGCGGCTACGCGCCGGTCATCGGCGAGGTGAAGGCCGGCTCCGTGGCGGACCTCGCGGGGCTCGAGGCCGGCCAGGAGATCGTCGCCGTGGACGGGCGGGAGACGCCCACCTGGCAGGCGCTCAGCTTCCGCCTCCTCGAGCGTATCGGCGATACGGGCGAAATCCGCTTCACGGCCCGCTACCCGGACTCTGACATCCGCTACGAATCCAATGCCCGCCTCGACGCCTGGCTCGCGGGCGAAGAGGAACCGGACCTGCTCGGGGGCATCGGTATCCAGCTCTACACCCCGCCCATCGAGCCGCGCGCGAACGAGATCGTGCCCGGCGGCGCGGCCGAGCGCGCCGGTCTCGCGGTCGGCGACCTGGTGCTGAGCGCCGACGGCCGGCCCATGGCGCTCTGGGAGGACTGGGTCGGCTACGTGCGCGAGCGCCCGGGGCAGCCCATCGACCTGCGCGTTCGCCGGGAGAACGGCAGCGAATTCGAGACCCGCATCGTGCCGGAGCCGGCGACCACGGACGAGGGCGAGACCATCGGCCGCATCGGCATGGCCGTGGCGATTCCTCCCATGCCCGACCACCTGCGCCGGGAGTTTGAGCGCGGCCCCATCGCGGCCCTCGGCGCGGGGATCCAGCGCACCGGTGAACTGGTGGCCTTCACCCTGGAGTCCGTGCGCAAGATGCTGCAGGGGCTGATCTCGCCGAAGAACTTGAGCGGCCCGATCACCATTGCTAAAGTGGCGTCCACCTCAGCCAAGTCCGGCCTCGAATCCTATATCGGCTTTCTCGCCCTGCTCAGCGTGAGCCTCGGCGTGCTCAATCTTTTGCCGATTCCGGTGCTCGATGGCGGTCATCTGCTGTATTACACGGTAGAATTGGTGGCTGGACGACCGGTGCCTGAGCGCATCCAGGTGGTGGGTTACCAGGTCGGCCTCTTCCTGGTGATCAGCCTGATGGCGCTGGCACTGTATAACGATTTTGCGCGCCTCTAGCGGGAGGGCGCCGGCGCCGCGGGCGGCCGGTGCTGCGAGCGCGCTTTGCTGATTGTTGGAAACGCCTTGAAAACGCGACAGCTGATTTGCCGCAACTGGCTCCTTGCCCTGTGGCTCCTGGCCCCGCTGGCCTGGGCCCAGGGGTTCGTGGTCTCCGACATCCGGGTCGAGGGCCTGCAGCGTATCTCCGCCGGCAGTGTTTTCGCCGCCATGCCCATCGGCGTCGGCGATGTCGCCGATACGGGGAGCATCCAGGCCACGGCGCGCAACCTCTTTGCCACCGGCAACTTCGACGACATTCGCATCGGCCGTGACGGTAACGTCCTCGTGGTCGTCGTCGCCGAGCGCCCGAGCATCAGCGAGATCAACATCGAGGGCAACAAGGCCATCGAGACCGAGGCCCTCCTCGACGGCCTGAAGAGTGCCGGCCTCGCGGTCGGCCAGGTCTTCCAGCGCTCTACCCTGGAGGGCATGCAGCTCGAGCTGCAGCGCCAGTACGTGCAGCAGGGCCGCTACGACGCTAACATCGAGACCGAGGTGCTGCCGGAGCCGCGCAACCGGGTGTCGGTGAACATCGACGTCGACGAGGGCACGGTCGCTGCCATCAAGCATGTCAATATCGTCGGCAACTCCGTGTTCGGCGACGAGGAGCTGCAGGATGTCTTCGAGCTGAAGGAGACCGGCTGGCTGTCCTTCTTCACCAACGACGACAAGTACTCCAGGGAGAAACTCACGGGCGACCTCGAGGCCCTGACGTCCTACTACATGGACCGCGGCTACCTGCAGTTCAGCATCGATTCCACGCAGGTCTCCGTATCGCCCAACAAGGAGGAGGTGTTCATCACCGCCAACGTCAGCGAGGGCGAGAAGTTCTCGGTCAACTCGGTGGGCCTGTCCGGGGACCTCGTGCTCGACGAGAGCGACCTCCGGCGCTTCATCCTGATCACCGAGGGGCAGACCTACTCGCAGCAGCTGGTCACCGCCACGGAGGACTACATCACCCGTCGCCTCGGCAACGAGGGCTACAACTTCGCCAAGGTCACCGGCATTCCGGAAATCAACGAGGACGACAACACCGTCGGCATCAAGTTCTTCATTGACCCGGGCAAGCGGACCTATGTCCGCCGCATCAGCTTCAAGGGCAACATGCGCACCGCCGACGACGTGCTGCGCCGCGAGATGCGCCAGATGGAGAGCGCACCGGCCTCCGCTGCCGCCATCGAGCAGTCCCGTATCCGCCTGCAGCGTCTCGGCTTCTTCAGTAACGCCACGGTGGAAACCCCGGAAGTCCCGGGCCACGATGACCTCATCGACGTCGAGTTCGAAGTCGAGGAGCAATCCTCCGGCAGCATCGGCGCCAGCCTCGGTTACGCCCAGGACGCCGGTGTCATCCTCGGCGTGAACCTGCAGCAGAACAACTTCCTCGGCAGCGGCAAGCGTGTGGGCATCGGTGTCAATTCCTCGCGCTTCCAGGACCAGGTCAACTTCAGCTACACCAACCCCTATTTCACCGAGGACGGCGTGAGCCGCGGTTTCAACGTCTACTACCGGTCCACGGACCTCAACGAGGTGAACGTCGCCAGCTACACGACGGACACCTACGGCGCCGGCCTCAACTTCGGCTACCCGATCAAGGAGACGGAGCGCCTGGGCTTCAGCTTCGGTGTGGAGAGCACGGAGATCACCGCCGGCCGCTTCGCTGTGCAGGAAATCCGCTCCAGCCCCCGGCTCATCGAAGGCATCGACAACTTCTACGAGAGCACCCGCCAGCAGGACGGCACCTTCCTGGAGCCGGAGGCGATCCGCCCGATCACGGAGCTGCCGGACAGCGCGCTGACGATTCCGGACGAGCCCGGCTTCCTCGATGAAAACGGCGACGAGTTCCTGAACTGGACCATCACCACCAGCTGGACCCAGTCCACGCTCAACCGGGGCCAGCTGGCCACGCGCGGTGCGTCCCAGTCCGTGGCCCTGGAAGTGGCCATGCCGCTGTCCGACCTCGAGTTCTTCAAGCTCACCTACCGTGGGGAAATCTACTTCCCCGTCTACAACGAGTGGGTGCTGCATTTCCGCACGGAGCTGGGCTATGGCGACGGCTACGGCGACACCACGGACCTGCCGTTCTACGAGCACTTCTTTGCCGGTGGCTTCGGCTCCGTGCGCGGTTACGAGGTGAACACGCTCGGTCCGCGGAGTACGCCGCCGGTCATCTACGACGTCAACCAGCCGACCACGGGCATTGATGAAGATGGCAACCCGACGGAGGTCGGCGGCCCCGACGGCAACCAGTTCGGCTATGTCCTCGACCCGACGACGGACAAGCTCAGCTTCCAGGAAGTACAGAATTTCCGGCGTCCGCCGCCCTTCGGCGGCAACGCTCTCATCGAGGGCTCCGCGGAACTGCTGTTCCCGCTGCCCTTCATCAAGGACCGCAGCCGCCTGCGCTCGGCGTTCTTCTTCGATATCGGCAACGTCTTCGACACCAAGTGCGGTGGCGACCAGCTGAACTGCTTCGATATCGACCCGGATGAACTCCGCTACTCTGCAGGGATCGGCGTGACCTGGATTTCCGGCTTCGGCCCCATGACCTTCAGCCTTGCCAAGCCGCTGAACGCCTCCGATATCGATCGTGAGGAAGTGTTCCAGTTCACCCTCGGCCGCGGTTTCTGACCACCGTGGGCCAATGACCTACAGCAACCAACTGACAGTAAACTACTTACAGTGAACTACGGGAGAGTATCGTGACCAGACTCGCCAAACTGACCCTGGCGCTCGCAGCGCTGACCCTGCCGGCCCTCGCCGCCGCCCAGGGCAAAATCGCCGTCGTCAACCTGCAGCAGGCCATCCTGCAATCCGACCGCGCCCAGCAGGAGCTCGAACAGGTGCGGAACCAGGAGGACTACAAGGCCGACAAGAAGGAGTTCGACCAGCTGAAGAAGGAGCTCGACGAGCTGGTGCAGGATTTCCAGAAAGACGCCGCCGTCATGAGCCAGGAGCAGCAGCTCGCCGCGCGCAAGAAGCTGGCATCCAAGCAGTCCGACCTCGAGCACGTCGCGGGTAAGCTGCAGGCGGCGGAGCAGCAGACCGGCCAGGCGCTGCTGCAGGAGATGTCGCCCATGGTGCAGGAAGTGCTCCGTGACCTGATCCAGACCGAGGGCATCGGTCTCCTGCTGCAGCGGGAGTCGGTGATCCACGCGGACCCGGGTTACAGCATCACTGCCAAGGTAACCGACAAGCTGAACCAGCTGAACGCGCAGTAAGGCCCGGGGCAGGGCGCCCCGGCGCGAACGGGGCGTCCGCTGCGGCAGCGCCCGCCGACGCAGCGCGACGACGGTTCATGGCAGTCCATGGTTCGTCGGAGAAGACGGTTCGTACAAGACGGCTCACACAAGAAGAAAGGAGCACTGACATGCTGATGGACATCGACGGAATCCGCGAGCACCTGCCGCACCGCTATCCTTTCCTGCTCGTGGACCGCGTCGTCGAGCTGGTGCCCGGCGAGTCCATCGTTGCCTACAAGAACCTCAGCATCAACGAGGAGTTCTTCCAGGGCCACTTCCCGGGAAAGCCGGTCTTCCCTGGCGTGCTCATGCTCGAGGCCATGGCCCAGGCCGCCGGTATCCTCGGCTTCAAGTCCCAGGACAAGACGCCGGCGGACGGCTCCATCTACTACTTCGTCGGCGCCGACGACCTGCGCTTCAAGCGGCCGTGCGTTCCCGGTGACCAGGTGTACCTGCACGCGAAAGTCCTCGGCGACCGTCGCGGTATCTGGAAGTTCGCCGTGCGCGCGGAAGTGGACGGCGAGCTCTGCGCCTCCGCCACGATCCTCTGCGCTGACCGCAAGGCCTGACGCCGTCGCGCCGGCCGGTGCCTGACCTCCTCGCCGGCGAGCTGGCTGCGCTGCGGGATCGCGGTGCGCCGGTGGCGGGGGTGGACGAGGTGGGCCGGGGCCCGCTGGCCGGCGATGTCGTCGCGGCCGCCGTGATCCTCGACCCGGCACGTCCCATCGCCGGGCTGGCGGATTCCAAGCGCCTCTCCGCCGGCCGCCGCGAGACCCTCGCGCTGCTCATCCGCGAGCAGGCCCTCGCCTGGGCCCTCGGCCGCGCCAGCGTCGAGGAAATCGACCGCATGAACATCCTCGAGGCCTCCCTGCTGGCGATGCGCCGGGCCGTCGAGGGGCTCGCTACCGTACCCGAACACGTGCTCGTGGACGGCAACCGGCTGCCGCGCTGGCCCTACCGTGCCGAGGCGGTAGTCGGGGGAGATGGCCTGCACGGGGAGATCGCCGCCGCTTCCATCCTGGCCAAGGTCACCCGCGACGGCGAGCTCGCCGTCCTCGCCGAGCGCTACCCGGGCTACGGCTTCGACCGCCACAAGGGTTATCCTACCCCGGAGCACCTGGAAGCCCTGGCGCGGCTGGGGCCGACGCCGGCGCATCGGCGCAGCTTCGGCCCGGTGCGTCGCCTGCTGGGAGCGGACAGCGCCGTGATAGCGCCGAGAGGAGGCAAGCGCGAGCCATGACCGATTTCGTCCACCTGCGGCTGCATAGCGAATACTCCCTGGTCGACGGGCTGGTCCGGGTGGGGCCGCTGGTCAGGCGGGTGGCAGAGCTCGGCATGGGCGCCGTGGGGCTCACCGACCTCTGTAACTTCTACGGCCTGGTCAAGTTCAGCAAGGCGGCCTTCGCCGCCGGCATCAAGCCCATCTTCGGCGCCGATCTCCTGGTGGTGGACCGGGAGGACCAGGACGAGACTTCCGCGCTGTCGCTGCTGGTCATGGACGACACCGGCTACCGCAACCTCACCGAGCTGATCTCGCTGGCCTACACGCAGGGCCAGCGCCTGGGCGTACCGCGGGTGACCCGGGCCTGGCTCGACGCGTACGCCGAGGGACTCATCGCCCTTTCCGCCGGGGCCAGCGGCGACGTGGGCCGGGCCCTGGTCGGCGGGCGCCGCCAGCAGGCGGCGGAGCGCCTCGGCGAGTGGATGACGCGCTACCCCGGCCGGTTCTACCTCGAGGTGCACCGAACCGGGCGCGAGGGCGACGAGGATCACCTGCACGGGGCGGTGCAACTGGCCGCGGAAGCCGGCTGCCCGGTGGTCGCCACCAACGATGTCCGCTTCCTCACCGCGGACGAGTTCGAGGCCCACGAGGCCCGGGTCTGCATCGGCGAGGGGCGCACCCTGGACGACAAGCGCCGGGTGCGGCGCTATCGGCCACAGCAGTACCTGCGCTCCCCGGCCGAGATGGCGGAGCTGTTCTCGGACCTGCCCGAAGCGCTCGAGAACACCGTGGCCATCGCCCAGCGCTGCAATTTTGTCATCGACCTGGGCAAGCCCTGCCTGCCGGATTACCCGGTGCCCGACGGCCTGACCATGGATGCCTTCTTCCGCCAGCTGTCCCTCGAGGGGCTCGACCGGCGCCTGGCGAAGCTGGGTCTTGCCGGCGACAGCGAAGCGGAGACCCGCTACCGGCAGCGCCTGGAACACGAGCTCGACACGATCACCCAGATGGGCTTCCCGGGCTACTTTCTCATCGTCATGGACTTTATCCGCTGGGCCAAGGAGCAGGGCATTCCCGTCGGCCCCGGGCGCGGCTCCGGTGCCGGTTCCCTGGTCGCCTACGCGCTGGAGATCACCGACCTGGACCCCCTGGCCTACGACCTGCTCTTCGAGCGGTTCCTCAACCCGGACCGGGTCTCCATGCCGGACTTCGACGTGGACTTCTGCATGGAGCGCCGCGACGAGGTGATCGACTACGTCGCCCGGAAGTACGGCCGCGAGGCGGTTTCGCAGATCATCACTTTCGGCACCATGGCCGCCAAGGCCGTGGTCCGGGACGTGGCCCGGGTGCAGGGCAAGTCCTACGGGCTCGCCGACAAGCTGTCCAAGATGATCCCTTTCGAGGTCGGCATGACCCTTGAGAAGGCCCTCGAGCAGGAGGAGAGCCTGCGCGACTTTCTCGCCGAGGACGGCGAGGCGCAGGAAATCTGGGACATGGCCGAGCAGCTCGAGGGCGTGACCCGCAACGTCGGCAAGCACGCCGGCGGCGTGGTGATTGCGCCCTCGAGGATCACCGACTTCTCGCCGCTCTACTGCGACGAGGACGGCGGCAGCCTGGTCACCCAGTACGACAAGGGCGACGTGGAGGACGCGGGGCTGGTCAAGTTCGACTTCCTGGGCCTGCGCACGCTGACGATCATCGACTGGGCCGTGCGCATCATCAACGGGGAGCGGAAGAAGACCGGCGAGGCGCCGCTCGACATCAGCACGCTGCCCCTCGATGACCGCGCCACCTTCGACCTGCTCAAGTCGGCAGAGACCACCGCGGTGTTCCAGCTCGAGTCGCGGGGCATGAAGGAACTGATCGCCCGGCTGCAGCCGGACTGCTTCGAGGACATCATCGCGCTGGTGGCCCTGTTCCGCCCCGGGCCGCTGCAGTCCGGGATGGTCGACAACTTCATCAACCGCAAGCACGGCCGCGAGGCCATCGCCTACCCGGATCCGCACTACCAGCACGAACTCCTGAAGCCGATCCTCGAGCCCACCTACGGCATCATCCTCTACCAGGAGCAGGTGATGCAGATCGCCCAGGCGCTCGCCGGCTATACGCTCGGCGGCGCCGACCTGCTGCGCCGCGCCATGGGCAAGAAGAAGCCGGAGGAGATGGCCAAGCAGCGCGCCGTGTTCGCCGAGGGCGCCGCCCGGCAGGGTGTGGACGCGGAGCTCGCGACGCACATCTTCGACCTGGTGGAGAAGTTCGCGGGCTACGGCTTCAACAAGTCACACTCGGCCGCCTACGCCCTGGTGTCCTACCAGACCGCCTGGCTCAAGGCACATCACCCGGCCTCCTTCATGGCCGCGGTAATGAGCTCCGAACTGACCAATACCGACAAGATCGTGGTGCTCATCGAGGAGGCCCGGCGCATGGGCCTCACCGTGAAGCTGCCGGACGTGAACGAGGGCAGCTACGCGTTCACGGTGAACGGCGAAGGGCAGATCGTCTACGGACTCGGCGCGATCAAGGGCCTCGGCGAGGGTCCTATCGAGTGCCTGCTGGCGGCGCGCCGTGAGAGCGGCGACTTCCGCGACCTTTTTGACTTCTGTGACCGCACGGACCCGCGGCGGGTGAACCGTCGCGCCATCGAGGCGCTGGTGCGGGCGGGGGCCTTCGACGGTCTGGGTGTGGAGCGCTGGGTGCTCATGAGCGCCATCGACGACGCCCTGCGCGCGGCGGAGCAGAATGCCGCCAATCTCGAGGCGGGCATGGGCGACCTGTTCGGCGACGCCGTGGTCACCGCCGCGGCGGCATCCGGCGACTGCTATGCCGATCACCGGCGGGTGCGCCCCTGGTCCGACCGGGAACGCCTCGCCGGCGAGAAGGACACCCTCGGCCTCTATGTGACGGGCCACCCCATCGACGAGTACGAGAGCGAGGTGCGGCGCATGGCGCCGAGCCGGATCGCCGACCTGCGTCCGGACGGCAGCGCGGCACAGCGCGTCGCGGGGCTGGTCATTGCCCTGCGCACCACCAAGACCGCCCGGGGCACCATGGCCATCGCCACCGTCGATGACCGCAGTGCACGGATCGAGATGACGGTCTACGCCGAGTCCTATGCCGAGTGCCGCGATGTGCTGGTGAAGGATGCGATCGTTATCGCAGAGGGCCGCCTGGCGCAGGACGACTACAGCGGCGGCCTGGTGCTGCGGGCGCAGGCTGTGCACAGCCTGGAGCAGGAGAGGCAGCGGCTGGCCCGCCAGCTGACCATCGAGGTGCCCGGGGAAGCCGTGGACGACGCCTTTACCGACTTCCTCGCCCGGGCCCTCGGCGCCGCTCCCGGCGCCTGCCCGGTGCGCCTGGTCTACTGCTCGGGCGGGGTTCGCGCTCCGGTGCGCCTGGGCGAGCGGTGGCAGGTCAACCCGACGGAAGAGCTCCTGCAGGCGTTGCGGGACCGTATCGGCGGCGCTAACGTAAAGCTCGCCTACAGTGGAGATCATTGACCATGGCAGCACAGGACGACGCAGCGAAAACCGGCGGGACGGACACGGCGATCGAGGCCGCGGTACTGCGCCGGCTCCTCGCGCACCTCGACAGCCACAAGGACGTACAGAACATCGACCTCATGAACCTCGCCGGCTTCTGCCGCAACTGCCTGTCGAAGTGGTACGTGGCCGCGGCCGAGGAACAGGGTGTGACGCTCAGCTACGACGAGGCGCGGGAGCGCATCTACGGCATGCCCTACGAGGAATGGAAGGCCCGCTACCAGCGGCCGGCCACGGCGGAGCAGAAAGCCGCCTTCGACGCCCGTGGTGAGGGCCGCTGAGCCCGGGCAGGCTCGGCAGCGGCTTGCGGGCCCCGCCGCTGGCGGAAGCCGGCAGCGACGAGACCAGCGCTAGACAGACGCAAGACAACCAGACGGCAAAGATAAGAAGGACAACACCATGATCAGCAGCACCCTCCGGCGCCTGGGCTTTGTGCTCGCCGCCACCCTGGCCGTCGCCGCGCAGGCGGCGGACAAGCCCAACATCCTGGTGATCTGGGGTGATGACATCGGCATCACCAACATCAGTGCCTACGGCGATGGCATCATGGGCTATGGCACGCCCAACATCGACCGCATCGCCGACGAGGGCATGCGCTTCCTCGACTACTACGGCGATCAGAGCTGCACCGCGGGGCGCTCCAGCTTCATCACCGGGCAGTCGCCGCTGCGCACGGGGCTGTCCAAGGTGGGGATGCCGGGCGCAGCGCTCGGTATCCAGGACCGGGATATCACGATCGCCGAGGTGCTCAAGGAGCACGGCTACGCCACGGGCCAGTTCGGCAAGAACCACCTCGGGGACCGCGACGAGTTCCTGCCCACGGCGCACGGCTTCGACGAGTTCTTCGGCAACCTCTACCACCTGAACGCGGAGGAGGAGCCGGAGGACGAGGATTACCCGCAGGACCCCCGCTTCCGCGAGATGTTCGGCCCGCGCGGGGTCATCCGCTCCTACGCGGACGGCCGGGTGGAGGACACGGGGCCGCTGACCCGCAAGCGCATGGAGACGGCGGACGAGGAGTTCGTCACCGCAGCCAAGGACTTCATCGACCGGCAGGTGAAGGCCGACAAGCCGTTCTTCACCTGGGTGAACACCACGGGCATGCATTTCCGTACGCACCGGGCGGACAAGCACAAGGGCAAGTCCGGCCAGGGTTTCTACAACGACGTCATGGTCGCCCACGACGAGCTCGTCGGTGAGCTCCTCGACCAGCTCGATGCCCTCGGCGTTGCGGAAAACACCATCGTCTTCTATTCCACGGACAACGGCGTGCACTACAACACCTGGCCCGACGCCGGTATCACCCCCTTCCGCAGCGAGAAGAACTCGAACTGGGAGGGGGCCTACCGCGTGCCCGCGATGGTCCGCTGGCCCGGGAAGATCGCCCCCGGGCAGGTATCCACGGAAATCATGTCACACCTCGACTGGATGCCCACGCTGGTTGCGGCGGCCGGCGACCCGCAGCTGAAGGCAAAGCTGCTGGAGGGCACGACCGTCGGCAACAAGAAGGCCCGCCTGCATCTCGATGGCTACAACTTCCTGCCCTACCTCACGGACGAGGTCGAGGAGGGGCCGCGCAAGGAGTTCATCTACCTGAACGACCTGGGCGCGCCGGTGGCCGTGCGTTTCGGTGACTGGAAGGCCGTGTACGCCGAGAACCGGGCGAAGACCATGGCGCTGTGGGCCGAGCCCTTCGTGACACTGCGCCTGCCCAAGCTGTTCCACCTGCGCCGCGATCCCTTCGAGCGCGCGGATCACAACTCCAACACCTACTGGGACTGGTACGTGGACAAGGCCGCGCAGATGTACCGCGGCGGCTGGGTCATGACGCGTTTCCTCATGACCTTCCGCGAGTACCCGCCGAGCCAGAAGCCCGATTCCTGGTCCATCGACAAGATGACCGAGGCTTTCCTGCCGGAGTGAATGCTGCCGGGCCCGCCTTGTCGGTGGGCCCGGCTCAGCCGGCCAGCGCCGCCTTACCGAGCCACGCCTTCAGTCGCCGCCCGGGCCGCAGCCGCGCGAGCAGGGCGCTGCAGTCCTCGCCGACGAGGTAGAGGGCGGGTACCAGCAGCAGCGTCACGAACAGTGCGAAGAGCACGCCGAAGGAGAGGCTGAGCACTGCCGGCTTCAGGAACTGCGCGTTGGTGGAGCGTTCCGCCATGATCGGCAGCAGCCCGACGAAGGTGGTCACCGTGGTGAGGAGGATCGGCCGGAAGCGGTTCACCCCGGCGTCGAGGAGGGCCCGCATCGGTGACAGCCCCTCCCGGCGCAGCCGGCCCACGTAGTCGATGAGCACCAGGTTATCGTTGACCACGACCCCCGCGGCGGCACCGATGCCGAAGTAGGAGAACAGCGCCAGCGGCGTGCCGAAGAGCAGGTGGCCGTAGATGGCGCCCATGAAGCCGAAGGGAATGGCGGTCATCACCAGCAGCGGCAGCCAGTAGGAGCGGAAGGCGACGGCGATGAGGGCGTACATGGCGAAGAGCGCCACCGTGTAGAGGGCCGTGATTTCGCCGAGGAACTCCTGCTCCTCTTCCTGGGAGCCGCCCTTGAGGACGACGAGACCGGGGAAGCGCTGTTCGAAGGCGGGCAGGAAGTTGTCGCTCATGTCGCTGGCGATGCGGCTGGTCGCATCCTGGGCGACGTCCGCGTTGATCGTGACCACCCGCTCCCCGTCGCGGTGCTGGATGCGCTGCACGCCGCCGCCGATCCGCACGTCTACAACGGAGAGGAGCGGCACCTCGCGGCCGTCGGCGGTGCGGACCCGGAAGTCATCGAGGCTGGCGAGACTCTCCCGCTCGCTGCGCGGATAGCGGACCATGACGCGCACGTCACCGGTGCTCCGCGGCAGCCGCTGTACCTCCTCGCCGTAATAGGCCTGGCGCACCTGGCGGGAGACCTCCGCCAGCGACAGACCGAAGCGCTCGGCCCCGGGCTTCATCTGCAGGAGAATCTCGTCCGTGCTGCCGCGCTGGCTGTCACTGACGTCGAAGACGCCCTGGTAGCTGTGCAACTGCTCGCGCAGGGCGAGGGCCGCAGCCTGCAGCTGGTCGCCGTCCCGGTGCCGGAGCAGGTAGGTAAGATCCGCGTCCGAGTCATTCAGCGTGTAGTTGACGCTGATCTCGTCGGCATCGGGGATCTCCCCGACGAGCTCGCGGAAGCGCTCTGCCGTCTCCCGTGCCGAGAGGTCGCGCACCTCCGGCGGCGCCAGCTTGACGATGGCGATGACGCTGTCGCGGCGCGAGCGCGTGTACCAGCCCTCGATGACCCTGCCGCTGCCCTCTCCGGAGGCCTGCGCCGCGGCGTCCACCTCGGTGATGAGCTCGCGCTCGGCCGCCTGCAGCTGGTCGAGGATTTCCAGGGCGCGGCTGTAGGGTGTGCCCGGGGGCAGCTCCACGTTGATGTAGATCTGCTCCGCCTCCACCTGCGGCATGAAGTAGAACCTGACCCAGCCGGCACTGAACAGGCCGATGCTGACGATGAAGGCCGTGGCAAAGACACTGGCGGTGAGGTAGCGGTGCCGGAGCGCCCGCTCGAGCAGGGGCCGGTACACGCGTTCGGCGAAGCGGACGATACCCTGCTCGACGGCGCGCTGGCGCCGGGCGACGGGACCTAGCTTCTCGCGGTGCGAGAGGTCGCGAAGGTGCGAGGGCAGGATCAGGAACGCCTCGATGAGCGAGATGGCCAGCGCCACGGTGATCACGATGGAGAGCTGCCGCGTGACCTGGGCAGTCTCACCGCTGACGAAGAGCCAGGGGGCGAAGGCGATCACCGTGGTCAGTACCGCGAAGATCACGGGCTTCGACACGGCGGCGGCTCCGGCCACCGCGGCCTCGCGGCCGCCGCCGAGCGCATGCGCGTGGTGGTGGATGCTCTCCCCGACCACGATCGCGTCGTCGACGACGATACCGAGCACGAGCAGGAAAGCGAAGGTCGAGATGACGTTCAGGGAGACGTCGTTGACCGGAAGCAGCGCAAAGGTGCCGAGGAAGGCGACCCCGATACCCGCGGTAACCCATAGCGCGACCCGCGGCCGCAGGCTGAGAATGAGCACGATGAAGACCAGCGCCAGGCCGAGGTAAGCCGACTTGCCGATGAGCTCCATGCGGGCGGTGTAGAGATCGGCGGTGTCGAACCACAGTGTCAGGTCCACCCCGGGCGGCAGCGTGGGGCGCACCTCCTCGATCCAGGCCTTGACCGCCTCGCTCGCCTTGACGACCTGCATGTTGTCGCCGCTCAGCATCTGCAGCAGCACGGCGGGCTCGCCGTTCAGCGTCGCCAGGATCTCCTCGTCCTCGTAACCGTCGGTGATCGTGGCCACGTCGCCCACGCGGACGACACCACCATCGGGCGTCTGCCGGAGGACGATGCGCTCGAAGTCCGTTTCCGTATCGGCGAGGTTGCGCGCGCGCAGCTGAACGTCTCCGGTGGCCGTGCGCACCTCGCCGGAGGAGAGATTGATGGAGCTGGCGCGGATCGCATCGGCGACCTCGGCAAAGGTGAGCCCGTAGCGGCGCAGGCTGTCCTCGGCGAGGGCGATGGTGACCTCCTCGCGGCGGGTGCCGAAGAGATCGATGGTCGAGACCCAGGGCAGGGCGGCTGCCTCCCGGCGCAGTTCCTCGGCGAGGCGCGACAGCTCCCGCTCGGAGCGGTCCCCGTGCACCGCGACGCGGATCATCTCGTTGCGGAACTGCATGCGCTGGATGCGCGGATTCTCGATATCCCGGGGCAGGGCGGGAATGCCGTCGACGGCGTTCTTGACCTCGTCCAGGAAGGCATTGATGTCGACGCCCGGGTAGGTTCGCACGTCCAACTCCGCGAGGCCCTCGGTGGCCGTCGCGTAGCTTCGGCTGACGCTGTCGAGGTCGTCGAGGGCGTCCTCGATGCGGGCGACGACCTGTTCCTCCACCTCCTGCGGCGCCGCGCCGGGCCAGGTGACCTGCACCTGCACCCGGTTCGGTTTCACCTGCGGGAAGGCCTCGCGCTCCATGGCGAAAAAGCCGAGGAAGCCCGCGAGCGCGATGCCGAGCATCAGCAGGTTGGCGGCAACGGGGTTGTCCACCCACCAGGCGATGAAGCGGTGCATGTCAGTGCTCCCCTGCGGCGGCGAAGGTCGGGCGCTGCTCCCCGCGCAGGGCCATGCCCTCGATGGGGTTCTCGAGGGCAGAGGTCACGACGGCCTCGCCGGCACGCAGACCGCCATCGATGAAGGCGTGCTCGCGCCCCTGGTGCAGGACCCGGACGCTGCGCATCTCGAGACGGTCGCGCGGATTCACCACGTACACGGCGTTACCGGGACGCAGCGCCGCCGCGGGGATACGCAGGGCGTTCTCCAGCGGCCGGCCGGCGATTTCCGCATTCACGAACAGGCCCACGGCCAGCGGCATGCCGGCGGCGGAGCGTCCCTCGCCGTAGGGGGCATCGACCTCGGCCATGCCGTAGACCAGGCGGGTGGTCGGGTCCACAGCGGCGTCGAGGCGCACCAGGCGGCCGCGCCAGCTGTGCAGCCGGCCGGCGATATCCGCGCTGAAAGCCACCGGGCGGCCCTCGCCGGGGGTGGCGCGGTAGCCGATCGGCAGGTCGAGGGCGGCGAGCTGCCGGTCCGTGAGCGGCAGGCGGACTTCCACGGTGTCCACGGCGAAAACGCTGCCCAGGGGGGTGCCCGCATTCACGTACTGGCCCACGTCCACGGCCTTGGCCTGCACGCGGCCGGCGAAAGGCAGGCTGATGCGCGTGCGCGCGAGATCCAGCCGCGCCCGTTCCAGGCCCGCCTCGGCGGCTGCCTGGCGGGCGCGGGCCTGGACGATCTGTGGCTTCTTCAGCGCCAGGGCCGAGGGGTTGGGCGTGGCCGCCAGCTGCTTGCGGGCCACGTCCGCGTCGGCCAGGGCCTGCTGGACGGCGAGCTCGGTCTCCGCCAGCGCGGCCTCGGCCTGCCGCAGGGCGAGCTGGTAGTCGGTGTCCTCGAGCTCGATGAGCACCTCGCCGGCGTCGAAGCGGCCGCCCTCGGTAAACTCGGTCGACACGGCGGTGATGCGTCCGCCGACCTGGGCCACGACTTCCAGGGCCGTGCGCGCGCGCACCTCCCCCTGTGTCTCGACCTTGAGCTGCGTATCCACCGCATCGACGGTCGCCGTGTACACGGTGGTCGGTCGCAGTTCGGGGTCCTCCCGGGCCGGTTCCGGCTTTGCCGCATGGAGCAGAGTGAAAGCGCCGAGCCCCAGGCCGATGACGGCGATGGGGGCGCTGACGCGAAGCAATTTCCTGAGCATGTTGGTGTTCCGCCTGTTGTTCGTTCTGCCGGGCGAGGTCTGTCCCGGGCGATGGGGCCAGTATCCGGAGGCTTCCTGCGGCGGACAATTCGCTTCATCCCGCCAGCGGGGCAGCTGGTCGCAAGGCGGAAAATTTCATAGTGAAACACCCGTATGCCATAATGAAAGGAATGGGTGCCCATGGATCGTGCCGCACCAAAGCGCCTGTAGCCCTGGAGAAGCCGGACCAGGAATCCCACCCTGGACCGGAAAGGTCGCCGGAAAGCGCGCCCGGCGCCCCGCGGGCACCCGGCTGTTCGGCCGCCCTGCCACCTGGCGGATAGCGGCGTCTCACTGTGGCACGCATCGTGCAGTGCCCGTGGCCTATTAACGACAAGCAGGGAGCAGATCATGGCCAAACCCCTCGCCGGCGTGCGCGTCCTGGACCTCACCCACATGCTGTCCGGTCCCTACGGCGCCATGATCCTCGCCGACCTCGGCGCCGAGACGATCAAGGTCGAGCCGCTGCAGGGGGAGGGAACTCGCAAGCTGCTGGCCACGGACCCCGCCAACTCCCTGGAGGGCCAGGGTGCCTACTTCATCACCCTCAATCGCAACAAGCAGAGCGTCGCCCTCGACCTGAAGAGCGAGGAGGGCCTGAAGGTCTTCTATGACCTCGTGAAGGAGGCAGACGTCGTCATCGAGAACTTCAGTGCCGGCGTCGCCGACAAGTTGAAGATCAGCTACCGCTACCTGCGCGACTACAACCCCGGCATCATCACCTGCTCCATCAGCGGTTTCGGCTCCGCGGGTCCCAACTACCAGCGCCCGGCCTTTGACCAGGTGGTGCAGGCCCTCGGCGGGGGCATGTCCATCACCGGTACCGACGCCGAGCACCCGACCCGCGCCGGTATTCCCATCGGCGACCTCGGCGGCGGCATGTTCGGGGTGATGGGCGTGCTGTCCGCCCTCTATGAGCGCGAGCGCAGCGGCGAGGGCCAGCACGTCGATATCTCCATGCTCGACTGCCAGATCTCCATGCTCAACTACATGGCGACCATGTTTTTCCTCTCGGGCCAGGAGCCGACCCCGATCGGCAACAGCCACTTCGTCCACGTGCCCTACAACAGCTACCGCACCTCGGACGGCCATATCATCATCGCGGTCATCTTCGACAGCTTCTGGGACAACCTGCTCGAGGTCGTCGATTTCGAGCCGTTCCGCGACGAGAAGTACAAGACGCAGCCTGGCCGCCTCGCCGACAAGGACTTTATCGACGGCAAGCTCAACGAGCTGCTCGCGACCAACACGTCTGACTACTGGCTCAAGCAGTTGCAGGACAAGCGCATCCCCTGTGCCAAGGTCAACCGCTTCGGCGAGGCCCTCTCGGACGAGCAGGTGCTGTCGCGAAACATGGTGGTGGAGCTCGAGCACCCGAGCGGCGCGAAGACCCGCGGCCCGGGCAACCCGATCAAGCTCTCGCGCACCGGCGAGGAGAGCTTCTCCCCGGCGCCGCTCCTGGGCCAGCACACCGATACCGTGCTCACCGGCCTTCTCGGGTACAGTGCCGAGCAGGTCGCGCAGTTGCGCGAGGAGGGCAAGATTGCATGAGTGACCCGCAGATCGTGATCAACGAGGTCGGCCTTCGGGACGGCCTGCAGAGCCAGCCCAAGCACCTGAGCCTCGACGCGCGCGAGGCGATGGCGCGGGCACTCCTGGCGACCGGCATCCGCCACTTCGAGGTCGGCAGCTTCGTGTCGCCGAAGGCGGTGCCGCAGATGGCCGGCACCGGCGAACTCGTGGCGCGCCTGTCGCCGCCCCCCGGCGTTGCCTTCAGCGCCCTCGTCCCCAACATGAAGGGCTACGAGCTGGCCCGGGCCGCGGGCGTCGAGACGGTCGCGGTGGTCGTCTCCGCCACGGAGACCATGAACCGCAAGAACATCAACATGGGCCTCGATGAAACGCTGGCCGTCGCCGAAGCGGTGATCCGGCGCGGCCGGGACGAGGGCGCCCGGGTGCAGGCCTACCTCGCCGTCGCCTGGGAATGCCCCTTCGAGGGCCCGACGCCTGCGTCCGTGGTGCGCGAGCAGGCGCAGGCGTTGGCCGGCTACGGCGCAGATGAGATCGTGATCGCCGACACCATCGGTGCCGCCAACCCGGCCGCGGTGCGTGCGCTCATGGATGACCTGGTGGCCGACCACGGCGCGCAGCGCCTGGCCTGCCACTTCCACGATACGCGGGCCATGGGTCTCGCCAACGTCTACGCAGCGGTAGAGAGCGGCGTCCGCCGTTTCGACAGCTCCGTCGGCGGCCTCGGCGGCTGCCCCTTTGCGCCCGGCGCCAAGGGCAACGTGGCAACGGAAGATGTCGTCATGCTCTGCGAGTCCATGGGCTTCGACACGGGGGTGGACATGCCCGCGCTGCTGGCGGCGGTGGCCAAGGTGAGTGAACTGATCGGTACGCCGCAGGGCGGCCGTGCCCATTACTGGCTGAGCAAGAACCCCGACATGAATCCGGGCAGGAACGCGGCCTGACGGCCGGCGGGCGCGCGATAGAGAGGAGATAGCAATGGCATACAGACTCGGCGTTGACGTCGGCGGCACCTTCACCGATTTCCTGCTCATGAACGAGGAGACCGGCGAGACCCACACGGCGAAGGTCCCGTCCACGCCGGAGGATTCCTCCATCGGCGTGCTCAACGGTGTGGCGCGGGTGTGCGAGGAGTCCGGTATCGAGCCGGGCGACATCAAGCTGGTGATGCACGGCACCACGGTCGCCACCAATGCCGTGCTGACGGGCAAGGGTGCCCGGGTGGGTCTCGTGACCACGGCGGGCTTCGAGGATACCCTGCAGGTCGCGCGCTCCTACTGCCCCGGCGGCCTCGGCGGCTGGGTCAGCTACATCAAGAGCCCGCTGCTCGCACCGCTCGAGCTGACCATCGGCGCCACCGAGCGCATGGCGGCCGACGGCTCCGTGGTCACTCCCCTGGACGAGGACCGGCTGCGGGCCGACCTCGAGACGCTCTACGCCCGCGGCGAGGTCGAGGCGCTCACCATCTGCTTCGTCAACGCCTACATCAACCACGCCCACGAGGAGCGCGCGCGGGAGATCGTCCGGGAGATCTTCGGCGACACCCCGATCTCGATCTCCAGCGAGGTAGTGCCGGAGATGCAGGAGTACGAGCGCACGGAGACCACGGTGGTCAATTCCTACGTGCGGCCGGAAGTGTCCCGCTACGTCAACAACCTGCAGACCGCCCTGGAAGAGCGCCTCGGCACCGACACGCAGCTGTCCATCCTGCGCTCCGATGGCGGCCTGGCCTCCGCCCGGGCCGCGGCGGACTCGCCGGTGAATCTGCTCATGTCCGGGCCTGCCGGCGGCGTCGCCGGCGCCATCTACTTCTGCAGCCGCGCCGGCTACGACAACATCCTCACCTTCGACATGGGCGGTACCTCCACGGACGTGGCGCTCATCCAGGATTCCAAGGCGCGGGTACGCCGGGAGACCTACGTCGGCGACGTGAACGTGCGCGCGCCCTCCGTAGACGTGCGCACCGTCGGGGCCGGCGGCGGCTCCATCGCCTTCGTGCCGGAGCTGACCAAGGCGCTGCGCGTGGGGCCCGAGTCCGCGGGGGCCGTGCCCGGCCCCGCCTGCTACATGAAGGGCGGCACGGAGCCCACGGTCTGCGACGCCAACGTGGTCCTCGGCTACCTGCCCTCGGACGTGCAGCTAGGCGGCAAGATGGAAATCAACCACGACGCTTCCGTGGCGGCGGTGCAGAAGGTCGCGGATGCCATGGGCATCGGCCTCATGGAGGCCGCCGAGGGGATCATCAAGATCGTCAACGAGTCCATGTTCGGCGCGCTGCGCCTGGTGTCCGTCGAGCAGGGCTACGACCCGCGCGACTTCGCCCTGGTGGGCTTCGGCGGCGCGGGTCCGCTGCACGCCAACGCCCTCGGCATCCTCACCAACGCCTGGCCGGTGATCGTGCCCCCGGGGCCGGGCGTGCTCTGCGCCTACGGCGACGCGACCACGCAGGTGCAGGACGAAGCGGCCCGGACCTACCTGACCATGGCCGAGGACCTCACCAACGACAAGCTGCTGGCGGACCTCAAGGAGCTGCAGGAGCGCGCCGGCCAGGCGCTGGTGGCCGACGGCATCCCCGCGGAGCAGCACGAAGTGAGCTTCCAGGCGGACCTGCGCTACATGGGGCAGGCTTTCCAGATCACCGTCGATTTCACCGAGGCGGAGCTGCGCGAGAAAGGCGTCGCGATGCTGACCGACGCCTTTGACGAGGAGCACGAGCAGCTGTTCACCTTCAAGCTCGGCGACGGCCACGAGATCCTCATGATCCGCGCCGTCGCGAAGGCGGCCACGCGCACGGTACTCACCCGCGAGGGCGGCGATACCAGCTCCACCCTGGACGACTGCGTGATCCACGAGAGCCGCTTCTACTACGAGGGCGAATGGCACGACATCCGCCTCTACGACCGGGGCAGGCTGCACGAGGGGCTGACGGTGCCGGGGCCGGCCATCGTCACGGAAATGGATTCCACCACGGTGGTGCTGCCCGGCTACGAGGCCGGCGTCGACGCCATCGGCAACCTGCTGATCAACCCGGCAGCCTGAGGAGGGTAGCGAGATGCCTGCACGAATCATCCAGGAAAACAGTGCGCCGCTGAACACCGTGGACGTGGACGGCGTGACCGTCGACCTGATCGAGAACGCCCTCAGGAATGCGCGCGAGGAGATGGACGCGGTCCTCTTCCGCACCGCGATGTCGCCGGGTATCCGCGAGCAGGGCGATTGCTTCCCCATGATCGCCAACCGCGACGGCAAGATGGTCGTGGGCCAGTTCGGTTCCTTCATCGGCCCGTTCCTGTCAGCCTACGATGCCGATATCGAGGAAGGCGACATCATCCTCACCAACGATCCCTACATGTGTAACGCGGCGGTGTCCCACCTGCCCGACTGGGTCGTGCTCGTGCCCGTGTTCAAGGACGGCCGCCATATCGCCTGGAGCGCGATGTTTGGCCACATGTCCGACAACGGTGGCATGGTGCCGGGTTCGATCCCGATCAGGGCGACGACCATCTACCAGGAAGGCATCCGCATCCCGCCGACCAAGCTCTACAAGAAGGGCGTGCTCCAGGAGGACGTCCTCGAGCTCATCCTGCACAACGTGCGCACACCGCAGTGGAACCGCTTCGACCTAAACGCGCTTGTCGCTGCCTGCAAGACCGCGGCGCGGCGCTGCGTCGAGGTCGCCGAGCGCTTCGGCGACGACGTGCTGGCCACGACCATGGACGTGATGCTCAAGCGCAACTACGACGCGATGAAGCACATCATCGAGAACTTCGTGCCCGAGGAGCCGCGAGAGTTCGAGGACTACCTCTGCGACGACGGCATGGGCATGGGCCCTTACCGCATCAAGTGCAGGCTCTGGCGCGAGGGCAGCAAGGCCATCTTCGACTTCGCCGGCACGGACCCGCAGGCGCAGAGTTCGGTGAACTTCTTTCTCAACGAGGACATGTTCAAGATGTTCTTCGGCTCCTTCACGATCAACGTGGTGGACCCGCAGATCGTCTTCAACGATGGCTTCTACGACCTGGTGGATGTCCGCATTCCCGAGGGCACCCTGCTCAAGCCGAAGTACCCCGCCGCCCTGTCGGGCCGCACGCACGCCCTGGGTCGCATCTTCGACCTGCTCGGCGCGCTCCTCGGCATGGGTGCTCCGGAGCAGATGCTGAACGCGGCGGGCTTCTCCGATTCGCCTCACCTGTTCTACTCCGGTTACCGCGACGACGGCGAATGGTTTCAGCTGTTTCAGATCGGTTTCGGCGGCATTCCCGGCCGGCCGGTGGGTGACGGTCCCGATGGCCACAGCCTCTGGCCGGGGTTCACCAACGTGCCGAACGAGTTCATCGAGTCCTACTTTCCGCTGCGTATCGAGACCTACGCCACGATTCCGGATTCCGGTGGCGCCGGCCTGCATCGCGGCGGCAACGGTCTCACGGTCGCCTACCGTTTCCTCGCCGACGGCGAGATCGGTATCCATGACGACCGCTGGCTCACCTATCCCTGGGGCGTGCTCGGCGGGGAACCGGGCCTGCGTTCCACCAAGCGCCTGGTGCGTGCGGACGGCAGCGAGGAATGGCTGGGCGCCAAGGCCGAGGGCATCAAGGTGAAGAAGGGTGACCTGCTCTACTTCAACACCTGGGGCGGTGGCGGCTGGGGCGACCCCTACGAGCGGGACCCGGAACTGGTGCGAAAGGACGTTGCCCGCCGGCTGGTCACCGCCGAGGGCGCCCGTCGCTACGGCGTGGTCATCGCCGAGGACGGCAGCGTTGACGGTGCAGCCACCGAGGACCTGCGCGAAAAGCTGCGCGCGGAACGGGGCGAGGTCGAGCTGTTCAACCGCGGCGGCACCATCGAGGAGCTCAAGGCCCGCTGCCTCGAGGAGACGCACCTGGAGCCGCCGGTGGACCCGAGCTTCCAGGGCGTGGCCTGAGAGCGGCCCGATGGCGGACCTCGAGCGACAAAGCGCGCAGCCGGGCCAGCGCCCGGCACTCGTGCTCGTGGACATGATCAACGCCTTCACGGACCCGGCGAGCCCGCTGGGCAGCAAGGCGGATGAGGTGGTCGCAGCGAACGCACGGCTGCTCGCCGCCTTCCGCGAGCGCGGGCTGCCGGTGTTCTTCACCACAGTCATCTACCGCAGCGACGACCAGGCCACCGTGTTCCGCCGCCGGCTGCCGGCCCTCGAGGTGCTGAAGCCCTGCTCGGACGCGGTCGCGGTGGACAAGCGCCTGGCGCCCCGCGCCGGCGAGGCCGTTATCGAGAAGCGCCACGCCAGCAGCTTCTTCGACACGGACCTCGCGCAGCGGCTGAAAGCCGCGGGC
Organism: Pseudohaliea sp.; assembly: GCF_040217025.1. Classification (GTDB taxonomy): domain Bacteria; phylum Pseudomonadota; class Gammaproteobacteria; order Pseudomonadales; family Halieaceae; genus Pseudohaliea. The sequence continues at coordinate 1,467,103 of NZ_JAVJOA010000008.1, read as the reverse complement.
GTCGACAGCCTCGTGATTACCGGGCTCACGACCAGCGGTTGCGTGCGCGCCACGGTAGTGGACGGGCTGCAGCATGACTACCCGGTCTTCGTGCCCGCCGATGCGGTCGGTGACCGCAACCCCGATGCGCACGCGGCCAACCTTCACGACATGCACGCGAAGTACGCGGACGTGTCTGATACGCAAACCATCATCGCCGCGCTGCCGCCGCAGGAGGCCGCGGGATGATGGGACGTGTCCGCATCCTGGTGGTCGGCTATCGCAAGTTCAGCGAGCTGATCAACGTGCTCCTCCCGGAGTTCGAGCAGGATGTGGCAGTTACCATCGTCGAGTCCATCGCCACGGGCGACACGGACTACTCGGGCCTCGTGGAGCGCCACCGCCCCGACGTGGTGATCAGCGCCGGCTCCAATGCCGCCTACCTGCGTGCCACGCTGTCGGTACCGGTACTTTCACAGCCCGTTACCGACACGGACGTGCTCGAGGCCCTCGGCAAGGCGCGCAAGATATCCCGTCGCGTCCACGTGTTCACCTACTCGGAAAAGGCCGGCCCGAGCGAGCGACTGTTCGCGAGCCTGCCGGAAATCACCGACCTGGAGCTGTGCCACCACCGCTACAGCACCGCCGATGAGGCGAACGAGAGCCTGCTCCTCGCCATTGCCGATGAGGACCCGCAGGTCATCGTCGGCCCGAGCTATACCTGCGGGCTCGCGGAGCAGCGCGGAATCCCGGCCATTCTCATGTACAGCCGCGACTCGGCGCGGGAGATGCTGCGCCGTGCGATCGATGCCGGGCGCTCGGCGCAGGCGGCGCGCGCTGCCGCGCGCGGCGATCGCCCGCAGCGTTTCATCGTGCACTCCTCGCGCATGGAGCGGGTCGCGGCGCTCGCGCGGACCTATGCCCGGGGCCGCGCGTCGGTGCTGCTCGAGGGAGAAAGCGGCACCGGCAAAGAGCATATCGCGCGCGAGATCCACCGTCTGAGCGATTACGCGGACGGCCCGCTGGTGGCCGTGAACTGCGCGAGCATTCCCCACGAGCTCTTCGAGAGTGAACTTTTCGGCTACGTCGAGGGGGCGTTCACCAGCTCCCGCCGCGGCGGCCGCATCGGCCTCATGGAGCAGGCGAACGGCGGCGCACTGTTTCTCGACGAGATCGGTGAAATGCCGCCACAGCAGCAGATCAAGCTGCTCCGGGCCCTGCAGGAGCGGCGGATCCGGCCCGTGGGCAGCAACCGCGAGATCGACGTCGATTTCAAGCTGATCGCGGCGACCAACCGCGATCTGCAGGAGGCGGTAGACCAGGGTGAATTTCGCGATGATCTCTATTACCGGCTGAACGTATTCAATCTGAGGCTGCCGCCGCTGCGCCAGCGCAAGGAAGAGGTGCCGGCGATCGCCCGGCATTACTGTGCGCACTATGCCGCGGAGTACGGCATGGAGGTGCCCATCGATGCGCTGCTCGAGCTGGTCGAGCCGCTCTTCGACAGCTACCACTGGCCCGGCAATATCCGCGAGCTGCAAAACTTCACGGAACGCCTGGTAGTAAATTGCGGTAAGGCGGAGCATGTTGACCTGAGCCGGAGCGAGGTCCTGGAGATCCTGCCCGAGCTCAACCGCCAGGAGGGGGGCTATGCGTCCGGCGCCCTGAAGGACCTGGAGGCGTCGGCCATCGTGCGGGCCATGGAGAAGTTCAGCGGGGACCGGCAGCAGGTGGCTGCCTATCTCGGCATCAGCCCGACGACGCTGTGGCGGCGCCTGAAGAAGCTTGAAGGCAGTGACACGAACCGAATCGCGTAAAGTCCGCTCAGTGCGAGACCAGAGAGAGTCCAGGAGAGAGGGGTAAGAGAGAGCATGAAGACGAGACGAGACCGACAGGCGACAGCCAGTAGGGGTACTGATTTTCCGGCAGACAAGAAGACAGGTGACTTGCTCATGAAAAATCTGAAAGAGAACGGACTGCGACCGGCTACGGCGCCGCGCGTCCTGGCATCGGCGATCTGTGCGGTCGCTTCCTCCACCGGTTCCCTGCTGATGCCGGCGGCCGCCCAGGCGCAGCTCGAGGAAATCGTGGTGACGGCGCGTGCGCGGACCGAGTCCCTGCAGGACGTTCCCAGCACGGTGACTGCCTTCACCTCGACACAGATCGAGGACATGGGCATCGAGCGCGCGGAGGACTTCATCTCCCAGACGCCCGGCGTGAGCTTCGTCAACACGGTGGAGACGGGCGATTCCTCGGTTTCCATCCGGGGCATGAACGGCGCCCGCGACGCGGAAACGAACTTCGCCCTGATCATCGACGGCATTCTCTATATCAACACCTACGCCTTCAACCGCGAGTACGCGGACCTCGAGCAGATCGAGATCCTGAAGGGGCCGCAGGGTGCTCTCTACGGCCGCTCCGCCGCGGCCGGCGCGATCATCATGTCGACCAAGCGGCCTTCGCAGGAAGTGGAAGGCAAGGTCCGGGTGAGCTTTGCCGAGGACAACACCTACACGGGGCTGGCCGCGATCTCGGGGCCGCTGGGTGACAAGGTTGCCGGCCGGCTGCAGGCGGATTTCCGCAGCACCGATGGCTTCTACAGCAACAGCTTCCAGAATGACGACGTTGTGGATGCCCAGGAGAACTACTCGGTGCAGGGCCGCCTGGTGTTCGATCCTAGCGATACGCTCTCAATCGACACCAAGCTCCGCTACGGCAAGTCGGAAGCATCGGCGATCGCCTTCAACGCCGGCTTCGCGATCCCGAGCTTTCAGGGCTTCGGTACGCCGGGCTCTGAGGCCTTCTACCAGGACGTCAACGACCACGACTTCATCTTCGCGGGTAACGTCGAGCCGGTCAACGAGCAAGACGTGCTCGAGTTCTCCGTGAAGCTCGACAAGCAATTCGACTGGGGTACGCTTACTACCTGGGGCTTCTACAGCGATACGGAAGACACCTTCATCGCCGACGGCACCTCCGGCGCCTTCGGTTTCTATGCCGGCACCGACGCGTGTATCAACTCGCTGGCGGGGCTCGCCCCGTCCTATACGCCGGAAGTCCCCGGTGGCGTTACCCCGCTGCCGGCGCCGACCTTCATCTTCGGCTCCGGCCCCGGCGAATCGGTGCTGCCGCCCTACAGCCCGACTACCTGTGACGGCTATCAGTACCAGGAGCGGCTGCAGGAGGACTTCAGCTTTCAGCTTCAGGTCACCTCCAATGAGGACCAGAAGCTGCGCTGGCAGGCTGGTGTGTACTACCTGAACATCGAGCGCCAGCAGGCAATTTCCCAGGCTCGTGACACCGGCGAAAACTGGCCCGGGCCCGCGGCGGGGCTGCCCGAGCAGATTTTCAGCCCACTGACCGACGCCATTGTCGATGACACCTTCGACACGGAAGTCTACGCGGTCTTCGGCTCGGTGAGCTACGACATCACCGACCGGGTGGAACTGTCGCTCGCGGCGCGCTACGACCGGGAGAAGCGCGAAGTCTCCAACAACGTGCCCTCTCCGGCCGATGGTAACCTGTCGAACTTTATCGATTTCTGCGGCGGCAACTGTACGCTCAACGGCGAACCGCTGCCCGGGTCTCCGCTGAACCCCGGTTTCGTCAACTTCGATGACTTCACCGTGTCCCCCACGATCGGCGATCGCAGCGAGACCTTCGACCAGGTCCAGCCCAAGATCAGCCTGACCTGGGACGCGACCGATTTCACGACGATCTACGGCAGCTGGGGTGTCGGCTTCAAGGCTGGTGGCTTCCTCAACCAGGGCTCCACCGAGACCGTGCAGTTCTACCTCGTGGATAACGGTGGTGCTCTCAGCGCACCGCCGAACCTGTTCCGCGAGGAGACGTCCAGCGCCTTCGAGCTCGGCTTCCGTTCGGAGCTGTTCGAAAACAGGGTGAGCCTCAACGGTGCCGTGTTCTACACGGAAGTCGAGGACATGCAGTTCTTCGAGTTCTTCGTCGGTCCCTTCGGCCTGCTGAGGACGGCCTCGAACATCGACGAGGTCACGCTGCAGGGCTTCGAACTTAGCGCTGCCTGGGCCATGACCGACAGCCTGCGCCTCGACGTCGGCTACTCCATGGTCGACGGCGAAATCGACGAGAACGCGCTGCGCCCCTACACCGAGGGGAACGAAGTCCCCAACAACCCGGAGTACACGTGGAATGCGGCCCTGCAGTACAACCAGCCGATCGGCGAGTTCGAGCTCTTCGGTCGCCTGGAGTACTCCTACCAGGGTGACACCTGGTACCACACGGTTCAGGATGACATCGTGCCGGCTACGCTGTTCGGCGGCCCGCCCGCCAATTACGATGTGACCCAGGTGGATGGCTATGGCCTGACCAACCTCCGCCTCGGCCTGCGCAGTAACCAGTGGAGCGTGACCGCCTTCGCCACCAACCTCTTCGAGGAAGAGTTCATCCGCGAGGTGATCCTGGCGCCCGAGTTCGGCGGCGGCTTCATCAGCCCGGGAACCCTGCGCCGCGTGGGTGTGGAGCTGCAGTACAACTTCTGACGCTGTAAGCGCTCAAGGGCCGGCCCGGGTTTCCGGGCCGGCCTTTTTTTGGCTCAGTGCCGGGGTATAGCCGCCGCAGCTCTTTACAGGCTGATCGTGGTACCGCCGTCGACGGCAAGAATCTGGCCGGTCAGGTAGCGTGCGCTGTCCGACAGCAGGAAGACCGCGACGTCGGCGATGTCCTTCGGGTCTCCGACACGCCCGAGCGGTACCGTCTGTGCAAAAGCCTCGAGGCCCTCTTCACCGAGCGAGTTGACCGGGTCCAGCGTCTGCGCGCTGCGGATCACGCCCGGGGCGACACCGTTGACACGAATCCCGTGGGGCGCGAGTTCCAGCGCTGCGGCGCGCACCAGGCCCGCCACGCCCCCCTTGCTCGACGAGTAGGGGATGTGTTCCGACCAGCCCAGCAGCGGACCGACGATGGACGACAGGCACACGACCGCCCCCTCGCCGGCGCGCTTCATCCCGGGCGCAGCGGCGCGGAGTACGCGCATCATCCCCTTCAGGTTGACGTCGATGGTCTCGTCCCACTGTTCATCAGTCAGGGTCTCCAGCGGCAGGGTTCGCGCGATCCCCGCGTTCAGGACCAGGGCGGAGAGCGCGCCATGCTCGGCTTCAAGCGATGCGACCAGGTTGCTGGCGGCCGCAGAGTCGGTCACGTCGAGGAAGTGGTATTCCGCGTCGCCGCCGTCACTGCGGATGCTCGCCGCACAGTCCTCCCCCTCGTCGGCGAGCACGTCAGTCACGAAGACCTTGTGACCCGCCGCGGCCAGCGCAATCGCCGAGGCCCTGCCCAGACCGATACCCGCGCCCGTTACCAGCGCCGTTTTCTTACTCATTGCTCGTTTCCTCGTTAGTCCTGACGGAAGTTTCCTGCGCGACCCGGTGCCGTCGCGGAGACACCCTGCATCCTAAAGGAAAGCGTCCCCGCCATTGGGGCTCAGGCACTGGCCGCGAAAGTGCGCCGCCGCGTCACTGGCGAGGAACAGGTAGGCACCTACGATGTCATCGACTTCCGCCAGGCGCCCGGCGGGAATATTGCTGCGTATGGCTGCGATGACCTCCTCGGGCACGTCCGCCAGCATGGGCGTCATGGTTGCGCCCGGTGCCACGCAGTTCGCGGTGATGTTGCGGTCCCCGATCTCGAGGGCGAGGCTGCGGGTGAAGGACAGGATGCCGCCTTTTGCCGCCGTGTAGTGGGCGAAGCCGGGAGCACCGATGTAAGCCAGCTGGGACGCGGTATTGATGATGCGTCCGCTGTTCTGGCGGTAGAACAGGGGCAGCGCGGCACGAGTGCAGAGGAAGGTGCCCACGAGGTGGACGTTCAGCACGCGCTGGAATTCCGCAAGTTCAATCGACTCGATGGGTGCACTGTGTGCGATGCCTGCATTATTGACCAAAATGTCCAACCCGCCTTCGCGGTCCGTGACCTCCGCGAACATGGCGGTGACCTGTGCCTCGTCGGAGACATTTGCAGCGACCGCGTGCGCGACGACACCGCTTTGCTTGAGCTCAGAGACCAGCGACGCCGCGTCTGCTTCGCACGCCTCCCCGGGGTGGTTGATGAAAACCCGCGCGCCGGCGCCGGCGAAGGCGCGTGCGACCGCGGCGCCGATGCCGGAGCTGGCGCCGGTCACCAGTGCGACCTTTCCTGCGAGATCGACGGACAGCTTACCCATGGTGAATTCCCCCAAGTCTCGGTAGCGCCTGCAGCAGTTGATGCTCTCGGGCCGGACCCCTGTCGGTCCCGGGAGGCCATGCAGGCCTGGAGCTTCAAAGTGCGTTAGCCTTTATACCGAGTCAGGTGATTGGCCGTGGGTTCTTATTGCCAACCGGACCGATCACCCCATGTGTTAAAGACTTGACGCCGCTAGGCGAAACCGCAAAACTGTATACGATCGTGTAGGCGATTTGCACACGGTGGATCGTAGCAAGTAGTCATTGAACCGAGGAACCCCAGTGCGGTGTTCATTGGCCACGGTGGTAAAGTGCACTAATAGGCCAAGACCAATAGAGGAACGAAGTTATGGAACGATCGCTGACCAGCCAGCAAAGCCATGCAGTTTTCCCGCAGCCGACAGCCGAGGAAGCATCTCGCCAGGATTTCGTGCGCAGCCTCAAGCTGCACCTCGCTAACAAGGTCTCCACCGCCAACAAGCTGGCCTTTGAAGTGCGCGCCGGTCGTGACTACATGGCGCAGACCGGCAAGGCGGCCACGACCTACCAGGAAATCCGCGACGCCATGAAGCATGAGCCCTACTTCACCTTCTGGAGTGCTATGCAGCGCAACAGCCAGGAGATGATGTGGAAAGCCTGCCAGCTACCGGTGGAACGGCAGTTGCCGTCGCTTATCGACAGTGCGCGCAATTCCGAGGGCGCCGGCGGGACGCTTGAGCTGAACCCGGAGCTGGAAACACCGCGGTACCACAAGGCCGTAGACATACACTGCATGCCGGGTGGTTATCACACCGAGTTTGCCGATGATGACGTGGCCAATGGCGCGGTTTACGACCGGGCCGTGTATCTCTACGCCATGGGACGGATGGGCGAGTGCAACTCGGATATCGGCGATACCACCATCGCCTACCTGAAGGAGCATTTCCCTGCACTGAAGCCGACGCGCATTCTCGATCTCGGGTGTACCGTCGGTCACTCAACACTGCCTTACGCCGATGCCTACCCGGAAGCCGAGCTGCACGCCATCGACGTGGGTGCCCCGGTGCTGCGCTATGCCCACGCCCGGGCCGAGTCCATGGGCAAGAAGGTCCACTTCCGCCAGGAGAACGCCGAGGACATGTCCTGCTACGAGGACGAGTCCTTCGACCTGATTGTCAGCCACATCCTGGTTCACGAAACCAGCCACAAGGCGATGCGCAACATCATGCGCGAGTGCCGACGCCTGTTGAAGCCCGGCGGCGTCGTGATTCACGCGGAAACGCCCCCCTACCGTGACCTGCCGGCCTACGACGCGTTCATGCTGGACTGGGATACGCGCAACAATAACGAGCCCTACTGGGGTGCGAGCCACGAAATAGAGCCGGCTGCAATCGCGGAGGAGACCGGCTTCGACCCAGCGAAAGCCTTCGAGGGCTACCAGCCCAGCGCCTTCGAGGCTGCAGAGGCCAAGCGCGCCCGCGTCTTCCAGGGGGGAGACTTCGGTGGCGGAGGTGCCTGGTACGTGTGGGGTGCGGTCAAGGACTGAGCCAACGCCGGCGCGCGAACCGGTCCGGCGGCAGGCCGTCGGACCGCCATTACTCAACCGCAGGGAACCTCGCGAGTGGAAACGATAAAGCTGCAACAGAAGGCCAGGGGAGAACGCCCCCAGTATCTTGACGCCGAAGTGGAGAAAGTCCTGTCTATCACCATGGCCCTGGCGGGGGAGGTGGCGGTCATGCGCGAGCGCATCGACAGTATCGAGCGCCTGCTGGAAAAAGCCGCCGTGATCACCCGGGAAGATGTTGGCAATTATGTTCCCACGGCAAAAGAGCACGCCGAACGAGAAGCCTGGCGTGAGGGCTTCCTCGACGTCGTCCTGCGGGTCGTGACCCAGGAAAAGGAGGCCCTGGAAGAAATGGCACGGGGCATGGAAAGCTACGATGAGGCGGTGAAGCGCGTCGAGAGCGCGGACTGACACCTTCTTCAGTCAGTCCGGCCTGCGCCTGCGGGCAGAGCGGCCCGCTCCGAATGTGCTCACCTCCCGCGTTCGCGGGTAGGTCGTGATGCAGCGCCTGCTGCGGGTCAATCCGCAATTGACGTGACAAGTTGGCGTATGGTCCCGGCTACTGTGTCGGGGTCGAGGTCTGGCTCAAAATTGGCGCCGCCGGGTACAGCCGCAAGCGCATCAGGACGAAGTTCCTTCGCTCTATCGAAAAACGGCCATAGCACGTCGTCCTGGGCGCACATGATGGCGAGGGGCACCGTGATCGCCTCGAAGAAGCCGGTGAAATCCTGGCCCCAGACGGCCGCGTAGCTCTTCACCCGGCCGTACTGCGCCCGCAGCATATCCCAGAGTTCGCGATGGAACAGGGTGAGGTCCGCATGGGCCCCGAGTCGGTCGAGATAGTACCAGTTATCCATGAGGTAGCCGCCGCTTGCTGTTGTCTCGAACGGTGCGCCGAAGTGCCGGGAAAACTCCTCTCGTTCTTCGTCGGTGAGCGGGACGGGCCCCAGTAGGGTGACGCTGGCTGCCAAGGATGGATAGCGCGCGGCGAGTTCACACCCTATGCAGGCGCCCGTGTGGTGCCCGACGATGTGCGCCCTAGTGACATCGAGTGCTGCCAGCGCTTCGGCCATCCAGTCGACGTACTGGCTCATGGACGGAGACTCCTCCGGGTCGAAACTACCGCCGAACCCCGGCGTGTCTATCGCGTAGTGCGGTCCCAGGTCGGACAAACGTTCCATGACCTTCAACCACATCTTGGAGGAACTGGCAGTCTGGTGCAGGTACACGAAGGGGATGCCATCGCCAGCGGCATGGCGGTAGTGGATCTGTCCCGCCGGAATGTCGATGTACGCACAGCGGATGGGTGTGGGCATGGCGTCGTCCTCGTTGGTCTGATGGTCGAGAGAGGCGTCCCGATTTTTACAGCTAAGCGAGACTCGCCCATTATTGTATAAAAAATAGTATGCAATCAATTGAGCAGGGTATCCGGCTTCTGGCTTTCCGAACGCTGAGTGATGACTGCAGCAATCACACCGCGGGGGTCTTCTTGTCATTAGCATTTTCGTATGACATATTGCATACACTATGTGACCGGACGGTTGGTCAAGTACCCAGTGCAAGCGTAGAACCCATTTTCGCCCCGGCAGGAGGAAACACATGAACGAACCGGCATCTAACTTGGCAAGCGTGGACGAATTCGAGAGCGGTCTGCGCGGGATTCTCGGCGACGGAAATGTCCTGTTCGACCAGGCTGATCGGGAATTCTTCTCCACGGATCTCAGCTTCCGCCCGAGGGAGGTCGCCGCCGCGATCATCCGCCCGACGAGCGTCGACAGCCTTGCGGCGGCAGTGGCCTTCTGCACCTCACGCGGGTACTCGGTGCTCGCAAGGGGCGGCGGCATGTCCTATACGAGTGGCTACACGCCGACCGAAACGCAGGCGGTGCTGGTCGACATGCAGGCGTTCGACCGGATCCTCGAGATCAATGCGGACGACATGTACGTGACGGTCGAAGCGGGCGTGACCTGGAAAACGCTCTACGAGGCTCTCTATCCACTCGGTCTGCGCACGCCATACTTCGGCCCCCTGTCCGGCATGTACGCAACGGTGGGCGGCGCCGTGTCGCAGAACAGCCTGTTCCACGGCTCCGGTATCTACAACACGGTGGCGGAAAGCGTGCTGGGTTTGCAGGTCGTCCTCGCCAGCGGGGAGGTCCTGCAGACCGGGTCCGCGGCCCACAAGCATTGCAACGGCTTTTATCGCCACTTCGGCCCGGACGTTACCGGTCTGTTCACGGCCGACACCGGGGCCTTCGGGCTGAAGACCGCGGTGACGCTGCGCCTGATCACCACGCCGAAGGAAACCGGGTACCTGTCGTTCAAGTTCGACACTCTCGAAAGCATGCTCGCCGCGCAGGTCCGGATTGCGAAGCTGCGCATCGCCTCGGAGTGTTACGGCTTCGATCCCTATTACAACTCGAGCTTCGAGCAGCAGGGCATCACCTTCGAGGAGGGGCTGTCCGTCGTGGGGCAGATCGTTCGCAAGGGCGGCGTAAAGGGCCTGAAGCAGGCAGCGAAGATGGCGCTCGGCGGAAAGCGGGTGCTGCGCAACGTACCCTATTCACTGCACATGACGCTGGACGGGCACACGGAGCGTGTCGCTGCCGAGCACGTCGATATTGCAGCAGAGATCTGCCAGGAAGAGGGCGGCTCGGAGATGGCGAACAGCATCCCGCTGGCTTTCCGCAATCAGCCCTTCGGCGGTGTACGCACGGTGTTGCTCGGGTCCGACGGCGCGGTCTGGATTCCGGTTCACGGGTTCTTCCCGCTCTCCCGCGCGATCGATGCGGCGAAGGCGACCGAGGCGTTCCTTGCCGAACGCAAGGACCTGATGGAGCAGTGGGGCATCAAGACGTCCTACCTGACCTGCTTCGCCGGCAGCGAGTTCGTCATCGAGCCGAGCTTCTACTGGCTCGATGAGCTGGGCGAATTCCGACTTTCGCTCATCGAGAAGGAATACGCCGATGAGTGGAAGCATATCTCTGCCAACGAGGAGCGGCGTGCCGTTGCCCTGCAGCTTCGCGATGAACTGCGTGACCTCTTCGATCAGCTGGGTGGCGTACACCTGCAGATCGGCAAGTACTACCCGTACTTCGAGATGATGGAGAATAAATCCCTCGAGAAGGTGATCCGCGGCGTTAAGGGGGTCCTGGACCCGGAGGGTCGAGTCAATCCGGGGTCTCTTGGCCTGCCCGGCGAGGGTTAGTGCGCTGCGGCGTTCACCGGGTGCCAAGTTATCATCGCGGACGGCCTGTTTTATACTGCCGTTCGGACCATAGTTACCGGTAGGTACAATCTTGGCCATTGCAGCCGAACAGCTGAGACCCGGTAGAGAGCAGTCGGCCGTCGACCACGTCGTCGAGGAAATCATTGCTCGTGTGCGCCGGGGTGAACTGGTACCCGGGCAGCGCCTGGTCGCCAGCGATCTCGCTGACGCCTTTGGTGTCAGCCGAGCCCCGGTGCGGGAAGCCCTTCACGTACTTTCAGGGGAAGGCGTGGTTCGGCTTGTTCCCAACCGCGGCGCGGTCATTGCCCGCCTCACCACCAAGGAACTCCTGGATTTCATCGAGTTCACCAGCGCTATCTGCGCCCTCGGCATGCAGCATGCAGCGCAGAAAATGGATCGCGAGGAACACCGGGAGGCGGTACGGGTCGGTATGCAGGCTATCGAGGAAGCGGGCCTTCGGCGCAATGCCGATCAGTTCATCGACAGCCTCTACCGCTATCACCGCACGATCAATGAGATCGCGGGCAACACCTTTCTTGTCATGTTCTACTCGCGCCCCTACTTCGCCTTCTACAACCGCCTTCTCGCCGATTTTATCCCCGGCAGCCAGTGGGAAGAGTACCTTGAGCATTACCGCTCATTGACAGCGGCCCTTTTGGCGGGGACGGGCCGTGACCCGGCGAAGGACTTCGAGAACCACATGCGCTGGGCGTCTGAGCTACTCGCGCAGAACGCGGAATAGGGCCTTCCCGACGCGTATCCAGCGCGCTCGATCGGTCGTTGTGACCGGGCGGCCCCTGTGGCCCCGGGATAGGGCAATTCATCTGCCCGGAACTGCTAGAGGAGCAAAGCAATGAAGTTCGGTATCTTCCTGCCCAACGGTAGCAACGGCTATATCCCGTCGGCGGGCAGCCCGGTTTACGAGCCCACCTTCGAGCACAATCTCGCCATTTCGAAGGAAGCCGAGCGGCAGGGCCTGGATTTCGTCCTGTCGATGATGAAGTTCCGCGGCTTCGGTGGTGATACCGGCTACTGGGACAGCTGCCTCGAGTCCTTCACGCTCATGGCGGCCATCGCCGCTGCCACCGACAAGATCGGCCTGTTCCCCTCCATCTCGATTCTCAGTCAGCACCCCGCGGTGGTCGCGAGAATGATCGCGACCATCGACGACGTCTCCGGCGGCCGCTGCGGCCTGAATATCGTCACCGGCTGGAACAAACCCGAGTACACGCAGATGGGCATGTGGCCGGGTGACGACTACTACGGCCGACGCTACGAGTTCGCCGACGAGTACGTCACCGTGCTCAAGGGCCTGTGGCAGGGCGGCGGCTTCTCCCATCACGGCGAGTTCTTCCAGCTCGAGGACTGCGTCGTGAACCCGACGCCGCGAGCGGAGATACCGCTGGTCAGCGCGGGGCAGTCAGACAAGGGCAGGGCGTTCGTGGCCAAGCATGCCGACCACCAGTTCGTGCTCACGGACAAGTCGAGCCTCGCCGCCAGCGTCAAGGACGTCCGGGAAAAGGCCGAGGCCTACGACCGCACCGTCGGCATCTACGCGCTGTTCCACATGATCGTCGGCGACAGCGATGCGGATGCCCAGGCGCAGGTGGACCACATCGTCGAGCAGGCCGACCGAGGCGCGATTGCCAATATCATCGGCAGTGCGACCCTGGATACGAACAAGGGTGGCACCAGCGATACGCTCAAGGCTGCGCTGGAGAAGAGCGTGGAGGAGGGCAACATGGCGTTTATGGGGGTCCCCGTGATCCACGGCAGCGAGGAGACCGTGGCGAGAAAGATCGAGGAGATCGCGGCCGATACCGGCATCGACGGTCTGCTCTTCAGCTGGCCCGATTTTGTCTCGGGCTGCCGGCGCTTCGGCGAGAAGATCAAGCCCCAGCTGCGCCTTTGACGGCGGACAGACCGGAGAAGAAGCCGATGACCGACGAGCCCATCATCTACCTCAATGGAGACTACCTGCCGCTTTCCCGGGCGCGGGTGTCACCGATCGACCAGGGTTTCCTCCTCGGCGACGGCGTGTTCGACGTGGTCTCCGCCTGGAAGGGCAGAATCTTCAAGCTCGATGCGCACCTCGATCGCTTCTTCGACTCTATCCAGGCGGCGCGGCTCAACCACGACATGGACCGCGAGGCCTGGCGGGACGCGATCATCGAGACGACGCGGCGCAACGGGCTCGCCGATGCCTCCATCCGCTTCATCGTTACCCGTGGAGAGCCCAATAGCGTGGTCGCGGACCCGAGAGACTTCACCCCGACCTGCATCGTTTGGGTCGCGCCCTACGTGTTCCTGGCCGATGAAGAAAAACGGCAGACGGGGATCCGCCTGATGATCAGTGCGACCCGCGGCTTCCCGGCCGATACGCTCGATCCCCGCTACAAGTGTCTCGATCGCCTGCACTCGCAGCTGATCCGCCTGGAGGCGCTGGAGGCCGGCTATGACGATGCGCTCTGGCTCGACCACAGCGGGCACGTCTCCGAATCCGCGGCCAGTAATCTCTTCATCGTCAAGAAGGGCGTGCTATATACGCCGTCTGCGGGGATCCTTCGCGGTATTACCCGCGAAACGATGCTCGAGCTGGCGACGGAACTCGACATACCGTGGCGGGAATGCGCGCTGAGCGCCTTTGACGTCTACGCGGCGGACGAAGTCTTCACCTGCAGCACCGCGGGCGGTGTGCTGCCCGTGCGGGAGGTCGCCGGGCGGACCATCCGCGGCGCCACGCCCGGTCCCATCACCCGTGCGATCGATAGCGCCTACTGGGAAATGCGCGAGTCGGATCGCTACGCCACGGCGCTATGATCTGCCGCGGCTGGCCGACAGGGCCTGTGGCGCGAGTCATCAAGTCGTTCTGTCATAGGCGCTAAATCATCCAAGGAAGAGAAAAGGCCCCGGCGACCGTGTCGCCGGGGCCTTTCCGGTGGCAGCTTTGCCGGGCGAAGCCGGTCGTTGCTCAGACGAGCGGATTGGCCCCGCTCATGTAGATGTAGACCTCCTGGAACTTGTCGCCGCGGATGCGCCAGAAGTTCGTGTTCTCGAGCAGTACCGTGTTGCCATCGGCGTCCTTCAGCTCCGCCGTGAAACTCGCGGCGATACGGCCGTTCTTTTCATCGATGGTGCAGGTGAAGTCCCGGTGGATGATCGTTTCGTAGCTCTCCATGAAATCCACGAACATCCGCTTGATGCCTTCCCTGCCCACGTGCGTGGTGAAGGCGGTCTGCACGGTAATCATGGCGTTGTCGTGGAAGCAGTCCAGGACCGCGTCGAGGTTCTTGGCGTCCACGTTGGCGAAGTACTTGTTGAGCGCGAGGTCGACCAGTTCGTCCCGGCCGAGGGTGGATTGATATTGCATGGTGTCAGTCCTCTGGTTCGGTCGGGGATTACTTGAGCAGGTTCTCGCCGCTCATGTAGACAAAGACGCGGGTGAACTTGCCGTCCTTCAGGTAGAAGCGGTTGGAGTTCTCGTAGCGCAGCTCCTCGTCGGCGCCCTTGGGCGTGACCTCCACCGAGAACTGCGAGCAGATGGCCTCGTTCTCCGTATCCGCGGTGTGCACGAAGTTGCCGTGCCAGATACGCGAGTGGGCGTCGAACAGCCCCTCGAACATCGTGCGGATGCCCTGGTCCCGCCCCTCGTGGACGGTCATGGAGGTGACCTCCGTCAGCACCGCGTCCTCGTGGAAGCAGTCCAGCACCTGGTCCAGGTTGTAGTTGTCGACGCCGTCAAAGTAGCGCTTTGTCACGATGTCGATGTAGTACTCGTAAGGGTGTGCACTCATGGGTTGGCTCCTAGGTGACTCTTGGTCAATCAGCGACTCTCTGTAAATCAGTGACTGGCCGCGTTATCAGCGGTTGCCGCGGGCGAGTACGCCGGCGTCGTTGGGTGCCTCGGGGCTCGGGAACGCCGTCTTGCTCTGCGTCAGGCCCAGCTTGAGGTACATCTTGCACAGCTCGAAGGAGACCTGTCCCGGGTTGATGACCGGCACCGGCAGGACGCTCGCCAGGTGGGCGTGGGACTGGTGCATGGTGGTCGAGCCCAGCACGATCACGTCCGCCCCGTCTTCCTCGATGGCCTTGAAGGACTCCTCCTCGAGCGCCTTGAAGACCACTTCCTCCTTGCCTTCGAGCAGTTCAGCGAGGTCCGGCCGGGTGTTGATGTGGCGCAGGGAGGCACAGCGGCTCTCGAGCTTGTAGTCGCTGAGGGTCTTGCGGTAGAGGGCGAACCACTGCGGCCACATGGTGATGACGGAGAACTTGTGCCCGAGCATGCAGGCTGTATGCAGGGACGCCTGGCCCGGACCCACGACGGGGATGGACAGGCGGGAGCGCAACGCGTACATGCCGGAATCGCTGACCGTGTCGATACAGACCGCGTCGAAACCCTGTTCCTCGGCCTTGATGCCGGCTTCGAAGACGCTCATGTCCATCAGCAGCGTGTCGTAGTAGCTGTCGCCGAGGGCCGCGCCCCAGGTGACGGCCTCGAAAACGACTTCGAAGCCCTCGCCGACCATCTCCGGCGGTATCTGCTCGGCGCGATTGGCCACACCGGCCTCGTCCATCGGTATCGGTACGATGATCTTGATTCTTTTTGTCATGCGTTGCTCCCTTCGCTAGCCTGCCTGTCGTTGAAGTTACCACCCGGGGGCAGCAAGAACGGTGCCATCACTGTCCGGTGGTCGACGCCGCTGAACACAGCGCTATCGGCCTGGCCGCACCCTGCAGCGCGGCGAGTTGTCATTGCGGACTGAAATCCTGTTTCAGAGTGAAACATGCCGTCAAGGATTTCTCTTCCAGTCCCAGCGCACGGTTTGGGCTTCGTCGCGGAAATCGTCGAGCGCCGGTGCGCGGGTACGGACCTCCCCCGGCTCGAGGTCGAACTTGATCGGCGTTCCCGGGAGTTCCGTGCCCGAGTCGTCCCGGAACAGCATTTCGCGGGCCTGCGCATGCGGATGGTCGAAGGCTTCCGCCATGTCGAGGACCGGCGCCCAGCTGACGTCGACGCCGGCGAGAAAGGCGCACCAGTCCTCGAAGGAACGGCTGGCGAAGATCGCGCGCAGTTCGCCGATGAGACGCTGCTGCTCCGGGCCCGGGTCCGCCTTTGCGAGCTCGAACAGCTCCATTCGGTCCAGGGCCGTCAGCAGGGCCTCGGCAAACTTGAGCTCGCGACCGGTGAGCGCGATATGGCGCCCGTCCGCGGTCTCGTAGAGATTGTAGAAGGCAGAGCCGCCGATGGAACGGTGAGTGCGGGTCGTCGGGGCGGTGCGGTCGTGGAAGACGGGGCCCGAGAGGTGCGCGGTCCACGCCATGAGCGCGTCATACATGTTGGCGTCGATGACGTCGCCCGCGCCGGTGGTCTCGCGCCGGTAGAGCGCCATGAGAATCGCGCTGAAGCCCGTCAGGGCCGCTGCCATGTCGGCAGACGGCATCCCGGGGACCACGGGCTTGCCGTCGCCGTTGTCGTTGAGGGCGAGGAAACCCGTGTAAGCCTGGGCGCCCATGTCGTGGCTGCCCTTGCTGCCCAGGGGACCGCGCTGGCCGAAGGCAGACAGCGAGCAGTAGACGAGCCGGGGGTTCTGCGCGCGGAGGGTTTCGGCGTCAACGCCCAGCTTCGCAGCGACGCCGGGGCGGAAGCCCTCGATGAACACGTCCGCGTCCCTGGCCAGCGACAACAGGATGGCGCGGTCATCGGCCTGCTTGAGGTCGAGCGCCAGGCTGCGTTTGCCGCGATGGGTATTGCGGAACCAGATGGACTGGCCGGCTTCGTCGAAGGGGCCGAAGGCCCGGCTCGGCTCCCCACCCGGTGGTTCGACGCGGATGACGCTGGCGCCATGGTCCGCCATGATCTGGGTGATGACCGGGCCGGGCAGGAACATGCTCAGGTCGATGACTCGCAGGCCTTCCAGTTTCATGCGCTCTGCTCCCCGGTCCCGCCCTGCGCCGCCTGCCGCAGCGACGGGCCGTGTTCGTCCAGTGCGGGGGCAGCTCGCTGCGCAGGCCGCTGGCCGTTGATCTTCAGGGGATTGGCGAAGAAACGCAGGGTGCGGCCGGACGGATGGTCCACCGCCTTGATCATGCCCGCTTCGGCGACGAAGGGATTATCGACGGCCTCATCCAGGGGCCGCACCGGTGCCGCCGGGATCTTGCCCTTGAGAAGCTCCATCCAGGCAGTGGAAGTGCGCTGCGCGAACTGCTCGTCGAGAATCCCGCCCAGCGTCTCGCGGTTCGCCTGCCGGTCCGCCATGGTGGCGAAGCGCGGATCCCGCGCGAGGTCCTCGCGGCCGAGAAGTTCGAGCAGCAGCTCCCAGAAGTTCTGGTTCATGCAGCAGAGGTAGATCCAGCCATCCTCGGTGCGGTAGAGCTGTACCGGCGTTGAAGAGGGGTGGGCCGCCCTCGGCATCCGCGGCGTGACGATACCCTCGTTGAGATACCAGGTGCCCTGGTAGGCGAGCTGGTGCAGTGCCGTGTCGAAAAGCGAGGCGTCGATATCCATGCCCACGCCGGTCCTGCCGGCCGAATGGATCGCGCTCATGACCCCGTAGGCGAGCATCATCCCGGTCATGTAGTCGACCATAGACAGACCGACGCGGGTCGGTTCGGCGTCGGGGTCACCGGTGAGAGCCATGATCCCGGCCTCGGCCTGCATCAGGAAATCGTAGCCGGGCCAGTCCGCGCGCGAGCCCTCGCGGCCATAGGCCGAGATATGGCCGCAGACAATGGCCGGGTTGATCGCCTTGAGCGCCGGGTAGTCGATGCCGAGCTTCGCCGGCAGGCTGCCGCGGAGGTTGTTGACCACCGCGTCACAGTCGACCACCAGTTCCTCGAACAGGGCCCGGTCGCCGGGATCTTTCAGGTTGAGGACGACGCTCTTCTTGTTCAGGTTGAAGCACTGGAAATACAGGCTGTCGCCCTCACCGAGGGTCTGCGGCCCGGTCTGCCTGGCGTAGTCGCCCGCCGCGCTTTCGACCTTGATGACCTCCGCGCCGAAATCGGCGAGGAACATCGTGGCATAGGGCGCTGCGCCGAACTGTTCGAAGCTGATGATACGCAGGCCTTCGAGGGGTTTGCTGGCCGACATGGGGCTTCCTCTTCTTCTGGCTTTACGGAGATCTTCAAGCAGTCTGTCGCAAAAAGTTCGATAAATCTACCAGATAGATCGTACTAATCTGGGCTCGTGTACACCGGGGGCTGCAGGTCGAGCGCCAGCCCCTGCTCGATGGCCTGCGCCGCCCGCATCAGGCGCGCCTCGTCACCCCAGGGCGCTGCCAGCATGGCGCCCATGGGCAGGCCGCGCCCGTCCCGTCCCATGGGAACGGATACCGAGGGTATGCCGCTGGCTCCCAGGTCGTAGGTAAAGCGGGAAACGAGGCGCGTGGTTTCCACCATGTCGCCCGCGTCCTGCCAGCGCGGTGCCGTCACCGGGGTGGTCGGCAGCAGCAGCAGGTCGACCCCGCTGTCGAACACGCCTCGTAGCCACTGTTTCAGGGCGAGCAGCGCGCGGATGCTGGCAGCGTATTCGGTGCCGGTCACCGCCTGTCCGAGCTCGATGCGTCGTCGCACCTCGGCACCGATGGCCGCGCGCCTGGCGGGATCCGCCATGAGCGCCGCCCGCGCCTCGGCGACGTCGGCGAGGATGAAGCGGAAGGCGTGGTGTTCCCGCAGCGCATCGTTGTTCACGGGAACGACGTCGACGAGGTCCGCGCCCTGCGCCTCCAGCAGTCTTGCGACCTCGCCGAGGGCGTTCTCGATCTCCGGCGCCAGCGCCTCCGCGTAAAAGCCGCCGAGCACGCCGACGGAGAAGCCCTCGATGCCCTCGTGCAGCGTAGCCAGGGTCGACGGTCCCGCCGGGATCGACAGCGGGTCGGCCGGATCGTAGCCCTGGATCGCATCGTGGGCCCAGCAGGCCTCGGCGACCGTGGCGGCAAGGGGGCCGATCGTGTCGCTGATGGTGCTGACCGCCAGGCAGCCGGTGTTGGGGACCCGGCCCACGGTCGGCCGCAGCCCCACCACGCCGCAAAGCGCCGCCGGAATGCGGACCGAGCCGCCGGTGTCGGTACCGACGGCTACGCGCACCATGCCGCTGGCGACGGCGGCCGCTGAACCGCTGCTCGAGCCACCGGTGATGTGGTTCGTGTCCCAGGGGTTCCGGCAGTTGCCGAAGTGATCGTTCTGGCCCGTTGCGCCGAAGCAGAATTCGGTCAGGTTGGCCTTGCCGACGATCGCGGCGTTCCGCGCCCGGAGGCGGGCCGTCACCGTCGCATCAGCGTTCGCCGGCGGTGCCGTCGCATACAGCGCAGAACCGTAGCTGGTGGGCAGTCCGCGCACATCCATGCAGTCCTTGACCAGCACCGGAATCGTCCCGGCCGCCGGCTGCGCGGTGGCCTGGTTCTCGATCACCGCGTTGACGGTGCCGTTCAGCTCGCGGATGGCCTCGCGCGCGGCTTCGACGGGTTGCGGTGCTCCGGGGTAGTGGTCGCTCATTGCCTTAGGCTCCTGTGCGGTCCGCTGGTCTCAATTGCCGTTGCCCAGAAAGAAGCGGTGATTCAGCACGAAGTCGCGGGAGCGGTAGATGCTCTGGGAAATGAGATAGATCACCCCCTCCGCATCGAAGTAGCGCCGGATGACCTCAAGCGCGGGCGCTTCGGCGACGTCGCGGAGCCCCTCGGCCTGTCGCGCGGTCAGCCGGGTAGCGCGGATGTCCTGGGAGACGGCGTGGGGCTTGAGGCCGTGTTCCTTCTCCAGCCACTGGTAGACCGGCTTGCGCCCGAGGGCCTTCACCTCGGGCAGGTTGGCGCGTTCCGTGTCGACGTACACGCTGACCAGCGCCAGCGGCTCCCCGTCTTCCTCGTGCCGGACGCCCGTCATGAACTGCCACTGCCGCGCCTCGTCACAGCCGAGGCGCCGCGCCAGCTTGCCGTCGGTGCGCACAAGGTCCCGGCAGCCCCATTTCATGAAGGTGGCGGACGCATAGTTGAGGAGATCCTCCCGCGAGGTGACACCGGACTGTAAGGTCGCGAGCGGCAGCCGCCTGAGCACCGTGGAGCCCGAACCGCGGCGCCGTCGGACCAGGCCATCGGCCTCGAGCCGCGCCATGGCCTCGCGCAGCGCATAGCGACTGGCGCCGAACTCGCTGCACAGCGCCTTCTCAGTCGGCAGCAGTTGTCCCACGGCGTAGTCGCCGTCGGCTATCCTTGTCTTCAGCAGGTCGTAGAGTTCGCCCTGCGCGGGTCCACTGGTTTTTTTCGCTGGCACGGTCGTTGTCTCCAGGCACCGGGGTGCAGCGGCTTGTCCCGGCGGGCTTGCAGCGTTTATATCATATCTATCTAGAGATAGATTCGAATTTATATTGACAGTCAATTTCGGCCCTGCCTACTCTAGGACCGTTCCGTTCATCATGCCGCAGCCGGTGGGGGTGTGTAATGGCTTTTAGTGTTGGAGTGGACGTCGGCGGTACCTTTACCGACGTCTTCATGCTGGATGACGCCGGTGGGCAGCCCCTCACGGCCAAGGTTCCCTCTACGCCGGACGACCCCTCCATCGCCGTGATCAACGGCATCGACAAGGTCTGCGCCGAGCACGGCGTGGACCCGTCCGAGATCCGCGCCGTGATGCACGGCACGACCGTCGCGACGAACGCGGTCCTCACGGGCAACGGTGCGCGGGTCGGCCTCATCGTGACCGAGGGCTACCGCCAGATCCTCCACCTGGCGCGCGGCTTCGTGCCCGGCGCGCTGTCGGGGTGGATCAACTTCGTCAAGGGCCGGCCCATGGCGGAGCTGAAGGATACGGTCGAGGTCTCCGGCCGCATCGGCGCGGATGGTGCGGAGGTCCGGCCCCTCGACGAGGCGCAGGTGCGCAGCGCCGTGGAGAAGCTGCGGGCTAAGGACATCCAGTCGGTGACCATCTGCCTGATGAACAGCTACGTGAACAGCGCCCACGAGGAGGCGGTGGAGGCGATCGTCCGCGAGATGATGCCGGACGTGGCGATCTCCGTCTCCTCGCGCACCCTGCCGGAAGTGCAGGAGTACGAGCGTGCGATCACCAGCGTGGCCAATGCGTTCGTCAAGCCGGTCGTCTCACGCTACCTGGCCAACCTCAAGGCGGGCCTCGAAGAGCGGACCGGCTCTCTCAGCCTGTCTATCCTGCGCTCGGACGGTGGCCTGGCGGCGGCGCAGACCGCCGGCGAGTACCCGGTCAACCTGCTGATGTCAGGCCCCGCCGGCGGCGTTGCCGGCGCCATCTGGGTCGCGCGGCAGTCGGGCTTCGAGAACATCATCACCTTCGACATGGGCGGGACCTCCACGGACGTCTGCCTGGTGGAGGGCGGCGAGGCGCAGGTACGGCGCGAGACGGTCGTGCACGATGTGGTCGTGCGCGCTTCCTCCGTCGACGTGCGCACCGTCGGCGCCGGCGGCGGCTCCATCGCCTACGTGCCGGAGCTCACGAAGGCGCTGCGGGTGGGGCCCGAGTCTGCGGGTGCCGTTCCGGGGCCGGCGGCCTACGACAAGGGCGGTGACAACCCCACCGTCACCGATGCGAACGTGGTCCTCGGCTACCTGCCTTCCGATGCCCGCCTGGGCGGCGACATGAAGATTCGCAAGGACCTCGCGGCGAAGGCGCTGGAGAAGGTCAGCGAGCCCCTGGGGATGACCCCAGAGGAAGCCGCCGAGGGCGTGATCCGGATCGTCAACGAGAACATGTTCGGCGCGCTGCGCCTCGTCTCCGTCGAGCAGGGCTACGATCCGCGCAACTTCTCGCTGATGGCCTTCGGCGGCGCCGGTCCGCTGCACGCGAACGCGCTGGGCCGCCTGCTCGGGGCCTGGCCGGTGATCGTGCCCCGCGGCCCGGGCGTCCTCTGCGCCGCCGGTGACGCCACCACCAACCTGCGCGACGAGGCCGCCCGCTCGCTGATCAAGCTGGCGGAGGAAACCACGAAGGACGAACTGGCAGCCGCCTTTGCCGAGCTCGAAGAGCGCGCCCGCGCCTCCCTCGACGCGGACGGTGTGGCGCGCGAGCGGCAGGAAGTGAGATACCAGGTCGACCTGCGCTACGCGGGGCAGTCGGCGGACATCAGCGTGACCATGAGCCCCGAGGATTTCCATGCCGAGGGTCTCACGCCGGCCACCGACCGCTTCGATGACCTGCACGAGCAGATGTTCAACTTCCGCCTCTCGAAGGCCAAGGAAATCGTCAACCTGCGCGTCATCGTGCTCGGCCCGGGGGCCGAAGCGGTCGAACTGCACCTGGAGGAGGGCGACGGCGACCCTTCCCGGGCGGCGGTGGCGGCCACGCAGATCTACTCCGACGGTGAGACCCACGAGGGCACGATCTACGATCGCTCGAAGCTCCTCGCCGGGGATCGCATCGAGGGGCCGGCTATCGTCACGGAAGTCGACTCGACCACCCTCGTGCTTCCGGGCAGCCATGCCACGGTGGACTCGGTGGGCAACCTATTGATCAGAGACAACTCCTGAGCGGGAGGAGGCAGCGCAATGGCGACGGTAATCGAAACCAACACCACGCCCTGGGAAACGGTCGATGTCGATGCGGTGACGCTCGACGTGATCGAGAACGCCATCCAGAACGCCCGGGTGCAGATGGACGCGATTCTCTTCCGGACGGCGATCTCCACCATCATCCGCGAGCAGCGCGATGGCTTCCCGGTACTGACGGACCGCGACGGCCAGATGCTGGCGGGGCAGTTCGGCTCGCCGGTGGACGGCTTCATCGACAACTACGAGGGCGATGTGCAGGAGGGCGACGTCCTTCTCACCAACGATCCCTACGCCTGCGACGGGGCGATCAGCCACCTCAACGACTGGCTGGTATGCACGCCCGTGTACTACCACGGCCGTCTTCTCGGCTGGGCCGCCATGTTCGGCCACATGAGCGACATCTCCGGTTCGACGGCGGCCTCCATGCCGGTGACCTCGACGGACATCCTGCAGGAGGGCATCGTCATCCCGCCCGTCAAGGTGGTCTCCAGGGGCGAGCTGCAGCAGGACATCGTGCGCCTGGCCGTGCGCAACTCGCGGACGCCGGACTGGAACGAGGCCGACTTCTACGCGATTCTCTCGGCCTGTCGCACCGGCGCCGCGCGCCTCGTGGAGATGGCCGACCGCTTCGGGCCCGACGTCCTCGTGTCGGCGCAGAAGCAGCTCCTTGCGCGCAACCGCGATGCCATGCGCGAGCTCATCGTCTCGACCATGCCCGAGGAAAAGGTCGTCTTCGAGGACTGGATCTGCGACGACGCGCTCGGCCACGGCCCCTACAAGATGGGCTGCGAGATGTGGCGCGAGGGCGACAAGCTCGTCTTCGACTTCTCCCGCACGGATCCGCAATCGGCGGGCTGCATCAACTTCCTGCTCAACGACCGCATGTTCAAGATGTTCTGCGGCCAGTTCATGGTGAATGTCTTTGACCCGCAGATCGTCCTCAATGACGGCTATATCGACCTCATCGACGTGCGCATTCCGAAGGGCACGCTGTTGAACCCGGTGGCACCGGCCGCCCTCAATGGCCGCACCCACGCCCTCGGCAGGATCTTCGATATCATCAGCGGCCTGTTCGGCACGGCCAATTCCGACTTCCTGGTCGCCGCGGGCTTCTCCGACAGCCCGCACCTGATGTTCTCGGGCTTCAACCAGCGCGACGACTGGTTCCTCATGTTCCAGATCGGCTTCGGCGGCATCCCCGGCAAGCCCGGGGGCGATGGCCCCGACGGCCACTCGCTGTGGCCGAAGATGCGCAACGTGCCCAACGAGTACACGGAAGCCTACTTCCCGGTCCGCGTCGAGCGCTTCGAATCCATCCCGGACACCGGGGGCCCGGGCCTGCATCGCGGCGGCAACGGGGTCCGGACGGAGTACGCGTTCCTCGTCGAGGGCAAGATTTCCATCCACGACGATCGCTGGTTCACCTACCCCTGGGGCGTCAAGGGCGGCCTCCCGGGTACGCGCAGCCGCAAGACGCTGGTGCGCGCAGATGGCACGACCGAAAACCTGCCGTCCAAGGTCGATGACGTGCCGGTCGCCCCCGGCGACCTGCTCGTCTTCGAGACCTGGGGCGGCGGCGGCTGGGGCGACCCGCTGGAGCGGCCCTACGACATCATCGCCTACGATCTCGAGGCGGGCCTGGTCACGCCCGAGGGTGCGCGCCGCTACGGTGTCGTCACCGGCGAGGACCTGGCCATCGACGTGGCCGCGAGCTATGCCCTGCGCGCCACCCTGCGCAGCGAACGCGGGGATCCGGAGGCCTTCGACTTCGGCGGCACGCTCGACGAACTACGCGCCCGCTGCCTGGAGGAAACCGGCTTCGAGCCGCCGGAGCCGCCGGTGCAGGCACCGATCGCGGCCGCCTGGCTGCGCAAGCAGCGGCGGGAGGCCGAGGCCGGGAACGACAGCGTGCGCGCAGCCGGGTAGGCCCGTGAGTGTTCGGGACGACACGGCACCGCGTGACGCCTTCGCGGAGGCCAGCTACGGTGCCCGCGCCATGGGCTTCGGGCGCAAGCCGGCGATCCTCGTCGTCGACTTCCAGCGGGCGTTCACGGACAGCGCCTTCCCTATGGGCCGTTCCGCCCACGTACAGCGGGCGGTCGACGAGACGGCGGCGCTGCTCGCCTTCGCCGAACCGCTCGGTATTCCCGTGGCCACCTGCGCCGTTGGCTGGTGCAGCGAGAAGGACATGGCGCGCTGGAAGGTCGATGCCGTTTATGACGGTCTCTTCTACGGCCAGCCGGGCATGGAGCTGGATCCGCGTATTGCCGGCAAGGGCGACTTTCATTTCACCAAGGGCGCCCCATCGATGTTCTTCGGCACGCCGCTGCTCACCTTCCTCACGCGTACCGCCGTCGACACGGTGATCGTGACCGGCGCCACGACGAGTGGCTGCGTGCGAGCCACGGTGGTCGACGCCTTCTCCCACGGCTATTACGTCATCGTGCCGGAAGCCTGCTGTGGCGACCAGGACCGGTCGGCGCACGAGGCGAACCTGCGCGACGTCGGCCGGCGCTACGCCGACGTACTCACCACGGACCAGCTGTATGCCGCGCTCAAGGCAATGGCTCAAGGAGATGCCGATGCCGGTCATCAAGCGCCCTGACGGGGCGCAGCTTCACTACGAGGTCGTCGGGGAGGGGGAGCCGATTCTCTGCCTCGGCGGCTGGGGCACCTTCTGCCACGGCGAGCTTCGCGGCCTGCCCTTCGGGCTGGTCGACCGCTACCAGGTCGTCATCATGGACTACCGGGGCCTGGCCAGCTCGACGGATAACCCGGCCACGCCGCCGACCATGGGGCTGTACGCCGGCGATGCGATCGCCGTCCTCGATGCCCTGGACCTGGAGCGGGTGCACCTGCTGGGCATGGTGGGTATCGGTGCCTGCATCTGCCAGCAGATCGCCATCGAGCGGCCCGCGCTCGCCCGCTCGCTGGTGAACACCGGCGCCTGGGCCCGCGTGGATGCCCTGCTGGCAGAGCACCTCCGGTTGTTCCTCGATATCCACGAAAGAATGGGCTGGGCAGATTTCCAGCGCTTTGCCTGCGCCATGTCCTTCGAACCGGCGTTCTACGACGCCAATATCCACCGCCTGCTCGGTGAAGACGGGCCCTGGAAGGAATTGCGAGGCAAGGTCGATACCCACCGTCGCTTCATCGAGGCCAGCCTGGCGCACGACGCCCTCGACGCCTTGCGGTCCGTCGACGTACCGGCCCTGGTCCTTCACGCCGGGCTGGACGTGGTGACCGGCCCCCGTTTGACGCAGCCCATCGAGGATGCCCTGCCCGCGGCCCGGGGCCTCACCTTCCCCGACGCGGCCCACGTGCTCGCCGGGAAGTCCCTGCGCCAGCGGTTCTCCGATGCGCTCCTGGAGTTCCTCGATGCCCACTGACGCTGCGGCGGTCGGTCTTGCGTTCCGCACGCTGCTGTTCGTACCCGGCGATCGCATGGATCGTGTCGCCAAGGCGCATGCGACGGCCGCCGACGTGGTCTGCGTCGACCTCGAGGACGCGGTACCGGCCGCGGACAAGGCGGAGGCCCGTGCGGCCGTGCTCGCCTTCCTGGCGGACGGTGCGACGCCGCGCACCGCCGTGCGCATCAACGGGCTGCGCACGGCTGCGGGCCTGCGTGACCTGCTGGCGCTGGCAGAGGCGGACCAGCCGCCGCCGATCCTCCTGGTGCCCATGGTGGAGAGCGCCGCGGAGCTTGCCATTGTCGACGCGGTTCTCGGCGACCGGGCGGTTTCCGTCATCCCGCTCGTCGAGACGGTCGAGGGCCTGGCGGCGGTGCGTGAAATCGGTGTGTCCCCGCGGGTCGACAACGTCATGTTCGGCGGCGGCGACCTGTCCAGCCAGCTCGGCGTGGACCTGGCCTGGGAGCCGCTGCTGCATGCGCGCAGCCGGTTCGTGCTCGGCTGCGTCGCTGCCCGCGTCCGCGCGATCGACGTACCCTTCGTGAACGTGAAGGACCAGGCGGGCCTGGCGGCCGAGGCCATGCAGGCAAAGACGCTGGGCTTTTCGGCCAAGGCCGTCATCCACCCCGCGCAGCTGGAACCCGTGGCCGGGGCGTTCCGGCCGACGGCCGACGAGCTCGCGCGGGCCCGGGCCGCTGTCGATGCCTACCGCGAGGCCGGCGGCAGAGCCGTCATGCACGACGGAATGATGCTCGACGAGCCCATCGTCCGCCGCTTTGAATCACTACTGCAACAGCACAACGAGGCATAGCATGCGCAATGGAACCATCGAGGTAGCGCCCGGCCGTTACCGGGAGACCTTCGGCCGCTACCTGGAGGACTTCACCGTCGGCGACGTCTACGAGCATCGCCCGGGGCGGACCATCACGGACACGGACAACGTCTGGTTCACCCTCCTGACCATGAATACGCACCCGGCGCACTTCGACTACGAGTACGCAAAGAAGACGGAATTCGGCAAGCCGCTGGTGTGCTCCCCCTTCACCGTGGCCCTGCTGGTCGGCATGAGCGTGTCCGACATCAGCCAGAAAGCGGTAGCGAACCTGGGCTGGGGCGACATCAAGCTGCCGCACCCGCTGTTCCCGGGCGATACGCTCTACGCGGAATCGGAGGTGCTGGAGACGCGCGAGTCAAAGAAGCGGCCGCAGCAGGGGATCGTCACCATTCGCACCACCGGCAAGAACCAGGACGGCGTCGTGGTCTGCACCTTCGAGCGCAGTGTGCTCGTCTGGAAGCGCGGCTTCGGCAATGCCGACGATTGAAGCATCGCGGCGCCCCGGTGGCGCCGGAGCAGGGAGAGAGCCATGACAGAAGCACAGCGGGCCCCGCGACAGATCGACCCGGACGAAGAGCGCGCGCTGATCGACGGGATCGAGCGCTGGGTGGAGCGCGAGGTGGCGCCGGTCGCCATGAAGTACGACCACGACGATGAGTGGCCGGCGGAACTCGTGGAGCAGATGAGGGAGATGGGGCTGTTCGGGGCGACCATTGCCCCCGAGTACGGTGGCCTGGGACTGCCCGCGCGGACCTACGCGGAGATCGTGACCCGGATCTCCTCCTACTGGATGGCGATCACGGGCATCTTCAACTCGCACCTGATGATGGCCGCGGCCGTGGAGCGCTTCGGCACCGAGGAGCAGAAGAGCGCCTGGCTGCCGCGCTTTGCCAGTGGCGAGGTGCGCGGTGGCCTGGCGCTCACCGAGCCCAACGCCGGGACCGACCTGCAGGCGATTCGCTCGACGGCGCGCCGCGATGGCGACGATTACGTCATCAACGGCACCAAGACCTGGATCACCAACGGTATCCAGGGCAGCTGCGTCGCCCTGCTAGTGAAGACGGACCCGGCGGCCGAGCCCCGCTACCGGGGCATGAGCCTGTTCATCGCGCCCAAGGGCGAGGGGTTCACGGTCGGCAAGAAACTGAAGAAGCTCGGCTACAACGCCATCGACAGCGCGGAGCTCGTGTTCGAGGACTACCGGCTGCCGGCGGCCAACCTCATCGGCGGTGAGGAGGGCAAGGGGTTCTTCCAGGCCACCGGCGGCCTGGAGCTGGGCCGCATCAATGTCGCCGCCCGCGGCGTCGGCCTCGCCGAGGGCTCACTCCGGCTGGCCACGGCCTATGCGCAGACCCGCGAGACCATGGGCAAGCCCATCTGCGAACACCAGGCCATCCAGCTCAAGCTGGGTGAAATGGCGACCCGGGCGCGCGCCGCGCGGCTGCTGACCCTGGATGCGGCGGACGCCTACGACCGCGGCCAGCGCTGCGACATGGAGGCGGGCATGGCCAAGTACTTCGCCTCCGAGGCGGCCGTGCGCAACTCCGAGGAAGCGATGCGCGTTCACGGTGGCTACGCCTACTCGAAGGAATACGAGATCGAGCGCTTCTACCGCGACTCGCTGCTGATGTGTATCGGCGAGGGCACCAATGAAATGCAGCGCATCATCATCGCCAAGCAGTGGGTGAAGCAGCACCCGGTCTAGAAGCCGCGCGTCACCCCCGGACGACTGACGCAGAGCGCCGCCCGCTGCTAGACTCTGCCCCGTTTGCCGAGGCTGCGGGGAGCGCATGACGAGTTGGTTTGCCGGCTTGATGGAGCGGGTGCTGGCGGGCGCCATGCCCCGCCTGCTGTTCCTCGCCGCTACCGCCGCGGGGCTCCTGGCCCTCGAACTCACCCCCCGCGAGGAAGAGCCGCAGATCGTCGTCCCGATGATCGATGTGCTCGTGGCGGCGCCTGGCCTCAGCGCCGCGCAGACCGAGCGCCAGGTCACCCTGCCCCTGGAGAAACTGCTCAACCAGCTGCCGGGCGTGGCGCACCTCTATGCCAGCTCCGGCGAGGGCGAGGCGGTCGTCACCCTGCGCTTCCGCGTGGGTGAGGACCGCGAGAAAGCGATCCTCAATACCTACAACAAGCTCTATGCCAACCAGGACCAGGTACCGCCGGTCGTCAGCAGCTGGCAGGTGAAGCCGGTGGAAGTCGACGATGTGCCCATCCTCGTCGTCGGCCTCTGGAGCGAGGACCCGGGACGCTACAGCGACTACGAGCTGCGCCGCGTCGCCGAGGAGTTCACCACGGCGCTGCAGGCGACCTCCGACACCAGCGAGGTGAAGGTGGTCGGCGGGCGGCCGCGCACGGCGCGGGTGCTCCTCGATCCGGAGGCCCTGGCCGCACGCCGGACCACCGCAGCCGATGTGGTCGATGCGCTCGCGGTTTCCAGCGTACTGACCCGCGCCGGGACCTGGACCGTCGGCGACCGGGCGATCCGCCTCGAGGGCGGCGACGTGCTGCGCGAGCCGTCGGAACTCGACCAGCTTGTGGTGAACGTGATCGACGGCGCGCCGGTCACCCTGGGTGAAGTCGCAGAGATCGATGATGGTCCTGCCGAGGCGGAAAGCTACAGCTGGCTCATGCCTGCGGGAGACGACGGCGACGGCTACCCGCTCGTGGTGCTGTCGGTCGCCAAGCAGCGCGGGGCCAACGCCGTCGCCGTGGCCGAGGAATCCCTCGCCGTCCTGGAGCGCGTGCGCGCCGATATCCTGCCCCCGGAGCTCAGGCTGACGGTGCTGCGGAACTACGGCGAGACGGCCGATGCGAAGGTCAACGACCTGGTGACCTCCCTCGCCTTCGCTGTCTTCACGGTGGTTGTCTTCATCGGCGTGTTTCTCGGCTGGCGCCCGGCGGTCGTGGTGGGCCTTGCGGTCCCCGTGTGCTACGGCATCACCCTGGCCCTGGACCTCGCCCTCGGCTACACCATCAACCGGGTGACCCTCTTTGCTCTTATCCTGTCCCTAGGCCTGCTCGTGGACGACCCGATCACCGGTGTCGACAACATCGCCCGCTTCCTCGCTCGCGGCGGCCGCGCTGCCGATCGGGTGATCGCCGCGATGGCGGAGATCCGCACGCCGCTCATCATGTCCACGGTCACGATCATCCTCGCTTTCCTGCCGCTGGCGTTCATCACCGGCATGATGGGGCCCTACATGGCGCCCATGGCCTTTAACGTGCCGGTGAGCGTGATCAGCAGTACCGTGGTGGCGTTCCTGGTGACGCCCTGGGTGGCGAGCCGGCTGCTGCAGCCCGGTGAGGGCGCCCTCGCCGAGGGCGCTGAAGGCAGCGGCCTTTATCGTCGTGCCATGGAGCCTTTCCTCGCCAGCCGCGGGCGTGCAAAGGCGGTGCTGCTCGTGGTGGTCGCGCTGTTCCTGGCGGCGGCGCTGCTGCCGGCCCTGCGCCTTGTCCCGCTCAAACTCCTGCCCTTCGACAACAAGAACGAGGTGCAGGTACTGATCGACATGCCCGAGGGGACGAGCCTCGAGCGTACCGCGGCGCTCACCCGCACGGTGGCGGAAGCCGTCGCCCGGGTGCCGGAGGTGGCCGACATAGCCGGCTTCGTGGGCGTGCCTTCGCCGATGGATTTCAACGGCATGGTGCGGCGCTACTACCAGCGCCACGGGCCGCACCTGGGCGAACTCCGCCTCGTGCTCGTCGACAAGCTGGACCGGGAGCACCAGTCCCACGCCGTGGTCCTGCGCCTGCGGGAACTGCTTGCCCCCTACAGTCGCGATGGCGCGGTGGTGCGGGTCGTGGAGGTACCCCCGGGGCCGCCGGTAATGAGCACCCTGGTCGCCGAGATCTACGCCGAGCCGCTCACGCCCTACCGTGCGCAGCAGGCGGCAGCGGAAACGCTCATGGCCCGGCTCGAGCGCGAGCCGCACGTGGTCGAGGTGGACTCGAGCCTGGAGGCCCCCTGGCCGCGCCTGCGCTTCGTCACCGACAAGCAGAAGGCAGCACTCTCTGGCGTCGCCACGGCCGATGTGGCGAACACCCTCGCCTTGGCCAACGGGGGGCTCGTCGCCGGCTACCTGCAGCAGCCCGAGGAACTGCACCCGCTGCCCGTGGAGCTGCGCCTGCCGGTGCCCGAGCGCGCGTCGCTCGCCGCCTTCGAGCGCCTCACGGTGCGCGGTCGCCCGGGCGTGGCCAAGACCACGACTCCGCAGGGGCTGGAGCTCGCGCCGCAGCCGCTGGTGCCGCTCGGGGAGCTCGGAACCTTCGAGGAAGGCAGCGCGGACCCGACGCTGCACCGCAAGGACCTGAGGCGGGTGGTCTACGTGACGGCGGAGCTAAACGGCCGCACGCCGGCCGCGGTGGTCGCGGACGTGGCCGCCGATTACCGGGAAGACCCCGCGGAGGCGAACGGCGCCGCGGGTGCCCACCACGAGCGCTGGGCATCGCGCACCTACTTCAACAGCGGTGCGGGGGACGGCTGGAGCCTGCCCCCCGGGGCCTCGGCGAGCTGGACCGGTGAGGGCGAGCTCAGCATCACCCTCGACGTGTTCCGCGACATGGGGCTCGGCTACCTGTTCGCGCTGCTGGCGATCTTCGTGGTGCTGCGGCTGCAGACCGCCTCGACGGCGCTGTCGCTGATCATCATGGCGGCCATACCGCTCACGATCATCGGCATCATGCCCGGCTTCTGGGCCATGAACGGCTTCGGCGAGCGCGTGGTCGCGGGTGCCCCGGACCCGGTGCTGTTCACGGCCACGGCGATGATCGGCATGATCGCCCTCGCCGGCATCGTGGTGCGCAATTCGCTGATCCTGGTCGAGTTTGTTACCGAGGCGCGGCGGGGCGGGGCGAGCGTGCGCGAGGCGGTGCTCAGCGCCGGCGCGGTGCGCATGCGCCCGGTGCTGCTGACTGCCGGCACGACGCTCCTGGGCAACCTCGTCATCACTCTGGACCCGGTGTTCAACGGCCTGGCGCTCGCGATCATCTTCGGCATCATCGCCTCGACCCTGTTCACGCTGCTGGTGGTCCCGGTGGTCTACTGGCTCGTGTTCGAGCCGGCGGCAGCGGAAGGAGAAACCCCATGACAAGCCTGCTGCGCAAGCTGCTCCTGCCCCTCGGGGCCCTGCTGGTGCTCCTGCTGCTGATCTACTGGATGGCGGGCGGCTTCCGCGACCGGGTCGAGCCGGGCCTCGAACGCGCAGCGCCTGCCTCCACGCAAGGGGCCGTGCCGGTGCGCGCGGTGACGGAGCCGGCCTTCGAGGCGGTGCCGGCCTCGGTGGAGGCGCGCGAGACGACGGTGGTGGCCTCGCGGCTGCTGGCCCGGATCACGGCGCTGCCGGTGCGTGCCGGCGATTACGTGGAGGCGGGCGACCTGCTCGTGCAGCTGGAGCAGGCGGACCTCGAGGCACGGGCGCGGCAGGCGCGGGAAACGGTGCGCAGCGTTTCCGCGCGGCTCAAGGAGGCGCAGCAGAACCTGGCGCGCGCCGAGGAACTGCACGGCCGCCGGCTGATCGCCGACGCCGACCTCGATGCCGCCCGCGCAAACGCGGCCAGCCTGGAGGCACAGCTGGCCGGCGCCCGGCAGGCGGCGGAGGAGGCGGAAACGGCGCTCGGCTATTCGCGCATTACCTCGCCCCTCGCCGGGCGCATCGTCGACCGCTTCGCCGAGCCCGGCGACACGGTGCAGCCCGGGCAGAAGATCCTCTCCCTCTACAACCCGTTCTCCCTGCGCGTGGAGGCCCGGGTGCGCGAGGGTCTTGCCCTTGCCCTTGCGCCGGGGAAGGAGCTGGCCGTGGCCGTGCCCGCGGTCAACAAGGCGTTTACGGCGCGTATCGAGGAAATCGTCCCGGCCGCGGACCCGGCCTCGCGAACCTTCGAGGTCAAGGCCACCCTGACGGCGCAGAACGGGCTGCTTCCCGGCATGTACGCACGGCTCCAGGTGCCGGCCGGGGAGCGCGAGCGGCTGCTGGTGCCCGCCGACCGGGTCCGCCGGGTCGGCCAGCTCGACGTGCTCTGGGTTGTCGGGGAGAACGGGGTGGAGCGACGCTTCGTCCGCCTCGGCCCGGCGCGCGATGACGGGCAGGTCGAGGTGCTCGCCGGCGTGACGACCGGGGAAGCGGTTTTGCCGCCGCCCGGCCGGAACGGCGAGGGTTGAGCGGCGCCGGGCAGGGCTCGCCCTGCCCGGCACGGACTAGGCCGGCTCGGAGGGAGCCGGTGCGTCCTCTGCGTCGCGGTAGCTGTCGATAGCCGGGCAGGCGCAGAACAGGTTGCGGTCGCCGTAGACGTTGTCCACGCGGCCCACCGGTGCCCAGTACTTGTCGGTGCGCAGGCCGTCCACGGGGTAGGCGGCCTGGCTCCGCGGGTACGGGTGGGGCCAGTGCTCCGCCGTGACCTCCGCCAGCGTGTGCGGCGCATTCACCAGCGGGTTGTCGTCTGCCGGCAGCCGGCCTTCCTCCACGGCGCGGATCTCCTCGCGGATCGTGATCATCGCGTCGCAGAAGCGATCCAGCTCGGCGAGGGATTCGGACTCGGTCGGTTCCACCATCAGCGTGCCGGCGACCGGGAAAGACATGGTCGGTGCGTGGAAGCCGAAGTCGATGAGCCGCTTGGCCACGTCCTCCTCGCCGATCCCGCTCGCTTCCTTCAGCGGCCGCAGGTCGACGATGCACTCGTGGGCGACGCGCCCGTTGCGCCCGGTGTAGAGGATGGGGAAGTGCGGCGCCAGCCGGTGGGCGATGTAGTTTGCCGAGAGGATCGCGACCTCGCTGGCGCGGGTCAGCCCGCGGGCGCCCATGAGCGCGATGTAGGTCCAGGAGATCGGCAGGATGGAGGCGCTGCCCCAGGGCGTGGCCGAGACCACGTCGTTGTCGGTGGCGGGCCCGGGTACGGGCACGACCGGGTGCGAGGGCAGGAACGGCTCCAGGTGCGCGCCGACGCCGATCGGCCCCATGCCCGGGCCGCCGCCGCCGTGCGGGATGCAGAAGGTCTTGTGCAGGTTCAGGTGCGACACGTCGGCGCCGAACTCGCCCGGTGCGGCGATGCCGACCAGGGCATTCAGGTTTGCCCCGTCCACGTAGACCTGGCCGCCGTGGGCGTGGATCAGCTCGCACAGCTCGACGATGGACTCCTCGAATACGCCGTGGGTCGACGGGTAGGTGACCATGATGGCCGCGAGCTTCTCGCTGTTCGCCTCCACCTTCGCCTTCAGGTCGTCCATGGCCACGTTGCCCTCGCTGTCGCAGTCGACGATGACAATGCGCATGCCCGCGAGCGCCGCGCTCGCAGGATTGGTGCCGTGGGCCGAGGCGGGAATGAGACAGAGGTCCCGCTGCCCCTCGCCGCGGGCCTGGTGGTAGCGGCGGATGGCCAGGAGCCCGGCGTACTCGCCCTGGGACCCGGCGTTGGGCTGCAGGGAGATGGCGTCGTAGCCGGTGCACTCGCGCAGCATGTGCGAAAGCTCTTCGAGGAGCTGGCGATAGCCCCCGGTCTGCGACGCGGGGGCGAAGGGGTGGATGCGGGCGAACTCCGGCCAGCTGACCGGGACCATCTCCGCGGTCGCGTTCAGCTTCATGGTGCAGCTGCCGAGGGGGATCATGGCCCGGTTGAGGGCGATGTCCCGCCCCTCCAGCCGGTGCAGGTAGCGGAGCATCTCCGTCTCGGACTGGAAGCTGTTGAACAGCGGGTGCTGCAGGTAGTTGACCGGGCGCGCGAGCGCTGCCGGCAGGCCGCTGGCCACCGCCGGATCGTCGGCGACTTCGTCGCTGTCGCCGAAGACGGCGAGGAGCGCGGCCACGTCCGCCAGGGTCGTGGTCTCGTCGAGGGCGATGCCGAGGCGGTCGTCGCCGACGGGGCGCAGGTTCATGCCGGCAGCTTCGGCGTCGGCCAGCAGCGACGCCTGGCGGGCGCCGACTTGCACGGTCAGGGTGTCGAACCAGTGCGCGTTGTCGAGGGTGAAGCCCGCGGCGCTCAGCCGCGCGGCGAGAAGATTGGTGAGCCGGTGAACCCGCTCGGCGATGCGTCGCAGACCGTCCGGGCCGTGATACATGGCATAGAAGGCCGCCATGATCGCCAGCAGCGCCTGCGCGGTGCAGATGTTGCTGGTGGCCTTCTCGCGGCGGATGTGCTGCTCGCGCGTCTGCATTGCCATGCGCAGCGCCTGCCGGCCGTGGCGATCGACGGAGACGCCGATGATGCGCCCCGGGGTCGAGCGCTTGTAGCTGTCGCGGGTGGCGAAGAAGGCGGCGTGCGGTCCACCGAAGCCCATGGGGATGCCGAAGCGCTGGCTCGAGCCCACCACCACGTCGGCGCCCGCCTCCCCCGGGGCCTGCAGGAGCAACAGGGCGAGCAGGTCGGCGGCGACGCAGACCAGGGTCTGCTGGCCGTGGGCCGCCTCGATCACCGGCGCGAGGTTGCGCACCTCGCCGTTGCTCCCCGGGTACTGCAGCAGCAGCCCGAAGGCATCGCCATTTGCGAGCGGGTCTTCGGGGTCGGCCAGGACCACCTCGATATCCAGGGGCTCGGCGCGCGTGCGTAGCACCGCCAGCGTCTGCGGATGGCAGTCCGCGGCCACCAGGAAGCGGTTGCTGCGGTTCTTCTTGTTCACCCGCTGCAGCAGGGTCATGGCTTCGGCGGCGGCCGTGGCCTCGTCGAGGAGGGAGGCGTTGGCGAGGTCCATCCCGGTCAGGTCCATCACCAGCTGCTGGTAGGCGAGCAGGGCTTCGAGGCGACCCTGGGAGATTTCAGGCTGGTACGGGGTATAGGCCGTGTACCAGCCCGGGTTCTCGAGCACGTTGCGCTGGATAACGGCGGGGGTGAAGGTGTCGTGGTAGCCCATGCCGATGTAGGAGCGCAGCACCCGGTTGCGCTCGGCGAGGCGGCGCAGGCGGGCGAGTACCGCTTCCTCCGTATCCGGCTCATCCAGCGCCATGGCGCCCCGGCGGCGGATGCTGCCCGGCACCGTGGCATCGATGAGAGCGTCCAGGCTGTCGTAGCCAATCGCCCGGGCCATCTCGGCCTGCTCTGCTTCCGTGGGACCGATGTGCCGGCGGAGGAAGGCGTCGCGGTCTTCGAGCTGGGCCAGGGGGGTGTCGTTCATGGAGGCTCCCGGTCAGGAAAAGGTCGGAGCGTTGGGGGCACCGAGAAGGGGCAGAATGGTAGCAGCAGCCCCCGGGAGCGACAACGCGGCGGCTGCGCCGCCTGCGCCCTGGATAGCCATTTTTCCTGTTGTAATTGCGAATTATTATCAGTAGTGTTCAGCGGCAGCTGGCGGTTTTCGCCAGGACAAGAACCAGAAATCAATTTCGAGGGAACGGTAAAGTGAAGCGATCTACCCTGGCGGCGGCGCTCGCCGTCGCGCTCGCGCTTCCGCAGGGTGCGGACGTGCTGGCTGGCGAACTGGAAGAAGTCACCATCGTGGGCTCCCGCGAGGCGGTGCGCGAGTTGCCGGGCACCGGGAATCTCGTCGATAACGAGCAGGTGCGCATTGAGTTCGCCAATGACATCAATCAGCTCCTGAAGACCGTGCCCGGGCTCTACATCCGCGAGGAAGACGGCTACGGTCTGCGGCCGAATATCGGCATCCGGGGCGCGACCTCCGAGCGGGCATCCAAGGTCACGCTCATGGAGGATGGCGTGATGATCGCCCCGGCGCCGTACTCCAACCCCGCGGCCTACTATTTTCCCACCGCACTGCGCATGCACAGCATCGAGGTGATCAAGGGCGCCCCGCTCCTGCGCTACGGCCCGCAGACGACCGGTGGTGTCATCAACATGGTCACGACGCCGATTCCCGAGGAGCTCGGCGGCAACGTCAACCTGCGCTACGGCCAGAACAGCGAGGCGGACCTGCTGGCCAATATCGGCGGCCGAAGCGGTGACTTCGGCTTTCTCCTGGAGACGGCGCAGCGGCGCAGCGACGGTTTCAAAGACATCGACGGCGGCGGCCGCGACTCCGGCTACGAGATCCAGGACTACCTGGCGAAGCTCGGCTGGGAAGGCGAGCGCCAGAGCCTGCTGCTCAAGGCGCAGTACTCCGAGGAAGTGTCCGACGAGACCTATCTCGGTCTCACTGATGCGGATTTCGCCGCGGACGAGAACCGCCGCTACGGCGTTTCGGCAATCGATGAAATGGACAACGAGCATACGGGCCTGAGCGCCACCTACCGGCTGTCCCTCGCCGAGGGTGTCGACCTCACGGCTATCGCCTACCGCAACGAGTTCGAGCGCAATTGGTTCAAGCTGGACGGCGGCGGCAGCCTGGTGAGCGCCGCCAACAGCGGCGACCCCACCGCACAGGGCATCCTCGACGGCAGCGTCGACGCTACGGACCTCCGCTACAAGAACAATGCGCGGGAGTATGTCTCCGAGGGCGTTGATCTCAACTTCGATATCAGCTTCGGCGCGCACCAGCTGGCCATCGGCGGCCGCCTCCACGAGGACGACATGGAGCGCTACCAGCCGGTGGATCTCTATGACCAGGTCGACGGCGAGCTGATCTATCGCAGCACGGTTCTGCCGACGGGCGGCGATAACCGCTACGAGAAGGCAGAGGCGATGACCTTCTGGGCGGTCGACCGTTGGCAGCTGAACGACGCGCTGACGCTCAACCTCGCCTTGCGCTACGAGGACGTGGAATCCCGCCGGGAGCAGTTCTCGGACCCGGATCGCCTCGAGGCGCCGAGCGTGCGCAGCAACGAGTCCAACGAGTGGCTGCCGGGCGTGTCCTTCACCTATGACCTCTCGGCCAACTGGCAGCTCCTGGCTGGCGTGCACCGCGGCTTTTCGCCGCTGGGTGGTGGCGCTGTTGCCAGCGAGGAGCCGGAAACGAGCATCAACTATGAGGCCGGCTTTCGCTATGGTGGCGGTGTCTTCATCGAGGCCGTCGCCTTTTACAGCGACTTCGAAAACAAGAGCGAGAACTGCTCCAACGCCGACCCCTGCAGCAACGGTGCTACCGCGGGTTCGTTCGTGACGGGCGAGGCGGAAATCTCCGGCCTCGAGTTCCAGCTAGGGGCTAACTTCGACCTCGCCGGCCTGACCGTACCCGTAGACGTCATGTACACCTACACGGAAGCCGAGAGCAACGGCGACAACCCCGCCAGCGGGGTGGTGGACGGAGACCGGCTGGCCTCGATCCCGGAAAATGTCTTCAGCCTCCGCGCCGGCCTCGAGTCGGCCCTGGGCTGGGACAACTACGCGGTGATCAAGTACATCGACGAGATGTGCGTGGATATCGGCTGCAACCGCGCCGCCAGCCCCTTCGCCACGACCGAGGACCTGTGGGTCGTCGATGTCATCAGCCGCTACGCACTCAGCGACGATGCGGTGGTATTCCTGAAGGTGGAGAACCTCCTCGATGAGCAGGCCATCGTGTCCCGTCAGCCGGACGGTGCCCGGCCGAACAAGCCGCGCACGGCGTCTGTCGGCGTGCAGTGGGCTTTCTGACCGGGGGTCGGCGGACAGCTTGCTGCCGCCGGGCCGGCGGGCAGGGCGGCGGCAGTCAGCGTCCTGACCGTGCCCCGTTGTCTTCGTAGCTGATGGCCGTCACCCAGTAGCGCTGCCGCCCGCCCGGCGCCTGCACGACGACCTCGTCGTCGACCCGGCGGCCCAGCAGGGCGCGGGCCATGGGCGCGTCGATGGAGATGGCGCGGCGGGCGAGGTCGAACTCGTCCGGGCCGACGATGCGCCAGGTGCTCTCCTCACCCGCCTCGTCCTCGAGCGTGACCCGGGCGCCGAAGTAGATCTTCGCGGGATCGGCCGGGGGCTGGTCCACCACGGTGAGTTCCTCGAGGCGCTTGTTCAGGAAACGCACCCGGCTGTCGATCTCCCGCAACCGGCGCTTGCCGTAGATATAGTCGCCGTTCTCCGAGCGGTCGCCGTTCTTGGCGGCTTCGTGGACGGCCTGCGTGACCTGCGGGCGCTCCTCTTTCCACAGCCGCGTCAGTTCCGCGCGCAGCGCGGCCTCGCCGGCTGGCGTGATCAGCGGGGTGCCGCGGCGGCGGGGTGGGCGGTAGCGGGCCATGGATGCGCATGCTAGCAGCTGCGCCGCGCGCCGGGGAGCACGGGGTGGACGCGGCCCCGGGGGGTTGCTAGAAAGAGGCCACCACGACCGCAGGAGAGAGCCATGCCCCGGGGATTGTCAGCCGTGCTGCTCGCGTTGCCGCTGCTTCACAGCACCGCTTTCGCGCGCGCGGGGTGTGAAACGCTCGGGGGCGAGGCCGTACAGGGTGGCCTGCTCTGGGGCCGGGTTCCGCCCGGCAGCAGCGTGATGCTCGACGGCGAAGCGCTGCCGGTGCTGCCCGATGGCTGGTACCTGGCCGGCTTCGGCCGCGACGCCCCGGCGACGGCGCAGCTGGTGGTCGAAGGCCCCGAGCCCTGCGCGGCGACCCTGGCGGTCGCCGCCCGGGAATACCGTATCCAGCGTGTCGACGGCGTGCCCCAGCGCACCGTAACGCCGCCGCCGGAGCAGCTCGAGCGCATCCGGCGGGAGCGCGCGCTGGTCGTGGCCGCCAAGGCCCGGCGGATCGAGCAGCCGGACTGGCTGCGGCAGGTGGCCGGTGCCTTTGCCTGGCCTGCCAGCGGGCCGATCTCCGGCGTTTACGGCAGCCAGCGCGTCTACAACGGCACGCCGGGCACGCCGCACTACGGCGTCGACGTGGCCGCCCCGGCCGGCACCCCGGTCCTTGCCCCGGCCGACGGCCTCGTCACCCTGGCGGAGCCCGACCTTTTCTATTCCGGTGGCACTATCATCCTGGATCACGGCTACGGCCTCTCCTCGTCCTTCCTGCACCTGAGCGAGGTCGGGGTCGCCGTGGGCGACGAGATCCGCCGGGGCGAGGTGATCGGCGCCGTCGGTGCGAGCGGCCGCGCCACGGGCCCGCACCTGGACTGGCGCATGAGTTTCCGCGGTCGGCGCATCGACCCGCAGCGCCTCGTTCCGCCCATGCCCTGAGCCCGGCGGAGCGTCCGAAAGGCACTGCCTGCGCCCCGGGCATGCCCTGAACATGCCCGGAAAAAGTCCGTATAATGCGCCGTTCATCGCAGCGGTCGCCGGAGGCGCAGATACCCGTGCTCGACAAGAAGCTACTCAGCATCCTGGTCTGCCCCGTGAGCAAGGCGCCGCTTCACTATGACGAGGAAAACGAGGAGCTGGTGTGCCGCGCCAGCGGGCTTGCCTATCCCGTGCGTGACGGTATCCCCGTCATGCTCGAGAGCGAGGCCCGCCAGCTCACCGCCGACGAGAAACTGGGCTAGCACATGAGTGACACCATCTTCGGCAAGATCGTTGCCGGCGAGATCCCCGCGGAGTTCATCTACGAGGACGAGCACTGCGTCGCCATCCACGACATCAACCCGCAGGCCCCGGTGCACGTGCTGGTGATTCCCCGCAAGGCGATTGCGAAGCTCGCGGACGCCGGCGAGGAGGACGGTGAACTCCTCGGCCAGCTGATGCTCGCGGCCGGCAAGGTCGCCCGCCAGCTCGGCGTGGCCGACGCCTTCCGACTTATCGTCAACAACGGGGAGGGCGCCGGACAGACCGTCTTCCATCTCCACCTGCACATCATCGCGGGGCGCAGCTTCACCGAGGGCCGCATGGTCGGCTGAGCGCACCGCCGCTTGCACCGAGAGCACCTATGAAAACCGGAGAGATTCGCGAGGCCTTCCTGGCCTTCTTTGAGGAGCACGGGCATACCCGTGTGCCCAGCAGTTCCCTGGTGCCTGCCAACGATCCGACGCTGCTGTTCACCAACGCCGGGATGAACCAGTTCAAGGACACCTTCCTCGGCACGGACCCGCGCCCCTACAACCGGGCCGCGTCCAGCCAGCGCTGCGTGCGCGCCGGCGGCAAGCACAACGATCTCGAGAACGTGGGCTACACCGCCCGGCACCACACCTTCTTCGAGATGCTCGGCAACTTCAGCTTCGGCGACTATTTCAAGCGCGAGGCCATCCAGTTCGCCTGGGCCTTCCTCACCGAGCACCTGCGCCTGCCGCCGGAGCGGCTCTGGGTCACCGTGCACATCTCGGATGACGAGGCCGCGAAGATCTGGACCGACGAGATCGGCTTCCCGGCCGAGCGCCTGTCGCGCCTGGATGAGGACAATTTCTGGCAGATGGGCGACACGGGCCCCTGCGGTCCCTGCTCCGAGGTCTTCTACGACCACGGCCCGGAGGTCCCCGGCGGGCCCCCCGGGAGCGAGGATGACGACCTCGACCGCTACATCGAGATCTGGAACCTCGTGTTCATGCAGTACAACCGGGATGCCTCCGGCGAGATGACGCCGCTGCCCAAGCCTTCCGTGGATACGGGCATGGGCCTCGAGCGCATTGCCGCGGTGCTCCAGGGCGTGCACAGCAACTACGAGATCGACCTGTTCCAGGCACTGATCGACGCCGCGGCAGAGATCATCGGTGTGCAGGACCGTGGCGCTTCTTCGCTGCGCGTCATCGCCGACCACATCCGCTCCTGCGCCTTCCTGGTCGCCGACGGCGTGCTGCCCGGGAACGAGGGCCGTGGCTACGTACTGCGCCGCATCCTGCGCCGCGCGATCCGCCACGGCAACAAGCTGGGCGCGACCGGGCCGTTCTTCCATCGCCTGGTCGCGCCGCTGGTAGCCCAGATGGGCGAGGCCTATCCCGAGCTCGCGAAGCAGCAGTCCGGCATCGAGCGCGCGCTGCTGGCCGAAGAGGAGCAGTTCGCCAAGACCCTGGACCACGGCATGGCGATCCTCGAGGAGGCCTTGGATGGCCTCGACGGCACCGAGATCCCCGGCGAAGTCGTGTTCAAGCTCTACGATACCTACGGCTTCCCCACGGACCTTACCAACGACATCGCCCGCGAGCGCGGTGTCACCCTGGACCTTGCCGGCTACGAGCGCGCCATGGCGGCGCAGCGCGAGCGTTCCAAGGAGGGCGGCAGCTTCAAGGTCGACTATAACGCAACGCTGAAGCTCGACGGCGAAACCACCTTCACCGGCTACGAGAGCTTGAGCGGCGAGGGCCGGGTGCTCGCGCTGCTGCGCGACGGTGAGCCGGTGAGCGCCCTCGGTACCGACGAGAGCGGCGTCCTCGTGCTCGATGCGACCCCCTTCTACGCCGAGTCCGGCGGGCAGGTAGGCGACACCGGCTACCTGGCCGGGGAGGGCGT
The DNA here is from genome assembly GCF_040217025.1 of Pseudohaliea sp. GTDB lineage: Bacteria > Pseudomonadota > Gammaproteobacteria > Pseudomonadales > Halieaceae > Pseudohaliea. Next base: position 1,425,256 of record NZ_JAVJOA010000008.1, on the reverse strand, counting down.
GCGCCTCGAGGTCACCGATACCACCAAGGCGGGCACGCACCACCTGCATCACGTGCGCGTCCTCGAGGGCGAGGTGCGCGCGGGCAGCGAGCTCGCGGCCACTGTCGATGGGGCGGTGCGCCAACGCACGCGCCTCAACCACTCGGCGACGCACCTGATGCACGCCGCGCTGCGGCGGGTGCTCGGTGATCACGTCACCCAGAAGGGCTCGCTGGTGGACTCCGAGCGGCTGCGCTTCGACTTCTCCCACGGCCAGCCGGTCAGCGCCGGCGAGCTGGCCGAGATCAGCGACCTGGTCAACGCCCAGGTCCGTGCCAATACGCCGGTGGTCACCCGTCACATGGCCATGGACGAGGCCATGGCGGCCGGCGCCATGGCCCTCTTTGGCGAGAAATACGGGGACGAGGTGCGCGTGCTCAGCATGGGTGCCGACGACTTCTCCGTGGAGCTCTGCGGCGGTACCCACGTGGACCGCACCGGTGACATCGGCCTGTTCCGCATCGTCGCCGAGGGTGGCGTGGCTGCCGGTGTGCGCCGCATCGAGGCGGTGACCGGCGAGGGCGCGCTGGCGGCCGTCGCCGCGGTGGACGCCACGGTCGCCGAGGCCTGCGAGGTGCTCAAGGCCACGCCGGCGAACCTCGCAGAGCGCGCCGCCGCCCTGCGCAGCGAGGCCCGGGAATTCGAGAAAACCGTGGCCCGCCTCAAGCAGAAGCTGGCCAGTGCCGCCGGCGGCGACCTCACCAGCAATGCCGTGGAAGTGGACGGCGTGAAGGTGCTCGCCGCCAACGTCGAGGGCGCCGATGCGAAGTCCCTGCGCGACACGCTCGACCAGTGCAAGAACAAGCTCGGCTCGGCCGTGATCCTCCTGTCCGCCGTCAACGACGGCAAGATCGCCCTGGCCGCCGGCGTGACGGCGGACCTTACGGACCGCGTGAAAGCCGGCGACCTCATGCGCGAGTTTGCCGGCCGCCTCGGCGGCAAGGGCGGCGGCCGGCCCGACATGGCCCAGGGCGGCGGCAGCGACGTCGACGCCCTCGACAGTACGCTGAAGGCCGTGCCCGGCTGGGTCGGGGAGCGCGTCGCCGCCTCATGAGCCTGGTCGTGCAGAAGTTCGGCGGGACCTCCGTCGGCACCATCGGGCGCATCGAGCAGGTGGCCGACAAGGTCGCTCGCTTCCGCGCCGACGGCCACGACGTGGTCGTCGTGGTGTCCGCCATGAGCGGCGAGACCAACCGGCTGCTCGGCCTCGCCCACGAGATCCAGGAGCACCCGGTGCCCCGGGAACTCGATGCCCTGCTCGCCACCGGTGAACAGGTCACGACCGCGCTGCTGGCCATGGCCCTGCACAAGCGCGGCCTGCCGGCGCGCTCCTACACCGGCCACCAGGTGCGTATCCTCACGGACGATGCACACACCAAGGCCCGCATCCGGGAGATCGACGACGTCCGGCTCCGGGCCGACCTCTCGGCCGGCCGCGTGGTGGTCGTCGCCGGTTTCCAGGGTGTGGACGAGCACGGCAACATCACCACCCTCGGCCGCGGCGGCTCCGATACCACCGCGGTCGCCCTGGCCGCGGCCCTGAAGGCCGATGAGTGCCAGATCTACACCGACGTCGACGGCGTCTACACCACGGACCCGCGCGTCGTGGACGGCGCCCGGCGCCTGGACCGCATTACCTTCGAGGAAATGCTGGAAATGGCCAGCATGGGCTCGAAGGTACTGCAGATCCGCGCCGTGGAGTTTGCCGGCAAATACCAGGTTCCCCTGCGCGTGCTGCACAGCTTCCAGGAAGGCCCGGGTACGCTGATCACCCTTGAGGAGGACGACCAGATGGAGACGCCCACCATTGCGGGCATCGCCTTCAACCGCGACGAGGCCAAGCTGACCATCCTCGGCGTGCCCGACATGCCCGGGGTGGCGCATCGCATTCTCGGCCCCGTCGGCGACGCCAACATCGAGGTGGATGTGATCGTCCAGAACGTGGCCGACGACAACTCCACCGATTTCACGTTCACGGTGGGTCGGGGCGACCTCGCGCGTGCCGAGGCCATCCTCAAGGAGACAGCGAAGGACCTCGGCGCCCGGGAAGTGCGCAGCGACAGCCGCATCGCCAAGGTTTCGGTGGTCGGCGTCGGCATGCGCTCCCACGCGGGCGTTGCCAGCCAGATGTTCGCGGCGCTGGCCCAGGTGGGGATCAACATCCAGATGATCACCACCTCCGAGATCAAGATCTCGGTGATCATCGAAGAGAAGTTCCTCGAGCTCGCCGTGCGGGCCCTGCACTCCTCCTTCGGCCTGGATGCGGAACCGCAGGAGGACGGGGCAGCCTGACTGCCGTGAGCAGGCCCAGTAGCGGCCGCTGCAAGAGGGGCCTTGGCCTTTCCCCACAAACCCGCTAAAACTGTTCGGGAAGACGAGCGGCGCGGCATCGGCCGCGTGGTGTTCAGGGACGACACGAGGCGGAAGCCATGCTCATACTGACACGCAAGGTCAACGAGTCGCTGATCGTCGGCGACGACATCACCATCACCGTGCTCGGGGTCAAGGGCAACCAGGTTCGCCTCGGGGTAACCGCCCCCCGCGACGTTGCCGTGCACCGCGAGGAGATCTACCAGCGCATCAGCGAAGAACCGCCCGCCGAAGAGGGCGAAAGCTGAGCAGTCCTTTGCGTTACCGCGCAGGCCGGTGCTATCATCGCGACCCCGCGAAAGGGTAAAACCCCGCGTCCGCGGAGAGGTGGCCGAGTGGCTGAAGGCGCTCCCCTGCTAAGGGAGTATGGGGTTTATAGCTCCATCGAGGGTTCGAATCCCTCTCTCTCCGCCATACACATCAGCGCTCTCTTGACTCCCGAACAGCATCAAGAACATCGGCCGTTGTCGCCGCAGTTTCGATCCCCGGTATGTCAAAGGGCGAACCCGGCTACGAAGGCTTCGCGCGGAGTGTAAAAACCGTCCCGTCCTTCCTCCGAATTTCTACTTCCTCTTGCTGTGCCAGCTTCAGCAGCTTTGCCAGGTTCTGGCGAGCTTCAGAGTAGGTAAATACCTTCATGACGACCACTCCCAAGCCTCGATGCCGAGGCGCTTTGCAACCTCGGTCATGCGTCGTCAAGCGTTAGCAGGGGGCACGCATGCGCCAGCGCAGTCCGCGATGCCGTTATTGCTATAGCGCTGTCCTTTGCCCCTGCAAAACCAGCTGCTAGTCTCCCATCGCCACAAACAACGCGATGATCCCGATAAACCCCCCGTAGCGGAAGGCCGCATCGCCCGCGGCCCCGAGTTCCGGTGATCGCCACAGCTCGAACCACTGCTCGCCGAGCACGATCCAGCCGAGGAAAAGTCCGAGCATGGCGACACCGCAGCCGCTCAGCGCCGTGGCCTTGGCGGCGGCGAAGCCCTCGACAGGGGCACCGCGCTCGCGAACCATGCGCGTGGCGCCCAGGCCGCAAAGCAGCGCCGACAGCAGCTTGAAGGCCACGATCCCCGACGAGGCGGTGCTTATGAACACGGGACTTCCGATGGCGCGCCAGTCTCTACCGCCGCCCTCCCAGGTACTCATGGTCGCGACGGTAGTGACTGCGCCCAGCGTACCCTGCCAGTCCAGGATATTGCCGAGAGCACTGAACAGGCCCCACAGGCACACCGCGGCGATGAGGGCGATCTGGGTCCCTCGTAGCATATCTTAGTCTCCATGTCTTGCCTGATGGCGGGTCCGCCAGGCTAACGGAACGCGGCCGGCCGGGTCGACTCTCACGCGCTCGTGGATTACCGCCACGTCTCTGCAACCAACCTCGCTTGAGATGGGTCGGTAACCATGGCCACGATCGCTAGTGCTAGCGCTGCGCCGTTCAGGAGGGGTGGACTGGCCTCGCTTACTGAATCATATTAGGAACAGGTCGTGGAGTAGTGAGGATCTGTTGGCCGGCATTACCCGAAGAGATTTCCTCAATGGCGTGGCGCTCTCGATTGGCGCCGGCGTGGCGAACGGTGTTCCGAGTGTTGCTGCATCGCAAGTAACGCCAGCTGCGCCGCATGCACATTCCTATCCGCCCTCGTTGACGGGGATGAGGGGCACCACGGACGACCAGAGACTGGTGGGCCACGGTATCTCCTGGGAAGGGGGCGTTGACTGGCGGCGCCCCGACAGGCTGACCGATGATCTCTATGATCTCGTGGTCGTCGGGGGAGGTATTTCCGGCCTTGCCGCTGCATGGTTTTTCCGCCGTGAAGTTCCCGACGCAAAAATACTCATCCTAGAGAACCACGATGATTTCGGCGGCCATTCGCGACGCAACGAGTTTGTGGTCGATGGAGAGCTGCTGTTGGCCCCCGGCGGCGCGGAATACCTGCATTCCGCTCCCGGCTGGCCCGCAGCTGCACTCGACTTTCTCGAGGGCCTCGGCGTGAACCCCGGCAAACTGGCATCCTTCGCCGACAATCATTTTGCCCGGCGCCATGGATTGCGGTCCGCCATCTGTATCGGGGGTAATGCCAGCGCTCCCGGGAAGCTGGTGCCGGATCCGTTTGCCAACAAAGCGGGGCTCTACGCGCAAGTCGGTCCCTCCTGCTCCATCGAAGAAACCGTCGGTACCGCGAGAGCTCTTGGCTTGTCCGGCAGCGCCAGCGAAGAGTTGTCGAGACTGCTCCGAACTCCGGCCTCCTCGCTGCACAATTGGCGGGGGTCTGAGCTGCAGGAACGGGTTGCCGCCATTACCTATGCGCAGTACCTGGAAAACGTGGCTGGCGTTTCCGCGGAGCTGGTCGATTTCCTGGCGCGGAATCACCTGGTTGCCTTCCAGTACGGCGATCGAACGCCGGCGATCATGGCCGGCGGGCTGCCGGGTTTGAGCGATGTGATCGATACCCATGGCATGCCGATCTCCCGGGAGGAGGTGCAGGGTAACGGCCTTTTCGACCACCGATTCCCCGATGGCAACGCGAGCATCGCGAGGCTGGCTGTCCGGGACCTGATCCCCGGCGTTGCAGCTGGCGAATCGATGGAGGATATCGTCCTGGCGCCCTTCGACTACAGCGAGCTGGATGTCGCCGGCAAGGCGGTCAGGCTGCGTCTGAACAGCACCGTCGTCGAGGCCAGGCACACCCCCGCCCTTGACGGAGTCGATGTCACTTATTTGAAGCGTGGGATCGCAGAGCGCGTAAGGGCGGAACACACGATTTTCGCTTCCTGGCACAACCTGATCCCCTACATCTGCCCGGAAATGCCCCCGACGCAGGCGAGAGCCCAGGCCTATGGCGAAAAGGTGGGTATGTGCTGGGTCAATGTTGCCCTGAGAAACTGGCGCGCCATTGCCGACTCCGGCTACGGCAATGTCCAGGACGCGGATCCCGGTGCACTGCTCGGGCTCATTGGACTCCTCGATCCTGTCAATATCGGTAGCTACAAGGCGGCAGGCAGCCCGGACGAGCCCATCGTGCTGCGGGGCATGGTCACCGGTTATGAAGCCAGCGCGAACACAACCCGGGACCGCTTTCGACTCGGCCGCCATCGGATCCTCGGTGCCAGTTTCCGTGACTACGAAGAAAGCGTGAAGTCGCTACTCCGCCGCAGCTGGGGGCCCTACGGGTTTCGGGCAGACCAGATCGCGGCAATCACCGTCAACCGGTGGCCGCACGGCCCCAGCTACGGTCGCTGGCCCCTGGAAGACGACCCCGTCTGGGGCGAGGAGCGCCATTTCGCGGCGATCGCAAGCCGGCAACTGGAGCGAATTTCCATCTCGAATACCGATGCGACAGACTTCAATGTCGTGCAGGGTGGGATCGAGCGCTCCTGGCAGTGCGTTGAGGAGCAACTTAGGTTGCGGGGCTAGCTAGCCCGGCGCCGTAGAAGCGGCGTTCAATCAATAAAGATGTCGGCCAGTACCGGAAGTGCTTCCGCTGTCGGCATGGTGATGATCATTCGCCGCACAATTCCCTCGTTCTCGAGGGCTTTCCATTTCTCGGCGTGCAGCCGGATACGCTCTGCATCCCCGACCAGCGCAACTTCGTCCACCAGTTCGTCGGGTACGGCGGCAACGGCTTCTGCTTTCTTCCCGGAAAGGTAGAGATCCTGGATTTCTACCGCGGCTTCCGGGTAGCCCAGCTTCTTTGCGTAATCGTTGTAGAAGTTCTTCGCCTTGGCCCCCATGCCGCCCACGTAAAGAGCGAGGAACTCCTTCACGGGCAGGCGGCAGGCCTCAAGGTCGTCCCCCAGGGAGACCGGTACAAAGGGCATCACCTCGAAGTTGTGAAACCCCTGGCTCTCGGTTTTCGCGAAACCCTGCTCGAGGTAGGGACGGAGAACGTCGAACTTTTCCGGGCTCATGAAGATGGGAATCACGCCATCGGTCAGCTCTGCGCTCATGCGCAGACCGCCAGGCGTGAAGGAGGCGGAGTAGATCGGCGTGTCGTTGTCGGCCCGCAGGATAGAACGAAGCGGCTTGCCCAGCCCAACGGAGCCTTCGCCCCGGTAGGGCAGCTGGTAGATCTCGCCATCGAATTCACTCTTCTCCCGCGCCATGATCTTGCGAATGATCTGGAAGTACTCGCGGGATCGCGTCAGCGCCTTGCCGAAGGGGACGCCGTGCCAGCCCTCTACGACCTGGGGGCCCGATGACCCGAAGCCCGCCATAAACCGCCCCCCGGACAGCTGACTCAGGGTCATGAGGGTCTGCGCCGCGTTTGCGGGACTGCGAGCCGGTATCTGCATGATCGAGGTGCCGACCTTGATGGTCGTGGTCTGTGCCAGTATCCAGGTCGCCGGTGTTACGACGTCGCTCCCATAGACCTCGGACACCCACACGGACTCAAAGCCTGTTTTCTCGGCCTCCAGAATCAGGTCCATGGGCAGGTGCACGTCCTGGCCCGCATAGCCAAGCAGAAGTCCGATTTTCATGGTTTTCCTTTCTCGCAGCTTTTAAAGTAGATATAGTATATCTTATGGTTCGACTTATGATAAAAGATAACTGTTAAGTATTTTTAAAGATATATAATAGATATCATAGAGGTCCCGGAGAAAACGTCAGCCGTGCGCCAGGTGATTCTCACAGCCTTGCCTCAGTTTCCCCTGGTCCAGTCGGGCGACGACCTGGGCACAATGATAGTCAGCGCCATGGAGCGGGCCGGGCTGCGCCCCGAGCCCGGCGATGTTCTCGTGGTGGCCCAGAAAATCGTCTCCAAGGCAGAAGACCGCTACGCCTACCTGAATGGAGTGGCGGTTAGCGCAGAGGCAGAAGCCCTGGCCGCAGAGGTGGATAAGGACCCGCACCTGGTTCAGTTGATCCTGTCAGAATCGGTGGAAGTGGTGCGCAAGCGAAGGGGCGTGCTCATCGTGCGGCACCGCAAGGGATACGTGCATGCCAATGCCGGCATCGACCAATCGAACATCGATTCCGATCCCGAGAATCCGCGGGTGCTGCTCCTTCCGACAGATCCGGACAGGAGTGCGCGGGCCCTGCGCCGGGCGCTGAGAGAGTCCTTTGGTTGTGAAATGGCGGTGATCATCAACGACAGCGCCGGGCGTGCCTGGCGCAACGGTACGGTCGGGATGGCGATCGGTTCAGCGGGCTTTGAGCCGGTGGAGAATCTCGTGGGTAAGGCGGACCTCTACCAGCGAAGGCTGCAGACATCCGAAGTTGCGGTGGCGGACGAACTGGCCGCGGCAGCATCGTTGGTCATGGGGCAGGCTGCTGAGGCATCACCCGTGGTATTGATTCGAGGGGTGGCGTTATCCCCCGTGGAGACGGGGTCGCAGGGCCTGATTCGGGAGAGCGCATTGGATCTCTTCCGCTGACAGGTGTCCCGCGCTGCAGTTTCCCGCACTGGCAGGAGGCAAATTGAGTCAGTTCAAAGGCAAGCTGTTGCTGCTCTGCGGCGGTGTTGGCGGAGCGAAGCTCGCGCTGGGCTTCTCCCGCGTTCTGCCGCCGGAGCAATTGCTTGTCGCAGTGAATACCGCGGATGATTTTGAGCATTACGGACTGTCGATATCGCCCGATCTGGATACGGTGATGTACACCCTGGCCGGGCTGAATGACAGCGAGCGCGGCTGGGGCATGGCGGGGGAGTCCTGGCACTGCATGGAATCCCTGGCGCGACTGGGTGGCGAGACCTGGTTTCGTCTTGGTGACCGGGATCTGGCCACCCACCTCGAGCGGACCCGGCGTCTCAGGCGCGGAGAGACGCTGACGCAGGTCACCCGCTCGCTGTGTTCACATTTCGGTGTGAGGACCCCGCTGCTACCGATGAGCGATGACCCGGTAGCAACGATGCTGCGGACCTCGCAGGGCGAACTCGCTTTCCAGGATTACTTCGTTCGCGAGCAATGCGTGCCGGCCATTTCCGGGTACTTCTTCTGCGGCGCCGAGAGCGCGCGGCCCCAGCCGGAGATGATGCGGTTGCTTTCGGAGGGCGGCATAAGCGCCGTGGTGATCTGCCCGTCCAACCCTTTCGTCAGCATCGAGCCGATTCTCGCGCTGCCAGGGGTGCGCGACGCGCTGAGGGACAGCGGCGCGCCGGTTGTTGCGGTATCGCCGATCATCGCCGGCCGGGCAGTGAAGGGGCCGAGCGCCAAGATGATGGCCGAACTGGGTTACGAGGTGACACCTGCGGCCGTAGCCGGCCTGTACCGGGACCTGCTCGACGGCTTCGTCATAGACAAGTCAGACCGGGCGCAGGTTGGAAGCATTGAGGCGCTGGGTGTTGCAACCGCTTGCGAGAGGACGTTGATGCGCAGCCTGGACGATCGGATGGACCTGGCGTGCCGGGTGATGCAATTTGCGAGGTCGCTGATCGATTGATGCCTGCGCTCTGTGCGGGGCAGTGACCTAGAGGAGGAAGCATGGCGTTGACCCCTGATAGTCTGAATCAGGTTCGCGAAGCGGCAGAAGAGGTCATGGCCTGCTACAGCGGCCTTGATGCCGCGAAGCTGGCTGAACATTGCACGGAAGATTTTGTACTCGTGCGCCCGGAGACGGGAATCCAGCGGCCGGGGAGTGCTGACGCCGTCCGCGAATTCCTGCATGAATCACTCTGCTCTTTTCAGGCTCTGCACGTCGACTTCGAGATCGTGGACATAAGCGGCGAAGAAGGTCTCGCCTATGTCCTGATGCCTAACCGCGACGAGTTCACGCTGGCGGGCGAGGAGGAGCCGACGGTTGTCGGCGGCGCCACTACGCTGATGATCTTCGAGAGGCAGCGTGACAGGCGCTGGAAGCTGAAGCTGCAGATGTGCTCGGTCCCCGCGCCTGACGAGCAGGGTACGTAACAGCGCCGCGCTCCGCCGCTCCGGCAGTGGCCTCAGGCGCCGCCGCGGCGGTAGGGCTTCGGGTGCCAGGCCAGCGAGCTCTTTCCTTCGGACGCGCCGCTCTTGGAGCTCCCGCCAGCGCCGGCTGCCTGCGGCGCTCGCCTCTGCCCGTCAGCGTCCCGTTGTTTTGCATCACCGGGGGACTGGCCCTGAGACGATCCGGAAGTCTGGTAGTCGGAGACTTCCACGCGCCAGTTCCCGTTCTCTTTGACGGTCAGTCTTAGATCGTAGGAAGTTTCCTTGTTGCCTGCTGAGCCGCCCTTCTGCAGCAGGTAGGACAGCGCCTCCAGCATGGCTTCCGCTGACGCTTCGCTGCGGGGGCCGTATTCGGGCATCGCGTGGTGTATCCACCAGAGCGCAACCTCGCGCACGATCGGTTCCAGTGTTCTCCCGAGGTCGGTCAGTGCATAGTGGTATCGATTTCCAACGGGCACCTTTTCTACCAGGCCGCGCTCGTGCAGTTGTGAGAGCCGGACGCTGAGCAGCCGTGGCGTTATGCCGGTGAGGTCGCGCAGTTCCTGGAAACCGCGCGTCCCGGTGAGCAGGTGACGCACGAGCACCAGGGTCCAGCGCGCCCCAATGACCTCCAGCGCCTGGCCGACGGGGCAAAAACCCGCCTCGAGCGCTGCCTCTGCTTCGGTGTTGCCTTCCGACTCTTCGGAGCGCGCGGCTGCAGTAGTTCCCTCGTCACCGGCGTTCGCTGCGGTCGAACTCTTTTTCCGTACCATTTTTGCGTATTCCTGATGGCCTTTTGCTATCAAAAGGATAGCTTACTTTTTCCGCTTGCCATTCTGTACCTAAAAGAAATCAAATATGCTTGTGTGTCCGAAGCGGTGTTGGCTACACTCTACCATATCCGCGTTAAGTCGATGATCGCCGGGGCTTTCGCCCGGTACCACAGCCGGCGGTCGGACTTCCAGCCGCCGCGGCGACAGTAAATGGGGAGCGAGCATGCGTAAACCTATCTCCAAGTGGCTATCGGGCGGCTGTTTTTCCCTGCTGCTTCTCCTGGGGCTGAACGGATTGTCGCTGCCTCTGAGCGACGAAGCGGTCGCGGCGCCATCCTCTCAGAACAAGGAACTCGGGAAAGTATCCCCGCACTGGGTGCTCTATTTCATTTTCGAGCCATCGCCCAGCAACAGTAAGTACATCCTGTTCGACGCCGATACGGCCGAGGTCAAAGCCTGGCTCTCCACCGGCTACATTCCCTCCCTCGAAGTATCGCCCGACGGCGGTGAAATGATTGTCGCCGACACCTGGTCCGAGGGACCGGAGCGCCTGCGTGCCGACTACGTCAGCTTCTACGACAGCGAGGATTACAGCTTCAGCGGGGCGATCGAAATGCCCGAGAACCGCCGGGCGATGATGGCGCCGCAGTTCCGCACCGCGGTAGTCGGCGATGGCGAACTGTTCCTGATGTTCACGTTCCCCAACAACGGCATCACCGTCATCGATACCGGGGAGCGGCGCATCATCAACGAGATTGATACCCCCGGATGCTCCCTGCTCTATCCCACGGGCGAGCGTGGGGTTTCGATGATTTGCGGCGACGGTAGCCTCCTGACACTCCACCTCGACGCAGACGGAAAAGTCGTGAAGCGTAGCACCAGCGAACCCTTTTTCGACCCCGATGCTGACCCCGTCATGGAAAACGCTGCGGTTGTCGGGGGCACTTATTACTTTTCCAGCTATGGCGGAGATGTCTACGAGGTGGACCTGTCCGGCGAAGAGCCCGAATTCCATGAGCCCTGGTCGATGGTGGATTGCTGCCGTGATGAGCCGCTGGCCGGTGGGGAGGCCGGTGCATGGAACATCGGGGGCGTTCAGTACCTGACGGCCCACCCCGATCGCGGGGAGCTGTACGCACTGATGCACCAGCCATCTGTCAGCGGCCCCTGGGACCATTCGTTCCCCGGCAATGAGGCGTGGGTTTACGATCTGGCCTCGAAGAAAAGGATCCGGCGTATTCCGCTCGAAGGGTACATGAACACGCTGTACGTCACGACCGATGCCGAGCCGCTCCTCGTGACCAGTGGGTCTGCGCTGCTCGACGCGGGCACGGAGGACGAGGCAGTCGATGCCCATGCGCGCGACGTCATCCCGTCCGCATCCGTGCTCCAGGTGTACGACGCCGTAGAGGGCACCTATCTTCGCAAGATGGACCAGGTGGGTATCACCTATTACGTTCAGGCAGCGCCCGGTAACGGAGGCAGGCAATGAAAGACATGCAAAGGCTGGATCAGCTGACGGACCGGTTCTCCCGGGGTCTTGCCCGGCGTGGCTCGCGCCGCGACTTCCTGGCTAAGCTGGGCGTTTGGCTCGCCGGTGCGGCCGTAGCCCCGGTCCTGCTGCCGGTTGCGCGTGTCAATGCGCGAACGGACGACGCGCCGGTTCCGGAAGAAGGGGATCCGAATGACTGCAGCTACTGGCGCTATTGTGCCCAAGGTGGCCCGCTCTGCAGCTGCTGCGGTGGGTCCTACAACCAGTGCCCGCCGGGTACCGAGATGTCCAAGATGGCCTGGATAGGAACCTGTCATAACCCGGCGGACGGCAAGCATTATCTCATCGCCTACAACGATTGCTGCGGCAAGAGTGTCTGTCAGCGCTGCACCTGCTACCGCTTCGAGCGGGAGCAGCCGGTGTATCGTGCGTCGCAGGCCAATGACGTTCACTGGTGCCAGGCCAACGACAGTTCAGAAGTTGCCTGCACCCTGGCTATTGTCCTGGGTCCGGCCGATTAGGAGCTGCCCGATGGTCCGCGGGGGTGTTCCTGGCTGGTGTCTGCCGCTTCTTCTGCTGGCGCTGTCACCGGCTCTTGCTCAGCCGGAATACGCTGAGAAACCCCGTTACAGCGCCCGTACAAACTACATGCTGTACTGCCAGGGTTGCCACGGGGCCGATGGCGTCGGCCTGGCGGCGAGGCTGATCCCTCCGCTGGCCGATGCGATGGGTTATTTTCTTCACGTCGATGGCGGCCGCGAGTACCTGGTCCAGGTGCCCGGTGCCGCCCACGCTCCTATCAATGACGGGGAACTGGCGGAGGTCATTAACTATGCGCTGCGCCGCTTCAATGCCGGAAAGCTGCCGGATGGCTTCACGCCCTACACGCAGGAGGAAGTGGCACGCTCCCGTGGTTCGCAGGCTGACGTGGCGAGCATCCGGCGGCAGCTGGTCGCTGAGATAGAAAGCCGGCTGAGGGTGCAGATGTGGACGAAGGAGGAGCCGCGCGTTGATCTGGCGAGTGTCGGCGCCCCATGACGGCCTCCCTGGCAGCCATTGCAGTTCTGGCCAGCCGCGGATTGATCACGGTGGTGTTCGGGGTCGCAGCCGCTCATAAGGTCCGGTCAGTGGGCCGCTTTGTTGCAGTACTCGGGGCCTATCGGATCCTGCCGGCGTTCTTGCTGCGGCCCGTTTCCCTGCTACTGATCGCTGCGGAAGGCTTCGTCGCCCTGGGGGTGTGGTTTGATGGCTCGCGGACTGTGGCCGTTGCGCTTGCCCTTGCGCTGCTCACGAGCTACGCGGGTGCGATCGGGCTGAATCTGAAGCGGGGTCGTCGTGATATCGACTGCGGGTGCTCCTTCGGAGGCGCTGGCGAGCGTCTGTCACCGCTCTTGCTGGTGCGCAATGCTGCACTCGTACTGCTCGCAATCCCCGCGGTATTTCCCACCCGGAGCCCGCTGGAGCCGGCGACGCTGGCGAGTGCTTTCCTTGTCACGCTCTGTTTACTCTTCTGCTATCAGCTGCTTAGCGCGTTGCGCGCCAATCAGTCGGCGATAGCGAGCCTGGAGAAGTCATGAATGAACTGATGATTGTGGCGATCGTTGTCCTGTACATTGCCGTCATTGCCCTCGCCATCGCCGTCGTGGCGCTGGGCAGGCAGATCGGGGTGCTGCTTGAGCGCGTTGCGCCTGCCGGTGCCTTGATGACCGGAAAGTCGCTGAATCCCGGTGAGACGGCGCCGGAGATGGATCTCTACACGCTGCAGGGTGATGTCGTGCACGTGGGCGGTGTCCGCGAGGATCAGCGCAGCAGTCTCGTCTTCTTCCTGTCTCCGAGTTGCCCGATGTGCGATGTCCTGGCCCCGGCGGTACGAAGCCTGGCCCACGATGAGCGTGCCTGGCTGGATGTCATCCTGGCCAGTGACGGCGATGAGGCGGACCACGAAGGTTACGTCCAGCGCAAGAAGTTGAGCGATCTTCCCTATGTCGTCTCGCGGGAACTCGGTCTGCGTTTCCGGGTGGGTCAGCTGCCACACGCGGTCCTCGTCAGCAGTGACGGTACCGTGGCTGCCGCGGGCCTCATCAACAGTCGCGAACATCTGGACAGTCTGATCGAGGCGAAACAGCGCGGAGTGGCATCCTTGCAGGAATACCTCGAGCGCAAGACACAGCAAAGCGCCTGACACCGTCATAGCGGCTCGCCGGTCCGGGCGCAGCGCCCCGCCGGGGAGCCCGCGAGAGGCTGGAGCCAATCATCTAAGGGGGAGCGCGACGTTCATGGGCCCGAGCAGAGACGCAATGTTACCCGCCTACCGCGTACTGGACTTAACCGACGATCGCGGTGATCTCGCTGGTTACCTGCTGGCGCAGCTGGGAGCCGATGTCGTTGCGGTCGAGCCGTTGGAGGGTCAGCGTTCCCGACGGCTGGGGCCCTTTCTCAAGGATCGGGAAGGCGACGACAGCTCCGTGGGCCACCGGGCCTACAACGCGGGCAAGCGCTCCGTGGTGGTCGAGGGCCAGGCGGAGCTGGAGATGCTGGCGGCAGATGCGGATGTTCTGATCGAGTGCGGGGCGTTCCCCGTGGACCTTGCCCGTCTGCGCGAACTGAACCCCGCGTTGATCACGGTGTCCATCTCGGCCTTTGGTCAGACCGGTCCCAAGGCCGGCTGGGCAGCCACAGACCTCATCATCGGCGCTGCGGCCGGTGTAATCGCCCTTACCGGGGATGCCGATCGCGCGCCGATACGCGTTGGCGTTTCCCAGACCTGGCGCTTCGCGGCCACGGACGCCGCCTGTGCAGCGCTGCTCGCCCTGTGGGAGCGCCACCAGTCAGGGCGGGGACAACACGCAGATATTTCAGCGCAGCAGTCCTACGTTTGTGCGACGCAATACCAGTGCATGGCTGCGCTGGTCGGCCGGGAGCCCAGCCAGAGGATCGCCGGTGGCCTGCGTATCGGGGGGCTGACGGTTCGCGTCGTGTATCCGTGTAGCGACGGCCATGTCTCCGTTGGGTTTCTCACCGGTCCGCTCTTCGGCGCCTACGCGGAGCGCATGTTTGCCTGGATTCATGAAGAGGGTTGCTGCAGCAAGGAGCTGGCGGAAGCCAAGTGGACGGCCATGGGGCTGCTGAGTGACGACCCGGAGGTTCTCCGCCTGGTGCGTGAAGGTGATGAGGCCATTGCACGTTTCTGCGCGACCCGGAGCAAGGCGGTGCTGTTGCAGGGGTCGATTGATCGGCGTCTTCTCTTTGCGCCCATCATGACGCCGCGGGACCTGCTCGCGCTGGAACACCTGGCGGTGCGCGAGTGGTGGCGGGAAACGGACGGCCTGCGCTGTGCGGGGCCGTTTGTTCGGGCAGAGGCTTCACCGCTGCAGGCCGGAGGCCATGCACCGCGCCTCGGTGAGACTGCGCTGGAGGAGCTGCGCGCAGCTGGCGCAGAAAGGCCTTCGCTCCCGCCTGTCACTGCCACGGAGGACCTGCCGTTGGCGGGTTTGAAGGTAATTGATCTGACCTGGGTTTTTGCCGGGCCGGCAACGACGAGGGTACTGGCGGATTTCGGGGCCACGGTGGTGCACATCGAGTCGCAACACAGGCCCGATACGATTCGCGGTGCGACCCCGCACATCGGCGAGCCGGGCAATCCGGAGAATTCCCTCTGCTGGCATTCGCTGAACGCGGGGAAGCTGGGCTTTACACTGAACCTCGCCAACCCCCTGTCGAGGGACGTCTTTCTGGACCTGGTGAAGTGGGCCGACGTGGTCGTGGAATCGTTTTCGCCGGGCGCCATGGACAGGCTCGGCATCGGCTATTCGACACTGCGCGCGGTGAATCCCCGGATCATCATGCTGTCCAGTTCCCTGATGGGGCAGAACGGGCCGATGAGCAAGTTCGCGGGCTTTGGCATGTCGGCAGCTGCGATCGCCGGCTTCTACTCGCTGGCCGGGTGGCCTGACCAGGGGCCGAGTGGTCCCTACGGGGCGTACACGGATTATCCCTCGCCGCGCTTCGCGGTCGCCGCGCTGATGGGTGCCCTCGAGCGCCGGCGGCGGACGGGAGAGGGCCAGTATCTCGACTTCGCCCAGCTGGAGGGTGCGGTCCAATTGATCGCCCCGGAGCTTCTCGATGCGTCAGCGAATAACGTGGAGCCGGAGCTGCGCGGCAATCAGGACCCCACCATGGCACCGCACGGTGTTTATCCGGTGGTCGGTGATGACCAGTGGGTAGCGATTGCCTGTGAGACCGACGCGCATTGGGCGATGCTGGCAAAAGCACTGGGGCGCGATGATCTGAGCGGGCTCGGGGTGGACGCGCGACTCGCGCGCCGGGCCGAACTGGACGAGGTGATTGCGTCCTGGAGCGGGGAGCGCGAGGGCGAGGCCGTAGAGTCCGAGCTGCAGGCGCTTTCAGTGCCGGCGCATCGCGTGCAGTACGCCGGGGATGTGGTCGCGGACCCTCAGTTGAAGCATCGCGAACACTTTACCCAGGTCCCTCACCCGCTTCACGGCAAGACCTGGGCAGAGCGCTCTCCGATCCGCCTGTCCCGCACGCCGGGTTCTCCGAAATGGGCCGGTCCCACCTTCGGTGAGCATATGCAGCAGGTGCTGGAGCTGCTGGGCTATGACGACGAGCGCACGGCGGAGCTGGTTGCTGCCGGCGCGCTGGAGTAGGCGGCAAGGGCCAGGCCGCCGGGTCTGCGTCAGGGAAGCTCTGCGGAGGAGTACCCGAGGATGTCCCGCGCGATAATAAGCCGCTGAATCTCCCCGGTCCCCCCGTAGAGATCGGTAATCCGCGCGTCGCGAAACCACTTTTCCACCAGGTATTCACGCGACAGTCCCAGGCCGCCAAGTAAAGCCAGGCAGCGCTGCGTGGCGGTTCTCGCGACCTCACCCGCCTTCGCCTTGGCGATGGAGGTAGGACGGGCTTTCCATTCATTTCCGCCGGAAACCCATGCCGCGTGGAGCAGTCCGAGGGTCGCTGCCTCGATATCAGCTTCTATCTCGATGAGTTCCTGCTGCACAGCGCTGCGACCCTGCTTGCCTACGCCCCACACGATCTCGATACCCTCTTCCTTGAGTTTTTCGCGGGTAAAGTCGAGAGCCGCGGACGCGATGCCGACTCCGGCAACGCCCACGACCGGGCGATTACGATTGAGCGCAGTCATGATAGCCCTGAAGCCGGCGGCGGAATCATCGCAGGCACCGAGCAAATGGTCACCGGGGACGCGCACGTTGTTCAGGAGCAGGGTGGCAGTATCGTCTGCGCGGATACCCATTTTTTTCTCGCGATGCGAAACCTCGAAGCCGGGCATGCCTTTCATCACCACGAAGGGCTTGATGCCCTTGTAGCCCAGGTTCTTGTCAACGGTCGCTGCTACCACGACACCCTCCGCCCTGCAGCCGGCGGTCACAAAGATTTTTTCGCCGTTCAGTACCCACTCGTCGCCGTCCCTGACTGCCGTCGTCTGGATGGACTTCGGGTCCGAACCGCATCCGGGTTCTGTCATGGCAATGGCCAGCGTGCAGCGCTGCCAGCGCGCCCGTTGTTCGTCGGTGCCCGCGGCTGTCAGTACGCCGTTTCCCAGACCTTCGCCAATGCGCTTCATCAGGACGCCGTAGTCGCCCCAGGCCTGGATCGCCGAAACCAGCACGTGCAGAACATGGCGGGGCGTATCGATGCCTTCCTCGAACTCGACGTCCTTGTAGGGGCTGCGAAAGTTCACGACCTCCGGGAGTGCATCGGGGGGCAGCTCATTTTCATTGTCGTCGTAGTACCTGGCGTAACGGCGCACGACCCGTGACTGTTCCCGCATCGCGTCCAGGATGCGTTCGTCGTTTTCGCTGAGTGAAAAGTCCACCATCGTCAGAGGCTCCGTGGAGAGGACAGGCCGTCCCGGGTCATACGATACCCACGCCGTCGAGTATGGTCAGGGCGCGCATGTTCCGGTACCACATTTCCATGGGGTAGTCGCGGATATAGCCGTGACCCCCGAGTATCTGAACACCCTTGTCCGCAATCTCCATGCTTTTGCGCCGAACATAATCGCTGGCGAGCGTCGCCATCCGGCTGGCATCTCGCCGCTGTTCCAGCTCACTCGCCGCTTTCCACACGAGATGGCGCATGGCGTTCACTTCGACCTCCATGTCCGCCAGCATGAAAGCGATGGCCTGCTTCTGTGCGATAGGGCGGCCTGAGACGAGGCGGTCCTTGGCGTAGGCAGTGGCATACTCGAGGACGGTGCGCGATGCGCCCACTGCGAAAGCCGCGCCGGCCACCCGGCACAGGTTGATCAGCCTAGCGCCGTCGATACCGTTCTCCCCGCCAAGCCGGGCCTCGGAAGCTACTTCCACGCCGTCGAGCTCGAGCGCCGCGGTGGGCAGGGCCTGGAGGCCAAGGGTTTTCTCCGGTTCCGGCGCGCACTCAAGGCCTTTGCTGTCGCGGGGGACAACGAAGGCCTCGAGACCTTCAAGGCCGCTTTCTTCCAGGCGCGCGATCACCAGAATGTGGCTCGCACGGTCGCCGAGGGGCACGAAGCGCTTGCTTCCCGTAAGCCGGTAGCCGCCGGGTGCCGGAGCCGCGACCGTTCTCAGCGCGGCGGCATCGAAGCCGAAATGCGCCTCGTGAAGTGCCATGGATGCGGCGTGAAAGCCGGGCTCGCTGAACATCGGCAGCAGTTGCTCTTTCTGCGCCTCGGTACCGAACTCGAGCACAGGGATCGCGAACAGGGCCGGCGCTACGGCGGCGAGGCCAAGGGAGCTGTCTCCGGCCCCGAGTTCTTCGGCAAGCAGCGTGTTGGTCACCGGTGACCGGTCGCTTCCCCCACCCCCGAAGCTTTCGGGCATGACGCCGGCCACCAGCCCGAGGTCCGCGACGGTGGCGAGCAATTCGTCGGGCAGGCGGCTTGCCTCGTCGCAGGCCCTGGCAACCTCACGAAGTTCGGTCTGTGCGAATTTGCGCACCGTCTCGCGCAACAGCCGCTGCTCGTCCGTCAAAGCGAATGAAATCATGGGTTCAAGCCCTGCACGCAAGGTCCGCGGGCCGCGTCGACGATCCCGGCGCAGCTTGGCGCGGGCCGGTGAAGGGAAGGGGCTGACGGTGTCCCGAGGGACCTGGAATGGCCTGACATGCTAGTAGACAATACCAAAAAACCTCTTATTTAATATTAAAAAAGTACTATAAGGTGTCTACACAAAGAAAAGATAGCCGGAGAATAGCAAAAACCGGATAAATATGTATAGTTTGTTGATGCAGTTGTCCACCAGATGAATAAGGGGGGTTGAAGTATGAGTTCGAAAGAAGGGGATGCGCCGCAGTTCGACACCGGTGATATCGACCGGTGGGTCGGCATACCGCTGGGCGGCAGCAATATGAAGGATCCCGTTCACGTCAACGACATTCGCCGTTGGGCGAAGGCCATGCAGAATCCGAACCCGCTGTACTACGATGAAAAGTACGCTGCCGACAGCCGCTTCGGCCGGATAGTGGCGCCCCAGTCTTTCACTCCGGCCTGCAGCGATAGCGGCGGTGGGGTTGCGCCCGCAATCCAGGGGCGCATTCCCGGAACGCACCTCCTGTTTGCGGGCGACGAGTACTGGTTCTACGGGCCCAGGATTTTTCCCGGCGACAAGATCAGGCAGGATCGCATGCTGTACGACTATAAGGTGACGGAAACGGGCTTTGCCGGTCCCAGCATGTTCACCCGGGGCGACACCACTTACATCAATAACCGCGGGGAGATCATTGCCAAGCAGCGGGCCTCAGCGATCCGCTACAACGTCGAGAGTGCCCTGGCACGGGGCCAGTACGAGCAGGAGGACGAGCCGGAGTGGACGCGGGAGACTCTCCATCAGTACGAACGGGAGAAGGACCTCTGGATCATGGGCTTTCGGGAGCTTGGCCATGGGCGTCGGCTGTCCGTCGAGAAGGGCGAGAAGCTGCCGCGCAGGCCCATAGGTCCGCACTCGGTTGAGAGCATGATCCTCGAATGGTTCGCGACGCTGGCGATGCCCTACGGTGCTTTCGAGCCCGAGGGGCTCGGCTGGGAATCTACGGAGGGCGAGAGCTGGGACAAGGAGGCGGGCTGGCTGCCGGAGCTCGCCCGGGATGCGGAGGGTGCAAAGCTGGATCCGGCCCGAGGCGATCCGGTTTTGTACGGGCCGGCAAAGGGGCATCAGTCAGAGGGTCTTGCCGCGAAGGTCGGTATGCCGCGCGGCTATGGTTTCGGTGCGATGATGACCGGCTGGATGATCGACTACGTCGCCAACTGGGTCGGCGAGTGGGGCGAGCTGGTTTACTGCAAGTCCACCTTGCGCGCTCCGACCCTGACCGGGGACATGGCGTTTCTGGATGGGGAGGTGTCCGCGATACTGGAGGATCATCCGAGGGGGCTTGGCCGACCGCTCGCCCTGGTGCAGGTGACCATGACCGACCAGAATGAAAAAGTCCTGGCGACGTTCAAGACGGAAGTCCGGCTCCCGACCGAGGCGATGCCGGCACCGATTGCCTAGCCACGGCTGCTCCGGGTTCAGCACACGCGGGCTCAGGCCCGGGCGCCGTAATGGGCCCGGGCCGCCGCCGCCCGTTTCGCACCCATTCTCCTTGGTCTCATCAGGCCGGCCTTTCGTCCGGCTATCAGTCTCTTTTGCCGGGCCCCCTCACGGGTTGCCTGACTGATCGGGCAGTCGTCGGTCCGGGGGTGGTCGGTGGCCGCTCACTCGCCATCGAGGTGATGGCGTACGAACTCGCCGATCCGCTCGATGGCGCGCTGTCCTTCCTCGAGTTCGTTTGCGTACAGCTGGAACACGTGAATCATCTCGTCCCACAGTTCCAGGGTTACCTCGATCCCCTGTCCCCTCGCGGTTTCGGCGAAGGCGCGTGCGTCATCGAGCAGAACTTCGTATTCGCCGACCTGTATGAGGATGGGGGGGAGTGCGCTGAGGTCCGCATGAAGCGGCGCCACGGCGGGGTCGCGCGGGCTCACTTTGCCCGCGAGGTAGACATCGGCCATGCCGCGAATGCCGCTGCGGCTGACCAGCGGATCATACTGTTTCTGCGTGTCGTAGGACTCGCCGGTGGCTTCAAGGTCGATGCAGGGGGATAGCAGTGCGGCGGCCGCCGGCATCGGAAGGCCCGCCCGCTCCAGGGACAGCAGGGTTGTCAGCACCAGTCCGCCGCCGGCGGAGTCTCCGAGCATGACGATGTTTGAAGGCGCGATGCCCTGGCTGAGGAGCCAGCGGTAGGCGGCTTGAGCGTCCTCCAGCGCCGCCGGATAGGGATGCTCCGGGGCCAGGCGGTAATCGATACCCAGCGCCCTGCAGTGGCTTGCGCGGGCGAGGCCCGCGATCAGGTCCCAGTGGGAGGCTACGGAGCCCAGCATGTAGCCACCGCCATGGAGGTAGAGCAGGGCGCTGTCGGGGCGGGCGTTTTCCGTCCAGATCCAGGTTGCCGGCACACCATTGGCATCGATGTCTTCCGAGTCCGCCTTCTGATGCCTCTCGGTGAACAGCGCCTCCCAGTCTTCGCGAATCGCCTCGACCGGTGTATCGGCCCCCCAGCGCCGGCAGGTATCGAGAAGGATTCTCCGGAGCCGGTCAACATCCTGGCGGCCGGTTTTCTTGAACTCGTGCTTCATGGCCTCGCAAGCCCTGTCTGGGCGCAGAAAGTCTGTCGGTTACCTATTCTTACCATAGTCTATATAGTATATTCATGTATCTGATAATGCTGGATGACGCACTTTCGCCAGCAAAAGGTATATAAAAAATATCATAAAGCTCCCCGGAGGCAGATTTATGGATTGGCGAGACCTCTGTAAACATAAGCTGACCACTGCCGAGGAGGCGGTAAAGCTGGTGCGGTCGGGTGACACCGTGAGCGTTGCGACCTACGCCTCCACGCCCCTGACGCTGTGTGATGCGCTGTTCGAGCGAGGTCGCGCGGGTGAACTCACCGGCGTTCGGGTCGATCATCCGGCGCCGTTGTATAACTGGGCCGATCCCGCGGCCAACGGCGCTTTCGACCTGCGCGCCTGCTATCTCACGCCCCAGATCCGTGAGGCGTGCAATAGCGGTGCGGTGGGCTACATCCCTGTAGGCATCTGGAAGAGTTATGAAGTGCCCGCGGGTTTCGAGCTGGAGCCCGACGTGTTCATGGTGCCGGTGTCGCCTCCCGACGCCAAGGGCTACTGCAGTTTCGGTAGCGGCGTGTGGATGTCCGGCCCGCTGTCCCGCAATGCGAAGAAGATCATCTGCGAGGTCCGCGAGGACTTCATCCGGACCTACGGCGAGAACTACATACACCTCGATCAGATCGACGTCATGGTGGAGGCCACCCCGCCTGCCGCAGGGCAGGCCGCTCCGGCGGCTTTGAACAGCGAAGAGGAGGTTGCAGCGACCGAGGTGATCTGCTCCCTGGTGGCATCAGAGCTTGTGAATGACGGCGATACGATCCAGATCGGCGTTGGCACGGTGTCCTCCGCCATGGGGCTGTTCCTGGCCGGCAAGCGTGATCTGGGTATCCATACCGAGGTGCTGACCGGGGGCATCGTGGACCTGGTCAAGCAGGGCGTCGTCACCGGCAGGTACAAGAAACTGCACCCCTACAAGGTGGTGGCGACCGGGGTGGCCGCCCTGCCGCAGGAAGAGCTCAATGAAATTCATGAAAACCCGGTCTTCGAGCTCTATGACTTCGGTTACACGGATGATCTGCGCATCGTGTCCCAGCTGGAGAACTTCGTGGCGATCAACAACGCGCTGCTCGTGGATCTCACCGGGCAGGTGACCGCGGAATCTCTGGATCACCGCACCTACTCCGGGGTTGGCGGGCAGTCGGTATTCATGATCGCCGCGTCCTATTCGAACGGTGGCAAGTCGGTGAGCGTTCTGCCGTCGAGCTCCGTCCCGTCTTCAACGGGACAGCGGGTATCCCGGATCGTGCCCGTATTGCCGACCGGCTGCAGCGTGACCGTTCCGCGAACGTTCGTCGATTATGTGGTCACGGAGTACGGCATCGCCGAGCTGCGAGGGAAGTCGATACAGGAGCGCGCGCGGGCTCTGGTGGCTATCGCGCACCCGGAGATGCGCCCGGAGTTGGAGCGCAAGGCGGCCGAGCTCTACCATGCGTAAGGGCTGTTCACGCACCGGCAGGAAAGGGATAGGGGGGCGCTGATGCGAGAGCACTTGGATTTCTACATCGACGGGCAGTGGGTCCGCCCCGAGGCCCCGGACACGCTCGACGTGCTGAATCCCGCGACGGAAGAAGTCGCCGGGAGGATCAGCCTCGGGGGCCAGGCTGATGTCGACCGGGCGGTCGCCGCTGCACGCTGGGCATTTGAAAGCTTCAGCCTGACGTCGCGTGCGGAGCGACTCGAGCTGCTGGCCTCCTGCAGCGAGGCCTACGGGCGACACTACCAGGATATCGCCGACGCGATTCGTGAGGAGATGGGGGCGCCGCAGGAGGTGGCGGTCGGCCTGCAGGCCTACTGCGGGCAGGCTATCCTCGATGAGACCCGCAAGGTGCTCGAGGCCTTCGAGTTCGAGAGCCCGCACGGAAACCACGCGGTGCTCAGGGAGCCAATCGGGGTCTGCGGCCTGATCACGCCCTGGAACTGGCCCGTGAACCAGGTGGCTGCCAAGGTGGCGCCTGCTTTGGCCGCAGGTTGTACGGTGGTGCTCAAGCCCAGCGAGCTGGCCCCCCTGTCCGCTTGCGTTTTCGCCCAGGCGATGCATGAAGCGGGTGTCCCCGCCGGCGTCTTCAATCTCGTCAACGGCGACGGGCGCGGCGTTGGCAGCATGCTCAGCGCCCATGAAGGAATCGACATGATTTCCTTCACCGGATCGACGCGTGCAGGTGTCCTGATCGCCAGGAGTGCCGCAGAAGCGGTGAAACGCGTTGCCCTGGAGCTGGGCGGGAAATCGCCCTTCCTGGTTCTGGACGGCGCTGATCTCGATGCGGCGGTGACGCAGTGCGTCGGCGGAATCATGTTCAACACGGGGCAATCCTGCGCCGCGCCGTCGCGCCTGCTGGTGCCGCGGTCGAAACTGCAGGCGGCGGAAGCGGTGGCAAAGGCTGTAGCAGAAAGCGTTGTCGTGGGTGATCCGCGCGCGGAAGGGGTGACCATGGGGCCTGCTGCCTCGGCCGCGCAGTACGACAAGGTTCAGAGGCTGATCCAGCGGGGGATCGACGAGGGGGCCAGGCTGGTAACCGGTGGTCCCGGTAAGCCGCCGGGCTGTTCTGTCGGCTACTTTTTGAAGCCGACGGTCTTTTCCGATGTCGACAACTCGATGGACATAGCGCGGGAGGAGATCTTCGGCCCCGTCCTGGCCATCATTCCCTACGACGACGTGGAGCAGGCCGTTGCCATCGCCAACGACACCGCCTACGGGCTGGCCGCCTACGTGCACGGAGAAGCGGATGAAGCCCGCCGAGTTGCGCGGCGCCTGCGGGCAGGGAGCGTGTATCTCAACGGTGAGGTGGCGGGTTTCGACCTTCCCTTCGGCGGGTACAAGCAGTCCGGGAACGGCAGGGAGTTCGGGGCCTACGGGTTGGAAGAATACCTCGAACTGAAAACGGTCAAAGGCTTTTACTGATTGTCGTGCGTCTGCCCACCGGTCTGTGGCTGCAGCCATGAGGTCCTTGGGGTAGTAAAAACACGAAGAGTGCCTGGGCGCTCTCCGCGCGCGCCGCGCCACGACGGAAAAGATATTGTAAAAGAATCACAAAAGAAATACTTTAAATACCTTATGTCGATAAAAGCGGATACAATTGATAAATATCCGAAATACATATATAAAAGGTAATTAAACGGGGTGCGGGAGTCCTCTACATGATGCTGCAGCCGCCAGCGCTGGTATGGCGCGGTTCAGTTAGCGGTGGCCAGGTGCAGTGCAAGACTTCCGGTCCAGAAAGAACAAGTACGCAACGATCGCAGGGGGACATCCAGCATGCCAGGTAACGCTTTCTACGAGCACGAGATGAAGCAGGAGAACTACGACGCCATCAAGATCGAGAAGCATCCCAACGGTGTTGTCGTGGCCACGCTCAACAAGCCGGAAAAACTGAACGCCGTGGATCCCAACATGCATCTGGAGGTTCTCGCCCTGGCGCGCGACCTGGACGAAGACCCGGAGGCCAAGGTCATGGTGCTCACCGGCGCAGGGCGCGCGTTCTGCGCCGGCGGTGATTTCTCACCCGGCCAGGCGCGGTTCTCCGGCGACCGGATCTGGCGCCAGGCCCGCCAGTTCTTCGACGATTACCTGGATTGCGAAAAGCCGATCATCTCGGCGATCAATGGGCCTGCGATGGGCCTCGGTCTCATGATCGCCTTGCTGGCGGACGTGGTCTATGCGGCACGCAGCGCCACGATGGGCGATACGCACACGCAGATCGGCGTGGGTTGCGGCGACGGCTCGCAGGTCATCTGGCCCATGGTCATGGGGCCCTACAAGGCCAAGTACTACCTGATGACCGGCGAGACCTTTTCTGCGGAAACTGCCGAAGAGCTGGGCCTTGTAACCTTTGTCGTCGATGACGATGAGCTGATGGACAGGGCGATGGAACTGGCCAACCGCCTGGCGGAAGGTCCCAGCATGGCGATCTCGGCCTCGAAGATGGCCCTGAACAAGCAGATCAAGGCCGTGGCAAACCAGGTGCTGCCCTATTCCCTGCTGCTGCAGAAGTTCACGCTCTACAACTCGGAGGATGCAGCTGAAGCGATGGATGCCTTCCGCAACAAGCGTCAGCCGCAGTGGAAGGGCAAGTGAGTCTGTCGACCCTGAGCTCCGGATCCCTTCTTCCGGGGAGTTTTTTGCGGCTGCAATAGCGTCCGCGAGGTTCTTATGCCGGGTAACAAATTCTACGAGCAGCGGATTGATCAGCAGAACTACGATCACATCCTGCTCGACAAAAGGCCGAACGGTGTTCTTGTGGCCACCCTGAACCGACCGGAGCGACTGAACGCGGTCAATCCTCCCATGCATCACGAGATTGTCAGTCTCGCCAGGGAGTTCGACGAAGATCCCACGGTCAAGGTCCTCCTGCTGACCGGGGCGGGAAAGTCGTTCTGTTCCGGCGGAGATTTTTCCGAGGGCAGTCCCGATGATATTCCGGCCAGCCGCGGGCGCGATCCGCGTGCGCCGTTCCGGGAGGGTCGTCGACTCATTGATGACTACATGGACTGTGAGAAGCCGATCATCACCGCAGTGAAGGGGTATGCAATGGGTATGGGGGCCACCATCGCATTGCTCGGCGATATTGTGATTGCGGGGCGCAGCGCGGTGTTTGCCGATACCCATACCCGCATGGGCATTGCCGCCGGCGATGGAGGGCAGGTGCTCTGGCCCCCTGCCATCGGCCCCTATTGGGCACGCTACTTCATGATGACCGGGGAAAAGGTCACGGCCGACCTGGCAGACCGCCTCGGGCTGGTCAGCATGGTGGTCGAGGACGACGACCTGCATGACAGGGCGCTCGAAGTGGCCAATCGGCTCGCCGAGGGTCCAAGCATGGCGATCATCGCTTCGAAGCTGGGGGTAAACCGGTATCTCAAGGATATCGCCATCAAGACCAATGCCTACGGGATAGCGCTAGAGGAACTGACTTTCCATTCGGAGGATGCCTCGGAGGCGATGAGCGCATTCCAGGAAAAACGGCCGCCAAGGTTCAGGGGCCGGTGAACAAGACGGCTCGCCGTGACGTGACGCCGGGCCGTCGATCAGGTGGCGCCACGTCGCCAGGCATTGAGCGCCTGCGGCAGCCGTCTACGATGATTGCAGAGCGAACAGCGCATGGACTTTGAGGATACACCTGAAGAAGCGGAGTTCCGCAGGAAAGCCCACGAATGGCTGGCGGCGAATGCGCGGGTCAGACAGGGCGCCCCGGAGGCCTTCGATGAGGATGAGCTGTCCTCGCTGGAAGCAAGCAAGGCCTGGCAGGCGCTGAAAGCCGACGCGGGGTGGGCCTGTCTCGGTTGGCCGAAAGAGTATGGAGGGCAGGGCGCAACGCCTGTGCAGAGCCTGATCTGGACGCAGGAGCAGGACAAGTTCCATGTCCCGCCCAATGTCTTTCATATCGGCCACGCCCAGGCGGGGCCGACGATCATTCGCTACGGGACGGCAGAGCAAAAGGCGCAGTGGCTTCCCGGCATGATCAGGGGTGAGCACGTGTGGTGCCAGTTGTTCAGTGAACCTGATGCAGGGTCTGACCTCGCCGCGGTGCGCACCCGGGCGCGGCTGGATTCAGACGGAACCTGGCGGGTCAATGGGCAGAAGACCTGGACCTCCGGGGCGCAGGTCGCTGACTGGGCGATCCTGCTGGCCAGAACAGACCCGAATGTGCCCAAGCATCAGGGTTTGACGTACTTCGTCGTGGATATGAAGGCCCCCGGTATCGAGGTCCGCCCCGTGAAGCAGATCTGGGACGACTCGGATTTCTGCGAGGTATTCCTCAATGATGTGCCTGTACCCGACGAACACCGGATCGGGCCCGTGGGTAGCGGCTGGTCCGTCGCAATGACGACGCTGAATTTTGAGCGCGGGGCTGTTTCCGCGAGCACCCCGGGACCCGCAGGCGAAAAGCTCCCCTGTGCAGACGACCTGCTTTCGCTTGCGAAAAACGTCGTGGCAGACGCCACTTCGCGCGGTGCCCCGCGGGATGCAGCGCTCGAGCAGAAGATCGCCGATCTCTACGTCACGTGGAAGGGTCTCGAGTTCACCGCCTACCGGATGATGACGGCTATCCATCACGGAGAGGAGCCGGGCGGCGAAAGCGTGATCGGCAAGCTGATCGAGGGCCGTCTCCAGCAACAGGCCGGTGCCCTGGCCCTGGACCTGCTCGTGGAAGGCGGTCACCTCGCCGACGAAAAACAGCTGGCCGCCTTCCGGCGCTGGGAGCACAGCTACCTCGTCGCTCCTGCCATTCGTATCGCGGGAGGCACCGACGAAATCATGAAGAACATCATCGCGGAGAGAATTCTCGGGCTGCCACCCGAGCCGCGCACGGACAAGAATCTTGCGTTTTCCGAGTTGAAGAGCGCAATCAGATGATCGCTCCGTCGGCGAAGGGTCTGTCCCCGGTCCGCCGCAGGCTCTGTTCAGTCGGCCTGACGCAGGGTCTACGCAGCGCGACCTTGCACCGGCGGCGATCGATGAAAAGAGGTAAGGAACAGTGAGACTTCTACGATGTTTCCCGGTGGCTGCAGCACTGCTTGTCTTGCAGCTGTCGGGATTGTCGATGCACGGCCAGTCCGCAGAGGCCGCGAAGGTATCCATCTGGTCCGGTCTTTACAGCATTGAGCAGGCCGAATATGGCCGGCAGGAATACATGGACAAATGCAGTAACTGCCACGCAGATAACCTGGTGGGAATGTTTCCGGCGCCCCCGCTCCGGGGGGCCGGGTTCGTGACCCGCTGGAATGGCAAGAGCGTGAGAGACATCTATAGCCGCATACGTTCCACGATGCCAGCCGATGAACCGGGCACGTTGAGCAGAAAGGAAACTTTCGCAATCACCGCATTCCTTTTCCAGGAGAATGGGTTCCCCGCCGGCGAGAACGAATTGACGGGCAAGCCTAAAGAACTGCAGCAGATGATGATATCGCTGGAGAAATGAATGATCGAAAAGGCGAGGGGGTAGCAGCAGATGAATACTGGCATGTTCGGTCGGGCTGACAAGCGGGGGTCCGGCGTTCGAAAAGAATGTCGGGGCGCTGCCCTCGCTGCGGCTATGACTTTCTGCAGTGCGATGATGGTGGGCGCTGCGGAAGTCGAAGGGGAGTGGCGCTTCTATTCAGGGCACCAGAACGGTAACAAGTACTCGCCGCTGGACCAGATTAACGCGGGGAACGTAAATCGCCTGCAGATCGCCTGGCAGCGTCCCGGTGTGGATCCGGACCTGCTGGAAGAGGAGCCCGATATAAACCCCGTTTCCAACTTCTACTCGACGCCGCTGATGATCGACGGTGTGCTCTACAGCTCGAATGCGCTGGGGCTGGTAGAGGCGATGGACCCGGGTACGGGCGAGACCCTCTGGGTGCAGGAGCCTGTTTACAAGGGGTTCCGCGGGCTTGCCGGCTTCCCCACCCGCGGCGTTGCTTACTGGAGCGACGGCAAGAAGCGCCGCATTATCGTGGCGCGCGGTGAATTCCTGCTATCGGTCGATGCTGAGGACGGTCGTCTCGATCGGAATTTCGGCGATGGTGGAAAGGTCAGTCTGGCGCGCCCGGGGCCGGGCGGTCCGTTGCCGGACGCGGGGACCTCCGGCCCCATCGTTGCCGGTGACGTGATCGTTATCGGCGGTGGCCGCGCTGACGATATTGCGGTGCGCAAGGGCGTCGCCTCAGAGGATATCAGGGCCTTCGACGTAAGGAGCGGTGAGCCACTGTGGACCTTTCACGTGCTGCCGCGTCCCGGCGAGTTTGGCTACGACACCTGGGAAGATGGCTCCGCAAAGCTCGGCGGCGGTATGGGGGCATGGGCACCGCTGACAGCTGATGAAGAGCTGGGCTACGTCTACGTTGCCACCGGATCGCCTTTTGCCAGCTTCTATGGCGGCCAGCGACCCGGGCAGAACCTCTTCGCCAACAGCATCCTCTGCCTGGATGCGAAGACGGGGGAGCGTATCTGGCATTACCAGCTGGTTCACCACGACCTCTGGGACTACGATCTCTCGTCGCAGCCCGTGCTCGGCGACCTCACGGTCGACGGCAAGGCCATCAAGGCCGTGATGGTGCCCACCAAGCACGGGTTCCTGTTCACCTTTGATCGGGTGACCGGCGAGCCGGTATGGCCCATCGAGGAGCGTCCGGTACCGGCCTCTACGACCCCAGGTGAGGTCGCCTGGCCCACGCAGCCGTTCCCGACCAAGCCCGCACCCTTCGACCGGCAGGGGTTCACGGAGGACGACCTGATCGACTTCACGCCCGAGCTCCGGGCCGAAGCGCTGGAAATCGTCAAGCCCTACCTGATGGGGCCGCTCTTCACCCCGCCTTCCGTCGAGGCCCCGGGTCACGGCAAGGGAACGCTAGTCCTGCCGGGGGCGCTGGGTGGTGCCAGCTGGACCGGTGGGGCCTTCGATCCGGAGACGCAGTTTTTCTACGTTTATGCTCACACCCATCCCTGGATCAAGAGCCTCGTTCGTCCCCCGCCGTTGGTAGATTCATTGACCATGTACGCCCACGGGCCGTCAGAGCTGCTGGAAAGTTCGCTGGAGTTTACGGAAATCGACGGGGTGGAAGATCTCCTGGACACCATGGATCGACAGGTAGACGAGGGAGATGCCTACCTGATCTACGGACCGGATGGTCTTCCGCTGGTCAAGCCGCCCTATGGCCGCATAACGGCCTTCGATATGAACACTGGTGACACCGTCTGGATGGCGGCCAATGGCGACGGCCCGCGCGACCACCCACGGCTGAAGGACCTCGACCTGCCGCCCCTGGGCAACGGCGGACGCCCGGCACCGCTGCTGACAAAGAGCCTGCTGTTCATTGGTGAGGGCGCTTCTATCCAGTTCTCGACACCGCGTGGCGGGGGCGGTAACAAGTTTCGGGCGTACGACAAGGAGACCGGCGCTGTTGTCTGGGAAACGGAGCTCGCTGCCGGTACTACGGGTGCCCCCATGACCTACATGCACGATGGCAAGCAGTTCATCCTGGTCGCGGTGGGCGAGAAGGGGGAGTTCCCCCAATGGGTCGCGCTGTCCCTGCCGTGATCGTGCAGGACGGAGCGAGCTGACTCTTTAGCACGGAGATTTGCTTTGAACCTGGATTTTTCAGAGGAGCAGAAGCAGCTCAGGGATACGGTCAGAGCCTATCTGTCCGACCATGCACCGATGGAGCGGGCGAGGACCGTGCTGGAGTCCGGAACCGGGATCGACCGAGAACTCTGGACTGTCGCCGGCGAGATGGGCTGGCTTGGCGTCACCATACCCGAGGCGTATGGCGGATGCGGCTTCGGCAGTCTCGAGCTTGCGGTCGTTGCTGAAGAGCTGGGCCGCGCTATCTCGCCCGTGCCGGTGTCATCTTCGATCTACCTCGCCTGTGAGGCGATTCTCCGTGGTGGTTCCGAGGAGCAGCAGGAGCGCTACCTTCCGAAGCTGGCCAGTGGTGAACTTATCGGCACATTCGCCCTGGCTGAGGCCGGTGGAGTGACGGCGCCGGCCACGATGCAGGCGACGCTGCGCGATGGCCGCCTGTACGGCACCAAGGTGAACGTGCCGGATGGTCTCATCGCCGACTTCGCCACCTTCGTCGCCCGCGATGAATCCGGTGAGGTGTGTGTCGGGATCGTTGACTTTGATCAGCCAGCCGTCAGCAGGCATGCGTTGCCTGTATTTGATCGGACAAAACCGGCTGCCACCGTCGAGTTTTCCGGGGCGTCCGTTGATCTGATGAAGCCCGCTGCGGGCGGCGAGGATTTCGTTGCCGACCTGCTGGATCACGGCGTCCTTTTTACCGCCTTTGAACAGTTGGGCGGTGCGCAGGCTTGCCTCGAAATGGCGCGGGACTATTCCCTCGAGCGCTTCGCATTCGGTCGGCCGATCGGCTCTTACCAGGCAATGAAGCACCGCATGGCCGACATGTTCGTCAAGACGGAGATCGCCCGCTCAAACTGCTACTACGGCGCCTGGGCGGTTTCCTCCGCGAAGGAAGAGATGCCCATCGCTGCGTGTGTTGCCAGGATCAGTGCCAGTGACGCCTTTGAGTTCTGTGCACAGGAAAACCTGCACGTGCACGGCGGGGTTGGGTGCACCTGGGAGTACGACTGTCACCTCTACCTGCGTAGAGCCAAAGCGCTGGAACAGTCTTTCGGAAGATCAGGCGGTTGGAAAGAGCGATTGGCCAGCCGGCTCCTCTATTGAATGGCAGAGCCGTGGGCGCCCGGCAGCATAAGCGCCGCTCGTCCTTCAGAATCATCGATGCTGTGCCAGACCGCCGTCGAGGCGAAAAATCTGGCCGGTAACGAAATCAGAGCCACTGGCGGTCAGCCACACTGCCAGCGGACCGAGGTCATCAGCCGTCCCCGCGCGTTTCAGCAGCGAAAACCCGATCGGCGATGCGCCGCTGCCGCTGCCTGTCGCCAGCCGCTCGTCCATCCAGTCCATCCAGCCCAGGGAAATGGCGTTGATCGTGATGTTCTTTGCGCCCAGTTCCCTGCTGAGCGATCGCACCAGGCTCTGCGTAGCCGCCTGCGACGCAGCATAGGCGGCAGTGTTTGCGACGCCGCGCTCGCCGAGTACATGCGTGAGCAGCAGCACCTTGCCGCCGCCCGCTGCTTCCATCGCCTCGGCGGCCGCTTTCAGCGCTGCGAACTGGGCGCCGAAGTTGGCAGCCATCACGCGGGTCGTTTCCAGGTCGCTGGTGCTGGCCAGCGGCTTTGCAAAGAAGAGATCGGAGCAGCCGGCAAGGATGTCCAGCCTGCCCAGTTGTTCTGCGCCCGCGCACACGGCCTCCCGGACGCCGCCGGGATCGGCGAGGTCGGCGAGCACAATGTGGACGCGTATCCCCTGCGACTCGAGATCTGCGCGAAGGGCCTCTGTCACGTCGCTATGGTGCGCAATGATCAACGCGAGTTCCGCGCCCGCCTCCGCAAAGGCCCTGGCAACGGCAGCACCGCCGGGAGCGTCCGCCGCCACCACGGCAGCCTTTTTTCCCGTCAGGTCGAAATGCTCCACAACGCCGCTCATGCTGTACCGCCTTCAAGGTCACTGTACGGCTCGAAATAGGACGGTGCGATCCCGCCGGCCAGGTCGCCGCCATCGATAATAAAGTTGGCCCCGGTGACGTAGCTGGAGGCGTCGGAGGCGAGATAGACCGCCAGGGGACCGAGCTCCCAGCATTCTCCCACCCGGCCTACCGCCATCCTTCCGCCGATGCGGCGGCGGTGGTCGGCCTCTACGTCATCCCTTGGGGCACTCTGGGGCACAAGGCCGGGAACGATGGTATTTACCCGTATTCCATAGGGGCTGAGAATTTTTGCCTGCGACTTGCCGAGGGCCAGCACACCACCTTTGGCCGTCGGGTAGGCAAAAATCGGGTTTGCACGATAGGCGGACAGTGAAGACACGTTGATAATGCTGCCGCCGTGCTTCCCGGCGATCATAGCCCTTGCGGCGGCGCGACCGCAGTAGAAAGTGCTCTTTAGATTCAGTGCCAGGGCGAGCTCAAACTCCTCATCGGTATACTCCCAGAAGGGCGTGTGCGAAGTACCGGCTCCCGCGTTCGCGAGCATGATATCGATACGGCCGAAAGAAGCTGCGCAGCTCGCTACCAGGGCGTCCACCTGTTCGGAACAGGTGACGTCCGTTGACACTGCCGTAGCGGTGCCATCAAGAGACAGGATTTCATCAACGGTCTCGTCGATCTGGCTCTGCGTTCTGGCGGCGCACACCACTGCTGCACCCGCTTTCGCCAGCGCGATCGCCATCGCCTTGCCCAGGCCTCTCCCTGCCCCGGTGACGATCGCAGCACGACCATCAAGCCTCAATGCTTCCAGCACCGCACGCCCCCCATACGTTGTGAACTTTCCTTCCTGTTGTGTAGCCAGCCGCTTCCGATGATCAACGGCCTTTCCATTCTGGGGGTCGCTTGTTCCGGAACGCGTCCATCGCTTCCGCTGCATCTTCCGAGTTGTACAGACAGAACTTCTGCAGCATCAGCGAGTAGGGAAGCACCTGGTTGGCCACGGCCTTGATCTGCTTGTTGAGCGCCATCTTTGAGGCTGAGATGGCCATGCCTGGGCCCTCCGCCAGGCGATTGGCAAGCGCCATGGCCTTGTCCATCAGCTCATCGTCTTCGACGACAAAGTTAACCAGGCCCAGTTCCTCGGCGGTTTCCGCTGAGAAGGTCTCGCCGGTCATCAGGTAGTACTTGGCCTTGTAGGGCCCCATGACCATCGGCCAGATGACCTGCGAGCCATCGCCGCAGCCCATGCCGATCAGCGTGTGCGTGTCGCCCATGGTGGCGCTGCGCGCTGCGTACACCACGTCGGCCAGCAGGGCGATCATGAACCCCAACCCCATGGCCGGCCCGTTGATCGCCGAGATAATCGGTTTCTCGCAATCCAGGTAGTCGTCGAGGAACTGGCGCGCCTGGCGCCAGATTCTATCGCCGGAAAAGCGCGACTGGCTCGGCGAGAAATCACCGCCGGCGCAGAACGCGCGCCCCGCGCCGGTGAGGACCATGACCTTGGCGTCCGGGTCTTCATCGAGGTCGCGCGCCAGGGCGAGGATCTCCAGGTGCATGTTGGGATCGACGGCGTTGAGTTTTTCCGGCTTGTTGAGCGTGGCGACCACGACGCCGTTGGGATGCTTCTCTATCCTGATGGCATCGTAGTTCTCCTGCTTCATCTCGTGCTCGTAAAACGCGTTACCCGGCATGGTGTATCGCCCTCCAGCGGCTGCTTGTCTCGATTCAGAAATTCCAGGCTGGCCCGCTACCCGGGCATCCCGCCCTCCAGCCCGCCTTGCAGAGCGGGTACCCGTACACCCCCTTCGCCATGACAAATGCTAGACAAAAAAATATCACAAGTATATGTAAATTGGTCTAGGCTTGCTCTAATCGCGGTAATAGATGCGAAATCGCACCAAAAAGTATTTATAAATAATCTTAATACGCCCCTAAAAGGGTATTTTAGGCAGCTGTGAAGATAACGATAAAGGAGGCAGAAACATGTACAGCCGAATCGTGAGAACGCTCATTGTGGGACCTGTCCTCCTCGGAGCCGCCCATGGCGCCCGGTCACAGGAGGCCGACAATGCCGCCGGCACGGTGCGAGTCCTCGAAGAGGTGGTTGTCTCCGCCACGCGCAGGGAGCGCGACGTTCAGGATGTTTCCCTGTCGGTGACGGCGCTGAGCGGTGACATGGTCAGGGACTTCGGCTTCGAGAACGGGGTGCAGGTGTCGGACATGGTCCCGAACTTTGCCGTGCAGCAGCAGTGGGGCCCCGGGTCGCCACCCTATATGAGTATCCGCGGGGTCAGCTATGCCGATTTCGAGTTCGTCAACGAGATGTCCGTGGGCACCTACATCGACGAGGTGTTCCAGGCGCACATGGGCACGGTGGGCAATCAGCTCTTCGACCTCGAGCGTGTCGAGGTCCTGAGGGGGCCGCAAGGCACCCTGTTCGGACGCAACACCACGGGCGGCCTGGTGCATTACCTGTCCCGCAAGCCCACGGAGGAAACCGAGGGCTACCTCGAGGCCCAGGTCGGATCCTTTGATCAACGTATTGTAGAGGGTGCCCTGGGTGGGGCGTTGTCGGATCGCCTGCGCGCACGGGTTGCCTTCAAGCACAATGAGGACGATGGCATTCGCAGCAACTGGGGCGTCGACGGTTCGCGCTTCGGTAAAACCGATGCTCAGTCTGTACGCGCGATCATCCAGTACGACGCGACGCCGGACCTGCGCTTCGAGGCCAATGTCCACGCATCGGATGCCGATTCCACCTTCGCCGGATACGCCTTCTTCGGCAACCTGGACCTCGAAACCGGAGCAACCTGCTCCGCGGCCGATGTGCTGAACTCGCGCTGCGGCAATGAAGTGGGGTTTGTGGACCCATCGCCGTCTGCCGAACACGTCTATTCCCGCCACGATGAGTTTGCCAACGAGGCCGATGGCCTGGGCGGCTATCTCAAGGTGGACTGGTCTACGGCCTGGGGGGATTTCACCTCGATAACAGCCTACGAAGAAGTGGATATGTTCCTCCAGCAGGACTTCACCGGAACCCATGTCGCCGCGCAGTTCTGGGACACGCTCTATCTCAGTGAAGTCGAGCAGCTCAGCCAGGAGTTCCGCCTGGAGGGCTCGACGGATCGCCTCGACTGGCTGCTTGGCGCCTACTACTACACGGATGAGCGCTGGGCGTTCACAGAGGTGTTCCTCAATGATTTCTCACTGCAGAATGCGGACAAGACCGTCGAAACGGAGTCTTTCGCGCTCTTCGGCCACGGTGAGTACGCGCTCTCGGAGGAATGGACGCTGGCCGCCGGGGTGCGGGTGACCGACGAGACCCGGGAGCTGACAGAGTTCAAGACCAACAACTTCTTTGGCAGCTTCGATTTCTCCCAGCCTCAGATTGATGTGTCCAGCACCGAGGTGACGGGGCGGGCGGCACTCGAGTGGCGGCCGCGGGAGGCGACGATGTACTACCTGCAGTACAGCCGCGGTTTCAAAAGTGGCGGTTTCAATACATCGTCGAGTATCACCGATCCTGCTCTGATCGGGCCCGTAGATCCGGAAGTGGTCGACGCGTTCGAGCTGGGTACCAAGGCGACGCTGCTGGGCGGGCGACTGCGCCTGAATGGCAGCATCTTCTACATGGATTTCGAGGGCCTGCAGGCCAACGCGGGAGAGCGTGATCCGGACTCGGGAACTCCGGTGATACGCTTCCTGAATCTTGGACAGGCGGACATCTATGGTGCCGAGCTGGAGTTAATGGCGGTCGCCGGTAACTGGGAGTTCTCCCTGGGAGGCGGCTTGCTCGATTCGGAAATCTCAACGGCCGACACTATCACTGTCAATGGTGTGAGCATCGACGGGAACGAGCTGTCGACCGCCCCGGCATCGAATTTCAATGGTGCTATCCGCTACCGACTCCCGGCCGGGCAAGTAGGTGAGCTGGTATTTCAGGCGGATGGCCGCTATCAGTCGTCGATGTTCTTCGGCCCCGATAACAGCGCTTACGAGGAGCAGGACGCCTACGGCGTGTTCAACCTCCGGGTCGGCTGGACATCGACGGGTGGTGACCTGACCGCGCAGCTGTTTGTCGAGAATGCGGGGGATGAAGATTACGCCACGACCATGTTCCAGGCCGCAGGCTTTCCGGTTAGCTACCACGCGCTCGGTGCTCCGCGTCGGGTCGGCTTCCGGCTTGGGCTGGAGTTCTGATCGGGCGACGGAGACTGCCGTATCAGCGCCGACAAACGGCTTGTGGTGGTTTTCCGTACCAGGCCTTGAAGGCGTGGGTGAACGCTTCGGGACAGGAGTAGCCCAGGGCCAGGGCAGTGCACTTGACGCTCAGGCCTTTATCCTGCAGGTAATGAAGCGCCAGGTCGCGGCGCACGCCCTCCAGCAGTTCCCGGAAGGTGGTGTTCCTTTCCTGAAGCTTTCGCTGGAGGGTCCGGCGAGACAGGTTGTGCCGCGCCGCAATCTTGCCGACGGTAGGCTGCCCGACGGGCAGGGTCAGCGTGATCGTCTGTTTCAGCCTGCCGGTAAACGCGTCGGTTTGCTGGTCGCTGCGGAATACCTCCTGCAGCCAGGCAAGCCGACTGTCATGGATATTCACCGACGTATCCACCACGCGGTAATCCAGGGTCTCCACGCTGTAGCGGATCGCGCTGATCGGTTGACTGAACGCCAGCCGGCTGGACCCGTAGGAGGAGACGAGCTCCGAAATGTCGTCGGGGCGCGGGTAGGAAAGCATCAACCCCAGGATCTTCAAGGGTCGGTAGCACAGCGTATTCAGGTTCATTGCGGAGTAGCTGAACAGCATATCGGTAAGAAAGCGATTCACGACAGGGTCGCTCTCCACCGGCTCCCAAACAATATGATACTCGGCGCCTCGCCTTACCATTCCGAGTTTGCCGAGCTCTCCGATCACTCTGGATACCGGCGGGAAATTCCTGAACACCTCTCTGAGCGTGCAGCTGATGCGTGACACGTAGCAGATCTCGTCACGATGATTGATATGCAGCACGCGACCAACGTGGAGCCCCAGGTTGTCATTGTCGACCTCGTCGCGGGCGCAGCGGATCAGACGGTAGAGGTTTGTCACGGGCACGCAGGCATTTTCATGCATGAGCCAGTCAGCCCGCAGCCTGGAGCCAGCCATCAGCCTGGCTCGCGAGACACCGTGGCTTTGCGCAACCTGCAGCAGCGCCATGGGAATTCTCGCGGGCACTGTCCCGGCGTCAAGCCCCTCCCCGGGCGCGGTCAACAAGCCCTGCCGGACTCCTCGCGTTCCCCGGGCGGTTGTCTTAACGGTCTGCGGCTGGGCTGTAGCCACCGTCAGCGGAAAGTCCGTTTCAGGCCGGGGCTCATTCGAAAACCCCCGAGGCGATGTGATCAGC
The DNA here is from genome assembly GCF_040217025.1 of Pseudohaliea sp. Classification (GTDB taxonomy): domain Bacteria; phylum Pseudomonadota; class Gammaproteobacteria; order Pseudomonadales; family Halieaceae; genus Pseudohaliea. The sequence continues at coordinate 1,387,687 of NZ_JAVJOA010000008.1, read as the reverse complement.
GATTGTCCCGTCGTCGTAGCCGAGAACGTCCGTCAACACCTCGAAGAGATGCTGGCCCATCGTCGGGCCCGCCCACCGGGGCCCGCCGGGTGTGCGCGACAAGTGTATCGGTGTCCCTTCCACCCAGGTTTCTCCGTGTTCAGCATGGGGGACGCGAACCAGGTGGTTGCGATGTGCCAGCTGCGGGTCCGTAACGATATCGGCCGCGTAGGAAACCCGGTGGGCCGGAATGCCTGCCGCCTGCAGCTGAGCCTCGAGGGCTGCACCGTCGCAATTGGCGGTCCATGCGGCAACGACCTGGTCGAGTTCATCGCTTCTGCTCTTGCGTTCATCCAGGCAGAGGTCGGCCAGGTCCCGACGATCCATTAAGGTGGCGAGCGCCTGCCACTGCTGGTTGTCCTCGCAGGCGATGGCTATCCATGCGTCACGTCCCGGAACCGGGTAGACGCCATGCGGAACCATGTTGCGGTCCTTGTTTCCACATCGCTCCATCGATTTGCCGTTGACCTCCTCCTCCAGCAGCTGTGGCGCGATCATCTGGACCGCGCCCTCCATCTGCGAGAAGTCGATGTGCTGTCCTTCACCGGTGCGACGGCGCCACTCGAGGGCCCCCAGGATTGCCGCCGCCATGAACCGTGGGGACGTATAGTCCGAGTAGGCGCCATAAGGGCCTGCCGGAAGCCGGTCCGGCCAGCCGGTCAGCGGGTAGAAGCCTGCGATGGCTGCCCCCGCGCCGCCGAAGCCTGAGTATGCGTGCAGCGGGCCCGTGGAGCCGAGGAGGCAGCTCGACAGCATGATGAGGTCGGGCTTGACCGCGCGAAGGTCTTCGTAGCCGATACCCATCCTTGCCATGGTGCCGGAGGAGAACGATTCGACGACTACGTCGGCCCAGCGGGCGAGATCCAGCACGACTTCCCGCGCCTTCGGGTGCCTGAGGTTCAGCGTGAGTCCCAGCTTGCCGGCGTTAGCGGTGTGCCAGGAAACCGAGTTCTCGGGTTCGCCGTCCTTTCCCAGGTAAGGCCCCGCGCCTCGCAATACGTCGAGCTTGTGCTGTGACTCGATTCTGATAACCGTGGCGCCGTGGTCGGCAAGGATCCGCGTGCTGCCCGGTCCTGCCACCGCCCAGGTGAAGTCGAGAACGCGCAGGCCGGCGAGGGCCGGGCCGTGCTGGCTCTCCCGCTTCTTGGTGGGCAGCTTCCCCGGTGTGGATTCCAGGTGTTCGCGAAGCTCTGAAGTATGCTCACCCGTGGCGGGTGCGCGCCCGAGGATCCTGAAGGGCGATGCCGGAGCGCGGGCGAACGCGCCCGGGGCGCGGCTGCCTTCAACGTCCTGCCACCAGTTTCGCTTTCTCAGGTGCTCAAACTCGAGCAGGTCCCGGGCTGTCATCACCGGGGCCAGAAGCAGGCGTCGTTCCATCGCGGCCCTGAAGAGCTCGTCCTTGCTTTTGCCTGCGAGGAAACGCTGCAGGATGACCGTACCTTCTTTCATGGCTTCAAGCGCGGACGCATCCTGGTCGACTTTCCGGCCGAAGGTGATCCAGTCGTTTTCGGCCCACCATGCGCTGCACTGACCTTCTTCGTGAATCCACTGGAAGAGTCTTTTTGCGTAAGGACCGAAGATCGGGCCGAACAGGAAGGAGCCGATCACGTGGCCGTCCGCGCACCTGTGGACGGTCTGAACCGTGACTCGGCCGAGCTGGATGCCCCCGCCGAGGCGGGTAGCGGCGGGCTTGCCGACCAGCGGTGCGAGGGTCTGGAATTGGGTTGCAGAGAGGTAGGATTGCTGTGCTGAAATGTCCGCGTGCTGGCCCAGCCCCGAGCGGAAACGCTCCGCGAGAGCAATGAGTGCCGCGCAGGCGGCATCGGCGGCGGCGAATGCGAAGGCCTGCGGTGCGCAGACGCGCACCGGTGCTCGGTCCGCATCGCCGGTCATACCCAGCGTCCCCGCTGCTGCGCACACAGTCAGGTCGGTGGCAGCCCAGCCCGCCTTGGGTCCGGTCTGGCCGAACGCTGAAATCGAAACCGTGATCAGGGTGGGGTTGAGCGTCCTTAGCGCCTGCAGATCAACGGCCATTGCGCCGCTCTCGATAAGGATGTCGGCCCTGCCGGCGAGGGCGCGCAAGGCGCCTTCCTCTTCGATAACAATTGAGCGCTTGCCGCGGTTGTAGGCAAGGTGGGTCAGCGAAGCGTCCGGCCCGGGAGAGTCGTTGGCGAAGGGCCGGAGGGCCCTGCTCCGATGGCCCTCCGGAGGCTCGAGCAGCAGCACGTCTGCGCCCATCTGTGCAAGCATGTAGCCCGCCAGCTGCGCGGGGCCGTCGGTGAGGTCGAGGACCCGGTAGGGTGCTAACACCGTGCGGCCTCCCTGCTTACAGCCAACTCAGGGGCCTCGCCATTGCTGGTTGGCGAAGCCCTCGGCCGGGTCGTCCAGCGGCCAGCCCTCTTCAAAGGGATAGGCCATGCCGTACCCCTTGTGGTGTTTCAGCTTCCACTGCCCGTCGACCTTGACGCACAGGTCTACGGATCGCGCGAGGAGCCAGCAGCGGGCGTTGCTTTCCCGGAAAGTGAAAGCGCCGAAGAAGTTGCAGTCGTGGTGAGCGGTGTTTCCGTCCACCCGGATGCGGTGGTTGAACACGTTATGCTGGGAAAAGCTTATCTCTGCGCGGAAGCGGTCGAACAGGGCCCGCAGTTCGTCGTGGCCCCGCGCGACACCATCCTCCCCGCCATCCCAGACTCCGTCCTCGGTGAAGATGCCCACAATCCGGTCGGCGTTGTGGTCCTCGTCCGCAATGTCGCAGTACTCCGCCATGAGCTGCTTGATCGCCTCAACGTCTTCGAGATAGGTGATACGTTCCTCGAGTTCTCGCTTGCTCATCTGCCTGCCCCCGTTCTTGTCGCTGGCATTCGGTTGCCCCGTTGGTCTGCGCGTCCCTGGCAGGCTCAAGAGGGCGATTGTTATATCCATATAAGTATATTTAAATAACCTAAATCCTCTGAGACGGTTCGATTTAGCAATTATCGGCCGCTACTGCGGCGAATGCTATTGACCGAGTGCATCTAGTATATCACTATCAGTATCATTGTGTGGTTTCGGTTCGATCACTATCGGCCGTAATCAGCAGTTGATAGCTAACGGCCAGTGGCGCCCGCTTCAGGCCCCGCCCAGCGGAGGCACTGAGCGTCGCCCGTCGCATGATTTTCAAGGCGACGTGCACTGGTCTGTCAGGGAATTTTGGGGTCAGCGGAATGCCGCAGGGACAAGAACAAATTGATGCGGAAATCGACTCTGCTCCCGTAAGGCAGCTCGATGCGCTTATTGTCGGCGCCGGTGTCAGCGGGCTCTACCAGCTCCATCGTCTGCTGGAGCTGGGCCTCGACGTGCAGGCTTTCGATGCGGCCGAGGGGGTCGGCGGGACCTGGTATTGGAACCAATATCCGGGCGCAGTGCTGGACTCCGAGAGCTGGGCCTACGCGTACTTCTTTTCTGATGAGCTGCTGCAGGAGTGGAACTGGTCATCGGAGTTTGCTCCCGCGGCTGAAATCGAGCGCTATCTGAACTTCGTTGCTGACCGTCTGAACCTGCGCCCGCATATCCGGCTGGGGAGACGGGTGACGGCCGCGGCATTTGACGATCAACAGGACCTGTGGACCGTCACCACCGACGACGGACAGTGCGTGCAGGCACGCTACCTGGTTACCGCAGTGGGTTTCCTCTCCGCTACCTATCTGCCCGACATTCCTGGAATTGGCGATTTCAAGGGGCAGTCCTTCCACACCGCTCGCTGGCCGAGAGAGCCGATTGATTTCACTGGCAAACGCGTGGGCGTGATCGGTACCGGTTCCACCGGCGTCCAGATCATTTCCAGTATCGCGGGCAAGTGCAGGCATCTGAAGGTATTCCAGCGCACGCCGAACTACTGTCTGCCGCTGCGTAATGCGCCGATCGATGAGCGGAGAATGCAGGAAATCAAGGACAGCTATCCCGAGATCATCGAGATCTGCAAGACGACACTGACCGGGTTTCCGCACAAGCCGGACCCGCGCGGCACCTTCGACGTGAGCGCTGAAGAGCGCGAGGCCTTCTTTGAAGAAATCTGGCAGGAACGTGGGTTCAAGAAGTGGTTCGGCAACTTCAAGGACATCATGGTCAACCGGGAGGCCAATGAGCTCTACGCGGAGTTTGTCCGCAGGAAGATCCGGGAGCGCGTAAAAGACCCTGCCGTGGCTGAAAAGCTTTGCCCCACCTACCACTTCGGCGCGAAGCGACCGCCCATGGAGACAAACTTCTACGAGGCATTCAACCGGGACGACGTTGAGCTCGTTGACGTCAAGGAGTCGCCCATTGAATGCATTACCGAATCCGGGGTGAAGACGACGGACGCGGAACACGAACTGGACGTGCTGATCTTTGCCACGGGGTTCGATGCCGTCACCGGTGAGTTCGAGCGCCTTGATATCCGCGGAATCGACGGCGAGACCCTCAAGGAGCACTGGCGTGATGGGCCTGCGAGCTTCATGGGGGTCCTGGTTGCGGGTTTCCCTAACCTGTTCCTGGGAGGGGGAGCCGTGTTCTCGAACTTCCCACGCTGTGCGGAGGCTACCGGTGACCTGGTGAGCCGGTGTATCGCGCACGCGCGGAAAACCGGGGCCACACGCCTGGAAGTCGACGCGGAGCAGGAAAAGGCGTGGGGAGACCACGCCGGGGAGCTGGCTTCGAAGGTGCTCAGGTCGGACGTCGGCAGCTGGTTCTTCGGCAATAACATCCCCGGGAAGCCGGAGGTTTTCCTGTTCTATGCCGGCGGCATGGTCAAGTATCGAGAGAAGATCGAGGAGCTGGCTGCCGATGAGTTCCGGCGCCTGAAGTTCAGCGGTGGAGAACGAGACTTGGCTGAGCAAAGAAGTCAGCGGGGGCGATGATGATCTACGAGATCCGTAACTACTACCTGGACCCGAAAGCGCTTCCGGACTACGAGAACTGGTTGACAGCCTGGGCATTGCCCTACATGCGTGAGCACCTGGATCTCGTGGGTTTCTGGGTGACCCGTGGGCCGGATGCCGAGGTTGCCGGCGCGCCGCTGGATGAGCTGGGCGCCGCCACTGTGACCTGGATTATCCGCTGGCCCGACATCGAGACCCGCAATAGCGAGATGGCCAGGGTGTTCGCGCCTTCCAGCGAAGCGTGGGGAGCCATTACGGAGAAGCACCCCGGCAGGGAACACTATCGCCGTATCGAGGCCAGGTTTGCGGAAGAGCTCCTGGACGCGCCGGACACTGGAAAACAGCGGTAGAAGACAATGGATTTCGGCATAGCGTTTCCCTCCTACATCAATGCCTGGCGCGATGCGCAGATCGCCGAGGCCAATGGTTTCAGCCACGCCTGGTTCTACGATTCCCAACTGCTCTATTCGGACGTCTACGCCACCATGGCGCTGGTCGCCGAGCATACCCGCACCATCAAGCTCGGCACTCTCGTTGCTGTTCCGACCAATCGCATCGCGCCCGTCACGGCGTCCGCCGTGGCAACGATCAACGCGCTGGCGCCGGGGCGCGTCATCCTTGGCATCGGTGCCGGCGGAACCGCGCGCAATTCCATGGGCCTCCACCAGGTCAAGGTGAAGGACCTGTCGTCCTACGTGCAGCAGGTCCGCGGACTGCTCGCCGGAGAGGATGTCCTGTTCCGCGAGGGCGATGCGGAGCGCTGGATTCGCCTGCTGCACCGCGATCGCGCGCGGGGCTATATCAACCTCGATGACCCCATTGAAGTGCACGTGGCGGCAAACGGGCCGCGTGCCCTGCGCATAGCAGCGGAGCACGGTGATGGCTGGATAACGGTCGTACAGCAGCCTAAGGCGATCCAGGGCTGCCTTGAAACGATCGCCGAAGCGAGGGGCGATGAAGAACCTCCCTATTCCACCCTGCTGCAGTCCGGGGCCTGCGTCCTCAGGGACGGTGAAAGCCTGACATCGCCCCGGGTTGTCCAGCGCCTCGGGCCGGCCGTACTGGCGAGGGCGCACGCCGCCTGGGAGACACTCCGGGGCGGAGCCGGCCTCGGGCTCCGCGATGACGAACTTGGGGAACGCTACGGAGAGTACGTCGACGCTTACGCCGAAGGAATCGGATCACCGGCGGACCGCCGCTATCTCGATGTTCACGAAGGTCACCTGGTCTACATGAAACCGGGTGAGGAGGCCTTCGTTGACGAGCGCGGCATAGCGAGGACCTTCGTCGGGTCGCCGGAACAACTGCTGGAGCGCATACACAGGCTGGAAGAGGCCGGCGTGCGTCATATTGCAATCCAGGTTGTGGGCACCGATGGGCGAGAGCTTATCGAGGAGTTCGGAAAGAAAATCCTGGCCAAAGTGAACTAACCCCGGGCTGTCGCCGGGAACAGCGGTGTACCGCTACGCCGTCGCCGGCGAGCCGTCCGCCACGAGCGTGAAGGCAACGGGAAAGCAGTCGTCACTGCAGCTTAGGTAACTGATATCGTCAATTAAATGAAGGAGGTTCACCGTGACCGATACTCTTGAAGACATCAAAATCATAGACACGGATGCGCATTTCACAGAGCCGCACGATCTCTGGACGTCCCGTGTTCCCGCGAGCTATAAGGAGCTGGTACCTCACGTGAAGACCGTCGACGGTCGTCAACGCTGGTTCGTCGATAACGACGTATCGCTGCGTGGAGCCGGCCCCGACAGCGTGATCGTGAAGGGTGCCGACGCTGCCAAGGTGCCGGGCGTCGAATTCAATAAGTTCACCATCGAAGATGTCCACGAGTCGTCCTACGACGGCCCTGCGCGTGTTGAGTCCCTCGATCGTCTCGGGCTGCATGCCCAGGTCATGTATCCCAACGTCGCCGGCTTCGGCAACGTTCGCTTCCTGAAGATCCGCGATCCCGAGCTGCGCATGCTGTGCGTGACCGTATACAACGACGCCATGGCGGACATGCAGAAGGAGTCAGGGGACCGCCTTTTCCCCATGGCGCTGGTTCCGTGGTGGGACATCGATGCGGCGGTCAAGGAAGTGCAGCGGGTAAATGAGCTGGGGCTGCGCGGCATCGTGACCTGTAACGACCCCGATCAACTCGGCATGCCCGACCTGGCGCAGCCTGACTGGGACCCGCTCTGGGATGCCTGCAGCCAGCTGAAGATGCCCGTGAACTTCCACATCGGTGCCAACTCCGAGGGCTTCGACGCTTTCGGTCATTGCGCGTGGCCTTCCTTCGGCAAGGAGGCGCGGCTGGCGCTCGCATCGGCATTCCTTTACCTCGATAACGCCAGGATCCTCGGCAACCTGATCTACAGCGGGGTGCTGGACCGTTTTCCGGAATGCAAGTTCGTCAGTGTCGAGAGCGGCGTCGGCTGGGTGCCTTTCTATCTCCAGGCGCTGGATTACCAGCTGACGGAAGCGGCGCCCAACGAGCTCAAGCGACTGAAGCTGAAGCCTTCGGAGTACTTCAAGCGTCAGCTCTACGCCTGCTTCTGGTTCGAGCAGCTGCCGCCCCAGTCGGTGCTGGAGCAGCTTGGTGTGGAAAACGTTCTCTTTGAAACGGATTACCCGCACCCGACCTGCCTGTACCCGGATGCGCGGGAGCACCTGAAGAAAACGACGGCGCACTTCGATGACGCTACGCGAAAGCGCATCCTGCAGGACAATGCGGCCGAGCTCTACAGGATTCCCGTATAGGCGATGTGCCCGAAAGCCTGCCTGGTACCGCAAGCGCGGGGGGCGGCCCGATCTCCCGGGTCGCCCCGTCTTGCGATCTACGCGCCACGGATGGCGCACAGCTTTCGACCGGGAGCCCGGGTGCACGGTCCCTGGCGGGGACTTACGTGACAGCCAGTGTCGGCTACAGGAGGCCTCATGACCGAAATTCCAGCCTTTTCCTACACTGATCCCGTTGCCGAAATTGCGAGCGCGCTGCGTGATGCGGGGGCGGTGATCGTTAGAGACGCGCTGTCGCCTGCGACTGTCGATGAGCTGGCGGCTGCAATAGAGCCGCATTTTGAGGCCGTGCCGCTGGATCCGAAGAGTCCGGTGGGCAACAAGAAAGCGCTGACGGGCCTGTTCGGCCGTGACCCGTGCTTCAGCGAGGAACTGCTCCTGCACCCGCTGCTGCTCGAACTCAGTGATGCCATTCTGTTGCCGAGAACCCCGATGGGGCCTGGCGCCCTTGCCGAGGCACAGTCTGCCGGTGACCAGCACGTAAACAGCAGTGTGGAGGAATCGCTGGACGAGCTTACCAGGGCTCGCGATCCCCTGAAGGGCCCCAACTGCAGCCATTACCGCGTGAGTGCCGGCGTTGCGACCCAGGTCTACAAGGGGGAGGCGATGCAGCCCCTGCATCGCGAAATGGATATCTACAGTCCCTTTATCCGGCAGGGACCCGAGCAGCAGGAGTGTATCCTCACCTGTAACTGGGCTGTGACTGACTTCACCAGGGATAATGGTGGCACGCGACTCGTGCCCGGAAGCCATCTGTGGCCTGCAGAGCGCAAGGCTGAAGACCATGAGGTCGCACAGGCCGTGATGCCGAAGGGCTCGGTCGTGTTCTGGCTTGGCAGGACGCTGCATGCCTTTGCGCCGAACCGTACCGACCAGCACCGGCAGGCGTTTCTCATGACCATCGCCGTTGACTGGCTGACCCAGGAGGAAAACCAGTACCTGGTGGCACCACCGGAAATCGCGAGAGCGCTTCCTTACCGGGCTCAGCAATTGCTGGGGTACCGGGCGAGTATGTGGCTGGGGTGGGTGCAGGGCCTGGACAGTGACAATATGCTGGCCTCCGGAGATGGCGGTCCCCTCGAAGAGTTTGGCAGGCGCAGCAGGGACAGAGCGCCGCGAGGCCCTTCCTGAAGCTACAGGCTCATGCTTTGCTTGCCGTTGTTGACATAAGGAGAAGAACCGATGAGTGAAATAAAGACGGGAATGCGCTTGAAGAGCGCCGTGTCTGATGTAGAAGTGATGGTTGTAAAATGTGAGGGCGTCTCCTCGCTCACCTGCGGCGACGTGCCGATGGTGCCGAATACGGAAGCCGCCCCTTCGGATGCGGGCGATTACGCCGGTGATGAAGTCTGCCAGCTCGGCAAACGCTATATCAGCCCGCAGGGCTCGATAGAAGTCGTCTGTGTCAAAGGCGGGAAGGGTGGCCTTGCTGCGGATGGTGAGCCACTGGAGGTCAAGGCCCCCACCGCATTGCCATCGTCCGATTGAACGCGGAGTCCGGGAACGATGAATATTGCGATGCTACTTCAGATGGCGGCAGACGCCTGCCCGGACCGCAAGGCACTGACCAGTGGGCACCTTCATTTCACCTACAAGGAGGTGCTCGAAGCAGCCGCAAAGGCGGCAGTGCTGATTCGCAATAGTGGCTGCAGGTATGTAGCTCTGCTCGATGTGAGCAGTCCAGCAGCACCCGTTGCGCTGATGGGTGCGGCCATGGCCGGTGTGCCCTATGTCCCGCTCAATTATCGACTGACGCACGAGCAGCTTGATGGGTTGTTGAGCCGGATCGAGCCCGCGCTGATTATCACCGATCCCGTGCTTCCGACGCTTGAGGTCAGTGGCGGGTCGATCGTGAAGCGGCGGCCGGATTTCCTGCAGGAAGTAGAGCAGGTGACGGCGGCTGACGTTTCATGGCCGGAGGATCCCGGCCTGGTCGCAGTGCAGCTCTTCACCAGCGGCACCACCGGTACTCCGAAAGCGGCCATCCTGCGTCACGAGCATATTACTTCGTACATCCTCGGCTCGGTAGAATTCATGTCGGCAGCGGAAGGCGACAGCGCACTGGTGACGGTGCCGCCCTACCATATCGCGGGCATCTCTGCCGTCTTGAGCGGAATCTATTCCTGTCGCCGCATTGTGCAGCTCCCTGACTTTGGTGCTGCCATCTGGCTTAACCTCTGCAAGCGTGAGAACGTGACCAACGCCTTCGTTGTCCCGACCATGCTTTCGCGGATCGTGGACCACATCGGCTCTATCGATGGCAAACCGGAGCTGCCCAGCCTGCGCGCAATAGCGTACGGCGGTGGACGCATGCCTGTGCCGGTGATTGAGCGGGCCCTGGAAATCTTCGAGGGTGTCGACTTCACTAACGCCTACGGGCTCACGGAAACGAGTTCCACGATCGCGCTGCTCGGCCCCGAGGATCACCGTGCGGCCTTCGCCAGCCACGACCCTCTTGTGCGCGAGCGCCTTGGTTCCGTGGGCCGCCCACTGCCGTCCGTCGAGCTCGAGATACGTAATGAAGCGGGCAAGGTACTTGGGCCGGGTCAGAGCGGCGAAATCTACGTCCGCGGCCCCCAGGTGTCCGGAGAATACCTCGAGCGCAATGCCTGCGGCGCCGATGGCTGGTTCCCTACGCGGGATGCAGGATACCTCGACGATGACGGCTATCTCTTTCTTTCGGGGCGCGCAGACGACGTGATCGTGCGCGGCGGGGAAAATATTTCTCCCGCGGAAATCGAAGACGTGCTGCGCGAGCACCCCGCGGTAGCGGATGTCGCGGCGCTGGGCATCCCTTCCGACGAGTGGGGGGAGACGGTGGGGACGGTTGTGGTGCTGCGCCCCGGCGAAGAGGAGCAGCCGGCTGAGCTGCGCCACTTTGTGAAGGCGAGGCTGCGCTCTTCCCGGGAACCCGAGTCCATCGTGTTCATCCCGGAGCTGCCCTACAACGAAATGGGCAAGCTCCTGCGTCGGGAACTCAGGGCGCTGTTTGCCTGAAGCGGCGCTCCGGGATGGCACTGAAAACCTGGAGCGCAGAAGAGCTCCTGGCCTGCTGCCGGGCCGGCAGGCTTGAAGAGCAGTTCGCCGCTCCCCTTGGTGATGGTGTTGTGCTGCTCCTGCTGGAAGGCAATGATGGCCTGAGTGATGCTGAACGCCGGGCGCTGCGGGGCTGGTTGCGGCGGGCGCCGTGCCCCGTCATCGGCATCGGCGACACGGAACTACCGCTCGCCGGTTACTGTGATCTGTGCGCCGGGTCGGAGGCAGAGGCGCTGGCGCTGGCAGAGCGTATACAGCGCTGGCCGGGTGCCGCGCGCGTACTGGTGCAAACCCTGCGTGCTTCGGAGCAGCTATCGCCCGAGCAGGGCCTCGACCTGGAGTCCCTGGCCTACGCGACGCTGCAGGGCGGGCAGGAGCACCGGGCCTGGCTGGCCTCACGGCCCGCTCCTGCGCCTCCGGCGCTCGAGACCGGGGCCCCGCTCCTGGTGACGCGCAGTGGGCAACGGCTTTGTCTCTCCCTGAACCGTCCACGGAATCACAACGCCCTTTCAGCGGCGCTGCGGGACGCCCTCTTCGAGGCGCTGACCTGCCTTGCCCTGGACCCGGACATCGAGCAATGCGAGCTGCGAGCCCGGGGCGACTGTTTCAGCATCGGCGGAGACCTGTCTGAGTTCGGTCTCGTACCCGATACCACGACAGCCCATCTGCTGCGCGGTGCACGCTCTCCTGCCCGCCTGCTCCTGCGGGAGGCGGGGCGCGTTACGGTCTATGTGCATAGAGCCTGCATCGGTGCCGGCATTGAGATACCGGCCTGTGCGGGCAGAGTGGTCGCAGAGCGCAACGCGTGGTTCCAATTGCCGGAACTTTCCATGGGCCTGATTCCCGGTGCTGGAGGCTGTGTCAGCGTTTCGCGCCGCATCGGCCGGCAGCGCACCGCCTGGATGGTGGTGAGTGGACGCCGGGTCAAGGCTGCCGAGGCGCTGCGCTGGGGCCTGATCGACGAGATTGCCTAGTCACGCTGATGGACCACCGCGCCGTCGATGATGGTCATTGCCACGTGCCCTGCGTCAAGGTCGGCCAGTGCCACGGACCAGGGCGCATCCAGGAGGCACAGGTCAGCCGCCGTTCCCGGGCGGGGAATAAGCCTGGGCGTTCCCGGGCTACCAGCCTCGCCGGTATAGAGCGACAGGGCTTCCGCGGGAGACAGCGCTTCATCCGCCCCGATCCGCACGCCGTTGCCGGTGCGCCGCGATACCACTGAACGCATGGCAAACCAGGGATCGTTGATCCCGTAAGGGCTGTCGCTGCCGGCCGCGAGGGGAACGGCGTGCCGCAGGAAACTGCCCGCGCGATAAAGAAGCGGTATGTCGTCCAGCTCTACCTGTTCGAGATACTGCTCGCCGCGCTCGGCGATAAAGTGCGGCTGTGTCACGACCGTCAGACCGAGGGCGGCTATCCGTTCCAGTGCATAGGCGTCCGTCACGGATGCGTGCTCGACCCGGTCTCCCGGCAGCGTGCCCGCACTTTCCAGGGCGGCGATGAAATAGGCCAGTTCCACCCTTGTAGTGCAGTGGGCGGCCACGGGTCGGCCGTGGCGGTGCGCCGCCGCAATGGTTCTTTCGAGTTCAGTCAGTTCCGGCAGCGCCGCCTCCCGCAGATAGATCTTTCTCGGGCCGGTGCGCAGTCCGTCGCCGGCCCGAAGCCCGTCGAGCTCATCGTTCCCCATGACCATGAGGCGCTGACTCAGCTCGCCCGAGCGGCGGGCTTCGCCAAGCAGTGCCCAGGCCGCGTCGCCATTGTTGACGCCGGCGTCCGTGACTCCTGTGATACCGTAGCCTGCGAGTTCTGCAGAGAGTGCTTTCAGCGATGGTCTGCTGTGTCCCAGGCGCTTGCCCAGCCAGTCATCGAGGTTGAAGAACCGACCGCTGAGCCGTCCACGGCTGTCAACCTCGGCGCCATCGGGAAGGTGGTCTTCCCGTGACAGGTGGAGCCGCTCGATCGCCGCTGAGTTTAAGATCCATAACATTCCGCTGCGATGCTGGATGCGGATGGGCCGCTCGGGACAAACCCGGTCAAGCCAGTCGCGGTCGAGTCCTTCGCATGCCGAATCGTGAAATGCCACGCCGCGGATCCAGCCGTTACCATGATCGGTGCTGGTCAGGAGGGCTTCCTGCAGCGCTGCCTCATCCCGCACGGCAGGGGGACCACAGACCGTTGACTGCCTCGCCACTGCGGTGGCAAACAGGTGCAGGTGGTGGTCGTGAAGGCCCGGCAGCAGCGCATTCCCCCGGGCCTCGATGACTGCCTCGCCGCCCAGCCGGGGTAGGGAAGGGGCCATCTCGGCAATGAGCCCGCCCTGGATCCTGGTATCGACAAGCTCGTTATTGAACAGCTGGGCCTTTCGTATGAGGAGCGCCGGGGAAGCCACTCACAGATTCCCCGATGCCAGATCTCTGAGAACGTCGCCGGTGTCCGCGCCGAGCGATGCCGCGCTACTCGCTGCCACACGTGCAGCGGGGGGTTCAGGCGGGGAAGGGGCCTCTTCCTCCCGGCCTGCCAGGCTCTCTGAGCCCAGGAAAGCGCTGACACCATAGAGGGACAGATCCAGCAGGAGCCCGCCGCCCTTCAGCCATGCAGACCACGCCAGCAGCGCGCCGGCGAGTCCGGTGAGCGGGTCTGCAATGGCATCACCGCAGAAGACCGGGTCGCTTCCGTCATCGCTGACCAGCCAGGACAGGCCGGCGGCGACGCCGGCGTCGTCACCGTAAGCGATCCAGTTGCGCATCGGCTCTGTTCGCCCGTAGCCGGAAATGCCCAGCCAGGTACTGCCGGGAACCGCGGCGACAATATCGGCAGCGAGGATACCCATCTGCTCCAGGGCACGGGGACGGGAGGATTCAATCACGATGTCCGCGGCCCGCAGTAGCCTGGTCAGTACCTCGCGATCAGTCTCTCCTTGCAGATCGAGGGCCACGCTTTCCTTGCCACCATTCAGCAGATCGAAGAAGGCGGGCGGGCCCCCACGGGCGCCATCGGGCCGGGTGGTGCTTTCTACCTTGATGACCCTGGCCCCCAGCTGCTGCAGGAGCTGGCCGCACAGCGGGGCCGCCCAGAGTGCCCCGAGATCGAGGACCAGCGGCCGGGGGCGCCGTGGGCGAGCGGGTTTGCTGTAGCGTGTCGCAATGAACCAGCCGGCCGCGGCACGCGGGCGGGCGAGGGGCGCGGCGGCCAGGCCGAGGAGTCTTGCCCGCGGCACCAGGTCGCGGGTACGGCATTCGGCGATGCCTTCTGCCAGTAGCGTAAAGTCATATACCGGCCGCTCCAGCCAGGCGGGCAGCAGCTCCCAGTCTGACTCCCTCGGAAGATTCAAGGCAATCCAGCCGTCGCTGGCAGGCAGCAGGTGACAGGCACCCCCGCAGGAGGTGCGACCGCGGCGGGTGAAGCGCGAAACCGCTGCACGCTCAGCCAACAGGCGGAACGCGTCGAAGCCCGGATCGATCCGGTCGTCTGCGAGTGCAGCGAGTGCAAGCCAGCAGCCCTGGGCAAAGCTCGCCACCGGCGAGGGGCACGGGCGCGGATCGCCATTGCTGTGACCTGTCAGCCACTGGAGGCCCGACTGCGCCCAGAGGTTTGCGGCGCTGCGTTCATCGTCCAGGGGGAGGGCGGTTGTCTCATGGCCCAGCGAGTCGAGGATCACCCGTGCATAGTGGCTTGGAGTCTGCCCCGCGGGACGCGCCTGCTGCCGACGCCGCGAGGGGTGGTGGAGCGCGCTGGCTTCACTCGCCTGGGGAGTTGAGGAGGTCATTGCGTCGCTTAAGCCTCTCGTTGCCCGCGGGAGTGGGCCTTGCTGTCAGACGGATCTCCACTGTAGCAGCGTGAACGGCGCGGGTCCCTCGCTATGGTGCTCGAAGACGCCCTCGACAGCCTGGCCGATGGACACTTCCTGCGCCGCGTCGCCCAGCAGATTACCGACCAGGCGAACGCCGCCGGCTTCCGGGATCTCGACCAGTACCACGAGGTAGGGGCAGGCCTCGGCGAGCACCCTGTGCGTAGGGTGCCACACGCGCTCGTAGCTGTAGATGAGGCCCCGCGGCTCCACGGCGCAGAACGTGTGCTCAAAGGAGTGACAGTCGTGGCAAAGCCAATCTGCCCCCCACTGCCAGGCATGGCAATCGCTGCAGCGTTTCAGCAGCAGTTTTTCCTCCCGCAATCCATCCCAGAAAGGAGCGTCCAGCCCGTCCCGTGCCGGTGCCGGGCCTGGGAGCCCCGGGGGTAGATAAGTCGCGCTCACAGTGTCGTCTCCGCGCCCAGAATACAGTTGCTCACCGGTGTGGCCCAGGAACCGGACACCATCATGGAGATTTCCGCCCCCGGCACCTGGTTGGTAGAGGCGCCCCTGATCTGCTGCACGGCCTCGACTAACTGGCTGATGCCGTGGGTGTAGCCTTCGGCGAGGTTACCGCCACTCGTATTGAGGGGAAGTCTGCCGTCGGGAGCCGTGAAGTTTTCGAGCGTAAAGAAGTCGTTGGCCTCTTCGGCCGTGCAGAATCCGTGCTCGATCATTGCGACCACGACGCCGCCCGTGAAGTGCTCGTAGCATTGCAGCACATCGATGTCGGCGGCACTGACCCCCGCCATGGCGTAGAGGCGTGGAGCCACGGTCGAGAAGTTGGCGCCGCCATAATCGGGCGAATTGTGAACCCGGGCGGCGCCGCGATGCGGCGCGCCGCTCGCTGCTCCCAGGAGAAAGCAGGGCGGGTGGGGGAAGTCCTTTGCTCTTTCGGCGGCGGTGACGATCAGGGCTCCCGCGCCATCGTTCTCCTGGCAGCAGTCATACAGCCGGAAGGGTTCCACGATCCAGCGCGCTGCGTCGTACTTCTCCTCGGTAAGCGGTTTGCCGTACATCATGGCCGACGGGTTGTTCTGTGCGTGCCGGTAGGAGGCCAGCGCGACCGCGCGCATCGCGGAATGCTGAATGTCGTGAAGTTTCATGAAGCGTGTCATCTTCATGGCGAATAGCTGCGCGCCTGCCATGAGTCCGTAGGGCGCCGTATGCGCACTTTCGCCCCTCACTTCCTGCTTTGCCGGCCCGCGGCCGAGGCGGCCGAATTGGCCCTGGGCGAGGCCGCGGTAAACCACAACGCACTCTGCCAGGCCGGTCGCCACAGCTGCCGAGGCGTTGGCGAGCGCCGCGGCGACGCCGCCGCCGCCGCCGCCCCAGACCATGTTGGAGTAGCGCAATTCCCGACAGCCGAGCGTCGATGCGAGGCGCGCGCCGTTGCTCCGATCATCGCTGAACGAGGAAAACCCGTCGATGTCGGCGGGGCTGATACCCGCATCCCTGCACGCGGCAAGGATCGCCTTCAGCGTGAGCTGGGTTTCGGCATCGGGGGACTGGCCATGGCGGTAGAAGGGCGTTTGTCCGACCCCGACGATGGCGGTCCGCCCCCGCAAGCTGCGATCCATGAGGTTTCTCTTTGCCGGCAGGTTGTGCGAAATATACCTAAAAAACTATATTAAAAGTATCTATAGCGGACTTTTTCAAAGTAGGTAGAGCTTGTTCCTTGCATTTGCGCCTTGTGGACACGCTATAGATGAGTAAAGATACTATAAAGACCATCAAAAGGGTACGCTCATGGGCCCCGCGAAGGTCCTCGAGGTCGCGCCTGGCCCGCCGTGGAACAGGGCGGCACAATTCAGAATAATGGATGACGTCGTGGCGTCGAGGGGGTACTCAGTGTTTCGAATTCCGCTGCAGTTCGCAGGAGCCTTCGCGCTCCTGGTCGTTTCGGTGTCGGGGCTGCTCGTGGGCGGCGTCGTCGCGCAGGCTGAGCAGGCGGCCGGGAACCCGGGCGAATGGCGCGGCTTTGGCAATGATCCGGGGCACACCAAGTACACGCCGCTGGATCAGATCAATCACGACACCGTCAGCCAGGTCGAGATCCTCTGGAATCGTGAATCCGTCTCACCGGCCCTTGTGGAAGAGGAGCCGGACATCAACCCGATCGCCAATTTCCGCGCGACGCCCATCATGGTTGACGACGTGCTCTACACGACCAACGGTGTCGGCCTGGTCGAGGCGCTGCATCCGGGAACCGGGGAAACACTATGGGTCCAGGAGCCGCTCGAGAAAGGGTTCCGGGGCCTCGCGGGCATGAGCACGCGAGCCGTCGCCTACTGGAGTCGGGGGGAAAAGCGGAGAATCCTGGCTGCCAGGGGCGATTACCTCGTATCCATGGACGCCGCGTCCGGTCGCCTCGACACGCAGTTCGGTGACGGCGGGAAGGTTAACCTGCGCTGGAAGCCGGACGAAAAGGGCGTGCTCCGGGCCGGCCCGTCGGCGGGCCCCATTGTGCTGGGCGACCTGGTCATTGTCGGTGGCAGTAACGCCTGGGACTTCGGCGTGCTGGAACAGGGCACCTCAGAAGACATCAGGGCCTTCGACGTGGAGACGGGCGAACTGGTGTGGACCTTCCACGTGTTACCGAGAAAAGGCGAGTTTGGCTATGATGGCACGGTAGCTAGCAGCGGGGGGGCGGGCGCCTGGGCAGCGCTCAGCGCCGACGAGGAACTGGGCTATGTTTATGCGGCGACCGGCTCGCCCAATAACCCATGGTTCGGTGGTCACCGCCCCGGCTCCAACCTGTTTGCCAACAGCGTGATCTGTATCGATGCCAAGACCGGTGAGCGCGTCTGGCACTACCAGGTCGTGCGCCACGACCTCTGGGACTACGATATCGCCGCCGCACCAGTGCTGGTAGACATTGTTGTCGATGACACACCGATCAAGGCGGTCGTCGTTACCCCCAAGCATGGGTATATCTTCGTGTTCGACCGGATGACCGGGGAGCCCGTTTGGCCGATTGAAGACCATCCTGTGCCCGGGTCGAGCGTTCCCGGCGAAAAGGCAGCGGCAACGCAGCCCTACCCGACGAAGCCCGCGCCGGTGGACCAGCAGGGGCTCAGCGAAGACGACGTGATCGACTTCACTCCGGAACTCCGCGCCGAGGCGCTTGAAATTCTCAAGCCCTACGTCACCGGGCCCACCTTTACACCCCCTACGCTGGAGACATCGGATAGCAGGGGCACGCTGACCTATCCCGGGTCGGCGGGCGGCGTGAACTGGAATGGCCCTGCTTTTGACCCAGAGACCAACATGCTCTTCGTTCCCTCTTTCACGGCTCCGTGGGTGAACAGTCTGATCACGCCGCCCGAGTCCGTGAAAGCAACGATTTCCTACATCCATGGCCCCGATTTCGAGAGCAGCGACATCATGGCCGCGTGTTGTACGCAGTGGGAGCTGGCAGGGCCTGACGGCCTGCCCTTGTCCAAACCACCCTACGGCCGGATCACGGCAATTGATCTGAATACTGGCGATACCGAATGGGTCGTTGCGAATGGTGACGGTCCACGCAATCACCCCCGGCTGCGGGATCTCGATCTTCCGCCTTTGGGTAATTCCGGCAAGGCCGGAGTGCTGCTCACGAAAAGCCTGTTGTTCATCGGAGAGGGTTCGGATGTGAACTCCCTGTATGCAGGTGAGTACGGTGGCGGGGGCAGGATGTTCCGCGCCTACGACAAGGTGACCGGTGAGGTCGTCTGGGAGATCGAGCTGCCGGCGGGCGCAACCGGTTCGCCCATGAGCTACCTGTACGAGGGCAGGCAGTACATTCTCCTTGCCGCAGGAGGAGAGGGCGGGGGGCCGCAGTGGGTAGCACTGGGTATTCCCGATAGCCCCCAGCCGAGCCCGGTTCCTTAGTCCTCGGCAGATTGTACCGGCGGGTGCCGATTACTGAGCCGATGCCGGGCAGGGCGTGGTAATGACGGTGGGGGGCCTATGGGTCCGACGGGCTTTCGGCCTGATGCTGCTCGTTGCCGCATGCTCAGATCCGGCGCACCCCGCAGAGCAGAAACGCGAGAGCCGGCCTGACATTGGCTGGCCCCATCACGGGCAGGACCTCGGCGAGGCGCGCTACAGCCAGCTGGCCGACATAAACGCGCGGAATGTGGGCAGGCTTGGCGTTGCCTGGACCTACGAGCTGGCCACGACCATGGGCGTCGAAGCCACGCCGCTGGTCGAGGACGGCGTAATGTACGTCACCGGGCCCTGGAGCGTTGTGCATGCCATTGACGCTCGGAACGGCAAGCACCTCTGGACCTTCGATCCCCGGGTTCAGCGCCAATGGGCCAGGTGGGGCTGTTGCGGTCCCGTGAATCGAGGCGTGGCGCTCTGGAACGACCGCGTGTTCGTCGGCACCTTCGACGGTCGATTGATTGCCATTCGGAAGGCAGGTGGGAGCATGCTGTGGGAGGTCCAGACAACGCCTGATGGCCCTCCCTACACGATCACCGGCGCTCCCCGGGTGGCCGACGGGCGGGTCATCATCGGCAACGCTGGCGCGGAGTTCGGTGTCCGCGGCTACCTCACAGCCTATGATGGGGAGGATGGCCGCGAACTGTGGCGTTTCTATACCGTTCCCGGCGATCCCTCCCTGCCCCTGGAACACCCGGACCTCGCGGTAGCGTTGCCCACCTGGACCGGTGAGTGGTGGAAGTTCGGTGGTGGCGGCACGGCCTGGGACTCGATCGCCTACGACCCCGCGCTTGGGCTGTTATATGTGGGCACTGGCAACGGGTCGCCCTGGCCGCATTGGCTGCGAAGCCCGGGCGGGGGCGATAACCTTTTCCTGTCGTCCATCCTGGCCCTGCAGGTCGAGACAGGCCGTCTCGCCTGGCACTATCAGACAACACCGGGAGAGAGCTGGGACTACACGGCGGCCCAGCACATGGTACTCACCGATCTTTACTGGAAGGGCGAGCAGCGAAAGGTGCTCTTGCAGGCACCCAAGAACGGGTTTCTCTACGTGCTGGATCGAATCAGCGGAGAGCTCCTTTCGGCCAAGCCTTACGTTGCGGTCAACTGGACCTCCGGCGTTGACCTGGAAACCGGACGCCCAATAGAAACAGGCGACGGCGATTATTCAGATGCAATGAAGCGAGTGATGCCCGGCCCCCTTGGCGGGCATAACTGGCAGCCGATGTCCTTCAGCCAGAGAACCGGGCTGCTCTATTTCCCCGCTCAGGAAACCGCCCTCGAGTATCGGTCGGCCGAGGCGTTTTCGCACGATTCGCGTACAGCGAATCAGGGTCTTGAGTTCGACCAGCGCGTCATCGAAGCCATGCTGGAAAACCCGCCCGTGATCAAGGGCCATCTGCTTGCCTGGGACCCGGTCAGAGAAGCCGTCGCATGGTCCAGGCCTCAGGAAGGCCCCTGGCACGGCGGCGTGCTTTCCTCTGCCGGCGGCCTGGTTTTCCAGGGCACCGCGGATGGCATGCTGACAGCCTATCGTGACACTGACGGCGAGGTTTTGTGGCAGCTGGAGAGCGGGACAGGGTTTTCGGCGCCGCCAATCACCTATCGCCTCGATGGAGAGCAGTACGTGGCGATCGCTGCCGGTGTTGCAGGAGCGGGCTTTTCCGGACCCCTGCAGGGTGCCAAGATCAACGACTTTGTGAACCATACGCGTGTCATTGCATTGAAACTCGATGGCGAGGGCGTGCTGCCGCCGCCCGAGGAGCGGGGCCGGGCACTGCCTGCGATGCCGGCGATCGAGATCGATGCAGCACGGCTCGAGTCGGGAGAAGCCATGTACGGCAAGTTCTGTGCAGCCTGCCACGGTACAGCCGTGGTGAGCGGCATGCTCTACCCGGACCTGAGATACCTCTCACCGCAGAAACACGGCCTGTTCAAGGAAATCGTGCTCGATGGCGCTCTTGTCGAGCGGGGTATGCCTCGCTTTGACGATGTCGTGGACCCTGCGCAGGCAAAGGCTCTGCAAATGTACATCCTGTCGCAAGCCAAGGCCTTGCGAGACCGCGCCAGCGCAGCCCGACAGTGAGGCCCTGCCCGCCCTGAACAGGTTGCGGGCCGATTAAACGCTTTCGCCCCCGGGGCGGGGTCGCAGCCCTTGGTCGTCCCCCACCCGAAAGTCTGCCCCCAGCCCGAACCGGGCGAAAGACCGGCAGCCATAACAAGACGCTGTAGCGCCGCAACGCGCCCCGTGGCACGGAATACCAGATGAATGGCGCGCATTGTTATTCCGCGTCAACGCAAGCGTTGCTAGTTTCTTTAGCAAAGCTGCACCTTCGTCTCATGCCATCGAAAAAAAGATAAGAGAGGGCTCATGAAAGCAGTGCATAAACAACCTGTTGTCTCGCCACTGGCCGGTGTTTGCGTTATCGGCTGCCTGCTCTCGCCAGCCTATGGCTCCGAGTTGAGCAAAGTCATGGAAGAGGTGACGGTCACCGCTACCAAGAAGGCTGCCGGGCAGAGCATTCAGGACGTCGCTATTGCCATGTCCGCGTATGGGCAGGAGCAACTGGAGATCCTGAACGTGCGGGACTTGAAAGACCTGACCTATAACATGCCGAATGTTGCCCTTGACGAGATCGGGTCGAAAAGAGGAACGGCAAACTTCTCGATCCGGGGGCTCGGCATCAACAGCTCCATTCCATCTGTGGACCCCACCGTCGGCGTGTTTGTCGACGGGGTCTACCTCGGGGTCACAGCCGGCATGGTGTTCGACCAGTTCGACCTCGAGTCGATCGAGGTGCTGCGAGGGCCCCAGGGTGTGTTGTTCGGCCGCAACGTGATCGGCGGTGCGGTGCTGGTGAACACAAAGGACCCCACGAGGGAACTCGAAGGCGAGGTCCGCGCTGCGGTTGAAAACGGGCTCAACAAGTATCTGACCGGCTCCATCTCGGGCCCGCTGGTCGAGGATAAATTACTCGGCAAGCTGGCCGTCTATTTTAATGAGGACGACGGCTATTTCGACAATGAGGCCAACGGTAACGATAACCTCGGTGCCTGGGAGACGACGATACTGCGTGGCGGCCTGAGCTACCTGATCAATGACTCGGCCACGGTCACCCTGAAATACGAGAACGGGCAGTCCGACGGCGACGGGCCTGCGGGCCAGAACCAGGCGCTGTATCCACGCGACAGTTTTTCCGTCGGTATCGATACGGAGGGCTACTACGATATCGAATGGGATATGGTCTCGGCCGAATTCAATATGCAGCTCGGCAGTGGTGTTCTGACCAATATCGCCGGCTGGCGGCAATTGGACGAATATACCCTGATCGATGTCGATGCGACGCCGAATAATGTGTTCGATGTACTGACCGGGCTGGAGCAGGAGCAGTTCAGTAACGAACTCAGGTACAACTTCAGGCCCATCGAAACGCTGGACCTCACGATCGGTGCCTACTATTTCAATCAGGATATGTTCATGGTGGACCAGCGGCTGATAGGCGGCGGCGCAACCAATATCACTGGCGGGGGCACCCTTGACCACACCACCATGGGCCTTTTTGTTTCCGGTGACTGGAACCTGTCAGAGACGCTGACGCTGATTGCGGGCATCCGTTACACCTTTGAAGAAAAGGATGCAAAGGTGGCGACGCTCTCCACGGCCCTCCCTTGCGTAAACCGGCCGGTAAGCTGTTCAACGTTCGACTTCGCCGACGACGAAAACTGGTCGAACCTGTCGCCAAGAATCGGTTTGCAGTGGTTTCCGCAGGAAAACACGCAGTTCTATGCCACCTACAGCAGGGGCTTCCGCTCCGGCGGGTATAACCTGCGCAATACCTCTCCAACGCTTGCGCCCGGACCAATCGATGAAGAAGAGCAGGACGCCTTCGAGGTGGGTCTCAAGTACCAGGGCCTGGACAATCGCGTGAGGCTCAACCTGGCCGCTTTTTATACGACCATCGCCGACATGCAGCGGGTGGTCCAGATACAGGATGAAGCCACCGGCCTGATCCAGGCAACGCTCAATACCGCGGATGCCACCATCATCGGTGCGGAGGTCGAGCTGTCCTACGCGTTTGCCGATAGCTGGCTGCTGGAAGCCAATGTCGGTGTGATGGAAGGTGAGTACGACGAAGTCCGCTTTGACCTCAACCAGGATGGCGTCGTCGACGCCAATGACGAGGATCTCGAGCTGCCCCGACTGGCGCCGCTTTCCTACGGGCTTGCACTCAGCTGGAACCGGGACATCTTTGGCGGCGACAACCTGATGGCGCGAGTGTCGTTCAGCCACCGGGACGAGGCGTACTACTCGGACAACAACCTCGGCCTGCTCGACGAGGCCGACTGGTTGAACGCGAACCTCACCTTCTCCAATGCCAGCAGAAGCGTGGAGGTCTCGCTGTTCGGCCGTAACCTGCTCGATGAAGTGACACGCGCCAGCGAGACGCTGCTCCCGGAGAGCCCGGCGTTCGGGTTCACCCCCGGAGGCCCGATACCGAATTTCGCACCGTTGAACAAAGGTATTACCTACGGAATGGAAGCGCGCTATCGATTCTAGGGCTCATCGCCGGGTCCCGGTGGAGACGACGCCGGTTGCTCCCTAAGGGGCGGGCCGAGGCTGCGCTTCTCCTGGCGCCGGCCTCAATCCGCCCCGATGATGCATCTTGAACGCGGCGGCAGAAGCCGCCAGCAATGCAAGCAGAAACAGGACGCCGGATACGCTGATGAGGCCGTTATAGCCCACGCTTGTCAGCAGGCTGGCGCCGAGGGCAGGACCCGAGATGTTCCCGGCCCACAGCCCGACGGTACCCAGGATCATCAGTCGCCCGGCCGGATCCCGGGTCGCCAGCAGGCCGAAGTAGCTGGGAATCATGAAACCCACGCTTCCGAAGATCATCATCACGGAAGCCGTGTAGGCGGCGTACCCATCATCCAGCAGCAGAACCACGGTTGCGCTGAGCGCGAGCAGCAGTCCGATGGCGATAGGAATTGCTCTCCCCACACCCTTGGCCACAAGGGCGATCAACGTGCTGCCCAGCAAGGATGCACCAAGCCCGAGGGAGAGTGAGACGCCTATCTTCGCCGACGGAATGCCAAAATGAGCCCCGATGCGCTCGTAGTAGGTCCACAGGCTATTGGCAGAGGTGTATAGCGCCATGAGTGAAAGCAGTATCAGCAGGGTAGGTGCGCGGTACAGGTGCGGTGCCGCAGCGGTGCTTCCGTGATGATGCCGCGGGTTTGGCGCCGGCAAGAACTGAAGCAGCGCAAAACTCAGCAGCGCCAGAGCGGCAATGCCGCCGAAGACGCTCAGCAGGCCGTACCGGTCCAGCAGTGGCGGGAACAGCAGGAAACCCATGACGCCGTAGATCGACATGGTTATCACAACCAGCGCGTAGGTCCGGTCGGGGTTGCGAAAGCGAGGGATGCTGGCGGCGACAAACGCAGCGAGATAGCCCTCGCCCATTCCTGCAACAGCGCGGATAGCGAGCAGTGCGGTCAGGGAGGTCGCCAGCCCCGACATGATGCTGCCGATAGCGATAAGACTCAGTGCGATCGCAACCAGGCTGCGTTCTTTCCCGTTGTGGTTGACGAGCGCGGCGGCGATCAGTGCGGTGCACGCCCCCGCTACATTGGAGATCACCACCAGCCCGGCCCCGGCATCGCTGAGGCCCAGTTGCGTCACGAAGCCGCCCACGAGCACGGGCTGGATGTTATAGAAGCTCATGCTGAGCATGCCCAGCCAGATCACGGATAGCTGGGCGATGCGGGGCTGTATAACTGCGGCGATCATATAGCTATACGACCTCTGGGGGTGGGGTTGCCGCATGGTTCGTGGAATTTGCCGATGCGGCCCTGGCCCGACAGGCAGCAATCGCTAGCCGGCTCACCGGGTGGTTTTGCATCAGGCCCCCCCTTTAAAGATTTATAAAAGGTATCTAAAGACCCGTATATGATCACAAAAGACAAAAAATTTGAAACAAGATAGCCACGAAGTATCATATATAGTATAAAAAAGGCGTGTCTGCGCAGCTCTGGTGTGCCCGTTCTTCCGCTGGCGAGATCCCGAGTCGGTTGGGGGTGCCGGCACGGCGACGCGCTTTGTCAACGCTTCGAACGCATGGAGGGGGTTATGGCGGTTCTCAGAATTCACCAGTTTCAGGCAATGCTGGATCGCTGGGATGACTGCATGGGCCGTACCCGTGAGTACGCGAGCTGTTTTGAGCGCCTCGGCGCCAGCTCAAGGTTGTTTCAAGTCGCCTATGGAGGCGATCAACAGGACATGTGGCTCGTGACGTCGATGCGGGACTGGTTCCAGGCCGGTGAGATCAGTCAGCAGCTGGAGGCTGACCCTGACTATCAGCGACTGCGTCGCGACGACAGGGACGCTCCAGTCTTTGCCGATGCCACCATCTTTGCGTTCGACGAGATACCGCTGCCGGAACTGGTCGAGCCGATGAGCGACCCGCTGCCTGCCTCGGGTGACGGCGCCCTGTCTGCCGGGCCGGCGATCTGGCAGGTTCACGATTTCGAGCCGCTGCGTCCCCGCTGGAACGACTGTCTGGCCCGGGCTGACGAGAACAGCCAGTTCATGGGCCGCGCCGGTATTCCATCAAGGCTTTATGTTGCCGGTCCCGGTGATCCGGCCGGCGCAATGCATATGCTGTTCATCAACGAGCTGGATAACTGGGTCCAGTTCGGCGCCTTCCTCGAATACTGCAAGAACCATCCGGGCTATGCGGAGATGTTCGAGGAGGGCGTCTCCGATTCCGTGCATACCAATTATTCCTTGCGCACCCTGGCAGAAGTACCCCTGTAATAGGCATGGCAGTCTTCCGCGCCCAGAAGAACAAGAGAGCATTGCTGTGACAACTGTGACAGAGCCCGGGGATGAAGCATTAACTGCGGCGCGCCGCCCCCTCGAGCACATACGTATCTGCGACCTCACCGGGCAGCTGGCGGGCGCGGGCTCGACGAAAGCGCTGGCGGCCCTGGGGGCAGAGGTCATCCGCGTCGAGGACCCGGTGCGCAAGGGACGCTGGGACATCCTTCGCGGCGCGCCGCCCTTCGTGGATTCGCGCCGGGGCCTGGATCTCGGCGGTGGCTTCAATAACCACAACACCGAGAAGAAGGGCGTCACGATCAATCTGCGGACGCCGCGCGGCAAAGCGCTGCTCAGGGACCTTATCCGGCAATGCGACGTGGT
Organism: Pseudohaliea sp.; assembly: GCF_040217025.1. Classification (GTDB taxonomy): domain Bacteria; phylum Pseudomonadota; class Gammaproteobacteria; order Pseudomonadales; family Halieaceae; genus Pseudohaliea. The sequence goes on along the minus strand of NZ_JAVJOA010000008.1, from coordinate 1,361,952 downwards.
GGCGGAAAACTTCGCCGCGGGCGTCATGGAGCGCCTCGGGTTCGGCTGGGAAGAGCTGCAGAAAATCCGCACTGACATCATCTACGTGTCTCACTGCGGCTTCGGTCACACGGGTCCTTACAGCAGGTACAAGACCTGGGGACCGATTGTGCAGGCGATGTCCGGCCTGACCTTCACCTCGGGCCTGCCCGAGCAGGAGCCCGCAGGGTGGGGCTTTTCCTACATGGACCACACCGGCGGCTACTACATGGCGATTGCCATGCTGCTCGCGATTGCTCACCGCAACAGGACAGGGGAAGGGCAGTGGGTGGATCTTTCCTGCACGGAAGCGGGTGCCACGCTTCACGGCCCTGCCATCCTCGATCATTCGGTCAACGGACGGCCCATGCGCCGTGCCGAATCACCGGAAAGCAACCGGCAGAACTGGCCGGCCATGGCGCCCCACGGGGTGTATCCCGCGAAGGGGGAGGACCGCTGGGTTGCTATCGCCTGCAGGGATGACGCCGACTGGCACGCATGTGCAGAAGTGATCGACCTGTCCTGGGCACGGGACAACCGCTTCGCCGAAAGAGGCTCGCGCATCGCCAAGCGGGAAGCGCTGGACGCGCTGCTGGCGGACTGGACCCGGGGTGAGGAGCCCTTTGCCCTGGCCGATGCGCTGGCGGGGGCCGGCGTGCCCGCCGCGGTGGTCAAGAGCCCCGAGGAGCGCATTGATCTCGACGCGAATACTGCTGAATGGGAGTTGTTCCCTGTCGCTGAGCATCGCGAGATGGGCAGGGTGCGCGTCGATGGCCTGGGGGTGCATCTGTCGGAGACCGACTGGCAGATAGATCGCGGCGCTCCCTGCCTCGGTGAGCACAACGAGCAGGTTTTCGGCGACCTGCTCGGCCTGTCTTCAGACGAGATTGAAGAAATGCGTGCGGCGGGAGATATCTGATGCCGGGGCCTCTGCAGGGTGTTCGCGTTATCGAGCTGGCGCATGAGCGCTGTTGCTTCCTGGGCAAGCTGCTTGCGGACGCCGGGGCGGACGTCGTCGTGGTGGAGCCGCCGGAGGGCGCTGCGCAGCGCGGCCATGAACCGTTCCTGGATGACCAGCCGGGTCTGGAACGAAGTCTTTCCTGGTGGCACTACAACACGAGCAAGCGCGGGGTCACCCTCGACCTGGCATCGGAGCAGGGAATCGGGCAGCTGCGCCAGCTTCTCGCCGGTGCGGATGTCTTTATCGATGGAGAAGCCCCGGGGCGCCTCGCGCAGCTGGGTCTCGATTACCTGTCCCTGCAGCCGCTGAACCCGGGCCTGCTCATGGTCTCATTGACGCCCTACGGACAGTCCGGGCCGGAGAAAGAGCGTCCTGCCACCGACCTGACCCTCGCAGCGAGCGGCGGCATGCTGTGGATGAACGGCTATGACGACCACAGCATCCCCCCGATCCGTGGCGGCGGGAACCAGTCCTTCCACACCGGGGCTCACTACGCCATGATGGCCCTGCTTGCCGCACTGCTTTACCGCGATGAACACGGGGCGGGTCAGTTCATCGATGTCAATATCAACGCGTGTTGCAACGTCACGACCGAGTCCGGGTCCTATGCCTGGCTCGTCTCCGGGGCCGTCGTGCACCGACAGACCGGGCGCCACGCGGCCGCTCGTCCGACCAGTTCGTCGCAGGTGCGCTGCAGCGACGGCCGCTATGTCAACACCGGCGTGCCGCCGCGAACGCCGAAAGAGTTTCGTAGCCTGCGCGACTGGGTACTGGAACTCGGCCTGCAGGACGAGTTCCCCGAGCTCGTGTTCCTCGAGATGGCCATGGAACTGGAGTATGTGGACCAGGGAAAGATCGGCGTGGATGATGCGGTGACCGCCATGTGTGCGGCCGGGCGCGATGCGCTCGTGTTGATCGCTTCACGTCTGCCCGCCTACGATTTCTTTCGCGGCGGCCAGGACAGGGGCTTCTCCGTAGGGGTGATCTATTCGCCGGAGGAGGTGATGGACGATCTGCACTTCCGCGACCGGGGTTTTCCCACAGCCGTTGAACACCCGGAGCTGGGGGCCAGCTTTGAGTACCCCGGCGTGCCCTACCGCTTGAACGGCAGTCCCTGTGAAGTCAGCCGCCGCGCGCCCTTGCTGGGCGAGCACAACGAGGAGGTTCTCGGACGCCTCGATGACGAAGGGGCTGCTTCCGGTTCATCGCCAGCGTGAGCTGCGGCCGCCCCCGGGCGGCGCTCTATCCCCCGCTTCTTCCCACCTGTCCTGCTCTTCTCCGCCCCTGAAGTCCTTGTCTTCAAAGGCGGTTCCCGGCAGTCTACACCGGTTATCCAGCCCCAGCTCTTTACAGCAATCCAGGGTCGGCCCCGACAGGTCCGATCGAGTATTGTGGAGCGGTACAGCTGGACCCGAGCGTGGGGTCATTTGCCAGGGAAGGGGACCGACTAATGGCGAAGAAACACAACTTTGATACCGGCGAGCTTGATCGCTGGCTGGGTATCCCGCTGGGCGGGGGAAACCTGCTGGACCCGCTGCACGTCAACGATATCCGGCGTTTCGTTCAGGCGATGCAGAATCCCAACCCACTTTACTACGACGCCGACTATGCGGCCGAGAGCTGCTTCGGCCGGATCGTCGCGCCCCAGTCCTTCGTGGTCGCCACCAGTGATAGTGGCTCGGGCCTTATGCCCGCTATCCAGGGCCGGCTCGAGGGGACGCATGGTCTGTTGACGGGGGATGAATGGTGGTTCTACGGCCCCCTGCTGGAGCCGGGCGACAAGATACGGCAGGAGCGCATGCTCTACGACTACCGGATTGTCGACACCCGCTTCGCGGGGCCGACCGTCCTGGCCCGAGGGGACACCATCTATATCAATCAGCGTGGCGAAGTGGTCGCGAAACAGCGGGCCAGCGCAATGCGCTACCACGCCGAAGAAGCGGTAAAGCGCAAGCTGTACACGCAGCACAGCGAACCGGAGTGGAGCGCGGAACAGCTGGAGGAGATCGAGCGTCAGCACTTCGAGTGGATAAACAGCTTCCGTGAAATGGGCCATGGCCGGCGCAGCTCGGCCCAGGCCGGTGATCGCCTGGTGACGCGGCCGGTGGGGCCGCACAGCCTGATGTCCTTCGTCACCGAGTTGCGTGCATTGCCCGCAATGGTCTGGGGGGCTTTCGGCGAGGATCGTTTCAGGCACTCCTCGACGGAGGGTCGTGACGGGGGCGGCGGCGCCGGCTGGCTGGCGGAGCTGGATCGATCACCGGGGCAGGCAAGGATTGACCCCCGCTATGCCGATGCTCTGTACCGCGGCCCCAACCTGGCGCACGTGGTACCGCAGCTCGGGCGGCTGGTGGGCATGCCCCGCTCCTACGGCTACGGTGTGGGCGTCGGCTGCTGGATGATGGATTACGTGAGTAACTGGATCGGCGAATGGGGGGAGATAGTGCACAGCAAGATCAACTACCGCTATCCCGTGTTTGTCGGCGATATGGCGTATATCAACGGTGAGGTCACTGCTGTCCACCACCCGGACGATTTCGGTCCGATTGTCATACTGGACGTGACGGCCACCACGCAGGATGGCGTGACGGTGGCTGATGGGGTTATCCAGGCGCGCTTGTCGCGGGAATCTGAGGGCGAGGCGTTCGTGTCAGCGACCCCTTCCTAGAACTTGTCGCATAGAAAAATATACAATATATAACTTAATAAGTATTAAATAGAAAGCAAGGGCGATTATCCGCCGGGCGAAGTGCGATGCTTTCCATGATTATCCCGTAGTGATACTATTTTTATATTTTTCGGGAGGTCCTGGGTTGCATGATAAACCGGGTGGTGGTGCCTGTTAAAGCCTTTGCCGAGGCCAAGACCCGACTGTCCCCCGTGCTGACAGCGCGCCAGCGGGAGCAGCTCGCCCGGGCCTTTGCCACCGATACGCTGGCCCTGCTGGCGGCGCACCCCGAGGTGTCGTCGATAACCGTCGTTTCCGATGATCCGCAAGTGCTCGAGGTCGCCGCTGATTACGGTGCCGACAGCTTTCATGAGCGGCGCGGGCCTGGATTGGGGCTGAACGCAGCGCTGGAGGCGTGTCTCTTCACGCTCCAGGACGCGGTGGCGCAGTCCCTGATCGTTCTCCATGCGGATCTGCCGTGTCTGACTTGCGATGATTTGAGCGCCGTCATTGCCTTGCGTCGCCGCGCGGGTGGGGTGGTGCTCGGTTGCGACCGCCGCGGTAGCGGGACCAATCTACTGGCATTTTCGTCTATTGAGCACATGCCGATGGCATTCGGACGCGACAGTTGCGCGCGTTTCCAGCGGCAGGCCGATGCCAGGGGGCTGCAATGCAGCGTGATGCTCCGCGCTGGCATCGGTCATGATGTCGATGCGCCGGAGGATCTTCGAGCACTGCAGGCTCGGCGGGGTGACCGGGTAATCGGCGCGGCGACCAGCCGGCTACTGGCAGCCTGGGCTCCGGAAGATGCCGCACCCGGCGATGCGCTCGCGATGATGGAACCCTGCCGAGGTGTTGTCGATTGATCGATCTTGTGAACATCGGGGAGAGGCTGTTGAAAGGCGGCATGCTCGATGATTTTGAGGCGCTCGCCCTGGCCGGCTGTCGGGACGTCGATGCCCTGTGCGACATGGCGGCGCGGTTGCGGGATCTGGAGCACGGTGAAGTTGTCACCTATTCCCGCAAAGTCTTCCTGCCATTGACCCGGTTGTGCCGTGATGTCTGTCATTACTGCACCTTTGCGACCACGCCCGGGCGGCTGGAGTCGGCCTTCATGTCCCTCGATGAGGTGCTTTCGCTCTGTCACGAGGGCGCGAAGCTGGGATGTAAGGAGGCTCTCTTCACCCTTGGCGAGCGCCCGGAACTCAGGTACCGGGCCGCGCGCGAAGCGCTCACGGCCATGGGGTTCTCGACCACCCTCGAGTATGTGGCTGCGGTAGCGGCACGGGTTCGTGACGAGACCGGGTTGCTTCCGCACATCAACGCCGGGTGCATGAGCGATGAGGAACTGGCGGCACTGAGGCCTGTGTCCGCCTCCATGGGGTTGATGCTGGAGTCAGTTGCCGAGCGGCTCTGCGAGAAAGGACAGGCGCACCATGGGTCGCCCGACAAAGAGCCCGCTCGCCGCCTCGCTACGCTTGAAGCTGCGGGGCGGGCCCGTGTTCCCTTCACCTCCGGGATCCTGGTCGGTATTGGTGAGACGCGGCGTGAGCGCATTGAAGCGCTCCTGGCCTTGCGCGCCAGTCATCAGCGCCACGGCCATCTGCAGGAAGTGATCATTCAGAATTTCCGGGCGAAAGCGGGCACCCTGATGGCCGCGGCGCCCGAGCCCGACCTGGCGGAGGTCTGCTGGAGCGTTGCCGTCGCGCGCCTGATCCTCGGGCCGGCGATGAATATCCAGGTACCGCCGAATCTGAGCCCGGGCAGCCTGCCCCAGCTGATAGCTGCGGGAATCAACGACTGGGGCGGTGTCTCTCCGCTCACCCCGGATCACGTCAACCCGGAGGCCCCCTGGCCGCACCTCGATGAGCTGGCGAAAGAAACCTGGGCCGCCGGCAAGTTCCTCGAGCAGCGCCTGACCGTTTATCCGTCCTACGCCCGGCAGCCTGAGCGTTGGTTGGATGAGCGTCTGCGCAGCCGCGTGCTCCGGCTGAGTGATGCGGCGGGTTTTGCGCGTCGCGATGGCTGGGTCCCCGGCAGGTCGCAGACCGTCCCTGCGGATCTCCCGCAGCCGAACCGGCGGTCCACGGCGGCGGTGCCCTTGAGCGGAGGCTTCACGGACATCATCAGGCGCTGCGAGGCGGGGGCAGAGCTGCAGGAGAAAGACCTATGCCGGCTTTTTGCCGCCCGGGGGCGTGAGTTCAACTGCCTGGCAAAAGCCGCCGATCGTCTTCGCGAAGCCGTCAATGGCGACGTGGTGACCTATGTCGTCAACCGCAATATCAACTACACCAACGTCTGCTATTTCAACTGTCAGTTCTGCGCCTTTTCCAAGGGGCAGGGCAGTAGCGATCTGCGGGGGCGGCCCTATGACATCGACGGCGAGGAGATCGCCCGGCGCTGTGTCGAGGCCTGGGAGCGGGGCGCCACCGAAGTCTGCATGCAAGGCGGTATTCACCCGGATTACAGCGGCGACACCTACCTGCAGATTCTGCGGACCGCCCGGGCAGCTGTACCCGGGATGCATATCCACGCCTTCTCTCCCCTGGAGGTCACACAAGGGGCGAATACGCTGGGGCTGTCCGTTGAAGAATTCCTCGGCCTGCTCCGTGACGAAGGTCTCGGCAGTCTGCCCGGCACGGCTGCAGAGGTGCTTCACGAGGAAGTGCGCCGTCGGCTGTGTCCCGACAAGATCTCCGGTGACCAGTGGCTGGATGTGATGCGCACCGCCCACACCGTCGGCCTGCCGACCACGGCGACCATCATGTACGGGCATATCGAGCGCCCCCGGCACTGGGCGGACCACCTGCTGAAGGTGCGTCGGCTGCAGGCGGAAACCGGAGGCTTCACCGAATTTGTGCCGCTGCCTTTCGTTGCCGAGGAGGCGCCCATCTATCGCCGTGGGCTGGCCCGGCCCGGGCCGACGTTCCGCGAGGCGATTCTCATGCACGCGGTCGCACGCCTGGTTCTGCACGGCTACATCGACAACATCCAGGCCTCCTGGGTGAAGATGGGGCAGGAGGGCGTCGCGGCCTGCCTGGCGGCCGGCGCCAATGACCTGGGCGGAACGTTGATGAACGAAAGCATTACCCGGGCAGCGGGTGCCGCTCACGGCCAGGAATGGTCCGCCCGTGCCATGGAGCAGTTCATCAGGGAGCTGGGTCGGCGCCCGCGGCAGCGGAACACGCGCTACGAGGCGGTTCCGCCCGAGCAAAGAATGGCGGCAAGCGCGTGCGCTCCACTTCAGCCTACCCGCGAGCAGGCCGCGGGCAGGAAGCAGGTCTGTAAGCTTGTCGGCTGGGAGGGGCAGGCTACCGCCAGTGGCGGTGGCCTTAGGTAAATGCCCGGTTCAGTGGTCCAGCCCGGTGATCCTGATGCCGGCGTGGGCCCCGTATTGCTTGTTGATTGTTATCAGCACGGATGTCAGTGCCTCTGCTGCTGCGGCGTTGCTGATCATCCCGGCGTGAAATCCGCGCAGCCCCGCCGCCTCCACCAGCGTGATGACCTGCTGCCTGGCCTCTTTGCTGTTGCCCGATACGAGCACGTCGCAGTCGAAGGAATGGCCTTCTTTCAGGTGATGCGCGGCAACGTTCTGGAAGGCGGATACGACCTTGACTTCCTCTCCCAGCAGGTTCTGGGCGATCTGGCCGGCGCTGCCCTCTGAGGGCAGCTGCACCCGTGCGACTTTCGGCGGTACCAGCGGCACCGTGACGTCGATGAGGATCTTGCCCAGCAGGGCGGGCTTCACCTGCTCTAGGGTGCTGGCCTGGTGGGCGAAAGGCACGGTGAGTACCACGATATCGGCTGCTTCGGCGGCCTGCAGGTTCTCGGCTGCTTCCACTGTGTCTACCGCCTCAACGTCGATGTTCCTCTCGGCCATGACGGCTCTCAGGTCCGCAACCGCTGCTGCCGCTTTTTCGGCTTGTCGCGAGCCGATAACTACGTGGTAGCCGGCCTGTACCCAGCGTCTCGCCAAACCGGTGCCCAGGTCCCCCGTGCCGCCGAGGATGGCCAGACGAGGTTTCGTGCTCTGTTCCATTCCAAACCCCCTTGCTTTAGCTAAAAAGTATCCAATAAATATTCAAATGTCTCTTCTTTTGATCAATTCCTGCCGAAAAGCAATAGAATGCTATAAAAGTATTGAAAAGAGTATACCTAAAATAGCTAGCCACGCGTTACTGCTCTAAGTTGCCTGGACCTTAGCCGTGATGCCAGCGCCATCGCGAGCGCGGTCTGCCTGTGGTTCGGCTGTCGAAGCTTCGCCCAGTCCGGGTTGAAGGTATGTCTACGGCCCGCCCTGCAGCAGCGCTCATCGGCAAGCAGCGCGACGCACTGTACGGTCTAAAAATACCTTTTATGATGTCAAAAAGGTACTAATAAAGTATCAAAAAGCCAGAAAAAGAGAAATTATTCAGTGTTTTCTCAGAATATGTGCTTGTAGGTACCTAAAACAAGTGCCAAACTGAAGTCAATGGTATTCAGTACTGCAAAAATGAAAGCTAAGGACTGCGACTGCCTTTGCTGGAGAGCGCCGACGCGGCGCGGGGTGGAGTTGAGCGGTCAGTGAAGGCGGCTCTGCTGCACTCCCCCGGAGTGCTGAGCGGGCCTGGTGACGAGCACGGTGGCTCAGGCGCGGTTGCATTCCGTGTGCAAATTCCTGGAAGCGTAGAGATGGGGGCTTGGCAAAAAAATGAATAAAGGACAATTTTCCTTCGGACGGTTGAGTGCGGCGGTGACGGCGCTGGTGCTGAGTGCCGGCGCGGCCGGACAGGCAGACAGTGGCGCTGCGGCAGAAGGTGGACAAGCGCTGGAAGAAATTCTTGTCACGGCACAGCGGCGTGCGGAAAGTCTTCAGGACGTGCCGATTTCTATCGCCGCGGTAACCGCCGACGACCTGCGCACCTACCGGTTTCGGGATCCCGCCGAACTGGCCGAGCAGGTGGCGAACCTGACGGCCCAGCCTTCCGCCGGCGCCGGCATACCGATTTTTGGCCTCCGCGGCGTCTCGATGACGGACTGGAGCCTGAATCAGGCCAGCCCCATTGCGGCTTACGTCGACGAGGTTTACAAAGGCAACCCGGCATTCCTGGCGGTGCCGATCTTTGATCTCGAGCGCATTGAGGTGCTTCGTGGTCCTCAAGGAACCCTGTGGGGGAAAAATACTACCGGTGGCGCCGTCAACTTCATCAGCAAGAAGCCGGTCTTCGAGAACGAGGCCTACATCACCGCGGGTGTTGGCAACTTCAGTCGTTACGAAGCCGAAGCCGCGGTCAATGTGGCGCTCAGCGAGACCCTTGCAGTTCGGCTCGCCGGCACCTACGCCGAAGCTGACGGCTGGTATGAGAATGTCACGCCGGGGGTGGACGATGCGTTCTCGGTCGATGAGCAGGGCCTGCGACTTAGCGTACTCTGGCAGGCGCAGGAGAATCTCGAGGTCATCCTGCGGGCCTCCACCGGAAAGTCAGAGCCGGTCACCTTTGCTAACAAGTTTATCGAGGAGGCACAGCCGACCTACTTTGGCGCCTACAGCCTCTTCAACGCCTTTGGCGGCACGCCGCTTGGCGATCCCACGCACGCGGGTCTCGACTGGTTCGAGCACAGTTCAGACTCTGACGAAAAGCGCCTGCTGGAGACCGATTCGCTGTCGGCCACCATCAACTGGCAGCTGAGCGAGCGTTTCACGCTTACGTCGATTTCCGCCTGGGACAGCGGCGAGATTTACAGCCCTGACAACTCGGATGCTGTGGTCAATCAGACCATCATTGCAAACTACACGTCCGATGCGGACCAGGTGACACAGGAGCTTCGTTTAACGTCCAACCTGGATGGCCCGTTCAACTTCGTTACCGGTCTTTACTACGCCGGTGATGAACTGGATACCCAGAACAGGATCGGCCTGTTCATGGATATCGACTTCAATCTCGATGGCGCTGTCGACGCAGCGGATTGCACGGACCCGACCTCCATCGCTTTCGGCCTGCCCCCCAGCGATGCGGGTGCGGCGACAGAGGCACTCTTCAACAGCCTGGGCTTCAGCCTAGGTGATTTCGCGACCCTTGGCTGCTTTGCAGCCAACTCCTTCGAGCAGGAGCGGACCAGTTACGCCGCCTTCTTCGATGGCAGCTATGACCTGACCGAGTCGCTGAAGCTGCGCTTCGGCGTGCGCTACACCGACGATGAGACGGAGCTGCGTGGCTTCAACGCCCACTTTGCCACCGGCGACGGCACACCATTCATACCGACCATCAATGATGGCTCCTTCGATCCGCTGGCGGCCGCACCCGACCGCGCCTTCTCGGATACCGAGGTCACGGGGAGAATCGGCTTGGATTACACCCTGGCTAGCGGTGCCCTGCTGTATGCGAGTTTCAGCCAGGGCTACCGGGCCGGCTCCTTCAACGCACAGGCTTATTACGCGCCCGGGGAGCTGAATGCAGTCGATCCGGAGTACCTCGATAGCTGGGAAGTGGGTTTCAAGAGCAGCCTTTGGGATAACCGCCTGAGGCTCAATGGGTCGGCATTCTACTACCAGTACGAGAACCAGCAGTTCCTCGACTTCGACGCGGCCACTCAGATCCAGACGCTTACCAATGTCGATGAATCGACGATCGTCGGCCTGGAGCTTGAGTTGGCGGCGCAGTTGACGCCGGCATTGTATCTGCAATTCGGCCTCGGCATGCTCGATGCGGAAATCGACGAGGGTGTTCTCAATGGCATGGATATTTCCGGCAGCCAGTCACCAATGGCGCCGGACCTCAACTTCAACGCATCGCTCGACTGGACGCTCTACGAGGGTGAGGCCGGCGCTCTCAGCCTCAATCTCAATGGCACCTATCAGGACGAGACCATCTACTTCATCGGCCGCGGCGCTGCCGACGACTATTCCCTGCTGAATGCGCGGTTGTCGTACACCGCCAGGGACGCAAAGTGGCGTGCCAGTCTCTGGACCAGGAACTTGACCGACGAGGAATACAACACCAGTTTCTATAACGGTCTGGTCGACGTCGGTGTGGTTGCTGGCTTTGTCGGGCCTCCGAGAACCTATGGGGCCGAGCTGTCTTACAGCTTCTGATAGTCCGGGCTTGCCCGGTAATAGCCGAGGCACTAGCGGAGGGCAGGCCCGCCTTACAGTTGAAGCGATCATAAGCCGTCCGCGGCGCCATTACCGCACGCGTCTGCTTGGCTTGCACCACCAGCAACATATCGGTATGCCGCTTGTGCGGCCCGGAGCTGATAATGCGAGCCATGGTGATGGAGGCGATCGGCGAACCGCTGCACGATCAGGAGCGCGAGACGCCGCAGCCCGGCCCCGGCCAGCTTCTGCTCGAGGTCAGTGCCTGCGGCGTCTGCCGGACAGACCTCCACCTGGTCGACGGCGAACTGCCGGACATCCGGACGCCCGTCGTCCCGGGCCATGAGATCATCGGCCGGGTGGTCGCGGTGGGCGAGGGCGCGGAGGCCGCCATCGGTGACCGCCTCGGGGTGCCCTGGCTCGGCTATAGCTGCGGCAAGTGCGCTTACTGCCGGCGCGGCGAGGAAAACCTCTGCAACGCCGCGCGCTTCACCGGCTATCAGCTCGACGGCGGCTATGCCGATCACGTGCTCGTGGACCACCGCTACGCCTTTCCCATCGACCCGTTCTACGACGATGCCGAAGCGGCACCGCTGCTCTGTGCGGGGCTCATCGGTTATCGTTCCCTAGTTATGTGCGGCGCGGCGGAGCATCTCGGCATCTACGGCTTCGGCGCGGCGGCCCATATCGTCGCGCAGGTGGCGGCATACCAGGGCCGCAAGGTCTATGCCTTCACGCGGCCCGGGGATGACGCGGCGCAGCAGTTCGCGGAAGCGCTGGGTGCGGTGTGGACCGGCGGTTCCGATACGCGCCCCCGCCAGGCGCTCGACGCCGCGATCATCTTCGCGCCGGTCGGCGATCTCGTGCCCGCCGCCCTGGCGGCCGTGCGCAAGGCAGGTACGGTGGTCTGCGGCGGCATCCACATGAGTGACATCCCCGGCTTCCCTTACGCGTTGCTCTGGGAGGAGCGCGTATTGCGCTCCGTGGCGAACCTGACCCGACGCGATGCGACCGAGTTCCTGGCCCTCGCGCCGAAGGTCCCGGTGCGTACGCGTATCGAGCGCTTTCCGCTCGGGGAGGCCAACGCTGCCCTCGACTGCCTGCGCGAGGGACGGCTGACCGGGGCGGCGGTACTGATGCCGGGGGCCTAGCGTACCGGCGCAGGCCCCGCCGCCGGCCTGTCTTGCCTCCATGTTAGCTTCGCTCGCCGACAGCTACGCATCGAGGGCCCATACTGCTAAGCTCCGGCGCATGCCTCCTCACCGGGGACCCCCCGAACCGTGACTGTCCTTTTCCGACTCCTGCTCTGCGTCCTGCTGGCCCAGGCTGCCGTCTCCCGGGCCCAGCCGGAGCTGTTGCCGGCCTTGCTCGGCGGGAGCGGGGCGGGCGAGCTGCGTGCGATCGAGCCGCTGGTCTGGTCCGACCCCTGGACGGCCCGGGAACGGCTCATGGCGCTCGGCGACGCGGACGCGGCGCCAACGTTCGAGGCGGCCCGGAACCTGCTGCTCGCGCAGTCGCTGGTCTACCTGCATCGCAACGACGAGCTGGCCGAGGCCGTCGCCGCCGGCAACGCGGCGCTCGAGGGCAGCAGTCCGGCCCGGCTGCGCCACTACCTGGCCATGCTCGACGGCGTGAGTGCCGCACGCCAGGGTGACCTCGACGGCGCCCTGGGGCGGCTCGCCACGGCGGCGGCCGAGGCCCGCGGGGCGGATCTTGGCGGCATCGCGGTGCTGGCCACTGCCGAGCTCGGTTACGCGCACACGCACGCGGGCAATTACGAGCAGGCCCTGCAGGTGCTGCAGGGGGCCGCGGAGGCGGCGCTGGCCAGCGGCGATGCGTTCCTGGTCGCAGTCGTCGACGAAGTCTACGGCGTGCTCTACGCCTACCTCGATGAGTACGACCGCGCCATCCGCTATTTCCGCCAGGCCCTCGCAAACTACGAGACCCTCGCCTACCCGGTGTACGTCGCGGAAGCGGTCTACGGCCTGGCTACCGCCTACCGCTACAGCGGTGACCGGGAGGCGGCGCTGGCGGCTTTCCGTCGCTACCGTGACATCATGGCGGCCCATGGCGATGCCGGCGGGCGCTTCTCGGCGCTCTACGGCCTGGGCATGACCCACGCCGAGATGGGCAACTGCGAAACGGCCCTGCCGGTGATCGCCGAGGCGCTGGGTGCCGGTGGCCCGACGGATTACGACGCGGAACTGCTCAAGCGGGCCGCGGTCTGCCACGCCCGCCAGGGCGACAGCACCGCCGCTACCGCCGCCCTGGCCCGTGCCCGCGAAATCATCGGCGGCATGCCGGAGCTGGCGGGCACGCGCTGGGACATCGGGCTAGACAAGGCAGAAGCCGACATGCACGCGGCGCTCGGTACCTATGAAGAGGCCTATCGCGCGCTGGACCGCTACCAGGCGCGGCAGCTGGCGCTGCAGCGTGAGAACGCCTCGGAGCGCAGCCTGTCCCAGCGCGCCGCGCTGGAAAACGCGCGCCAGGCGCTGCAGATCGAGTTGCTGCAGGAGCAGGCCCGGGTCCGCTCCCTCGAGATCGGGCAGCAGCAGCGGGAGCTGCGCAACGAGCGCCTCGGCTTCATCCTGCTGGCGGTCGGGCTGGTCTCGGTCGTCGCTGTCGTGCTCTGGCGCCTGCGCGACCTGCGCCGCTATCGCGCGCTGTCCACCCGCGACAGCCTGACCGGGATCGCCAACCGGCGCCATATCTTCGATCGCCTCGAGGACCTCCTCGAGGGCCTGGCGCCGGGGCGCGGCAGCCTGTCGGTCGTGCTCCTCGACGTGGACGACTTCAAGGCGATCAACGACCGCCACGGGCACCCGGTGGGAGACCGGGTGCTGCAGGCCCTGGCCGCTTCCCTCGCCGGGATGCTGCGGCCGGGGGATGAAGTGGCCCGCGTCGGTGGCGAGGAGTTCCTGCTGGTGCTGCCGCGCACGGATCGCGACGGCGCCGTGCAGGTTGCGGCGCGGTTGCGCGAGACCTTGCGCGAACTGCGGGTGGCGGCCGGCGGCGCACCTATCAAGGTGACGGCGAGTATCGGTGTGGCGACCGCGGGCCCCGGTCGCGACAACCCCGCTGCCCTCTATGCAGCCGCGGACGAGGCCCTCTACCGGGCGAAGGCCAGCGGGAAGAACCGCTTCGAGCTGGCCGCCGCGGTCTCCTGAGCTGACTCAGGCCAGGGCGCGGTAGAGCCGCGTCACCAGCTCCTCCCCTGCCAGCATGGCGACGACCACGGCAATAAAGGCGCCCGCGCCGTGCATGGCTCCGGCGAAGTGGATGGCTTCGCCGAAGGCGAGGTCCAGGGCGCCCAGCATCACGAACTTGGAGCCGAAAAGAATCAGCCAGGCACTGAAAAAACGAGCGAAGGTCCACGCCGCGCCGGCGCGCCCCCGGAACCAGCCGGCGACCCGGTGCTCGATAACGAGGGTCAGCTGCAGTAGCAGCTGGAGAAGCACCGCCACGGCGAGGGACAGGGTGAAGCCGTCGATGGCGACCCGGTCCCAGTGTTCCGCGAAGAGGTTGAGTACCACGAGGTCCGCGAGGATCGCGATCAGGTAGCGCGCGAACAGGCGCTGCCGCGTGGTGGGCGTCTCGGCCGCTGCGGCGACCACATGGTGGTGGGGTTTCACGGGCGGGCTCCGGCGAGGGCTGGGGGTTCGTTATAGCATGTGCCCGGTGCGCCGTCCGCGTTCTCCGCTACAATGGCGCCGACCTGGCGAAATGCGGCGAGGGGGCCTACCGAACCGTGCGCAAGACCCTGAAGTTCCTGCACACCGTCGGCGCTATCGGCTATGCCGGGGCGGCGGCGGCGCTACTCGTGCTGCACTCGCAGCTCCCGACCCCGGAGGACCTGGAACGCTTCGCCACGCTGCGCATGGCCATGGGAGCGGTGGCCGAGCGCATCCTCCTGCCTTCCATTGCCCTGGTGCTGGTCAGCGGTCTGCTCGCCATGGCCTTCAACCGCGCCTTTCACAACGCCGGCTGGGTGTGGCTGAAGCTCATCTTCGGGGTGCTCGTCTTCGAGGGGACGCTGGTCTCGGTGCAGGCCCCGATGCAGCGCGCGGCCCTGCAGGCCGAGGCAGCCCTCGCCGGCAATGTGCCTGCGGCGGAGCTGGCCGCGCCGCTGGGACCCGAGTGGGGCTCGCTCTGGGTCGTCCTGCTGCTGGCAGTCTTCAATGTGGTGCTCGGCGTCTGGCGCCCGCGGGGGCGGCGGCGCGAGGGCGCGGCCGAGGTGGCGGACTGATGCGGCAGTTTCCCTTCCGGCAGGTGGATGTCTTCACCGCCGAACCGCACTGCGGCAACCCCCTGGCCGTCGTGCACGACGCCGCCGGTCTCGATAGTGACGCCATGGCGGCTTTCGCCCGCTGGACCAACCTCTCGGAAACCGTCTTCCTGCTGCCGCCCGGGGATTCCGCTGCCGATTACCGCCTGCGTATCTTCACGCCGGGCGGGAGCTGCCCTTCGCCGGGCACCCGACGCTGGGTGCCTGCTACAGCTGGCTCGCCGCCGGCGGCCGGCCGCGGCAAGCGGGATATGTGGTACAGGAGTGCGGCGCGGGGCTGGTGCGCGTACGCGAGCAGGGCGGCACGCTGGCCTTCGCCGCGCCGCCGCTCCTGCGCACGGGTCCGGTCGCTGAAGAGGAGCTGGCGGTGCTGCTGCCCGCGCTGGGACTGGACCCTGCGGCGCTGGAGGCGCACCAGTGGGTCGACAACGGCCCCGGCTGGTGTGCCCTGCTGCTCCGCTCGGTGGACGCGCTGCGCGCGCTGGCGCCGGACTGGGCCGCGCTCGGTGACTACCGGGTCGGGGTTGCGGCGCTGCTGCCGGCCGATGAGCCGGGCGATCTCGAGGTGCGTGCCTTCGTACCGGGGGCCGGCGTGCCCGAAGATCCGGTCACCGGCAGCCTCAACGCGGGTCTCGGGCAGTGGTTGATCGGCGAGGGGCGCCTGCCGCCCGTCTACCGGGCACGGCAGGGCAGGGCGCTCGGGCGTGATGGCTGGCTTGAGCTCGCCCTGGAAGAAGACGCGCTCTGGGTCGGCGGACAGGTGGTCGAGGTCGTGGCGGGCAGCGTGGCGTTCCCGTCCTGAGCTACTGCAGGTTCAGCCGCGCCCGCTGCTCGTAGGTTTTCACCAGGGTCCAGAGCTGCTTGTCTTCGCAGCCCGCGCTTTCCACAAGGGCATCGACCTCGGCGCGACGCTCGGCGGCCCGCGCGGCGACCTCGACCGCCGCGGCTTCCTCGTCGCTGTAGTCACCACTCTCGAGCAACTCGCCGATGGCGCGCCGCTCCATCACGGCGAGGTTGTGATCGAACTGTTCCCGGGTGCCGCGCCCCGCTTCACCGCAGTGCATCATGGCCTGGTCCGCGGCCGCGTACTGGGCGTGAATGTAGCCCGGTTCCATGAGATGCCGCTGCGTGTGAACGCCGTAGGCCTCGAAGGCGATGTAGCCGATCACGAACAGCCCGACGAGAATACCGCCCCGGTCCATGTCTTCCCTTAAACTGCTTTTATCCAGTGAGTGTAGTCTGCCCGCAGGCGCTGTGCGAGCGTCTGCACGCACCCCGCCGCGCTCCCCTTTCTATACTATTAGTAGATACCGATTTTGGTAAGATCGCGACCATGGCAAGGGAGCGAACAACAGTCCTGGTGGTCGACGACACGCCGCAGAACATCGATCTGTTGGCCGGCTTGTTGCGGCCACACTACCAGGTCAAGGTCGCCAATCGTGGTCGCCGCGCGCTCGAGATCGTGCGCTCCCCGGCGCAGCCCGACCTGATCCTCCTCGACATCATGATGCCGGAGATGGATGGTTACGCGGTATGCCGTGCTCTCAAGGCGGACTACACCACGCGCCACATCCCGGTCATTTTCACCACCGCGAAGAATTCCACGGAAGACGAACTCCTCGGGCTGGAAGTCGGCGCGGTGGACTACGTCACCAAGCCGATCAGCCCCCCGATCCTCCTCGCCCGGGTCAGGACACACCTGGCCCTGTGCAACCAGCGGCGCGCGCTGGAGGAGCAGGTGCGCGAGCGCACCGCGCAACTGCAGCAGACGCGCCTGGAGATCGTCCAGCGTCTCGGCCGCGCCGCCGAATACAAGGACAACGAGACGGGGCTGCACGTCATCCGCATGAGCCACTATGCCCGGTTGCTCGGCGAGCGCGCGGGTATGGGGGCCCAGGAGGTGGACCTGCTCCTGCACGCCGCGCCCATGCACGACATCGGCAAGATCGGCATTCCCGACCAGATCCTGCAGAAACCGGGGCGCCTGACGCCGGAGGAGTGGGAGGTGATGAAGACGCACTGCCAGATCGGATCCGACATCCTCGGCCAGACCGACGGCTCGGAGCTCCTCGCCATGGCACGGGTCATTGCGCTCAATCACCACGAGCGCTGGGATGGCAGCGGCTACCCGCACGGCCTGGCCGGGGAGGACATCCCCCGGGTCGCGCGCATGGTCGCTATCGCCGATGTCTTCGATGCGCTCACCAGCGACCGCCCCTACAAGGAGGCCTGGCCCCTCGAGCGAGCGCTGGCCCTGCTGCGGGACCAGGCCGGCAGTCACTTCGACCCGTTGCTCGTGCAGCACTTCCTCGATGCGCTCCCGGAAGTGGAGGAGATCCAGCGTCGCTACGCCGAGGGCAGCGCACGCGCGGAGCGGCATTGACATGGCCTTCGCCCCTCGTCGGGCGTTGCCAGGCAGGGTCGCGGCCCTGCTCGCGCTACTGCTGGCTGTCGCAGCGCCCGCACCGGCGGCGCCCGGGCCAATGGCGGCGCTCGACCCGGCCGAGCGGGAGTGGCTTCGGCAGAACCCGGTGCTCCATGTCCGCAATGTCGTGGAGCTAGGCTGCTACAGCGCGCTGGACCGGGCCGAACCCCTGAGCCTGGACCTCGCCATCCTGCGCCGTGCGCTGCAGCCCTTCGGTGTCGTGGTCGAATTCGACCCGGGAGGGGTGGGCCCGGCGGCGCTGGAGGCGTTGCGGAGCGGCCAGGTGGACCTGCTCGTCGGGGCCGTAGCGGAGCTGCAGCTGCCCGAGGGCGTGCGCCTCAGCCGCGCCTACCGCGCTGAACCCGTGGCCCTGGCGTCGCCGGCGCCCCGGGACGGTGACGATCTCTCCGGCCTCAGCGTGGCCGTGCCCGATCACCTCTTTGATCCCGAGGCCCTCCGGGCCCGCCACCCGGAGACCCTCTGGGTGCCGACACCGTCGGTGCTGGCCGCGCTGCGGGCGGTGGCGCGGGGAGCCGCCGACGCTGCCCTCGGGCCGGCGCGGGAACTCCGCTTCCAGGTGGCCGAGCAGGGCCTGGAAACCTTCCAGGTGAGCGAGCGCGCCGGTGAAGACCGCTGGGGTGAACTGGCATGGCGGCTGGCGCTCCCCCCGGGGGAGCCCGCGCTTGCGTCCCTGCTGGACAAGGCCCTGGCGGCGCTCCCGGCCGCCGCCGTCGCGGCGCTCGAGGAGCGCTGGCAGCAGGCGGCAGAGCGACAAGCCCGGGCCCGGCGAAAGACCCTTGAAAGCGAGGGTCAGCGCCTGCTGCTGGACCTGGCCTTCTGGATTCCGCTCGCAATCGCCGCGCTGTTCCTGCTGCTGCTGGCCGCGCTGCTGCTTGCCAGCCGGCGCCTGTCGCCGAGGACCCTGGAGCGCTACCTGACCAACAACCGGCTGCGCGGGGCGGTCGCTCTCGGGACCGTCGTCTATGTCGCGCTTGTCCTGCTGCTCGCCGTTACGGCGCTCGAGCGCATCGAGGAGCGCACCCGGCGGCAGGCGGGGACGACCCTGGAGAGCGTCAACCGCATTGCCCGGACGCACCTCGAGCAGTGGTTCCGTCGCCGGCAGGAATTGGCGCGCCTGGTCGGGACGACACCGGGCGTGGTCGACGCGCTGCGCGCAGGCGGCCAATTGGCGGAGGACCCCTGCCACCGGGAGTCGCGGCGCTACTTCCGTGTCATGCAGGTCCGCTGTCTACTGCTTTCCCCCGGGGGGGAGCTGCTCGGCCCCGCCGGGGCAGAGGCGGCGCAGACCGCCGCGACCCTGCGCCGGGTCGCGCCCGACGGGCTCGCCGCCAGCGCTGCCGGCGAACCCCGGCTGGCGTTTCTCCCGGCCGGCAGAGGGGAGCGGCGCGAGCTGGCTGTCCTCGAGCCCGCGGGCTTCGACGGCAGCGGGGTGCTGGTGCTGCTCGAGCCCGCGGGCCTCGCCTTCCGGACCATCCTCGACAGTGCGCGGATCGGCCGCAGCGGCGAGACCTACGTGCTGGACGCGGACGGCCTGATGCGCAGCCCGAGCCGCTTTGACGGGCCCTGGGCGCAGTGGCACGGCGAGGGCGACACCCTGCCGGTCCGCGACCCCGGAGCGCCGCTGCCCGCCGCGGTCAGTGGCCCCGAGGCGGAAAGCCGCTGGCCGCTGACCCGGATGGCGGCCAGCGCCGTTGCCGGAGAGGACGGCGTGAACGTGGAGGGCTACCGCGATTACCGGGGCATACGCGTCCTCGGCGCCTGGAGCTGGTTGCCCGCCCTGCGTCTCGCGGTAGCCACCGAGATCGACGAGGACGAGATTCTCAGCCAGCTCGCCTTCCAACGTCGTCAGCTGGTGGCCTCTACCGTGTCGGTCGCTGTGCTCGCCGTGATGCTGCTGGCCTTCGTGCTCTGGTTCAGCGATCGCAACCGGGTCCGCCTGCGCGGCATGCTGGCGGCCCAGGACCGGGAGCTGCGCATCTTCGGCGCCGCGATGCAGGGCAGCCCGCTGGCGATCTTCGCCACGGACCGGGATGGGCGCATTCGCACCGCCAACCCTGCCTTCGAGACCATTACCGGTTACCCGGTGCGCGATGCCATCGGCAAGACCCCGCGCATCCTGCAGGGCGGCCATACACCGAGTGCTACCTACGAAGCGCTCTGGGACACGATCAAGGCGGGCGACCACTGGCGCGGCGAACTGGTGAACCGGCGGCGCGACGGACGGGAGTACCGGGCCTACCTCACCATTGCACCGGTGCTCGACGATTCGGGACAGCCCGAGTACTTCGTCTGCCTCCTCGACGACGTCAGCGAGCGGCACCGGCTTCTCCGTTCGCTGGAAGACAGCGAGGCGGCCCGGGAGGATGCGCTCGCCGCGGCCGATGTCGCGCCCTGGAGCTGGGATATGCAGACCGGCTTCTGGTCTTTCCATCCCAACCTGGCGCGCATGCTCGGGATGGAGGACGGTGCCTCGCTGGATGGCCAGGACCCCTTCGAACTCGTCCACCCGGAAGACCACGCGCGCGTGAAGGAGGCACTGGAAAAGGGCCTTGCCACCGGTGACTTCGTCGAGGTCGGCTTTCGTATGCGCCGTATCGACGATGGCTGGATTCATGTCATCGGCCGGGGCCGGCTCACCCGCGACGACTTCGGACGGCCGCTGCGGGCCCTTGGCATCAGCATCAACGCCACCGCACTGGTCGAAGCCAGGGAGCGGGAGGCCGCCGCCGCCCGGCGTGTCGAACTGCTGCTGGACAGCGCCGGCGAAGGGTTGCTCGGCATCGACCGGCGGGGCACGATCACCCTGGTCAATCGCGCCGCCGCGGAGCTCCTCGGCTGGGACGAGCTGGAGCTCCGCGGCCGCAACCTGCACGACACCGCCCACGCCAGGCACGAGGACGGCTCGCCACGGCAGCTCGAGCACTGCCCCATGGCGCCGCATATCAGCGAGAAGCAGGTGGTTACCGAGGACGTGCTCTGGCGCCGCGACGGCACGGCCCTGCCGGTGGAGTACGCCGCCGTTCCCGTGGCCGAAGCGGAAGACGACCTGGCCGTGATGATCGTGTTCCGGGACACTACCGAGCGGCGGCGCGCGGACGACCTGATCCGCGCCAGCGAAGACCGGCTCCACGGCGCGGCAGATTCGGCCCACCTGGGGCTCTGGGAATACCTGCCGGACGAGCGGGGTACGCTGCACACGAACGAGCGCTTCATCACCATGCTCGGCCAGGACCCGGCAACCCTGCGTGTGGGGACTGGCCGCTGGGCGCCGCTGCGCGATGGCCTCCGCACCCTAGAGGCGCTTGTGCACCCCGGCGACCGGTCCGCCATCCTCGAGGACCTGCGCGCGCAGGATAGCCTGGCGGAAGAGAGCGCACTGGGACGCTACGAGTACCGCGTGCGGGTGCCCGGGGAGGGCTGGCGCTGGTTCGCCGCGGTCGGCCAGGTGGTGGCCCGGGATGAGCGCGGCCTCCCGGTGCGGCTCGCGGGCGTGCAGATCGATATCCAGCGCGACAAGCAGCTGCACGCAGAGCTGGAAAGGGCCCGGCTGGCCGCCGAGGCAGCAAACCGGGTCAAGTCCGACTTCCTTGCAAACATGTCCCACGAGATCCGCACACCCATGAACGCTATCATCGGCATGTCCCAGCTCGCCCTGCATACCGACCTGGATGACCGCCAGCGCCGCTACCTCGACCGCGTGCAGCAGTCAGCCCAGGGTCTGCTTGCCATCATCAACGACATCCTCGACTTCTCGCGGATCGAGTCCGGCCGGCTGGTCCTTGAACGCGTGGAATTCGACCTCGACCAGGTGCTCGAGAGTCTTTCAGCGCTCGTTACCCTGGACGCGGAGCAGAAGGGCCTGGAACTGGTCTTCGACCGGGAGAGCACCGTACCCCGGCGGCTGCTCGGCGACCCGACGCGCCTGCGACAGGTACTCGTGAACCTCGCCAGCAATGCGGTCAAGTTCACCGAGCCCGGCGGCGAGATCGTTATCGCCGTCGGTGCCGAGGATCTCGGCGGCGACGAGGTCGAGCTGCGCTTTGCGGTCACCGATACGGGGATCGGCATCAGCAGCGAGCAGCAGGCCATCCTGTTCAAGCCGTTCTCGCAGGCCGATGCCTCCATTTCCCGCCGCTACGGCGGCAGCGGGCTGGGCCTCGCAATCTCCCGCAACCTCGTCGAGCTCATGGGCGGTGACCTGGGCGTGGAGAGCCGCGAGGGCGAGGGCAGTACCTTCCGCTTCACGGCGCGGATGAAGGTGGTGCCGGGCCTCGCGGGGCAACGCCCGGCACCGGGCCCGTCGATCGCCGGAACCCGCGTGCTCCTGGTCGAGGACAGCGCGCGCGCCCGGGCGGTGCTCACCTCCATGCTGGAAGGACTGCGCTGCAGAGCGACGTCCGCCGGCGGCGCCGACGAGGCCGGCGAGCGCGTTGCCGCGGCGGACGGCGATCCGCCCTTCGACGTGCTGCTGGTCGACGCGGTCATGCCCGACCGGGACGGGCTGGCAACGCTCGCGGCGTTGCGTGCGGACCCGCGCCTCGCCGCGGTGGTCGCGGTCCTCATGGCGACACCCACCGACCTCGAGTCGGTGCGCGAGGCTGCGCTGGCGGCGGGCGTGACCGAGCTGCTGGCGAAGCCCGTGACGCCCTCGAATCTGCACGATGCCCTGTACCGGGCGCTGCACGGGGAACCGGATGTCGCCCCCGCGCCGGAAGCCCCGCGGCCGCGGGCCCACCCGGCGCTGCGTGGCGCCCGCGTCCTGGTGGTCGAAGACAACGACATCAACCGCGAGGTTGCCGAGGAACTCCTGAGCGCCCAGGGGGTTCAGGTGTGGACGGCGGTGAATGGCCAGGAGGCGCTGGAGCAGGTCGCGGCGCGCCCCTTTGACGCGGTGCTGATGGACTGCCAGATGCCGGTCATGGACGGTTACGAGGCCGTCGAGGCCCTCCGCCGGGACGGCCGTTTCAAGACGCTGCCGGTGATCGCCATGACCGCCGAGGTCATGGCGGGCGACCGGGAGCGGGTGCTGGCGGCCGGCATGAACGATTACGTCCCCAAGCCCGTCGACCTGGAGGAACTACTGGATACGCTCGGGCGCTGGATCACGGCGGGGGCGCAGGGGGATGACCCGGCCCCGGCGGCTCCGCCAACGGCGACCGCGGCGGATGAGGGCGCGGACCTGCCGCCGATCCCGGGCATCGACCTGGGCGCGGCGCTGGCGCGCACACGCAACGACACGGTCTTGCTGCGGCGCCTGCTGCGCCGGTTCCTCAACGACTACCGGCAATTCGGCGACAGTTACCGCGCGGCGCAGGCGAGCGATGACGCGGAGGCACCAAGGCGCCTCGCGCACAGCCTCAAGGGCGCGGCGGGTACCCTGGGGGCGCTCACCGTTCAGCGCGCTGCCGAGCGTCTGGAGCAGTCGGCCGGCAGCGCCGGGGAGGCGCCGGCGCTCGATGCCGTGCAGGAGGCTTTCAGCAGCCTGTTGCCCGCCCTCGCGGAGGCCCTGGGGCAGGATGAGGAAGAGACTGACAGCGACGAGGCACCGGCCGACCTTGCGGATGCGCTCGGCCGGCTCGAGGCGCAGCTGCTCGCCGGCGAGGTGGAGGCGGTCGATACCTTTAACGACCTGCTCCCCGCGTTGCAGCGCGTTGTTGCGGCCGGCGCCTATCGCCGCCTGCAGCGGTCGCTGGCCCTGTACGATTTCGACACTGCGCTGGCTGCCTTACGCGGTCTGCGCCTTGCCCTCCGTGATCGCTAGTGCGCCGGTCACCTCGCCGGGCAGTGCGAACCAGCACTCCGCCGCGGTACGCGCCGGTAGCGGCGGGTCCGCGAGCGCCGCTCGACAGTGTGCCTGGCTGGCACCGGCCGCCAGGATCTGCTCTGCCGTCGTCGCGAGTGCCGGATAGTCGCGCGTCATCGCCGGAGCGCCGGGGGCCGGGGGCTTGAGGAAGTCGGTGGTCGTCAGCCTGACAAGGGGCTGCGGCGCACCATCGCGATGCCGCCAGAGCCCCGCGCGCAGGTCGAGGCGGTAGCTGGGCAGGAGGCGCCAGCCGTGCCGGGCGACGAGGCGCAGCGCGCTGAGCAGGTAGTCGAGCTCGGCCTCGTCGATGAAGTAGTTAACGTTGAGCCGTACCCAGCCCGGCCGCAGCGCGCCGAAGCCCTCGGCGACCTGGTTCTCCAGCGCAGTCGAGCGGCCCTCGTCGAGGCCGAGCAGGGCGTGGCCGTAGGGGCCGGCACAGGAACAGCCGCCCCGGGCCTGGATGCCGAAAAGATCGTTGAGCAGGGCGACCACGAAGCCGTAGTGCAATTCCGACTCCCCGTGGTGAAAGCGCAGCGAGAAGATGGCGAGGCGCTCCGCCTCGGAGCCTCCCAGTACCTCGATGTTCGGCTCTTCGGCCAGGGCGTCGAGGACCTGCCGTACCCGCCGGCGCTCGATGGCCTCGATGGTGTCGGTGCCCACCGCCTGCTGCAGCTGGAACACCAGGCCCGCGCGGATCGCCTCGACGATGGCCGGCGTGCCGCCTTCCTCGCGGCGCTCCGGGTCGTCGAGGTAGCGGTGCGCGCGCGGGTTGACGAAGGAGACGGTGCCGCCGCCGACGACCGCGGGGACGCTGTTGGTAAGCAGTTGTCGCTTCACCGCCAGCACGCCGGGCGTTCCCGGGCCACCGACGAACTTGTGCGGCGACAGGAAAACCGCGTCGATGGGTGCCCCTGGGGCATTCAGGTCGATGCGCACGTAGGGCCCGGCCGCCGCGTAGTCCCAGAACGCGAGGGCGCCGGCGTCCTTCAACTGCTGCGTGATGCCGGGCACATCGCTGCGGATACCCGTGACGTTGGACGCCGCCGAGAAGCTGCCGATGCGCAGGGGGCGGTCGCCGTAGCGGACCAGGGCCCCGGCGAGCGCATCGCGATCGATGGCGCCGTCGTCCGCGAGCGGGATGGGCACGACGTCGGCGATGGACTCGCGCCAGGGCAGCTCGTTCGAGTGGTGCTCATAGGGGCCGACGAAGACCACGGGCCGCTCGGCCGCGGGTATGCGGGCCGATAAGTCGTAGCGCTGGTCGAGGTCGCGGGGCAGGCGCAGCCCGAGGATATCGATGAGGCGGTTGATGGCCGCGGTTGCACCGGCGCCACAGAAGATGATCTTGTCGTCCTCGCCGCCGCCGAGCGCCCGGCGGATCGTGGTGCGGGCCTCCTCGCGCAGGGCCGTGGTCTGCGCCCCGGTGAAGGAGGTTTCGCTGTGCGTGTTGGCGTACCAGGGCAGCACCTGCTCGCGCAGCGTGTCCTCCACGAGATCGAGGGCCCGGCCTGACGCCGTGTAGTCGGCGTAGACGAGCGGCCGCTGGCCGAAGGGCGTGGCGATGGGCCGCCCCTGGCCGATGACGCCCGCGCGTATGCGCTCGATCAGTGCCTCGCTGTCACTATGCATGTTCACCTCCACGATGCTGTTGCGACCAGTCTAGAGCGTCCGGGGGGAAACATTGTTCCTATCTGTTGTTTAAATAAGGAATAGTACGCTACATTTGTTGCGTATATGCTTGGAAATTGCATCATTCGTTCAACCGTGGAGGTTACATGGCGGCAGAACTCGACAAGCTGGACCGGCGCCTGCTCGATCTCCTGCAGCGCGACGCCACCCTCTCCCTCGCTGACCTCGCCGAGGCGGTGAGCCTGTCCCGCTCAGCCTGCTGGCGGCGCCTGCAGAAGCTCGAGGCCGCGGGGGTAATCCGCGGCCGGGTCACGCTGCTCGAGCCCGCCGCCGTGGGCCTGCCGCTCACGGTGTTCATCCTCATCCGCACGAACCAGCACAACGCCGCCTGGGCGAAGCGCTTCCAGGCCGTGGTGAGCGGCGTCCCAGGGGTGCAGGAGGTCTATCGCATGGGGGGCGACGTGGACTACCTGGTCAAGGCCGTGGTCGCCGACATGCCGGACTACGACCGGCTGTACCAGCAGCTGATCGAGGCGGACCTCGCGGACGTGAGCGCGGGGTTCGTGATGGAGGAGCTCAAGCACAGCACCGTGCTGCCGCTCTGAACCAGGGCCCGGGTCTGCGCTGAGCCGATTCCGGCGCCCGCCTCAATGGTGTAACTTACGGCGTACCGCCGCCTCGCCGCGGCCGCAGCAAGGAAACGCCATGGCGCCGCACCCGCACTACCCGCACCTCTTCTTGCCCCTGGACCTGGGCTTCACGCAGCTGAAGAACCGTATCCTCATGGGCTCGATGCACACGGGCCTAGAGGAAATGGGCCCGGAGGGCTTCGAGCGCATGGCGGCCTACTACGCCGAGCGCGCCGCGGGCGGGGTGGGCATGATCATCACCGGCGGCACCGCCCCCAACCGCGCGAGCGAGCTCGCGGCAACGCCCTATGGCCCCTTCGACAGCGAGGAGCAGGTCCCCTGGCACCGGCAGGTGACCGACGCCGTGCACGCCGCGGCCCCGGACTGCCGCATCTGCCTGCAGATCCTCCACGCGGGCCCGCTGGCGCGGAGCGAGGACCCGGTCGCCCCCTCGGCGATTGCCTCGCCCCTCAATCGGCGCGCGCCGCGGGAAATGACCGAGGACGACATCGAGCAGACGCTCGTGGATTTTGCCCGCTGTGCGCGCCTGGCGCAGGCGGCCGGCTACGACGGCGTGGAGATCATCGGCTCGGCGGGCTACCTGCTCTCCACGTTCCTGCTCGAGAAGACCAACCAGCGCGGCGACCGCTGGGGCGGCAGCTACGAGAACCGCATGCGCTTCCCGCTCGCGGTGCTGGCCCGCGTGCGCGAGGCCGTGGGGGACGACTTCATCGTCATCTACCGCATTGCCGCCATGGAGATGATGGAGGACGGCAGCAGCTGGGAAGAGGTGGTCCAGCTCGGCAAGGCCGTGGAGGCCGCGGGGGCGACGATCATGAGTACCCATTTCGTCTGGCACCAGGCGCAGGTGCCGACGATCTCCACGCGCGTGCCGCGCGCGGCCTTCGCCGGCGTGACCGGGCGCCTGCGCAGGGAACTCTCGATCCCGCTGATCACCAGCAACCGCATCAACATGCCGGACGTGGCCGAGCGCGTGCTCGCCGAGGGATTGGCGGACATCACGTCGATGGGCCGGCCGATGCTCGCGGACCCCGAGTTCGCCCGCAAGGCCGACGAGGGCCGCGCCGACGAGATCAATACCTGCATCGCCTGCAACCAGGCCTGCCTGGACCACGCCTTCCGCGGCAAGATCGTCTCCTGCCTGGTCAACCCGCGCGCCTGCCACGAGACCGAGCTCACCTACACCCCGGCGCGAACCGCGCGGCGCATCGCCGTGGTCGGTGCCGGCCCCGCGGGACTCGCCTGCGCTGTGACCGCTGCCGAGCGCGGCCACGCCGTCACTCTCTTCGAGGCCAGCGGCGAGATCGGCGGCCACTTCAACCTGGCCCTGCGCATCCCGGGCAAGGAGGAGTTTGCCGAGACGATCCGCTACTACCGGCGCATGATCGAGCTGCACGGCGTGGAACTGCGCCTGAACACGGCGGTGGCACCGGAAAGCCTGGGCGATGACTGGAACGAGGTCGTGGTGGCGACGGGCGTGCACGCGCGCACGCCGGCGATCCCGGGCATCGACCACCCGATGGTCATGGGCTACCGGGAGGCGATCATGGGCACGCGAGAGATCGGCCGCTCCGTCGCCATCATCGGGGCCGGCGGCATCGGTTTCGACGTGGCGGAGCTGGTGTCGCACGCCGGGCCGTCGGCGGCGCTGGACATCGACGTTTTCGCCCGCGAGTGGGGGATCGATTTCGCGGGTCACCCGCGCGGCGGCGTGGCCGGGGTGCAGCCGGTGGTCGACCGCGCCGACCGCGAGGTCTTCCTGCTCCAGCGCAAGCCGACCAAGGTCGGCAAGGGCCTGGCGCCGACCACCGGCTGGACGCACAAGCTGGCGCTGAAGCGCCGCGGCGTGCACATGCTGGCGGGCTGTGAATATCTCGGCATCGACGACGCCGGTCTTACCATCCGCCGCGACGACGAGGTGCAATTGCTGCCGGTGGAGTCGGTGATCGTCTGTGCGGGCCAGGAATCGACCCGCGAGCTCTACGACGCGCTCACTGCAAGGCGGGACGGGGTGCACCTGATCGGCGGCGCGGATCTCGCGGTGGAGATCGACGCCAAGCGCGCCATCGACCAGGGTTGCCGCCTCGCGGCGGGGTTCTAGCGGCCACGCTCGATCAACCGGCCGGGGCCGGTTGCGATACGGCCCGGCCTGGCCAGGCCCCGCTCCGGCGGTCAGTCGCCGAAGAGCTTGCCGAAGACCTTGTCCACGGCGCTGTCCACGGCGTTGTCGGTCTCGCGGTCGACCTTGTTGTCGACCTTCTGCTCGGTACGGTCTGCCTGCCGGTCGGCCTGGCCACCGAAAGCCTCCATCATGCCCGAGAAGAGGCCACCGGACTTGCCTTCACCGTCGCCGCCGGCCTCCTCCCCGGAGGACTGGCCCATGGCGCCCATCATCGCGCCGAGGCCCTGCATGTCCATGGGCTCGGCGGGGAGCTCGAAGCGTGCCGCCGCGATGCTGTCGCCACTGAGTTTGGTGACGGTCATGTCCTCGCCAACGCGGAGGACGCCGAGGTCCATCTCCTCCAGCTTCTTCTGCAGGTCCTTGTTGTCCTCCTTGAGCTGTTCCTCGCCGAAGGCATCCATGGCGGCGCGGCCCATGATGAACATGGCATCGCGGAACTCAATGGCACGCTTATCGTCAGACATGACGACTTCCTGCGTGCGCTCCACGCCGTCCTCGTTGGTAGTGAGCATGTAGACGTCACCCTTGATGCCCGCGACGGTTTCCGAGCGGCCGGTCTTCTCCAGGGAGACGAACTCCGCCGTGGTGGCCGAGGGTGCGGCCTGTTGCACCATGCCCGAGAATCCCTTCATCATGCTGCTGGCATCGATCACCATCGGCTCGCCGTTGTTGAAACTGACGACGTACAGGGTGTTGTCGCGGACAAGCATGTAGGACTCATCCTCCACGCCGCCAACGCGGAGCAGGTCGTCGCCCCGGTACTCGAAGGTCATGGTGGAGCCATCGCTGTTGGCGATGGTGGCGGTGCCCGCCGACGCCGGCAGCGCCGTGGCGAGGGCGAGAGACAGGGCGAGGGTTGCGGGCAGAGTGCGCGCGATCGTCGACCTGGACAGGGACTTTCCAGGTAGAAGTTTTCTGGACGGGGACATGGGAGCCTCCTTGGCGGGCGAGTATTCCAGTGAAGACAGTGTAGCCCCTCGCGGGAGCGGTTCAAGGCGGCGCGTGCACCGTGTTTCTTGACCCCTCGCTCCTGCCGGGCGGCCTGTTCATCGCGGCCTGGGTCCTCCTCGCGCTCGGCCTCCTTGCCGCGGCACGCTACACGCCCTGGCGAATCCTGCGGCTGTCGCCCGAGCGGGTGCACCTCGTCGCCGGGGGAGCCGTGGCCTGCCTGCTGCTCTGGCTCCTCAACATCCGCATGATCGACGGCCTGGTGCTGCACCTCCTCGGCGTCACCACGCTCACGCTCGTCGTCGGCTGGAGCCTCGCCCTGCTCGCGGGCGCCGGCGCGCTGCTGGCGTTCGTCCTCGCGGCGGACCTGCCCTGGGGCGGTTACCCGGTGGCCTGGTTGTTCACGGTGGCGCTGCCGGCGACCACCAGCTGGCTCTTCGCCCGGGCCCTGTACCGACCGCGGCTGCGTAACCCTTTCTTCTACATCCTCGGGGCCGGCTTCGCGGGCGGTGCGCTCGTGGTGCTGGTGGATGCCATCGCCGCCCTGGTCCTGTTCAGCGCCGTAGGCCTGGAGCGCTGGGTGGAGGGTGCGCTCACCTTCTGGCCGCTGCTCTTCCTGGTCATGTTCTCCGAGGGGTTCATCAATGGCATGTGCGTCGCCGCGCTCGCCGTCTTCTACCCGGATGCCGTGAAGACCTTCGACGACCGCTTTTACCTCGACGACGCTTAGGGTAGGGTGGCGCGCGGCGCCGAGGGCGCCGTCCCCCCAGCCCTGGAGAAACCCGTGGCCGACCTCGCCGCCTGGCAGTATGCCGCCATTGCCGTGCTCTTCGTGTGGAGCGGCTTCGTGCGCTCCGGCCTCGGCTTCGGCGGCGCGGTCCTCACCCTGCCTTTCCTGCTCATGGTGCATAACGCGCCGCTGGTGTTCCTGCCGCTGATCGCCGTGCATCTGCTCTTCTTCTCGTCGCTGACCATCGGCCTTGCCCGCTGGCGGTCGCGGCGGGGCGGGGCGGGCCGGCAGGACGCCGGGGGGACCGTTAACTGGGGGTTCCTGCGTTACGCGCTGCCGCTCATGTTCATTCCCAAGCTCATCGGCGTGGCTGGCGTTATCACGTTGCCGGCGAATATCGTCAGCGGCTTTATTTTCGTGCTCGTGTCCATCTATGCCGTGAGCTACATCCTGGATAGACCCTTCCAGACCCGCGGCGGGCGCTTCGACCCCTGGCTGCTCATGCTCGGCGGCTACGTCAGTGGCACCTCCCTCATCGCGGCGCCCCTGGTGGTGCCCGTGGCCGCCAGCCGCGTGCCCAAGGAGCAGGTGCGCGACACCCTGTTCGTGCTCTGGTTCGTGTTGGTGGCGGTCAAGCTGCTCGCCTTCGTGATCGGCGGCGTCGACCTGCAGTGGGTGCATCACCTGTGGCTGCTGCCCTGCGCGGCCGTGGGCCACCTGCTGGGGCTCAGCTTTCATGCCTACACGCTGCGTGCCGAGACCAAGGTCTTTTTCCGCGTCCTCGGGATCGGTCTGCTGGCGGTCAGCCTCGCCGGGCTGCTGCGCCTTGCCGTCGCTTGAACCAGGCGCGCGGCTGTGGTCTCTTAGCAGCTGCGGCGCGCGTGGCGCGCGCCCGAAGTTCGAGGTGCTCACCCCCATGACAATGTTTCGCAAGGCATGCCTGCCGGCCCTGGTCGCCGCTGTGCTCTCAGCCACGGCGTCGGCCCAGGACAAGACCATGCTCGAGAGCGACTGGCTGGACCTCGTCAGGGGTCACCGCGGCGAAAAGATGGGCCTCGAGGTAAAGGAATCCCGCATCGACCCGGAAACGGGGAAGCGCCACCTGGTCATCGCTGTGCCCAAGGTCAGCGTGGGCAACGCCAACGTCATGGAGGAGGTACTCGTGGTGGGCCGGCGCCCGGAGCGCCCGGACCTGCTACCGGACCTCGAGTACGAGTGGGTCGAGGATTACGACAACGACTTCTACGGCCTGCTGGTGCGCTTTAGCGAGGACCAGGAGACACCCCTGCGGCTCTACTTCTCCTCCGAGGCGGGCTTCCTCCAGCCCTGAGCTCCCTTGACTTGCCGCAGCCTCATCCCTATAGTTGCGGCCCTTCGCGCCCGTAGCTCAGCTGGATAGAGTACCTGGCTACGAACCAGGCGGTCGGAGGTTCGAATCCTCCCGGGCGCGCCATAAAATCAGGGGTGCTTTCTTGGGCTCTACCCCATTAACGGGGGATGGACCGGTTCTCATTAAACCCGATTGATGATGCCATCCATCGGCTTACACTCTTTCCAGGGCATCTGAGGGGCCTCCTCAAATGCTCAATTGTATAAACCCTGTCTCCGGCGGCGGGCGCTCTGCAAGCCGCCAAGCATCCATGCAGGCCAAAAGGTTTTCTGCGCTTTATTTGATATACTTGCTCACATAGTTTATTATTAGCAAGCAAAAGCACTAAAATATAGCGATATTTGCGAACATTCTCGGAATTAGCCCAGCCAATATCCTTTTCAGGCGGCATTGAACATTTTGGGAAGAGTAACAGGGAAAATAGCCCTTGTGACGGGCGCCGCAGGCGGCATCGGGGAAGCCTGTGCCGCGCGCCTGGCCCGGGAAGGTGCGGCTACGGTGATCACCGACGTACAGGATGAGCGCGGCAAGGCGGTAGCCGAAGCGCTCGTGGGCGAAGGCTGCAACTCGATCTATCTGCATCTGGATGTCGCCGATGCCAGTGAATGGCGACAGGTTATCGATCAGGTCGTGGAATCGCTGGGCGTGCCGACAATACTGGTCAACAACGCTGCCTTCGGCGTCATCGGTCCTGTCGAAACGCTGACCGAAGAGCAGTGGAACAAGGTCCTCGGCGTCAACCTGACCGGCACCATGCATGGTATTTCCACGATATTGCCGCATATGGCGGCCATCGGTGGCGGCTCCATCATCAACATGTCCTCGACAGCCGGCCTTCGCGGCTCACCCGGTATGGCGTGCTATGGGGCCACTAAGGGTGGCGTCAGGTCGCTGACCAAAGCTGTGGCCCTCGAGTGTGCCCAGGCGCGAAATGGAATCCGGGTCAATTCAGTCCATCCCGGTATCATCGATACCGCGATCTGGGAGAACGCTCACTATCAGCCGGGTGCAAGACCTGATAAACCCCTGACCCAGGACAAGATCGCGCGCCACATGGTTCCGGTAGGTTACGCCGGAACGCCCGATGATGTCGCCAACGGCGTCCTGTTCCTGGCATCGGATGAATCTTCCTATATCACCGGCACAGAGCTGGTTATCGACGGCGGCCTGACAGCGCGCTAGCGACGCTAGACTCGTTCGACGATCGTCACGTTCGCCATTCCCCCGCCCTCGCACATGGTTAGCAACCCGAGGTGTTTGTCCTTTTCGACCAGAGCGTGCACAAGGGTAGTCATGAGTTTCGCGCCGCTGGCGCCCAGCGGATGGCCCAGGGAAATCGCGCCCCCGTTGACATTCATCCTGTCACGATCCGCCCCCAGCGCCTGCGCCCAGGCGAGTGGAATAGAAGCGAAGGCCTCGTTGACCTCGTAAAGATCGATATCCCCTATGCCCAGGCCAGCTTTCCTGAGGGTGGCCTGGGTCGCGGGGATGGGCGCCTCCAACATGATCACCGGGTCGCCGCCCAGGACTCCGGTTTCGCGAATCCTCGCCAGCGGCTGGAGCTCGTAGCGGGATATTGCGCGTTCACTGGCAAGCATCACGGCAGCGGCGCCATCGCAAATCTGGCTGGAGGTGGCTGCCGTCAGGCACCCGCCATCCGCAAGCAACTTGACCTCGCTGATGGCCTCCAGGTTCGCGTCGAAGCGGATACCCTCGTCCGCTTCGTGCGATACTTCCTGCCCGTCTTCGCCGGTCACCTTCAAAGGAAATATCTCCCGATTGAACGCGCCGCGGCGTGTGGCACGAGCTGCTCGCTGATGGCTCTCCAGGGCAAATGCGTCCAGTGCCGGCCTCGCCAGCCCATACTTCCGCGCAACCTGCTCGGCACCGGTAAACTGGCTAAAGCGTCCCTGTTCGCCGAATCGCTCCAGGATCTTCGGGCTCAGGGGGCCACCGAAGCCCTCTTGTTTGGCAAGAAATACGGAGGAACCCAGCGGCACCCGTGACATGCTCTCGACCCCGCCGGCGATCACTACATCCATGCAGCCTGACATTATGGCCTGTGCAGCGAAGTGCAGCGCCTGCTGTGATGAGCCGCACTGGCGGTCCACCGTGGTTCCCGGCACGCTCAGTGGGAGCCGGGATGCGAGTATCGCTCCACGCGCAATGTTGGCCGATTGTTCGCCGATCTGGGTAACGCAACCGAAAATGACGTCCTCGACTTCGATGGATGGAGAGCCACACCTGTCCAGCAGCTCGTCGAGCAACAGCGCTGAAAGATCCACCGGGTGAAAGCCGGCAAGGCGCCCGCCTTTGCGCCCACCGGCGGTGCGAGTTGCAGCCACAATGTAAGCATCCATGGAATTTCTGTCCTCCAGGAAAAAGAAAAATCGGGGGCGTCTTAACCCGGCCCTGTCTGAACTTTCACACGGCGCGATGTCGCTAGCATGTGCAGGGCGCCAGGGCGTCGTGCAGCTTGCCTGCCCAGGGCATACCCGCCATGGCCTCCTGATCACCCTCGATGAGGTACTTTCCCTCTCGATACGCGTTGATCATCGCCATGCGCGCCTCTCTTTCCACTTGGGGATTTTTCGCGAACACCACCGATACGTAGGGCTGAACGGTGCGGTAATCCATAGTGACGCGAAGATCAGCGCACTGCAGAATTCCCGCGCCGACATCCAGCTCCGCATTTGCCAGTTTTATATACCAACCCACCCGCTCACCGCAGCCTGGCTGCAGCTCCTTGGGTACCCCGGTCAGTATTTCATTGAAAACAAAGTTCACCCCGTCGGGAATGTGCCCCTCGCACAAGCTATGCAGGGTGCGCTCGACCAGTGCAATCCATGGCAAGGAGCCGTAGCGCTTCCTACTCGTCGGCATCGCTGTCGTTCAATCCCTGGTTGTAACGCGGCCTACGCCCACTCCTGAACGCCTCCAGCCCTTCCCGGGTATCGCAGTTGAAGTTGGTAATGGATGTTCTCAAGGCGATATCCTCCATCGCCTCGACCAGGTTTGAGTCAGCCGCACGATAGAGCGCGCGCTTCAACATGCGCATGGCCACCTGGGGTCCTTCAGCGAGTTCTTCAGCGAGCGCTGTCGCAGCAAGCATGAGTTTGTCCGGCTCCGACGTGGCGTTGACGAGGCCTTTCGACATGGCCTCGTCAGCGTCGAGAAAACGGTTTCTCAGAATTATTTCCAGCGCCCTTGCCAGTCCCACGTGCTGAACCAGCAGGTAGTGCCCGCCCTCATCGGGCTGCATGGCGAAACGGAGCGTGCCGTAGCCCAGTTTTGCCCCTGTCGCGGCGACACGAAAGTCACAGGACAGCGCGATAGACAGTCCGAGCTGGACGGCGGCACCGTTGATCGCCGCGATGGTCACGCGATCCAGGTCTCTCACCGACTGTATCAGAGGCTGTGTCAGCGTCCGCAGATAGTTGTAGGTAGCCGAGGGAGTGCTGTAGTCATGGTTGATGTCCGGCGCGAGCGCGTTGTCACGCTGATCCGCCGTGCCGCCAATATCATCACCGGCGCAGAATGCCCGGCCGGCCCCGGTAAAAATGACTACCCGAATCGACGGGCTCATATTGATCTGCGCGCACAGCTCAATGAGGTCACGCTTGCCCGATACCGTCAGCGCATTGAGTTTTTCCGGGCGGGCGAACTCTATGACCAGTACGCCCGGCTTTTCCATCCGCGCACGAAAGTCGCTGAACGACCGGGGCAGCTCAAGCGTGTCAATGGGCGGCATGTTGGCGGCCTCGGCACAGCAGCGAATCTACCTTCACTGGTCTTCTACCAGGTGTCCCCGTTCGTCACGAATATCCGGCCCGAATACCGCTGCCCTGCCGTCTCCGAACTGCTCGTCTCTCATACGCAGCGCTTCTTTCAAACCGTGTTCCTGCACGGCGCCGACAAAGGTGTCAGCCGCTGCGGTGTGGTGCCCTCGTGCATCCATCTCCGCGGCAAGACGCTGCAGTGTTCTCGCACCCATCAGTTCCAGCGCAATATTGATTGTGCGTTTGTTTGCCGACAGCAGCTCAGGGTCAATTCTCGCGAAACGGTCTGCAAGGGACTCAACCTCGGACTCAAGAAGATCGCCGGGCACAGACTTCATTACCAGCCCGAGGTGGGCCGCTTCCTGGCCCGTAATGGTGTCGCCGGTCATGGTCAGACGCTTGGACCACTGGGGGCCGATGTTATAAATCCACATGTTGTTGGGCAGCGTCCCCAGATTGCGGGCGGGCGGGAAGCCGATGGTGGCGTCGTCTGCCGCGATGATCATGTCGCTGAGCAGGGCCAGGTCGGTACCGCCTGCCAGGCAATACCCGTGCACCTGGGCGATGGAGGGCTTGTGCATATCGAACAGCGCCATGCGGAACCTCTGCGCCCGCTCGAGCTGCCAGGCATCGTCGTCTATGCCTTTCATCCCGCGGTAGTTGTTTTCCCCGGATGCAATTCGGGACACCGGCACCTGCTTGTCCGCCCCGGTCAGATCGTAACCGGCGGAAAAGGCGCGGCCGCGGCCACAAAGAATGACGCAGTGAACATCCTTGTCGTTGTCAGCCTCCCAGAGAGCTTCGCAAAGCTCCGACTGAAGGCCCAGGCTCAGGGCGTTCATTTTGTCCGGTCGATTCAGCGTGATGCGCACGCGGCCATCGTACTTCTTGTACTCGATCCTGGTGAATTCTTGCGTCATGTGCTGCACTCCCCCGTATTGGCTAGTCGGAAAACCCCGCGATCGCCTTTATTTCGAGATACTCCTCGAGACCGAATTTGCCCCATTCGCGACCGTTTCCTGACTTCTTGTATCCGCCGAAAGGAAGGTCGGGGCTGGGAGAAGCGCCGTTGAGATGTACGTTGCCGGCACGCAGGCGTCGTGCTATCGACACGGCTTCCTCACGCGTTCCCGCCTGCACATAACCGGCCAGGCCGTAATCCGTGTCATTGGCTATATCGATGGCTTCATCCAGTCCGGAATAGGGGATCATGACCAGCACGGGGCCGAACACCTCTTCCCGGGCGATGGACATATCGTTGGTCACGTCCGACAGGATCGTCGGCTTGATATGGAAGCCGGTCTCCAGACCCTCGGGTTTACCTGGTCCCCCGACCACCAGTCTGGCGCCCTCGTCCAGCGCACTCTGAATCAATCGCTGGACTTTGTCGTACTGCGCCTTGCTCGCCACCGGGCCGAGTGTCGTGCTCTGCTCTTTCGGATCGCCCGAGACCACCTTTTCCAGCGCGGCTGTAGCAGCTGCTTCGGCTTCTGCGAGCGCAGATGCGGGCACCAGCATTCGGCTGGGCGCGTTGCAGGACTGTCCGGAATTCACCAGCAACTGGTGAACACCACGCTTTACTGCGGCGGCGACGTCAGCTGACTCCGCGATGATATTGGGTGATTTTCCGCCGAGCTCCTGGGTCACCCGCTTCACTGTGGGCGCAGCGTTCTGGGCAACGAAGACCCCGGCCCGGGTAGAGCCGGTAAAGGAAACCATATCGACATCGGGATGTTTGCTGAGCAGCGTACCGACACCGGGGCCGTCGCCATGCACGAGGTTGTACACCCCTGCAGGCACACCCGCGTCATCCAGCACCTTCGCAAATACTTCGGCGGACAATGGTGAAATCTCGCTGGGCTTGTGCACCATCGTACAACCTGCAGCCAGCGCCGGCGCAATCTTGATGATGGACAGGGCGACAGGCCAGTTCCACGGCGTAATCAAGGCACAAACACCGATGGGTTCACGGACAATGCGATGTGGCCCCATCTCCTCTTCGAAATCAAAAGCCTGTAGGATCTTTATTGTGTGTTCAAACTGACCCAGCGCGGCGCCGAACTGTGCGGCCTTGGCAAGGCCCACCGGCGCACCCATCTCTGTGGTAATCGCCTGCGCAATTTCTGATGCTCGCTCCTTCATGCGAGCAGCGACGGACTCCATCAAATCGACCCGTTCCGCTACCGTGAAGTTCGAGTAGCGGGCAAATGCGCGCCTTGCCGCACTCACTGCAGCATTGACTTCCGCCTCTCCGGCGAGCGCGACTCGCGCGACAACTTCCTCCGTCGCCGGATTGACCACGTTCACGTAGTCATCCGCTTCGGACTCGCACCATTTCCCATCAATATAGTTTTTCAGTGTCTCAGGCATGGTCTTTTCCTTGCTACAGTGAGATCGAAGCCGCTATCCGCCCGACTTCACGCTGGCACCGTAGGCTGCGATGACCGGGCTGAAGTCTTCCTGACTGATTTCGACATTGATGATGTAGGGCCTGCCGGTAGACACAGCTCGCCGCAGGGCCGCACCGATCTCGTCAAAGTCCCGAACAAGCTCTCCATCGATTCCCCAGATTTCTCCGAGCTTTTCGTAATGGAGCATTTCACTGAACTCAGTGGCCAGGTTGCCGTGCTCGGCGACGGCCGCGGGACGTATGAGCTGTTCAGTGCCCTTTATCACACCCCACGCGGAATCGTTTGCAATAACGACAATGAGAGGAATCTGGAAACGGGCAACCGTATCCAATTCGGTGGCGTGAAAGCCGAAGCTGCCGTCACCGGTGAACAGCAGCACAGGTTTCCTGCGACCAAACCAGGCTCCAATCGCGAATCCGAGCCCGGTGCCGATGGTGCCGTTCGGCCCCCAACTGATCAGTTGTCCAGGTGCCGAAACTGTCACGGCCTCACGAATCCACAGGGAGGAGTCACCACCGTCGGCTACCACCGTGAATTCGGGCTGCTCCCGGCGGAGGAATTCCGCGACTTCGTGAGCGCAGCGTCCGGGGTGCATAGGTTGTTTAGACGAATTGAAGCCTGTGAGCCAGGCAGTTCGCTCCTGCTCCGTATACGCAACCGACTGCTCAAGCCAGGCTTGCGACGTTTCGGCAACGCTGTGCCCGTCGAGCGCTTCCAGCAGTTGCGCGCAGACGCCGTCTGGTGCTGCCGAGAGCGAACGGTCAGATGGGTGTATACCGCGAATGATCTGGTGGCTGTCGGTATGAACGGATACCAGTGCTGCGCCACGGCGATTTGCGGCAGACACCATTGCGGCACGAAAGTCAGGGCGCACCTGCAAGCAAAGGATAAGGTCAGCATTGACAACGGTTGAGACACCAGCTCGCAGCCGTGGATATGCTGCCTCATCGCCAACGAAACCCCGGGCCAGCCCTATGGGGTGAACAGGCATGCCGAGTTGCCGAGCCAGGGCTGCTATTTTCGCTGCTGCATCAGGGAAATATCGAATCCCATCCCCGACCACCAGGACGGGGCGCTCAGCCCGGGCCAGGGCCGCGGCAATTCCTTCCACGACCGAACGCTCCAGCAGGGGCGATGAGTACCGCCACGGCTGTGGTAGCCGATCTGCCCACTTCGAGTCGCAGTTCGCTGACAACACATCCGCAGGCACCTCGAGGTATGCCGGTCCAGGGGCATCGCCGCAGGCGTTGCGAAAGGCTTCCGCAACGTATTCTCCCAGCCGGTGCGTAGCATACACGCGTCTGCTCCAGACGCTGCAGGGAGACATGATTTCAAGGGTGTTGGTCTCCTGCATCTGCCGGGTATCCAGCGCCCCAAGCGCCGCACCCCCGCCGATATGGAGGAGGGGAGAACCCTGGTCCCGGGCCTCCACCATGGCGGTCGTGGCGTTGAGCACCCCCGGTCCCGCCGTGGTGATTATCACACCAGGCTTTCCCGTGGTCTGCGCATAACTGTTAGCGGCATAACCTGCAGCCGCCTCGTGACGGACGTCGACGATCTCTATCCCAAGCGTCTTGCAGCCGTAATAGGCCGGCATGATGTGCGCACCGCACAGGGTGAAAACACGTTCCACCCCCTCATTCGCCAGCGCCTGCGCCAGCAACAAGCCCCCGTCGATTTTGCCTGACACGGCGCTCATCCCTCGAGCTCCCTGTAGGGCACGCCTTTATCGGGCCGGTAATCCTGGGGAAGCCCCAGCACGCGCTCCGCAATGGTGTTCTTGAGGATCTCGTCGGTGCCGCCCGCCACTCTTCCGGCGGGCGCGCGAATCCAGGAGGCCTGGAAACTCTCGTTCATTTCCGCGGCGGGATCGATCGCAACGCCATCGGCGCCCATCAGATCCATGGCGGCCGCCGCCAGGCGCTGACGCTTTCCTGAGACTACCAGTTTGCGGATGGAGCCTTCCGGGCCCGGTTCCTTTCCCTCCGCGATGCTTTGCAGTGCGCGGGCATGGATTTCGTTGAGCCCGACATCCTGCACCAGCGTGTCGACGATAACCTGACGTGCCGCAGGATTTTCGAGGGCGCTGACGCCTCCGCATGTCACGGATCGCGCAAGCTGCATGAAATCTCTCACACTGGGTCCGTAGCCAGACACGTCGCTGACGGTATAACGTTCTATCATCAACGTTTCCAGGGCTACCCTGAACCCGGCGCCGACCTCACCCATGCGCTGTATATCCGGGACCCGGACGTCGTCGAAGAACACCTCATTGATTGAAGTCTGGCCGTGCAAAGGGCGTACCGGCCTTACCGTAATTCCAGGCGCGCGCATATCGACAAAAAACATCGTCAGGCCCTTGTGCTTGGGTAGACTGTCGTCGTGACGCACAAGCACGATGCCGTAATCGGCGTATTGCGCCCAGGTAGTCCACAGCTTCTGTCCGCTGAGAATCCAGCTATCGCCTTCCCGGCGCGCCCGCATTCGCAGCGCCGCCAGGTCGGAACCGGCATTCGGCTCGGAGAAAAGCTGGCACCAGAGCTGATCGCCGCGCAGTGCCGGTGTCACCAGGGCCCGCTTCTGTTCCTCCGTGCCGTAACGGATCAGCATCGGTACGGGCATACCAAGGCTGGTATTGAAGTACTGCGGCGTGTCAAAGCGGAGTTCCTCTTCCGCAAATATCAGCTTTTCTACGACGTGGCCCTCCGAACCGCCGTATTCCTTCGGAAAGGTTATGGCACCGTAGCCGGCCTTGAATTTGGTTTTCTGCCATTTCTGGCCCAGTGCGAAATCCTCGTCGGCGGTGCGCTCCCCGGTGGCTGCCTTGCTGAAAGCCGGCGCATACTCTTCCAACCAGTCGCGCGCCTGCTTTCGGTACACCTCTGTGTCAAACGCGCTCATACGGCCACCTCTGCGGATTTTCCAAACTCATGAATGATGCGTTGGCTCCAGAAGTCGACGGCACCCAGCTCCAGGGCCAGCGCGCGCGATCGCCGATAGAAAAGGTGGCAGTTGGACTCCCAGGTACAGCCCATGGCCCCGTGCACCTGAATCGTCTCCGTCGCGGCGAATTCCAGGGCCTGGATGGCGCTGTAGCGCGCGCAGGCCGAGTGCAGGGGCCAGCCGGCTCGATCATCCAATCGATCCAGGGCGACAGCCGCATTGCCGCCAGCTATTTCTATATTGGCGTACATATCCGCCAGCTTGTGCTTGATGGCCTGAAACTTGCCTATCACCTGTCCGAAGGCTTTGCGCTCCAGGGCATAATTCACGCTCATCTGCAGGCACTCCCGGGCAGCACCGAGCTGTTCCAACGCAGTGAAAGTCG
The DNA here is from genome assembly GCF_040217025.1 of Pseudohaliea sp. Lineage (GTDB taxonomy): Bacteria > Pseudomonadota > Gammaproteobacteria > Pseudomonadales > Halieaceae > Pseudohaliea. The sequence continues at coordinate 1,321,649 of NZ_JAVJOA010000008.1, read as the reverse complement.
CGGCTTCGGATACGGTGCGCAGCACATCGCTCTCCTCCAGTAAGTCAGCGTCGGCATTCTCGAACTCGATATTGGCCACGCGGCGCGTTGCATCGATGGTATTGATCCGGGTAAGCCTGCAGGAATCTGCATCCAGGTCCACCAGCGCAAGCCGGCTCTGAAGGGAATCACCCATCCGCACGCTGACCATCGCCAACCGGGATTCAAGCGCGCAGGGCACTGCCTTCTTCCTGCCGCTGATAAGACCGTCCTTGTAAATCACGCTCCCGGTGGCCAGTGGAGAGGAATCCCCGGGCTCGCTCAAGGCCAGCGCGCAGCGTTGCTCACCGCTGGCGAGTGACTCCACGTATCTGTCTTTCTGATCAGGGGAACCCCAGCGTTCAAGCGCCCGGCAAATGGCATAGCTCTGCGCAAACGCCAGCGGTGCGGCTACCGCGCCGGTCTCGGTCAGCACCGCGGCGAGTTCGTCCATGGAAGCCCCGCTACCACCGAGCGCTTCGGAAAGACTCATACCCTGCAGGCCCAGTTCTGCGGCCGATTGCCAACATGCCTGCAACGGATCAACGGTGCCGTCTAGCACCTCGCGAAATGCATCAAATGTCCATGTATCTCGACACCAACGCCTCACCTGGTCGCGAACTATATTGACTTGAGTTGTCGCCTCTGAGTCCATCCGGTTTCCTTGATTCCATGCCTTTACCAGGCATCCATGGGTCTGGATATCTGCCAGGGTCGGCCAGCATCGCTGGAGATAATGCCGCGGGTAATCCATTGGCGCGTTGTCGCGGGATCGATGATGTCGTCAATTTCGAACAACCTCGCCGCATTGAAGCCACTGCCGCGCTCGTATACTTCAGCCACCAGTTCTTCATAGCGCTTCACGCGCTCGTCGAGATTTTCTATGGCGGCGAGTTCATCCCGGTACTTCTGTTTCACCATGCCCTCGAGGTTCATTACCCCGAACTCGGTTGAAGGCCAGCCCACGCAGAACACCGGCACCCGGGAGCTGCCACCGACCATCGCTACAGCGCCACCGCCGTAGGCTTTCCTGAGAATGATGGAAAACATCGGCACGGACAGGTTCGCCAGGCGCAACATGACCCGGGCGCTGTGCCTGGCAATCGCGGTCTTCTCGGCTTCGGGACCGATCATCATTCCCGGTGTATCGACAAGAGTCAGCACCGGAATGCCGTAGCGCTCACAAAGGCCGGCGAATCGTGCAATTTTGTCCCCGGCTTCGCTGTCGATAGCGCCGCCCAGGTGCGAGCTGTTGTTGGCGATGACACCCAGGGGCCTGCCTTCCACGCGCAGGAAACAGGTGACGACGCCGGCGCCATACCCGGCCCGGAGTTCCAGGACGGAATCGCTGTCCGCCACAGCACGGATAATCCTGCGAGTGTCGTAGGCCTGCTTCCTGTTTTTGGGGATGAGCTGGCGCAGTACGCGCTGATCCTCACATTTCCAGCCTGAGAGCCGCCCCTGGAAGTAGGACACCAACAGGGTGATTTTTTCGACCATCTCCCTGTCGTCCCGGACCACGACGTCGGCGACCCCGTTGCGGCTGTGCACCGCTGCGGGGCCGATTTCCTCCGAGCGGTATACACCCATGCCCGCTCCGTCCAGCACCACTGGGCCGCCCATACCGATATTGGAATTTTCGGTGGCGATGATGATATCCATCATCCCGAGAATGAACGCGTTACCGGCGAAGCAGCGACCTCCCACGGAGCCAATCATCGGAATCCGCGAACTTGCCCTGGCCACCATTTCAAAAGTACGCAGGTTGAGTCCGCCGACCATCGGACTGTGATCCGTCTCACCCATGCGGCCGCCGGCTCCCTCCGCATGAAAAATCAGCGGTAGCCTCTGTTCCATGGCCAGTTCCACCATGCGATCCGTCTTGGCGTGGTTGTACATCCCCTGGCTGCCGGCGAAGACGGTGTTGTCGTAGCCGCAGAACACCGCCCTGGACGCCTCGGGGCCGAACTGTCCCGCGTTGACGCTTCCGATTCCGCAAACGAACCCGTCAGCCGGGGACTTCACCATCAGCTCTTCCAGAGAGCGCTTTCTGGACTGTGCAGCCAGCGCCAGGCCGCCATACTCGACGAAGCTGTCCTCATCGAACAGCGCCGAGACGATCTCACGCACCGTCATCCGGCCGCGACCGTGCCAGTCGTCCACCACGGCCGGCCTGGCATCATCCAGGGTGGCGGCCTTGCGTCGCTGCAGTTCCGCGAGCGCTTCACTGATGTGCTCAAGGTCGTAGCTGATCTCTTCAGCCGTATCGTCCTCGGTCTCACTGCCATCAGCGTCCAACAGGACGATATGTTGCTGTGCCTGGACGATATCTCCAACTGACATGGCTACTGTCTTTACCGTACCCGAGACATCCGCGGAGACCGAGTGCTCCATTTTCATCGACTCGATTACGGCAATGACGCTTCCGCGATCGACCCGCTGCCCCGGCTCCACCGCAACAGAGACAACCGTGCCCTGCAGCGGCGCCGAAATCCCATGCAAACCTTGCGCAACATCAGACGCCCGACCACTGACGGCCTCGACCTGATTGCCAGCCGTGCGAAAGTAATTAAGGGCCGCCAGCGGGTCAGCCCTGTCCAGTGCGCTATCGACAGCGGAGGCAGCTGCGGTTTTGCCAAGCCCCGTGGGCGTCAGCGCCGCCGCTTCTTCCAGCAGCGACGCCAGTTCGGCATCAAGGAAACGCGTGTTTACGCCATATGCCTCCACTTCCGGGCGCCGTAACAGCACGCGCAGCAGATCCCGATTGGTCTCGACACCAGGCAAATCGAGTTCGTCAAGCGCTTGCAGGGCCATGCGCCGGACATTGGGGTAGGCATGCTCGCCTTCCCTGGCGGTGACGATGAGTTTCGCCATCATCGAATCAAAGTTTGGATTGGGCGAGTAACCCGGATAGACGTGGGTATCGACCCGAATACCGGGGCCGCCCGGAAAGCAACAGGCATTGATGGTGCCGCTCGAGGGGAGAACCGAGCCGTCCGGCTGCAGGGCCTCGGCGTTGATACGCAGTTGAATAGAGCAGCCCCGGGGGGTGACATCCGTATCCAGCCGGAGATCGGCCAGACTGGCGCCGGCCCCGAGCTGCAACTGTGCCTGGACGATATCCACACCCGTGGTCTCTTCGGTGATAGTGTGCTCAACCTGGAGCCGGGTGTTCGCCTCCATGAAATAGAAGCTGCCGGGCGTCTCCGCGGCATCTCTACTGCAATCCAGCAAAAACTCGATCGTACCGGCGCTTCTATAGGAAACTGCCCTGGCCAGCCTTACCGCGGCATCGCACAGGCGCTCGCGAAGTTCATCACCGATGTAGGGGGCGGGACAGATCTCCACCACTTTCTGGAAACGACGCTGGAGACTGCAGTCTCTTTCACCGAGATGGATGATGCCCCCTTGACCATCGCCCAGGACCTGCACCTCGATATGGCGCGCCTTGGGGAGAAATTGCTCCACGTAAACGTCGGGGTTGCCGAAGAATTTCTCGGCTTCTGACCTGGCCCGTGCGTAGGCCTCCGGCAGTTCCTCAAGCTGTTTGACGATGCGCGTACCGCGGCCACCGCCACCGGCGACCGCTTTGACCATAATCGCCGCGCCGTCATCCAACTCACTGAAAAATGAGGTCGCCTGTTCCAGACTGACGGGCGTCGCGGTGCCCGCCAGTACCGGCACCCCCACCTGTTCCGCCAACTTCCTGGCGGCAGCCTTGTCGCCAAGTTGACGCATGGACTCCGCCGAGGGACCGACGAACTGTATCCCGGCGGATTCACAGGCCGCAGAGAGTTCGGCGCTCTCACTGAGGAAGCCATATCCCGGATGCAGCAATTTACAGCCCTGTTCGGAAGCAATGCGGATAAGCCTGCCTGCGTCGAGGTACGCACTGTAGCCGGTACCCGGCAGACCCACCGCGGCTGCCGTAGCGCGCACATGCGCACTGTCTTTCTCGTCTTCGCTGAACACGCCGACGCTGCGATAGCCCAGCGCCGCCGCGGCGCGGGCTATGCGAATAGCGATCTCGCCTCGATTGGCGATCAGGACTGATGGAGAATCCGATGGCAGCGGCACGGCAATTACCTGCGCCAGGAACCCGACCCACAGCTGCGATAGCCGAGAGCGCGGTATGTGGCATCTACCAGGGCCTGGCATTTTTCCGGCACGCCCGGCGTGGGTGCCATGCGGTTCATGGCGTAGCCAAAGCTGATGCCACACTCGGGGTCCGCAAAGCCCAGGGAACCACCGGCCCCGCCATGTCCGAACGCCCTCGAACCCAGGACCATGCTGCTTTCCGGAATACCGGACCAGCGGTTATCCACCGACTTCTGGAAACCCAGTGACCAGCGTGTACCAATGTACAGCGTCTGGTCCAGCGAGGTGGCGCTGGAGACTTCCTCCATGCGATACAGCGTGTCCTGCCCGACCCACTGCTTATCCCGGAACTGCCCCGACGTGGCAAAGGGCGCATAAACTGTGGCAAGCCCTCGGCCGTTTGCCAGTGCATTGCCGGCGGGAATCTCCACCGCCTGCGCCTCAGCGGAGTTCACGGCGTCGCCCGTCGCATAGCCGCCGGAATTCAATACGAACAGGGCCGGGATGCTTTCGGGGTCGCTGTGGATCAACCGGGTACTTTCCGTTTCCGCCCAGTTACCCTTTTCCGACGGCTCGATGAATTCTATCCGCGAGACCCGGCTGCGCTCGCTCTCCGGCAGCCCTATCCACACGTCAGCCGACAGCGGCTCCGCGATTTCGCGGCGCAGGAACTGACCAATCGTGGTGCCGGTGATCCTGCGAAAAACCTCCCCCAACAGGTGTCCGTAGGTCAAACCGTGGTAACCCACCGACGTGCCGGGCTTCCAGAACGGCTTTTCGTTCGCCAGGAGCTCGCAGATGTAGTCGAAGTCCAGAAAGCCACCCTGCTTGACCGGGGTCTTGAGAACCGGCAGCCCCAGCGAGTGATTGAGAATCATGGAGACCCGGGCCAGCTCTTTGCCGTTCGCGACAAACTCCGGCCAGTACTCCGATACCGGCGCCTCCGGGTCCAGCTGTCCGCGGTCTATCAGCAGATGGGCACAGAGCGCCGCCAGGCCCTTGGTGCTGGACATGACGGGGACCAGCGTATCTGTTGTCCACGGTTGCTGACGGGCACTGTCCACGTGGCCGCCATGGAGATCCAGAGCCAACCTGCCTTCGTGGTAAATACAGAGACTGGCACCGAGTTCATCCCTTTCCCGAAAGTTTTTCGCGAACTCTTCAACGACCGGATGAAACAGGTTGTTGCTCCAGCCCTTTATGGATGCAGGCTCCACGGCCATGTCGATGTCGTTACCAGCCATCAGCGCTCTCGCCCCCTGTTGTTTGTAGCGATATCGGAGCCAACCTGAATTATGCGATTGTATAATGCCATTTTAGCTGCTAAAAGTAGCAGTATTTGCCACTATATACAAATATATCGTTTTGCGGGGAGAGATAAAACAATGTCGCTACTCGACGCACTCGCTCCTGACCTCTGGCTCTGCTCCGGCCCCCAGACCTTCCTGGGCTTACATATCGGGTCGACGATGACTATCGTGAGACTGCCCGATGGCCAGCTACTGCTTCACTCTCCGGTACCCATCGGCACAGAAACGGCCGGCGCCATCGACGAGCTCGGAGAGGTAGCCCATATCCTGTGCCCGAATTGCTACCACCATATGCACGCGGCCGACGCCATGGATATATGGCCGGGCGCGAGACTGTACGGCCCTCGTGGACTCGAGAAGAAACGACCCGACCTGCAGTTCGATGAATTCCTCGAGGACCTGACGGCCAGCAGTTTCGGCGGGGTTTTCGAGTTCCGCCACATCGACGGCAGCATGCTGGACGAGACCGTTCTGTTCCATACCCCTAGCGGGACCCTGGTGACCTCGGACCTCGTGGAAAATTTCCATCACAACGATCACTGGTTCACGCGCTGGTATTTGAAGCTCGGTGGTGTCTACCGGAAAGTGGGATGGCATCCGCTGCTCAGGTTGATGTACCGGGACCGTCGCGCCGCCAGGCAATCTATTGAGGGCATCCTGCAGTGGCCCATCGAGCGCGTCGTGGTCGCCCACGGCGACAATATTCTCGAACAGCCCGTGGCCACCCTGCGACAAGGTCTGGCTTGGCTGCTGGACCAATAACCACTACATCGGTGCCAACAGCGTGTTGGAGACTATTGCATGACGGAAGAACACTACGAAACCCTGCTGGTGCGCAGGGAGAACAACGTCGCCTGGCTATATATCAACCGCCCGGAAGCACAGAATGCGATCAACGTAAAAATGGTGGCGGAGCTGCGGGATTTTTTTTACGGGCTCTATGAGGATCGCGAAACCCGGCTTGTGGTTCTGGCCGCTAAAGGCCGTCATTTCTGCGCCGGGCTGGACATCAAGGAAGCGACCAGCGGCGCGCAGCGGGATGTATTCGGGGCCGGACTGGGATTCCAGCGCTACCTTTCCCAGGTATTCATCCACATGCGGCGCTGCCCCCAACCGATCCTGGCACTGGTTCACGGCGCCGCCTGTGGAGGCGGGTTCGCGTTTGCACTGGCCGCGGATGTGCGCATCGCAGCGGAATCCGCCCGGATGAATGCTGCTTTCGTTCGCGTCGGCCTGTCTGCCTGCGATATGGGACTCAGCTACCATTTACCCCGGCTGGTCGGGACCTCGGTGGCCTCGGAGCTAATGATGACCGGGAGGTTCATACACGCGGAGCGCGCCCTGCATACGGGCCTGGTGTCGGAAGTTGTCCCCGACGGCGAGCTGGAGAGCGCTGCAGCGAGCTATATAGAGGATATGCTGCTGGTCTCCCCACTGGCGCTGCGTCTGACCAAGGAGGGCCTGAATATGGGTATCGATGCCCCGAACCTGGAAGCCGCCGTGGCGATGGAAGATCGCAACCAGATCATGTGCTCGCGCACCAAGGATACCGCGGAAGCCATGTTCGCCTTTCTCGAAAAGCGGAAGCCCGAATACACCGGACGTTGACCCGGCTAACGCGCCTTTTTGATGCGCACCGGGATACCGGTCATGTGTGCCTGGTTGCTGAGCGACTCGTAGCTTCCCGGCCCGGTGGGCAGCAATTCATTGACATTGGTTCCAGGGTACCGACTGGCAACCGATAGACTCTCATTGTCGCGATGCCCCCACCCATGGGTCATTGCCGCCACACCGCGGCGAAGATCCCGATCTATCTGCAGCGGACATTCGACGGCGCCGAACTCACTGGACACTACCACCGTGTCGTCCTCTCCCAGTCCGAGCGAGTCGGCATCGTCGGGATTGAGAAAGATCGGGTTGTCCCTGGCGTTGCGCCGCTTGAGCGCTTCCAGGTTATTCAGCCAGCTGTTCATCATGTAGTTGGTTCTGAGCGTGATCAGCTTGATCTGGTCCGCCGGCTCTGCCGAAAGCTCCCGGTAGATCTCCCGGGCCTTCAACAGCGCCTCCGAGAATGCCGCGGGGAAACAATCGATCAGTCCGTCGTCGTGCTGAATCCCGGAACGAAAGACTTCATCGGGGGCAGGTTTCGGCAAGACCATCACCTGGGGTGAAGCGTCCTTTATAGAATCCAGCTCGATGCCGGCCCGCCTCAAGTCCCTGGCAATCCGTTCGAGGTGGTTCGCCGGCGGCGTATCCTCGGCCCCGGGTTCGTTCCAGGCCTGGAGCAGCTGCTGGAAAATCCACCATTCCGGCTTGCGCTCATGGGCAGGCTCGACCACCGCATCGGTGTACTGCAGGTAGGGCTGCAGCTGGTTGCCCTGGGAAACAAAGTTGATGTCTTCCCGCTCCAGCCAGTCCGTCGCCGGCAGCTGGTAATGCGCGAACCTAGACGTTGCGTTGGGGTATATATCGATGGTCACCAGCAAATCCAGTTCGCCGAGCGCCTTGCGAAGCCGCACTTCGCCGCCCATGGAAAGCAAGGGGTTGCCGGCCAGGCAAATCAGCGCGCGTGTTCTTCCCGACGCGATATGGTCTGCGAGCAAATTACCCGGCAGCAGGCCGATCACTCGTCGCAATCTGCCGAAATCCGATTCGAAGTAGGGGTCGACGTCCCGGGAGACCTTGCCGGCGGCGGCCGACGCCGGATAACCGGGTGAATAGACGTTGCCGCCGCATCTGCCGAGATTCCCCGTCACCAGTGAAAGCATCTGCAACAGCCAGTAGGTCAGGGTTCCCAGCCTTCCCATATTGGCCCCGGTGGCCATGTAGGCTGCCGCGGAATCGGACTGGGCAAAGTCCCGCGCGAGATCCTCTATGGCGCCAGCAGTCACCCCCACGACATTGGTGACCTTAGCAGCCTTGTACTCTCGCACCAGGTTTCTCAGTTCATCGAGCCCTCGGCTTATCGTCGACAGGGCCGCCTCGTCACACCACCCCTCCTCGAAGATCGTGTTCAATATGGCGGCCAGCAGGAAAAAGTCGGTATCCGGTTTGACCTGCAGCACTTCGCCGGTGTTGGGGCCGGCCGATTCTATCTTGCGCGGATTGACGTGCACCACGCGACCACCGCGCCTGACGATATCGCGGATCTTTCCCATCGGGTCCGACACGTTGACGAAGGTCATGTGGGAGATTCTTGGGTTGCTGCCAATGCTCAGAAGAAAGTCGGTGTTGTCGAGGTCAGGCAGCGGGTGGACGCTGATGCTGCCGTAGACGGCCTCGGCCGCGGCGAATTTGTTGGTGGTGTCCTGGGTGGTGGACCCGAACAGGTCTCTCGCCCCGATGGAATAGGCGAACTTTCGCGTGCCGTAACGGGCGGTACTGTTGAAGGCCGAAGGGTTGCCAATGAACATGGCGACGGATTCCGGGCCATGCTCCTCTTGAATCCGTCGTATTCGACCGGCGATGTCATCAATCGCCTGGTCCCAGGCGACGGGCTCGAATCCTGCTCCAGCGCCTGTCGCCTCTCGCCGTCGCAGGGGAAAATTGAGTCTGTCCGGGTCGTTGTGTACGTCGAGAAACTTCAGCCCCTTGTGGCATGCGAAACCCTTGTGGACCGGGTGACTCCTGTCAGGAGCGAGTTTGACGATCACGTTATCGTCGGTGTCGGAGAGCTGCGCCTCGAGGCCGCACAGGGGCTCACAGAGTCGGCAAAAGGTCTTCACGGTTTTGTTCACGATGGTGCCACCTGCTGTTCGAGTTCATCGCGGATCTGCTTTTTCAGGATTTTCCCTGAAGCGTTTCGCGGAATCGCATCCACCACGGTCATCGAGCGCGGAATCTTGAAGGCAGCGAGGCGATCGCGCAGGAACTGGTCGAGTTCCTCGGCGTCCATCGAGCCGCCCTCCCGAATCACCACTACCGCGTGCGGCGACTCGCCCCACTCTTCATTGGGCCTTGCGACCACTGCAACATCGAGCACGTCGGGGTGTTGCTCGATGGCGCTCTCGATCTCTGCGGGATACAGATTTACGCCGCCGGAAATGATCATGTCCTGCTTGCGATCGCAGATGTAGACATAGCCCTCCTCATCGAGGTACGCCACGTCTCCAACCGTCTGGAAACCATCGCGATGGCAGCGCAGGTAGCTGTCGCTGTCCTTGTAATAGCTTTCAAAAACACCGTGCCCGCGGGCGTAGAGCTCTCCGGGCGTATTCGGCGCAAGGATCTGCTGCCCGGCTTCGTCATACAGCCTGAGTTCGATGCCCTTTACCGCGCGCCCGCAGGAACCGACCTTCACGAGTTGCTCTTCGGGATACAGCAACGTCGTCGTTCCCAGCTCGGTGGAGCCGTAGCTTTCGTACAGAGAATGCTTGGGAAAATGCTCCAGGTAGCTGAGCTTGAGTGCCTGGGACCAGGGCGCGGCGTTGGCTATCAGGACGCGCACCGACTCGGTCGAGTAGCGGGCCAGCACTTCGGGCGGCAGTTGGCAGATCCGACGGATCGGTGTCGGCGCCGCAAAACTGTGGGTGACCCCGTACTTTGACACCAGGCGCAACCAGTTTTCGGCGTTGAACTTGCGCTGGATGACAGCGAGGCAGCCGCTCTTCGTCGCCGCCTCGAGGAATGTGCGTGGTCCCGAGTGATAAACCGGCCCGCTTGTGATGTAAACATCACCGGGCTCATAGGCGATGTCATCCAGCCAGGGGTTGGCTGCAGGATCGAAAGGTGGGCGAATGACGCCTTTTGGGCGACCCGTGGTGCCCGAGGTATAGGTCAATGTCCCGCCTCCATGGTCTTCCGGCGGCGGCAGGGGCGCTGCGTGAACACCCCGGATCAGAGCCTGCAGGCGTTCACCCGGACCAGCGTCCCCCGCCCCGTAGTAGAGCCGGTGCTGGATATTTTCAAAGCGATCCTGGATGCGCGCTAGCAGCGGCGCCGCTTCCTGGTCGAACAGTATGCAGCGCGCGTCCGAGTGATTCGCGATGTAGAGCGCCTCTTCCGGCGCAAGTTGATAGTTCAGGGCGACGGAGACCCCACCGAGCTTCCTCGCGGCATTGATGATCGCCACCGCCCATACCGAATTGGGCCCGGACCAGAGGATGTTCTCTCCCCCCCGGATTCCGAGATTGCAAAGAACCCGGGCAATACGGTTGGCGTTGTCCTCCAGTTCCCTGAAGCTCCACTCGCAGTAATGCGCCTCGAGATCATCGGTGACCAGCGCCGGCGCGTCGCCGCGCCGCCCGGCTACCTCGGTAAGAATGTCTTGCATGCAGCGAAGGCTCCGACAGCTGATGGGCAGGATCGGTATCGACGATAATAGTTTTGCAAGACCTCTATTACAAATTAATCGTTTTTATAGCCCGAAATATCAACGACAAATAGCCGTTTGCCGACAAATGATCTATGCTTCCGGCGCAGACTCACACCTATACGGTGCGCTGACACGGCACTTACCCGGCAGCGCGGAGCAGCGAGATGTCACAGATTGATCTGCAAAAGGCCGCGGCCACTGCAACGGTATTCCTGGACCGGGCGGATAAGGGAAATGCTCTGTCCACGGGCATGATCACGCGCCTGACCGAGGTCATGGAGGAACTGGCCGACCAGCAGGATGTCGCCGTGGTTGTGATACGCGGTCGGGGGAATCACTTCTGCGTGGGCGCCGATCTCAAGGAGTGGCTGGAGCTCCAGAATTCGGGTGACCTGACGCTACGCGACAAGCACAGCATAGCCGAGCAGGGGGCGAAGTTGCTCAATGCCATCCAGGCACTGCCCCAACCCACTATCTGTGCCACCCAGGGCATCGCCAACGGCGGCGGTGCCTGTATCGCCGTCGCCTGTGACTTCAGGGTTGCCGAGCGCGGCGCCTCGATGGGCTTCGGTGAGGTCACCGTGGGCATGAACCTGATGTGGGGCGGACTGCCACTATGCACCCGCTTGATCGGCCCGGCGAGAGCCAAGCGCATGATCATGTCGGGCAAGCAGTTCCCGGCTGAAACCCTGAGTGAGTGGGGCATGGTCGACTACACAGTCGACGAGGGCGACATTGACGCCGGCGTGCAATCACTGGTGGAAGAGTTCAGTGGCCTGCCGCCGATTGCGCTGCGCATGATCAAGCGGAGTATCAACGCCGTCAGCGGCGCCTCGGACGCCGCCGTCATGCATATGCAGTCCGATCAATGGCTGCTTGCCGCCGCTACGGAAGACTGCCAGGAGGGATTGAAGGCATTCTTCGAGCGGCGCGAGCCCCGGTTCACCGGCAACTGAGCAGGCGGCGTCTATGGAGCTAAAAACCACCACCTATCGCGTAGAGGACCGGGTGGCTGTGCTGACCCTGTCTCGCCCTGATCAGCGCAACGCCTGGAACGCCGATATGAACACTGAGGTCAGGCAACTCATGGCCAGGGCGGTGCGCGACCAGGAGGTGCGGGTAATCGTGCTGACCGGCGCGGGCGAAAGCTTCTGTGTCGGCGCCGACATGGCGGCGGCCGCCGCCGGCGCGGCCACGCAGCCCGCCACCAGCGACAACGATGCCGAAGCCTTCAGCGGACGCATGTCAGCTGGCTTCTCCACGAAATTCTCCTATTTCCCCCGGGTACAAAAACCCGTCATCGCGGCAATCAACGGCGCCTGCGCCGGGCTGGGACTGGTGCTGGCGCTGTACTGCGACATCCGCTTTGCCGCGAGTGACGCGAGATTTTCCACCGCGTTTTCCCGTCGGGGGCTGGTCGCGGAGCACGGCGTGGGCTGGCTCCTGCCGCGCATTGCCGGTCCGTCAAATGCCGCGGACCTGTTGCTGTCAGGGCGCAAGTTCGACGGCGACGAGGCGGCTCGCCTGGGGCTGGTGAACCGTGCTGTGTCGCCAGGAGATCTGATGGGCGAGGTCATGAGCTATGCCTCTGATATCGCCGCCAATGTATCGCCCCGCGCCATGCGGGAAATCAAGCGTCAGCTATGGAGCGGACTGGAACAGGAACTGCGCGAGGCGATCGACGATGCGGATACAGCCATGGCGGAAAGCCTTGCCAGCGAGGACTTTCGCGAGGGCGTGGCGCACTTCCGGGAAAAGCGGCAGGCGAGATTCCGGGGAATCACCGGCGACCACATCGATCCTGAGGAGGACTGAGCGACATGAGCGACTTCGAACTGAGCTTGCAAGCCCTGATAGCCACACGGGCCAGGGAAATGCCGGATGGAGTCGCTCTCCGGCACACCGAGGGGTCGAGCCTGAATTGGCAATCATTCCTGGAGGGCAGCCTGGCGATGGCGGACGCGCTGCAGATGGCCGGCGTGCGAGAGAGCGAGACTGTGGCTTCGATGTTTCCGAACTCCATTGATGCCGCCATAGCCTGGGCGGGTTGTGGCTGGCTGGGCGCCATAGAGGCGCCTATCAACACGTCGTTTCGACTGGACTGGCTGGCCCATGCGTTCAACCTGAACGGGGCTCGCATGCTGCTGGCTCACCGGGAGTTCCTCCCGGCCGTCTGGGAAATCGAGCGCAGGCTTGAACACCTCGAAATGATTGTCGTCTTCGGCGGAATGCCTGACACGCTGCCGCAGACAGGACTGCGGATAATGACTGCCGAGGAATTTCTCAGCCAGGCGAGCCCAAGGGAGCGACCGGTGCCCGGACTCTGGGACACAGCGGCCCTAATTATGACGTCGGGCACCACGGGGCCCTCCAAGGCCGTGGTGATCCCCTGGGGTCAGCTGGCAGCAGGATCCAATATCGACTGGGGCGTTCCGGTGGAGTCTGAAGTCATCTATTCACCATTCCCTCCCTACCATATCTCCGGCAAAGGGCCGGTCTACATGGCAGCCAGGCATCCGGGGTCGCGTGCAATCCTCGCGCCCCGGATGTCGGCCTCGGAATACTGGCCCCACATCAATGACTACGGCTGTACCCAGGCGGTCATGCTGGGCCCCATGGCAGAGTTCCTGATGTCACAGCCTCCGCGAGATGATGATGCCGCTAATCCACTCAAGCGGGTGCTGATGGCACCGGTGATCAAGGACATCGAAGCCTTCGTCAAGAGATTCGATGTCAATGTCTTCACCTGCTACAACATGACAGAGACGTCCATGCCGCTGGTTTCCGGCAGGGAAGCGCTCTTCGGCGAAGGCATAACGAGCTGCGGTAAAGCGCGGCCCGGCGTCGAGGCGAGGCTGGTGGACGAGAATGACCTCGAAGTGCCACCCAATACCCCCGGCGAGCTGATACTGCGCACGGAACCCTGGGAAATGAACCAGGGCTACTGGCGCATGCCGGAAGAGTCTTTCAAGGCCTGGCGGAATGGCTGGTTCCACACCGGGGATACCTTCATCAGGGATGAGGAAGGCAGGTTCTACTTCGCCGATCGTAAAAAAGACTATATTCGCCGCCGCGGAAACAATATCTCCAGTTTTGAAGTCGAGGCCTGCGTCAACCAGCACCCGGAGGTGATCGAGAGCTGCGCTGTCGCCGTGGCCTCCGAGATCAATGAGGATGAGGTGAAAATCGCCGTCGTGCTCACCCCGGACAGTTCCCTGGAGCCGCACGCGCTGCTCGAGTTCCTGCGCACACGAATGCCTGACTTCGCCCTGCCACGCTACATCGAATTTCTTCCTGAGCTTCCCAAAACCCAGGCGACACTGCGGATTCAGAAAGCCAGGATACGCGATGCAGGCGTGACCGCGGATACATGGGATAGCGCCGACGCAGGCTGACTGCCAGTCCGCACCGACCACGACCCATAGATCGGCCCCGCGGTGCTATGATTCCCGGCATCGAACGACAATGGCCTGAGTAATGGCAAAGCGCTACCGCCCACACGAGATCGACCCCCAGGTAACCGCACTGCTCAGCGAGAACCCCCGGCTGACGAACAAGGCCATCGCGGCGCAGATTGGCGTTGCCGAGTCGACGATCGCCACGCGCATCAAGACAATGTCTGAGAACAGGATCATGCGGGTCGTGGCACAGCGGAACTTTTTCACAACGGGCTACGGTATTGCCGCGTGGATCCTGGTGGAGGTGTCAGGAGACGATACGTCTGCAGTGGCTGAGAAACTAGCAACCTTTGAGAACGTGACCGGCATCGGCCTCGTGTGGGGAAACTTCCAGATACTGGCGGTGGTTGCCGCCAGAGATTATGCCGCTTTGTCCCAATTCATCCATGAGGAGATCGACCGTGTGCCCGGGGTGAAGCGGATTACGCTGGATATCAATCTTCGTTTCCTGCGGGGACAGGCGAGCTTCGCCGAAATACCCGAGAAGCCCGACATGAAAGCCATAATGGCCATGGGGAGCACGGATGAGCAGATTACCGCCCTGCTCTGTCACGACGGGCGCAGTACCAACACCCGGATCGCCCGGGCGCTGCACATCTCCGAGTCGAACGTGCGGCAAAGAATCGCCAGGCTGCTGGAATCCGGGGCCATCAGGCTCAGCGTGGTATCCCACGGGACCGGCAGCAGCGAAATCGGTTTTGTCAGAATGGCCGTGCTGCCGGCAAAGCTGAAGAAAACCGCGGCGCTATTGCTGGAAAGCAGCAAGGTCGCACACCTGAGCCTGACCACCGGCGAGTTCAATCTCTGCTGCATACTCAACTGCACGGATCGCGACGAACTCACTCGCTTCTGCACTGATCACATCCAGTGCCTGCCGGAGGTCGTGGATGCCGATGTCAGCATTCTCGTCAAGGGGGTGAAGGCCCGCACGGACTTCTTCCCCCCGGAAGAGCCACTCTAGGCAAATCCGCAAGATTTCGTGTTTCCCACCAGGGCGTCGCCATTCGCCGAATGGCGACGCCCATGCCCGTGGGCGCCTCGCTATGCTCGCGGGTAATCGTCAAACGCCCGAATGAGCAAATACGAATTTATCGATATAAATCATAAAGTCTGTATTTTTAGTTTTGTAAAGCGCTTCTGTGTGCTATAAATAACGCTTAACTCCCATAAGAAGAAATTTTCGGAGGTTTGCAATGCGCCGGAAGATCAACTTACTCGCCCTGGCTGTCTCTACGGCCGCGCTGGCAACACCTGCTTTGGCACAGGGACAGCAGGCTGGTGTCCTGGAAGAAGTGCTGGTGACCGCGCAGAAGCGTGAGCAGTCCCTGATGTCAGTCCCGCTTTCCCTGCAAGCAGTCAGCGGAGAGGAACTGGAACTGCGCGGCATTTCGGACATTTCATCCCTGGTCAATATCGTGCCCGGGGGGTTCGAGCTGACCAACAACGGTCCTGGGTTCAACGTCATACATTTCCGCGGCAGCGGGGCCACCAGTACGACCGGGGATTCCACGATCGGGGTCTATGTCGATGACACGCCCTTCAGCATTCCCAACCTGCAGGTGTCGCCGCCGTCCGGCATGTTCGACCTCCAGCGCGTGGAAGTGCTGAGAGGCCCCCAGGGAACGCTGTACGGGCAGGGATCGATGGCGGGAACGGTGAAATTCATCACTAAGGATCCTGCGCTCGACAAGTTTTCCCTGGATGTTCTCGGGAGCGTGTCGCAAACCGATGACAACTCCCTCGCCAAGGAACCGGATATCAACTACAGCCTGGACGCCGTGGTGAACATTCCGGTGATTGAAGACAAGTTTGCTTTGCGTATCTCAGGTGGCTTCGAAGACTACGGCGGCTATGCTGTCGTTTCAGACCGACCCGGTGAGATCGCCAATAGCGTGGAGAGCACCAATCTCCGGATAAAGGGCCTGTACCAGGCCACGGACGATCTCACACTGAAAGCCTCCTACTGGACTTTTGACAGCGAACAGGATTTCGCCAACTCGCTGCTCCAGGCCGACCCCGCCCTGATACAGCCGGCTTTTGGCCAGGTGCCCGATAACGATACTGACACGGACATCTTCTCCTTCACGCTGGAGTGGGCACTTGCCGGTTTCAACCTGTATAGCGCTAGTAACTACATGGAAAGTACACCGGGCTTTGGCTCTGCAACGCTGGGTGGGCTCGGCCAATTCAAGTGGGATACCGACGCGTTTTCGCAGGACATCCGCCTGTCTTCGGCAGGTGAGGGCCCCTTCAACTGGGTGGTCGGCGCCTTCTACCTCGACAGCGCCACGGACAATACACAGGAGTTCTCCGGCTTCGCACCGCCACTGGATTTCCTGAACGCGACTACCGTGCTGAGCATAGAAAGCGAGTCCTATGCGATCTACGGTGAACTGTCCTATGAACTGATGGACGGCAAGCTCACCCCGCTACTGGGCTTCCGGTATTTCGAGGACGATCGTTCCTCAGATGAAGTACTTGTCGGCCTGGGCTCCGTAAATGCCGATTCGGAGACATTCGAACACTTCAGCCCTCGCTTCAACCTCGCCTACCAGCTCAGCGACAGAGCAAACCTGTACGTCAACGTAGCGAATGGATTCCGAAGCGGCACTGTGCAAAGCGGTACCGCGCGGCTGGCGCTGGAGCTGGACGGACTACCCGCCGCGACCCTGGTCGAGCCGGATGAAGTCTGGACTTACGAGGTCGGTGGCAAGTTTACCTCCCCGGACGGCAGCTTCAGTGCACAGCTGGCGGCCTACATCAGCGAGTGGGAGGACCTGCAGGGTCTGTACACCGCTACCCTTGGCCTATCCGGGGTCCTGCAGGTGGGGGATGTGGAAATCAAGGGCGTGGAGTGGGATCTCTCCTGGGTGCCGGGTATCGACGGCCTGTTGCTGCAGTGGAACGGCGCGTACACGGACAGTACCTTTGATTCCATTGATCCACGCCTTGCCGACGGCGGCCTGGGCTCGATCGGCGAAGGCGACGACATGCCCTTTACCCCGGAATGGACCAGCAACGTCAATGCCCAGTACTCACGCCCGTTTGGCGGCTGGAATCTCTACACACAGCTGGGCTACACCTATCGCTCGGAAACCGACAATTTCACCGGCCAGTCCTCGGACGAACTGCACGATCTGCGCTTCAGGGTGGGGGCAAGAATGAAGACCTGGGAGGCCTTCCTGTTCGTCAACAACGCTCTGGACCACGAGGATCCCATCTCAGTGGTATCCGCGGGTAATTTTCTCAGAATGGCGCCACGAGAGTACGGCGTAACAGTCCGCTATCGACTCGGAGAGTAGGTAGCAACGGGGGCGATGATGGAATCGCAGCAACAGCCGGCTTACAGAGCGGACCTGCAGGAAGTATTCGCCAGGCAGCATCGGCACAAGTGGGTGCAGCGCAGTACTTCAGCGCAGGCAAGAATCGACCGGCTGACTTCGCTGAAGGCCGCGATCGAAGCAGCGGAAGATGATATCCGGACCGCCCTGTGGCAGGACCTTCGAAAGACGTCCGAGCACACCCAGGTCGAACTGAACTGCAGCTACTCGGACATCGATTTCGCCGTTAGCCATCTCGAGGACTGGCTGAAGCCGCGCCCTGTTGACAGAACCGTCCTGCCTACCGGTCACGCGGAAATTCGCTATGAAGCCCGGGGACAGGTACTGCTGTTCGGCCCCTGGAACTTTCCTTTCAGTCTTGTTATCCAGCCACTGGTCCCCATCATTGCCGCCGGCAACTGTGTTGTGGTCAAGCCTAACGAGTTGACACCCGCCACCAGTGAACTGGTGGCAGGACTTCTTGCCGGGGTATTTCCCGAGGAGGAAGTGGCGGTGGTCGAAGGCGACGTGGAAACGGCCAACGCCCTGCTCGAGTTGCCCTTCGACCATATCTTTCTCACCGGAAGTCCCGCGGTCGGCAAGCTGGTGATGAAAGCGGCGGCGAATCACCTGGCGTCGGTCACCCTTGAACTGGGCGGCAAAAACCCGGTGATCATTGACGGCTCTGCGGACCTGTCCCTGGCGGCAGAGCACATCGCCCGGGTTCGGCTGATGAATCACGGGCAAATCTGCCTGGCACCGGAAAATGTCTGGGTTCCGGAAGAGCGGTTGGAGGAATTTCTCGGCCTGCTGGAGTCGGCATTGAAGTCACTCGTGTACACGGACGGCAAGCTGGATGTGGATGTCTGTGGTCGTATCGTCAATGAAGGCAATCTTCGGCGGGTAACCGGCTATATTGACGACGCCACGGCGAAAGGGGCCCGTGTGGTCTGCGGCGGCACTGTCTTTGTCGACCGTTTCGTACTGGAACCTACGATACTGGCCGACATCCCGGCATCGGCGAAGGTCCTGCGCGAGGAGATATTCGGCCCTGTAGTTTGCGTCTTTGGCTACCAGGACATCGCTACCGTTTTCTCTTCACTGCAGGCCCAGCCCGACCCTCTCTCGCTCTACGTATTCAGCGAAGAAACGGCTTTCGTGGAAGCGGTACTGGCCAACACCAGTTCCGGCGGCGTCACGGTGAACAGCTGCCTTGCGCATTTTCTGGAGCAGCACCTTCCCTTCGGCGGAAAAAATAATAGCGGCCTCGGTGCCTATCATGGCGAACGCGGGTTCAGGGAGCTGTCTCACGAGAGAGCGGTCTTCGTCCAGTAAGCGGTCTCCAGACCATGGGAAAACGTTGCCAGGTCCCTGCCAACCAACCGGTCATTGTCGGTGTGGGCCAGTGCGTGGCGCGTGAATCCAGCCATGCGGCGCCGTCGGACCTGGCTGCCGAAGCCGCCAGGGCAGCGTTGGCAGACGCAGGCTCAAGCGTTCTCGCCAAAGCCATCGACACCATTGCACACGTCCGGTTGTTTGCGGACTCCTCCCCCCTGTGGCCCTGTGAGTTTGGCAGCAGCAACAACCCGCCGGAATCCGTAGCCCGGCGTATCGGCGCACCGCCTGGTGCCCGCTACTACAGCGAGAGCGGCGGCGACCAGCCGGTATCCCTGCTGCTTGAGTGGGCCGAAAAAGTTTCGCGGGGCGAGAGTGAACTCGTGCTCCTGGTCGGGGCCGAGGCGATCAGGAATTACCGCGACGCGCTGCGCAATGGTGACCATTTCGACTGGAACGAGATCTTTGAGGGCGGTGAGATATCCCTGCATGATCGAGGTATCGGCAAGGACGTTGCCAAGGAGACCGAGCAAAGACACGGGCTTATCGCCCCGGTACACTTCTACAGCCTTATCGAGCAGGCGCGCTGTAACAGAGCCACACCGGACGCGCTCGAGGAATACCGCACAACGATGGCCGAACTGTGCGCAGGCTTCAGCTCGGTGGCCAGCGAGAATCCGTATTCCCAGTTCCCGGAGCGTCTCACTTCCGAACAGATACTGGCTGCGGAGCCGTTAACCCACCTGTATAGCAAGCGAATGGTGGCGAGAGACGCTGTCAACCAGGGCGCGGCAGTTCTGCTGACGACCTGCCAGAAGGCCCTGGAGCTGGGCGTTGACCAGGCCGATATGGTATTTCCCCTGTCGGGAGCCCGGGGAGTTGATGTATGCCTCAGTCAACGACCTGAGCCTGCCCGCTCGCAGGTCGCGAGTGAGGTGGTGTCCACGTCCCTCGCGCGCGCGTCTTTGGGTAGCGGGGATATTGATCTCATGGATATCTACAGCTGCTTCCCCTGCGCCGTGTCTGCCATAACCGACCAGTTCGCGCAGCCAAGTCCCGCAGCAGTTGTTCCCACTGTCACCGGTGGTCTCCCATTTTTCGGCGGACCGGGCAATAACTACAGCATGCACGCGATTGCATCCATGACCAGTCGCTTGAGAGGGCGCAGCGGTCGCGTCGGCCTGGTGTACGCCAATGGCGGCGTCATGTCGAAACATGCCGCGGTGGTGCTCACCGGGGACCCCGCCAGGGCCGCCGCTTCCGCAACACCGGAGTTCGCGGAAATCAGTCCGGGTTCCGCGGTCCCGTTGGTAGAACAATCCGAGGGCGGCGTGGTGCTGGCTCATACGGTCCGGTTCAAGCAGGGCAAGCCCGTGCAGGCCACGGTGCTCGCCGAAACCGCGGATCGCCGGCGCTTCCTCGCGACCACCCCCCGTGGCGACGCGCGAACGATCAACTACATGCTCAATTCGAATCCGGCGGGGCAGCGCGTCATGATCGAACGCGACGCCACAGCGGGAAAGAACCTCATCGGCGGATGGGTACCGGCATGAGCTGGAATTTCTGTAGCGCCATGGAGGAATTGTCGCGCAGCCGCATCGCAGACCGTCCAGCGCTGATTCACGATGACAGTGCAATATCCTATCGGGTCCTGGGTGAACGCATCAGGGCAATTGGCGCCTGGCTGCAGGCCATGAACGTCGCGCCTGGTAGCCATGTCGGCCACTACATGCGAAATTCAAACGCTTACCTTGAGGTCTTCGCGGGAAGCGGGCTCGTCGGCTGCACCCACGTCAACGTCAACTATCGATACCGGGACGAGGAACTCGGCTATCTTGCCGAGAAGCTGGATATCACTATCTGGTTCTACGAGCGCGAATTCGCCGGGCAGGTCGAAAAACTTCGATCACAGCTTGGCGCACATGCGCTGTTCATTGAAATCGGCGAGGGCGATCCGGTCAATTCGTTCGCGTATCCGCTGTGCGCGCTATATGAGTTTTCCGGCCGCCAGATCGAAATCACCGCCAGCAGCGATGATGTCGTGATCATTGCAACGGGCGGCACCACCGGCCTGCCCAAGGGCACCCAATGGCGTCAGAGCGACCTGTGGTGGAAACAGGATGTTTGTCGGACCGCATCCCTCTACCCGCTGAAGCTGAAGGATAACCCCGCTTCCCTGGCGGAACACATCGAGAATGTCTGCCGGGTTCCACAAACCGGCCCCATCATGCCCTTGTGCCCGCTGATGCACGGCACTGGCCTGCTGGTGGCGCTGCTGTACCTGGCACAGGGGACGCCCATCGCGACGCTGACGCAGCCCCGCTTTGATGCCGACCGGACCCTGGATGCCATCCAGCGGCTTGGGGTCACGGGCGTGGTCATTGTCGGCGACGCCTTCGCCCTGCCGTTGCTGGAAGCCCAGGATCAGCGACCAGCCGAGGATACGTTGGCCAGCCTGAAGTTCCTGATCACCTCGGGTGTGGCGCTCAGCGCGGAAAACAAGCAGCGCTTTCGCGCGCACCGACCTGGACTGCTGATCGTCGACAACCTCGGCTCCTCGGAAGCCGTCGGCTACGCTCGGGCAACCGGCGAACCCGGTGTATTCCAGCCGAACCCCACTACCAGGATTCTCGATGAGGCTGACCGGGACGTGGTACCTGGTAGCGGTGTACCCGGCATGGTCTATTCCGGCGGATATGTCCCCATCGGTTATTACAACGAGCCTGAGAAGTCGGCGCAGACCTTCGTGGAAATCGACGGCCGGCGCTACGTCAATACCGGTGATCGGTGCAC
This sequence comes from Pseudohaliea sp., assembly GCF_040217025.1. Classification (GTDB taxonomy): domain Bacteria; phylum Pseudomonadota; class Gammaproteobacteria; order Pseudomonadales; family Halieaceae; genus Pseudohaliea. The sequence goes on along the minus strand of NZ_JAVJOA010000008.1, from coordinate 1,300,003 downwards.
CGTGAGGGAAGACGGCTGCATCGAGTTTCTCGGCAGGGACAGCACCGTGATCAACACCGGGGGTGAGAAGGTATTCACCGCCGAGGTCGAGCGCGTGTTGACAGATCACCCCGGGGTGCTGGATGCCCTGGTCCTGGGTATCGAAGATGCCAGGTTCGGCAGCAAAGTCGCCGCCGCCGTGGTGCCCGCCGATGGCCAGAAGCCCGGTACCCTGATCGAAGAGCTGGCCCGTCTGTCCCGGGAGCGCCTCGCGGATTACAAGGCGCCGCGCGTCATGCTGACCGTGGACGCCATCGCGCGCGCGCCGAACGGCAAACCGGACTACGCCGCGATGCGCGCCCTGTTCGACAGCGCCGATGTCGGCCCATAACCGACAGTCGCAATGAGATTCGCAGGCTTCGACTGCTGAATTGGGCGGCCCGGACCACGATCTCGCCTTGCAAAAACTGGACTCAGTGGGGTCGCCGCGACCTGGCCGACGCCCAGCCCCGTGTAGTCGGCGAGGTAGCGCTGCAGGTTATCCCGCTGCTCGGGCCGCAGGCGCCACTCGTGGCGCCGCATCAGGCTCAGCAGCCCCCGGTTCTTGCGGCCCTCAGGATGGACTGCCTGCCAGGCCTTGAGGAAGTGCTGGTTCACCAGGCGAACGACGTGGAAGCGGTCGGCGACGATGGTGGCTCTCGGGAAGTACTGCCTGGCGATGTTGCGGTAGGTCTCGGACAGGTCCATGACGATGAGGCGGACGTTGTCCTTGCCCGGTAATTGCCGCAGGTAACCGTCCAGGCTGGCCTCTGAGCGCCCGAGGCGCGCGTCGAAGACCTTGTTGCGCCGGAGGTCCACCAGGGTGGTGGCATAACCCCGTTTGCGGGTGAAGAAGTGCTCATCGAGGCCGAGCACCGTGGGTCAGGGGCGGTTCGACATCTCGGAGAGTCGCTGCCGGCACTGGCCCTGGTACCAGCGCTCGGTGGTGGCCTCGCTGATGCAGTGCGTGGGCCGGATCTTGGCCTGGGTGACGCCGCCATCGTGGCTTTAGAATACCTCGAGGCGGAAGGCCTCGGAGGCCCGGAAGCGGGGCCTGATCCCCTTGAAGCGGTGACGGAAGTAGCGACCGCAGCGCGGGCAGTGGTACTTGGGCGTCCTCAGATACAAGGTCACCAGCTGATTGCCCTGGCGCGTGTGCTTCAGGGTCCGCTGGTAGGTGGCCTTGATCCGGATCCGAGGATGCTGGCAGTGCAGGCAGCAAGGCCGCTGCCTCGGCTTTGCATAGACGGCGATCGCGTTATTGCGATCGACCCGTTCGACCTCCAGTTCCGGAAGGCCTAAGATTACGCTTGCGAGGGACATCGGGGGTCTCCATTAAACCGTTTCCGCAAATTCAGTTTAATGAGCCCCGGTGTCCCCCGTTAATGATGTAGAGCCCGACTTACAGACTCCCGGGGTCAGTTACCAAACTGGTACCTCCCCCATAACTGAGGGGGTACCCCATTCAAATGGGGTTCAGTCCCGCATGCGGAGCGTCTTGTACTCCCCCTCCTGGTAGTCGTAGGTCTCGACTTCGACCTCGTTGCCGTAGCGACGCACGCTCTCGACCTCGAGGTATTCGTACTCGCCGTCGTCGTAGTTGTAGACCTCGATCTCTTGCCCGGGTCGAACCAGGTTGCCGCGCTCGATCTCAACGATGTCGCCGCTCTCGAGCTCTTCGCCTTCCCAGGCGTGGCCGGTGAGGGGAAGCAGGGCGATGCTGGCTACTGCTGGTAAGTGCTTGATATTCATGGTTTCTCCTTATGCGAAGTTGAATGCCGTGTTTGCTTCACCGCTAAAGCCGACGAGCTCTAGCCTGTCGTCGAAGTAAAGCGCGTCGGTGTCCATAACAAGCACACCGCGTCCCCGGTAATTGAACTCGATGGTCAAGGCCAGCGTGTTGTTCGAGACACGCTTGGGCGTGATGCTCACGCTGTCGTAGCGGGCAACAGTGTAAGTCATTGATCGCGGACTTCAGGGCACGTAGATCGGCCGGTATTTCGATCGGCGGCCGTTCCAGAAGCTTTGCGAGTCGGCCGATATCGTATGTCAGCCCCTGTCGGCGTGTTGGCGATAGCTCATCGTCATCGCGGAGTTTTTGTAGCAGATCGGCAAGCGTAGTTAGGCTTCTTGCAGTCATCGGGAACCCCCTTTGGTGGTCAGCAGTGGCCTCGGGAAGACAAGGGTGTCCAATCGGCCTATTTGAGGAATTGTAGACGTATTTAACTGGACGAAATTCGGGGATATAGCTTTCCCGATATCACGTAAGCCATTGAGAAATAGAGAATAAAAATGACGGAATGAAGAGCGCTTCACGGCTGCCTCGCCCAGTCAAGGTAGGCCTGCCAGTCGGCTTCCGACACCCGGATCTGGGTGCCGATTCGGTGGGATTTGAGTTCGCCGCGCTGGATCAGGCGGCGGATGGTCTTTACCGAGATGTGCCCCTTGCGGGCGATCTGGTGCAGGGTGTGGAGTTGCCCTGCCAGTTGCGTGAAGTGATCAATGTCAGGTCGCATCGCGTGGTCCTCATGTCGGCGTATGCGACCATTTTCAGAGGACCTTCTAATTCACGACGGAAAAAAGTCTGGGGAAAGGCGCTAGCGGGTCGGAAGCTCGCCAGGAAAAACCCACGACCGCGGGCTCTTCTTTGTGTAGCGCTGTCTCTTTACGGTTATCGCTGCACGTCGCCTATTCCAATCATCTGGGTGGCGCTCGATCTGCCCGAGCGCCTTGCGTAGCGCCTCTGAATTAAGGCGCATGCCCGCTTCATGGAGGAGTACAGAAACAAACTCGCGTTCCCGAGCCTCCAGGTCGGAAAGGGCTGTCATGGCGCCCTTGCGGAACCGTGCTGTCTCTTCAGGTCGATTGATGGCTTGATCTGCCGGACGATGCCAGCGATCTCTCAAGGCAACTGCTCCAGAGACGCTCCTCGCTTCACGCACGGGGCGGCTAGAGCGGGCCGGGCTGGTGGTTGACAGCCTATCGCGACCATTCGGGAGTCCCGCATCAGCTGGGCGATAGCGGAAGCGATGAAACAATCGCAATGCGCGTCTGATGAACTCCTTGCGCAAGGCCGCTGGCGGTCGTCCAGTGCGAGCCGGCCTGCCGATCTCTGCTCCGCGGACGGCATCAAACCAGCGGAGCAGGCCAACAATCGCAGACCAACTTGCGATGAGTTTCGGAGAGTCCGGATCGCCGAGTTCGTCTAGACCCAGTGACTCAACCAAGCGTTCCATAGCCGCGGCGTTGGATTGCAGCGCCGAGACTCCGTGGCTGGAATGTGCGGCTTTCGTCGAAGCATCCATCTCGCATCCAAATCGTCTTGAGAAATTGCAACGATTATCGCTCTTTTGGAATGCGTTTAACTTTGCATCGACAGGGCTGCTCTCACCGCCCATCGCGCGAGTGCGTAATTGCATTTTGGCCCCATTGAGCGGTCCGCTGCATTAGTGCCGGGCTGAATGTGGGACGTTGAAGATACGAGGGTGAACCCTTGCCCGCATCACCGCGTGTTGCACTAGAATACGAGGCCATCGCCCAGGAGTTTACTTTAATGGCTGCCCATTTGACCGCCTCCGAACTAGCCAAACGCAAGACTATCCTGGCATCTATACGCCTGTTTTCAGAATGCGGCGTCGACTCTGTGTCCTTGCGAATGATCAATCGCAAAGCAGGGCATAAGAATAACTCGGCCCTTCATTATCACTTTGGGAGCAAGCTGGGCTTGATCGGCGCTGTCGATGAGTTTATTCAGCAGCATTTCGGCGAAGTTCGGCAGCCGGCTCTCGAGGCGCTCGAAAATCGGGCCGCTGAGGGAGATATCACGGTCAGGGATGTGATCGATGTATTTGTTCAAGCCTACGTTGACATCATTGAGCATCACGACTGGGGTTACGATGCGGTTCGGACAATCGCCCGCATGGAATTCGACAACAACACGCAGGTGCACGATCTGCTGAGTCAATCAGCGGGACTTACCGTCCAGCGTTTCGCCCGTTTGACGCGTCCGCTGCTCACGGATCTGAAGCCCAAGGAATACAAGCGGCGCTTCAATTTCGTTGTCAACTCAACGATCCACGCGTTTGCGGACTACCAGAACCTTAATAAAAGCTACCTTGGGGATCTTTCCGTCCGTAGCCTCAAGGATCTTGCGCGCTTTCAGGTGGATATGGCCGTTGCCGTTCTATGTCATGACATCTGATGCGTTAGCCTGAGCCCCTTGACTTAGTTGCAGTCCACATGAATAATCCCCAAAGCTTAAGAATTTTTTGGGGATTTCGCTATGGGCGCATCAGAATATCCGCGCTCCTACATACTGGCATTTCACTGCCCTGACCGGCTCGGCGTTGTAGCACGGTTTTCGGCCCTTGCTCTCAATGCGGGCGCCTTCATTACCGATATGTCGAACTTCTCTGATCCGGTCAGCAACACGTTTCATCTTCGCTGCGTGTTCGATGACCGCCAGATGATCGTGCCGATCGACGAGTTTTTGTCCGAGTTCGCTGATCTTGCGGCGGAGTTCTCCATGGATAGCCGCTTTCGCGCCGTCGAGGAGCACCCCCGCGTCCTGGTTGCTGTGTCCAAATACGACCATTGCCTGAGTGTGCTTTTAAACAAATGGCGGGCCGGCGCCTTACCCGCAAACATCGTCGGTGTTGTGAGTAATCATCAGGATTGCGAGTCACTCACTGCGTGGTATGGACTGCCGTACTACCACCTGCCGATATCTCCGGAGACCAAGCCGCAGCAGGAGGTCAGGATTCTCGAAGTCATGGAGGAGCTTGGTGTCGACCTGCTCGTTCTCGCGCGCTATATGCAGATTCTGTCCGACGATCTGTGCGGAAAGCTGGCGGGCCGGGCGATTAACATCCATCACTCCTTTCTGCCCGGCTTCAAAGGTGCGAAGCCCTATCACCAGGCCTATGAGCGCGGTGTAAAGGTAATCGGGGCGACGGCGCACTATGTCACTGCGGATCTCGATGAGGGGCCAATCATTGTCCAGGAGGTTCGTGCTATCGACCACGCCGTGGATGTTGAGCAGATGGTTCACCTCGGGCACGACACGGAGGCGACAGCCCTTTCCCGAGCCGTGCGCCTGCATTGCGAAGAGCGTGTGCAACTCAACGGCAATCGCACGGTGATTCTCTAGCCTGATGAACGGTGCAGTATCAGCTGGTATGGCGCGTTATTCAGGCTTCAGTCTCCTGAAGCATGCCCTGGGCGGGCACCAAGGCTGGCCCAAAGCGTGGCGCTCGCCGGAGCCCAAGGCGGCCTATGATGTCGTCATCATCGGTGGTGGCGGTCATGGTCTGGCGACGGCCTACTATCTTGCGAAGGAGCACGGCATAACGAATGTCGCCGTTCTCGAGAAGGGGTGGATCGGTGGCGGCAACACGGGCCGCAATACGGCTGTCTCACGATCCAACTACTTCTACCCTGAGAGCACGCGGTTCTACGAGCACTCATTGAAGCGCTACGAGACCATGGGCCGTGACCTGAACTTCAACATCATGTTCAGCCAGAACGGCATCATCAGCCTCGCGACCAGCCGACACGATATGGAGATCTACCGGCGCTGGGTGACATCCATTCAACTCCAGGGCGTAGACTGCGAAGTCCTGTCGCCAGACGCGATTGCTGCAAAAATTCCGCTGCTGAACATGAGTGCCAGTGCCCGCTACCCCATCTACGGCGGGTTTATGCAGAGCCGGGCCGGCATATCGCGTCACGATGCGGTGGCCTGGGCTTACGCCCGCGCCGCCAGTGCACTTGGCGTGGATGTGATACAGAACTGCGAAGTTACCGGGCTGGAACTGAGTGATGGCCGCATCCGCGGCGTGCAGACGAACAACGGTAATATCCGCACGGACAAGGTTGCCTCAGCCGTAGCAGGGCACAGCACGCTTGTCGCAAACATGGCGGGGCTGAAGCTCCCTATCGTCAGCCAGTGTCTGCAGGCGATGGTGACGGAACCTGTCAAACCCTGCTTCGACCATGTGGTCATCTGTCCCGCCGTTCACTGTTACCTGTCCCAGTCCGATCGCGGTGAACTTGTTATTGGCGGCGGTGCCGACACGCATCCCTCCTACGGCCAGCGCGGGACCTTGCCGTCAACGGAGGCAGTGCTCAGTGCTGTCGTCGAGCTGTATCCGGCCTTTAGTCGTCTCAAGCTGATGCGGCAATGGGGAGGAATCGTGGATATCGCGCCAGATTCCAGCCCCATTGTTTCCAAGACACCAGTGACCGGGTTTTACATCAGCACCGGTTGGGGCACCGGTGGCTACAAGGCGATCCCCGCCGGGGGCGAGACCCTCGCCTACACCATCGCTAACGACCGTCCACACCCTCTCGTAGAGCCGTTTTCCCTCGACCGTTTTGCGCGGGGCCGGCTTATCGACGAGGGTGCCGCGGCTGGTGTGGCGCACTAGGAGCGGAGACTGTGCATCTAATCGAATGTCCCTGGTGTGGAAGGCGCAGCGAGGAAGAATTCACTTGCGGTGGACAGTCGCACATCGCCCGCCCAGGGGATCCAGCTCGGACGTCTGACGAGGGGTGGGCGAGCTATCTGTATATGCGCGATAACCCTAAAGGTCTGCACTTTGAGCGATGGCGGCATACTTTTGGCTGTCGCCAGTGGTTTAACGTCGCCCGCGACACCGTCACGCATGAGATCCACGCGATCTATCACATGGACGAGCCGCCGCCAGACGTGAAGGGGGCTTGCAAGTGAAAGTCAATTCAACCCGGTTTGCCCACGCGCGGGTAGATACCCGTGCACCGCTGACCTTTTACTTCGACGGTCGCCGCTACCAGGGGCTTGCCGGGGACACCCTGGCTTCGGCGCTCCTCGCCAACGGTGTAACGGTCGTCGGCAGGAGCTTCAAGCTGCATAGGCCGCGTGGAGTGCTGGGTCGGGGCAAGGAAGAGCCCAATGCCCTGGTGCAGCTTGGTAGCAGTGCCAGCACTGAACCCAATGCGCGAGCGACCCTCGTTCCCCTGTTCGAGGGCCTCGAAGCGCGCGGACAGAATGCCTGGCCTTCGGTCCGGTTCGATCTGTTCGGGGTGATGCGTGCCTTTAAGCGGGCTCTGCCCGCTTCTTTTTATTACAAGACTTTCATGTGGCCTAGCTGGCACACGTGGGAGTGGCTGGTCAGGCGCATCGCGGGCCTTGGTGTTGCGCCGCAGTCGGCGGACCCGGACTACTACATCAAGCAGAGCATCCATGCTGATGTCGTGGTGGTGGGTGCTGGCCGTTCCGGCCTTAAGGCCGCGCTGGATGCGTCGTGCGATCCAGACAGTCGGGTGCTGATCCTCGACGAACAGTTCGAGCCCGGCGGAAGCCTGCTTGCCAGCCCGGTAGCTGAGGATCGTGCCTGGCTCGAGGAAATCCTGACGGAGTTGCGCCGGCGCGAGAACGTCACCCTCACCACCGGATGTACCGTCAACGGTTATTACGAGAACAATATCCTTGCGGCGGTCGAGCGCTTCGACCCGCGGGCTGGGGGAGAGCACGCAGAACCGGGGCCGAGAGAGCGCTTCTGGCGCGTCTTTGCAGGACGAGTGGTTCTAGCCACGGGCGCCATCGAACGTCCCATGGTATTTCCGCACAACGATCGTCCCGGGATCATGCTGGCTTCTGCGGTCCGCGAATACACCCACCGCTACGGAATAACGCTGGGTCGCCAGATCGTTTTTTATGCCAATAATGATTCAGCCTGGCGCACCGCGATTGAGCTTGCGGGGGTTGGGGTCCCGGTTGCCGCCATCGTCGATATTCGTTCCGCGGTGGACGAGTTGCTTACCGACGCAGCCAAAGAATCCAATATATCCATCCACCTTGGGAGGACGGTTGTCGACACGAAGGGTCGAGGGCGAATTCGCCGAATCCTGTTGCGTGAAATCACGCCGGACGGAAAAAATCTTGGGCCAGCAAGCGAAAGTCTCGAGTGTGACTTGCTGGCTGTATCCGGCGGCTGGACACCCACGGTGCACCTCTTCTCGCAGTCCGGCGGCCAGCTTGACTATCGCGACAGTGACGCCTGCCTCGTGCCTGCCGAAGCCCGGCAGAATGTAAGGGTTGTCGGTAGTGCCAACGGTGACTTTGCGGCTCCGATGAACACGCAGCCACTTTGGCTGACGCCGGATGTTTCTCCCGAGTACCAGTGGATCGACTTTCAATACGACGTCACCGCCTCGGATATCCAGCTGGCAGCACGCGAAAACTTTGTGTCGGTGGAACACGTCAAGCGCTACACGACCAACGGCATGTCCGTGGACCAGGGCAAGACGAGTAACGTCAATGGTCTCGGCCTTCTGGCGCAGACTCTGGGCCGTCCGATCCCCGAAGTGGGGACAACGAGATTCCGCCCCCCCTACCACCCGGCCACCCTCGGTGCTTTTGCGGGTACCGAGCTTGGAGAGCTTTACTCGCCGTTCCAGCGTCTGCCCGCGCACACAGCCCATGTTGAGGCCGGTGCTCGAATGGAGGATTACGGGAGCTGGCAGCGGCCCGCCTTCTACCCGCGTGATGGCGAGGGTGAGGAAGACGCCATCGCCCGGGAGGCCATGGCGGTGCGAACGGGTGTCGGTATCCTCGACTACTCGCCGCTTGGGAAGCTCGAAGTCTACGGGCCCGATGCGCGGGAGTTCCTCAATCGCGTATATCTGAACAACATCACGACGCTCAAGGTGGGCGCAGCTCGCTACGGGCTGATGCTCAACGAGGCGGGCATTGTGATCGATGACGGCATCATGGTCTGTCTTTCCGAAGAGCACTTTCTGCTCCATACGACCAGCGGTGGGGCGTCCAGCATTCATCAGCACCTCGAGGAATGGCTGCAGTGCGAATGGCGAGATCTTGAGGTAATCGTCACCAACAGCACAACGCAGTGGGCAACGTTCATGCTGTCGGGGCCCAGCGCCCGCCAGGTCCTGCAGAAGCTGCCCTGCGACATCGATCTCAGCCGCGAAGCCTTCGGGCACATGCAATACCGGGAAGGCGCGCTCCTGGGACAGCCGTGTCGCATTCTACGCGCCAGCTTCACCGGTGAGGTGTCCTATGAAATCAGTGTGCCTGCAGGCTTTGCCGAAACGCTCTGGCGGCAGCTTCTGAGCGCCGGTGAACCGGATGGAATCGTCCCGTTCGGTATCGAGTCGCTGATGCTGCTGCGGACCGAGAAGGGGTACTTGCACGTTGGCAGTGATACCGATGGCAACACCATGCCCCAGGACATCGGCTGGGGCAGGGCGGTGGAGCGCAAACCCGCCGACTTTATTGGTCGTCGAACCCTGTCGCAGGAGGCGGGCAGAGACCCGGCGCGCTTCCAGTTTACCGGCCTTGAACTACTTGACCCGAATGCCCGCGTAGTCAGTGGGGCGCATGTTCTCGGGGCTGACGGCAAATCCACGGCGGGCTATGTCACCTCTGCGTTCTACAGCCCCAACCTGGGTCGTACGGTGGCGCTGGGTATTGTTTCGGGTGCGCAACAGCGTGATGGCGACGAGGTGTCATTGTTCTACAACGGCGTGACGCAAAGGGCGCGGCTGTGTGCCCCTTGCGCCTATGACCCGGCAGGAGAAAGGCTCAATGGCTGATGCGGCCTTGATTGCACCAGAAGAAGGCCGGGTATTGCGGCGCGCCGGCTTCACCGCCGCGGAGCGCACCGTGGGACTTGTTCGCGTCCAGATATTCAGTCGCGCCACCGAGGCCGAGGCGCGCTTCTCCGAGCAGCTTCAACTACGGCTTCCTGGACCGAGACAGGCGATAGAAGCCGAAGGCATGCAGTGGTGCTGGTCGGCACCGGGCGAATGGGTTGTTTCAGTGCCGGTGGGGACGGAAGCCGTTGTTATTGAATCACTGCGGTCGCGGTGCGGCGATTTCTTTGCAGTGCTGAACGTGATCACCGACAGTCGCGTCTGCCTTCACCTCTCAGGTACGAATGTCCGGGAACTGCTGGCGCGTGGCTGTACGGTTGATTTCCACCCGGATTCCTTTTGCGTGGGTCACTGCGCTTCCACGCGCTTCGCCGACATCCCGGTGATGGTTCTGCGACCTGGGGAGGATGGCGACTTTCTTCTCTACGTCGATAGCTCCTACGGAGACTATCTCTTCAAGTGGCTGGAGGCTGCGAGTCGTGACTGCTGAGATCATTGATGGCAAAGCGTTTGCTGCACGGCTTCGACAGTCGATCGGAAACGAGGTAACTCGCCTACAGAATGAGCACAGCTTGCAGCCAGGTCTCGCCGTTGTACTGGTCGGTGAAGATCCCGCCAGTCAGGTCTACGTTCGGAACAAAGGCACACAAACACGCGAAGCGGGGATGCAGAGCTTTGAGCACATGCTGGATGTCTCCGTCTCGGAAAACGAACTACTGGCTCTCATTGAGCGATTGAATGACGACAACGCAGTGCATGGCATTCTGGTCCAACTTCCGCTCCCTGCTCATATTGACGAGTCGCGCATTTTGAGGGCGATCAACCCTTTGAAGGACGTCGATGGGTTTCATCCCGTCAATGTCGGTGGGCTTTGCATCGGAGACCCGAGTGCGTTGGCGCCCTGTACCCCCGTCGGCTGTCTGCTCATGCTCAAGGATTACTTCGACGGCAGTTTGGCAGGGAAGAACGCGCTGGTCATCGGTCGCAGCAATATCGTTGGTAAACCGATGGCTCAGTTGCTTCTCAAGGAAAGCTGCACCGTCACGATTGCGCATTCGCGCACCCAGGACCTTCCGGGGGTATGCAGGGCGGCTGACATCGTTATCGCGGCGGTCGGTCGGTCCGAGATGGTACGAGGTGATTGGATCAAGCCTGGCGCTGTCGTCATCGATGTAGGGATAAACCGCATTCAATCCGACGAAACTCAGAAGCCGAAGCTTGTGGGCGATGTGGCCTTTTTCGAGGCCGCGGAAACCGCCGGTGCCCTAACGCCCGTTCCCGGGGGTGTAGGGCCGATGACCATCGCCTGTCTTCTCAGAAACACCGTTGTCTCAGCCTGTCGCCAGGCCGAGGTCGAATGCAGGCTCTGACCACCAAAGCCAGAAAAGGAGAACAACAATGAACAGACTATCAATCTTCTCAGAAACACCGTTGTCTCAGCCTGTCGCCAGGCCGAGGTCGAATGCAGGCTCTGACCACCAAAACCAGAAAAGGAGAACAACAATGAACAGACTATCAATCTGCATCGCCGCCACCTTGCTGGCGATGAATACTTACGCCGCCGACAGCTACAAAGTGATCGAATGCGGCAGTCTTCTCGATGTTGAGCGCGAGAAGGTGTTGAGGGATCAGCAGATCCTGGTAAACAACGATGTGATCGAAGCCATTGGCAGCGATGTAAGCGCACCCGCCGACGCCGTGAAGATCGACCTGTCGGAGCAGGTCTGCATGCCCGGTCTGATGGATACACATGTTCATATCCTGATTGACAGCACAAAAGGAACGCTGGACTCACTGAGGATCACTGAGTCTGCGTCGGAGTTGACCCTTTTTGGGTTGCGCAATCTCTGGTCCCTGCTTGATCAGGGGTTCACCACGATCCGCATTCCTGGGGATCTGGACAAGGAGTACTCCACGATTGCGTTGCGCGACGCGATCAATCGGGGTGAATTCCAGGGACCGCGCATGCTGGTGGCTGCTCACGCCGCCAGCGCGATCGGCGGACACGGGGACGCCAACTCTCACGCCTACGATTCCCATGTGCCGCTGCCACTGTGGATTGTTGATGGCGTAGATGAAATTCGACGCTATGTGCGCCGGGAATTTAAATACGGGTCCGACTGGATCAAGGTCCACTCTACTGGCGGTGTTATGTCTCAGCACGATGACCCGCGGGTTGCGGCCTACACGATGGAAGAATTGCAGGCCTTTGCCGACGAGGCGCATCGGCATCACAAGAAGATTACGGCACACGCTCACGGCGACGCAGGTGTTCGTGCCGTGGTGGAGGCCGGATTCGATTCGGTAGAACACGCGACCCTCATGGAGGAGAGCACGGTAAAACTGATGGCCCAAAAAGGTACTGTTTATGTGCCGACGCGTTACGTAGTGGACTGGATACTTGATACGGGCCTCTCGGCTGGTATCTCAGAAAGCAATCTAAGCAAGGCTAAGCAGGTTTCAGAGCAGCACAAGCGGTCCATAAAGCTTGCTCATAAGCATGGTGTGAAGATGGCGCTGGGGTCAGACCCCATCTTCCCAATGGATCAGGCCATCCGTGAATTTGATGCCATGAATAAAGTACTCGAGGACAACTGGTTCGTGCTGCAGATGGGTACGATCAACAGCGCCGAACTGCTTGGGCTTCAGGATGAGATCGGCAGCCTCAAACCTGGAAAACAGGCGGACATCGTCGCCATGCCAAAAAGCCCGCTGGAGGACATGAGCAATATCGAGAGGGTGAACTTCGTGATGAAGGGTGGAGCTATCGTCAAACAACCCTGACCTTTTGGCTGGCCACTAAAATCGCCGGGGTGCCTGTGGCCGTCCATTGAGTGTCGTTGGTTATCGAAAATTGCGCTGTCGATAAGCCTAAAGATTAAATCAAGCGATGTGATATGCAGGCGGAATGTTAATGGTCGGACCTATCTCTACCCACGAGCACGCGCACTGGTCATCGCGCATGAGTTTTCTGATGGCCTCGGTCGGCTTCGCCGTCGGTCTGGGCAACATCTGGCGCTTTCCTTATGTAACCGGTGAAAACGGTGGCGCTGCCTTCGTCTTGGTTTATCTGTGCTGTGCATTTGGGGTTGGGGTACCGATCGTCATCGCTGAGATCATGATCGGGCGCAGGGGCCAGGCCGGCACGGCTGGCTCGATGAAGGTGGTTGCCGCTCAGGAAGGGCGTTCTCCCCTGTGGATTGGCGTTGGCTATGTCAACCAGCTCGCGGCGTTTCTGATTCAGGCTGTTTACGCTGTGATCGTTGGCTGGGTGCTCTGGTATTTGTTCAAGGCAGTTACCACCGGGTTTGTGGGTGTCGACGCCACTTTCGCTGATGCCGAGTTTGCTCGGGTCACCAGCGACACCATTGGAATGTTGCTGTGGACGGTTGTGGGCATATTGATTTGTGGTGGCGTTCTCTATGCCGGGGTCAAAGACGGAATTGAGCGCGCAGTGAATGTGCTCATGCCCACGCTCTTTGGCTTACTGCTGTTGTTAGTCGGCTTTAACGTGTTTGCCGGCGGCTTTGAAGAGGCGCTTGTGTGGTTGTTCAAAGCCGACTTCAGCAAGATCAATGCGCAGGTATTTCTCGCCGCCCTGGGCCAGGCATTTTTCTCGGTTGGCGTGGGTATGGCAGCGATGATGGCCTACGGTTCCTACCTGCCAAAAGAGACGCGCATCGCTTCCTCCGCCATCATTATTGTGATTGCTGACACGTTGGTCGCTATATTGGCTGGCTTGGTGATCTTTCCGGCGGTTTTTAACAACGGCCTCGATCCAGCGGCCGGGCCGGGGCTTATTTTCCAGACGCTGCCTGTCGCCTTCGCACAAATGCCCGGGGGCTACTTCTTCGCCTGTTTGTTTTTTTTGTTGTTGTCAGTCGCAGGCATTACGTCGATGGTGGCGCTGCTTGAAGCACTGGTTTCCTGGCTTGAAGAACTGCACGGATTTCCGCGGCATCGGGCAACGGTGGTGATCATCGGTGCGAATATTCTGTTTAGTCTGCTCAGTGTTCTTGGATACACCGTACTCGCTGACTGGCAGTTGTTTGGTTTGCCGATCAACACGGCGGCGGACTACGTTTCCAACCAGATATTGCTGCCACTGGGTGGATTGCTTATTGCGATATTTGCTGGTTGGTTCGTCACCCGAAAGTCGAGCCGTGATGAATTAGCCCTCAACTCAAACTTTGCCTTTGAGCTCTGGCGATTTCTGATTCGCTGGCCAGTTCCCGCTGCTGTGCTGGTCATTTTCGTTATGGGTGTCAGCGATTGAGATGCTGGTCATGCCGGCTTGCAATTCGGAGATGACGCTATCCAGCGCCCGGCGGACTGCTCTGGCGCCGTTAGTTCAACTCACGCCCTTCGCCTGATCTGCCCAGAACGGCTTGCGGAGCTCCGTCTTCAAGACCTTTCCGGCGCCGGAGAGTGGAAATGGCTCGCTGCGGAAACTGATGCTCCGCGGGCACTTGTAGCCGGCTATTCTTGTTTTGGCGTAGGCGATAAGAACTGCCTCTGCTTCTTCCATCCCTTCTTCAAGAATGACAATTGCATGCACCGCCTCGCCCCACTGCTCGTCGGGTATACCGATGACCGCGACACCCGCGACCGCGGGATGGGTAGACAGTGCATTCTCAACTTCAGCTGAGAAGACATTCTCTCCGCCGCTTACGATCATGTCTTTCAGCCTGTCGACAATGAAGATAAAGCCGTCATCGTCACGGTAGGCGCCGTCACCTGTCCGCACCCAGCCATTGTCGAGCGTTTGCGCAGTCTGTTCGGGGAGATTCCAATAGCCGATCATCGATCCGGGAGATCGCGCAACGATCTCGCCCACCTGCCCGTTCGGCACGTCATTCCCCGCTTCATCACAGATTCGGAGCTCAACGCCGGGGGCTGCACGACCGGCGGACTTGAGCTTGCCTGCGTAGGTGCCCTTCAGGCTGTGATACTCAGGTTCTAGGAGCGAAATTGCCGGGGCCATTTCGGTTTGACCGTAGCCCTGAATCCAATTCACCCACGGCATCAGTTCAAGCAGCTTGACCATCACGCCCTCGGGCATTGGAGACGCACCGTAAACAACGTACCGCAGGGAGCGCAGTCGCTCCGGGTTGAAATCGGGGTGGGCGATGAGCATGCCGAGCATGGTCGGTACCATCAAGGTGTGTGTAATCTGTTCATGCTCGATGTGGTCCATAACTTGTTTCGGTTCGAATGCCGGGAGAAATGTGTGGCAAACGCCCCAGGTGGAGGCCGCGCCGGAGAACGCACCATCGGCGAGGTGGAACATTGGCCCCACATGCAGATAGGCGTCACCTTTGAGGTAGGTCGAAAAGCCTCCGACGCAAAGGTTGTTAAACCAGAGCGCCTGATGCGAGAGCATCACACCTTTAGGGAAGCCCGTCGTACCGCCGGTGTAGTAAAGCCCTGCCAGCGTGTCTCCGGAAGATGGAGCAGCCTCGATGGGCTCATGGTCCTTGATGAGCGTTTCGTAGCACAGTGTGTTCGCCGGTACGTCACCGTCGCCGATATAAATCACCCGCTGCAGTAATGTATCTTGCCGCAGCTCTGGGAGCTGGTTTGCAAATGCAGCATCGATAAAGAGCGTCGTCGCCTCGGAATTTTTGAGAGCAAAGACATTCTCGGAAGCAGACCAGCGCGTGTTCATGGGAACGACTGCCGCACCACACCACCAGACCGCAAAGTAGTACTCGAGATAACGGTCGGTGTTCAGAGCCAGTATTGCCACGCGGTCGCCGGGGGCTATCCCCATACTGGTCATGGCTGATGCCAGTCTTGCCACACGGTCCTGCAACTCCACCCACGTGCGCTCCCGGCCCAGGTGCCGGGTGGCTGGGGAGGTAGGCGTCGCGAGCGCGTTGCTTTTCAGGAACTCTGTGAGTACGTACATAGGATTCTCCGTGAATTTATCAGGTTTGCGAAATGTCGCAGCGCGTGTCTTCCATGATTTCCCGGAGGGTTTGGCTACGTCTAAAGGGAGACGATGAGCTTACCTGCGCTGACTTCCTATCGTGGCACTTTGTGAGGCCTGCGCCCGCTTTCGTAGGTCGGAAATGTTGTGGCAGTTTTCGAGTCTGCACGTGGCATCAAGTCTTGTTATAAGTCTACTGGCTTAATTATGCTATGACTGGACCGCCGGCCGCAAGTCCGTATAGATAGGGGCGCCCGATCGAGCACGCATTCGCGCCGAGAACGAGCGCCTTGATCACATGAGTACCCCGGCGAATGCCGCCATCCAGAATGGGCTCCAGGTCATTGCCAATTGCGTCGCGGGGCGCTTGTATGCAGTCAATGGGTGCGGGAGCCCCCTTGAGTTGCCGGCCCCCATGATTGGAGACCATGACCGCGCTGGCGCCGATCTCCCGGGCCCGCTTGACGTCTTCGACGGACTGCAGCCCCTTGATGACGAAGGGTCCGTCCCACTGACCCGCTAGCCATGCCGCGTCATCCCAGGTCACGCTGCGGTCAAACTGGCTGTTCACGAAGTCGATCAGCCCCATAGCGCCGCCACCAAGGGCGTCCACCCGGTGCGCGACGTTGGCCAGTTTGAAGTCCGGGTTTAACGCCAGGTGGAACAGCTAGTCAACGCTGAATCCGTAGCTCAAAAGGTTACCGAGTGTAATTTTGCGTGGCATGGTCATGCCGTTTCTCAGATCGCGCTCACGATTGCCCGCCAGTGGCGTATCTACCGTCAGACACAGCGCAAGGTAGTTTGCTGCCTTACAACGCAGTACAAATTCCCGAGTGAGTTCCCGGTCCTTCAGTATGTAGATCTGGAACATCTTCGGCGTAGCGATCGCGGTTGCGATTTCTTCGAGGCTCGTCGTGCCCATGGTGGACAGCGTGTACAGCGTCCCGAATTTCTCGGCAGCGCGACAAACTGTGAATTCTCATCACATGCGTGACACATTCAGCCTTCATCTCAAGGGAACTTGGAGAAGGAAGCTAGATGACCAAAGCAGAGCAAGCCAGGATCGTCGCCTGGCGTCTAAAAATCCTCAACTGGGCCAAAGATGAGCCACGTCAGATATCAAGAACCTGTCGATACTTTGGCATCTCTCGAACCGCCTTCTATCGCTGGAAGCGTCGATATGATGAACATGGGGCAGCGGGTTTAGCCGACCGCTCGCGCGCTCCACAGACATCTCCAAAGGCCACGAAGCCAGCGGTTATGGAGAAGATTGTTTACCTGCGCCAGAACTATCACTTTGGTGCAGGCCGGATTGCTGCCTACCTGGACCGCTACCATGAGATATCGATAGCTGTATCCACGGTACATCGAATCCTTGAGCGACATGGTATGGGCCGACTGCCAGCGAATCAGAAGCACAAAGCCCACAGCAAGCGCTGGAAGCGCTACGAGAAGGCCCGTCCGGGCCACCGTATACAGATGGATGTGAAGTTCCTGGAGCGCATCCCGGGCTCCAGAAAGCGCCTCTATCAATTCACCGCTATCGACGATTGCACCCGCATTCGGATCCTGAAGATCTTCGACGCCTGTAACCAGAAGACGGCTATTCAGTTCCTGAACGATGTACGCGATCGACTCCCATTCCGCATACACGTCCTACAGACGGATAACGGGGCGGAGCTCCAATCGCAGTTCCATTGGCATGCCGAATCGCTCGATATTCAGTATGTTTACATCAGGCCACGGACGCCACGACTCAACGGCAAGGTGGAGCGATCTCATCGAATTGATGACGAAGAGTTCTACCAGCTGATCGACCAGGGAGGCATCTCAACCGATGTCCATCTGTTCAATAAGAAACTGCGTGAATGGGAGGACTACTACAACTATGATCGGCCACACGGGGCCTTAAATGGCCAGGCCCCGTACGAACGATTGGTGGATAAAACGCGAGTTGAAGTGTCACCAGGGTCTTGCGATCCTACACCGGTGACTCGGAGCAGCGCATTGGCGAATTTGTGGATTACTACAATCACGAGCGCTACCACGAGTCACTTAATAACCTGACGCCCGCTGATGTTTACTACGGGCGCGGACACTAGGTCTTGGATCGTCGTGAGCAGATTAAACTGGACACCTTGGCGATGCGCCGCAAGATGCATTATGATAACCAGATGAAATTACAGACCCTGGTGAGCTGAAGCGTCTCATGAATCAGGCCGTAATCTGTCCAGAAGGTTTTGACGAAGTACAATACACTGGCATGAAGGTCTATGCCCTCGATTTCATGCTGACTGACCAGGCAACGGATATTGGATAGGAATAATGCCGTGTCCGTAATTCCAGTCAGTGGACAGTTTGAGTTGTTCCTGTCTGGTGACGAAATCCCAAGGCTGATGTTTAAGAATTCCGAAACCGACTCAGAGGTTGCGGGATTACCGTTTGATTTACTTGCGCTGTTCAGGCAGCTATACACGCTCTCTTGCAGTCAGAGCCTGCCTCGCTGTTACTCGATGCAAACGAAATCCGGTGTTCATTTATTGTATGCCTGCAGCAACGAACTGTTTCTCGGCGTAAATAAATCTGTAGTACCCCCCACGATGCCGCTCTCTTTCAGTTGCGAAGGGCTTGTATTACTGCGGATGCGCCTCAAGGGTACCGTGCAAGAGCACTGGATGAAGACCACACGTGTCTCAAGTAGCGTTGAAAGCAGTTTTCTCGGCTACGGTGGTGGCATGATTTCGCAGTTCTATGTTGATCAGCAACAGGGGATTTCCGGAGTGACTGTCGCCTTCACCCCCGAGACAGTGAGGGAAAAGGTGAGCGGTCGTCTGAAAGACGCCGTCGCTACTCTGTCGGCTGCTCTGGAATCCGATCAGCCAGATGCGCACCTGTTCCCCTTCGCACACAACGCGGCCATGCTGTCCTGCGCAGAGAAGCTGTTGAGTTTGTCGACTGATAATCCGGCGCAGGAGTTAATGGCTGAGGCTTTGGCGAACTCTCTGCTTGCTGAGGCGTTGATCGCCTTCGATAGTCGCAACGAGTCTGCTACCAAGAAAGGTCTTCGCTTACGCGAGAGCGACGTCGTTAAGCTTGGTCTGCTGAGGGATTATTTGACGGAGTCGCCCCACTTCGGTGATACGCTGGAGCAACTCGCGAGAACATATGGCTTGAACCGAAACAAACTCACATTGGGGTTCAAGGCTTTGTTTGGAAAGTCCATCGCCCAATACCGTGTGGGCGTCAGAATGGACAAAGCCAGAGATTTATTGTTGAGAAACTACCCGGTCGACCATGTTGCCGAACGGGTTGGATATACCAACCGCAGCAGTTTCACCAGGGTATTCAAAGAGTATTTTGGCGTTCCCCCCAGTCGCATTCGCTCTGCTCCGGCAAACCCGATCCGCGACAGTATTAGGACTCAGTCCTAACGTCTATTGCGGTCACATATACTGCCCGGTTCCAGGAGCTGAAGAGATTCTCGCTGACACCCGCCGCGCCACATTATAAGCCGGCTGCTTTAGTAATGATGAAATGTAACATTTTCAGTACGATCCACCCCCCCGGGTTTCCCATCAAGAGTTACAGTGATTCAAACGACAGGAGCGTTCCTGAATTCTTTCAAACCTCATAAGAAATTTAACTACAACGGGAAAGAATACTGTGGCTCACACTACCTCTGGATCGAAAAGTTATCTCATTTTGGTTGGAGGGCTGATGTTGCCGTTGGCTCCAGCCAGCATAGCCCAATCAGCGTCACTCCAATTGGAAGAAATCGTGGTCACTGCTCGACTCAGGGAAGAGTCCGCATCCAGTATAGGACAATCGATTTCAGCCTACTCTGGTGACAAAATCGCAGAGAGAGGTATTGCTGACATTGCTGACCTTGTGCGTGCAACCCCCGGGCTAGATTTAATCGATCGGGGTCCAGGTCGCAGTCTGCCGTCCATTCGGGGTTTATCTCTGACCACCGGGGTTCAGGATGTTTTGCAGCAGAATACGCTGATTACCCAATTTGTTGATGGCATTGCTATGACGTCGCCTACCCAAAACCAAAGCGACCTGCCGTTGTATGATCTGGAACGGGTCGAAGTGCTGAAGGGTCCGCAGCCGACGTATTTTGGCGCAGGTTCAGTCGGAGGAACTGTACGCTATCACTTGAAAGATCCCTCTTTGGAGCAACTCGAAGGTCGACTCCGAGCCGAGATGTCGCAAACCGACAGCAGCGATGACTTGAACTACATCACTGACGGCTCAGTCGGCATTCCACTGATCGAGGGGGAGCTGGGTATTCGTCTTACGGCTTTTCACAAAGACGACGCTGGCTTCATCGATAACATAGATAATGGCATTGATGATATCAATTCGTCGGACATGTCGGGTGGTACTGCTGTTCTGCTTTATGAGCCTAATGATGCGCTGAGAGTTCGGTTAAGCGGCGTTCATCAACGGGGCACCATACAAGGTACTCGAATAGTAAATGGCGATCCCGCTGATTTGACGCAGGGCGGAGGGCCAATCCCGTTCTTTCCCGGGGCAGATGTAGTAGACGATGAGATGTCGATGTTTTCGGGTACGGTAAGTTACACCTTCGATTCGTTTGCACTTGAAAGTGTCACCGGGTATTTTGGCCGCAAATTTGACCAAACATTCACTGATCGAGACCAAACGTTTCGTGTTTTTCCCTTTCTTTATCCTTTTGATGCAGTAGCCAATCCCGCCATGGCAATCAACAATGCAGAGGATGAAAACTACTCACAGGAATTCCGAATTATCACCAACTTCGATTCGCCCTTGAACTTCCTTGGTGGTATTTACTACGAAAATACCCGTAACCGCGTGATCCAGGATCAGCGCTCCACGGGCTTTTTATCTCTAGCACCCGGATTTGATGATGTTTATTTCCAGGCCGATGTTGAAATAGATGGTGAGCAGCTCTCCGTGTACGGGGAACTGCAATTGTCTTTGATGGAAGATCGCTTGCGATTGAAAGGGGGTGCACGGCACTTTGATCAGAGTTACGTTACGCCTTTTTCTGGCGGCATCAAGTTTCCAGTCGCTCCCGGTTTTTTCCCTTTCCTTGCAGTTGAGGCTTTGGCTGGAGCAGAGCAGTTCAAAAACGACATTAAAGAGGTTTTGCTGCGCGCATCGTTAGAGTTCAATTTGAACGAAGACTCATTGCTCTACGCGTCCTTTTCCGAGGGCGCTCGGAACGGATTGATCAATAGTCCGGCGGTCATCGCCTTGTTTGGCCTCGACCAATCCAGGTTTGCGACTTATGGGCCAGATTTTGTAGATGCCTATGAAGTAGGTTTTAAGAGCTCATTTCTTGATGGACGCTTACAGCTCAATGCTGCAGCGTTCTTGAACGAATGGGAAGATATTCAGAATACCTTGCAGTTAGGCTTCACGGCCGTAACCGATAATTTAGGTAAGGCTGAGTCTAAGGGGTATGAGCTAGATGCCAATTACTTGCTGAATGACAACTTTTCTCTGTTTCTTGCGTTTAACCGCACCGACGCGGCTTTCACGGGTGATACCCTGATTGCGCCCGCCCCAGATGGCACTTGCGCAACAGTTCTGGGAGAGTCCTGTCGTATTCCGAACGTGCCAGACAAAACCTTTAATGCAGGCGTCGAATTTAGACAATTAGATATCCTGGGCTCGGCCGACTTTGTAGCTAACGCGACCTATCAATACGTTGGCGACGCTGTTTTCGGCAGTAATGTTCAGGTGCCAATCGATGATTACGAAATTGTCAACCTGAGGGCGGGAATTGAACTGGAGAACTGGTCTGTGATGTTTTATGCCAACAACCTGTTTAACGAACTGACTGAAGTGTTCGTCAATCCATTGCTGAGTGATTCTTACGTCAACAGGCCTCGAACTGTTGGCGCCGTACTCCGTTATAACTTCCGGTAGCGAAAACAATCTTTCGCAATTTTTTTCTCCGTGGCTCACCGACCATAGGTCATGCTACAGAGTGAATGCCTCCGTCAGACTCTCGGGAATCTGCTTCGCTGGTGCTCTACCAGTTCCTGTTTGAACATAGCACGGCGATGCTGTCGAGAAACTACCCGGTCGATCTGGTTGCCGAACGGGTTGGATAAACCAGCCGCAGCAGTTTTGTCATGGTATTCAACGGCCGTTTTGGCTTGCCCCCCAGTCGCATTCGCTCTGCTCCGGCAGCTCCGATCCGCGAGAGCACTAGGACTCAGTCCGAACGCGTGAGGAAATCGATATGAGGTTTACACAGCTGGCTACCGGTCTGTTTCTGGCGATAACGACACCGCCTTGCCTGGCCGAGGAGTCAACCGGCGATGTTCGAGAGATTCTGCAGAATATTTTTCTGGCTGACACTAAGACTTTCCATATTTATTCACGTAATACGGATACCAACTACTAGGTGCGGGTGGCGACGCCCTTGTCTACGAGTCTTTGGGTGACATTGGCGGTTCCGTGCCCGCCGAGCACGGTATCGGTACCGAGAAAATGTCCTGGCTGTCGCTTAGCCGCACGGCCCAGGAGATCGAGATGATGCGCCTGCTGAAGCAGTCGCTGGACCCCAGAGGTATTCTCAACGCCCGGTGTGTGATCCAGTGACGCCAAATGTCGGATAACTTCAAAACCCCGCTTCAGTTTATCGACGAGTTGGAAATCCGCTCCCTTGACGATGGCGCACGCCTGGATTTGGAATCGTTGGCAGAGTTCGAGTGAGACTCCGCACTCGATAGGATGATGAGTGGCATGGCGACCGCCGCGGAACAGCTCGGTCGCCCTGTTGCCTATCATATGAGCTTTGGTACGGGCGGAGAGTCCATCTTCTGTGTTTTCCCCGATGGTAGTTCTGACTACCAACCACGCTGTGAAGGCAGGCCAGGTTGCCCAAACCGTAGAATACCGCTTGCGCCACTATTGCCTGTACCGACTGCAGCTTCGAGGCCGCCTGGAAGAGGATATCGGTGAGGAGCACCTCTCCCACAGGGGTTGCGACAGCTCGCTGATCTGCGCGGGACATCGAACGGCTCACGGATATTCGCCAGCATATGGATGCATCCCTGGGTGCGCCCCACACCATCGATG
Organism: Pseudohaliea sp.; assembly: GCF_040217025.1. Lineage (GTDB taxonomy): Bacteria > Pseudomonadota > Gammaproteobacteria > Pseudomonadales > Halieaceae > Pseudohaliea. Next base: position 1,277,316 of record NZ_JAVJOA010000008.1, on the reverse strand, counting down.
CGTTGAGTCGCTGGGGAGGTCTCAACCGGCGCAAGCTGACAGAGAATTGTAAACTCCTCTTTGGCTGCACGATAGGAAACTATCTGCTGCGCAGCCGCATGCTCGAGGCCAGTCGGTGACTGCAAGAGGGAGAAGCCGTAAGCCACGTCGCTGAGGCAGTCGGGTATCAGAGCCGGACAAATTTCAGTCGGGCGTATACCCGTGTCTTTGAGATTGGGCCATCAGAAACTCAGCGAAGCGGGCGTTAGTGTTATTTAAGCGACCCGGTTGAGACAACTGGCTTAATAAGTGCCGATCTGCGACATTTTTGTGACGCGTGGCGACCTACTGCGGAGGGGGCTGCTTTAGCATCGGTTTTGTCCCAGTTCTACAGACTCCCCTGCACAGCGAGGATCCCAGATGGAAAACAACAATAGTGGTAGGCAATTGCGGTTTTCAGCAGCGTCCGGGTCGCTCGCCTTTGCGATCGCTGCTGCCAGCACACCGGTCTCCGCGCAGACCGGGGACGACGCGGCCTCGGTGAGGAGACGATCAATGCAATCTGGGAAAAACAAGTGTTTTGCCGCAATAGCAGCTCTTGCCTGCTCGAGCGCTAGCCCGTTCGGTCATGCACAAGGCGCTGAGGCGTCTGCAGGCAGCCCGAGTTCAACTGGTACACCGATCCTGGAAGAAGTCGTTGTCAGCGCGTTAAGACGAGGGGAAGCGACTGCTCTGATGGACACGCCGCTTGCAGTGAGTTCGATGTCGGGTGTCCAACTTGAAGCGGAGGGAATTACCTCTGTGATGGACGCCCTGCGCTTTTCCCCGGGCGTCAGCGCCCTGGATGTTGGTGCTCAGGGTTCCGCTGTGGCGATCAGAGGAGTCTCAGGCACAGTAGGAGATGCGACGATTGGATACTACCTCGATGATCTGCCGTTCACTCGTGTCGGACAGAACGTCTCGCCCGACTTGAATCCCTATGATCTTGATCGGATCGAGGTTTTGCGCGGCCCGCAGGGGACGATCTTCGGGGCTGGCTCCGTCGGCGGCACTGTGCGCATTCTTACCAAGGACCCAGTGCTGAACGAGCTGTCTGGTAAAGGGACCGCCGCCTATTCCGAGACTTCCAGTGGTAGCAATGGCAACAGATTCGCGGGCGCGGTCAATATACCCTTGGTTGACGACACATTGGCGGTCCGGCTGGTGGCGTCTCAAACAAACGCACCTGGCTACATAGATCGGCCGTTGCTGGGAATCAAAGACTACAACGAAGACGAAGACACGCAGTATCGGGCGAAGCTTCTGTTTCGCCCCAATGATGCCTGGACGCTGAAAGCGTCTGCGTGGCACACGGAAAACGACAGCTACAACGTGGCGGCAACCGAAGACTTCGAGATGAACACGGCTTGGTTGCAAACTGACCCTGCAACCTTCACTCCGGACTTTACGGTCCCGCCTATTCCAGCGCCTCCAGAATGGGCAATTGCGCTTAACGAGACGGACATCTATAACGTTTATCTGGAGCGAACGGGGGACAGTGTACTATTCAGCTTCTCATCCTCGTTTCTCGAAAACACCTCCTTCCAGACTTACGATTTTATTCCTGTAGCTGGGCTCTCTCTCGATTTCGAGAATGAGACGACTGCGCACGAGTTCAGATTGGCTTCGTTGGGTAGCGGCCCATTCAGCTGGAACGCTGGGGTTATCTATCTGGATATGGAGATGACCCGCGGAGGCACGACCACGTTCTTCTTATCTCCAGCAGGGACTGAGTTCCCCATCGAAACCGATCGAGCTCGTCAAACGTCGGAGCAGTGGGCGGTTTACGGTGAGGGTGCTTACGCCTTGAGTGATACCTGGGAGCTAACACTCGGTGGCCGCTTCGTGACAGATGATCGCGAGATAACGGACCTCGCACCGGCGGTTGTTGCGGGTCTAGAAGCGGCTGGCATACCAGTTACGCGGTCAGAGTCCTTTGACCAATTCACGGGGAAAGTGAATTTGGCCTACAGGCCAAGCGATTTTTCTATGTTCTATGCGCAGATCTCGCAGGGGTTCCGCGCGGGACCCCCAAACTCTGGAGCTGCGATTCTACAGTCGACCGCGGACGGGTTCGATATACCCGTGATAGCCGCGCCTGATGAAATGGTTTCCTATGAGCTGGGGGCGAAGATGACGCTTCTGGATGGTGACCTTCTGCTGGAAGCGGCCCTATACCGCTGGGACTGGGAGGACATTCTGACCCTATTGTCCTACGTCACTAACGCCGGGACATTCCAGGGCTACACGGCGAATGCTGCGGAAGCACGTGGCCAGGGTATAGACGTAGGCATTACCTATGCCGGTATTGAAGGACTCACGCTCTCTTTCTCTGGTAACTTTGGGGAGAACGAGTATTTAGAAGATCTGCCGGAGGCCGGTATCGTCGACGGCGATCCCTTTGTTCTTGCTCCTGATGTTACATGGACAGCGACGGCCGCATATCGAATTCCTGTTGGTCGCTATCAGGGCGTTGTGCTTTTGAACGCATCCTATCTGGATGAGCGCACTGACTATTCGATCGGTTTTAGCAACACGTCGGACGAGACGACCTTGGTCAATGGGCGCATTGGTATTGAGCGCAACTCATGGGGGCTCTTCCTTACGGGGGAAAACCTGCTTGACGAGGACGGCAGCCTTGGCCAGCTCGCGGCGGGAGCGCAGTTTGGTCTGCCACAGAATCGCTATAGACCGCGGACTATCGGTATCGAGTTTAACCTTAGCTTCGAATAGTCGAGGGCGTGGACTACATGTACAGCGGCCGATGGGCGCAGAAAGCGGTGCCTGCGGTACAGGTGGACGGCGGCAAGATGACTCTGGAGGACCTTGCCAGCTACCAGGTGACCTGGGGCGATCCCGTCTCAACCGATTACCAAGGCTATATGGTCTACGGGGACGGGCTGCCCTACATGTGGATGCAGCCGGAAGATCGCCGCTACTCCTAGGGCCTTTGGGTCGGCATCGCTCGAGACCCGAAGCCCGGCGAGCTCAGCGCTGCCAGTCACCCGTATACCAATGGCCAGGCGCTGGCTATCGATTGAGCTGATACCGGAGGAGAGCATGAGTCACCCTGGGGTTGTAGGCCTGCAAGAGGCGAGGTCTGACAGTTGCTCACCACCACAATTCCATGGTGTACAAGGGGAATCATCGTATACCGACGTTGTTCGCATTGGGAAACCAAGCGCTCGAAACTTGCTCGTGTTCACGAGTGGCACGCACGGGGTTGAGGGGTATTGCGGATCAGGCATTCAAGTCGGACTTCTGGAACAGGGTTGGTTTGCAGACTTAGGCGACGACATCGCCGTATTGATGATTCATGCCGTTAACCCACCAGGCTTCTCGCATAACCGCCGGGCCAACGAAGACAATATCGACTTCAACCGAAACCTTCATGACTTCTCGCAGCTTGTTCCGGAGAACGAGCACTACGCGGTGCTACATAGCGCGATTCTCCCTGAGGAGTGGGATGGTCGGACAAAATCCCATCCGGATGAGGTTCTGAAAAGGTTTGCTACTGATCATGGTCAAGACGCACTGCGGGCAGACAACTGGTTGTCTCCCAAGGGAGACGTTGCAAACGATCAAGGGCAACTGATAAAGCGGCAGGTTCGAGACACATTTTATTGTGACGCCGAATGCGATGCGATGGTCTACCGACCGCTCGCTGATATCGGCGGCTCAGTATCCGCCGAGCACGGCATCGGTACCGAGAAAATGCCGTGGCTTTCCCTGAGCCGTACGCCTCAGGAGATCGACATGATGCGACTGCTCAAGCAATCGCTGGACCCGAAAGGGATTCTTAATCCCGAGCGGGTGATCTAATGATTGCGTCACACGTTTGCGGACTACCTCCGTTTGTCGGTCGGTAGCTCGGTCATTTGGTCATGCCTCTTGCTCTATAGCGCTGAGCCGTCGCCCGCAAGAATTGCCATTTGGGGTGGCTATCGGCGTTCCAGCGCTTCGAGGAATACCCTGTTACCCAATTACCGGCTTGCTAGGCATCCCAGCAAAGGTGAAGTGCCTTCGGCTGCCTGAACTCGTAGCCTACGATTTTTGGCTCGCTGTCAGCAGAACGCCGAAGGTGGGGTAGCGAGGCCAATAAACCGTTGAGCGCGATGCTCGCTTCAAGCTTGGCAAGATGCGAGCCCAGGCAGTGGTGGGGACCGACGGCGAACCCCACGTGAGTGCGTAGATTGGGGCGGTCCATATCGAAGCGTTCCGGATCCGGGAACACTTCCGGGTCGTGATTGGCGGCGGCCAACATGCAGTTCACCGTATCCCCGGGCTGAAATTCGACGCCGTCCAGCTCTACGGGCTTAGTCACATGCCGGGTGGCTGACTGCACGGGCCCTGACCAGCGGACTACCTCGTCGAGGAAGCGTATCAAATCACTGGGCTGTTCCTTCAATCGATCTACCAGATTCTCTCGCTCGGTGAGCACGTAGAGGCTGTTCAGAATGAGTGCCTCCACCGTGGAGATACCGCCAAAGAAGATGATTGACGCATTGCGCCGGATTTCCTCATCACTCAGGGGCGCGGGTTCTTCGCAGGCCAGCATCTGGCTGAACAGTGAGTCGTCGGGCGCGGCCCGTTTGGCATCGAGCTGCACCTGCAGGTAGTCGTGGAATTCGCTGACCTTCTCTCTCGCTTCGGCACGCACCGACTCGTCCCAGGTAAAGTTCGACAGCGCCTTCTCGAACGCGTTGTACCAGTCTCGCAGCAGGTGCTCTTCACTCGTCGGTAGCCCGAAAAGGCTGAGCATGCTCAGAATGGGCAGGCGGCTGGCGAAAGCTGCCCGCAGGTCCGCTTCCCCCTGGTCCCTGAAGCCGGCGATCAGGCTGTCGACATGTAGACCGATGGCTGCCTCCAGGCGTTCCTTCACGGCCAGCGGGCGGAACAGAGGCATAAGGGGTTTCTTGTAGCTGTCGTGCTGCGCGCCTTCGGTGGTCAACATATGCTCCCCGAAGGTGTCCAGAATCAGTGAGTGATCGGTGCCGGCGATGTAGTTCTCCGTGTCCAGCAGCACTGCACGCACGTCCTGGTGGCGGGTAATCAGGTACATCCCGGTAACAGCGCACCAACTGACGGGCTCGTCCGCCCGCAGCAGGCGGTAGGCCGGATAAGGGTCATGGTCGAGTTCGTCCAGGGTGATCTGACTGCCCAGAGGGAAGCGTTCGCTGAGGTTCATCGATAATCTAACTGCGCGACATTTGGTGTGGCAGTGTAGGCCGAAATAACTGACTTTATGCTTCAAATGCAGCATACAAATTGAAAAAATTGGCACATACTTTCATAAAGTTTTTGATTCCGGTGGAACGAGTCATGAAGGTTGATCGACAGCAGGAACGAATACTGGTCGAACTGCAGCTCGACGGGCGCATTAGCAATGCCCAGTTGGCGGAAAAAGTCGCGATGTCGGAATCTTCCTGCCTGCGCAAGACCCGAGCACTGGAAGAGGCAGGGGTCATTGCCGGCTACCGGGCAGACGTGGACCCCAAATCCCTGGGCCTCAAGGTTTCCGCCTATATCCTGGTGAACCTGGATCAGCGCTCGGAAACCGTGACCCGCGAGTTCTTTGAGGCAGTGGCGGCCGAGCCCAGGATCGTTGAGTGCGTGGCGTTGACCGGGCAGCACGACCTGATGCTGAAGGTCGTGGCCAGCGACATCGATGATCTGGCAGACCTGACTATGGGTGGCATCCTTTCCTACGCGACGGTGAAGGACATCGCCTCCTGCGTCGTACTCAAGAACATCAAGGCCGGAGCCCCGCTGTTGCCGCGCTCCGCGTGAAGATATCAGGGATTATTGGCATCTCAAGCGCGTGGCTCTTCGCCAAAGCGCGCGCTCAGAGAGTACCCAGAAAAAGGCGCGTCTCGGCAAGTTACCTCAGACAATCACCGGGAGGATTCAGACGTTTGTACCGCGTAAGGTGTTACAGCATGCCTCTCAGTAGATAGACTGCCCGCCAGTTGAACAGGATTGATCTTGCATGCCTGACAATCTGACAACCCAGCTTCAGCTTTCGGGCGAGGTGCACGTGCGTGGCCTCGATGACGGCTTAGGCCCGGGTTTTGAATCCCTGCCGGCGTTGAAGACTTGCTCCGGGCTCGACCAGATTGTCAGTCACATGGTGGCTGCCGCTGAACAGCTTGGACGCCCCGCTGCCTATCATCTGGACTACGGAGCCGGTGGCGAATCTTTCTGGTGTGCCTTCCTCGACGGTAGTGCCCTGATCACCAACCATGCTGTGAAGACTGGCAAGGTCGCCATGGCAATAGAGTACTCCCTGCGCAGCTATTGCCTGTACCGGCTGCAGCTTCGCGGCCGTCTGGAGGAGGATATCGGTGATGACCATCTGTTCCGCACCGGGAGCAGCAGCTCGTTGATCTTCGCGGGGCAGGGGATTCGCTACGGTTTTTCGACATCCAGAGACGAGCCGGTGCACAGCGTCGTCGTCAGTTTCCGGCCAGAACTGCTCGCAGAATTTATCCCTGCCGAGCAACTGGAGGTCCTGAAGCTTTATCGAGGAGGAGTTCCCTCCGGTGAATCACAGTTTTTCCAGGTTCCGGTATCGGGCAACGCGCTGGAGTTGGGGGAAAAACTGCTGGCGCTGGACCTGGCGTCCCCCACGGCGCGCATGCTGGGCCGGGGCATGATGCTGCAGCTTATCGGCGAGGCAGTGCTGCAGCTTCAGCGACAAATTGCGGTGCCGCGGGAGTTCGTACGCCTGCGCCAGCGCGATATCGAGCGGCTCAACGCCATTCGAGAGCGGATGGATTCGACATTGAGCGCGCCGCACACGATTAAGGAACTCGGACGTTGGGGAGGGCTCAATCGGCGCAAGCTGTCGGAGGGCTTCAAGATCCTTTTCGGCACCACCGTGGCTAAGTACCTGTTGATTCGGCGTATGCAGGAAGCGCGGCGCCTGCTACATCAGGGCGAGTCTGTGCTGGCCGTTGCCGAGGCCGTCGGCTACCAGGACCGGACCAGCTTCAGTCGCGCCTTTCGCCGGGTGTTCGGGCATAGCCCGACGAATTCGCGAAGACGGTAAATTCCCTTCGGACAAGATTAGTTGCTCTAAATGAGTCGCACGATTTAAAAAGTGCCTTACTGCAACATAATCGTGCTGCTTGGCATCTAGCAGGAGCCGGCCTGTCGGTAGTCTATAGCTTTGCAAATCCTGGACAAACCATAACTAGAGGCGCCACAGTATGAATCTTCCCCGAACAACGCTCCATTCAGTAGTCAAGACGGTCATCGGCACTTTGGCGGCGTCGACCGCGGCATTTTCCGTGCCCGGGCATGCCCAGCAATCCAGTGCTTCGGCTCTCGAAGAGGTCATCGTTTCGGCGCGCTACCGCGAAGAAAATCTGCAGGACGTTCCCGCCTCTATCCGAGCCTTCTCCGGCGACGACCTGGCGACGCTTGGGATCAACAGTGTAGGCGACCTGTCCCGCCTGACGCCGAGCCTGAATGTGCAGGAGCGCGGGCCCAACCGGAACGAAATGAACATCCGCGGTGTGTCGAACTTCCTGAATACTCAGGACCTGGTGCCCTCCGCACGGCCAGTGGGTATTTATCTGGATGAGGTGCCGGTCAACACACTGGGCGGCTCGCAGGTTGATATCCGTAATTACGATTTGGCACGGGTTGAGATTCTTCGCGGTCCGCAGGGAACGCTGTATGGAGAAGGCTCTAGCGGCGGCGCGGTGCGCTACTACTCAAAAGATCCCGACAAGACCGCCTTCGGGGCAGGGTTTGAAGTCGAGGGCGTATCCGTTGATGGTGGCGGCAACGACGTTGGCGCGCGAGGTTTCCTGAATATCCCCCTCGCTGACGGAAAGGCGGGTCTGCGCCTGAGTGGCGGACGCTATGTCATGCCAGGGTTCATCGATGAAATAGGCGGCGAGGATGACCACAACGACTTCGAGGCGCTGAACTTTCGCGCGGTGTTGGCTGCCGATTTCAGCGATAACTTCTCCGGTCGCTTGATGGTCAGTCATGACGACTCCGAACTCGGTGGCCTGGGTCTGGCCACCGGTGATCGGGTGACCAACCTGCCGGTTAGCGATGGCCAAATCGATGACGAGTCACTGGTCGCGAGCCTGAAGCTCGACTACCGCTTCGATGCCGGCACGCTGTCGTCTATTACCGGGTATTTTGATCGCGAGCGCGACCGCAACACCTACGATCAGATCTACTCGCTGATCAATTCTTTTGTGACGATTCCTGTGGGGGGCTTTTCGGATCGCGCCTTCACCACGGATGCCATCGCCTATGAACAGTTCACACAGGAGTTCCGTTGGGTGAGCAGTCTTGACGGGCCTTTGCAGTATACCGCGGGGCTTTTTTACCGAGATCTGTCGTTTGAACTAAATAACGTCGACGTCTGCAGCCCGACGCATGTGCTGGTCGGCTACCCGTCAGAGTGTACCTTAGACTTTCTCCCAGTTTTGGGGCTCCCTGTTCCCGCGCTGCTTGCTACTAACGACGGTCAGCAAATTTCTGCTTTCGCCGAGGTGGAGTATGCGCTGTCAGAACAGTGGACGGTGATCGGTGGTTTGCGCTGGCACAGGGAGGACCTCGACGTTGTATCTAACGAATCCGGGTCACTATTAAACTTGCAGCCAGTATTGCTTCCAGCGATCTCCGAGGAGGTCAGCATTGAGGTTGTGCTGCCAAAATTTGCGCTTGAGTACACTCCTTCCGATGACCTGCTTATTTACGCGCAGTATGCAACCGGTGCCCGGAACGGCAACATCAACTCATCAACCACGCTCGCTGCCATTGAGCTTTTCGCGCCGGGCGGCAGCGCGGGTCTTGAGTCCTACGATGAAGACAGCACGGATGCCTACGAGCTGGGACTCAAGGCCACTCTGTTGAACGGCAAAGCAACGTTTAACGCTGCGGTTTTCTACACCGACTACAAGGATTTGCAGGTGTTGGTGTCCACGCCACCGCTGGGTTTTGCCGTGATTTTGAACGCCAGTGAAGCCAGTTCCACCGGTTTTGAAGCCGAGTTTTCCGCCGCATTGACCGACAACCTTACGGTCTTTGCCGGCGGAAACTACACAGAGTCGGAGTTGGATGAAGATCTCCTGTCGAACCAAATTACGGGGGAAATCACTGAGGCTGGCACAGCGTTACCGAACGTGCCGGAGTGGGCCGCGAACGCAGGCTTCGAGTATTCAGCGCCGGCCTTTGACGCCACCAACTGGTACGTTAATGGCAGCTGGGCGTATACCGGTGCTTATGACACGGCGTTGGGCCCCAGAGGTGTGACGCTTGGAGAGTTCTCCGTTTTCAACGCCGGTGTTGGCCTGCGCAGTGACCGTTGGTCTGTTGATCTGCTGATCACCAACCTGACAGACGAGTCGGAAATCGTTGCTGAAAACAACTTCGACCGGGTTCTCGTGGACGCAGGCCTGCCGATTCCTGCAGGTGACACGTTCAACGAAATCTTCCTGTTGCAGCCGCGCACCGCGCGCCTCGCACTGCGCTACTCATTCTGACAGCTGATACGGTCTGCGCTGTTGCCCGTGGCAGCGGCGCGGACTTCTTGCTCAGCTCCCCCAGTTCACCAGGGAGATAGCTATGGCATTGACCAGAAAGTTGCTGGCTGTAGCAGCGCTGGGTGCTGCACTTGGCGGCTGTGACGCCAGTAGCCAATCCGGTGACCGGGAAGGCTCGGTTCAGGCCGGCAGCGCTGCCGCATCACAACCTGATACGGCGGCGGCATCAGACCTCTCTCCAGCGCGGTGGCCCGCGGGAGAGCTGGATAAATTCCTCGACATGGAAGACGTTGCCTTTCCCGGCAATCCTGAGGCGCGCGGCTATGGCGGTGCCATTTCCGGTAGCTTCCATCCCCTGGCTCAGCGCGCCGGCCTGGAAGCGTTGAAGCAGGGTGGCAGCTCGGTGGATGCCGCAATGACCGCGGCCATGGCCCAGGTGACCCTCGGGGGCGGTGCGGTGGTCAGCTTTTTCGGCATTATGAGTATGGTGCACTATGACGCCGCGAGCGGCCAGATTTCCCACCTCGATGCGGGCTGGAACACCATTGCCGGTGAAGACGACCCTATGAGCATCCCCGGGGAAATTGGTGGCTACGGCGATGCCCTCTATGGCACCGGCGAACCCAGTGGTCGTACCGCCCTTGTCGGCGGGTTTATGCGCGGGGTCGAGGCTGCCAGTCAGCGCTTTGGCAAGCTGCCCTTCGAAGTACTGCTTGAACCATCGATCTATCTGGCAGAGCAAGGGATTCCTTTCGGCAAGCAACTGAACGGCTATCTTGAGCCGCGCAAGAATGATCTCGCGCGCCTACCTGCAAGCAAGGCCGTGTTCTCTCGCCCCGACGGCGAGTGGCTGCAGCCGGGCGATACCCTGCGGCAGCCGGCACTGGCGAAGACCCTGCGTGCCATTCAGGCCGGGGGCGTTGACTATATGTACACGGGGCCATGGGCGCAGAAAGCGGTGGCTGCGGTGCAGGCCGACGGCGGCAAATTTACGCTAGAGGATCTTGCCAACTACGAGGTGATTTGGGGCGATCCGGTTTCAACCGATTACCGGGGCTATACGGTCTACGGGAACGGCCTGCCAGCTTATGGTGGTGTGAACATGCTCGAGGCGCTGAATCTCGGAGAGGCCGCTGGCATTCTGGAACTGGGGCATTGGTCCGAGAATCCTGAAAGCTTCCGCCGCGTCTCCGAGTTGCTCAATGCCGGCAATATTCCGTTCATCCGCGCCTTCGCACCCCAATTGCTGACCGAGCAGTACCCGGAATTCGACTTCTCGCCGCAGGCGCGCCTGAGTCAAGAGCATGCCGATAAATTGTGGGCGCAGATCGCCGCCGGTAATGGCCTCAGCCAATGGGCGGATGGGGGCACCAAGCACTCCGACACCGTGGTAGCGATCGATCGATGGGGCAATATGACTGCGGTCACGCACTCCATCAACTGTGTGGTGTGGGGCAAGACCGGCATCATCGTCGACGGCGTTTCTATCGGCGACCCCGCGGTCAGTCAAAAGGCAATTATTGCCAAGGCCGGCCCGGGTAACAGACTGCCAGGCGCTATAGAAATCGGTCTGGCCTTCAAGGACGACGAGCCAGTGCTGGCCTTCGCTTCCATGTCCATGGGCCTTCATCTGGAGACCTTTCAGTCGCTGACCAACGTGCTGGGATTTGGCATGACGCCGAAGCAGGCACTGGACGCGCCGTCTATCCTCTCTCCGCAGATCGAGAGCATCAGCGATATGAGCAGCCTGTCGCAAACCGTGCGGGTAATGGAGGGCGAGTTCAGCGAGGAGTTGATGGAAGCGACTGGCCTTCCCTACAAATGGATGCAGCCGGCAGATCGCCGCTACTCCCAGGGGCTATGGGTGGGTATCACCCGGGACCCAGAGACTGGCGAACTCAACGCCGCGAGTCACTACTACACCAATGGTCAGGCACTCGCCCTGGAGTGATTTCTGAGGAGAGTCTTTTGAACCTTGCACTGATCGCTGGAACCTTGGCTGCGGCCCTGCCGTTTGCCGCGCTGGCAGCCGGTGACATAACGGCAGCGGACTACATCGCTGCAGAGCCACTGCTGGAGGGTAATGCTGGTGAACTTATTAAGAACGCCAGTATTCGCCCCAAGTGGCTGCCTGACGGATCTGGGTTTTGGTATCAGCGAAGCGGCGACAGTGGGCCAGAGTTTGTTCGGGTCACGTTGCCAGAGGGCGACAAGCGTCCGGCGTTTGATCATGTGGCGTTGAATCAAGCACTCGCAGCAGCGTTGGGGGAAGGTGTCGGCTTGTCCGAGCTGCAGTCTCCATCACCCGACGCTACGCTGAAGCTATTGTCGGCGACGCATGAGGGGAAAGCGGTCAGCTGCGATCTGTCCGCATCTCCCAGCTGTACTGTCCAGGCTATGGATCTGCCGCCGGGGGGGCGGTTGCTCTCCCCCGACGGACGTGTTGCGGCCCTCACCCGGGATCACAACCTTTACCTGCTAGATCTTGAGACTGGTAAAGAGCGCGCGCTGACCAGTGACGGCGAAGCCTACTACGCTTACGGCAAGTTCCCGGATGCGGGCCTGCTCGCAGTGCAGATCAAGAAGCACGGCCTGACCTTTCCGCCCTTTGGCGCACAGTTTTCCCCCGATGGTCGTTATTTGTTGGTGCCACGGGTTGATGAGCGTCAGGTGTCTGTCACACCGTTCGTGGAATGGGTGCCGACCGACGGCAGCCTGCGGCCAATTGTCCACGAGGTGCGCACCCAACTTACGGGTGATTCGAAGGATAAGTCCCCCATTCAGGAACTCCACGTGTGGGACCTGCAGACGGGTAAGCATGTCGAGCTCGAAGTTCCCGCGGGATACGCAACGGGCGGCTTCTTCAGCCACATAAGCGGGTGGAGCCTGGATCGCGGACAGGCCTACCTGATCGCAAGAACCCTCGGTAGTCGAAATCAGGCCCTCTTGCGAGCGGAGCTCAGTTCCGGCGAGGTGGAGATTCTCATTGAGGAGGCCAGCGACACCAAATTGAAAGCAAACTCCGTGGAGTACAACGTTCCGAATATTCGTGTGCTGGGTGACGGCGCTGAGGTCATTTGGTTCTCGGAGCGGAGTGGCTGGGGACATCTGTATCTCTACGACGCACAGACTGGCGATCTGAGGAATGCGATCACCGGCGGGGACTGGCTGGTGCAGGATATTCACCTCGTCGATGAAGCCGCCCGGGAGATCTACTTCACCGGTGGTGGCAGGGAGCCTGCGCGGGATCCCTATTATCGTCACCTGTACCGGGCGTCCCTGGACGGTGGGGAGCCTGTGCTGCTGACGGGAATAAACGCAGACCATGATTTCCCTGCGCAGAAGAGCCCGAGCTTCACAGTACTGTTTGGTCTCCCCGATGCACCGGCGCTGATCAACACTGAGCAGGACGTGTTCATTGACACCTGGTCTACCGTTAGTGAGCCACCAGTGACGGTATTGCGTTCGCTCAAGGATGGTGCCCTGATTGCTGAGTTGGAAACAGCGAACGTTGATGCGCTTTTAGCTGTTGGCTGGAAGCCGCCTGTCCGCCGGGCTGTAAAGGCGGCGGATGGTAAAACCGATATCTACACAGTTTACTGGGCGCCCCAGAAAGTGCTGCCGGACGGCAAGCATCCCGTGATTGACGCGGTGTATGGAGGGCCCCAGGTCAGTGTGGCGCCCCGCAACTTCGTTGATGTAGTGCGCTCTCGAGTAGCTTCAAACCAGGCAGCTCTTGCTCGCCTTGGGTTCGCAGTTGTAACAACCGACGGCCGAGGAACGCCGCTGCGCAGCAAGGCCTTTGACGATGCTGGCTACCCCGAATTTACCCAGTTGGGGATCGACGACCACATCGCGGCCATCGAACAGCTGGCATCAGCGCACGACGAGATGGATCTGGAGCGCGTCGGCGTCTTTGGCCATTCCTGGGGCGGCACGTTCTCGGCGCAGGCCATCCTTTCCCGTCCTGAATTCTACGACGTGGCGGTCTCTAGCGCCGGTGTGTACGACTATGCGGCACTGTATCCCGGATTCGAGCCATTTACGGGAGTGCCCGAGTACGCTGACGGCAGTATCTACCGTGGTAGCGCGGCGGAGAAGCCGATGAACTGGGCGCCATTGGATATCACTGCTCTGGCCGATCGTCTTGAGGGTAAGTTGATGATTGCCTACGGCGATATGGACGAAAACGTGCCCCAGAACCAGGCGTTTCGGCTGGTGGATGCGCTGATCAAGGCGAACAAACCGTACGACCTTCTCTATTTGCCAAACCGTACGCATGGCTTATCGGGGGACAAATACTTCCTACAGCGTCGTTTTGACTATTTTGTTGAGCATCTACTCGGAATAGAGCCACCCGATGTCGATCCCTTCGATGTTGGGAATGGCGCATCTTTTTGAATCATGAGGTAAGTAATGGACAGACGTGCATTCCTTGGCGCTGCTGCGATGGCCGCGGCGTCCCCGTGGCTGGCTCGGGCCGCCGAGAAAGCCTGGCAGCCGGCGCCGAATCGTATTCGCGAGGCGCTCCTCGAGCAGGCCCGCTTCCAGGGTTACAAGCAGGGAGTGTCGGGCAACAAGGGCGTCGCCGTATCCACCCATCCGTTGGCGACCAAGGCCGCCATCGACGCCATTAAGGCGGGCGGCAATGCCGTAGACGCCATCTGCGCAGCAGCGCTGATGCAGACAGTGGTGGAGCCCCACATGACCACCATTACCGGTGTGTTTTCCATGCTGTACTACGAAGCCGCCACCGGGAAGAGCTACTACATCAACGGTACCAATGCGCGGCCCCTCAATTGCCCGGACCTTGACCTGTCAAAGATGGCGCAGGAAATGGGCACCGCCGATTATGTCTGTGTGCCTGGGTACTGGGCCGGGTGGCAGGGCGCTCACGACCGCTTCGGCAAGCTGTCCCGCAAGCGGGTGATGGCGCCGTCCATTCACTACGCTAGGGAGGGCTTTGAGATACACCCGTTCCTGTTCGGCGAGGTGTTTGTCGAGATCGGCAAGATCGCCTCTCATGCTGAAGGGCGTGAGGTCTTCATGCCCAACAAGACCATCGTGCAGCCTGGCGACAGGCTCTATCAGAAGCGCTACGCGGATCTGCTGGAGCAGTTATCGGAAGAGGGCTCGGGCTACTTTTACCATGGCGGATTTGCAGAGAAATTCTCGAAGGTGATTCAGGCAGCGGGCGGCAGCATCACGCCCGAAGACTTCGCGCAATACGAGGCATTCTGGGACGAGCCGGCGAAAGGCGCTTACCGCGATTACCAGCTACTGGCTTCGCCGCCGCCCGATTTCGGAGCCACAGACGTGGCGGCGGTGTTGCAGATACTGCAGCACGCCGATATCGGCAAAATGGGGGCCGCGTCGGAAAGTCCCGAAACATGCCATCTGATGTTCAAGGCGCTGGACGAAGTATGGGCCGACACATTGCAGGCCAACCATTCGGGGGAGCCGCAACACTGGCAGCAGCGCCTTGACCCGGATCTGGCGGCGCGTCGTTACGAGAAGCTTTCGAAGGGCCCGGCTCGCAGTCCCAGTGACGTGCTCAAGGTTGCGGCAAATATCTCGCAGCAGAACATCGAGGGGGTGACGACGGGGAGTAATCATCTATCTGTCGTGGATGGTGAGGGTAATGTCGCTACCGTACTCCATTCATGTATGGCGTTGCCCTGGGCGAACGGCCTGTTCATCGACGGCACCAGTATCTGCGGCTCCGGTGTGCACTATTCCTCGGGTATGCCTGAGCGGGGCGCCCACTTCCATTCCCGTATTGTCCCGCTGATGGTCCTGAAAGATGGCAAGCCTGTGATCGCCTGTGGCTCGCCCAGCGTTTCGCTATACGAGAACCTGGTGCAGAACGTCACCAATATCATCGACTGCGGCATGAGTATTGAGGAGTCGGTGAACCGCCCGCGCTTTGGTGGGAGTTGGGGCATGCCAGCTCGCTTGATCGAGCAGGATATGGGCGCGCCCGTAATTTCAGCCCTGATGGAGAAAGACGACGTTGCGCTCGATATCGTCAATCCACGTCAATGGCTGCATGGTTCCTTCGAAGGCATACACATCCAAGACGGCATGACTCACGCCTGTGGCGATCCGCGTCGCACCGCGGTGGCGATGGCGGTGTAGCCGGCACGATGAACGATTTCCGCTCATGTCGCGGGTGGTCTTTGCTGCTTGCTCTTTGGCTCTGCCTCGTCAGTGGATCTGCCACGGCTGTGGAAGAGGGGGCTGGGGAAGCTATCCTTGATGGCGTGGAAAGCCGATATGCCACCGTCGACGATGTGCGGGTCCACTACAAGCTGATCGGAGAGGGTACCCGCACCACTGTGCTGGTTCACGGCGGCGGCTGCGATCTCACATTCTGGGAACTGCAGCTTCCGGCGTTACTGAATATCGGGCGCGTGCTGCTGCTGGACCTGCCCGGGCATGGCCTTTCCGATAAGCCGGAAGATCTGCGCTACTCCATGAAGCTCCACGCACGGGCGATCAACGCGGTGGTAGAGGACGCAAAGGTCGACCGTGCCATCGTGGTCGGTCACAGCCTGGGCGTTCCCGCCCTGCGTGAGTTCTACCGGGGCTGGCCTGAAAAGGTAGCGGGTTTTATTGCCGTCGACGGCATACTGATCTACGAAGACCCGGGCTGGTCCTCGGCCGCTATCGCATGGTTGATGGACACCTGGCTGTACGACTACGTCTGGCCGCCCATAGTCGACAGCTTCACCGGCGAGCAGACGCCCGACTGGGGTGTCGAGAAAGTCAATGACGCCATGAAGAACGCGCCGCCCCACGTCGTGCGCAGTTTTCTGCCGGAAATGAGCGACCCGGAGACCGCCTACAACGACCGCATCGACGTTCCTCTGCTGGCTGTGTATGCGGAAAATCCGTTGTGGACCGACGAAGTGCAGGCGGAGGTGCGGGCCTTCAACGATCGCGCTGAGGTGTTGATCATGCCCGGCGTCAGCCACTTCCTGATGCTGGACCGGCCCGATGAGTTCAACCGTCTGCTGACTGACTTTATTCTGAAGAGCTGGAACCCATCACCATGACTACCGTGCTAAGACCCTCCATCCTATTGCATTCCCTCGTGCTGATGTCTGCGCTCCTTGCCAGTATGGCGCAGGCTGAAAGCGCTTCGCGACAGCTTGCGACGATAGCAGACGACTACGCAGAACGCCTGGTGGAGCAGACGCCCTATCTGCAGATGATGGCAGGCCGTCGGGTCACGGGCCTGCCAGTGGAGACCTTTGAGCAGGCAGAACGCAACGCCGATCACGCCAGAACACAGCTTGAGTTACTCGAGCAGTTGGACACGAGTAAGCTCGATCATCAGGAGCGACTCACGCTGGCAATGCTCAGTCGGGAGTTCCAGTTGACGATTGAAGGGCTGGACTACTTCTGGCTCAGTTTTGGCCTCACGCCCTACAACGCCGGCGTTACGCTCTCGTTCCTTTTACCCACCGCGCTGACAACGGCGCCGCTGGATACGGCCGAAGATGTGGACCTCTACCTCGCTCTGCTGGCGGATGTCGGGCGCTGGTTGGACGACGCCCGTGCCCGTCTGGAGGAGCAGGCCAGGCGCGATATTCGCTTACCCAAAGAAGCGCTGCCCGGGGCGCGAAAAACCTTTGATTCCCTTCGGGCGGGACTGCCGGCGCTGGCTGCGGTGGCCGACGGCCGCACCGCCGGGCTGCCTGCTGTTGAGGTGGAGCGATTGCAACGCGGCATAGACGCCGTGCTGGCGCAAACCACGCTCAATGCCGTCGATCGTCTCCTCGACGCCATGGGCGCAGAATATGAAAGCAAAGCCCCAGAAAGTGTGGGCATGGGTCAGTATCCTGATGGCAAGGCAGCCTATCGCTTCGCAATCCGTAAGCAGACCACCATGGACCTCGATCCGGAGGTCATCCACCAGCGCGGACTCGACTATCTTGCTGATACCCAGCAACGCATGCAGGCGATTCGCGATCGGCTGGGCTTTGAGGGGACCGCTCAGGATTTTCATGAGCAGATGCGTAGTGACCCGCGGTTCTTCGCAAAAACACCGGAGGAGGTTGCCGATCGCTACATGGCGTACATACGCCGTATCGAACCGCTCATCCCTCAGTATTTCTCGGTGCTGCCGGCAGCCCCCTACGGCGTCAAACGCCTGGACCCGGCCGCCGAGGCCGGTATGACGTTTGGTATGTACGAGGCGCCCAAAGGGCCCGGCACAGTAGGTAACTACCGCTTCAACGGCTCCAATCTCGACGAGCGTCCGATGGTGTGGACTGCGGCGCTGATCTATCACGAACTCATTCCCGGGCACCACTTTCATATCGCCCTGCAGAATGAAAATACTGACCTCGACGAGTTTCGCAAGAAGACCGCGCTGCTGTACCCGGCCTATACCGAGGGCTGGGCTAACTATGCAGCCAGCCTTGCCAGTGAAATGGATCTTCTTGCCGATCCCTACGAAGAGTACGGCTGGCTGCTCTTCGATAGTTTCCTTAGTGCTCGTCTGGTGCTGGATACTGGGATGAACCACTTTGGCTGGTCGCTGAGTAAAGCCCGCGCTTTCATGCGGGAGAACACCTTTTCCGGCGAGGCGGAAGTGGTCTCAGAGACGCTTCGCTACTCCACCGACATGCCAGCGCAGGCGCTGGCCTACAAACTGGGCTTCGAGAGGATCTGGGAGATCCGGCGTGCGCAGGAGCAGCGACTCGGCGACGCGTTTGACATTCGCAAGTTCCATGCTGCCGTGCTTGATAGCGGCGCCATGCCCATGCCTCTCTTGGAACAGCATGTGGATTGGTACCTGTCCCACTGATGGCGATACAGGGTTGCATCGGCCCTGCACACACCTCCTGAAGGCTAGCACTTTGGCGAGGGCACTTCAGCTGAGCTGGGACACCTGGCCGATCACACGCTGGGGGTTGAGAATTACTTTCCGATCCAGCAATCGTTTGAGCCCCTCGCCCGCAACATGAGTAGGTTCACGACCCGGGCACAAACATGAATACCACAGAAGACCGCGTTACGTATAAAAGCACAACGACTGTAACTGGCGGGTCGCTGCTTGATCTACAGCCCGAGCAGCGGGCTAATGCGCTGCGCGGTGCGCAGATTCTGGCAAAGGCCCTGAAAGCTGAAGGCGTTGATGTGCTGTTCGGTTATCCCGGCGGAGCAAACCTCGAAATCTTTGATGCACTTCCCGGGTTCGGCATCCGATGTGTGCGCACCGAACACGAGCAGGGTGCGGTACATGCGGCTCAGGGCTTCGCCAGGGCCACGGGCAAAGTAGGTGTGTGTCTCGCGACCTCAGGTCCGGGTGCGACGAACCTGGTCACAGGCATCGCCGACGCAAACAGCGATTCCACGCCGATAGTCTGCATCACCGGGAACGTACCTTCTCACCTGCTCGGCAAGAATGCCTTTCAGGAAGTTGATATCGTCGCGATAACTCAGCCGATCACCAAGAGAAGCTACCTGATAAAGCGGGTCACCGAAATACCCGAAGTGGTGAGGGAAGGCTTTGCCCTGGCCGGTGGTAACCGACCTGGCCCCGTTCTGATCGATATTCCAAAAGACATACAGCAGCACTATCCGAAAGATGCAGGCGGCAACTACATACCGCCGCAGATTCCGGCAGTGGTCGAGTGTCCGGAGCCTGGGATTGGTGGATTGACTTCCCTGCAGTTGTCGGAAGCCTGTCGTCTTCTCGGGCAGGCAGAACGCCCGGTTATCTATGCCGGCGGTGGCATCGTGTCGGCCGACTGCGCGAAGCAGCTACTGACGCTAGCAGAAAAGCTGGATTGCCCGGTCACAACCACCGTCATGGGCCACGGGGCCTTCCCGCCGGACCATTCGCTGGCCTTGCACTGCCTGAGTATGCACGGCTCCAAGTACGCGAATGTTGCTATCAACGAGGCGGATGTGGTGCTGGCTATAGGTGTTCGCTTTGACGATCGCGTAACCGGTAAGCCCGAGACCTTCATCGAGCACGGGCAGATCATTCATATCGACATTGATCGCAACGAACTCAATAAGAACAAGCCGGTCACTCTGGCGGCCTGCGCGGATCTTGCAATTGCGCTATCGCAGTTGACGGACTGTATTGAAACATCCGACCACATGCCCTGGGTGAGCTACCTGAATACGCTTAAGGCCGAGTATCCATTCGAGGTGCCGGAGACTGCTGCGATCAGCCCACAGTTCGCAATCAGTCTTTTGAGCGATGTTACCAACGGCGATGCCATTATCAGTCTTGGTGTAGGCCAGCATCAGATGTGGGCCATGCAGCACTACCGAAGCCGTCGTAGCCATTCGTTTCTGTCCAGCTCGGGGTTCGGAACCATGGGATACGGTTTGCCCGCCGCCATCGGCGCAAAGGTCGCGGAGCCGGAGCGACAGGTCATCGATGTTGATGGTGATGGATCCCTGAACATGACCATCCAGGAGCTGGCGACCTGTGGTCGTTATGGCATTGGCGTGAAAATTGTCGTGATCAACAACCAGTGGCTTGGCATGGTGCGCCAGTGGCAGGACATGATTTACGACGGCCATCGCGCCGGGTCCGGCATGGCCGATCCCATGGCGGTAAAATCAGCCGATGAGCTGGACATCTATCCTGATTTTCCCACGATTGCAGCGGGCTATCGGGTAAAGGCCGAGAGAGTGACTGATCCACAAGAGCTACCGGCTGCCTATGAACGAATGCTCGCCGACCCGTCAGAACCTTACCTGCTCGATGTGATTGTGGAGGCGGAGGAAAACGTATACCCGATGATCCCGGCGGGTGGCAGCTACAAGGACATCATTATGGACAGCGAAGGTATGGAAAGCGTTTTGAAAGGTACTCAGGGCGCAAACGTTTGAATTGAATTTTTTTACGCAAATCGCGAGGAGATGTTGCCCGCTTGCGCTTTTGCGATCTCTTAAGTTGAGTAAGAGATAACCGCTACGACGACTTACTGGATTGCGAGGGAGCAAATCCCACCACTTTCTTCAGGACATGCGAGAAATACAGCGCATCGTGATACGCGAGCCTCCTGCGGATTGAGGGCTGGCTTGTGAGGCTGTTTGACACAGGCCCTTTGAAGCCTAACCAAAGGGAGGGCCGAGGTGCTTTCTTCAAGCGCTGCTCAGACCGCCGCTCCCTGTATGTCAACTATCAGGACTTCGGAGGAAAACAATGAAACACATCGCTTTGGAGCGAGCAGACGGGGTTGGTGTTGTTACGCTGAACCGTCCTGAGACACTAAACGCGTTCAATGACGACATGTATGGCTCGCTGAGCGAAGCATTGGTCATGCTTGACCAGGACGACAGCGTGTCGGTCATCGTATTACTGGCTGCCGGAAAGGACTTCAGCTCCGGCAACGATATCGAAGGATTTTTGCATCGCGATTCTGAGGAATGGAGCCACCTGGATGACAGGAGTCGGTTTCGCTCTACTGAGGCGGCGCACCGCCTGGCGGAAATCGAAAAGCCCCTCATCGCTGCTGTACAGGGAAGAGCAATCGGCTTTGGCGCCACAGCCTTGTTGCATTGCGACCTGGTGATCGTCGAGGCGTCAGCGTCGATGCGATTTCCCTTTGTCACTCTGGGGCTCGTTCCCGAGGCCGGTAGTACGCTGCTACTTGCTGAGCGTGTAGGATCCTTGCAGGCACGCTACTTGTTGATGACAGGTGCTGCCGTCAATTCCACCCAGGCATGCGAGCTAGGTCTGGCGCTTGAGAGCGTTGCGGATGGTGATGGTGCAGCCCGAGCATTGGCGCTTGCGAAGCAGATTGCGAGCAATCCTCGCCAAGGATTAGTGGAGACCAAACGATTGCTGAATCGGTGTGTGGAGCCACTCGAAGCGCGCATAGCAGTTGAGTTTCGCGCGCTAGGGCAGCGCCTACAGTCCGAAGACGCGCAAACGATACTTCGTTCACTACTTCGTCACTAGGGTTGGTCATTTCCAGCCTGCGGTGGCAAAGCCATTGGGGCGACCTCACTTGCTGCGTTGTCATCAGCCGGCTCCCGCGCATCGCCGTTGGGTGTAATCTCCGAAGTCGAGTAGCACTTGAGGAAGCGGTACGCGAATTTATCTCGCTGGGCCTGCCCCGAGCCATCAGGTCATAGCACCTTGTCCGTTGAGGATAAGTCGCAGCGAGAGCTCGACCCCACTTTCCGAACATGCTCTGTTCCCAGTTCAGCGGTAGCTGAAACGCCGAGTAGGGCCATGGACCGCTCGACTTCAGCCCTCAGGAGTTTCAGTGTCCGCTCGACGCCGGCCTGGCCACCTGCGGCGAGGCCATAGAGATAGGGGCGTCCGATGGAGCACGCATCCGCACCGAGGGCGAGTGCCTTGATCACGTGCGTGCCTCGACGGACCCCGCCATCCAGAATCAGTTCCAGGTCATTGCCGATTGCGTCGCGGAGCGCGGGTATACAGTCGATGGGTGCGGGAGCCCCCTCGAGTTGCCGGCCCCCATGATTCGACACCATGACCGCGCTGGCGCCGATTTCCCGGGCACGCTTCACGTCCTCAACGGACTGCAGCCCCTTGATCACAAAGGGGCCGTCCCACTGATCCGCAAGCCAGGCCGCGTCATCCCAGGTCACGCTGCGGTCAAACTGGCTGTTCACGTAGTCGATGAGCCCCATCGCGCCGCCACCAAGCGCATCGACCCGGTGCGCCACGTTGGCCAGCTTGAAATCCGGGCTTAACGCCAGGTGGAACAGCCAGTCGAAGCTGAAGCCGTAGCTGAACAGGTTCTTTAGAGTAATTTTTGGCGGCATGGTCATGCCGTTGTACAGATCGCGCTCGCGGTTTCCCGCCAGCGGAGTATCGACGGTGAGGCAAAGCGCCCGGTAATGAGCGGCTTTGCAACGCTGCACGAACTCCCGGGTCAGCTCCCGGTCCTTGAGAATATAGATCTGGAACATTTTCGGCGTTTGCGTT
This sequence comes from Pseudohaliea sp., assembly GCF_040217025.1. GTDB lineage: Bacteria > Pseudomonadota > Gammaproteobacteria > Pseudomonadales > Halieaceae > Pseudohaliea. The sequence continues at coordinate 1,254,846 of NZ_JAVJOA010000008.1, read as the reverse complement.
GTGGTCGCAATGTCTTCAAGGCTGGTGGTGCCCATGGTGGACAGCGTGTACAGCGTCCCGAATTTCTCAGCAGCGCGGCAAGCGCCGAGTTCTTTGTGGTGATGAAACAGGCGCGACATGCCGGTGGGTGCCAGGAAAAAAGGTAAATCCAGCGTGCAGCCCAGCACCTCTGTTCTCAGATCGATAGTTGCGATGTTTCTCAGGTAGTTCGGCAGCAACTCCCAGTCATCAAAGGCACTGGAGTTGCGACGCATCGTCCATTCGTCGTCGGCGCCACCGTCTATGTAGTCGAACATCGGGCGAGGCAGCTTCGCTTTGGCGCGCCGCCGAAGGTCGGCGATGTTGTGGCAATTGGCTATGCGTGGCATTCGATTTCCCCTCGGCTCAGCAATGATGTTGCTCGTTGCCCGCCGCACGAAAACGAGTGCTCGGTCAGCGAGTAGCGTTCTTAAAAAAATTTGTTGACTTTACTAACCATGTGTTTAAGCCTAGTAGCTTACATGATTTCCAATAAGAATTGCTCACGCTGTGGCAGCGGTTTGCGTGGAGTTGCCGACGCGGGTGAACATTGGAGAGGGTGAACAGGAATGGCTCCAGTTCTGGAAATACCGGGCATCCTGCTCTCGCTGGTGCTGCTGATGGTACTGGCCTACCGCGGCATCAGTGTGATTATCCTGGCCCCTGTGTTGGCCATGCTGGCGGTGCTGTTGTCCGCAGACCGCGATCAGTTGTTGGCCATCTACACGCAGGTTTTCATGTACGGCGTGTTGGGATTTGTCGTCAAGTACTTCCCGGTTTTCCTGCTGGGTGCGATCTTCGGCAAGTTGATGGAAGACTCAGGGTCGGCGCGCTGCATTGCCCTGGAGATTATGCGTTCGCTCGGACCGACGCGCACGATTCCTGCGATCGTACTTGCCTGTGCCTTGCTCACCTACGGGGGCGTGTCCGTGTTCGTGGTTGTCTTCGCCGTGTATCCGATTGCTGCGTCGGTGTTTCGCGAGGCACATATCCCCAAGCGCCTCATACCAGCAACGGTGGTCCTTGGCAGTGCGACGTTTTCAATGACATGCCTGCCCGGCACGGTCCAGATCCAGAACATTATCCCCACGGCGTATTTCGGAACCTCGATCTACGCAGCTCCCGTATTGGGCACGGTCTGCGGTCTGCTGATCATGGTGCTTGGTCTCACATGGCTGAAGCGCCGAGCCGCGGCCATCGCTCACGAAGGCTACGGGAACGATCTGCGGAATGAACCAGCGAGGATCGATGATGGCCACCTCCCGGCGCTGACTGTGGCGTTGTTGCCAGTGATTGTGGTCGTAGGCACCAACTTCGTGTTTTTTGAGGTGTTGATCCCGGCGTGGGATACGTCGTACCTGGCGTCGGCCAAGTTCGGCAATACGTCGGTGGATACACTGGCCAGCCTGTGGGCGATTATCGCGGGTCTGTTCGCGGGGAACATGGTGGTGATCGCCGTCAACCTACGCCGCCTGCACAACGTCAACGAGAGCCTTGGCGCAGGTGCAATAAGCTGCATGCTGCCGACATTCAACACCGGTTCTGAGGTCGGCTACGGTACGACGATCGCGTCCCTCGCGGGCTTTGCTCTGATCAAGGCGGGGGTGGTGGATATCGCCCCGGGTTATCCGCTGATTTCCGCTTCGCTGGCGGTCAATACGCTGGCCGGGATTACCGGTTCCGCCTCCGGTGGCATGAGTATCGCGCTGGCCGCGCTCGGGGATACCTTTGCCAACATGGCGAGGGAGGCCGGGGTCAGCCTCGAACTCATGCACCGCGTCATTTCGATGTCTGCCGGGGGTTTCGACAGCCTGCCGCACAATGGTGCAATCATCACGATACTTACCATTTGCGGGCTGACGCACCGGCAAGCCTACCCGGATATTGGGATGGTGTCGCTGGTGATCCCCTTTTCGGTTGTGTTTGGCGCGACGGTTGTTGTCAGCCTGATGCTTTGATCTCCCGCACGTCGGAGGTCAGGAAAGAATCCTGACGCCGCAATCGATGTACAGCTCCTCGAGCTCTCGGGGGTCGCCGCCCTTGTCCAGGAAAAACGAAATACCCAGATTACGGTGGGACGAGAATCCGCAGATTGCCGAATCCAGAAAGAATTCCAGGCGCTTTCGTCGTTCAGTATCGGAGAATTGAGGCGTCACGGCCTCGACCAACTGCAGAACCCGGTTGGCCGTCGTCGATGTCGAGTCCACCAGCGCCCGCCGAGCCGCCGGATTTTCCTCGAACTCGATCATCGCGATAAACCGGACTGCCGATAGGCCCCAGATAGTGCAAAGCGGCGCCTTCCGCATCGCTGAGTCCGTAAGCAGCTGCATCCTCCGCAACGCCTGAAGTAACGGCAGCTTTTGCCTTTTCAAGAAATGTCGTGTCCGTGCGCAGCGATAGGCGTCGCATCAGTTTTCGTGTATCCGCGAGGTCTGGATCAGTAACCGTTTGGGTCCCAGCAGCGAGGTCCTTCCATTCGGACCAGGTCCGGTTCCGCAGCAGGTCTCTGGGAGAAAGCTCCGTCTCTTCGACAAAGCTGCCAAAATCGAGCGGCTTGCCCGTTTCGGCCTCAAAGCTGCGAATTGCCTCGGGAACGAAGGTTTTAAGGCTGCCGAGGGAATTGCGGATATTTTCAAGCACATGCGCCTTTGCCACCCGTTCCAGATGGATGTTGCATCCCGGTGGCAGGTTCGGGAAATCGAGCTCAATTTCTAGATCAATCCGCCGGCGAGTAGTGCGAAGGAGAGATGAATACTTCCGGTCAACGCGATATTTTCGATGTGCCTGGCCGACGAAGTCGAGTACCGTCAGGCAGTCTTTCTCGGGCGAGTGTCGTAGTCCCCGCCCAAGCTGCTGGAGAAAAACTGTGAGGCTCTCGGTGGGCCTGAGAAAGAGGACTAAATCGATTTCGGGAATATCAATCCCCTCGCTGAAGATATCAACGACAAACAGGAACTGCAGAGTTCCAGCCCGAAAGTCTGCAATGTGCTGCGCTCTGGTCGCTGCGGGAGTCTCGCCAAGCACCGCTTCAGCGGTATAACCGACCTCTCGGAAGCGTCGCGCCATAAACTCTGCGTGCCGAACACCAGCACAGAAACCTACTGCACGCACTCGATCAGTGTGAGGATAGTAGCGGCCAATCGCCTGCATCACAGCGTTGAGGCGATCACGCGCTCGTATATCGTCACCCGTGTAAACATCCTCAAGAGCGCTGGTTTCATACTTCCCGTTGCGCCAGAAGCGCTCGTCAGCAACTGAGACCGGATCAGTAACGCCGAAATAGTGGAACGGACAGAGCAGTTTCTCCTCGAGTGCCTCTGGCAGGCGAATTTCCGCCGCGAAGCGGTTGTTGAAATCCGGCAACACGGAGGAGCCATCCATCCGCTCTGGCGTCGCCGTTAAGCCGAGCATGATCTGCGGATTTATGGCCTCAAACAAAGCTCGATAGCTCGCTGCCGTGCCATGATGCACCTCGTCGACGATCAGAAATGTGAAGTGATCATCCCCGAGTTGTTGCCAGGGCTTGTGGCCCGAAAGGCTTTGCACCGATGCGAAAACATGCTGCCAGCTAGCGGGTACCTGTCCGTCAACCAGCAGTTCTCCGAAATTGAAATCACGAAGCACCGAGCGGAAGCAGTCTCTTGCCTGTTGAAGAATCTCCTTTCGGTGCGCCACAAAAAGCAGGCGTGATGTATCCGGATGTGTGCGGCGAAAGCGCGCAAAGTCGAAGGCCGCGATCATGGTTTTTCCTGTGCCGGTGGCGGCAACAACGAGATTTCTACTCGAGCCGGCCTCTCGCTCGGCTGCCAGAGCCTGAAGGATTCGTTCCTGAAAAGGGTAGGGTGTTAGGTCTACAAAGTAACGCGGCATCGCTTGGTTTTGGTGCGTTCTGGCGCGTGATATCGCGTCGCGGAATCGCTGCGGGGATCCAATATCGTAAGGCGCAAACTCATCCCGTCCCCAGTAGGTTTCAAACTCAGCCTCGAAGCGGTCAAGAATGTGTGGCATATCCTGCCCAGTGGCTTTGACGGTCCACTCAAGGCCACTAGTCATCGCTGGACGGCTCATATTTGCCGAGCCGATATAGGCAGTCGAGAAGCCGGTCTCGCGGATGAAGTGATAGGCTTTCGCGTGCAGGCGTGTTCGCTCGGTGTCATAGGAAACCCGCATTTGGAAACCTTTTCTCGCTGCCAACCACTCAATCGCTTCGGGGTCGGATGCACCCATGTAAGACGTGGTGAGGATTCGTACGGGAACGCCCCTTGATTCGAGATCCTCGAAGGCGGGCATTAGTAAGGTCAATCCTGACCATTTGATGAAAGAAACGAGGATGTCGACCCGATCCGCGCTCATCATTTCGATCCGCAGTTCGCGCTCCAACTGCGGGTCATCTCCCGCACCGGTGAGTAGGCTACTCACGCTAAGTGAAGTCTGAGGGATAGGCAGGGACCTTGCCATTTCTCCTCGGCGGATTTCCCGCAGGAAGTCTGGACGCTCCAGTAGCCGCCGTTTAAGGGTGTAGTCGAGTCCGTCTGTGGCGGCGAGGACTTCGATAAGGCGATTGATTAGTGCCCACCTTTTCTTCGGCTTGCATGCGGGGAGGATCTCTAACAGGATTTGTCCGACAAACTGGCTGAAAAAATGTGGTTGGGCTTCGTTATCCAGCTTGCTAAGAGAGGAAATTACCTCGGGATGACCTCGCAGCAGCTCCACAAGGTCCTCGTCGATAAGGCGTTCGTAAACTCCGTCCGGTAATGAATTGTCTTCTGGTGTCTGTTTACTCATTCGCTTGCCTAACCCAAACGGGCGGTGATTTGATCGAGTATCGGCAAATCTGCGGGCGCCCACTCGAGGTTGACCCAGGTTTGTGGAGTAACCCACCGGTGTTCGGAATGTTCGACGAGGCGAATCAAGGGATGACTTTCGATTTCGGAAAGAAAGGGCAGGAGCCGAATCACGCCGAAGGGGTACTGGTGCATCACCGGGGACATCGCTTCAAGGTCCCCGAGACGTAGTTCCAGTTCCTCCAAAATTTCTCTTCGCAGCGCTTCCTCGGGACTCTCCGCCGCTTCCACCTTTCCGCCCGGAAACTCCCAGAGACCACCAAGCTGTTTGCCTTTTGGGCGGCGCGTAGTCAGCACAGCGCCCTGCTGGTCCAGCAGCACAAGACACGCAACGGAGACGGTCTTGGGTTGGTTCGGGCTATAGTGAGGTGGTGAGGTGGTGAGGTGGTGTACATCAGCGATTGTGTACGAACTCCAGATAGAAACGATATTCACGCAAGAATTGCGTTTGCTTCTTGTCGGTTTTCACAATGATACCGACCAGGGCCCACCTCCGGGTAACAATCGATATACGCCATTGACGCACATACGCCATTGGCGTATTTTGCACCCATGATTTTTGTTGAGACGCCTGTCTTTGAAGAGCAGATAAATGGTCTGCTGAGCCATGATGAGTATTTGGCGTTTCAGAGGATGCTGGCCAGTAATCCCGAGGCTGGTGACTAGATCAAAGGGTCCGGTGGCCTTCGCAAGGTGCGCTGGTCGATGCAGGGCGCCGGAAAGCGCGGCGGCATACGCGTGATTTACTACCATGTCACGGCCGTTTTCCAGATTCGATTGTTGTTGGCATACAAGAAAGGCGTACAAGACGATCTGACGCAGGCACAGCTCAAATTGCTGCGTCGTATCGTCGAGACCTGGGAGGAATAACGATGGAAGATGCACTCTTTCGCAAACTGGTCGTCAGCGCGGAACAGATGGGCGAAATCGTTCGTGGCGAACGAGCGCCGGCCCGTGAAACGACGATCGATGCAGTACAGGTCAGAGAGATTCGGAAGTTAACCGGTTTGTCTCAAGCCAAGTTCGCTCAACTAGTAGACGTCAAGATTGGCACCTTAAGGAACTGGGAGCAGGGGCGCCGCGAGCCGACAGGCCCCGCACAGGCGTTGATGCGGGTTATCCGGCATGACCCGCAGGCGGTAATAAAAGCGCTGAAAGCCGGGTGATGCTATTGAGCAGTATAGTAGTCCGACAAAAAGCGTAGACCGTCAGGTGCCCAACCACCTTGGGCATTCGACCGCTTTTGTTTCCGACAAACTTCCGACATCAGTGCTGCAAAGTGATGCTTTGTCCTGCAAATACGACAACGGGCGTCGTTTTTAGGCCAATAAAATCAATAGGATAGGGTTCTTAGATCGTCTACGAACCAGGCGGTCGGAGGTTCGAATCCTCCCGGGCGCGCCATCCCTCAAAGGTGCTTTCTTGGCACATGGGTAACAGTTTATTCCGAGGACATGGGTAACACTTTCTGAGCGAAGGGGTTCACCCCCACGGGCTCTACTCGGTTAACTGTTCGATCAAAGAACCCCAAATAATACTCCATGAAGCTGACGAGCCAGACCTCGTCAGCGATTTCTCGAACCCCCACGTACTGGCCCGCAAACACGGTGCTCAAACTGATCTTGCGATGGCCCATACAGATGCGTCCGCACTGCGTCACCTGAATGACGCGCTCATGGCAGGGGTACTCCGGCCGATCCGGGTAGAAGAAGGCGCGAGCTGAGGGCGTATACACCTCGGCGGGATAAAGGCCTCCAAGGCTTTGGTGCGGTCGGTCGTTGTTGTAACCCTCTACGAAGTCATCGAAGCGCTCCTGCTGCTGCAGGATGTTGAATCTGGGCGGCTTCGTGGCCTCGTTCTTCAAGGTCAGATGCATCCGCTCATGGCGGCCATTCTGCTGCGGGCACCCGGGCTTGATGCGCTCAATGCTGATCCCCAGGCGTAGCCACCAGACGGAGAGCTTGCTCAGCCCGAACAGGGCATGGGGAGAGGAGAAGGGGACGCCGTTGTCGGTGCGAATGGCCGCAGGTAACCCAAACTCTTTGAAGGTGCGCTCAAACACGGGAAACGCTCCCCGTTCCTTGACGGATTCCAGCCCCTCGCAGGCCAGCAGGTAACGCGACCGGTAGTCGGTGATGGTCAGCGGGTAGCAGTATTGCTTGTTGCCGAGGCGGAACTCACCTTTGAAGTCGGCACACCACAGCTCGTTCGGCGACTGGGCGTCGCTGAGGGGAGTGCCTTGTGGCGTCGGCGCCTGCGCCGCTTCACCAGGCCGTGACGATCCAGAATGCTGTGGATCGTACTCACCGCGGGTGGCGCCAGCATGGGGAACTCCTTCTCGAGCTTCTCCTGGATCTTCGGCGCGCCCCAGGAGCTGTGCTCCTTCTTGAGCCGCAAGATCGATTTCTCGATCTGGAAGGGTGTTCTATTGGGATGCCGATAGGGGCTGCGATCGCGATCCTCGAGCCCTTTGATGCCGGCTTCACGGTATCTGTTGTAGATCTTGTAGCCCGTCTTCCGGCTGATGCCGAACTCGCGACAGGCGACGCTCATTTTCTCACCTTCGAGGATACGGGCGACGAAGCGAAGTCTCTCGTCCATACGGTTACTCTCATTCCATGGCATCTGGAGAGCCCTCCAAATGCCGAAATGTGTAACCTATGTGCCCGGAATACTGTGTAACCTATGTGTCCGAAAGCTCAAAAAATTTCCACCAGCATCACGCCCTGCAATTCATGCCCCCGGACAGGCGGCACAGACCGTGGCCCAGGCTGGCCTTTGTCTTGCAGCTGAACTCCCCGGCCAGCTTGCACAGGCCATAGCCGAGCGATCCATCGACCTTGCACAGCTGCCCACCGGCGACCTTGCACAATCCGTAGCCCACGGTTCCTTTCTCATCGCAAAGCTGTTCACCCGCAGCCATGCAAAGCCCGTAGCCACCCTTCAGGCCGGGCTTTGCATCCAGGGCGATCAGGGTGCCAAGGGCACTGAGGGACAGGTCGCCGTCCCGCAACTCCTCGATCAGTGTCAGCGGTTCGGCGCGTGCCATAGCGGTGGCGCAGAGGGTGGCGCAGAGAAAGAGGATGACGGATAACCGACGTCTCAGCATGGGATGAGCACTCCTGGGTTCACAGGACAAACCGGGATGTATCGATAGCATTCATTGTAGGCTGCTACCGGCAAAAAGCTCGGCCTTTACCGCCTTTCATCCCTTGAGGCGCCCTGCATCGTTGCGCGCCGCCGTTACTGTGGTTGCCTTGGCCTCAACCGGAGAGCTACGATCAGCAGCCTGCGGGCAGTGCGTACTGCCTCTACGCACCTGGCCTGGGAGACCGCCGTGCACGGTTGGGACTTCGATCCATTCGAGCGAGTAACACTGCGATCCATACCCGGATGCCAAGGCCGGGTGGTGTCGCTCGAGGCGTCGCGATGAAGTACCTGCAGGCACTGGGTAACGCGGCGGTTTTCCAGAGCCTGCGCAACACGGCGCTGACCGTTACCGGTGCGCTCTGCACCGTGGGCGGTCTGGTGGCCGACGTACTTCAGCCGATCGCTCCCTTCGCCAGCTACCTCTTCTACCTGTCGCTGGCGGCGCTGATCTTTCTGTTCATCGTATACCGCCGGGGCAAGGAGGATCTGCTGGGCGCGGTGGCTTTCGCGGCGGTGGCGGCGGGGGTTTTCGGGCTGATCGTGCTGTTGCAGTCGTCTGAGGATTCCCGCGATGTGGGCGTCGTCGCCGCGGCAGTGCCCGCGGTGGCAGGCCTGCAGAAGCGCCTCGGCATCATCGACGCCAGGCTGGACAGTATCTCCTCCGACACGCAGAGCCTGAAGGAGAGTGCCCGGCGGCTGGAATCCAATTCCGAGCAGGTGCTGCGCTCGCTCGAGGAGATGCGCGAGCGCTTCGCCGGTGATGGCTTGGTTGCCGAGCCGAGTTCGCCGGAGGAGTTCTATCGCAATGCGCGGCTGCAGGAGCTGGCGGGCAACTACAGCGCAGCGCGGCAGTCCTACCTGGCGTACTTCAACTTCGAGCTCCCGCTGCTGGACCCTCACCTGCGTTTCGTCGACTTCCTCAAGGTGCAGGAGGGAACTGCCGGGGCACGTGAGACCTATGCCATGGTCATGGATGGTCGCGAGGAAGGCGTTCCCGCCTACGTGCGCCTGTTGCTGCTGCCGCCGGCGCAGCGACTCGCCGGCCTGGAGCTGTACGCAGAGGAGCATCCGGCGTTCGCGCCGGTCTACTACCACCTGAGCCTGGAATACTCGGAACTGCGCCTGGGTACGCAGTCTCTCGCCGATATGCGTGCCGAGCGCGAGCAGCTGCAGGCTTTCCTTGCAGCGGACGAGGCCGGGGGGCTGCTGCGCCACCTCATCGACCAGTCCCTGGCGCAGAGGTGGCGCGAGGATGCCTCGGCCCGGCTCGCGGCGCTGGAGGCCAAACAGTCGTTGCTGGATAACCCGGTGTCGGTGAGCTGGATGGTGAACAACGCCGGCTACACGGGAACCGTCACCATCGCCGAACCCGCGCAGGAAGTTTTCTGGAACATAGAGGGTGGCGAGCCGGTGGCCACTGGCGACCGCGGCAGCATCGATCCGCGCACGGGGCAGCCGGCACCGCGGCTGTTCTTCAGCCTGCCGCGAAACCAGCGCGATACGACTGTGGAAATCCGCTATCGCGACCTGCGCGGTGAACTGCGCGGTCCCTTCGCCTTCGCGTTCGAGGGCAAGCGGGAGAGTGCTGACGCCAATCGACGCATCCTCGAGTCGACAAGCAACAGCTGGGTAAGCTTCCGTGACTACGACGGGCAACGACTGCTTTATTTCTCGCACCTGATGACCTATCGCGGCAGCATCAAGACCATCCGTTACGGGCTCAACAAAGCGCGTCCGGACAAGATCTATCGCTTTCCGCCGTGGCGCAAGGCAGGGCTGGCGCCGATCGACGCCGACACGCCGCTCTACATCAAGGTGCCGAAAAGCACCCGCTATGTGACGGTACAGCTCACCTACAACAACGGCGATGAATCTGCGGTACAGCGTTTCGATCGATGACCACCGGTGAGAAAGACAGGAGCCCCAAAGCCTGGGTGCGCAGAACCCTGCTCACCGACGAGACGCGCGTTGGCGAGGCGATCCAGCTGTTCATCCAGGCGCTTATCGTCCTGTCGGTCGCAGGCTTTACCATCGATACGCTGCCCACCCTCGATGAGCGCTGGCACCGGATGCTGCGGCAGTTCGAGGTTTTCGCTATCGCCGTGTTCACCGTCGAATACCTGCTGCGGCTCTGGGCCGCCGAAAACAGGCTGCGCTTCGCGACCAGCTTCTACGGCGTTATCGACTTGCTGGTCATCCTGCCGTTCTACCTGCAGCTGGGACTCGACCTCCGTTCCCTGCGCGTGTTCTGGTTGTTTCGTATCTTCCGCCTGTTCAAGCTCGCACGCTACGGTGACGCGGCACGCCGTATGGCCGCCGCTTTCCGGCTGGTGCGGGTCGACCTGGCGGTCTTCGGCGTTGGCGCAGTGTTCGTGCTGTACCTGGCGGCCGTGGGTATCTATTACTTCGAGCGCGAGGCGCAGCCGGAGGCGTTCGCTTCGGTCATCCACGCATTCTGGTGGGCCCTGGCCACGCTGACCACGGTGGGTTACGGGGATGTCTACCCGATCACCCTCGGCGGGCGCCTGTTCACGTTCTTCATATTGATGGTGGGGCTTGGCGTCTTCGCGGTGCCCACCGGGTTGATTACCATGGCCCTGGTGAATACGCGCAAGGCCGACCTGGGTGAGTCCGCGGCGCGCTCACCGGCAGAGTCCGGCGACGAAGAGCCATGAGGCTGCGTCCCGCTGCAGCCAGCCGCGGCCGGCGACGCCCCCCGGCTCAGGTTGAATGCCCGGCCGTCCGCGGGGTGGCCTGCTTGCGAGTGCAAGCGATTCCCATTCTCGAATAACCCCACGAATAACAAGACATTTGTTCGACAGTGGCGAACGGCTCCACGCAAGCCGGCGTAACCCCTGTGAATCCAACACAGAGGTAACTCGCCATGGCAAATCATCTGTCCCGTCGAAAGCTCATGCAGGCAGCTGCCGTAACGGCATCGTCGCTGATCATCGCCCGGGTGTCTCATGCGCAGCCGCCAGTGCTCAGCGAGGAAGACTCCACCGCCGTCGCAATGGGCTACAAAGCCGACCACACCACCGTGGACACCGCCGCGTGGCCGAAGAAGGCCGGCCCGGGGGGTGCTGAGCAGAAGTGTACGAATTGCACCCTCTACCAGAAACTCGATGAAGACTACGGTCTCTGCCCCATCTTCGCCGGCAAGCGCGTGCACGCGAACGGCTGGTGCAATGGCTGGGTAGCTTGAGGGTAGGGAGAGAGCAACGACAGGAGTTGTCTCATGAAAGCATGTTTTCTCGGCTCTAGCGGCGTCGTCGTAGAAAGCGCCCGCCTGCAGCGCCTCGCCTACAACGCGGCGTTCAAGGACATGGGTCTCGAGCTCTACTGGAACGTCGCGACCTACTGCAAGCTGCTGGAAGTCCCCGGCGGACAGCGCTGGCTCGAGCACGTGCTCGGGGACGAGTGGCCGGAGGGCCTTGCGGAAGAGGTCCAGGCCCTGCAGCACCGGCATTTCCTCAAGCTCGTCGAAGGGGGTCTTTGGCTGCGCCCCGGCATCGCGAACGCGATCAGCCTGTGCCGGCGGGAAGGGATCGCCCTTGCGTGGGTCACCACGGCGACGCCGGACATGGTCGGCGCGCTGCTCACACACACCGTGGGCCTCGACGTCGAAGCCTTTGACCTCATCACGACGGCAGAAGACGTGTCGACCCTGAAACCGGACCCGGGCGTTTACTATCACGCCCTGAGTACCCTGGGCCTGGAGGCAGCCGATGTCATCGCCGTTGAGGACAGGCCGGTCAACCAGAGCGCCGCACTGCAGGCGGACCTGCAGTGCTATCTATACCCGGGGGAATACGCCGCCGTAGAGCACAACCTGCTGGTCACCCGTGATGTGCCTGGCACCCTGGAGCGGGCGATCGAATTGTTCCGTGAAGATGCTCCAGCTTTGCCGAGAGGGCCCGTTGATCTCGGCGATCGGCGAGGGCAGGAGCAATGAAGCTTCAGGCCTCGGCGGCGCTTCTCGCCACCGCCTTCCTGTTCGGCGGCGCGCTGCTGTATTCGTCGGCCTTTGCGGCCTTTCTTTTCCGGGCGCTGCCGGCCGGGGAGGCTGGCAGTGTGCTGCGGCGGGCCTTTGCCGGCTATTACCTCTGGCTCGTCGCGACCTCTGCACTGGCCGCGTTGCTGTACCTTGGCGTGGACGGGACGAGCAGCCTGCTGCTACTGGCGATCGCCGTGTCCACGCTGCCGGTGAGGCAGTACCTCATGCCTGCCATCAACGCTGCCTCGGACCGAGGTAACAAGCGGCGCTTCCATTGGCTGCACGGCGCGTCCGTAGCGGTTGGAATTCTGCAGCTCGTTGCTGCAGCCTACGTCCTGCTGCGTGTGCTCTGAGCACCGGTCAGCCCGTGAAACCGTTGCGGTGACCTCAAGTGAGGCCTTGCAGAACGTCTGGATGGTCGGCTTCATGGATGAAACCGCCCCATGGTTGTGCCGGGAGCGCCGCCGGCGCCCCGGTCTACCCACCCTGCGCGGACCGGTTGCCCGAGGGGTCGGCGTAGCGGTCGTTCAGCGCCTGGATAGAACGGTCCGCGTCACTCAGGATCGCATCGAGACGCCGCGCGCTGAGCGGCCCCCAGCCCACCGGCCGATCCATGAGTACCGGGCGCCAGGAGCAGATGTTGCGCTCGAAGGCATTGGCCAGCCGCTCGGAAGTCGCGCCGGGTGTACTCGCCTTCTGCAGATTTTTCAGCACCGAGCGCCCGGCGAGGCGCCGCAGCTCCCGGTGCAGCTGGAACAGCCCGGCGGCGATTACGATCACTACGGCCCAGAGAAGCAGCGGGCGGGCTGAGAGGTAGGCGAACCAGGGTGCCTCAAAACTGAGACCCTGCCAGTAACCCAGCGCAGCGCTCAGCACCAGCAGGGCAAGCAGGCCTGCGCCGAAGACGATACCATCGAGCCATAGCAGGCGTTTGCGCCAGGCGCGCCGCGCCGCCGTGAGCTTCGGGACTAGCTCGTCCCGGACCTCCTTGGCCGTCTGCTCGAGCTTCCCGGCGACGCGGTAGGAACGCTGCACGTCCAGCTCGCTGATGCGCTTCTCGATCTCAGCCATGTCCTCGTCGCGCTTGGCCTCGAAGCGGGCCCGCAGGCCCTCGTCCTCGATGGGGATCGCGGCGGAACGGTTATAGATCCGGTAGAAACGGCCCGTGGTGTGTCCCTTCTGCCCGAGGGCCCGCTGCCAGGCCGCGAACACCTCCTCCGGGTTGTCCTCGCGGGCAGCGTTGTCGATCTGGTTGAGGATATACATGAACTTGTTGAAGTCAGGGCGGTGCAGGGGACCCGCGACCAGGTACTCGAGCGTGTCGGTCATGGCGCCCGGCTCGGGGTGGCGCGCGTCGAAGAACACCAGTACCAGGTCCGACAGGTTGATGATGTGATTGGTGATGCGCAGCGTGGCATTGCGCTGGTCGTCGGCATCGAAGCCGGGCGAATCTATGACGATCTTCCCGCGCAGTTCCTGGCTCGGGCAGGTCTTCAGCTGCAGGTAGGTGTCGAGGCGCGACCCCTCGCCCTCTAGGGCTTCCTCGATGTCCCGGCTGATCTTGTAGAACGGAAAGCGCGGGTCGCTGTCGAGCGCGAGACCGGGCAGGGTCTGGGGCTTGTCCTTCCCGCCATAGCAGATGACCGTGAACTTGTCGTCCACGGCCTGGTTGCCCGTGGTCTGCAGCTTCGCGCCCAGCAGGTCGTTGATGAACGTCGATTTGCCCGACGAGAAGGTGCCGAGTACCGAGATCAGCGGCCACCAGGTCACGTCCTCGGCATAGGACTCGGTCTGGTCGAGCAGCCCGAGCTTATAGGAGACCTTGTCGAGGCGCCGAAAAGTCTTGACTACCGCCAGAAGCTCGGGATTCTCGTGCTCGAGATGCCTGACGAGCTTGTCGATGTGCCCCTTCAGGCTGGCCCGGGTATTCTCCGCCATCGCATACTCCTTTCCGCCCCTGAGCCCGCGGCGGCGCCGTCACAGTGTCCCTCGCTTAGAAGACTACATGATCGCTTGCACTGCCGCAGCCTTGCGCTTCTGCAATTTCCGTTTTCCGCATCCGCCGGGGGCAATCGGCACCCGGCCTTGCGGCCAGCCGGTGCCCGCAGCCTAGCGGCCATGGCGGCGGCAGATCAGGCGTCGGTTTCGCGCAGCAGTTCGTCCCCCCGCTTGCGCACGTAATCGAGGTGGTGCAGGAGCGTGTAGGCCTGCTTCCGGTAGCTGTTGGGCAGGTTGGCGCGGAGCAGCTTTCTCTCGATAGCGTCCAGTTCGGCGCGAAGGCTTTGAAGCCGGGGCACCCGGAGAGTCTGAGCGTGCTCCATCAGCTCTGCATCGATCTCGTGCACCCGGGCATAGTGGCGGTACACGCGACGGCTCAGGATGGCACCGTACAGCGCCGGCAGCACCCGCAGCAGCGGCAGGAGCAGCAGCAGCGCGGGCAGGACGACCAGGAGCACGCGGTTGAACTGCGCCACGATCCAGTAGGGCAGGTAGGCCTCGAGAGGGCTGAAACCGTCCGCCAGCAGCTTGGCGGCGTAGCCGTTCGTCGGCACCCCGAGGTCCGTGGAAGCGGGATAGTCGCGGTCCGCCGGCAGGATACCGCGGCCGCCGTGTACTTCGAGCACGGCGTGGACCAGTCGGTTGACCAGGGCGGGGTGCAGGTCGTCCCGGGCGACGAGGCGCGTCACCAGGGCCAGTAGCTCGACATCCTCGGGCGGTCGCGAGTGCGCGTAGTCCAGGATGCCCGAGGGCAGGGTCAGCAGGCGCGCGCCGGGGAGCTTGAGGGAGAGCGCCTCGCTGTGTGCGAGCGACATCAGCTGCAGTTCCGCTGAAGCCAGCAACGCGTCGAGGTAGCCGGCATCTGCGGGCGCAACGAAGAGGGCGAGGGCCACGTCGCCTGCGAGCAGGGCCTCAGCGGCGCGGGCCCCGCCGAGGGGCGCCGTGGCGCCACGGGCGAGGCTGTCGGCGCCGGTGATAGCGGCAATCCGGTCGGCGACGAGGCGGGTGCCGCTACCCTCGCCGCCCGCGGCGACTCGCCTGGGGCCCCAGAGGTGGGGGTCGTCGGGTACGCTGCCCCGGGCGAAAACCCAAAGGGGCTCCACCTGCACCGCGGCGAGCCCCTCGATGTCCGGGCCGAGGGGGATGCCTCCCTGGACCAGGGCGATGTCCGCGCCAGCGTCCTCCCCGATGCGCGCCGCATTCTCCACGGAGCCATCGGTCTCCATGATCTGAAGGTTGATGCCGTCGCGGTCCAGGACCCGGCCGTAGGCAAGGGCGGCGTCATGGTAGGCAGACCCGGGTGCGCCGGCCGCGATGCTCAGCGACGTCGGTGGCAGCAGGTCCAGCTGGCGGAGCACGTAGCCCGTGGCGCCGGCCAGCAGGCCCAGGAGCAGCAGGCCGAGGACGAAGAAGGGCAGGCTTCGCAGCAGCGCTTTCAAGGTCTCACACCGTTAGCGCGCCGGGCCGGCTACAGCTGCGGCCCGGCGGCGACCAGCGCAGCACCGCTCTCCGTATCCGTGTACTGCTCGAAATTGCGGATGAACCGCTCGCCCAGGTCCCGCGCCTTGGCCGTCCACTCCCCGGGGGCGTCGTAGGTGTCGCGCGGATCGAGGATGCCGCTGTCGACCCCGGGCAGGGCCGTCGGTACCTCGAGGTTGAAGATCGGCAGGGTCTTTGTCTCCACGGCTTCGATGGAGCCGTCGAGGATTGCATCGATGATCCGGCGCGTATCCTTGATCGATATGCGTTTCCCGGTGCCGTTCCAGCCGGTGTTCACGAGGTAGGCCCGGGCGCCCACGGCGTCCATGCGGGCAACCAGTTCCTCGGCGTAGCGCACGGGGTGCAGCGTCAGGAAGGCCTTGCCAAAACAGGCGGAGAACGTCGGGACCGGCTCGGTGATGCCGCGCTCCGTGCCGGCGAGTTTTGCCGTGAAGCCCGACAGGAAATGGTACTTGGTCTGGTCGTGGCTGAGTTTTGCCACGGGGGGCAGGACACCGAAGGCATCGGCGGTGAGGAAGATCACCTTTTCTGCGTGGCCGCCCCGGGAGATCGGCTTCACGATATTGTCGATATGGTAGATGGGGTAGGAGACGCGGCCGTTCTCCGTGATGGAGTGATTGAAGTAGTCCACCCGGCCCTGCTCGTCGACGACGACGTTCTCGAGCAGTGCGTCGCGGCGGATCGCCCGGTAGATGTCCGGTTCGCTCTCCGGGTCGAGGTCGATGGTCTTGGCGTAGCAGCCGCCCTCGAAGTTGAAGATACCCTCGTCGTCCCAGCCGTGCTCGTCATCGCCGATGAGCCGGCGCTTGGGGTCGGTGGAGAGCGTCGTCTTCCCGGTACCGGAAAGGCCGAAGAAGATCGCCACGTCATCGTCCTCGCCCATGTTCGCGCTGCAGTGCATCGAGGGCATGTGATCGAGAGGCAGGTAGTAGTTCATCATGGCGAACATGCCTTTCTTCATTTCGCCGCCGTACCAGGTACCGCCGATCACCTGCATGCGTTCGGTCATGTTGAAGACGGTGAACACCTCGGAGTTCAGGCCGTGCGCCTGCCAGTCCGGGTCGCTCGTCTTGGAGCCGTTCAGGACGACGAAGTCCGGTTCACCGTAGCTCGCGAGTTCTTCGGCGGTCGGGCGGATGAACATGTTCTTGACGAAGTGGGCCTGCCAGGCGACCTCCATCACGAAGCGCACTTTCATCCGGACCTTCGGGTTGGCGCCGCAGAAGGTGTCGACCACGAACAGGCGCTTGCCCGTGAGCTGCCTGGCGACCAGGGCTTTCAGTTCGGCCCAGACGGCGGGCGTGATCGGCTTGTTGTCGTTCGGTGCCTGCGTGGATGTCCACCACAGGTTGTCCCTGCTGACGTCGTCGTAGACGATGAATTTATCCTTCGGCGAACGCCCGGTGAACTCGCCGGTCCGCACTGCGACGGCGCCCGATTCGGTCAGCACTCCCCGCTCATAGCCCTCCAGGTCTTCCCGCAGCTCTTCCTGGTAAAGCAGCTCGTAGGACGGGTTGTGCACGATTTCCTTGATGTCGGTGATGCCATAGGGCGACAGGTCGATGTTCTGGGTCACGGTGGGGTCTCCGGCTGGTGCTGGGAAGGTGATCGGCGAAGCGAATCTCAATCGCCCCACAGCATAGGATATGATTCGACGAACGCCTACCGCCTGGGTTGATCTGCATCAGCGTCCGCCCCGATCACCGGCGCGGTGCGAGCGCCGCGCGCGCTTTACCCCGGCTCGCCATCTCGCCATGGTGAAAGCTTCCCGAGCCGTTTATAGCTCCCCGGGTTATTCGGTGCGCCTCGGCGGGCCGAACGCCAAACCCCGCTACAGCTTCGTGGCGGTGGCGGAGGCTGTTATGGTCCGTTGAGCAGCGTGGCCCGCCCGGCAAACAGCAGGGCAGGGCTGCGAGCCGTCAGGCTGTGCGGTTTTCGCCGAGGAGCAGGGCCGCCGCCTGAGGCGCCTCCTGCTCCAGCCATTCCAGGTAGGCACTGAAGGTCATGGGCCGCGCATAGCCGTAGCCCTGCAGGTGGTTGCAACCCATGGACGCGAGGCGCCGGGCCTGCCGGCTTTCTTCGACGCCTTCCACGGTGACGGCGATCTGCAGTTCCGAGGCCATGGTCAGGATAGATCCCACAACCGTGACAACCCGGGCATTATCGGGAAATTCGCGCATGAAGGTCTGGTCGATCTTGATTTCATCGACCGGATGATTCAGTGCATAGCTCATCGCCGCATAGCCGGTGCCGAAGTCGTCGATCGCGATGCGGAAGCCCAGCGCGCGCAGCGCCCTGATTGTTTCGCGCGTGGCCGGCGATATGGCCAGGCGCACCGATTCGGTCATTTCAAGGGTGAACAGCTCCGGGGTGAGGTCGTACTTCTTGAGGCCCGCCTGAAGTGATGTCAGCAGCTCTTCTCCGATGAAGTCGTGGGCCGACAGGTTCAGCGCGATGCGGCAGCGATCACCGTGACGCTCCCTGATTAGCCCGCAGTGACGCATGCTTTCGCCGATGACCCAGCGGGTGAGCCGGGTGATCAGTCCCGTCTGCTCGGCGATGGCTATCAACTCCGCCGGGTCGATGAAGCCAAGGTTCGGATGCTCCCAGCGCAGGAGAACCTCGGATTGGATGCTTGCGGGGCTGTCGATACTGAACTGTGGCTGATGGTAGAGCATGAGCGCGTTGGCTGTGAGTGCCTGGTCCAGGTCCTGCGCCAGGCGCACCTTTCGCTGCCCGCGGGCAACGTCCTCTGTGCTGAAGACCCAGCAGTTCAGGCCGAGCTCCGCCGCCCGGGCCAGGGCGATACGGCTTTCGCTCAGTAGGTTGCCGCCGGCCTCGCCGGCGGGCGGGGCGGCTGCGAGGCCGAAGCGGCATTCCACCCGGTAGGGCACGCTGTGCTGCACGGTGTTGAAATTTCCCTCCCGGCTGAGGGCCTCCACCGCCGCTCTTGCCGCCGTAGCACTACTGCTCCGGAGCACCAGGGTGAGGATCTCTCGCTGGGGCAGGCCGGCGTAAAGGGTGGTACCGTCCACCCGCTCCAGGGGGACAAGCTCCACCGCCTCCTGCAGTGAACGGCGCAGCCAGTCGGCGAGACCGAGCATCACAGCACGCAACTGCGTGCCAGTGAGGAAGGGCGTTACCGCGTGATAGTTACTGACCTCCACGGCCAGCAGGTGAATTGGGCCGGCCCCGCTACTGGCCAGGATGGATGCCAGCCGCTGCTCCACCCGCCGGGCGGTGGGCAGGCCGAGCTGTTCATCGTGGGTGGCGGCATGGAGCCGCTTCCGTTCAAGCATTGCCAGGCGCTCCCCCAGCGCTGCGGCCATGAAAACAAGCTCAAGAGTCACCGCGGCCATGGGCGCAAAGCGCAGCAGCACATCGTAGGCGATCAACCCCTGGAACATGGCGCTGACCAGGGCGGTGCTGGTGAAGAAGGGTATCCAGCTCAGCAGGTAGTAGCGGGTCCAGCGAAAGCGTTCCCGAAAGCGGAACGCAAGAAGGACGAAGATCCAGCTGTAAGAGACCAGGTGCACTGCCGTGAAGGCAACGCCCGAGAGGTATTCCGGTGCCGGAATCGAGGCCAGGGCGCCGGCCAGCACGAACAGCGCATAACACTGGGCGCGTCGGTAGACTTTGCGATTCTCTATGTCAAAGCGCAAAAAAAAGAGCGCAAATTCCAGGGCGGCGACGATCAGGAGCCCATTGAGGAAAACGATTTCCCGGCTCAGGAACAGTGCCAGCGGCGTCGGCAGCGCGAAGTGAAGGAAGCCGGTAGTTACGCCGAAGGAGGCAAGCACCAGGACCCCGTAGCCCGCAAAGCTCAGGTATGCGGGATCCCGGATCCAGAGGCTGAGCAGTCCGCTGCAGCAGGCGACCAGGAGCAGAATGCCCGCAAAGGCCCCGTGGCTCATGTTCCGCAGCTGAGTGAAGCGTTGAAACTGCTCTGCGCTCATGATGGCCAGCGGAAACAGTGTGCTGCCGCTCGTTTCGAAGTGCACCAGCAGCGTTTGCCGCTCCCCGGGTGCCAGGCTGAAGCCCCATTGCGGCAGCGCCCGCTCGACGGCACCCAGACCCAGCGCGTCCTCGCCAAGGGACTTGAGCTGTCGTGTCCCGCCCTCCGGCGCCAGCACATGCACCGTGATCCGGTCGGCAAGGGGATTGTCCGCGGCAAGGACCAGGTCGGCAGGCTTTGCGCTGCGGTTCTCGAGGGCCACGCGGTACCATTGCTGCCGCTGATCGGGGCGAGTGCGCTGCCCGGTTGCATTCACCGGCGTAAACCCTGTAGCCAGTGCCTGTTCGGGCGTCATCGGGGCGCTGCCAGGCCGGTATCCATAGGCTACAGAGACCGTCCCCGGTCCTGCTCGGTAGGCCTCCCTGACTTCGAGGACCAGGGTGCTGTAGAGGACCAGGGCGCCGAGGAGACAGCCCAGGGGAAGCAGGGCAATAGTCGGTCGCAGCAGCTTCATCATTGACCCGTGTCCCCGGCTCAACCCCGGCGGGCGAGCTGGTGGATAGCCTCCGCCATCGGTTCCAGCAGCGGCTCGGGGAAGTCGTGCCCCATGCCGGGAAAGAGCTTCAGCGTCGCGTCCGGCAGGTGCCGCGCCGTGTCGATGCCGCACTCGGCCTTCACCAGCGGGTCCGCCTCACCATGGATGACCAGTGACGGCGCCCGCACGGTGCCGAGCAGTTGCCTCCGGTGGGGTGCGACGATGACCGCGCCGAGCTGCCGGGTCACGCCCGCGGGATCGTAGCCTCCGCGGTAGAAGGCCCGGGCCGCCGCCGCACGAAGCTCCTCGTCGCTCTTCGGGTAGAGCTTGCTCTGAACGGCCTTGCGAACGCGGGTGTTGCGCTCGATCACCGCTTCCGGGTCCGTAGGGTCCGCCGGCTTGCTGAGCAGCGCCCGGGTGGCATAGCGCTCGGCCCGGGGCAGGGACGGATGCCCGGTGGTAGACATGATCGAGGTGAGGCTCAGCGTGCGCCCCGGGTAGAGCGCCGCCACGAGCTGGGCGATCATGCCGCCCATGGAGGCGCCGACGAGATGGGCCCGCTCGATGCCGAGGGCATCCAGCAACGCGACGGCATCCCCGGCCATGTCCTCGAGCGTGTAGGGGACGGGCAGCCGCAGGCGCAGCAGGTGGAGGCTGGCGAGCAGGGGGATGTTCGGCGGACGCACGCCCACCAGGTGCGTGGAAAGACCGATGTCGCGGTTGTCGTAGCGGATGACGCGGTAGCCAAGCCCCGCCAGCTGCTCACAGAAGCTGTCGGGCCAGCCCGTGAGCTGCGTGCCGAGCCCCATGATGAGGAGCAGGGGCTCGCCGGCCTCGTCGCCGAAGCTCTCGTACTCGATCTCGATACCGTTCGCGGATGCGCGCGGCATGGCTTCCCCCTGTGCTGTCGGCCCGGTAGCACGGCGCAGTATAGCGGTGCCGGCAAGTCCCGGGGGAACGCCTTGCGGCGGAACCGGGTGCCGCGCAATGATGGGCCATGAGCGAGGAACCCCTGGACCACCTGCTGGCCCGCGTGCGCGCCTGTCGCCTCTGCGAGGCATCGCTGCCCCTCGGCCCGCGCCCGGTGGTGCAGGCGAGTGCCAGCGCGCGCATCCTCGTCGTCGGCCAGGCCCCGGGCCGCCGGGTCCACGCCTCGGGCCTGCCCTTCGATGACCCGAGCGGCGACCGGCTGCGTGACTGGATGGGCATCGATCGCGCGGTCTTCTACAATGAGCTCCTGGTCGCGGCCGTGCCCATGGGCTTCTGCTACCCGGGTACGGGCCCGGGCGGCGACCTGCCGCCGCTTCCCGAGTGCGCCGAGGCCTGGCGGGAGGCGCTGCTGGCAAAGCTCCGCGGTATCCGCCTCACTCTCGTCATCGGCCAGTACGCCCGGCGCTGGCACCTCCCGGAAGCGCGCGGCAGTCTCACCGACACGGTGCGCGGCTGGCGTCAGCTCGGCCCCGGCCTGTTACCCCTGCCCCATCCCAGTCCGCGTAACAACCGCTGGCTGCGGCGCAACCCCTGGTTCGAGGAGGAGGTGGTGCCCGAACTCAAGCGGCGGGTCGCGGCAGCGCTGGCTGCGCGCGGCGCGGTCAGCCCGGCAGGTTGTGCAGGGGAATCGCGGTCTCGGACTTGACCTCCTCGATCACCACGTAGGTATGCGTCTGCGCCACCAGCGGTATGGCGGCGAGCTTCTCGCCGAGGAAACGCTGGTAGTGCTGCATGTCGGCGCAGCGGATCTTGATCAGGTAGTCGAAGCCGCCGGCGACCATGTGGCAGGTCTCCACCTCCGGCAGGGTGCGCATCTCGCGATTGAAGGCGCGCAGGTTCTCCGTGCTGGTATTGGTCAGCAGCACCTGGATGAAGGCCACCGTGTTCGCGTTGAGCAGGGCCGGGTCCGCCAGGGCGACGTAACCGGTGATGAAGCCGTCGCGCTCGAGGCGGCGCACGCGCTCCAGGCAGGGCGTGGGGCTCAGGTCCACGCGGCGGGCGAGAGCGACGTTGCTGAGGCGTCCCTCACGCTGCAGTTCCCGCAGGATGGCGCGGTCGATCCGATCTAGGTGGCGGGCTTTGCCCATCGCTTTGCCTCCCGGGGTGGCGGCCCCGATAAAATCCCATGATAACCCCATAGGCAGAATATTCTCCTGCAGATCACCTGAAAATAGCGTCAAATATCGTGGTAAATGTGCAGAATGGCGGTGATGCCTACTGCACAGGACAGCTCCATGACTGAATCGCTCGACGCGCTGCGCGGCGCCATCCGCGCCGCGACCCATGCGCCCGAGGAACAACTGCTCGAGGCCTTCGTCGCCGCGCCGGCCCTCGCCGGTGAGCAGCGCGAGGCGGCGCGCGCAGCGGCCATCGACCTGGTGCGGCGCTGCCGCAGCCAGCGTCGCAAGGCCGGTACGCTCGATGCCTTCCTGCAGGAATTCGGCCTCTCCAACAAGGAGGGCATCGCGCTCATGTGCCTCGCTGAGGCCCTGCTGCGCGTTCCCGACGAAGAGACCGCGGACCGGCTCATCGCCGAGAAGATCCAGTCCGGGGACTGGGGGGCGCACCGCGGCAAGTCGGCGTCGCGCTTCGTCAACGCCTCGGTCTGGGGCCTGATGCTCACGGGACGCATCGTCCGCCTCGACGACGAAGCGGTAAGCGATACGGGTTCCTGGATGCGCCGGCTGGTGAACAACCTGGGCGAGCCAGTGGTGCGCCAGGCCGTGCTCCAGGCCATGCGCATCATGGGGGGGCAGTACGTGCTCGGCCGCACGATCAGCGAGGCGCTGCAGCGCGGCGTGACCGAGAACCGCCGCGGCACCCGCTTCTCCTTCGACATGCTCGGCGAGGGCGCCCGCACGGACGCCGATGCGCGGCGCTACTTCCGTGCCTACGCCGACGCCATCCGCGCCATCAGCACCGGTTCGCGCGGGCGCTCGGTAATCGCCGCGAACGGTATCTCCGTGAAGCTCTCGGCGCTGCACCCGCGCTACGCGTTCCGCCAGGAGGCCCGGGTCGTCGAGGAACTGCTGCCGCGGATCCGCGAGCTCTGCCTCATGGCGGCGAGCGGCGGTATCGGCCTGTCTGTGGATGCCGAGGAATGCGACCGGCTGGACCTGTCCCTGTCGCTCTTCGAGGCGCTGGCCCGGGATCCGGAACTCGCCGGCTGGGACGGGCTCGGCTTCGTGCTCCAGGGCTACCAGAAGCGCGCGCTGGCGGTGGCGGACTGGCTGGTGGCCCTGGGCCGGGAGACGGGGCACCGGCTGCCGGTGCGCCTGGTGAAGGGCGCCTACTGGGACAGCGAGATCAAGCACGCGCAGGAACAGGGGCTGGCGGACTACCCGGTGTTTACGCGCAAGTCTCACTCGGACCTCGCCTACGAGCAGTGCGCGGCGCGGCTCCTCGATGCCCCGGATGCGATCTACCCCCAGTTCGCCACCCACAATGCGCACACCGTCGCGGCGGTGCGCGCGCTCGCGGGCGACAAGGCTTTCGAGTTCCAGCGCCTGCACGGTATGGGCCAGCTCCTCTACGACGAGCTGCAGGATGAGAACCCGGAACTGCCGGTGCGCGTTTACGCGCCCGTGGGCAACCACCGGGACCTGCTGCCCTACCTCGTGCGCCGGCTGCTGGAGAACGGCGCCAACAGCTCCTTCGTCAACCGCTTCCTCGATGCCCGCGTGCCGCCGGAGGAACTGCTCCGCGACCCGCTCGCCGAGGCCCAGCAGCTGCCCGGCTGGCGCCACACGCGCATTCCCGTGCCGCGCCGGCTCTACAACGGCGAGGCGCTGCCCTGGGCGAATGCCCGCGGCATCGACCTCGCCGACCCCGGCGAGCTGTCCATGCTGCAGGCCGCCATGGCCGCCGGGGTCGCGCAGCCGCATCGCGCCAGCCCCATCGTCGGCGGCCGGGAGCTGCCCGGCGCGGGCCGCGCCGTCCACAACCCGGCGGCGCCGGAGGTCGTGGTAGGCGAGGTGCTGGCGGCGGATGCCGGGGCGGTGGATGCCGCCCTCGCCGCCGCCAGCGCGGCGCAAGCGGACTGGGATGCGGCCGGTGTCGAGGCGCGCGCCACCTGCCTCGAACGCCTCGCCGAGGCCCTCGAGGCGAACTGCGGCGAACTCATGGGCCTGGTCGCCGCGGAGGCCGGACGCACGATCGACGACGGCCTCTCCGAGGTGCGCGAGGCCGTGGATTTCTGCCGCTACTACGCCCAGCAGGCCCGTGCCGGCTTTGCCGTCAAGCGGCTGCCGGGTCCCACCGGCGAGGTGAACGAGCTGTCCCTGCACGGCCGCGGCGTGTTCGCCTGCATCAGCCCCTGGAATTTCCCGGTGGCCATCTTCACCGGGCAGGTGGCGGCCGCGCTGGTGGCCGGCAATGCGGTGGTGGCCAAGCCCGCGGAGCAGACGCCGCTGGTGGCCGCCCAGGTCGTCCGCCTGGCCCACGCCGCCGGCGTCCCCGGCGATGTGCTCCACCTGCTGCCCGGCGACGGCGCCGTGGGCGCGCAGCTCGTCGCCGACCCCCGGGTCTGCGGCGTGGCGTTCACCGGCGGCACGGACACGGCGCGGCGCATCCAGCAGAGCCTCGCCGAGCGCGACGGGCCCATCGTACCGCTCATTGCAGAGACCGGCGGCCTCAACTGCATGCTTGTCGACGCCACGGCGCTGCCGGAGCAGGTCGTCGACGACGTGATCATCTCCGCCTTCCAGAGCGCGGGGCAGCGCTGCAGCGCGCTGCGGGTCATGTACCTGCAGGCGGACATTGCCGACAGCGTGCTCGAGATGCTCGCCGGTGCCATGGTCGAGCTGCGCCTCGGCGACCCGGCGGTGTTCGCCACGGACATCGGCCCGGTCATCGATCTCGACGCCCGGCAGAACCTCGAGCGCCACGCCGAGCGCATGGACCGGGAGGGCCGGCTGGTCGCCGCCTGCGAGCCGCCGGCCGAAGGCCGTGGCGGCTACTTCTTTCCGCCCCGGGTCTACGAGATCGACCGCCTGGACCAGCTCGAGCGCGAGGTCTTCGGGCCCATCCTGCACGTGATCCGCTACCGGGTGGAGGAACTGCCGCAGGTCTACGAAGCCATCAATGCCAGCGGCTATGGCCTCACGCTCGGCGTGCACAGCCGCATCGACGGTTTTGCGCGGGAGGTCTTCGAGGCCACGCGGGTCGGCAACACCTACATCAACCGAAACATGGTCGGCGCCATCGTCGGCGTGAACCCCTTCGGCGGCCAGGGCCTGTCAGGCACCGGTCCCAAGGCCGGTGGCCCCCACTACCTGCCGCGCTTTGCCACGGAAAAGACACGCACCGACAACGTGGTCGCCAAGGGCGGCAACACGCAGCTGTTCAACCTCGAGGAGGAGTGATCGCTCAGCGGCGAGCGCCGATGCTGAAGCGCCCGAGCAGGGCGGCGTGATCGGAGAGATCCCGCCAGTGCCCCTCGCCGAGGCGCTCGCAGGCGATGGGGGTGAGGCCGCGGAAGTAGATGCGGTCCACCGGGAACAGCGGGGCCCAGACCGGGAAGGTGCGGGCGTGGCGGCCCTGCAGCGCGACGAACAGCTCCTCCATCTCGAGGCTGAGCTGCAGGTGGCGTTCGGCGCGGCGGCGCCAGTCGTTGAAGTCGCCGGCGAGGATCATCGGCTCGTCGTGCGGCACGTGGTCCTCGATGCGCTGCGCCAGCGCCTGCAGCTGTTCCCTGCGCTCCTGCTCCAGCAGGCCCAGGTGCACGCAGAGCGTGTGCAGCCGGACGTCGACCTGCGGCAGGTGGATCACGCCGTGGAGAATGCTGCGGCTGGAGCGCGGGAAGATGGAGACGTCGATGTTCTCCCAGTCCAGGATCGGGTAGTTGCTGAGAATCGCGTTGCCGTGGTCGCCCTTTCGGTAGATGGCGTTGCGCGCGTAGGCATAGTGGGGCCAGACCTGCTCGGCGAGGTATTCGAAGTGCGGCTGGTCCGGGTAGGAGAACCGCCGCCGGCGCGCCTCGCTCTTCTCTGCCCGCCCGTGTACCTCCTGCAGGAACACGATGTCCGCACCGGTTTCCGTGATGCGCTCGCGAATGGCGTCGAGCACGAAACGGCGGTTGCCGCTGCAATACCCCTTGTGGATGTTGTAGGTCAGGACATTGATCGACGTTTCCCGGGCCATGGCGTCAGGCCTCGTGCCGGGCCGCGATGGCCTTGCGCGACCAGAGCACCACGTACTGCAGGCCGCTGGCGATGGCGACCACCAGGACCACGGTGGTGAAGGCGACCAGGGCCGGCGCCGGCAGCCAGCCGCCCACCGCGTTGCCGAGGACCGTGACCAGGAAAAGCACCTGCACGGCCATGTTGGCCTTGGACAGGGCCGTCGGCGAGAACTCCAGGTTCCCGATCAGCAGCTGGTAGGCGAGCGCCCCGGACACGATGACCACGTCGCGGAGGATGACCACCGCCGCGACCCAGGCCGGCATCATTCCCACGGCCGCGAGGCTGGCGAAGACTGCGAAGATCAGCGTCTTGTCCGCCAGCGGGTCCAGGGCGGCACCCAGGCGCGAGCGCGCGTCCAGGCGCCGGGCAAGGAGCCCGTCCAGAGCGTCGGTCAGGCCGGCGATCGCCGCGATGAGCAGGGCCGTGTAGAAGTGCCCGTCGAGAATGGCGAGGGCGAGCGGCAGTGCCAGCAGGAGCCGGCTACCGGTGAGCAGGTTGGGCAGGGCATGCAGCAGGCGCATGCCGCGATTCTACCCGGTTTACGCACGCCGTGACGCGCTCAGGCGGCGAGGGCGACCTCGACCACCTCGGCCAGCGCCGGGTCTTCCCCCAGTTCGCCGAGCTCGGCTCTCGCCCGCTCGGCCAGGGGCGCCGGCAGCTGGCAGTCCTCGCTGCGGCGCAGCAGTTCCACGCGCAGCAGCCACTCACCCGGGTAGAGGTCCAGGCCCGCCTCGATGGCCGCGGCGGCTGCCGGGTCCACGGCGCCCGGCGGCAGAGCGTCGATCTTGCGATAGAGGTCCATCAGGGCCTCGTCGACGTCGGGCCGCTGCGTCTGCGTCGCCGGCAGGGGCTTGTAGAGACGGTAGCGGTCCCGGTCGGCCGTGCCGCCAAAGACTGAGGTGACCGCGGCGCCCACGGCGAGATCGAAGGTCCCCCAGGCCGGGTCGAAGAGCACGCGGCCGTCGAGGGCCGTCACCGTGCACTCCTCGAAGCTCAGCAGCAGGTTGCGGTGCTCCTGGCGGACGACCCCCTGGAGGCGGCCGCGCACGGTGATGCCGGAGAGGTATTCCAGCGTGACGACTTCGCCCTCGGCGATGGCGTGGGCCTTGAGTTCATCCACGGTGTAATCGGACAGGCAGCGGCTGAAGTCCTTGAGCATGCCCACCGGCGAGCCGAACCCGTCCGCGTGGCTGCCGGTGCCGTGGCCGTAGAGTTCCCGGCCGCGGAAGGCCAGTTGCGTGGGGCCATCGGTACGGTAGTAGATGGCGTTGCCCACGGCGTCGGTCAGGGCCTCCACGAACTGGCCGCTGACCTGCACACCCGAGTCGAGTTCCGCCGTGCAGACGGACTCGGCCGCGATGGCCTTGCGCAGGGACTCGGCACCGCCGCGGCGGAAGGCCATGCTCGCCGCGAACTCCTCGAGCACCTGGCTCAGGTGCTTGCAGCTGCGGGTGACGAAGAGCTGCGGCTGCTCGGCGGTGATGTCGTAGGGGTAGGCCACGGCGTCCACCGTCAACGGAAGCTTCTTCACCCGCGCGTCGTCGAGGCAGTGCCGGCTCTCGCCGAGGGAAGAGAGGAGGCCGGCACCGAAAATGCGGTAGTCGTCGAGCTCGCCGACGAGGCCGTACTCCACGGTCCACCAGTGGAGGCGGGCCAGGAGCGCGGCTTCCGACGGCGCCACGTCGGCGTTCGCGAGCCGCTCGAGTTCCGCCGTGGCCTCGTCGATCTGGGCCGCGGTGCTGTGCGGGGATTCCTTGAGGATGGACAGCCGGCGGATGGCCTCGTAGAGGTCGAAGTCGTGCCTCGTGGTAATCGCCCGCATCCCAACTTCCCCGAAGCGCTGCAGGAACTCCGCGTAGTCCACGTCGACGATGAAGGGAGCGTGGCCGGCGGATTCGTGCACGATATCCGGCGCCGGCGTGTACAGCGTGTGCTCCACGCTGCGCATGTCCAGGGCGATCACCAGTACCTTAAGCGCCTGGAACTCCATGAAGATCGCCGGCGGGATGAAGCCGTCGACGACCACCGCGCGCCAGCCGAGGCGGGCCAGGCAGGCGTTCATCTCGTCGATGGACGGGATATGGTCCGGGGCGATGCCCGTGCGCTCCAGGCCCTCGAGGTAGACCGGGTGGGCGCTGTCTGCCAGCTGCCGGGTAAGCCGGCGGAGGAGAAAACGCCAGACGGCCTGGTCGCGGGGCGTGTACTGCTGCGCATAGTCCTGCCGCTGCACGAAGGGCCGCAGATGCGACGGCAGGCTGGCGATAATGGCTTCCTGGCTGGTGGCTGCGTCGGTCGTCATGGAGTGCCTCTCACGGTCCGCCGGGGGTCGACGTGCTGCCTCAGATCACCCCGCGGCGTTCCTGGTCCAGCTCGATGGACTCGAACAGCGCCTGGAAGTTGCCTTCGCCGAAGCCGTCGTTGCCCTTGCGCTGGATAAACTCGAAGAAGATCGGCCCGATCACGTTGGCGGAGAAGATCTGCAGCAGGAAACCGCCGCCCTGGTCCTCGCCGCCGTCGATGAGGATGCGGCGCTCGCGCAGCGCCTCGACGTCCTCGCCGTGGCCGGGCAGGCGTTCGTCAATGAGCTCGTAGTAGGTCTCCGGCGTGTCCTGCAGCGTCAGTCCACGGGCCCGGAGCTGGTCCACGGTGCGGTAGATGTCGTCGGTGCCGAGAGCGATGTGCTGGATGCCCTCGCCGTTGTACTCGGAGAGGTATTCGGCAATCTGCGACTTGTCGTCGGAGGATTCGTTGATCGGGATGCGGATCTTGCCGCAGGGGCTGGTGAGCGCGCGGCTCTTGAGGCCCGTTTTCTTGCCCTCGATGTCGAAGAAGCGGATCTCGCGGAAGTTGAACAGCGTCTCGTAGAAGCCGGCCCACTTGTCCATGTTGCCGCGGTGCACGTTGTGCGTGAGATGGTCGATGTAGGTCAGGCCGGTGCCGCTCTGCGCCGGCGTCTCCGCCTGCGGCAGGGGCGCGAAGTCGACATCGTAGATGGTGCGGTCACCATAGCGGTCGACGAGGTAGAGGCGGCTGCCGCCGATGCCTTCGATGGCCGGGATGTTGAGCTCCATGGGCCCGACCGGCTCATTGATGATCGTTGCACCCAGCTCCCGGGCCCGTTCCAGGGCGGCGCGCGCGTCCTTTACGCGGAAGGCCATCGCGCACGCGCAGGGTCCGTGCTCCGCCGCGAAGCGCTGGGCGAAGCTGTCCGGCTCGGCATTGATGATGAAGTTGATATCGCCTTGGCGGTGCAGGGTCACGTCCTTCGTGCGGTGGTGGGCGACCGCCGGGAATCCCATGCGCGCGAACAGGTCCCGCAGCAGCTCCGGGTCCGGTGCCGCATACTCGACGAATTCGAAGCCGTCGGTGCCCATGGGATTGTCAAAGGTGTCGCTCATGGTCGCTCTCCCGCGATTGATTATCAGTTGTTCCATGCTAGGCGGTCGCGCGCGGGAAGTGCGCCCGAATTCGGGGCCAGGGCCCGTGCAATTTGGGACAAAAATTCAATTACTGATGCTTTCGCGGGAGATCAGCCCGCTGGCGGCTCAGATATCGACAGCGGTTGTGCGCTTGACGGTGCGCAACGTGAAGCTCGAGGAGGCTGCATCCACCCAGGGGCTGTTGAGGAGGGTCTGGGTCAGGAAGCGCTCGTAGTCCTTTACGTCCCGCACCATCACCAGCAGCGTGTAGTCGTGGTTGCCGGAGACGGCATAACAGCCGACCACTTCCGGTGCGGCCTGCACCAGCGCCTCGAACTCCACGCGGGACTCGTCGTTGTGGTGGGCGAGCTTGACGTTGCAGATCACGCTCACCGTGAGCCCGACCTTCTCGGCATCGACCAGCGCCACGCGGCCGATGATCACGCCGCCGGCCTCCAGGGCCTGGATGCGCCGCCAGATCGACGAACTGGAACTGCCCACGCGTTCCGCGATGGCCTGGTGCGTGAGCTGGCTGTCGGCCTGCAGCAGCTTGAGGATGGCGCGGTCGATGCGGTCCAGCTTCATGGTGGACCCTCGGCTTCCAGCGCGTCGAGGCGCGCCTCGAGGAGCGCGAGGCCACGCTGCAGCGCCCGCTGCTCCGTCGGTGGCAGGCCGTCGAGGAGCCGCGCTTCCCAGGCGAGGGCGCGCGGGGCGATGGTCGCCACCAGGTCGTCGCCGGCGCCGGTGAGGGAGAGGTCGGCGGTGCGCAGGTCCTCGGCGTTGCGGCGTCGACGGACCAGCCCGCGCTCCGCCAGGCGGCTGACGGCGCGGGAGACGCGCACCTTGTCGAGGTTGGTCCAGCGGGCGACCTGCCGCGCCTGCCCGGCGCCGTGCTCGGCGAGCGTGGCGAGGACGCGCCACTCCGCAACCGTGAGGTCAAAATCGCGGCTGTAGCTTTGCGCGAGCCCCCGGGATACCCGCTCCGCGAGGTCGTTGAGCCGGTAGGGCAGGAACTGTCTGAGCTGCAGGGCATTGGCCACGGCGTGTCCTCCTGCCGGCAGTATACGGAGCCGCCAGGCCGTTGCATATGCAACGATAAAAGTTGCAAATGAAACTATATGACCTAGACTGAAAGTCCGATCCCGAGGCCAGGAACGAGGAGCCGCGCCATGAGCAGCCAATGGATACCGGTGCCGATCCGCGAGGGTGTGCACTCCCGGCAGGCCCATTGCGACCTGCCCGAGGGTACCTACGAGCGTGAGCTGGGCCGCGAGGGCTTCTTCGGCCCCGCGAGTCACCTGCACCACCGTCACCCGCCGACCGGCTGGGTCGACTGGGAAGGCCCGCTGCGCCCCTACGCCTTCGACCTCAACCGTCTCGATGCGGCGGCGCCGTCGCCCTTCGCGGTGCCGCCGTTTCTGGGCAACGGGGATGTCAGTCTGCGTTTCTGGCGCCTCGATGCGAGCATGGACCACCTCGTGCGCAACAGCGATGGCGACGACCTGCTCTTCGTGCACCGGGGCGCCGGTGCCCTGTTCTGCGACTACGGCCACCTGACCTTGCGCGACGGCGACTACGTGCTGATCCCCCGCGGCACGCAGTGGCGGCTGGCGGTCGACAGCCCGCTGCAGCTGCTGGTTATCGAGAACCGCGACGGCGCCTACCGGCTGCCGGACCGGGGCATGGTCGGCCCGCACGCGGTCTTCGACCCGGCGGTGCTCGATCACCCGCACATCGACGAGGCCTTCCTGGCGCAGCAGGACGAGGAACGCTGGGTCGTTCATATCAAGCGCCACGAGCAGCTGAGCCGGGTCACCTTCCCCTTCAACCCGCTCGACGCCGTCGGCTGGCACGGCACCAACACCGTATGGCGCCTGAACTGGCGGGATATCCGCCCGCTCATGAGCCACCGCTACCACCTGCCGCCCTCGGCGCACACGACGTTCGTGGGCGGCGGCTTCGTGGTCTGTACCTTCTGCCCGCGGCCGATCGAATCGGACCCGGGCGCGCTGAAAGTGCCCTTCTATCACAACAACGACGACTACGATGAGGTCCTGTTCTACCATCGCGGGAACTTCTTCAGCCGCGACAACATCGAGGAGGGCATGGTCACCTTCCATCCCTGCGGCTTCGCCCACGGGCCACACCCGAAGGCGCTCGCGAAGTCCCTGGCCGACCCGGCCACCGCCACTGACGAGGTGGCGGTGATGATCGACACGCGCCGGGCGCTCACCGCGTACGATCCGGCGCTGTCCGTGGAGAATCCCGGCTACGTGAATTCCTGGCGCGGCGGCGACGCACTGCCGGCCACCGGCGCCGCAACCGATGATGGAGTCAGCTCATGAAACTCGCCTCCCTGAAGCACGGCCGCGACGGCCAGCTGGTCCTCGTTTCGCGGGACCTCAGCCGCTGCTGCGATGCGGGCGACATCGCCCCGACCCTGCAGGCGGCCCTGGACGACTGGGCGCGCCTCGAGCCCGCGCTCGCGGACCGCGCCGCGGCGCTGGAAGCCGGGCTGGTCGCCAGCCGCGACTTCGATCCGGCCGCCTGCGACGCCCCCCTGCCGCGCGCCTACCACTGGGCCGACGGCAGCGCCTACGTGACCCACGTGGAACTGGTGCGCAAGGCCCGGGGCGCGGAGCTGCCACAGTCCTTCTGGGAGGACCCGCTGGTCTACATGGGCGCTTCCGATGCCTTCATCGGCCCCCGCGACCCGATCCCCGTGGAGGACGAGGCCTGGGGTATCGACTTCGAGGCCGAGGTGGTCGTGGTGACCGACGACGTGCCGGCAGGTGTGACCGCGGAGCAGGCGGTGGGCCATATCAAGCTCATCGGCCTGGTCAACGACGTCTCCCTGCGCAACCTGATCCCCGGAGAGCTCGCGAAGCAGTTCGGCTTCTACCAGTCCAAGCCCTGGACGAGCTTTACACCGGTGCTCGCAACGCCCGAAGAACTGGGCAGCGCCTGGGACGGTCGCAAGCTGCACCTGCCGTTGCACGCCGTGCTCAATGGCCGGCGGGTGGGCGCGCCGAACGCCGGTGTCGACATGACCTTCGATTTCCCGACGCTGATCGCGCACTGTGCGAAGAGCCGCGCCCTGGTCGCCGGCACGGTGATCGGCTCCGGCACCGTTTCCAATGTCGGCAGCAAGGACGGCTCCTGCTGCCTGGCCGAGGTGCGCTGCCTGGAGACCATCGCCGAGGGCGAGCCGAAAACGCCGTTCATGCAGTTCGGCGACCGCATCGAGATCTTCATGCTCGACGGGGATGGCAACTCGATCTTCGGCAACATCGACCAGCGGGTCGAGCGCTACCTGCCGCCGCGCTAGTAGTGTCCTGTCCGGCTGATTCGTTGCATTTCAGCTTGCCAGCCCGGTCTCCTGGCAAGGCGCGTCTTGCCGCCAATGGCCGTCGCCCTTGGCAAAAGGCGCAACGCGGCCAGGGGGCCGGGCTGGCAAGCCCGAAGGGAGCCTACAGAAATCGCCGCCGCCGCGTTGCGATCCTTGCCAATACACCCGGTATTCCCTGCGGATCGCGCCTTGCTGCAGCGATTTCTGTAGGCTCTGAAATCCAACGAATCAGCCGGACAGGACACTATTCGTGAAGCTCTACAGCTACTTCCGCTCGTCGTCATCCTACCGCTTGCGCATCGCCCTCAACCTGAAGGGTCTCGCCCACGAGATCGTGCCGGTGAACCTCGTTGCCGGGGAACAGCGGGGCGAGGCCTACCGCGCGGTCAATCCGCAGGGCCTGGTGCCCACGCTCGATACCGGTGACGCGCGGCTCGTGCAGTCCACGGCGATCCTCGAGTGGCTGGAGGAGCAGTACCCGGAACCGCCG
This sequence comes from Pseudohaliea sp., assembly GCF_040217025.1. Lineage (GTDB taxonomy): Bacteria > Pseudomonadota > Gammaproteobacteria > Pseudomonadales > Halieaceae > Pseudohaliea. The sequence goes on along the minus strand of NZ_JAVJOA010000008.1, from coordinate 1,221,418 downwards.
CTGTACCCCGCGGATGCGCTGGCGCGCGCCCGGGTCCGCGGCCTCTGCCAGCACATCGCCTGCGAGATACAGCCACTGAACAACCTCGGGGTCCTGGGCTACCTGCGCGAGACCCTGGGACAGGACGAGGACACGGTGACGGGCTGGTACGCCCACTGGGTTAGCCGCGGCTTCGAGAGCCTGGAGGCCGCGGCGCCCGCGGACGGGTTCTTGGGTGGTACCGCGCCCGGCATGGCCGAGGTATTCCTGGTGCCACAGTTCTACAACGCCCGGCGCTTCGCGGTGGACCTGGCGCCGTTCCCGCGGCTGGCGGCCATCGACGCGCGCTGCGCGAAGCTCGATGCCTTCGCCCGCGCCCACCCGGACCGGCAGCCGGACGCGCCGCCGGCCCAAGGGTAGGCACCGGGCAGGTGCCGGGGGCGTCGCGACCGCGATCGCGGCGCGGTACCCTTGGCGGTAGCCCCCGACGGAGACTGCCATGGCCCCCGGCCCCGAGACCCTCGCGCCCACCTGGTTCATCGACAGCGACAGCGACGCCGTGCGTGCCTGGGCGTCGCGGGCGGTTGCCGGGGCGGCGAACGACCCAGTCGCCATCGCCGAGCGGCTGTTCTACGCCGTGCGCGACGGCATCCGCTACGACCCGTACCGGGTCTCCCGCGATCCCGCCGCCTACCGCGCCAGCGCCGTGGCCGCGTGCGACGCCAACTGGTGCGTGCCGAAATCCGTGCTCCTCGCCGCCTGCGCCCGCGCGCAGGGCATTCCGGCGCGCCTCGGCTTTGCCGACGTGCGCAACCACCTGAGCAGTGACAAGCTGAGCGAGCGCATGGGCACGGACCTGTTCGCCTGGCACGGCTACGCCGAGCTCTGGCTCGGCGAGCGCTGGGTCAAGCTGTCCACGGCCTTCAACATCGAGCTCTGTGAGCGTTTCGGGGTCCGCGCACTGGCCTTCGACCCCGAGGCCGGCGCGCTCATGCATCCCTATGACCAGCAGGGTCGTCGGCACATGGAGTACGTGCGCGAGCGCGGCAGCTTCGATGACCTGCCGCTGGATGCCATCTTCGCCACCTTCGACGAAATCTACCCGGCGATGGCAGCGGCGGACGCGGAGCGCGACGCCGCTTTTCACGGCTGAACGGTCGCTCCCGGGTTCGCCGTCCGGAGAAGACACTGCCATGCTGCGGGCCTGTATACTGCCGGGCCAGTCGCAGGGCGGGGGAGCCATGGCGGGAACGGAGCGTATCGACAGCAAGCTGCCGGGCGTGGGCACCACGATCTTCAGCACCATGACGGCGCTGGCGCAGGAGTGCGGTGCCATCAACCTGTCCCAGGGCTTTCCCGACTTCGATCCGCCGGCTGCGCTGGTGAGCGCTCTCGGTGAGGCGGCCCGCGCAGGGCACAACCAGTACCCGCCGCTCGCGGGCCTGCCCCGGCTGCGGGCGCTGCTGGCGGACCAGCTGCAGCGCTACCGCGGCGTCACGGTCGACCCGGAGCAGGAGCTCACGGTCGTGCCCGGCGCTACCGAAGGGCTCTACTGCGCTATCACCGCCGTCGTGCGCCCGGGCGACGAGGTGATCGTGCTCGACCCGGTCTACGACAGCTACGAGCCCGCCGTGACCCTCGCCGGCGGTCGCACCGTGCACGTGCCGCTGACACCGGGGGACTTCGCCATCGACTGGGAGCGCGTCGCGGCGGCGATCACGCCGCGCACGCGCCTGCTGATGCTGAATACGCCGCACAACCCCTGTGGCAGCACCGTGAGCCGTGAAGATCTCGACACGCTGGCATCCCTTGCGGAGCGGCACGGCTTTCTCGTCTGCAGCGACGAGGTCTACGAGCACCTCGTCTTCGACGGGGCGGCCCACCACAGCGTGCTGCAGCACCCGGCGCTGCGCGAGCGGAGCTTTGCGCACTATTCCTTCGGCAAGACCTTCAGCGTCACCGGCTGGAAGACCGGCTACTGCGTGGCGCCGCCGGCGCTCACGGCGGAGCTGCGCAAGGTGCACCAGTTCGTCGCTTTCGTGGCCGTGAGCCCCGTGCAGCATGCGATTGCCGCGTTTCTCGAGGCACACCCGGAGTACCCCGGCACGCTGGCCGCGGCCTACCAGGCGCGCCGGGACCGCTTCCTCGGCCTGCTGGCCGACTCGCGCTTCCGCTTCCGGCCAGCGGCGGGGGCGTATTTCCAGCTCCTTGACTACGGCGCGTTGAGCGACGAGCCTGACACTGTGCTCTGCGAGCGCTGGACGCGGGAGCACGGCGTGGCCTCGGTGCCCGTGTCCGTGTTCCAGCAGGCGCCGCCGGCGGGGCAGACGCTGCTGCGCTTCTGCTTCGCCAAGTCCGACGACGTGCTGGAGGAGGCTGCGAGACGACTATGCGCGATCTGAAGGTCACCCTGGTGCAGTGTGAGCTCGCCTGGGAGGCGCCGGCGGACAACCGGCGCCAGTTCAGCGAACTGCTCGAGACGGTCCCCGGGGACAGCGATCTCATCGTCCTGCCGGAGATGTTCACCACCGGCTTCTCCATGAACGCGGTGGGCAATGCCGAGGAGCCCGGCGGTCCCACGGAGCAATGGCTGCTCGACCTGGCGCGGCTGCGCGACTGCGCGCTCACCGGCAGCATCGCCGTACGGGCGGGCGAGGCGGTCTACAACCGCATGCTCTTTGCCACGCCCGAGGGCGTCGTTCACTACGACAAGCGCCACCTGTTCCGCATGGGCGGGGAGCACAAGCGCTACGCGCCGGGCGCGGAGCGGGTCATCGTCGACTGGCGCGGCTGGCGCATCAAGCTGGAGGTCTGCTACGACCTCCGCTTCCCGGTATTCAGCCGCAACCGCGGCGATTACGACCTTCTCCTCTACGTGGCCAACTGGCCGGCGGTGCGCGCTGCCCACTGGCGCGCGCTGCTGCCCGCCCGGGCCATCGAGAACCTCGCCTGCGTGGTCGGGGTGAACCGCATCGGCAGCGACGCCAACGGTCTGGACTACGCCGGCGACAGCGTCGCCATCGACGCGCGCGGCGATTACCTGGCAGACCTGCGGGACCGGCCGGGCTGCGAGACCGTCACCTTCGACGGCGGCGCCCTCGAGGCCTATCGCGAACGCTTTCCCGGGCATCTCGATGCCGATGCATTCACCCTCCACCTGTAAGCGCCGGGGCGCGGCCTTGCCGGCCGCGCCAACGACCATTCCGTTCCCGGGGAATCACCGATGAAAGCATCCCGCGTCCTGCTGGTTCTCGTCGTCGTTGCGGTCGGCCTGTTCTTCGCCCTGGCCCCGCGCATGGCCGAGGAGCGCATGAACCGCGTCCTGCCCCACGAGCGGGCAGCCGTGTCGCCGGAGGCGGCGGCCCTGCACGCGGACCTCGTCGTCGGTGACCTGCACGCTGACAGCCTGCTCTGGCGGCGCGACCTCCTTAGGCGCGCTGACCGCGGACATGTCGACCTGCCGCGGCTGCGCGAGGGCAATGTTGCCCTCCAGGTGTTCACCGCGGTGACGAAGACGCCCGCCGGGATGAACTACGAGGAGAATGCGAGCGACGCCCGCGACAACATCACCCTGCTGGCGGTAGCACAGCGCTGGCCGTCGGCCACCTGGGACAGCCTCGCCGAGCGGGCTCTATACCAGGCCGCAAAGCTGCGCGGCTTTGCCGAGGAGGAGCCGGAAAGCCTGCTGCTGCTGCGTCACGGTGGCGATGTGCCCCGTTTGCTCGCTGCGCGCGCAGCGGGGGCACAGACCGTGGGTGCCGTGCTCGGCATCGAGGGCGCGCATGCCCTCGACGGTGATCTCGCCAACGTCGACCGGCTCTACGATGCCGGCTACCGCATGGTCGGCCTGCACCACTTCTTCGACAACGCCCTCGGTGGCTCACTCCACGGCACCGGCAGCCACGGTCTCACGGACTTCGGCCGACGGGTCGTGGAGCGGCTCGATGAGCGGGGCATGATCATCGACGTGGCGCACTCGTCCCCGGAGAGCGTGCGCGACGTGCTCGCGCTGACGGCGCGGCCGGTGGTGGTCAGCCACACCGGGTTCCGCGGCGCCTGCGACACGCCGCGCAATATCGACGACGGCCTGATGCGCGACATCGCCCGCCGGGGCGGGCTCATCGGCGTGGGCTTCTGGGATGCGGCGGTCTGCAACGTGTCGCCGGCGGGAATCGTGGCCGCCATCCGCTACGGCATCGACCTCGTCGGCGCGGATCACGTGGCGCTGGGTTCCGACTTCGACGGTGCGACCACGGTGCCCTTCGACACGGCCGAGCTCGCGGTGCTGACCGACACCATGCTGCGCGAGGGCCTGGACGAGGCCACGATCCGCAAGGTCATGGGCGGCAACGTGGCGCGCTTCCTCGCGGAGAACCTGCCGCAGGGACCCCGCTAGGGGTCACCGGCCAGGGCGAGTATCAGTTTCCGCTGCGCTGCGCTCACCGGCATCACCGACAGTCGCGGCCGCTCGAGCAGCGCAAAGCCCGCGAGTTCTTCGCGCCGTGCCTTGAGCGCCGCCAGCGTCACCGGGCGCGGCAGGTGACGCTCGTAGCGGATATCCACGAGGTACCAGCGCGGCGCGGTCGGGTCGCTTTTCGGATCGAAGCCCGGTGCCCCGGGCTCGAACTGCGTCGGGTCGGGACGCGCCGCCGAGGCCACGCGGGCCACGCCGACCACGGCCGGCACCGCGCAGCTCGAGTGGTAGATGAGCACCTCGTCGCCCTCGCGCAGGGTATCGCGAAGAAAATTGCGCGCCTGGTAGTTGCGCACCCCGTCCCAGGGCTCCACCCCGCCCGGCCGTGCCGCGAGGTCGTCGAGGCTGAAGCTGTCGGGCTCGGTCTTCAGCAGCCAGCAGGCCATGGCGCGAGCCTTATGCCGCCAGGGATCGGATGCGCGCCAGCAGCGCGCTGTCGACCGCGCGCGGCCCGGCTTCCCGGCGCAGGCTGTGGCGCCGCGCGCCGGGCAGCCGCGCGCCGGGAATCGCCTCGAAGCGCCGGAAGAAGGCCTCGCTGCGCGCGCCCGCATCGGCGCCGGCGAGGACCGCCGGATCGAGGGCGAGGATGAACTCGCCGCCCCGGGTCGGTCCGCCGTCGGCCGAGTCCCCGGCGACCTCGTAGCTGAAGGCGTCCCCGGTCGCTGCGGCGGCGAGCAGTTCCACCAGCAGGGCGATGGCCGAACCCTTGTGCCCACCGAAGGGCAGCTGCGTGCCTTCGAGGATGGCAGCCGGGTCCGTGGTCGGCGCGCCGTCCGCATCCACGCCGGTGCCCTCGGGCACGGGCCGCCCGGCCCGCGCAGCAAGCTGGATTTCACCCTGGGCCATGGCCGCCGTGGCCATGTCGGCAACGACCGGGTCCGCCCCGGGGCGCGGCCAGGCGAAGGCGAGCGGGTTGGTGCCGAAGAGCGGCTCGCTGCCGCCGTGGGGCGCCACGACCGCCGCGTAGTTGACGCAGGCAATGCCCGCCAGGGCCTCGTCGGCCAGCGCCTCCGTCTCCGGCCACAGGGCGGCAAAGTGGTAGCAGTCGTTGATGGCCAGGGCCGCCACGCCGAGTGCCCGGGCGGCGTCGGCGAGGGCCGGCAGGCCCCGTTCGAGCGCCAGCGGCGCAAAGCCGCCGTCGCCATCCACGCGGAGGAACGCGGGGGTGATTGTCGAGACGGTCGGGTCCGCGTTCCCTCGCACGCGACCGTTGCGCAGGGATGCGACGTAGCCGGGCAGGCGGAAAAGGCCGTGGGAGGCGGCCCCATCGCGCTCCGCGGCGGTCACGGTGCGGGCCACGGCGTCGGCGTTGGCTGCGTCGCAGCCGTTGGCCGCCAGCACCGTATAGGCGAGGTCGTGAATAGCTTCGAGGGAAAGCGGGGTGGAGTCCATCGGCGTCCGGGTTCCTGGGTCCGTCGCCGCGGATTCTAGCAGCACCCCGCCCGGGGCTCCGATCAGCGGCCCTTGAACACCGCCTTGCGCCGCTCGACGAAGGACTGCACGCCCTCGGCGGCATCTTCGCTGGCCATGACCGGCACGAGGTCGCGCAGGAACTGGGCGACGGAGCTCTCGCGGTCGTTCTCCTCGCTGAAGCGTGTGGCCCGCAGGCAGGCCTGTACCGCCAGCGGTGCGGCATCGGCGACGCTGCGGGCAAGGGCCAGGGCCCGGTCGATCTGTTCGCCGGGCTCGGTGAGTTCCTGCACCATGCCCCAGCGCAGCGCGTCTTCCGCGCTCCAGCGGTCTCCGGTAAGCAGCACCCGCTGGGCATTGCCCCAGCCGATCTCCCGGGGCAGGCGCATGGTCGCCCCGCCGCAGGGGTAGAGGCCCCGTTGCACCTCGAGCATCTGGAACTGGGTATCGCTGGCGGCGACGCGGATCTCCGTGTTCAGCAGCGCCTCCACCCCCCAGGTGAAGCAGTAGCCCTGTACGGCGATCACCACGGGCTTGCGGTGCAGGTCCCCCACGGTGCCGAGCGGGTCCACCTCGCCCTCGCGTACCGGGAAGCCCTCGCCGGAGGAGAAAATGCCGGCCCACTGGTCCAGCTCAACGCCGGCGGTGAAGTGCCTGCCCTCCGCCGAGAGCACGGCCACGCGCAGTTCCGGGTCGTTGTCCAGCCGGTAATACGCTTCTGCCAGCGCGTGGTACATCTCGAGGCTCAGGGCGTTGTACTTTTCCGGGCGGGTGAGGTGGATGTGAAGGATGTGGCCGTCGACGCGGGTTTCTACCTGGGACATGCTGCTTTCCTTGTGGCTGCCGCTGGGTTGTCATTGCCGGGTGCTTCGGACCGTACTGCCGCTGGCCTGTTGCTGCCGGTCTCCGGGGGCACAATAGTCACCGCTCCGGCCCGGCGGTGCAATGCTGCGGCCCCGGCTGCCATTAATGCCGGTCATCCCCCCGGTTGCTATTGAACTGGCGGGGACCCTTGGCGATCATGGTCGCCCCCGACCCGGAACACGCCCGCCATGGCCGACACCCAAACGGAAAGCCCGCCCCAGGCCTACGTCCTGTCCTTCCGCTGCCCGGACCGGCTGGGGGTCGTGGCCCGCTACTCCGGCCTCATGTACGAGTGCGGCGCCTACATCACCGAGGTGTCGAACTACAGCGACCCGGTCACGGAGATGTTCTTCCTGCGCTGCGTGTTCGATGACCGGGCCATGACCGTGCCCTACGCCGAGCTGGCCGGCCGCCTGGAAACCCTCGCGGCAGACATGGCCATGGACTACACGCTGCGCCCGGCCTGCGAGCGGCCGCGGGTGCTGGTGGCGGTATCGCGCTACGACCACTGCCTGAGCGCGCTGCTCACCAAGTGGCAGGCCGGTGCGCTCCCGGCGGAGATCGTCGCCGTGGTCAGCAACCACGAGGATTGCCGCCGGCTGGCCGAGTTCCACGGCCTGCCTTACCATCACCTGCCGGTCACGGCGGACAACAAGCCCGAGCAGGAGGCTGCGCTGTACGCGCTCATGGAGGCGGAGCGGGTCGACCTGCTGGTCCTGGCGCGCTATATGCAAATCCTTTCAGACGACCTGTGCCGCCGCATCGAGGGGAGGGCGATCAACATCCATCACTCGTTCCTTCCCGGTTTCAAGGGCGCGCGGCCCTACCACCAGGCCTATGAGCGCGGGGTGAAGGTGATCGGCGCGACCGCTCACTACGTCACCTCGGACCTGGATGAGGGACCGATCATTGCGCAGGAGGTGCGGCCCATAGACCACCAGGTGTCGGTGCAGCAAATGGTGCATTACGGCCACGATATCGAGGCCACGGCGCTCGCGCAGGCGGTGCGGCTGCACTGCGAGCAGCGGGTGATCCTCAACGGCCAGCGCACGGTAATCCTCTAGATGACGCGGTACTCGGCACTCTCATTGCTCCGGGGGGCCCTCAACGGCCACCGGGACTGGCCCCAGGCCTGGCGCAACCCGGCGCTGAAGGGCAGCTACGATGCGGTGATTGTCGGCGGCGGCGGGCACGGCCTCGCGACCGCCTACTACCTGGCCAGGCAGCACGGGATGCGCAACATCGCCGTCCTCGAGAAGGGCTGGCTCGGCGGTGGCAACACCGGGCGCAATACCGCCGTGAGCCGCTCGAACTATTTCTACCCGGAGAGCACCCGCTTTTTCGATCATTCGCTGCGCCTCTACGAGGGTCTCGGCCGCGAGCTCAACTTCAACATCATGCTCAGCCAGCAGGGCATCATCGGCCTCGCCTCCAGCCGCCACGAGCTCGAGACCTACCGGCGCTGGGTCACCGCCATGCAGCTGCAGCCGGTGGATGCCGAGCTGCTCACCCGGGACCAGGTCGCCGCGCGGGTGCCGCTGCTCAACATGAGCCGCCGGGCCCGCTACCCGGTCTACGGCGCCTTCATGCAAAAGCGCGGGGCGATCTCCCGTCACGACGCCGTCGCCTGGGGCTATGCGCGCGCGGCAGACGCGCTCGGTGTCGACATTATCCAGCACTGCGAGGTCACCGGTATCGACATCGCCGGCGGTGCCGTTTGCGGGCTCAGGACCACGCAGGGCACGGTGCGCAGCGACAAGGTCGCCCTGGCCGTGGCCGGGCACAGCTCCGTGCTCGCAGCCATGGCCGGCCTGCGCCTGCCGATCGAGAGCCAGGCGCTGCAGGCCATGGTCACGGAGCCGGTCAAGCCCTGTTTCGACCACATCGTCATCTCGCCCGCGGTGCATTGCTACCTCTCGCAATCGGATCGCGGGGAGTTCGTCATCGGCGGCGGCACGGACATGTACCCGTCCTATGGCCAGCGCGGGTCCCTGCGCGGCACGGAAGCGGTGCTCGGCGCGGTGGTGGAGCTGTACCCGGCCCTGTCGCGCCTCAGGCTCATGCGCCAGTGGGCCGGCATCGTGGATATCTCGCCGGACACCAGCCCCATCATCGGCAAGACGCCGGTCACGGGCCTGTACCTGAGCACGGGCTGGGGCACCGGTGGCTACAAGGCCATTCCCGCCGGGGGCGAGACCCTGGCCTGGACCATGGCCGAGGACCGGCCCCATGAGCTGATCGAGCCTTTCGGCCTGGATCGCTTTGCGAGCGGCCGGCTCATCGACGAGGGCGCCGCCTCCGGCGTCGCACACTGAGGGGACGGGAGCGAGGCGGGCTTTGAGGAAGCAAACGGCATGATGCGTATCGAGTGTCCCTGCTGCGGCCTGCGCAGCGAAGACGAGTTCCGCTGCGGCGGTGAGTCGCACATCGCGCGTCCCGCGGAGCCGGCCTCGGTAGACGACGAGACCTGGGCCGCGTACCTGTACCTGCGCGAAAACCCGAAGGGCGTCCACTTCGAACGCTGGCACCACCGCTACGGCTGCGGCCAGTGGTTCAACGTGGCCCGGGACCTCGTCAGCCACGAGCTTGTCGCCGTCTATCCCATGGGGGCCGGGAAACCGCAGCTCGACCGGGGGGAGCGCGCGTGAAGCCGACGATCCAGCGTCTCCCCCACGCGCGCGTCGACCTGTCGACGCCGATCGAGTTCTCCTTCGACGGGCGGCGCTACACGGGCTACGCCGGTGACACCCTCGCTTCCGCGCTGCTCGCCAACGGCGTGGACGTGGTCGGCCGCAGCTTCAAGTTCCACCGGCCGCGGGGCATTTTCGCCGCGGGCCCGGAGGAGACCGGTGCCTTTGTCCAGCTGGGCGCCGGCGCCCGCGGCGAGCCGAATGCCCGCGCGACGCTGGTGCCCCTGTATCCCGGCCTGTCGGCCTGCGGCCAGAATGCCTGGCCCAGCGTGCGCCGCGACCTGTGGGGCGTTCTCGACCGGTTCCGCGCCCTGCTGCCGGCGGCCTTCTACTACAAGACCTTCCAGTGGCCGAGCTGGCACTTTTGGGAGCCGCTGGTGCGTCGCGCGGCGGGCCTCGGCCGGGCGCCGACAGCGCCGGACCCGCAGTGGTACGTGAAGGAAAACGCGCACGCCGAGGTGGTCGTCGTCGGTGCGGGCCGCTCGGGCCTGCGCGCGGCCCTGGAGGCGAGCGCCGGCGGCAGGGACCGGGTGCTGCTCATCGACGAGCAGGAATTCCCGGGCGGCAGCCTCCTCGCCAGCCCGGATCCGGCGGACCGGGCCTGGCTCGACGAGACCCTGGCAACGCTCGCCGCCCGCGACAACGTCACCCTGCTCACGCGCACGACCGTCAACGGCTACTACGACCACAACGTGCTCGCGGCCCTCGAGCGCTGCACGGATCATCTCGGCCCGGCGGCACCTGCCACACAGCCCCGGCAGCGGTTGTGGCGTCTTTTTGCCGGGCGGGTGGTCCTCGCCACCGGCGCGCTGGAGCGTCCGCTCGTCTTCCCGGACAACGACCGGCCGGGCATCATGCTCGCCTCGGCCCTGTGTGAGTATGCGCTGCGCTACGGGATCGTGCCGGGCGCCGAACTCGCCCTCTACAGCAACAATGACAGCGCCTGGCGCCGCGCCCTGGCGCTCACGGCCCACGGTGTGCCGGTTGCCCATATCGTCGACGTGCGCCGCGAGGTGGACGACGCCCTGCGCCAGGCGGCGGCCCGGGCCGGCATCGTCCAGCACCTCGGCCACGCGGTGGTGGAGACCCGCGGCGACCCGGCCCTGCACGGCATCACGCTGCAGGCGCTGGCGCCGGACGGCAGCGGCCTGCTGGCGTCCCGCAAGAACCTGTCCTGCGATGTGCTGGCCCTGGCCGGCGGCTGGACCCCCACGGTGCACCTCTACTCCCAGGCCGGCGGGCGGCTGCACTGGCGCGAGGCGGACAGCTGTTTCGTGCCGGCCGGCTGCGCGCAGGCCGTGACCGTCGTCGGCCGCGCGGTCGGCGACTTCGGCGAGAGGCTCAACACCGAGCCCCTCTGGGTCACGCCCGGCGTGGCGAGCAACCGCCAGTGGGTGGACTTCCAGTACGATGTGACCGCGGCGGATATCGAGCTGGCCGTGCGCGAGAACTACCGCTCCGTGGAGCATCTCAAGCGCTACACCACGGCGGGTATGTCCATCGACCAGGGCAAGACCAGCAACGTCAATGCGCTCGGGCTCCTCGCCGGATTGTCGGGCCGACCGGTGCCCGAGGTCGGGACGACCCGCTTCCGCCCGCCCTACCATCCGGCGACGCTCGGCGCCTTCGGAGGCCTGGAGACGGGGTCCCTGTACCAGCCCTTCCAGCGCCTGCCGGCCCACGAGTCGCACCTCGCCCTGGGGGCGGCGCTCGAGGACTACGGCGCCTGGCAGCGTCCGGCGTACTACCCCCGCCACGGCGAGCGCGAGGCGGAGGCCGTCACCCGGGAAGTGCGCGCCGTGCGCGAGGCCGCGGGACTCCTCGACTATTCGCCCCTGGGCAAGCTGGAGGTGCGCGGCCGGGATGCGCGCGGATTCCTGAACCGCATCTACGTGAACAACCTGCTGACCCTGCGGCCCGGCTTTGCCCGCTACGGCCTGGTCCTCAACGAGGCCGGTATCGTCATGGACGACGGCGTCGTCGTCTGCCTCGCCGAGGATCACTTCCTCCTGCACACGACGTCCGGCGGCGCCACCGCGGTGCGGGAACACCTGGAAGAGTGCCTGCAGTGCGAGTGGACCGGCCTCGACGTCATCGTCACCGACGTCACCACCGCCTGGGCGACCGTCATGCTCAGCGGTCCCGCGGCCCGGTCCGTGCTGAGCGCCGTGCCGACGGATCTCGACCTCGATCGCGAGGCGTTTCCGCACATGCAGTTCCGGACCGGCCACTTCGCCGGCGTGCCCTGCCGGGTACTGCGGGCGAGCTTCACCGGGGAAGTTTCCTTCGAGCTCAGCGTGCCCGCGGGCTACGGGCGGGCCGCCTGGGAAGCGCTGCTGGCCGCGGGGCGCGGCCACGGCCTGCTGCCCTTCGGCCTGGAGGCGCTCATGGTGCTGCGCACGGAAAAGGGCTACCTGCACGTGGGTACGGATACCGACGGAACCACCATGCCCCAAGACCTCGGCTGGGGGCGTGCCATCGAGCGCCAGGAGGCCGACTTCATCGGGCGCCGCTCCCTGGACCTCGCCGTCGGCAGGGACCCGGAGCGACGCCAGTTCACCGGCCTCGAGCCGCTGGACCCGGCCGCCCGCCTGTCGGACGGGGCCCATGTCCTCACGCCGGACGGGAGTGCCTCCGCGGGTTACGTCACCTCGGCCTGCTACAGCCCGACCCTGGGACGCACGGTGGCCCTCGGCCTGGTCGCCGGTGCCCGGTCGCGCCGGGGCGAGGTGGTCAAGGCCTGGTTCGCCGGGGAGACCGTTCCGGTCAGGCTGGTAGCCCCGGCATTCTATGACCCGGAAGGAGCGCGCCTGGATGACTGAGCTGGCCTGGCAGGATCCATTGCGCGGCGGCGCCGTCGCCCGTGACGGCTTTCGCCTCGCGGCGGCGGAGGACCTCACGCTCGTCCGCCTGCAACTGTCGGCCGCGGACCCGGGTGCCGCGAGCCGGGCCGAAGCCGCCCTGGGCGCCGCGCTGCCGGCAACCGGCGGCGTTGTCGAGGGGAGCGGCTGCCGGGTCGCCGGCCGCGCACCGGGGGACTGGCTGCTCATCGCAGGAGGCGGCGAAACCGCTTCCCTCGTGCAGACGCTAAAGAGCGCCCTCGCTGGCTGTACCGCCGCCGTGACCCCCGCAACCGATGGCCAGGTCGCCCTGCGGCTGACCGGGCCGGCGCGCGAGCGGGTGCTCGCGCGGGGAACCACGCTCGACCTCGGTCGGCTGGCGCCGGGGCAGTGCGCGGCCACCCGCTTTGCCGGCGTGCCCGTGCTCCTGGTGCCCGAGGCCGAGGCCATGCTGCTGCTGGCGTGCCGCTCGCTGGCGGTCTACCTCCGCGACTGGTGCGATGCGGCGAGCGCCGACTGCTGCTAGCATACGCAGCCCTTCACCTACACCGGCACAGGTCTACAGGGAGCAGCCATGACCGCGGCAATCATTGACGGCAAGGCGGCCGCCGCCGCCCTTCGCGAGCAGGTCGCCACGGAAGTGGCCCGGCTGCGCGAGGCCCACGACCTCCAGCCCGGCCTCGCGGTGGTGCTGGTGGGAGAGGACCCGGCCAGCCAGGTCTACGTGCGCAACAAGGGCCGGCAGACCGTCGAAGCCGGGATGCTCAGCCACGCGCACCGGCTGGCCGTGGATACGAGCGAGGCGGACCTCCTGGCGCTGGTCGCTGAGCTCAACGACGACCCGACGGTGCACGGCATCCTGGTGCAGCTGCCGCTGCCGCCGCAGATCGATGAGCAGCGCGTGATCCGCGCCATCGATCCGGCGAAGGATGTGGACGGCTTCCACCCGCTGAACACGGGTGCCCTGGCCAATGGCGACCCCGATGCGCTCGTGCCCTGTACCCCCGTCGGTTGCCTGCTCCTGCTCCGCGAGCAGTTCGACAACGATCTCGCCGGGCAGGATGCGCTGGTCATCGGGCGCAGCAACATCGTCGGCAAGCCGGTGGCGCAGCTGCTGCTGCAGGAAAGCTGCACGGTGACGATCGCCCATTCCCGCACGCGCGACCTGCCGGCGCTGTGCCGCCATGCGGACATCGTCATTGCCGCCGTGGGCCGGCCCGAGATGGTGCGCGGTGACTGGCTGAAGCCGGGGGCCGTGGTCATCGATGTCGGCATCAACCGGCTTCCCGGGGAAGGAGAGAAGGCCCGCCTGGTCGGCGACGTGGCCTTCGCCGAGGCGCGGGAGGTGGCGGGGGCGATCACCCCGGTGCCCGGCGGTGTGGGGCCGATGACGATCGCCTGCCTGCTGCGCAATACGGTGGTGGCCGCCTGCCGCCAGGCCGGCGTAGCCTGCCAGCTGGGCTAGGAGCCAGGCTGCCGCGGCACTAGGAAGCCTCGCCCGAGGCTCCGCCGGCGAGGGAATCGAAGAACGCGTAGGTCCCCCGCCGGCGCTTGCTGTGGTACATCGCGCGGTCGGCGGCGAGCATCAGGGCCTCGAGGCTGTGGCCGTCCTTTGGCCAGAGCGCCACGCCGATACTCGCCGAGATGGTGAGCTCCTCCCCCTCCCAGGGCACCGGCGCCGAGAGCCGCTCGCCCAGGCGCCGGGCCATGGCCTCGAGCTGCTCGCGGCCGGGGCTTGCCCCCAGCAGTACCACGAACTCGTCACCGCCGGAGCGGGCGATGAGGTCCGACGCCCGCAGCTCCTCTCGCAACCGCTCGGCCACGGTGGTCAGCAGCGCATCCCCGGCGGCGTGTCCCCAGCTGTCGTTGATGCGCTTGAAGCGGTCGAGATCCAGGAGCATGAGCGCGTGCTCGCCCGACTGCCCGAGGATTTCCCGGGCACCTTCCTCGAGACCGTTGCGATTGGCGACACCGGTGAGCGGGTCCGTTGCTGCCGCCTCGGCCAGGACCCTCGAACGCAGGGTCAGCGCGAGCTTCTCGGCCTGCATGACCCGGATGCGCGCCGACAGGGCCATGGCCAACCCGACCATTTCCGCGAGGATACCCATCTGCAGGGCGTTACCGAGCAGGAATGCCGAGTTGCCCAGGCCCCAGGAGACGATCACCGTGAGGCCGATGGTAATGAAGAGCGCACAGATGGCGAGCATGTACCACAACGCCGGCGCGTAGCCTTCACGCCAGCGACGGAAGCTGACCCCGATCATCAGCAGCGACCCGGTGAGGGCGACCAGCTCCGTGCTGCGGTGGGAGAGGCTGGTAAAGCCCGCCGCACCCAGCAGTGCATTGACGATGGCGGCGGCGATGGCGAGCTTGAGGATCGCGTCGACCCTGGGGAGCCGCCCGGGGATGGCGAGGAAGGCGCGCGCGAACAGGCCGCTGAAGGCCAGCCAAAGCGCCGGGGCAACCTGGTAGCTGTGCTCTATGAGCCAGGGGTTCCCGGGCCAGAGGTAGTGCGCCGCGTGCCCGTTGAAGGTGGCCAGCGTCAGCAGGGCGAAGGCGCAGGCGAACACGTAGTAGCCGTAGGAGCGGTCGCGGAAGACGGCGGTGAGGGCGAGGTTGTAGACGAGCAGGGTCAGCAGCACGCCGTAGCAGATGCCGTCGAAGAGCCGCTTGTGTGCTCGCTCATGCTGGTAGTCGCGCAGGTCCCAGGCGATCGGCGTTACCGTGTGCGTGAGGTCTGCCTGCAGGCGCGCATAGGCTCGGTAGTCCCCGGGGTCGAGATCGCCGAGGGGCATCACGGCGCGCTCGCTGCCGAGGGGGCGGCTCGCGTAGGGCGCGCGCAGGCCGCTGTGCACCGGCGCCTGCAGCGCCTCGCCGCCCGCCGTGAAGGGGCCGTAGAAGTCCACCGTCCGCAGCGCAGTGGTGGGCAGTTCCAGGAGCAGGAAACGCCCCGGCTCCGTGACCCGGAACTGCACGCGGAGCCAGAGCGGCTCGCCGCGCCCGGTGCGCGGCGCCCGGTCCGGGTAGGTCCAGCTGACCGAGCCGCCGAGCACGGCGGCGAGGGCTGCATCACCGGTGACGGCAACGGCGCCCGTGAGCGGCTGGCCGGAGGGGCCGGGGTCCAGGAAGACCGGTGGCCTGTCTGCGAAGGCCAGCAGTGGCAGCAGCGTCAGCAGCGCGAGCAGGCCCCTGGCCCGGCCCGTGTGCCACCGGCACTCACGCTTCACTGCACCGTGACCTCGACGGGAATCCAGCGGTTGATGATGTAGCCCAGGGTCCCGGCGCCGCGCATCAGGGACAGCGCGCGGTCGAGGTCCTCGAGGAGCTCGCCGTTGCCCGGCGCCACGGCCCAGGCCAGCTGCTCCTCCGTGAGCGGGCGGTACAGGCTGATCATGTCGCCGTTGTCGCTGCTGGTGGCGAGGCCCCAGCTGGTCGGCGCGTCGTGGATGTAGAGGTCGATGCGATCGTTGCGAAGCGCGTCGAAGGCGCTGTCCGGGTTCGGGAAGAAGGCGACTGCTGCGTCCGGGAGCTCGCGCTCCGCAAAGGCGGCGCCGGTGGTGCCGGGCTCCACGCCGATGCGCACCCCCGGCTGGTAGATCGCCCAGGGCTGTCCGAAGCGCAGCACCTTGTCCCGGTGCAGGATTGCCATCTGGCCGACGCGAAGGTAGGGATCGGCGAAGCGAACGATGCGGCTGCGCTCCGCGGTCACGCTGAGGCCGGACATGATCACGTCGATGTCACCGGCGAGCAGTGCGGGGATCAACTCCTCGAAGGGCAGGGGCACCAGGGTCACTTCGCGGGAGAGAATCTCCCCCACGGCGCGGGCGTTGTCCGCCTCGAGGCCGACGATGCGGTCCTCGCTGCGCCAGGCGATGGGCGGGTAGTCCGGCGACAGCCCTACACGCAGGGGCTCCGCGGCGAGCAGGGGGCAGAGAACTAGAAGGAGCGCGGCAAGTGCATGGCGGAGTATCATGGCGGTTCCCCGGGGACGCGACAGGCGGACATTAGCCGGACAGGACACTAACACCCTTCCCCGGCAAGACCAATACGGCCCGCCTTCGGGCTAGGGCGGTGGCGCGACCTCGCCGGAGAGCAGCTGCTGGCGGAAGGCCTGCGCGGGGACCGGGCGGCCGAACAGGTAGCCCTGGAAGCGCTGGCAGCCGAGCAGGACGAGGAACTCGCGGATGTTCTCGCTTTCCACGCCCTCGGCCAGCACCGTGAGTTTCAAAGCCTGGGCCATGGAGAGGGTGGCGCGCACGATACTCGCGTCGCCGTGGTTATCGATGACGCCGCGTACGAAGGACTGGTCGATCTTCAGCGAGTCCACGGCGAGCGTCTGCAGGTAGCGCAGGGACGAGTAGCCCGTGCCGAAGTCGTCGATGGCGAAGCGCAGCCCCGCTTCGTGCAGCTTTGCCATGCAGTCCTGGGTCGTTCCCAGCTCGTCGATGAACAGGCTCTCGGTCACCTCCAGCTCCAGCTGCCCGGCGGGGACCCGGTGCTGCTCGAGGGCCGCGAGCACGGCGTCCGAGAACCCCATGCGAGTGAACTGGCGCGTGCTCACGTTGACGGCCATGACCAGGTCTCCGCAGCCCGGCAGCTCGCGGAAGCCGGCGAGCAGGCGGCAGGCCTCGTTTACGACCCAGTCCCCCAGGTTATAGATAAGCCCTGTCTCCTCGGCGACCGGAATGAACGCAGAGGGCGGGATCCACTTCCCGTCCCGCTGCCAGCGCAGCAGGGCCTCGGCGCCGAAGATGGCACCGCGTGCATCGCACTGGGGCTGCAGGTGCAGCTCGAGCTCATCGCGCGCCAGCGCCTCGCGCAGCTGCTGCTCGAGGGAGAGTCGCGCCTCGATGGTCTGCTGCATCTCGCGCACGAAGAAGCGCACCGCGTTGCGGCCCTCGTCCTTGGCCTGGTACATGGCCGTGTCCGCGTGGCGCAGCAGGTCCTCGATGTCATCGCTGTCCGAGGGCAGCAGGCTGACGCCAATGCTGGCGCTCAGGTGGAGCTGGGTACCCTCGATCGTGACCGGTTCCGCGATCGCGGCGCGAATCCGCTCCGCCGTGTTGTGCGTGTGCTGGATAACGTGCTCCATCGTGCCGTCGAGCTCGGTGAGCAGGACCACGAACTCGTCGCCGCCCAGGCGCGAGGCCGTGTCGGTCTCGCGCAGTTCATCGCGCAGGCGCGCGGCGACGGCCTGCAGCACCGCGTCGCCGGCGCCGTGGCCCAGGGAATCGTTGATGCGCTTGAAGTGGTCAAGGTCGAGGAAGAGCAGGGCTGCCCGGTTGCCGTGGCGGAGGGCCTGGGCGCGGGCCTGCCGCAGCCGGTCCGTGAGCAGCCGGCGGTTGGGCAGGCCGGTGAGGTCGTCATACAGCGCCTGTCGCTCAACGGTTTCCTCGGCGCGCTGGCGCAGGTGGGTCATCTCGAAGCCACGGGTCAGCGTCTCGTGCACGCGGCGGGTGACCAGCGCCATGAAGCCCAGGTAGAGCAGCGCGATGGTCCCGAGCTGGATCGCCGGCAGGCTGCCCTCGGTGAAGAGCCGCACGGCGAAGGGAAGGATGCACAGCGCGAGGAAGGGCAGGCTGGCCTCGATGAATGCCGCCAGGCTCACCACGGCGCCCGCGCACATCCCGGCAATGATGAAGGCCAGCAGCGACAGGCCGTAACTGCTCTCCGCCGTGAACAGGACGAATCCCGCCGAACCCCAGGTCAGCCCCGACAGCAGGGCCCCGGTGATCGCGTGGCGGTACCAGCGGGCCTCCCGGCGTTCTGGGGGCGTCGCCCTGGCAAACCCCCCGGCCGTCCACAGACGATAGGCGGAAACGGCGAGGGTCGCGGCCAGCCAGCCGTGGAGAGCCAGCGGCGCAATGCTCTCGCGCAGCAGCCACCAGAGCACCAGGCTGTTGAGCAGTACGGCAAGGAGGGACTGGCGCAGAAAACGATAGTAGAGGGCCAGGCGTTCGTCGTAGACATAGGCCGCCAGGCGCGTCGCCTCGGCCCGCGGCGCGGACTCGTCGTCTATGGAGAGCGCCGGCTCAGCCCGGCTCATGGAAGCGGCCATGGCGCCCCGCGCCGGCGGCAAAGCGTTCGGCGCCGCCGACGGCTTCGGCTTCCAGCACCGGGTAGCCGCCGGCCCCTTCGCGGCTCAGCGCTTCGGCGAGGGGATAGTCCCACTGTGCGATCGCGGAAGCCCGGTCGGCGCGCAGGCACTGCTGCGGGAACGCGGCGATTTCCTCGGCCAGGGCCCGGGCGGCGGCGAGGCTCTCGCCGTCTGCGACAACCCGGTTGGCGAGGCCCATGGCGAGCGCCTCCTCCGCGTGTACCGGCCGGCCGGTGAGGATCATGTCCATGGCGCGGCCGTGCCCGACGATGCGGGGCAGGCGCACGGTGCCGCCATCGATGAGCGGAACGCCCCAGCGCCGGCAGAACACGCCGAAGACCGTCGACGCCTCGGCGATACGAAGGTCACAGAGCAGCGCGAGCTCGAGACCGCCGGCGACGGCATAGCCGGGTACGGCGGCGATCACGGGTTTGCCGAGCGCCATGCGTGACGGGCCCATGGGGCCCTCGCCGCGGCCGCTCGGCTCCACCTGGTTGCGCCGCTCCGGGTCGCCCAGGGCCTTCAGGTCCGCCCCGGCGCAGAAGTTCCCCCCGGCGCCGGTGAGCACTGCGACTGCGACGCCGTCATCGGCCTCGACGTCGCGAAAGGCCGCAAGCAGCGCTTCGGCAGTCGGGCGGTCGACGGCGTTGCGTGCCGCCGGCCGGTTGAGGGTAATGGTCCGGACGGGCCCCTCGGTGCGCGTGAGGACGCACCCCTCGCTGCCCATGGCCGCTTAGCCTCCCGGCAGAGCGGGCACGCCGGCGACGGCCATGTGGCCGTAGCGGGCGAAGAGGAACCAGGCCACGGCGCCGATGAGCACGGTGGCCACGGTGGCGGGCATGCGCCCGGGCGGGTAGGTGACGCCGGCCGCGCGGTCCAGCTTCCGGGAGCGGATGTACAGCACGACCGCCCAGACAAAGAAGGCCCCGAAGAAGACCACGTCGCCGACGCGTCCGTTCGCCAGCAGGTGGCCGAAGGCCCAGAACTTGACGGCCATGACCATCGGGTGGCCGAGCCGTGCCTTCAGGTGGTTGCCGGGCACGTAGGCCGCCACCAGCAGGATGAAGGCGGGCAGCGTGAACAGGGATACGGCGTGATAGAGCCCGACGGGCGGGTTCCAGAGCATGGTCGGGTCCTGGCGCATGGCCCCGTAGCCCCAGATCGCCAGGGCTAGGCCGGCGATGGAGACCAGGCCGTAGACCGCCTTGAAGGGCTTCTCGCCCATGGCCGCGACGCGGGCGCTGCGCCAGTCGTTGGCGTAGATGCGCAGCGAGTGGGTGCCGAGGAAGAGCACCAGGCCGAGAATCATTGAGGTCATAGCAGGTTTCCGAAGTGTTTGGTGGGTGAGAGTGTAACGCAGCCCCCCTGGGACAGGAACGCGGGGGAATCCGGACCAGGGCATTGCGCAAAAAAAAGCGACCATGGAACTTGCCCATGGTCGCCAGAGGAGAGCGCCCGGGCCGCCGGGGCGGCCCGTTCGGTCAGAAGCGGTAGTTGAGGCCGACGCGCATGCTCCACAGGGAGGTTTCGCCGATCCGCTGCTGTGCCTGGCCGTTGGCTTCCTGCTCGGCAGTCACGCCGTAGGGGAAGGACGGCTGGTTCATCACGCCCCAGTCGTCGTTCAGCAGGTTGGTCAGGTTGTCGATGATGATGAACGCGCTGCCGCGGTGGCCCGGCGCGAACCCCGGAATCTCCTGAGAGATGCGCATGTCGATCTTGCTGAAGGAGTCACCTTCCTGGCTGTTGCGGCTGCCGCCGATCGGCAGCACGTTCTGCTCGAAGTCGAGGAACGGCTGGAACCCGTAGGCGTCGGCCGTGCCCTCGCTGCCGCTGAGCGTGATGCTGTAGGGGATACCGGAGTTGTACTGGCCGAACAGCGAGATGCGGGTTTCGTAACCGCCGAAAAAGTCCACGCCGTAGTTGAGCACGGCCGTGAAGCGATGCTCGATCGCCCAGTTGGACGGTGCGAGCACGTCCGCCTGCGGATCAACGAAGGCTCTGTTGATGTAGTTGGAGAAGGCGACGGAGGATGTCATGGGGTTCGGGTCTTCGGCCTCGGTGTAGGCGTAGCCCAGGCGCAGATCGAAGCCGTTGTCCCAACTCTTGAAGGCGCTGAAGGCAATGGACTCGGACTCGGTGCCCTTGCTCGAGTTGGTGAGCACGAAGGAGGGCTCGCGCACGCTCTCGTAGATCGGGTAGCCGAGGTCGTTGGTACCCACGCGCTCGAGGTCGCCGCGCTTGTACACCGCCGTATCCTCGCCGCGGCTGACCTGCAGGTCGGCCGTGACCGTGACGTCCATGGGGGCGTACCAAGTCAGGCCCGCCGTGTACTTCCACTCGCTCGGGATGTCGAAGTTCGGGTCGAGGTAGACGATCTCGAAGTTGGAGCCGTCACCGGCGGCAACCACGTCGGCGATGTCCTGCGGGACGCCGTAGCCCGGGCCGCAGACCGGAACACCGTCTTCACAGTTCACGTAGTTCTGCGCAAACAGGTCCATGCCGTCGATCCGGGCCTGCACCGCAGTCGTGTTGGTGTTGCTGTAGGTGTTGGACAGCCAGACGTTCGGGTTGCCACCGGAGAACAGGCCGATGCCGCCGCGGAAGGACAGCTCGTCAGAGAAGTCGTAGGTGGCGCCGAAGCGGGGCTGGAGCAGGTCGCGCCCGTCCAGGGTGTCGTTATTGCCGAAGCCGTAGCTGGCCAGGAAGGCCGGGTTCAGGTTCGGCTCGTCGTCGGTCTCGTAGTAGTCGTAGCGCAGGCCGTAGGTCACGGTCAGCCGGTCGTTCACCTGCCACTCGTCCTGCAGGTAGACGTAGTTGATCGCGTATTCGAAGGCCTCGGCAATGTCAGCCTCGTTGTTGCTGATCGCGTTGCCATAGTAGACGCGGTCCGCCAGGCCGGCGCGGAAGTTGTCGATGCCGTCGAAGCGGATCTCCGTATCCACGTGCTGGTAGAACAGGTTGAAGATGTCGTAGGCCTCGCGCTCGTAGCCGCCGGTGATCGTGTGCGAACCTAGCTGGTAGCGGCCGCGGGCCACGAACTGGTCGATGGTGTACTCGAGCTCGTTGGCGTGCCGGCTGTCGTCGCCGCCGAGGTAGACGTCCACGTCGTCGAGCTCAACGCGGATCTCGCCGAAGGCGTCGCCCGCGCGGGGAACCTGCACGAAGTCAACCTCGGTGCGGGCGATACGCACCTCCGTGGAGAAGTTGTCCGTCCAGTCGGAGTAGAGGCTGGCGATATAGGAGTTCAGTTCGGCGCCGCGATCGTAGAAGTGGTCCGAGAACTCGAACTCGATGTTCTCGCCGTCGGAGGGCGTGGCGTTGGTGGAGTCGTTGTACATGTAGGTCAGCGCGAGACGCTGCCGGTCGGTGACGTACCAGTCCAGCTTGCCGATGTACTTCTCGTCCTCGAAATCGATGGTGCCCGGCGTGCTGGTGCCCGGGTCGAACTGGTAAACGTCGCGGGCGATCTGGGCAATCTCGTCCAGTTCTGCCTGGGTGACCAGCACCTCGTTGACGGCGCCGCTGCCGATGGCGCCGCGGTCGTTGAAGTCGACGCCTTCATATTTCTCGTAGGCGCCGTAGAAGAACAGCTTGTCCTTGATCAGGGCGCCACCGAGTTCGAAGCCGTAGCGCGTCTCGTCGTAGTCGGTGACCAGGATGTCGTCGCCCTCGAGCTTGTCGCCCTGCAGGTTGTCGTCGGTGTAGTCCATGAAGACGGAGCCGAACAGCTCGTTGCTGCCGGACTTGGTGACGGCGTTGATGTTACAGGCGGAGAAGCCGCCGTAGATGACACTCATCGGCGCCATCTCGACCGCGACGCTGGATACCGCGTCGAAGGGGAAGGGCATGCGCTGCGTCGGGTAGCCGTTGGAGTTCAGGCCAAAACCGTCGTTCAGGCGGATGCCGTCCACGGTCAGGCTATTAAAACGCGGATTGGCGCCGTTGCACTGGATCGAGTCCTCGGGCGAGGACTGGTCGATGTAGATCCGCGGGTCCTGGCCGATCACGTCGTTGATGTTCCGGTTGATGGCCGGGGAGTCCTGCAGGTCGCTGATACTGAAGACGGCAGTGGGACCGATCGCCGTGTCGGCGACTTCCACCGCCGAGCCCATGACCACGACTTCCTCGATGGCAGAGAGCGCGTAGTCCATCTGCGCCTGCTGCCCCACCGCGAGGTTCAGGCGCTCGGTGCTGGCGCTGCCCTGGGGCGAGGTCACGCGGACGCTGTAATCCACGCCGGCGGGCAGCTGGCGGATGAAGTAGTTACCGGCGGCGTCGGTGGTCGCGGAGCGGGACAGGCCGGTGGCGAGGCTCCTGGCGGTGACCGTCGCGCCGGCCACGGGCTGGCCGCCCGAGGTGACGACACCGCGGACCGCGGCAGTGGTTTCCTGGGCGTAGACCGGCGCGGTCAGGCCGAAACTGCCGACGACGGACGCGCCGGCAATGGCGCGGACGAGCGCCTTGCGGGCAAAGATTTTCGAGATGGACGGATGCATGAGATGCCTTCTCCTGGTGGGGTTGGGGACCCGCAGAAGGCTAGGCGAGCTTTGTGTCAGTTTCATTACTCGGCCTGCTGCTCACGGGATTTTGGGTAATATCACCCAAATCCCGCGGGAACCTTTCCGGCAGTCATGCGCTGCCATGAAGCCGGACTTGTGACCGGGATCGCAGTCGCCGGCACGCGCCGATGCTAGACTCCGCCGCCATGCCTTCGTCCCTGCAGCGCTCCGTACCCGAAGACAATGCGGTCGCAGCGAAAATCCGCCGCGACCAGCAGACCCGCCTGCTGCGCGTCGCGCTGGCCCTCATGGCGGTCTACGGCGCCGCGATCGGCCTGCTGAACCTGTTTCTGCTGTCTTCCCCGGGGCTGGCGGTGCTGGACCTCGCGGCCATGGGGCTGTCCGGCGCGGGCTGGATCTACCTTCGCCTGACCCGCCAGCTCCGGCGAGCCAGCTGGCTCGCCATCGGCGTCCTTGCCGCACTGCTGCTTTCCTATACCGTCCTCGCCCGGGGCGCCGCCTATTCCCTGGTATGGGTGACGGTGCTGCCGCCGCTGGCATTCTTCCTCCTGGGCAGCCGGGCCGGTGGCCTGGTTTCCGCGGCGTTTTCCCTCGTGGTAGTCGTCTACCTCGTGTTTGCCTACCCGGACCTGGAAATGCGGCCTTTCGACCTCCCCGCGTTTCTCAACCTCACCGAGGTCCTCCTTGCGCACTGGCTGATCTTCCGCTTCACCGAGCGCTGCCGTGAGGCGGCGTACGCTCAGCTCGGTGCCTATGCCCGGGTCGACGGGCTCACCGGCCTGCTCAACCGGGAGCAGCTCGATGCGGATCTGCGCCAGGGGTTCGGGCTCGCGGGGCGCAGCGGCCGGCCGCTGGCGATTGCCCTGCTCGACCTCGACCATTTCAAGGCGGTCAACGACCTGCATGGCCACCCGACCGGTGACGAGGTGCTGGTCATCGTGGCCCGCATCCTGGGTGAGGTCGTGCGCGGCACGGACCGCGCCGGCCGCTGGGGCGGCGAAGAGTTCCTGGTCATGCTGCCGGATACGGCAGAAGCGGGGGCACAGGCTGTCGGGGAGAAAATCAGGGCCGCTATCGAGGCCGGGGCCTATCCGGGCGGTCTCGCGGTGACGGCAAGCATCGGTATCGCCGTGACCGGGTGCGGCATTGCGACGCCGGAGGCATTGGTTTCCCGCGCCGACAGGGCGCTCTACGCGGCAAAGGCGGCGGGGAGGAACCGGGTGCAGCTCGCGCCGCAGGTCCAGGACCCCTGAGCGATGCCGCTACCGGTCTTGCAGTTCCAGATCCAGCCAGACCAGGCGATGATCCGACGATGCGGCCCGGTCCGCGACCAGCGCGGCGCCGGGCTCGCCCGGCGCAGGCCAGAATACCCCGCCGCCTATCACCTTCCAGCCGGCGCGTGAAGGCAGGACGTAGTCGGCGCGCTGCCCCCAGGCCGCGGTGTGCGCGGGCGCGTGAGCGTTTCCGGGTCGTGCGGCTTTCCCCCCGGCGCCGGTCGGTACGAGGCCCGCGTTCACGGCGGGATGGGCGAGAAGGGCACGGATCGCATCCCGCCGGCTGTCGCCCTCCACCGGCGAACTGTTCAGGTCACCGAGCAGCACGAAGCGCTCGCCGCGGAAACCGCCGGTCCCGCCCGCGTCGTCCCGGATCCAGTTCTCGTCTTCAGCCGCCGACAGGTACTCGGTCCAGAAGCGGATCTCGTCGTGGTTACGCCGGCCGTTGCGGTCTTCGGGGCCATCGAAGACCGGCGGTGTCGGGTGGCTCGCCAGTATGTGGACCGTGGCGCCGTCGACAACGACCGGCACGTCCCAGTGCGACTTGGACGACAGCGGAAAGCGGGCCCGGGCCTCGGCCGGGTACCACGGCGAGCCGTCCGGGGCGCGCAGCCCGGCGAGGAGGTTGCCGGGCATCGCCCGCCAGCGTAGGTGCTGAAAGGTGCGGGCGTTCGCGCGGTCGATGGGATAGCGGCTGAGGAGCAGCATCCCGTACTGCCCGGGGTAGAGGCCGTAGCCCCAGGCGTCCTGGCCGCGGCCGCTGGCGACGCCGTCGCGATCGAGGTCGAAGCCCGAGTCCACTCCCGTGTTCACCGGTGCCGCGAACGCATACGGGTAGGCCACGGGCTCCAGGTCAGCCCGGGGCGCCTCCAGGTAGCCGGTGCGAAAGGCGTCTATGGCGCCGCCGGGGTCAGCCGTGTAGTCGAACTCGTTGATGAGCAGGATGTCCGGCCGCACCCGGCGGATAATGGCGGCGACGTTGCGCACTTGCGGGTGGTCGCCGCCGGCGAGCGCCGCGGCCATTTCCCCACCCGTGGGCGTTTCGCCCCGGGCGACGTAGTTGCCGCCCTCCATGGACGCGTTGAAGGTGGCAACACGCACGGTTAGCGACTCAGCGGCCACGGGCGGCGCGAGGAGGCTGAGCAACAGGGCAGCGGTTACCGGGCGGGAATAGCGGCATTGCATGGAAGCTTTCTCATGAAAAGCATCCAGTGTACGCCACGGCCGGCCGGCATCCACCGGGCGAGCGGTTGCGGGCCCGAAACGAAAGCTTCATCGCATTGTCACCGATGGGTCATCGGAGTGAAATCCTCGCCCTGCAGATTGTTGGGGTCGTCTACCTACGAGCCCGCCAGCCATGCTGTTACGCAACCCGCTTTACACCGCACTCGCCCTTGCCGGCACGGCCGTTTCCGCCCCGGTCCTCGCCCAGCAGCCGGACCGGATCGAGGAGGTCTTCGTCGTAGCCACCCCGATCCGCGATGCGCAGCAGGCCGCCCTCGACGCCAAGCGCATGGCCGACAACCTCGTCGACGTGGTTTCCGCCGACACCATCGGCCGTTTTCCGGACCAGAACATCGCCGATTCCCTGTCACGCCTCCCCGGCGTTGCCGTGGAGCGGGACCAGGGCCAGGCGCGCTACCTGAACCTGCGCGGTGCGCCCTTCCGCTACACGGGCATTGCTTTCGACGGCATCGACGTGCCCGGTGCCGAGAATGGGCGCATTCCCCGCTTCGACAGCTTCCCGGCGACGATCACCAGCCGCATCGATGCGAACAAGGCGATTCTTCCGAGCATGCCGGGTGAGTCGGTTTCCGGCTACATCAACATCCAGACTTTCAGTCCCTTTGACGCGGAAGGGCTTTCCCTCGCCGGCGACGTCGGCATGGGCGAGCAGGACCTCGGTGGCGGTGACGTGGAGCGAACCAGTTTCCGGGCCTCCTGGTCGAACGACAGCTTCGGCCTCGTCGGCTTTTATTCAAGGAACCGGCGCGAGCAGGTCACCGACAACCGCGAGTACGATCTCGCCCTCGATGACAACGGTGCGCTCATCGTCAATGAGCTGGATTACCGCAGCTATTTCGTCAACCGCGAGGACACGGGCTATGGCGGCCGTATCGAGTACCGCGGGGAGGGCACGCTGCGCTCCCTCTTCCTGTCAAGCCTGTACAGCGAATTCCTCGATGAGGAAGAGCGCAACCAGTGGGTCTTCTCGGTGGCGGACCCCCAGCCCGGCGAACAGCGCAGCGACGTCCTGATGATTGCCGACCGGCTCCTCGAGGACGGCAGCTACGAGAACTCCACCTACACCAACACGCTGGGCGCGGACTTCGTCGTCGGCGACTGGCGCCTGGAAGCCCGGCTCAACTACACCGAGACCGAGTTCGATGTCCGCCTGCCGATCCCCTTCAGCACCGGTGCGCCGGTGTTCGGAAGCTTCGACCTCGCCGACCGCGAGGACCCGCTGCTGGACCTCGCCGCACCGCTGCCCTCCCTCGAGTACGCGGTGACCCTGGGCCTCGACGTAGCCCAGAACCTCGACATCGAGGCGACCAAGTTCAAGCTGGATGCCGAGCGGGATACCAGCCTGTTCGGTG
Source organism: Pseudohaliea sp. (assembly GCF_040217025.1). GTDB lineage: Bacteria > Pseudomonadota > Gammaproteobacteria > Pseudomonadales > Halieaceae > Pseudohaliea. The sequence continues at coordinate 1,194,673 of NZ_JAVJOA010000008.1, read as the reverse complement.
ACAGCACGGTGGCACTGGGCGTGCAGTACGACCAGCGCGAATCAGGCGGTTATGCCATCAGCCAGGGCATCAGCTTCGGCTTCCCGGTGCCCGACATCGGCGCGTTCGACACCGGCGTCCCCTGGGAATCCAACACGACGAACAGCATCGGTGGCACTTATTACGACAACCGGGGTCTGCGCGCCGCCTGGGAAGCCGCCGGCGGGCTCGGCCCGGTAGACCCGGCAGACGACCTGCTGGTGGGTATCGACGAGGACATTCTGGCTGCCTACCTCATGGCCACGACCCGCTTCGCGTGGGGCAACGTCGTCTACGGTGTACGCGTCGAGCAAACCGACTACACCAGCGCCGGTCCCGCGGGTGGTGAGCCGCTGGAAGTCGAGGACGATTTCATCAACGTGCTGCCCTCGGCGCATCTGAACGTAGACCTGGCTGAAGACCTCAAGTTCCGTCTCTCCGCCTCGAGCGGCGTCAACCGGCCGACCTACAACGAGTGGCGCGCCGCCGCCGCGGTAAACCCCACGGAGCAGGAAGTCAGCGGTGGCAACCCCTTCCTCGACGCCGAGGAAGCTATCGGCGTGGATGTCTCTCTCGAGTGGTACTACGCCACGGCCAGCATCCTGTCCCTGGGCGCCTTCCACCGCGAGATCGACAACGTCATCTACCAGGATGTGACCACCGTCGACGGCGGTGCCTACCTGCCCACGGCAGCGGGCGAGGCGTGGACTTTCAGCGGTGCCACCAATGGCGACAACGGCAAGCTGAGCGGCGTCGAGGCGAACTTCATGTTCTCGGGCCAGGACTTCCTGCCCGGTGTCTTCGGCGGCCTCGGCTTCAGCGCCAACGTGACCTTCGTGGACAGTGAGTTCGAGACCCTCGACGGTCGCCAGCTCGACCTGCCGGGGACCTCCGAGCTGATCTACAACGCGTCCGTGTTCTATGAGAACTACGGTCTCTCGGCCCGGCTCAACTACCAGTATCGGGACGAGTGGATCTCGCCCATCGAGGACCCGAGCGAGTACTGGGGCGAGATGGAACGCGTGGATGCGACGATCGCCTACGAGCTCCCGCTCGAACTCGCCGGCGCGCGCGCCTCCGTTTACGCCAACCTGAACAACATCACGGACGAGACGGACGTGCGCTTCGCGGGCAACGGCACAATCAACCAGGCCGAGAGCTTCGGCCGCTACTACCTCTTCGGCCTTCGCATCAACTACTAGGAGTTCCCCATGGCTTTCGCATCCGGCCTGATGAATACCCTGCGCGCCGGCGCGGGTAGCCTGGCCGTGGCTCTCCTGGCCACGATGACTCCGCTGGCGGCGTTCGCCGACAGCGGCACGGCGACGGCACCGACCGTCGCCTACGACCGGCTGCTGCCGCTCGAGGGCGGCTCCAACTTCCGCGACCTCGGCGGCTACTTTACCGCTGACGGTCGCCAGGTGCGTCGCGGCCTGCTGTTCCGCTCCGGCGTGATGACCGGCCTCACGGCAGCGGACCAGGACTACCTGGCCGGTTTCGGTTTCCGGCGGGTCGTCGACCTGCGTTCTACCGAAGAACGCGAACTCTACCCCAACCGCTGGGCTACCGCGCAGGGCATCGACCTGGTGGCGCACGATTACAGCATGCGGGAGATCGTCGAGCGCATGATGGGAGACGACGGCCAGCCGCGCGGCATGGGTGAACTCTACCGGGGCTTCCCTTACCAGCTCGAGCCCCAGCTGAAGCTCTTTTTCGATGAGCTGCTCGCGGACAACGTACCGCTGGTAGTCAATTGCTCGGCGGGCCAGGACCGCACGGGGTTCAGCTCCGCGCTGCTGCTTCTCGCCCTGGGCGTACCGCGCGAGGTGGTGATGCAGGACTACCTGGTGTCGACGCGCTACCGCCGGCCCGAGGTTGAGCGCGGCGACGTGGATCTCGCGGTAGCGGCCGAGGACAATTTCTTCGCGCAGCTGATGCTGCGCTACAGCGAGGGCGACCAGGCAAGGGCCGCGCAGCCCCTGCTCACAAAGGATGGCGTACCGTTCCTCCGCTTCGCCCTGGATCAGGTCGAGAAGGACTTCGGCTCGGTCGAGGCCTACCTCGACGAGCGCATCGGCGTGGACGCAGCGGATCGCGAGCGGCTCCGCGAGCGTTTTCTCGAGGCGACTTACGCTGGGCACTAGTCGCGTTTCGCTCCTCGCGCTCGAGCGGCCGGCTCGGGCCCGGGCTGGAAGGCCCTGACAGCCCGGCCTCTGTGGTAGCCTTGCCACCAACAGGTGGACCGTATCCTGGTCCCGCCGGGACGGCATTGCTACGGAGGCCTGTCTCTTGGAAGCAATCGAGCGCGACGCGGGCGGCCCGCAGGTTCCCGCGCCAGCTGCGCCGACCCGTGTCGTCGTGGCGTCGCCTTATAGCGAGGCGCAGCGCGCTCGCCTGGAGGCTCTTTTCCGGCCTGCAGAGACTGTCTTCCTGTCGCCGCGGGATCGCACAGGCTTGCGCCGACATCTTTTGGAAGCGGAGATAGTGGTACTCAAGGGCACGCCCGACGAGTCCTTTCTGGAGCATGATCGACTGCGCTGGGTGCACTGCAACCAGAGCGGTCTCGATCGCTGCGCGTCCCAGCAAATCGTCACCGCGCCCTTCCATGTCACTTCGGCGTCGGGGCGTTCGGCGCCGGTACTCGCCGAGCACGCGCTGTTCTTCATGCTGTCGCTCGCCTACGACAGTCACGCGCTGCTGACCGCCCAGCGTCGCCGCGCGTGGGGATTGCGCAACGCCGCTCAACTCCGCGGCCTGGTAGGCCGGAAGGTCCTTGTCGTAGGTCTCGGCCATACGGCCAGGGCGCTGGTGCCGCGGTGCCAGGCGCTGGGCATGCAGGTCCGGGCCTTCCGCCGACGGGCGCTTGGTGACGGCGGCCTCGGGATCCCCGCCTACAGCCGGGCGGCGGGAGATGCATTCGAGACACTGCTTGTCGAGGCCGATGTCCTCGTGCTGGCAGCTTCGCTCAACGACAGCAGCCACCACATGCTGGGTGTGCGGCAATTCGAGGCGCTGAAGCCCGGCGCTATGCTGGTATATGTCGCCCGGGGACGGCTCGTCGATACAAGAGCCATGAAGGCGGCCCTGGATGAGGGTCGGTTAGCGGCGGCCGGCCTCGATGTCACGCACCCGGAGCCTCTGCCGCCCTGGGACAGTCTCTGGCGCAGGAGAAACGTGCTCCTCACGCCCCACGTCACGCCGCAGGTGGCGGACCGGGAGCATGCCGAGGTTGACATCATCGCCCACAACTACGGCCGCTACCTCGCGGGTGCGCCGCTTGAAAACCTGTTGCACCCCGAAGACCTGTACACGCGAGGTGCCCGCAGGCCTGTACACCCGTTGCTTAGGCGGGCGCTGCGCCTTCGCGCCGGGCTGCTCAGCCCTTCGGTGCAGCGCCGCTAGTGTCAGGATGACCCTCGTCAGGCCCGCCTGTAGATGGAAATCGTATCGCTTCGAGGGTTGCTCCAGCCGTGCCAGAGAATCTCCTGCCGCCAGGCGCGAAGGCCATAGTTGCTCACAACGAGGGTACGCCCATCCGGTGAGACCTTGACGCCGTGAGGAAGTGTCACACCCTCCTGTATGACCTGCCCGGGGCAGCTGAGGCCTGGATCCGTGGCAAGGTCGTACAGCTGAACCTGGCCGTTGATCGTGTCCGCGACCGCGCAGGTGTTCCCCTGGCAATGCACGTTCTCCAGCCGGCAGAACGTGTCCCGGAAGATAACACGCTCCGGTGCCGGGCTCAGCCGGCCCGCTTCATCGATGGTGAAGAACGCCAGGCCGTTCTTGAGGATCGGCAGCGGCCTGCGCTGGTTGACGGGCCGGCCCCGGAGGACTCCGGCGGCATGCCGCAGGATGCTCGCGGCGGTACGCCCACGGTTCCGGTACCAGCGGCGCAGGTACCGCAGGTACAGTTCCAGGAGGACTGGATTGGTCTTGAGGGAGTTGAAGGACACGATGGCGCGGCGCCCGCCATCGAGGAAGCTCACGCCCTTGGGATCGCCGAGCGTGCGGAAGCAGTCCTCGACCACTGACAGCGGCTTGCCCAGCTTCCCCGCTTCGTCGTCGTAGCCGTAGCAGACCACGCCGCCGGTCCTGCCATCGCCCTCGCAATAGGTGACCAGCAGGCGTCCCCGGGACAGCGCGAGACTGTGTGCCTCGACAAGCCCGGGGAAGGGAGTGGTGAGGCAGTCGACCGGGCGATCATCCGTCGCGGCAAGCCGGTAGACACGGATGTCGCTGGGCGCGCTGAAGTAGTGCCGGTTGGATACGAGGAGATGACGCTCCGTGAGTACCAGCCCGTGGGGCTCGCCGAAGCCGGCCTCCGGACTGGACCAGGTACGCAGGCACTCCCCGCTCGCCGTGTCATACAGCCGGACCTCGTTGTGTTCCTGCACTGAGGCCGCAAAGGTGGCGCCGTCCGGTGAAAAGGCAACCTCGGGGAGCAGGCTGGGAGCTCCGTGATTAGGGAGTTCGCGTGTGAGGGTGAAGCCCATGCCGGGTCCGCCAGGGCCACTGGCGCAACCCCTACCGAGGGGTGGCCAGGCAGCGTTAAAATGAGTGAGCGCAATAAGTGGGAATCGTAGCCCGGGTGCACGGGGCCGACAAGCGGGGTACCGGATGGTTACAATGCGGCCAGCCCGGCCCGTGGTGCGCAACGTGCAACTTGTCTACACCCATCCCAGTCCCCTCCTGGTGGCCCAGGCCCGCCATGCGCTCGAGCGCCTGGGCATTCCCTGCGTGGTGCACAACGAGTACGCCGCCGGCGCGGCCGGGGAGCTGGCGCCCATCGATACCTGGCCGGAGCTCTGGGTGCGGCGCAGCCGCGACGCGGAGCGGGCGCGCCTCGCCATCGAGCGGGCGCAGGCGGCCATCGAGGAGGCGGACTGGACCTGCCCGCGCTGCGGCAGCGAGAGTCCCGCTACCTTCGACTTCTGCTGGCACTGCGGCACGGCGCACCACGGCGGCTAGGTAGCTCGGCAGGCGGGAAGGGCAGGCGGGGTGGGGCTCTGGTACCATGACTGATGCCGCCTCGGCCCGATGCAACGCCACGGCAGGAGCCCGCCATGACGACCGATAACAGCAACTTCTCCGTCGACCATCTCGCGCACACGCACGAGGTTTTCAACCAGTCCGAGGCCCTCGAGGGCATCAACAGCTATGCCGGTGATACCGCCCTGCGCGAGGGGGTGGCGCGCCACGGCGCGGCGTGGGCGGAGGACACGCTGTCGGCCCACGGCGAGCGCTGTGGCAGCGCCGAGGTGATCGAGTGGGGCTTTCTCGCCAACGAGCACAAGCCGCAGTTCTTCGGCCACGACCGCCAGGGCTACCGGGTCGACCAGGTGCGCTACCACGAGGCCTACCACCGGCTCATGGCGCTGGGCCTCGAGGCGGGGCTGCACAGCCAGCCGTGGTCGGACCCCGGGCCCGGCGCCCACGTGGCCCGCGCCGCGCAGTACTACCTGCAGGCGCAGGTGGAGTCCGGGCACGGCTGCCCGCTGACCATGACCTTTGCCGCCGTGCCGACACTGCGGCTTACGCCGTCCGTGGGGGAGGAGTGGCTGCCCAAGGTGCTCGCGCGGGGCTACGACCCGCGCAACGTGCCGCACACGGAGAAGAGCGCGCTGACCATCGGCATGGGCATGACCGAGAAGCAGGGCGGCTCCGATGTGCGTGCCAATACCACGGCTGCCCGGGCGCTGGGCACCGGCGGTCCCGGGGGCGAATACGAACTCGTGGGCCACAAGTGGTTCACCTCCGCGCCCATGTGCGATGCCTTCCTCGTGCTGGCGCAGAGCGACGGCGGCCTGTCCTGCTTCCTGGTGCCGCGCTGGCGGCCGGACGGCAGCAAGAACCCGATCCAGGTGCAGCGCCTGAAGAACAAGATGGGCAACGTCGCCAATGCCTCCTCGGAAATCGAGCTGCGCGGGGCCCTCGGCTGGATGGTCGGGGAGGAGGGCCGCGGCGTACCGGCGATCATCGAGATGGTCGCCATGACCCGCTTCGACTGCATGATCGGCTCTAGCGCGGCGCAGCGCCAGGCCGTGGCCCAGGCCGTGAACCACACCCTGGGCCGCAGCGCCTTCGGCAAGCGCCTGGTGGACCAGCCGCTGATGCGCAACGTGCTCGCCGACCTGCAGCTGGAGCTGGAGGGGTCCCTGGCACTGACGCTGCGCATGGGTGAGGCCCTGGACCGGAGCCTCGCCAGCGACGAGCACGAGGGGCTGCTGCTTCGCCTCGGCCTGCCCACCGGCAAGTACTGGATCTGCAAGCGCACCCCGTTCCACGTGTCCGAGGCAATGGAATGCTTCGGCGGCAATGGCGTGACCGAGGATTTCATTTTCGCGCGGCTCTACCGCGATGCGCCGATCAACGCCATCTGGGAGGGCTCCGGCAACGTCCAGGCGCTGGACCTGCTGCGCGCCGTGGCAAAGAGCCCCGAGGCCCTCGATGCCTGGCACCGCGAGCTGGCCCGGACCGCAGGCGGCCACCCGGTGCTCGACGCCGCCGTGGCCGAGCTCGAGGTGGCCCTTGGCAACGGCGACGAGCTCGAGTATCGCGCCCGCTCCCTGGTCGACCGGCTGGCACTGGTGGCCCAGGGCAGCCTGCTGCTGCAGGCGGGGAACGAGGCTGTCGCCGACGGCTTCATCCGCTCCCGCCTCGGCGGTAGCGGCGACCGCAATTTCGGCACGCTGCCCCGGGGCGTCGATGTCGACGCGCTCATCGAGCGGGCGAACCCTCACGCCGCCTGAACTGAGCGGACCTCCAACACGGGCGCTAGGCGATGAAGCCTACCGGCGCCGCGCCTGACGTCGGGCTGTAGAAGGCGCCGATGTTCGGCAGTACCGTCGCGAGGTCCCCCGGCGCGACGCCGAACCAGAGCGCCAGCTCGGCGAAGTACTCGTCAACCGACAGCGTCGGCACGAAGCTGCCCCGGCCGACGTCCAGCGGGTTGCCCGGGTAGATGTCCGGGTACTCCCCGTAGAACCCGCCGCCCTTGACCGCACCGCCCATGACGACCTGGTGGCCACCCCAGCCGTGGTCCGAGCCCTTGCCGTTGGAGGTGAGGGTGCGGCCGAAGTCGGAAGTGGTGAACGTGGTGACGCGATCGAGCATGCCGAGCTCCGCGAGCGCATCGCGGAAGGCGGCAAGGCCGCCGTCGATCATGGGCAGCATTTCCGCCTGGTTCTCCAACACGTCGTCGTGGTGATCCCAGCCACCCACCGTGATGAAGAAGGTCTGCCGCGATGCGCCGAGGGTCTCGCGGATGGCCACGATACGCGCGACCTGCCGCAGCGCCAGCGAGAAGGGGTCTCCGGCGAAGGGCGTCGCCAGCGGCGGTGCCTCGGCGAGGGCAGCACTGAAGAACTGCTGCGCCTCGATGGCCCCGGCGAGGCTGTCCCGGTAGGCGCGCCGCAGGAGCGCGCCCTGGGGTGCGGCCAGCAGCTGATCCACCACGGCGCGGGTGAAGTCGCCGCCCGGCGTGCCGTCGTTGTAGCCGGCGAGGCTGACGGCGCCGGCATCGTCGGTGGTCACCGCATAGGGTGCGATACTGGCCCCGCCCTGGAACACGTTGTTGCCGGAAAGGGAGATGTTCATGGCAATGCCGTTGGCATTGTTGCTTTCCGGGAACAGGTCCGCGAGGCGGCCGCCCCAGCCTTCGGCGATGCGCGCATCGGAGACCGCCGTCTGCCATTGCTCGATCTGGTCCGCGTGGGAGAACAGGCCCAGCGGCAGCGGCCAGCTGCCGCTGGCGATGGCCTCGAAATCCACCGGGGCGAGCAGTGTGCCCACGTTGTTGACGAAGGCGGCCTCGCCGCGCTCGAACAGCTGTTTCAGTCCCGGCATGCCCGGGTGCAGCCCGTAGCGCCGGCCGAGCGCATCGGTCCCCGGCAGCGGCAGCAGGCTGTCCCGGGGCAGCGCCAGGTCCGTGCGCAGCGCGGCGTAGCCCGCGTAGCTCTCGCTGTCGTCGGGGACGAGCATGTTGAAGGAGTCGTTGCCGCCGGCGAGCAGGATGCAGACCAGGGCGCGATAGTCACCGGCGGGCTGGGCGGCCGCGCGGCGGGCGCCGGCGAGCTGGAGCAGCGCGCTGCCTGCGGTCATGGTCGCCGCGCTGGCCGCGCAGCCGTGGTAGAGGAAGCGTCGGCGGGTCAGCATGGTCAGAGCTCCACGGCGTAATCGGGGGAAATGAGCAGCAGGTACAGGGCCACGCGTGCCCGCAGCAGCGGGTCGTCGATCTGCCGGGCGGCGTCGCCGATAGCGCTGCGCGTGGCGGCGGAGAGGGTGCCGTAGGTGAACACCGAATCCATCCGCTCGAGCAGCGCGTTCACGTCGTCCGCCACCGCGACCCAGGGGTCGAGATCCAGGGTGGCGGCGCTGAAGGGCGGCTCGCGCAGGTCGTTGACAAAGTCGCCGAGCACCGCTGCCTGCAGCACGTTGGCCAGGGCGACCACCGAGCTCGCGTTGGTGATCTGGAACTCCGGGGCCACCAGCCCCGCCGCGGCGATCTCGCCGATGGGCTGGTAATCGGGCAGGTAGAAGTTGAACACGCTCGGTGCCGACAGCGGGTGCTGCTGCAGCTGCTGCTGGACGAAGAAGCCGGTGTTGGCGTAGAAGCCGTCCGGGCTCGAAGCGCCGAGCTGCCGCAGCGTGGCCAGCAGGCGCAGGATCGGCTCGCGCAGCTTGCCCGCCGCGGCGGCCGGGTCGGGCAGCGCACGCGCCTCCGGGTCGAGCAGGATCGCCCGCAGCACGGCTTTCATGTCGCCCCGCGGGCTGGCGCCTTCCCCGTTGAAGGCCCGCGTTACGCGCTCGACGTAGGCCGGCGAGGGGTTGGAGGTCACCAGCCGCTGGATCAGCTGGCGGCCGATGAAGGGCCCGGTGTTCGGGTGCTCGAAGAGGTTGTCCACGGCCGCCTCGATGTCCGCCATGCCGCCCTGGCCCGCCGGCAGCGTCGTGCCGCGCAGCAGCGTCTTGGCACCGTCGTCGTGGAAGGCTTCGAAAAGCTGCATCGGCTCGCGGAAGGTGGCGCGATCGGAGCCGAAGCGCGGGTTGTCGCCGCCCCAGGACAGCCCGGTGAAGACCCGGGCGAACTCGCGGATAGCGTCGTTGTCGTAGGTCGGGATCAACTGCCCCTGTGGGTCCAGCTTTTCCGTGCCGTCGGGGTTGAGCTCGAACAGGCCGATGCTGAACAGCTGCATCACCTCCCTGGCGTAGTTCTCGTCCGGGAAAATGTTGGCCTCCGGGTCCGCCTTCGCGTTATTGAGGTGGCTGAGGTAGACGCCCATGGCCGGGTGCAGCGTGACCGCGAGAAGCAGGTCGCGGAAGTTACCGAAGGCGTGGTCGAGGAGCGTGTCGTAGTAGTCGCTGGTGGCGTAGGGGTACAGGAAAAGGATATCCAAGCCATCGGACACCACGAAGAGCTGGCTCAGGGCGTAGGCCGTGCGCTGGCGCAGCTGGTCTTCGGCGGTGAGCGTGGTGTGCCACCAGGCCATGCGGCCGAACAGGGCCTGCAGGTTGTCGTTGTCGGCGCGCAGTTGCTCGAAGTCGCCGGCGGCCTCGCGGGCGAGCAGCTCGGAGACGACCGGGGAGTGGTGGGTGACGGGGAGGACGAACTGGTCTTCGAGCCAGCTGGCTTCCCCCCGCGCCTCGATCGCCTCGATGGCCTCGAGCTCCATGCCGAAGGTCGCCCGGGCGGCGAGGCGGGACGCACCGTAGAGACCGCGCAGGATCCCCTCGTCGTCGGCCGGGGGATCGTCCGCCGGCGGCTCCGGAGGCGGAGGTGGTGGTGTGTCCGCTGCGGGGGGCGCGGTGTTCGGCGCGCTGGTACCACCACCGCCGCCACCGCCGCAGCCCGCCAGCAGTAGCAGGAGCGCGAGCGCGCCGCCGCGAAGCAGTCTTTCAGCCATGGCGTTCCTCCTCCTGCGCTGCCCCGGGGTGCCGCTGTGCCTGGCCCCTTCTACGGCGCTGTACCCGGATTCCGTCGCTGCCCGTGCAGGGCGGGCCCGGGCGGGCTATGCTACGGCAAACCCGGACCGGAGCCCCCCATGGAGTTTACCGCGCTCGTCACCCTTCTGCTCCTCGCCCAGTATCTTGCCTTCGCCATGCTGGTGGGCCGTGAGCGGGTACGCCACGGCATCGAGGCACCGGCCTGCAGCGGCCATCCGGACTTCGACCGCGCCTACCGCGTGCAGATGAATACGCTGGAGCAGCTGGTCATCGTGCTGCCGGCGCTCTGGATCACGGCGTACTGGTTCAGCGTGCCCCTCGTGGCGCCGCTCCTCGGCCTCGGCTTTTTCATGGGCCGCATCCTCTACCGCAACGCCTATGTAAAGGACCCGGCGAAGCGCGGGCCGGGCATGGCCATCGGCATGCTCTGCCAGCTCGGGCTGCTGCTCTCCGGGACCTGGGCCGTGGTCACCCGGCTCTAGCACGCCGCCCCGGGGCTCTCTCCCGGGGCGTCCGCTGGCCGCTCTCCCATGCCTGTGGTAGTGTTTGCTGGCAAGGCGTTCGCCGGTGGCGGGCGCGTCAAAGCCGAGCATTTTCCCACAGGAGGAACCAGCGGCGCGGGCCGCGGCGGCGGGGTGCGTCCCCGACACCGACCGGCCGGAAGGCGCCAAGCGTTATGCTTCTAGCCACAGACCTCGACGGCACCTTTCTCGGCGGCAACCAGGAGGGTCGCCTCAGGCTCTACCAGCTGATCGCCGCCCACCCGGGCATCGACCTCGTCTTCGTGACCGGTCGCGGCCTGGAGCACGTCCTCCCGCTCCTCGCGGACCCCACCATCCCGCAGCCGGACTACATCATCAGCGACGTCGGCGCGACGGTGGTTCACGGGGCCACCCAGCAGCCCGTGCTCGCCCTGCAGGAACCCATCGACCAGCTCTGGCCCGGCGAACACGTCGTCGCGGAGGCGCTGGCGCGCTTCACGGAACTGCAGCGGCAGGAGGTGCCGCAGGAGCGGCGCTGCTCCTACTTCTGCGAGGAGCATCACATCGACGAGGCCGTGCGCCGCAGCGTGGCAGAGCTCGGCTGTGACCTGCTCTTCTCGGCCGGCAAGTACTTTGACGTGCTGCCCAAAGGAGTCAATAAAGGGCGCACGCTGACCCGGCTGGTGGCGCACCTCGGCCTCGACCCGGAAGAAGTGATGGTCGCCGGCGATACGCTGAACGATCTTTCCATGTACGAACAGGGCTTCAAGGGCGTTTGCGTGGGCGACTCGGAGGAGGGCCTGCTGCTCGCCACCCAGGAGCTCGCCCGGGTCTACCACGCGCGCGAGCCCGGCGCCGGCGGCATCCTCGAGGCCTTCCACTACTTCGGTTTCCTCGGCAGCGAAGGCGTCGATGCGGAACTGCAGGCCGTGAGCCGGACGGGCAAGTCGGACCTGGTCATCGTCTATCACCGGCTGCCCTACGAGGAGTTCGTCGAGGACGGGGAACGTAAGCGGCGGCGGCCGAAATCCCCGAACGGTATCCTGCCCACGCTATTGTCGTTCTTCGCCGACGGCCGCGCCGGCTCCTGGGTGGCCTGGGCCATCGACGACCCGGACCTCGGACCCTTCGAGGTGCACACGGATGTCGACCTCGAGCGCTACCCGAAGCTTGTGGCGGCGCGGGTGGCGCTCTCCGAGGCGGATGTCGAGATCTTCTACAAGCGTTTCTCCAAGGAGGCCTTCTGGCCCACGCTGCACACCTTCTGGGAGCGGGCGAGCTTCCACGAGGAGCACTGGAACGTCTTCCTGGAGGTGAACCGGCGCTTTGCCGAGCGCGCTGCAGCCGAGGCCGCCGAGGGCGCGGTCATCTGGATCCACGACTACAACCTGTGGATGGTGCCCGCCTACCTGCGCGAGCTGCGCCCGGACCTGACTATCGCCTTCTTCCACCATACTTATTTCCCTTCCGCGGACGTGTTCAACGTACTGCCCTGGCGCCGGCAGATCGTCGGCAGCCTGCTGCAGTGCGACTACATCGGCTTCCACATTCCGCGGCAGGCGGAGAATTTCGTCGACGTGGCCCGGGGCGTCATGCCCATTGAGGTGCTTGAGAAGGTCAATTGCGCACCGCGCTTCTTCACCTACGGTTGTGCTGTCGGCCTCGAGGAAATGACCGCCGAGATCGAGGTCGCCGGGCGGCGCATCGGGCTCGGCGCGCATCCCGTGGGCCTGGACCTCGGCCGCGTCCAGAGCGCCCTCGACGACCAGGCGGTGCAGGCCCGCATCGGCGAACTGCGCGAGGAACTGAAGGGCCAGAAGCTGGTGCTCTCGGTAGAGCGGCTCGACTTCACCAAGGGCATCCTGGAGAAACTCGTCGCCTGGGAGACCCTGCTGGAGGAAAACCCGGAACTGCGCGGCAAGGTCACGCTGGTGACCATCTGCGTTCCGGCTGCGCAGGGCATGACGATCTACGACGAGCTGCAGACGCAGATCGAGCAGACCGTCGGCCGCATCAATGGCCGCTTCGCCCAGATCGGCTGGATGCCGCTGCAGTTTTTCTTCCGCAGCGTGCCCTTCGAGCAGCTCGTGGCCTATTACGCCGTCGCCGATGTCATGTGGATCACGCCGCTGCGCGACGGCCTCAACCTCGTCGCCAAGGAGTATGTCGCCACCCAGGGCAAGACCGGCGGCTGCGGGGTGCTGGTGCTGTCGGAGTTCGCGGGCGCCGCCGCGGAGCTGCGCGGCGCTATCCTCACCAACCCGCACGACCCGCACGAACTGGTCACGACCTGCTACCTGGCCCTGACCCTCAGCCGCGACGAGGCCCGCAGCCGGCTGGCCGAGGCCTTCGACTCGGTGCGCCACTACGATATCGCGCTCTGGGGCAGCGAGTTCATGGAGGCCGTCCACGCGCACGCCCGCGGCGGCTGAAGGGAGGCGAGAGCCGGGGAGAAAGCGCCATGGCGCTGCGCAACGCGGTACAGCTCATCTGCTACCCGGATCGGCTGGGCAGGGACCTCAAGGACCTGCGCAGGGTCATCGATCGCCATTTCGCCGACGCCATCGGCGGTGTACACCTGCTGCCGTTCTACCCGTCCAATGCCGATGCCGGCTTCTCGCCGCTGACTCACAAGGAAGTCGATCCGCGCTACGGCGACTGGGATGACATCGAGGCCCTCGCCGCCGACTTCGACCTGTGCGTGGACCTCACCATCAACCACATCTCCGACGAGTCGGAGCAGTTCCGTGATTTCCGTGCGAGGGGCTTCGAATCGCCCTGGGCGGAACTGTTTGTCGACGTCGACAAGCTCGGTGAGATCACCCCGGACGACCTGGCGAAGATCCACATCCGCAAGGAGAAAGAGCCTTTCCGGGAAGTGAACTTTGACGACGGCGGCAGCGCGCGGGTGTGGTGCACCTTCACGGAGCACCAGGTCGATCTCAACTACGACGCGCCGCTGGCCTACCGCCTCATGGAGGACTACATCACCTTCCTCACGGCTCGCGGCGCGAAGCTCCTGCGCCTCGATGCCTTCGGCTACACCAGCAAGCGTATCGGTACCAGCTGTTTCCTCGTGGAGCCCGATGTCTACCGGCTGCTCGAGTGGGTGAACGGCGTGGCGAAGGCCCACGGCGCGGAATGCCTGCCGGAGGTTCACGACCACTACAGCTACCAGTACGCGCTCAGCCGCCGGGACATGCGCCCCTACGGCTTCGCTCTGCCGCCGCTTCTGCTCTACAGCCTGCTCGCTGCGAACAGCACGCACCTGAAGCAGTGGCTGCGCATGTGCCCGCGCAACATGATCACCGTGCTGGATACGCACGACGGCATCTGCATCCCGGACGTGGAGGGCATCCTGCCGGAGGACAAGCTGAAGGTCCTGATCAACAACATCGACGCGCGCAGCGCCGACCCGATCCTGCGCAAGTCCGCCGCCAACATCCACAGCGTCGGCGCGATCTATCAGCTCACCTGCACCTACTACGACGCCCTGATGCAGAACGACGATGCCTACATCGCCGCGCGGGCGATCCAGTTTTTCACACCGGGGATTCCCCAGGTCTACTACGTCGGGCTCCTCGCCGGCTGCAATGACACGGGACTCATGGAGCACACGGGCGAGCTCCGCGATATCAACCGCAGCTACTACAGCCTCGACGGCGTCGACCGGGCGGTGCAGCAGCCGGTGGTGCAGCGCCTGCTGGCGCTCATGCGCTTCCGCAACCGGCACCCGGCCTTCGACGGCAGCTTCGAACTGCTGTACTCGAACGACTCCAGCGTCGCGATGGCGTGGCGCCGCGGCGAGCACTTCTGCGAACTGTTCGTGGATCTCAACTTCAAGACCAGCACGATCACCTGTACCGACGAGGAATCGCTGGCGGCGATCAGCTTCCGGGCCTGAGTCGCGAGCCCGTGGTGGCGGGGCCTCGCTGATTGCTGCCTCGTGGCGGCACTGGCGCCCCCCCGGCGCGGGTGGCAGCATAGGCGCTTGCCTCAATCACAGGAACCTTCCATGCGCCTGCTTTCCGCCATTCTTGCCTGCTCTTTCCTGCTCCCGGTACTGCCCGCCGGCGCCACGGACCCGGTGCTGCCGCCGCAGGTGCGCGCGACCGCAGACGGGCTCATCGCCGCGGCCCGCGGTGACGCGCTGGCGATGGAGCTGGTGACTTCGCTGACGACGGAGGTAGGGCCCCGCCTCGCCGGTACGGCGCAGGAAGCGCGCGCACGGGACTGGGCGGTGGACCAGTTGACCGACCTAGGCTTCGCGAATGTCCGCGTCGAGCCCTTCGACGTGCCGCTGTGGGTGCGCGGGGACGAACGGGCGGAGATCGTCGAGCCCTTTCCGCAGCCGCTCGCGTTAACCGCCCTGGGCGGCAGCACGTCCACGGGTCCCGGCGGTGTGGCCGGCGAGGTCGCCGCCTTCCCGTCCCTGGCGGCGCTGCAGGCGGCACCTGACGGGTCGCTCGCGGGGCGAATCGTCTTCGTAGACGAGCCGATGACGCGCACCCAGGACGGTTCCGGTTACGGTGTCGCGGTCGCCAAGCGCCGGGCCACGGCCTACGAGGCGGAACGCCTCGGGGCCGTCGGCGCCCTGATCCGTTCCGTGGGCACCGATTCGCACCGCTTCCCGCACACGGGCCAGATGCGCCGCCTCACCGAGGGTAAGGGCGGCGGCGTGCCGACGGCAGCGCTCTCCGCCCCGGATGCGGACCAGCTTCGCCGGGCGCTCGCCCGCGCCGGGAGCGTCACGGTCCGTCTCGTGCTGACCCCGCAGCTGCTGCCGCCCTCGCGCTCCGGCAACGTGGTGGCGGAGCTTCGCGGGCGGGAAGCCCCGGAGGAGATCGTGCTCGCCGGCGCGCACCTCGACGCCTGGGATCTCGGCACCGGGGCGGTGGACGACGGCGCCGGCGTCGGCATCGTGGTGGCCGCGGCGCGGCTCCTCAAGGCTTTGCCGGAAGCGCCGCGACGCACGGTGCGCGTGGTGCTGTTCGGGGCCGAGGAGGTCGGCCTGGTCGGTGCCAAGGCCTACGCGGAACAGCACGCGGAGGCGCTGGACCGGCACGTCATTGCCGCGGAATCAGACTTCGGCGCCGGTCGCATCTGGCGCTTCGACACGGCGGTGGGGCCCGAGGCGCTGGCCACTGCCGCCGCGATCCGCGACGTGCTCCACCCGCTCGGTATCGGCCCGGGCAGCAATGCCGCCCGCGGCGGGCCGGACCTCAAGTACCTGCGCGAGGCCGGCGTGCCGGTGGTCGGGCTGATTCAGAACGGCTGGGACTACTTCGACCTGCACCACACGCCGGACGATACACTCGACAAGATCGACCCCGCCGCGCTGGCGCAGAACGTGGCCGCTTATGCGGCTTTCCTGTACCTCGCCGCCGAGGTCGAGACCGACTTCCGCAATTGATCTAGAGCCCGAGAGTCTCCCGGGTCCGCGCGAAGGCCTCCAGGGCCCGCTCGATGTCGTCGTCGGACAGCGCCGCGGACATCTGCGTGCGGATCCGCGCCTTTCCCCTGGGCACCACCGGGTAGGAAAAGGCCACCACGTACACCCCGAGCTTCAGCATCTCGTCGGCAAAGCGCGCGGCGAGCGCCGCGTCGTGCAGCATCACCGGGACGATCGGGTGCTCCCCCGGGAGCAGCTCGAAGCCCTGCCGTTGCAGCCCCTCGCGGAAGCGCGCGGTGTTGTTCGCCAGGCGCTCGCGCAGCGCAGGTTCCTCGTCGACCAGGGCCAGCGCCTTGATGGCACCGGCCACGACCGGCGGCGCGACGGTGTTGGAGAACAGGTAGGGGCGCGAGCGCTGCCGCAGCAGGGCGACGATCTCGCCGCGCGCCGCCGTGTAGCCGCCGCTGGCGCCGCCGAGGGCCTTGCCGAGCGTGCCGGTGATGATGTCGACCCGGTCCATGCAGCCGGTGAGCTCATGGGTGCCCCGTCCCGTGGCACCGACGAAGCCCGTGGCGTGGCAGTCGTCGAAGTGCACCAGCGCGCCGTAGCGCTCGGCGAGGTCGCAGATGGCGTCCAGGCGGGCGATGTAGCCATCCATGGAGAAGACGCCGTCCGTGGTGATCAGCTTGAAGCGGGCGCCGGCGGCGTCCGCGGCCTTGAGCTGCGTCTCGAGGTCCGCCATGTCGCTGTTGCGGTAGCGGTAGCGCTGTGCCTTGCACAGGCGCACGCCGTCGATGATGCTGGCGTGGTTGAGCTCGTCGGAGATCACCGCATCCTCCGGGCCGAGGAGCGTCTCGAAGAGCCCGCCGTTGGCGTCGAAGCAGGAGGGGTAGAGGATCGTGTCCTCGGTACCGAGGAAGGCGCTGAGCGCGTTTTCCAGGTCCTTGTGCAGCGTCTGCGTCCCGCAGATGAAGCGTACCGAGGCCATGCCGTAGCCCCAGTCCTCGAGGCCCTGCTTTGCGGCGGCGTTCACCGCCGGGTGCTGGGCGAGCCCCAGGTAGTTGTTGGCGCAGAGGTTGAGCACCTCGCCGTCGCCGGCGACGCCCACGTGGGCCCCCTGCGCTGTGGCGATGAGCCGCTCGTGCTTGGTCAGCCCCGCCGCCTCGATGTCCTCGAGTTCGCTGGCCAGGTGCTCCCGGAAGTTGCCGTACATCGCTCTGCTCCCCGTTATTGCTCGTCATCCCAGTTCAGGATGACCTTGCTCGCCTTGCCGGCGTTCATGGCGGTAAAGCCGTCTTCGTAGTCGCGGTAGTCCATGCGGTGGGTGATCACCGGCGACACATCGAGGCCGCTCTGCACCATGACCGACATCTTGTACCAGGTCTCGTACATTTCGCGGCCGTAGATGCCTTTCAACGTCAGCATGTTGAAGATCACGGTGTTCCAGTCAATGGCCGTGTTCTCGCCGGGAATGCCGAGCATGGCGATCTTGCCGCCGTGGCACATGCTGGCGATGAGGTCGTTGAAGGCGGCGCTGTTGCCGGACATCTCCAGGCCGACGTCGAAGCCCTCCTGCATGCCGAGCTCGGCCTGGACATTGGCGAGTTTCTCGCGGGTGACATTCACCGTGCGCGTCGCGCCGAGCCGCGCGGCCAGGGCCAGGCGTTCGTCGATGACATCGGTGATGACGACGTGGCGCGCGCCGGCGTGGCGGCAGACGGCGGCGGCCATCGCGCCGATCGGTCCGGCGCCGGTGATCAGCACGTCCTCGCCGAGGAGGTCATACTGCAGCGCCGTATGCACGGCGTTGCCCAGCGGATCGAAGAGGGCGGCCACGTCCAGGTCGATACCGGGCCTGTGCTCCCAGACGTTGGACATGGGCAGCGCCACGTACTCCGCGAAGGCGCCCGGCCGGTTCACACCGATGCCGCTGGTGTGCGCGCAGAGGTGGCGGCGCCCGGCCATGCAGTTGCGGCAGCGGCCGCAGACCACGTGCCCCTCCCCGGACACGATCTGCCCCGGGCGGAAGTCGTTGACGTTGCTGCCGACCTCGACGATCTCGCCGACGAACTCGTGGCCGACGACCATGGGCACGGGAATGGTCTTCCGGGCCCAGGCATCCCAGTTGTAGATGTGCATGTCCGTGCCGCAGATGGCCGTTCGCCTGACGCGGATCAGGACGTCGTTGATACCGACCGCCGGCTCCGGCACGGATTCGAGGCTGAGGCCGGGCGCGGCCTCCCGCTTGACCAGTGCATCCATGAGCGTGCTCGCTGTGCTGTCCAATATAGTGGAAAATGATCCAGTATCCTGAACCGGATGCGGCGCCAATGCAAGCCCGCAGCCGCGCTGTCGCGCCAGCCGGTGCGGGGCTGCCATGGTACCGACCGGGCGCGCTGGGCTATGATCGCGGGCCAGCCAGCCACCAGGATGGAGGAAGGGGAACACGCCATGGACGCCGCTGACAACCAGACCGCGAACGAGACCGGCAGCCTGCCCGACAGCTCGGCGGTCATCGAGCGCATGAACGCGATGCGACCGGGCTTCCTCGACCTGCTTTGCGGGCACGTCGCCGCCGTGGACCACCACGAGGCCAGCTGCACCATGCATTTCGAGATCAGCCGGGACTACTGCCACTCGGTCGACATCATCCAGGGCGGCTTTGTCACCGCGATGCTCGACGCCGCCATGTCCCATGCCGCCTTCGCCCATGTCCCGGGAGTCAGCAACGTGGCCACGCTGGAAATCAAGGTCAGCTTCCTCGAGCCCTCCCGCGCCGGGCGCTACCACGCCGTGGGGTTCATCGATCGCGCCGGCCGCAGCACGGGTTTCATGAGCGGCAAGCTGTTCACCGCCGACGGCCGGCTCACGGCCACGGCGACAACCACGGCCCGGCTGGTGCGCGCGCAGGGGGGTGAGGCATGAAGCGCCTGCTCCTCGCCCTGGCCGCCACGCTGCTCATCGCCGGCTGCGGCGGTGACCCGCAGGCGCCCGCCGGGGGCGGCGCCATCGCCGACTACACCCGCGACATGCAGGCCGTGCCCGGCTTTCTGCCCTTCTACGTGGACCGGCAGGCCGGCCGCCTGTACCTCGCCATCGACCGTTTCGGCGAGGACATGATCTACCAGACGGGCCTGCCCCAGGGCGTCGGCTCCAACGACCTCGGTTTCGACCGCGGCGAGCTGGACAGCGGCCCCGCGGCGCTGGTGCGCTTCGAGTCCGCCGGTGAGCGTGTGCTCCTGCACCGGCGCAACACGGCGTTCCGCGCGGTGACCGACAGCGCGGAGGAGCGGGCGGCGGTGGAGGAGGCCTTCGCCAGCTCGGTGCTCTGGGGGTTCCCCGTGGTGGCGCGCCATGACGGCGCCGTCCTGGTCGATGCGACGGACTTCCTGCTCCGCGATGCCCGCGGGCTCGCCCGCGATCTCGCGGCGAAAGAGCAGGGGACCTTCAAGGTGGACCCGGACCGCTCCGCCCTCTACCTGCCGCGGACGAAGGGCTTCCCGCGCAACAGCGAGTTCGAGGCGACGATCACTTTTACCGGGGACGACCCCGGCGAGTTTCTCGAGGCCGTGGCCCCGGATCCGCACAGCTTCTCCGTGCGCATGCACCACAGCTTTGTCGCCCTGCCGGAGCCGGGCTACGAGCCCCGCGCCTTCCACCCCGAGTCCGGCTTCTGGTCTTTCAGCTACCGCGACTACGCGACCCCCGTCGACGAGCCGGTAACGCAGCGCTACATCCCCCGGCACCGCCTCGAGAAGCGCAACCCCCGCGCCGACCGGAGCGCGCCGGTCGAGCCCATCGTCTACTACCTCGATCCGGGCACCCCCGAGCCCGTGCGCAGCGCGCTGCTCGAGGGGGCGGGCTGGTGGAACCAGGCTTTCGAGGCCGCCGGTTACGAGGACGCCTTCCGCGTCGAGCTGCTGCCGCCGGAGGCCGACCCCATGGATGTACGCTACAACGTGATCCAGTGGGTGCACCGGGCCACCCGGGGCTGGTCCTACGGGTCCTCGGTCCTCGATCCGCGCACCGGGGAGATCATCAAGGGCCACGTCACCCTGGGTTCCCTGCGCGTGCGCCAGGACTGGCTCATCGCCCAGGGCATGACCTCGCCCTTCGAGACGGGGGAGGAGCCGGCATCGGAGCTTTCCGCCATGGCGCTCGCGCGCATCCGCCAGCTTTCCGCGCACGAGGTGGGCCACACGCTGGGTCTCGCCCACAACTTCGCCGCCAGCGGCCGCGACCGGGCCTCGGTCATGGACTACCCGCAGCCGCTGATCCGTCTCGACGACAACGGCGAGGTCACGCTTGCCGGCGCCTACGACACCGGCATCGGTGCCTGGGACAAGCGCGCGATCACCTACGGCTACGGCCATTTCGGGAAAGGCAGCAAGGAGCGCGCGGCCCTCGCGGCCTTCGTGCGCGAGGGGCGGGAAGCGGGCTTCGAGTTCATCTCCGACCCGGACTCCCGCGAGGCGCGGGATTTCCACCCGCGCAGCCACCTCTGGGACAACGGCGCGGACGCGGTGGCGGAACTCGAGCGCATGCTGTCCCTGCGCGGGGTCGCCCTCGGCCGTCTCGGCGAGCAGACCCTGAAAACGGGTACACCCTACTCGGCGCTCGAGGGCATCCTCGTCCCGGTCTATTTCTACCACCGCTACCAGGTCGAGGCCGTGGGCAAGTGGCTCGGCGGTGTCGATTACCGCTACGCCGTCCGCGAGCCGGGCCGGTCCTATCGCCAGCAGCCGATGCCGGCGGCTGAGCAGCAGCGGGCGCTGGACGCGCTGCTGGCGACCCTCGCGCCGGCACAGCTCGCGCTGCCGGCCGAGCTGCGGGCGCAGCTGCCGCCGCAGGCTTACGGCTATGAACGCACCCGGGAGAACCCGGGTAGCTACATGGGTGCGCTGCCCGACCCCGTTTCCCTGGCCGAGGCCGGCGCCGCGCACACCCTCGGCGTCCTCCTGCACCCGGAGCGCCTCGCGCGGATGGCCTGGCAACATGCCGTCGACAAGGCGCAGCCTGGCGTGGACGGGCTCTTCCGCCGTCTCGAGGCGGCGCTGGTAACGCCCGTGCACAGCGGCGAGGAGCGGTTGCTGACCCAGCGCGCCGCGGCGGTGCTCCTGGGTCACTGGCGTTCGCTGCTCACCGCCGAGGCGGTGGCACCGGAGGTCCGCGCCGAGGCGCATGCGGTGCTGGAGCGGGTGGCGCGCTTCTTCCGTCGGCAGCTGCGGCCGGCGCCGGGCTACGCGGCCTTCTATGCCTACCAGCTGGCGCTGATCGAAGCGACCGAAGCCGGCCAGGGCTTTCCGCCGCCGCCCCCGGCCCGGAAGCTGCCGCCGGGATCACCGATCGGTGGCTGAGGCGGCCCCCGCACGCGGGGGTCGCCGGTGAGCCTGGTGGCCCCCGGCGAGCACCTGGCCGTCATGGCGGGCCTCTTCGCCATCGCCGGCGCGGCCTTCCTGCTCGAGCGGACGCGTATCGGCAGCCACCTCACCGGGGCGGTGATCGCGATCCTCGGGGCGATCGCGGCCGCGAACCTGGGACTCATTCCCCACGCCGCGCCGGCCTACGATTTCGTGTTCACCTACCTGGTCCCGGTGCTGATCCCGCTGTTCCTGTTCCAGGCGGACCTGCGGCGGTTGTTCCGCGAGTGTGCCCGCCTGACGGTGGCCTTCCTGGTCGCCGCCCTGGGCACGGTGGCCGGCGTGACCGTTGCCGCGCTTGTGCTGGACCTCGGCAGCCTCGGCGCGGCCGCGGGGCTGGCGCCAGCGCTGCGCGAGCCCGCGGTGGCGGGGTTGTTTACCTCCACCTACGTCGGCGGCTCAGTGAATTACGCGGCGCTGGGAGAGCTTACCGGCCTCAACCGGGACGCCTCCTTCTTCTCGGCGGCGACTGCCGCAGACAACCTGTTCAGCGCGGTTTACCTCGGTTTTCTCGCCCTTGCGCCGGGCTGGCGCTGGCTCGCGCGGCGCTTCCCGGCGCACCGGGAGACCGGTGCCGCCGAGTCCGGGCCCGCACCTGCGGTGACCGCCGCCACGCTGTGCCTGGCGCTCGCGACCTCGCTGGTGCTGGTCGCGGTCACCGACACCCTGGTCGCCGCCCTCGAGCTCGACGGCTGGCGCTACGTGCTGCTCTCGGCCCTGACGCTGGTCCTGGCCACGGCGGTACCCGGTCTGCACGAGCGCCTGGCAGGCAGCTTCGAGCTCGGCGTCGCGCTTTCTTTCGTGTTCTTTGCGGCGATCGCCGCCGGCGCCGACGTGCCGGCAATGCTCGCCGTCGCGCCACTGCTCATCGCCCTGGTGCTGATCCTGCTCACGCTGCATGCCCTGGTGACCTTCAGCCTGGGCCGGCTGCTCGGACTCACGGTGCCGGAACTGGTGACGGCATCCAACGCGGCGGTGCTGGGCGCCACCACGGCGCCGGCGCTGGCAGCCACGCGGGGCTGGCACAGCCTGGTGACGCCCGGGGTGCTGGTGGGGGTACTGGGCTATGCCCTCGGGACCTTCCTCGGCACGCTCGTGTACCGCTACTGGGGCGCTTTCCTCTGAGTCAGCCCTTGTCCGCCGCGCGGGTGACCTGGTAGCCCACGCGGGGGAAGTGCACGGCCACGGTGCCGACCCGGGGGTCCTCGCGAAGCAGGCTCAGGTGCTCCACGCTCGACTGCATGAGCACGCCGCGGACCGGGTCGAAGCCGTAATCCGTCGGCATCACCTCGACCTGTTCACCGGGCCGCAGGCCGTCCAGGGCCTCCAGGGACTGGCCCTCGGCGACGCGCGGCGACACCGCGGCCGCGGCATCGAGGGCCTCCTCCCCGCTGATCGTCTCCAGCTCGCCGTGCCCGAACTCCCGCATCACGGACATCCACTGGCGCAGGTTCGGGTAGTGGTCGAACTCGCCGGCGAGCGCGGCGTTCTGGTGTACGAACCAGCAGCAGTGGTAGCTGGAGAAATCCGCCTCCGTCGGCTGGTTGCCGAACAGGAAAGCGCTACCGGCGAGCTGGCGGTCCAGGTTGCCCAGGTGGTTGTGGAACAGGGGCAGCGCGGTCTCCGGGGGCAGGGTGAGGCTGGCGCCGCCGGCGAGTTCGGCGCGGTCGCGCAGGAAGGCCTCGGCGGCCGCCTGGTCCTGGAACAGCGGGCTCTCGGCCAGCGCCCGGGGCTGGAAGGCCACGGAGATACAGGTGCGGAAAAAGACGCTGTCGGTCCAGCGGGCGGTTGCCGCCACCGTCGCCTCGTTCCCCGGCGGGTAGATCGTGCCGTCCGGCAGGAGCTCGTCGATCACCCGCGCGATGAGTGACGTGTCGCAGTAAATGTCGGCCCCGAGCTGCATCACGGGCGTGCGCCGGTAGCCGCCGGTAAGCGGCAGGAGGTCCGGCTTGGGCATGATGACCGGGATCGTGACGGCCTGGTAGTTCGCATGCTTGTAGCCGAGCAGCAGGCGGATCTTCTCCGCAAAGGGGGACTCCGGGTAGTGGTGCAGGATGATTTTCGGCATGATGCGGCTCTTGTGATGACGGGCGTGGTCACGGGCAGGTCGGCGGCACCACCTGGCCGCCACCCGTCGCTACTCTTGCAGACAATGCCGGTGGCGTCCAGACGGCCGCGCCGGCCGGAGACCCGCGATGAAGCCCGAACGCGTCGCCCCCGAAACCCGCCTCGTGCACGATGTCGACACCGGCTGGGGCATTGTCGCCACGCCCGTGTACCGGGCCTCCACCGTGCTCTTCGATGACGTTGCGGCGCTGCGCGCCGGCGAGGCCGATCCCCTGGACCGCCAGCGTCTCTACTACGGGCGTCTCGGCACGCCGACCACCAGGTCGCTGGAGGATGCGCTCACGGCCCTCGATGGCAGCGCGGGCGCTGTCCTGTCGCCCTCGGGCCTCGGCGCCATTGCCGACGTGCTGCAGTGTTTCCTGCGCCCCGGTGACCACCTGCTGATGCCCGACAGCTGCTACGGCCCCACCCGCAAGCTCTGCCGCGGACGGCTGGCCGACCTCGGCATCCGCACGACGTTCTACGACCCCTGCTGCGGCGAGGGCCTGCGCGACTGGCTCGAGCCGGAAACGCGCCTCGTCTTCCTCGAATCGCCGGGTTCGGTGACCTTCGAGGTACAGGACGTCGGCGCCATCGCCGCCGTGGCGCGGGCAGCCGGCGCCCTCACGGCCATCGACAATACCTGGGCCACGCCGCTGCTGTTCAACCCCCTCGAGCACGGCGTCGACCTGGCGATCCAGAGCGGTACCAAGTACCTGAACGGCCATGCGGACGCCATGTTCGGCGTCACGACCACGGCGGACGCCTCGCTGTACGAGCGACTGCGGAGCTACGTCCTGGGCAATGGCGTTCACCTCGCGCCGGATGATGCCTGGCTGGCGCGCCGCGGGCTGCGTACCCTCGCCGTGCGCCTCGCCGCGCACGAGCGCGCCGCCTACGCGCTTGCCGAGTGGCTGGGCCAGCGACCCGAGGTGGCGCGGGTGCTCCACCCCGGGTTGCCGGGCTGCCCCGGCCACGAGATCTTCCGGCGCGACTTCCGCGGTGCCTCCGGTCTCTTTGCCATCGTGCTCACCGGGCTCGACGAGGCGTGCCTTGCCCGTTTCCTCGACGGCCTCGAGCTGTTCGGCATGGGCTATTCCTGGGGCGGTTTCGAAAGCCTGGCCCTGCCCATGGTCCCGACCCGGGACCTGGCGAGCGGGCGGCTTGCGCCCGGCGAGACGCTGCTGCGCCTGCACGCCGGCCTGGAGGCCGTGGACGACCTCCTGGCGGACCTCGATGCCGCGTTCGCGCGCGGTTATCGCTGAGCATCATCGCAGCGTCCCGTTGCTGAAGCGGGGCCCTTGCCCTCGCCCTCCCAGGCGGCGACCGGCTCGTAGCGGACGCCGTCCCGCCCCCGCCGCGACTCGAACAGGGTGACCCCGCGATAGCGGAAGGGCAGGTCGGGTGGCTCGGCCGGCGCCGGTGGCGGCACGCGGCAGCCGCGGTAGAGCGTGAGGTGGGGCACGAAACGCCGGCGCTCCCGTCCCGCGCCCACCGCCTGCCCCGCGCGACCCAGGTCCCCGGCGAGGGCCTCCAGGGCGGACTGCGGAGCGGCGGGCCCGATCCAGAAGATGCCCGGCCGCGGCCAGTAGCCCACCTGGTCGAGGCTGAGTTCACCGGCCCCGGGCAGGGCGAGTCCGTCGACCGCGTCGCAAAGCGCCTCGAGGCGGCGTTCGTCCACTTCGCCGAGGAAGGCGAGGGTGAGATGGAAGTTCGCGGGCGGCACCGGCCGGCCGTCCGCCGAGGCCACCCGCTGCCGCCAGCTGTCGATGGCGCGCTTGTCCCCGGCGAGCGGGTCGAGACCAAAAAAAAGTCGCATGGCGGGTTCTCGCGTCCGCGGGAAGTATCCGCTACGGTAGCGCCCCGTCAGCCCCTCGGGAAGGAGCGCCCGTGATCCTCGACGACAGCGCCCCGCGCTATCTGCCGCACTGCACCCGGCCGGAGCTCCTGGCCATGGGCCTGTCGCCGCTCGCCGGTGGCAGCTGGATCGAGGTGGATACCAGCCTGGGCCGCTTCCACGCGCACAAGCAGGCGCTGGCCGCCGACGACATGGCTGCCGTCTACCGCTGGCTGCCGGGTTCCCTGCCGGCGCAGGAAGAGCTGGCGGAGCAGCTGCTGCGCCACCTCCTGGAGGCTCACGGCGATGCCTACCGGCGCGACCAGGAGGCCATCCACTGCACGGCCGCGGGCTTCTCCGTACCCTGGCCGCCGGCCACGGCCGACCCGCTCTGGTCCCTGTCGCTGCTGGTCGCCGAGGATCTCGTCATCATGGAGCGGGGCGAGGGTGGCTACCGGCTCACGGCCGCCAGCCTGTGCAGCCCGAGCCACTGGCGCCTGGCCGAGAAGCTCGGGCGGCCGCTGCGGCAGATCCACGACCCGATCCCCGGTATCCACGACGACCTGTCGCCGCGCATCGATCGCTTCTTCGATCACCTGCGCCCGGCACACCCCGTGCAGCGCTTCAACTGGACGCTGCAGGCGGACCCCGGTCTCTTCCATGACGGCCGCGCCGGGGCCTCCGCGGATTCCGACCCCGGGGCGTCGCTCTACTACCGCGTGGAGCGCCAGACCCTGGTGCGGCTCCCGCGCACCGGGGCCGTCGTATTTACCATCCGCGTGTTCCTGCACCCGCTCGAGGCGCTGGTGGACCGGCCGGGCGCCCTGGCCGCGCTCGGCGATGCGGTCGCAGCGGCACCGCCGGCCCTCGCGCACTACAAGGGCTTCGATCGGTTGCGTGCAGCCCTGGCCCGTTACCCTTTATCATAGGACCTGCGTCCTGCTGTCTGTAAGGATTCCCCGTGATCAACGCCCACCTGGCCGCCACCCTCGGCCCCATGCGAGCCCCGTTCCTCCTGCTGGTCCCGGTCTGCGTCTCCCTCGGCTGGGCGGCAGCCGTCCATGACGGCTACGCCATCGAGCTTCCCCACCTGCTGCTGGCGGCAGCCGGCGCCCTCGCCGCGCACGTGAGCGTCAACGCCCTCAACGAGTACGAGGACTTCCGCAGCGGCCTCGACCTGCGCACCGAGCGCACGCCTTTCAGCGGCGGCACCGGTACGCTGCCGGCGCATCCGGACAAGGCCCACTACGCGCTGGTGACGGGCCTCGTCAGCCTGTTCGTGGTGCTGCTGGTGGGGCTCTATTTCGTCGATTTGCGCGGCGCGGCCCTGCTTCCGCTGGGACTCCTCGGCGTGGTGACGATCGTGCTCTACACGCGCTGGCTCACGCGCTCGCCGCTGCTCTGCCTGCTCGCCCCCGGGGTCGCCTTCGGGCCTCTGATGGTGCTCGGGGTGTACTTCGCGCTGACGGGCCACTACGGCGCCACGGCCGCGGCCGCGTCCCTGGTGCCGCTGTTCCTGGTCAGCGACCTGCTGCTGATCAACCAGTTCCCGGACCGCGAGGCCGACCGCTGGGCCGGGCGCAATCACCTGCTGCTGGCCTGGGGCGATCGCGCGGGTATCAGTGTCTACGGCCTGTTCCTGGCTGCGGCCTACCTCTCGGTCCTGCTCTCGGTAGCCCTCGACGCGCTGCCCGGCTGGGTACTGCTCACCCTGCTCACGCTGCCGGTCGCCGCACTGGCGTTCCGCGGCCTCACCCGCCACGCCGACGAAGTCCCGGCGCTGATACCGCACATGGCGCAGCACGTTGCCCTCACGCTGGTGACGCCGGCGCTGCTGGCGCTCGGTATCGCGCTGGGCTAGGGTCCTGACCCGGGTTCCTGGGCGGGCACCTGCCCTTCGCTGAACAGCGTAATCGGGGCGGCCTCGGCCGTCTGTATGAGCAGCGCCCGCTTGCGCAGGAAACGGCGGAAGCCGCTGTCGCCCATGCGCGAGCCGCCGAGACCGGACAGGCGGAAGGAGTTCTTCTCTACATCGTTGACGATGCCGGTCAGGCTGGCGTCGTTGATGCTGACCGCGCCGACCTCCAGCTGCTCCGCGATAGCGATGGCCTCGTCCTCGGTGCCGGCGAAGACCGCCGCGGACAGGCCGAAATTCGAGTCATTGGCGCGGCGGACTGCCTCGTCGCTGCTGTTGAAGGGAACGAGCGGGATCAGGGGACCGAAGGTCTCCTCGCGCATGAGCTGCATCTCGTCGCTCACGTTCTCCAGCACCGTCGGCAGGCACCAGCGGCCGCCGCCGTGACGCTCGATGCGCCCGCCGCACAGGATCCTCGCCCCGCGGGCCACGGCGTCGTCGAGCTGGGCCTGGATCTTCTCGGCCTGCGGAGGAAAGATCAGCGGGCCGATCTGGCCGCTATCGATGTCCGGCCAGTTGAGCTGCACGCGCTCTGCCTCTGCTACGACCTTTTCGCGAAAGGCGGGGTAGACCGCCGCCTGCACGTAAACGCGCTCCAGAGACTGGCAGGCCTGCCCGGTCATGCCGATGGCACTGCGCACGATGGCCCGGGCGGCGTTGTCCAGGTCCGCCGTGGCCGTGACGATCGCCGGGTCCTTGCCGCCGAGCTCGAGAAAGGCGGGAATGAAGCGCTGTGCGGCGTGCGCCGCCACGAGACGCCCGGTGGCGACGCTGCCGGTGAAGCAGACGGCGTCCGCCTGGTCGATGACGGCGGCGCCGGTTGCCGGACCACCGGTGACGACACGCAGTACCCGGGCGAGCGCCGGCACCTCGGTCAGCGCCTCGACGAGGGGCACGGTGAAGCGCGGCGTCACCTCGCTGGGTTTCAGCAGGACGGTGCAGCCGGCGGCCAGGGCGGGTACGGCGTCGATGAGTGCGAGGATCAGCGGCACGTTCCAGGGGCTGATGATGCCGACCACCGGGTAGGGCACCAGGCGGTGCCGGTAGTGCACGCTGGGCACCTGTGCCGACTGCCCGCCCCGGGCTTCCGCGGCGAGTGCCGGCGCCCGCCGGCTCCAGTGGCTGATCAGGTCGATGGCTTTCTGCACCTCGAAGTGGGCGAAGGTCCGGCGCCCCGTGTCGATGGTGAGTGCCTCGCCGAGCTCGCCCCGGCGCGCAGCGAGCGCTTCGCCCCAGGCTTCCAGGGCCGCGCAACGGCCATCGACACCCAGCGCCTCCCAGGCGCGGGCCTCATCCCGCAAGCTGCTCGTTGCGCCGGCGATCTCGTCGGCGGACCAGGCCTTGACCCGGTAGTCGATCTCGCCGGTGCGCGGGTTCGTGACCGGCAGGGTCCCGTTGCCGCCGGCCGTCATGCCGCGGCCCCCGTGAAACCGAGCGGCAGTCCTGCCGCGGCGGCGAAGCCGTAGAGTTCCTCGTCCGGCAGCGCCGCCTGCACCAGCTCGCGCACGGCGAAGAGCGCCTCGAGGTCGATACCGGTGCGCAGGCCCATGGCCTCGAGCAGGAAAACGAGATCTTCGGTGACGATGTTCCCCGAGGCCCCCGGGGCGGCCGGGCAGCCGCCGATACCGCCGAGGGAACTGTCGATGGTGGTGAAGCCGAGCTCCACGGCCTTGAGCGCATTGGCGAGGCCCTGGCCGCGGGTGTTGTGCAGGTGCACGCCGGTCAGCCGCTCCCGCCCGCAGGCGGACCAGATGCCCCGGGCGAGCCGCTCGAGCTGCCGCGGGTTGCCCACGCCCGTCGTATCGGACAGGCCGACCTCCGCCACGCCGAGGTCGACCAGGTCTGCCGCCATGCGGATGACCCGGTCCTCCGGGATCGGCCCCTCGATGGTGCAACCGAAGGCGGTGGCGAGCCCCACTTCGAAGGCGGGCCGCCGCTCCGCGGGTGTCTCGGCGAGGAGCTCGAGGCAGCGGACAATCTCTTCGCGCATCTGCGCATGGGTCTTCTTCACGTTACGTACCGAGTGGGTCTCGCTCATGGAGAAGGGAATGGAGACTTTCTGCGCCCCGGCCGCGATGGCGCCCTCGAGTCCGCGCCGGTTCGGGACCAGGGCGGCGACCCGCAGCCCCGGCAGGGTGGTGGCGTAGCGGACGACCTCGGCGGTGTCGGCCAGCTGGGGCAGCAGTTGCGGCGGGACGAAGGAGCCGACCTCGATCTCCGGTGTCCCCGCCTCATGCTGCGCCTTGATCCAGGCCTTCTTGGCCTCCGTGGGCATGATGGAGCGGATGCTCTGGAGCCCGTCCCGGGGGCCGACTTCACTGATCTCGATATCGATGGCCACGGTGCTCTCCTCCGTTGACGCCCTGGCTGCTGCTTTCGCCGCCTCTCCCGGGCCCTCTCGCAGGCGCTTTCGGCGGCGCTTTCGACGGCTGCAGGAACCGTACGGGTTCGCAGTAAATGAACTAATGATATATCATAATAACAAAAGGGTGGTTGCCGGGTACAGGCGGCTGCCCGCTACACGGGACGAGGAGCAAGGCTGGCATGGCGCAGGCATCGCCCCCGCTGGAGGGAATCCGGGTCATCGAGTTCACCCATATGGTCATGGGGCCCACCGTCGGGGTCATTCTCGCAGACCTCGGCGCGGAGGTAATCAAGGTCGAGCCGCTGGGCGGTGACAACACCCGCCGCCTGGGCGGTTCCGGCGCCGGCTATTTTCCCATGTACAACCGCAACAAGAAGAGCATCTGCGTCGATCTCAAGTCCCCGCAGGGTATCGAGGTCGTGCACCGCCTGGTAGCGGATGCCGATGTCGTCATCGAGAACTTCCGTCCCGGCGCGATGGATCGCCTCGGCTTCGGCTATGCGCAGCTGTCGGCGCTCAACCCGCGGCTGGTCTACTGCTCGCTGAAGGGTTTCCTGTCAGGACCCTACGAGCAGCGCACGGCACTCGACGAGGTTACGCAGATGATGGGCGGCCTCGCCTACATGACGGGCCTGCCGGACCGGCCGATGCGCGCGGGGTCCTCCGTGATCGACATCACGGGCGGCATGTTCGGTGTCATCGGTATCCTCGCCGCCCTGGAGCGCCGGCACCGCAGCGGCCAGGGAGAGCAGGTGACGAGCTCGCTGTTCGAGACCACGGCGTTCATGGTCGGTCAGCACATGGCGCAGCAGGCGGTCTCCGGCGAGGTGCCGCCGCCGATGTCGGTGCGCCGCTCGGCCTGGTCGGTCTACGACATCTTCGAGACCGCGGACGGCGAGCGCGTCTTCGTGGGCGTGGTCAGCGACACGCTCTGGCAGCGGTTCTGCGAGGCCTTCGGTCTCGCCGAATTCGCCGCCGACCCCGGTCTCGCGAAGAACAACGATCGCGTTCGCCAGCGCGACCGGATCCTGCCGGTCATCGAGGCGCTGTTCAGGGGCCTGGACAAGGAGACGCTCATGGCGCGGCTGGAGAGCGCCGGGGTGCCCTTTGCGCCCATCAACCGTCCCGCAGACCTGTTCGACGACCCGCACCTCAACGCGACCGGCGCTCTGCAGACCGTGACCCTGACGGATGGGGACAACGCCGGGCAGACCACCCGGCTGCCGGCCCTGCCGCTCGAACTCCACGGTGCAAAGTTCACGCTGCGCCGGGACATTCCGCGCGCGGGGGAGCACACGCGCGAGGTCCTCGCGGCCCTCGGCTACGATGAGGAGCGCATCGCGGCGCTGCTCGCCGACGGCCGGGTCGCTGCCGGTACCTGAGTCAGCGGTAGATCCAAGGCCGGCGCTGCCGGTCCGCCTTCTCGAACGCGTCGATGTCGGCGGCTCGCTCCAGGGTCAGGCCGATCACGTCCAGGCCTTCCATGAGCATGCGCCGGTGCCCCGGGTTGATGGTGAATCCCAGCCTGCGGCCCTCCGGGTCGATCACCTGGCCGGCCTCGAGGTCGACGGTGAGCGGACGGCCGGGCGGGTCCGCGGCGATCGCGTCGGCGAGACCGGCGATGGCCGCCTCGTCGAGTTCCACCGGCAGGATCCCGTTGCGGACGCAGTTGCTGTAGAAGATGCCGCCGAAGGAGGGCGCGATGATGACCCGGAAGCCGTATTCGTGCAGCGCCCAGACGGCGTGTTCCCGGGAGGAACCACAGCCGAAGTTCGCTCCGGCGAGGAGGATGCTGGCGTCCCGGTAGGCCGCTTCGTTGAGGATAAAGGCCGGGTCCTCCTCGCGGCTGCCGGGGAGCGTGTAGCGCCAGGCTGCGAAGAGCCCCTCGCCCAGCCCGTGCTTCGACACGCGCTTCATTTCCCGCGAGGGGATGATCGCGTCCGTGTCGATATTGTTGCGCAGCAGGGGCACGGCGATGCCCGTGTGCCGGCGCAGCGGTGAGAGCGGCTCCATCAGGCGGCCTCCACGCGCCGTTCTGCACGGGTGATGTGGCCAGCGACCGCCGAGGCGGCGACGGTGACCGGACTGGCGAGATGGGTGCGGGTGCCCGGCCCCTGGCGGCCCTCGAAGTTGCGGTTGGTACTCGAGATGACTCGCTTGCCGGCACCGAAGGTCTCCCCGCCGGCATAGAAGCACATGGAACAACCGGCCTCGCGCCAGGAGAAACCGGCGTCGCGGAAGACCCGGTCGATGCCCTCGGCCTCTGCGGCCCGCTTGACGGACGTCGAGCCCGGCACGCAGACAGCGGCCACCCCGGGTGCCACGCGCTTGCCGCGGAGCAAGTCTGCGGCGGCGCGCAGGTCGCTGAGTCGGCTGTTGGTGCAGGAACCGATGAACGCGCCGTCGATGGGCAGCCCGGCCAGCTGTTGTCCCGGCGCCAGGCCCATGTAGCCGAGGGCCTTGCGCATGCCCTCGCGGCGCGCCGGGTCTGCCTCGCTGGCGGGGTCCGGCACCGGCTCGCCGATCGGCAGGCAGTGCTCCGGGCTCGTGCCCCAGGTGACCGTCGGCGCGATGGCCGATGCATCGATGACCAGCTCCCGGTCGAAGCGGGCATCGTCGTCGCTGAACAGCTCGCGCCAGTGAGCGCGGGCCAGGGCCAGTTCGCTCCCCGCGGGCGCGTACTCGCGGCCCTCGACGTAGGCGGCGGCGGTCGCATCCGGTGCCACGAAGCCGGTGAACGCCGAGAACTCCACGGCCATGTTGCACAGGGTCATGCGCGCCTCCACCGGCAGGGCGCGCACAGCGTTGCCCGCGAACTCCACCGCGTGGCCTGCGCCTCCGCCCGCGCCCTCCCGGCCGATGAGGTGGAGGATCATGTCCTTGGCAGTGACCCCCGGGGCCAGCTCGCCGTCGAAGGTAACGCGCAGGCTGCGGGGCTTGCGCACCCGCAGCGTGCCCGTGGCCATGGCGTGTTCCGCCTCCGTGGAGCCGATCCCCCAGGCCAGGGCGCCGAGCCCGCCGAGGGTGCAGGTGTGGCTGTCCGGGCAGACTACCGTGCTGCCGGGCAGGGCAATACCGAGCTCCGGCGAGATGACGTGAACGATGCCCTGCTGCGGGTCGCGCACATCGAAGAGCCTGATGCCGGCCTCCCGGGCCGCGGCGCGGGTGGCGACGATGAAGTCCCGCCCGCTGGGCATGGCCGTTTCGTCGCCGCGCCCCGGGTAGGTGTCGACGATGTGGTCCATGGTGCAGAACACGCGGCCCGGGTCGCGCAGCGAGCGGCCGGCGTCCGCGAGGCCCTGCAGCGCGATGCTGCCCGTGCGCTCGTGCAGGAACACGCGGTCGATGTTGAGCAGGGACTCGCCGTCGCCCAGGTCGGCGACGCAGTGCAGGGCCCAGAGCTTGTCGAGAAGAGTGCTTGCCATCATTTCCGGGAGCATGCGGCGGCGGGCCGCCATGGACAAAAATGTATTATAGGTATATGAATATGACATATTGCCGGGTGCGGGTCGAGAGACCTTGATGCAGGTCAAAGCCCTCCCGGCCACAAATAACATAATGACCTAACAATAGGACATCTGGTTGGCGCCCGGCGCCACCGGGGGGAAGGAGATGGCGTTGCATGACGCCTGAAATCATTGCCTTGATGGCGGCGGCGGCTTCCATCGCCCTCGTGCATACGCTGCTCGGCCCCGACCACTACCTGCCCTTCGTCGCCCTCGCCCGGGGCCGTGGCTGGTCCCTGCGCCGGGCTCTCGCTGTCACCCTGTTCTGTGGCAGCGGCCATATCGTCGGTTCCGTCCTGCTCGGCTTCCTGGGCCTGTACCTCGGCATCCGGCTCGGCACCCTCGAGTGGATCGAGGGGTTGCGCGGCGACCTCGCGGGCTGGGCGCTGGTCGCCTTCGGCCTGGTCTACTTCAGCTGGGGCCTTCGCCGCGCGCAGCGCTCGCGCGAGCACAGTCATTGGCACAGCCACGGCGCGGTGCGACACCGCCATCCCCACGGCCACCACGCGGAACACAGCCACCCGCACACCGGACCCGACGCGGCGGAAGACGGCGTGCAGCAGCGCGGTCTCGTGGCCTGGGCGTTGTTCATCGTCTTCGTCCTGGGACCCTGTGAGCCGCTGATCCCGCTGCTCATGTTCCCCGCCGCGCGCGAGAGCGCAGCGGGCGTAATGGCGGTCACGGGCGTGTTCGCGCTGGTCACCATTGCCACCATGCTAGGCGCCGTGGCGGTCGCGCTCTGGGGCGCGCAGCGGCTGCAGTTCCCCGGCCTCGCCCGCTTCGGCCAGGCGATCGCGGGCGGCGTCGTCCTCTGCTGCGGCCTCGCTATCACCGTGCTCGGACTCTAGGGAGAAGCGCATGACGTACAAGGCCATCGACGCCGTCGTCAATATCTGGACCGCCGAGGCGCTCTCCCACCGGCCCGGCTGGACCGACGAGTTCTTCATCGGCAAGGTCAAGGGTGAGCACGACTCCTCGGGCATCAGCCTGGAGCAGATGCTCGAGGGCATGGACGCCGCCGGCATCGAGTGCGCGTTCCTGGTCGCCGCCAAGGCGGGGCGCGTCGGGCTGCCCGGCTGCTATCACATGCCGCCGCAGGTCGTGGCGGACGCGGTAGCTCGCTACCCCGACCGCTTCTTCGGGCTGGTCGGTATCGACCCGTTTACCGGCATGGACGGGGTCCGTGCCCTCGAGGACGCGGTGCGCAACCGGGGTTTCATCGGCGCGCACCTCTACCCGCACTGGTTCGACCTGCCGCCGAACAATGCCCGCTACTACCCGTTCTACGCGAAGTGCATCGAGCTCGGCGTGCCGATCCAGATGCAGGTGGGCCAGTCGCTGATCTATTCGAAGGAGCATCGCTGCCGCTCCGTCGGCCGGCCCATCTACCTGGATGATATCGCCTGCGACCTGCCGGAACTCAAGCTCATCGGTTCTCACGTGGGCATCCCCTGGCACGACGAGATGATCGCCATGGCCTGGAAGCACGAGAACGTCTTTCTCTGCACGGATGCGCACAGCCCCAGGTACTGGCCGCAGAGCGTCGTGCACTACCTCAACTCCTACGGTCAGGATAAAGTCATCTTCGGCACCGATTTCCCGGTGCTCCGCTTCGAGCGCACCATCGGCGAGATCGATGCCCTGGGCCTGAAGCCGCAGGTCCGTCGCAAGTTCCTGCGCGACAACGTGCGCCGGGTCTACGGACTCGAGGAGCGTCTGCCGTGAGTGCCCCGCTGGACGGGGTTCGCGTCGTCGAGATGACGAGCGTGGTGCTCGGCCCCTACGCCTGCCAGATGCTGGGAGACCTGGGTGCCGACGTGATCAAGATCGAACCGCCGACCGGCGACACCAATCGGAACCTGGGGCCTCATCGCAACCACGACGACATGGGGTCGCTGTACCTGACCTGCAACCGCAACAAGCGCTCGGTGTCGCTGGACCTGAAGAGCGAACGGGGGAGGGCGGCGGCGCTCGCGATCATCCGCGACGCCGACGTGGTCGTGCACAACTTCCGACCCCAGGCCATGCAGCGCCTCGGCCTCGACTACGAGGCCGTGCGCGCGGTCAATCCGCAGGTCGTCTACTGCGCGACCTATGGCTACAGCCGCAAGGGCCCCTACGGCAACAAGGGAGCTCTCGACGACTCGATCCAGGCGGCCAGCGGAGTGGCGGTGCTGCAAAGTATGGTCGAGGGTGAGCCCCGCTACCTGCCGACGATCATTGCGGACAAGACCACCGGGCTCATAGTGGTGCAGGCGGTACTCGCCGCACTGTTGCACCGGGAGCGCAGCGGGGAAGGGCAGGAAATCGAGGTGCCCATGTTCGAGTCCATGGTCTCCTTTGTCATGACCGAGCATCTCTGGGGCCAGACCTTCGAGCCGCCCATCGGCAAGGCCGGCTACGTGCGGCTGATGGCCAGGCATCGCCGGCCCTACCGCACCCGGGACGGGCAGTACCTCGCCGTCCTGCCCTACTGGGACAACCACTGGCGCACGTTCTGCGAGGTCGCCGGCCGGCCGGAGCTGGTCGAGGATCCGCGCTTCACGGACATGGCCACCCGTCTTGCCAATATCGACGAGTCCTACCGGGTGACCGGCGAGATCATCGCCGGCCGGGACCGCGCCGAGTGGATCGAGCTCCTCGGCGACAGCAACGTGCCCATGATGGTGGTGAACAGCCTCGATGATCTGATCGAAGATCCGCACCTGGTGGCTTCCGGGTTCTGGCAGGAGTTCGAGCACCCGACGGAAGGGCGCGTGCGCATGAGCAGCCCGCCGGCGAACTTCTCGCTTACGCCGGCGAGCATTCGCCGCCTCGCCCCGCGGCTCGGTGAACACAGCGCCGAAGTGCTGCGCGAGGCGGGGCTCGCCGAGACGGAGATCGAGGCAATGTTCGCGGCAGGGGAGGCGCGCCGGCCCGCTGACTGACGCGGCCTGACTGACAAGAAATAGCAAGGAGGTAGAGCGATGAGCTTCAAGAACCTTTACATCGACCACGAGAAGACCCCGGAAGTGGAGACCTGGATCGAGGAAGAGCGCGTGGAGCAGGAGGCGCGCTTCGAGAGAATCGCGAGGGAGATGCAGGAGCTAGGCCCGAAACGCGAGCAGTGGTACCAGGAGTTCTTCGACCGCATTACCACCCTCGGCTTCAACCAGGACGGAGATGACAAGGTCCGGATCGCGCCGGAGGACCTGCCGGTGCAGCCGGCGGGCCGGGAGGACCGGGTGGTCTGGAAGTACGGCCACGAAGAGGAATAGACGGGTCGTCACGCACCCGGGAGTTTCCACCAGCGAGGACACACACCATGCGCCCACACATCGAGCCCTTCTGCGACCGCGACGCGGCCTTCAAGCACATGACGCTGCCGGGTTTCGCCCGCGGTATGCACTACAAGATGCTGAGCTTCGACCCCGACACGGGGGCCTGCTCCATGACCGTGCAGCTCGACGCCGGCTACCGCCAGGCCCCGGGTTTTGCCTGGTCCGAGCGCGAGCTCATCATCATCGAGGGCGAGCTCCGGGTCGGCGGGCGTACCTGCCGCAAGGGGCACTACTTCTTCATCCCGGCGGGCTATGCCATGCCCGAAGTGAGTGCGCCGCAGGGCTGCCTGCTGCTGGAGATGGTGAACACCGGCGAGCCTAGCCACGTGGAGGCCACCGAGCACCATCCGCTGGCGCAGGTGAACCTGTACCACGACGTCGATTCCTACATGGACATCCCCTGGGCCATGGGTAACGTGGCCAAGCCCTCCGTGGCCGCCGGCTGCCTGATCAAGCTGCTCAACTTCAACCCGATGTCCCACGCCATGACCTTCCTCTACTGCATGACCCCGGGTTTCTACCAGGACAACATCTCCTATCACGACTGCGCGGAGGAGTCCTATCACCTCTGGGGCACCTCCTGGATGATGCAGTTCGGCGATATTCCCACGGGGGGTTATTTCTGGCGTCCCGCCTACATCAATCACGGCGCCTTCGCCTCCGAGTACGGCTGCATCGCGCTGGGCCGGACGGACTCGAAGCTGTTCAACCATTTCCACTACAACCCCTGGTCGACGCCGGTAGAGAACGCCAACCGCTCCCTGGCGCGTGTCTACCAGCGCGACCCGCTGCTCTACCAGTGGGCCCTGTCCTTCGACCACAACCACCCGCACGGGCCCGAGGATTTCGAGCAGACCATGCAGCGGCGGGGCAGCGAGGCCGGCCACGACCACGCCGAGCACAAGTCGGACGGCCGCCGGCACGACCACTGGCACGGCCATCACCACCACCACGACGACAGCCCGCATCACCACCATCATGGCCACGGTCACGATCACAGCCATGACTGACGGGCGGCAGAATTTCCCTAAACAACATATTGATATATGTTTATGACATTGCTAGCGTAAGGGGCAGGGGATAAGGCGGGCTCCGGCCCGACAAGCAATAACGACATTCAACGGGGGTTCGTCATGACCTTTAACAGGAAACCACTGGCGACGGTGATCGCCTCCAGCACCCTGGCCTACGGCCTTCTCGGTGCGGCGCCGGTCGCTCTGGCGCAGCAAGACAGCCTGGTACTCGAGGAAGTGATCGTCACCGCCAGGAAGCGGGAAGAGAGCCTGCAGGATATCCCGGTCGCCGTCTCCGCCATCGGTGCCAGCGATATCCAGCAGCTGGCGCTCAATGACCTCGACGACCTCGCCAAGGTCACGGCCGGGCTGGTTTTCGACAACGATTTCTCGCGTACTGCCAACCGCCCGGTGATCCGGGGCCAGGCGAACATTCTCGGTGAGTCCGGCGTGGCGTACTTCATCGACGGTGTCTACATCACCGGCTCCATCGCCGATTACGACCTCCAGGACGTGCAGCGCGTGGAAGTGGTCAAGGGCCCGCAGAGCGCGCTTTACGGCCGGAATACCTACGCCGGCGCCATCAACTTCATCACCAAGGACCCGGGCGACGAGGTCGGCGGTAACGTCCAGCTCCAGGTGGCCGAGGATGACCAGTACCAGGTGACCGGGTCCGTATCCGGCCCGCTCATCGACGGTGTGCTGTCCGGCCGCCTGGCCGGCCGCTACTACGAGCGCGGCGCGATCTTCAACAGTACCTTCGACGGCGCGGGTGTGGGCGAGCAGGAGAGCCAGTCCATCTCGGGCCTGCTGCGCTGGACGCCCGGCGAGCGTACGGACATCCGCTTCCGCGCCTACTACTCGGAGCTGGACGATGGCCAGCCGGCGCTGTTCCGCCAGCCCGCCTCCGCAAACAACTGCTTCCAGGACAACGGTTCCTACTACCTGGGCGTCGGCCGCTACTACTGCGGCAAGGTGGAGCCCCGGGATATCACCACGGACTACTCGGTGCAGGCACCGAACGCCGGTGACCGGGTAGAGCAGACGCAGCTTAGTCTGAAGATCGAGCACCAGCTCAACGACAGCTGGACGGTGACCTCGATCACCGGCTGGAACGACCGCGATGCCACGCAGATCACCGAGGCGGACTACGGCCCCACGAGCTTTCAGACCAGCGTCTTCGCGCGCTTCCCGCTGGGGCCGCCGCCGGCGCCCTACGGCCTGGTAACCGCCGGCGCGCTGGACTTCACCTTCTCCTTCGACGACGAGAGCGAGGACTGGTCGCAGGAGCTGCGCTTCGACTATGACAGCGACCGGCTGCGCGCGAGCATCGGCGCCTATTACTTCAGCCAGGACAGCAGCAACTCGGATAACCGGGTCCTGCCCGCGAACGCCGATGCACTCGCGGCCGCGAGCTTCGGTGCGCGCCTGGCGGAGGAGGCGGCCATCTGCGCCGCCAACCCGATCTGCATCACCGCCTTCCCGGTCACGCCCCCGTCGGCGGTGGCCCCGCCGCCGCGCAACCGCTCCAGCAGTGAGCTCGAGAACCGCGCCATCTTCGGCCTTGTGTCCTACGACCTCAGCGAGCGGCTCACGCTGACCGTGGAAGGGCGCTACCAGGAGGAGGAAATCGACCAGGTCGCCATTTCGCAGGTGCTCGGCGGGCCGATCACCCGCACGACCGTGAGCAACGAGACCTTCGACTCCTTCACGCCGCGGGTTACCCTGGATTGGCAGATCAACGACGATCACCTGCTGTACGTGCTCTACGCCGAGGGCACCAAGCCGGGTGGCTTCAACGGCGCGGCAGCCATCGAGGGTGGTGTGCCCTCCTACGATGAAGAGGACCTGACCTCCCTGGAGCTTGGCAGCAAGAGCCTGTTTCTCGATGGCCAGCTGCGGCTGAATACGTCGGTGTTCTTCAATGAGCTCGAGGGTTACCAGTTGACGCAGAACGTGCAGGGGGCCGGAGAAATCACGTCCGCCACGGTCAATGCGGGTGACGCGGAACTGTTCGGCGTCGAGCTGGAAATGCTGTGGATGCCGGCGGCTATCCCGGGGCTCTCGCTGACCGCGAACTACGCCTATATCGACCCGGAGTTCACCGACGGCCAGGACCTCAACCAGGGCCTGCTCAATGACGTCGCCGACGACGGCCTGACCAACTGCTCCACCGGCGTCCAGTTCCCCGGTGCCGAGTGCTCCACGGACACGGTGGCCCTCGGCTCCATCGAGGGCAACCAGGTGCCGCGGACCTCGCAGAACACGGCCTTCTTCGATGTCGAGTACCGGCGCCCCTTCGGCAACGGCTGGGAGTGGTTTGCCGGGGCCAACTATTCCTACGAGGAGAGCCGCTTCGCGCAGGTATTGAACCACGCCGAAACCGGCGATATCGAGGTGATCAACGCGCGGCTCGGCTTCATGAACGACCGCTACATGATCAACTTCTGGGGCAAGAACCTCGGCGGCGAGGATGCCTCGCCCTTCGTGCTCCGCTACGCCGACGCGGGCGACTCCCTGCGGCGCAATTTCGTCGGCACGGCACGGCGTGACACCTATTTCGGGGTGACCGCCCAGGCGCGCTTCTGACGGTGCCTCGCGAGCGCTCCGCAGCCCGGCCCCGCCGGGCTTTTTTGTCGTGCTGAACCGCCGTCAGCTGCTGGCCGCTGCCGCCGCCGGGGCCCTGGCACGCCCGCTGGCGGCGGCGCCCCGCGAGGTGCTGGTGCTGGGCGCGGGCCTGGCGGGACTGGCCGCCGCGTCGCTGCTCGCGGCGCAGGGACACCGGGTGACCGTGCTGGAGGCACGGCATCGCGTCGGCGGCCGCGTGCTGACGCTCGATGCAGTCCCCGGCC
This sequence comes from Pseudohaliea sp., assembly GCF_040217025.1. Taxonomy (GTDB): domain Bacteria; phylum Pseudomonadota; class Gammaproteobacteria; order Pseudomonadales; family Halieaceae; genus Pseudohaliea. Next base: position 1,154,505 of record NZ_JAVJOA010000008.1, on the reverse strand, counting down.
ACCCCGAGGGCGGGGCCAACGTCATCGGCCCCAACTACGGCCGGGTGCTGGATGCCGCCGCGCGCTTGCGGGTGCCGCTGCAGGTCCCGCCGGAAAACCTCGACAGCGGCTACGCGATCGACGGGCACAAGATCGCCGCGGGCGCCTGGGCCGACAGCCCTTTCAATCCGCTGGCGGGGCACCTGCGTGCCGTGCCCCCGACGCGCCTGCTGGGCCCGGTGCTTCGGGACAACCCCGTTGCCGCCGGGCCGGACTGGTGTAGCGGTGCCCACGAGGCGCTGGAGGTAGCGGCCACGGACTACCTGGGCCAGCGCGGTTACGATGCGGCGGCCCTCGCCCTGGTCGACGCCAATAACAGCTATGGCAACCGCCTGGCGGATACCTCGATGCTCAGCCTGCTGCGCGTGGGCGCGAATTTCCGTCGGGCGGTCGCCATGGGACAGCCCGTGCGCGAGGTGGCCGGAGGCAACATGCGCCTGCCCGAGGCGCTCGCAGGGTCCCTCCCCGTGCCGCCGGTGCTGGGTGCGCGCGCCGTGGCCGTGCGGGAGCGGAGCGGCGGGGTGGAGGTGGACCTGGCCGACGGGCGGCACTTCAGCGCTGAAGCCCTGGTCTGCACCCTGCCGGTGCCGGCCCTGCGCGGTGTGCGCTTTGAACCGGCGCTTCCCGCGGCACAGCGGGAGGCGCTCACCGCCATTGCCTATCACAAGGTCGTGCAGGGGCATTTCCTCGTGCGCGAGCCCTACTGGGCTGACAGCGGCGAGCCCGCGGGCTGGTGGACGAACGGGCCGCTCGGCCGGCTTTTCGTGCGCCCGCTGCCGGGCGGGGAGCGCTACAACCTCACGGTGTGGGTGAACGGCGACAGCTGTGACCGCTACCGGGGGCCGGAAGCGACGGAGCTGCTGGCCGATGACTTCTTCCGCTTCAACCCCGCGGCACGGGGCCGCGCTGAATTGCGGCAGGTGGTGCGCTGGGCCGAGGAGCCGCTGACCGGCGGCAGCTGGGCCCTGTGGGGGCCGGGGCAGGTGAGCCGCCACTTCGAGGCGCTGCAGCGTCCGGGCGACCGGCTGTTCTTTGCCGGGGAGCACACGGCCCGGGCCAACCCGGGCATGGAGGGCGCCATGGAGTCCGGCGAGCGCGCCGCCCTCGAGGTGATGAGGCGGCTGGCGTGAGGGGGCGGCGCTTCCTCGGTGTACTGCTGCTGGCTGCGCTGGGCGCGCAGGCCGGCGAACTCGATGGCGAGCAGGCGTTCGCCGCCTGTGCCGCCTGCCACAGCCTGGCGCCCGGCGCCGCGCACAAGGTCGGCCCCAACCTGTTCGGCCTGGCCGGCCGCCGCGCCGCCTCGCAGCCGGGCTATCGCTATTCCCCGGCCCTCCAGGCCTCGGAACTGACCTGGAACCGCGGCACGCTCACGACCTGGATCGTCGCCACCGAGGCGCTGGTGCCGGGCAACTGGATGCTCTTCCACAGCCCCCTGGCGCCGGCCGAGGTGCCGCGGCTGGTTGACTACATCCTCAGCCGGCAACCGGAAGGCGATGGATAGAAGCGGCGCCGTCCTGGTCACGCTCGTGGTCTACAAGCTGGTCCTGGTCGGGGTCGGCATCTGGGCCGCGCGCCGCAGCCGCGACGAGGGCGATTTCTTTCTCGGCGGCCGCGAGCTCGGGCCCTGGGTCGCAGCCATCAGCTACTCCTCGAGTGCCTCCTCGGCCTGGACGCTGCTGGGCATGAGCGGCGTCGCCTACGTGATCGGCGTCTCCGCCCTGTGGATCGTGCTGGGCACGGTGATCGGCATGCTGGTGGCATGGTACTGGATCGCGCCCCGGCTCATGGCCTTCAGCCGCGAGCACGATCACCTGACGGTGACCGATTTCCTGTTGCACGGGACCGGGGGACGCGCGCGGTCACTGCTCGCCCTGTCCATCTCGCTCATCGTGCTCGTTTCCTTCGTCTTCTATGTTGCCGCGCAGTTCCAGGGGGCGGGAAATACCTTTGCAGCGACCTTCGAGCTGTCCATGCGCGAGAGCATCTTCGTCGGCGCCGCCATCATCCTGATTTACACGCTCCTCGGCGGCTTCTGGGCGGTGAGCGTCACCGACACGATCCAGGGCCTGCTCATGGCGGCGACGGCGTTGCTGCTGCCGGTGGCCGCCGTAATCGCCTGCGGCGGGCTGGACGGGTTTGCCTCGGGCCTGCGTGCGGTGAGCACGCCCGCGCAGCTCAGCCTTACCGGCGGCAACGCCGGGCTGGTGGGCGCCGGTATCGTTGTCGGCGGCCTCGCTGTCGGCGCGGTCAATACCTACGGACAGCCGCACCTGCTCGTCCGCTTCATGGCACTGCGCGACGTGCGGGCGCTGCGCCAGGCGCGGGTCATCACCCTGTTCTGGTACCTGGTCGTCTTCGGCGGTATGGCCCTCCTTGGCCTGGCGGGACACATCCTGCACCCGGGGCTTGCGAACCCCGAGACCGTTTTCTTCGTGCTGACCGAGAGCCTTTTCCCGACCCTGCTCGGTGCGGTGCTGCTTGCGGCGGTGCTCTCCGCGATCATGTCGACGGCGGACAGCCAGCTCCTGGTGGCCGCCTCTGCCGTTGCCCATGACCTGGGGCTCGACCGGCGCTTTCCGCGCCGCGCCATGCTCGTCTCTCGGCTCAGCGTCGCGGCCGTCGTCGCGCTGGCCGTTGCGGTCGCGCTCTACCTCCCCGAGCGGATCTTCGACCGGGTGCTGTTCGCCTGGGTGGCGCTGGGTTCCGCCTTCGGGCCGCTTGTGTTCGTCCGCCTAGCCGGTGGCACGGTGACGGCCCCGCGGGCGCTGGGCTCTGTCTGGACCGGCTTCGTGCTCGCGGTGGCCCTCTCCCTCGCTCCCTCGGCGCCGGGCGACATTGCCGAACGGGTGCTGCCCTTCGCCGCCGCCCTCGCCGTGCTGCTAACGGGGTTTCGTTCCCGGGTCAGTGCAGCTCCTCCTGGAGCTGGTTGAGCTCGATGGTGAAACCGTCCGGGTCCTGCAGTGCGCTCACCAGCACGCTGATGGTGCCGTCACCGCCGTAGGACGGGTAGGTGACCAGCTCCGGTTCGTCGAGCACGACCACGCCGGGCACCTGCCGGGCCTTTGCGAAGCTCGCCTCCAGCTCGCTGGTGTTGAACACCAGCACCGTGGTGCCCTCCTGGAAGGCCGTATCGGCCAGCTCCACCCGGGGTTTCTTCGGCTTGATGTACTGCAGCAGGCCGATCACGCCGATGTAGTCGTCATTGGCTCGCAGGAACACGAGCCGACGGACGTAGTCGGCGTCCGCCGGGTCCGCATCCCGGGGGGTGATGATCATGTTGTCGTAGGTGACCACCATGCCGAGGGCGTCGCGGTAGAACGCCAGGGAGCGGTCGATGTCCGCCACCACCAGGGTCGTGCGCCGCAGGTCGATGGGTGTGCGCTGGTCCTCGCCGACCGGGGCCGCCACGGTGGCGGCCCCGGCCAGGCAGAAGAGCAGCCCGGCGCATAGCCGTTGCCAGGTCTTCATCGTATTCTCCCTGCCGTTCATTCGGCGTCCGCCCGCTTGTCGATGATCTTCTTCATGTAGGTCCAGGACGTTTCGTTGCGCCGCTTGTCGGTCACCGGCGGCGGTGCCGTGAAGGTCGGGTAGTTGGCCGCGATCTCCGCCTTCATGGTGTCGCTCAGCTGGTCGAAGGACTCGAGCTTGCGGCCCATGGCGTTGAAGTAGAGCAGCCCGGCGCGGTCCCCCATCTCCATCCAGGGCAGCCACTGCGCGAGCCTGACCCAGGACACGACGGGGTAGGCCACCGGCTGGCCCGCATCGAGCAGCTCGGCCGTGTCGCCGTTGAAATCGAAGATCTCGGTGGCGTGGTAGGTGCCGCCGATGTACTGCTGGTAGTCGCCGCCGAGGGGGTTGCGGTAGAACAGGGGAACTTCGACGGCCATCAGGTACTGGCCATTGATGTCGTTGAGTTCGAACGCCCGGGGCTCGCCCTCGGCATCGACGCCGAAGGTCGGGCGCCCGTTGACCGGGTCGTTGGCCACGTGGATGACCTCGTTGCTCTCGCCGGTCCAGGGGTTGTCGAAACTGCGCAGCACCTCGTTCGTTTCCGGGTCGAGGTAGAGCATGATCTCCCGGGATACCATGCGGTAGCCCGTGCCGCGCTCCGGGTCCTCGATGGTCACGCATTGGCGCACGTTCATCCCGTCGAGGTTGAACAGGTGGCGGTCGGGTTCACCGGGCACGCGGGCGTAGCCGCGGCCCGACCAGCGGTACACCTGCGGGGACTCGTCTTCCAGCGAGCACTGGATCTTGCGCTGGATCTGCACGTAACCCTCCGGCGTCGCGGGGTCGATCTGCTCGGCGGCTACGGAGCCTGCGAGCGTGAAGCTGGCGGCCACAGCGACGGCCAGGCGTTGTATCGTTTTCATGGTCTCTCTCCTTTCCTTGCGGTTGCTTGCTCAGTGTTCGATCAGTTCGAAGTGTTCGCCCGCGGCGCCGCGAAAGCTGTACGCGCTGTGGCCGGCGTAGGGCGCATCTTCGTCGATCCCTTTACCGAGGTAGCCGTCGGCGTTGGCGGGAACCGTCTGCGACGGTGCCGCGAAGGCGACCGATGCGATGCCCGGGGGCAGTCCGGCGGCCGGGCCCGGCAGGCCGGGCACCTCGTCGATCTCGATCAGGTTCGCGCCGGCCAGCTGCAGCGTCGCCACCGGGTGCCGGGTGTCAGCGGCCAGGCCCCGGGCGCGGTTGAGGACGCCGATGCGGGTGTCGAAGTTGAGCGGCGCCGGTCCGCCGAGGGCGCCATAGCAGGCGCTGGCCGACGCGCGGTCGGGAGCCAGGAGGACGGGAATGAACAGGCGGTCGACCGGGCAGCGGGCCACGGGCAGCTCGAAACCGGGCACCGCATCGCGGACCTCGGTAAGGTACAGTACCTCACCGGCCGGTCCGAGAACCTGCATGGCGCGAATGGCGTCGGACACATCGAGGTTGGCGGGTTCGCCGAGGCAGGTGAATGGTGAGCCGGCGAGATGGCGCGCTAGGCCGTCGACATCCGCAACCGCGATCTCGAGGGCCTGCCAGCCCGGGTGGCGAAACGGTGGCCGGGGCGTGGCGACCTCATCCTCGACCAGCCGCAGCCAGGGCTCACCCAGGGCATTGTGCAACCAGACGCTGCGGGCGCCGGACAGGCGCGGTGCCGTCCAGCGCCGGGCGGTGCCGTCGGGGAGCGGGGACTCCGCCCCCGGGTGGTGGTCGAGGAACCCGGCCCAGGCAGCCACGCAGGTGTCGAGGCGGTCGGTGACCAGGGTGGCGCTGAGGCTGGGGCCGATGGCGCTGTCGCTCACGGGGCTACCTTCCCGGTGCTGCGTGGATGCCCTGCACTTTAGTATATGTTATATAGATATGGCAATATAACATTTGCTGACGGTCTGCCCGGGATGTCGGCAGGCAGCGTCTCCAAAGACCGCCTGCAGACCGTGTCTGCCGGCGCTGACTCATAGAGGAGGAAACCATGCCCGCCTATGTCGTTGTCGAGGCCCGGGTCCATGACCGGGAGCGCTTTGCCGCCTATGCGCGCCGGGTACCGGAGATCGTGGCCCAGTACGGTGGCGAGTATCTTGCCCTCGGCGGTGCCCAGGAGGTGCTCGAGGGTGACTGGGGCGAGAGCCGGGTCGTGCTGCACCGCTGGCCCGATGCCGCCAGTGCCCGGCGTTTCTGGGAGTCACCGGAGTACGTCGAGGCCAAGGCGCTGCGCGCCGGCACCGGCGACTTCCGCGTCATCCTCGTGGAAGGCCTGGCGGAGGAAACGCTGGAGGGCGGCCGATGACCCCGGAACCCTATGGCGCCCTCGCCCTGCAGATGCGCTGCGACGCCATCAACGGGGTGGCGTCGGAGGCCGACGCCCGGCAGCACCTCCTCGATGGCATCGAGCGCTGTGGCCAGCAGCTGCGCGGGGCGAAGGGTTTCGTCCGGACTTTCAGCGGCGACGAGGTCCGCCTCGTGGTGCTGCCCGAGTACTTCCTCACCAGCTTTCCGATGGGCGAGCCGCCGGCGCGCTGGATCGCCCGCGCCTGCCTGGCGCCGGACGGGCCCGAGTACGAGGCGCTCGGCCGCGTGGCCCAGGACAACGCGGTCTATCTCGCCGGGAACGGTTACGAGACCGATCCCCATTTTCCGGGGCTCTACTTCCAGACCAGCTTCATCATCGCCGACAACGGCGACCTGGTGCTGCGCTACCGGCGCCTCGTCTCGATGTTCGCGCCGACACCGCACGACCTGCTCGACCGTTACCTGGACATCTACGGGGCCGAGGCCCTGTTCCCGGTCGCGGACACGCCGCTGGGCCGGCTGGCCTGCGTGGCCTCCGAGGAAATCCTCTACCCGGAGATCAGTCGCTGCCTCGCTCTCCGCGGTGCGGAGGTTCTCTGCCATTCCTCGAGCGAAGTGGGCAGTCCGCTGCTCACTCCCAAGAACATCGCCAAGCGGGCGCGGGCCTACGAGAACATGGTCTACGTGGTTTCCGCGAACAGCGCCGGGATAGAGGGCATACCCTTCCCGGCGGCCTCCACCGACGGCGCCTCCCAGGTGGTGAACTACAAGGGTGACGTCCTCGCCGCGGCGGATACGGGCGAGTCCATGTGCGGCAATGCGGAGATCGACATCGCTGCGCTGCGCCGCGTGCGGCGCAAGCCGGCCATGACCAACCTGCTGGCGCGGCAGCGCCTGGAACTCTATGCGGCGACCTATGCCGGCAGCATCTACCCGCCGAACAACCTGCTGGGGGACGGCGCCGTACCGGGGCGGGAGCACTATCTCGCGATGCAGCAGCGGGCGATCGAGGCCCTCGTCGAGTGGGGCGTCATCTGAGCGCGGGCTCAGTCGATCTTCAGGTCCATCTTGTACTGGAAGTTCTCCGGGTTGTAGAGCACGCGCAGGTGGTCGCGCAGGTGCTCCCGCTCGCCGACCTTGTTGTAGGAGCGGCGGACCAGGGAAAGGAGCGGGCTGCCCACCGGCACCCCCAGGGCCTTGGCGGCCTCCGGTGACGCGGCCTCGGCGCTCAGCGTCTGGGTGACGTGGGTCACCTCCAGGCCGTTGTCACGGAAGTAGGTGAGCCGCGGTGTGCGCTCGAAGATCCGCCGGCTCTTGGGCATCTTCACCCCCGCCGTCCAGCTGACGTAGTAGCCGAAGCGCCGCCCCTCGCGCTCGCGGACGCGGACCAGGTGCAGCGCCGTCGCCCCCGCCTCGAGTTCGAGTTCATCGCGGATGTGCTGGGGCGGCTGCAGCATCTTGCACTCCAGGATCTTCGCGCTCGAGTTGCGCGCCATGCTCTCGATCTCCTGGAGCATGCCGGTCAACGGCGCCTGTACCGGCCGCGGCGAGTAGCGGTAGGTGATGTGGGACCCCTTGCCCCGGCGGCGCTCGACCAGTTCCTCCCCGGCCAGCTCGTCCATGGCGCGCTTTGCGGTGATGCGGGAAACGCCGAAGGTGGAGGCCAGCTGTTCTTCCGTGGGCATGCGTTGCCCGAAGGGCAGGGTGCCGTCGAGGATGCGGGCCTTCAGCAGGCTGTAGAGCTGAAAGTAGAGGGGCGTCGGGGATTCCTTGTTCAGATTCTCGAGGTCCTGTTCACTGAACAGGGTGGTGGTGTCACTCATGGCGGCCTCGCGAAAGCGGCTAATTGGTATAATGATATATCAAATAGAGCGTATAGCCTATGTCCGGTTTCCTTTCTTGGCGTGCCCGGGGGTGACATGTATAATGATATAACAATATGGCTAATAGGCCTTGCCCCGAAAGCGGAGAACGATCATGGGTATTACGGAGCTGGCGGTCCTGCGCTGGGTGCACATCGTCGCGATGGTTTACTGGCTGGGCGGGGAGTGGGGCGTCTTCCAGACGTCCTACAACGTGGTCAACCGCAAGCTGCCCATGGACGAGCGGCGCCGGCACATGGAAACGGCCTACCGGATCGACATCCTCGCCCGCACGGGCATCATCCTGCTCCTGCCGCTCGGCATGCACATGGGTCATCTCTGGGGTGTTCAGCCCTACGGCGGCGCCTTCCTCGTGGCCATGTGGCTCTTCGTCGCCGGCTGGCTGGGGCTGTGCTGGGCGGCTTTCATCTATCGCGAGACCGACCGCGGCGTGAAGCTGACGGTGTGGGACGAGCGTATCCGCTTCGTGCTCATTCCGGCCCTGATGATCGCAGCCATTGCCTCACTCTTCGGCAAGGGGCCGTTCAATGCCGGCGAGATGCAGAAGTGGTTCTCGCTGAAGATTTTCCTCTACAGCGTCGCCCTGGTCATCGGGCTGAAACTGCGCTTCATCATGCGGGAATGGACAGGCATGTTCCGGGTGCTGGCGCAGGGTCCGAACGAAGAGGTGGAGAACCGTCTCGAGAAGTCGATCCGCTTCGGCCGCAGCATCGCCTACGTCTACTGGATCGTTATCGGCAGCGTCGCGTTTCTCGGCGCCACCAAGTTCGTCTGAGCGTCCGTGTCGCCCCGGAGAGCGCCGGCGCGACGCTCGCCCCGCCCGCTTTCAGCCGCCCTGCTGCGCGACGAAGGCGTCGAGAATCTCACCCGCCGGCGCTGACCACACCCCCTCGCGCCCCGTGATGTGGGCGAGAATCGCTTCCAGCCGGCCGATGCGGTGTGGCTGGCCGAGGAGCCATGGGTGGATGTTCAGCGCCAGGATCCGGCCGCCGGCGCGCCGGCCTTCCGCATGGAGGAAATCGCAGGCATCGCAGACCTGCTCCTCGTAGGAGGCCTCACTGTGCAGGTTGTTGACGAGGATGAAGCGGTCCTCCAGCTCGTTGGACAGGGGCATGGCCCAGAGGGGCCCGCGGTCGGTGCGGAAGCGATAGGGCATGTCGTCATTCACCCAGTCGCAGAAGTAGCTGACGTTCTCTCCGGCAAGGAATTCCGGGGTGTCGGGGCTCTCGTTGCGCGCCGGGCTCAGCCAGCCGCGCACGGGCTGTCCGCTGAGCTCCCGCAGCCGTCCGAGGGAGCGGCGGACGCGTTCTTCCTCTGCCCCGGGCTCCTCGCCGCCATAGTGGGGTGCATCCATGTGCCAGCCGTGGCAGAGAAGCTCGTCCCCGCGTTCGCGTAGCAGGCCTAGCAGATACGGGTTGCGTTCTGCCAGCCGCGTATTCACGGCGAAGGTGGGGCGCACGCCGAAGCGGTCCAGCGCCTTGAGGACGCGGAAGATGCCCACCCGGTTGCCGTAGTCGCGGAGCGTGTAGTGGCGCAGGTCGGGGTAGGGCATGGTCATGCCGCCAGGGGGAGGAAACGGCTTGCCGACCTGGTCCAGCGGGAAGAACTGCAGGCAGACATTGACCCAGAGCGCCAGCGGCGCCCCCCCGGGCCACTGCACCGGCGGCCGCTCGCTCAGCATCGACCAGTCGTAGCGGTCGTGGTCCATCCCGTAGCGGCGCATGGGGTAGTCGAGGGGTCCTGTTGCGTCGCTCATGTGCTGGCCTCCCGGCGCCTGTGGATGTCCTCCAGGGCCTTGTCGTAGTGGTGCTCGAGGTAGTACTCGGCGATCTCCCGCCCGGTCGTCACCCACACGTCGCTGTGGCCGGTAATGTATTCCAGGGCCTCCTCGAAGGCGCGCAGCCGGTGCGGACAGCTGACCTGGTAGTTGTGCGTGGGGATGCACATGACCGTGCCGCTCTCCTCGCCTTCCGCATAGAGCCGATCGAAGTTGTCTCGCAGGAGCTGCCCGTAGCGCCGCGGCTCGATGCGATTGACCACGTAGGCGATCGTGTCATTCATCTCCAGCGAGTAGGGGACCGAGAGGAAGCGCTGGCCGCCGCGGGTATGCACCGGCGTGGGCTGGTCGTCGTGGAACAGGTCGCAGGTGTAGAGGCCGCCCGCTTCGGCGAAGAGGTCGATGGTGTGCTCCGAGTGCGACAGTGCCGGGGCCAGGTAGCCCGCGGGACGCTGGCCCGTGTGGCGCTCGATGGTATCCATGGCATCCAGGATCATCGCGCGTTCCTCGTCCTCGCTGAGGCCGTAGGTGTAGCGCGTGTTGTAGATGCCGTGGCTGAAGAACTCCCAGTTGCGCTCGGCGCAGAGTTCGATGATCTCCGGGTGGTGCTCGCAGAGGGCGGCCGACAGGGAGATCGAGCCGCGGATGCCGAAGCGATCCAGTACTTCCATCTGGCGCTGGTGGCCCACCCGGTTGCCGTAGTCGCGGATGCTATAGCCGGGTACGGCCGGGTAGGGCAGGGGCCAGGCCTGGCGCTTCGGGTTCGCTGGCGGGTCGAGTTCGTAGAACTCGATGTTCGGTGCCACCCAGAAGGCCACGCGGGCGCCGTCCGGCCAGCGCAGCGCGGGGCGCCCCTCGTAGGGCCAGTAGTCGTAGAGGCCGGGGTCTTCGCGCATGGTTCGCTCCTCAGGCCGCTTGCCGGCTGTCGAGCCAGCTAGTGACTTCCTCCACGTCCAGCACATCCGCGTACTTGATCGCGAGATCCGTCAGGTTTGCGAAGTGATAGCTCTCGTGCTTGTCGGCCACGCATTGCTCCGGGATGATGGTGCGATAGCCGCGGGACAGGGAATCCACCGCGGTGGCGCGGATGCAGCCGGAAGTGGAGCCGCCGGTGATGATCACCGTGTCCACGCGATGCCAGACGCAGAGCGACCACAGCGGCGTCTCGAAGAACGCCGAGGGCATCTTCTTGCAGTAGATCACGTCGCGCACACGATCGATCTCCAGCCGGTCGTCGAATTCGGCGCGCTCCGAGCCGAACTTGATGTTCTGCAGCGAATCCGGCGTATCCGTGCGCGTGCCCCAGACACCGCAGTCCTCCCCGGAGTCCATGTAGGCGACGTAGGTCCAGACCACGGGCCAGTCCAGGGCGCGGAAGCGGCGGGCCAGGTCGTTCACGTAGTCGAGCTGCTTCGGGTCCGTTTCATAGGCCGTCTTGAACAGGTCGGTGCGCGTGTAGGCTTTCTGCGGATCGACGTTGACCAGGATGGCCTTCTCACCGAAGCCGAAGCGGGCCCGGGTGGGGTTGGCCTTGAGCGCTTCGTAGATTTCCCGTGCGGTCTTGTCGCTCTGTTCCATGGCTGCCTCCCGTGAAATTGATCTATAAATATAACATTAATACAATGGCGGTGAGCTTTTCCAGCACACGATCGCCAGCCCACTAAACCAGCGCGCCGGCTCCTCGACAAGGCGGCGCCGGCAAGGAGACACGCCATGAGCCCGAACCGGATCCTGCGCGGCAGCCTGCGCTACACGAGTCGCCAGCCCGAGCGGGCCGGCGAGGAGCGCGGCCGCGAGTTCTTCACGCTGTCCCAGCAGCCGGACGGCGTGGATGTGCTGCTGGCCCACTGTGAGATCGATGATGCCCCGAGCGTCACCCGGGATGTGAGCCTCGCCCTGCGCCACGACGACTCCAGCCCCCTCGACTGCGCCGTGCGCCTGACCGTGGGCGGGGAGTTCGAGGGCAGCGGCTGGATGCGTTTCGCGGACGGCTATGCCGAGTGCGAGACCTGGAACCGGCGCGACGGCCGCATCACCCAGCGCATCGACACGCCGAAGCCCGTGCGCTGGCTCCAGGCCCACCCGATTCTCGGCGATGCGCTGCTCATGAAGCTGTACGACCTGGCCCAGGGGCCCGGCACTGTCTTCTTCGAAGACCTCTTCCTGACTTCACCGGATCACCGGGGTGCCACCGGCCCGATGTTCTTCGTGACGGGCTTCGCGCTCGTCTACGTCGGTGAAGAGGACATCAGCGTCGAGGCCGGTGACTTCCGTGCCCGCCATTTCCAGGTCACGGGGACGGCCGGCAACCTGCCGGAAGAACACCCCCCCTACGACGTCTGGTGCACGGCCGACGACGACTACCTGCTGCTCCGCGCCGGCGCGGGCGGTTACATGCAGACGCACTACGAGCTGGCCTCGCTGGAGGTCATCGAGCCCTGATCCTGAAGCATAGTCCCGCACCGGGAGGAGACCACCCCATGTCCAGAACGATCACCGCCGCGCTTCGTCGCGGCCTTGCAGTCGCCGGCCTGCTCGCTGCCGGAAGTGTCTTCGCGGCGGAGCCCGCGGCCGGGCCGGTGACGATCGCCGTGCCCGTCGACGAGATCGGCAGCTATGAACGCGAGGCGTACAGGCGCACGCCCACCGAGTGCGACCGCCTCGCGGCGCATTACGACGATCCCGAGCGCGTCGGCGAGGGCGTCACGCGCGCGGGCATGGACAAGCCGGCGGCGATCGAGGCCTGCCGCCGTGCCGTCGCTGAAGACCCCGGCAATCCGCGCCTGCAGTACCAGCTGGGCCGCGCCTATGGCTACTCGGGGCGCCACGAAGAGGCGATCCCGCACCGCGAGGCGGCGCTGCGCGCCGGCTATCCGCAATCGCTGTTCGTCATGGGGTACATCCGCACCACGGGCTGGGATGGCGCGCCGCCGGATGCCTGTTACGGGGGCGAACTGATCCTGCGTTCCGCCCGCACTGGCCGCCTCGCGGGACTGCTGGGCTTCCCGCACTATGCCCTGCTCGGCTATTTCGACGACTGCGGCGCGTATCCCCGCTACACGGATGCGGACCTGCTCGCGCTGCTCGACCGCGCCGAGGCAGCGACCAGCGATTTCTACAAGACCGCGCTCATCGCGCAGCTGCGGCGGGCCATCGCGGCGCGCGCGGACGCAGGCTGAGACAGGGCGCGGCCGGTCAGCGCTGGCGGATCGACAGCCAGCTCAGGAACGTCAGCAGGCTGCCGGTGGCGATGAGCAGGGCGATGGGCGTGAAGTCGCCGCCGTAGACCATGCCTGCGGCGACCGTGAAGGCGCCGGAGATCGTCATGCCCAGGGCGCTCGACAGCCCCGCCGCGGTGCCGGCCAGCCCGGGCACCTGGTAGACGGCGCCGGCCATCACCAGGGGCGTGACCGCGCCGGACAGAAGCATCATCAGGAACAGCGGCACGAGAACCGTCAGCAGCCGCGGGCCCAGCCAGGCGTCGAAGGCCAGTACGGCCAGCCCGAGGGCGAGGGTGGCGCTGACGCCGACCGGCAGGAGCAGCGGGCGCCGCACACCGCTGGCGAGGCGCCCGCCGCCGAAGGCGCCGAGCACGTAGGCAAAACCCATGGTGCCCCAGACCGCGCCGAACACTCCCGGGCCCAGGTCGAAGCTGTCGGCGAACACGGCGGCGCCGACGGTCAGGAAGGCGAAGAACGCCCCCTGTGCGAAGCCGTACACCGCCGTGTAGCCGAGGAAGCCGCGGTTCGTGAGCAGCGCCCGGTAGCCGTCGAGGAACCGGCGCCAGTCGAGCAGCTGCACCTGCTCCCGCTCCAGGGTCTCGGGAAGACGGAGGTAGAGCAGCAGCCAGAGCACGGCGCCGGTGACCGCCATCACCGCAAAGATCGACCCGGGGCTGCCGCGGATGAGCAGGACGCCACCGATGACGGGGGCGATGATCGGTGCAGCGCCGAGGCCGATGGACACCCAGGACATCGCGCGCGCGCCGTCGGCCTCGTCGTGCGTGTCGCGGATGATAGCGCGGGCGACCACCGTGCCGGTGCTGGCCCCCGCTGCCTGCAGCGCCCGCAGCAGCATCAGCAGCTCAAGGTTCTCGGCCACCAGGCAGGCGAGGCTGGCCGCCACGTAGACCGTAAAGCCGAGCAGCACCACCGGGCGCCGGCCGATACGATCGGTGACCTGGCCCCACAGGGGCTGCGAGAGGGCGAGGCCGAGCAGGTAGGCGGACACGAGGAACTGGATGCCCGCGTAGTCGGTGCCGTACACCCCGGCCAGGGCGGGGAGCGCCGGGAGAATGATGGCCAGGGAAAAGGATGAGAGCCCGCTGATCACCGCGAGCAGGGGCATGCCGGGAACCGCCTTGATGGGTGCGCCCGCCGTCAGTCGACCATGGCGCGCAGCTTGTCGTCGCGGTACGGGCCGAGCAGCAGCAGCGCCAGGGAGCAGAAGATGAACGCCCACATGGAGAAGGTCAGAGCGGCGTTGTAGGATCCCGTGGCCTCGAAGCTGCGTCCGAAGATCGCGGGACCGAAACCGGCGCCGAGCGCGAAGAATGCGTAGAGCATGCCGTAGATCCCCGCATAGGCGCGGATACCGAAGTAGCGGGAGACGAGGTAGGCGAGCAGGTCGTACTCCATCCCCGCGGCCAGGCCAAGGAGCAGCACCGAGAGCAGGGTCGTGCTCCAGCGCAGGTCATCGCCGGTCATGAGGAACATGGACAGCGCCGGCAGCATCAGCAGGACACAGGCCACCAGCGGCGCCCAGAGGTGGTCGAGGAGAAAGCCGCCGAGGAGGCGACCGGCAAACACCGCGTAGCCCAGCGTGCTGGCCAGGAAGACCGCCTCGCTGTTGCTCATGCCCTTGGCGCCGAGCAGGGTCTCCATGTTCGGAATCGGTCCACCGATGGCGAAGGACAGGGGCACGAAGACCGCCGCCAGCAGCCAGAACCGCCAGTCGGCAAGGGCCTGGCGGAGCGTCAGGCCGTACAGCTTCATGGTGACATTGCCGTCGTTGTGCAGGCGCACCAGCCTGGCCGCGCGCTCCGAAGCTTTCGGGTCGTCGATGTCGCGGAACATCAGCAGGCCGATGGGCAGGGAAATCAGCATCGGCAGCAGACCGACGGCCACGTAGGCCGCCCGCCAGCCCGCCTCGCTGATGACCCAGGCAGCGAACAGCTTGGTCAGCGCACCGGAAACCCCGGTGCCGATCAGCGCGATGCCGAGGGCCAGTCCGCGCTTTTCGTGAAACCAGCCGGAGATCGCGCGGGTGAAGGTCATCGGCAGCGTGCCCGCACCGCAGAAGGCGAGCAGCGCCCAGAGCGTGTAGTAGAGGACGATGGAGCCGTTGTTCAGGGCGAAGGCCATGAAGCTCAGCGAGAACAGGAAAATCGAGCTCAGGGCCACGCGGCGGACCCCGAGCCGGTCCGACAGGGTGCCGATCAGTGGAGAGGCGATCATGGCGGCCACGGTGAAGACGGCGAGCCCGGTCATGACCTTGCCGATTCCCCAGCCGAACTCGCCGGCGAGCGGGCCCGCGAAGACGCCGATGGTATAGAAGGGCAGGGGGGACATGCCGAAGGCGATGCCGACCATGGAGGCGAGGACGACAGGCCAGCCGATGCGGAATTCCTTGTAGGCGCTCATGGGACTGCTCCTCGGTCCGGCTGTCGCCCGCGACGCGCGCCGCAGGCAAAGACACATAATGTTATATCTTTAGGCGTTTGTGAAGGGCGTGCTCATGCGGAGGACGCCTCTCGCCTCGCCGCCCTCAGTCCGGCCGCGCCGCTCTCTCGATCGGTTCTCCCGCGACCGGTTCTCGCTCGACCAGTTCGACCAGTTCGCCGGCGGGCCCGCGCAGGGTAGCAGCGCGGCGGCCGGCGTAGGGCGCGGTCCGCTGCACCGACGGCGGGGCCAGGTACGACAGGTCGCCGAGGGCATCCAGGTCGGCGACCAGGAAGGTTGCCAGCGCCACGCCCGGCGGCAGCTCGCCCGCGGCCGTCGGGCGGGCGGGGGCTTTTCCGTAGCCGTCCAGCTCCAGGGAGTGGCTGAAGGCAGCAAGGCGCAGCAGGACCAGCGGGAAGTCCTCGTTCTCGTCCCTGCCCTGCGCGCGGGCGATGATCGGTATGGGAAGCCGGCTGCGGAAGGCCTGTGGCAGCGCGAAGCGCTCCCGGTAGAAAGCGGCAAGGGAGTCCACATCCTCGCCGGCTAGGACGAGGATGAAGGGGCGGTCCACGGCGCTTCTCGCGCGCGCCAGTGTCGAGTCCGCTGCGGGCCCCGTATCCGCGGTGAAGTAGAACACTTCACCGGCGGGGCCGACGAACTGCGTCGCCCTGATCGTGGACCCCGGCGCCAGGAAGGCCGGGGCGCCCAGCCGGGCAAATGCGGTGTCCGCCAGGCGCCTGGCGACGGCATCCGGGTCCTGCACCAGCAGCTCGATGGCGTTCCAGCCGGTGGTGGTCAGGGGACTGTAACCGGGCACCGGCGTCCCGGCGACGAGGCGGAGAAACACCGCTTCGCCGGATGCCGGCGCGAGCACCGCCTGCGCCCGGCCGGCCATGGCCGGTGCGCCCCAGCTGCGTGCAAGACCGGGCGACACCACGCTGCGCTCGACCACGCGGTAGCCGAGCGCATCCCGGTACAGGCCGACGCTGTCCTCTAACGCCGGCGTGGTCACGGTCGCGGCAAGAATCGACAGCAGCCCCGGCGCTGTCTCTTCGCCGGCCTTTGCGAAGGCCCCGGGCAGCAGCAGGGCCGCGGCGAGCAGGGCGAGCGTCAGCCCCCGTCGCAGCCCTCGCCCGGGCATGGCGTGCGTCATCGCGGTCTCCTCGTACGCTCCCCGTGCAGCCGGGGCTTTCAAAGTCGCGGGGTAAACCGCTATGCTAATGATATAAACACATATCAAAAAGACAAATGCCATGAAAACCCTGCACCGCCTGTCCGCCGCTATCCTCCTGCCCTTCGCCTGCTTCGCGGTCGCCGCCGACCCGCCCCGCCTCGTCGAGCCGGACGGCAGCTACGCCACCCGGTCACTGGCGAAAGAGCGCATTGTCGTCAAGGTGGTGCAGAACGGGGTGCGCAACCTCGAGGACTACCCGTCGCCCGCGGAGGGGCTCGCCGCCAACCTCGAGATCATGGCGGGGTTCATCGACCGCGCCTGCGGCGAGGGCGACAAGCCGGATTTCATCCTCTTCAACGAGTTCCCGCTGACCGGCTATTCGACCGCCGGGCGGGAGGACAAGCTGCGCTACACGATCGAGATCCCGGGCCCGGAGACGGCGGCCATCGGCGAACTCGCGAAGGCGTGCGACAGCTACATCATCTTCGGCAGCTACGCTCGCGACGACGAGGACTGGCCGGGACATATCCTCAGCATCAACACGGTGGTCGGGCGGGACGGCAGTATCGCCGGCACCTTCTGGAAAACACGGAACGTGAAGCGGCTGAGTGACGACGGGGAGATTCCGACGACGACGATAGAGAGCGTCCGCGACCGCTACCGCGCCCTCTACGGCGTCGAGGCGGAGTTCCCGGTGCTGCGCACCGAGTACGGCAACATCGCGGTGAGCACGGTCCAGCTCGACCCGTTCGTGTTCGCCGCCTTCGCCATGCGCGGTACGGAGATCCTGTTCCGCACGGCGACGCTGTTTGCCCGGGATGACGTTATCGCCAGCGCGCGGTTCCATAACGTCTACTCCGCCATGTCCAATATCACCTTCCCGGAAGGCAGCGGCTACGAGCGCTACGGCGGCGGTTCCCTGATCGTGAGCCCGGGCGGCGACGTGCTCGCGGAAGAACCGTCCAATGACGAGGCGATCATCAGCGCCGTCATCCCCATCGCCGAGTTTCGCGAAGGCCGGCGGATTCCGCGCTACCCGCTCGCCGTCGTTGCCCCGGTCTACGAGCAGTATGTCGACGAGATTCCCCTGAATCACATGGACCGGCCGCGGGAGGAACTCCCGGCGGACCGGCCCGCCATGAAAGAGCTCCTGGACCGTGTCAGCCGCTGGCTACCCTGAGCGCCCGCTGCCCTGGTTCCAGCGCGCCTGCCTCCTCGTTCGCGCGCTGGAGCCGGCGTTCGAGGTGTACCGCGACCTGCTCGGCTTCGAGGTGGCCCACGTGGGCGAGGATGGTCCCGACGCTTACTCCTACGAGATCTTCCGTCTGCCGCGCGACGTGTCGACGCGCTTCGCCACGCTGAGCAGCGCGGCGCAGCTGCGCACCCTGGCGCTGATCGAGGTGCCCGGCGAAGTGCTGCGCGCGCCGTCGATTCCCGCGGCCGCCACCGTCATCCAGGTGGATTCGGTCGCGGCGACGCTGGAGCGGGCCCGGGGTCTGGGCCTGGCCTGCTGCGAACCCCGGCACCATCCGGCACCGCCGAACGGTCCGGCCCGCAGCGAAGCGGCCTTCTACGATCACGACGGCCACCCGGTCGTCATCTACGCGCTGCTCGAACCCGGGTCATGAGCGCGACCATGCGCCAGTGGGTGGTTGCCCGCCGCCCGGAGGGTCGTGTCAGCGAAGCCGATTTTCGCCTCGAGGAGGCCCCGCGCCCCGAGCCCGGCCCCGGCGAGGTGTTGCTCAGGACCCAGTACCTGGGCGTGGCGCCGGTGATGCTGCGCTACCTCTCCAACGAGACCGGCTTCGAGCGTCCGCTGGCCATCGGCGACGTCATGCACGGCCGCGGCGTCGGCATCGTCGTCGGCAGCCGGCACCCGGACTACGCGGAGGGAGATGCCGTCCAGTGCAAGCTGGGCTGGCGCGAGTACGGGCTCATCGATGGCGCTGATCCCTATTTCATGCCGCTGCGCATGGGACACCCGGACCTGCGCCTGTCCTACGGCATCAGCAGCCTGGCGCTGTCGGGCTTCACGGCGCTTATCGGCCTGCGCGACATCGGCCGGCTCCGTGCCGGTGACCGGCTGCTCGTGTCCGGTGCTGCCGGGGGCGTCGGCAGCCAGGTGGCCTTCATGGCGCGGGCCCTCGGCTGCGCGACCGTGGTGGGCATCGCCGGCGGCCCTGAAAAGTGCGCACTGCTCACGGACCGGCTGGGCTACGACGCGGCCATCGACTACAAGGAAGACGACCTGCCGGCCCGGCTCGATGCCCTGTTCCCCGAGGGCGTCGACGTATTCTTTGACAACGTCGGCGGCGAGCTGCTCGACGAAGTGCTCGGCCGTATCCGGCGGCGGGCGCGCATAGCCGTCTGCGGGCGGATCTCCGAGTACCTGAAGACGCCGGAGGAATATCACCGGCCGCGCAACCTGTACCGCATCGGGCTCATGGACGCCAAGCTCGAGGGTTTCTTCGTCTACGACTGGGAGCCGCAGTTCCGCGAGCTCGAAGAGACCATAGCGGGCTGGATCAGGAGCGGCGCACTGAGCCCCCTGGAGGACATCGACGAGGGCATCGAGCGCATGCCCGCGGCACTGATCAGCCTCTACGAGGGCAGCAATGCCGGGGTGCGCATGGTGCGCATCGATCCCGCCGCCGACGGTGGTGCGTGAAGGCTCCCGTGCGGTCCCTGCAGGCGATGGCGTGGTACCCCTGGCTGGTGGCGGTGCTGTGCATGCTGCTCGTGGCGACCAGCAACGGCATGATCAACGCCGGCATCACGGTCTTCGACGAAGCGCTGCTGGACGAGTTCGGCTGGACCCTGAGCCAGCTGAAAACGCGGGACTCCATCACCTTCCTGGGCGCCTCGCTGCTGGTCCTCGTCGCCGGCTGGGCGGTGGACCGCTGGGGCTTCAAGCCGCTCCTGCTGCTGGGCATGGCGCTGCTGGCGCTCGCCTACTGGAGCTACGGTTATGCCAGCCGTCTCGGGCACCTGTACCTGCTGCACGGCGTGTTCGCGCTGGTCGCGGCCAGCGCGGGCAACATGACCAATATCGTCGCCGCCGCGACCTGGATGAGCCACCGCCGCGGCCTCGCCGTCGGCATGACGATCGCGGGCACGAGCCTCGGCGGCATGCTCTTGCCGCCCCTCGCCAATGCGCTCAACAGCAGCCTGGGCTGGCGCCTGGCGCTGCGCGTGGAAGCGCTGCTGCCGGCGCTCATGTTCCTGCTCGTGCTCGTGCTCCTCGGCAACCGCCACCGCGGCAGCCCGGCACGCGCCGGGGGTGAGGACGAGCGCAGCGGGGTCACCTTTGCCGAGGCGCTGCGCCGCCCCCAGTTCCATCTCATTGCCTGTGCCGGGGCCTTTACCTACTTCGCGATCCTGGCGCTGTTCTCCCACCTGTTTCTCTACATGCGCAGCCTGTCCTACAGCCCGGAAACCGCCAGCTATGCCCTGAGCTCACTGGCCCTCGCCGGCCTGTGTGGCAAGCTCGCGTCCGGGTGGCTCGCCGACCGGGTGAACCCCTTCCGTTTCTTCAAGCTGCAGATGCTGCTCATGCTCGCCGGTCTCGTCGGCGTGAGCCAGCTGCCGGGCTGGGTCTTTCCCTGCCTGCTGCTCACCGGCGTCGGCTGGGGCGGCCTGCACACGCTCTACAACTTCATGCTGCTGCACCTTTTCGGGCTGCGGGATGCGGGCAAGATCAACGGCGCGGTGAGCGTCTTCGAGGCGGCCGGGGGCGCCGCCGGCATCTATGCCACGGGCCTCGCTCACGATGCCTGGGGCGGCTACGGCAGCGCCTGGCTCATGGTGGTCGCCGTCATGGCGATGGGCACCGTGCTGGCCTTGCTTCTCCGCCCCGGAAAGCAGCCGGGAAGCTAAAAAAACCCCGGCTCGAGGCCGGGGCAATGGGGGGAGAGACGGTGCCGCGTCAGAAGCGGTAATTGAGCCGCAGACCGAACTCCCGCTTGTCCAGCGGCGAGCCGACCACGCCCTGCTTGGCGGTGAGGAATGCGAACTGTGTCGGGCTGCCCCAGTCGGTCCAGCGGGCCGCCGTCATCCAGGCTTCCTCGTCGGTCAGGTTAGTGGTGAACAGCTCGATGTTCAGGTTCTGGATGGTCACACCGGCGCGGGCGTTGACGAGGTAGTAATCCTCGATCTTGGCGAGGTTCGACTCGTCCACGTAGGTCTCGCCCTGGTAGAAGACGTCGCCGCGCACGTAGGCGGGCATGTCGAAGAGCGTGAAGTCCCAGGTCAGCGAGGTGTTGCCGGAAAGCTCCGGCTGCCGCGGTGTCTGGTTGCCCGACATCTGCGAGAAGCCCGCCACCGGCTGCACGAAGTTGAAGACGTAGTCGTCGTACTCCGAGTCGATGTAGGAGCCGTTGATCTGCCAGGACAGGTTCTCGGTGATGTTGTACCAGAACTCCACCTCGAGGCCCTGGATCGTCGCGTCGCCGGGGATCAGCACGTTCCTCGCGTTGAAGAAGGGCTCGGGTTCGCCGCTGCCGCTGATGATCTCCTTCGGCTGGCCGACCAGTTCCGCGGTGCAGCCCGTGTCGCCGACCTCGGCTTCCGTGCAGGTCTCGTTGATCAGGAACGAGGAGCGGCCCTTGATGTTCTCCCAGGTGTAGTGATAGACGGCGAGGTTCAGCTGGCCGCGGCCGCCGAAGAGTTCCTGCTTGAGGCCCAGTTCCCAGGCTTCCAGCGTTTCGGCGTCGAGGGCCTCGGAGATGGACGGGTCCTGCTCGATATACTGGGCGCGCTCGCGCTCGTCCGCCTGCAGGAAGAACACGTTGAAGTCACCCGCGATCAGGCCCTCGGAGTAGCTGGCCCAGAGGTTGGTGCTTTCCGTCGGCGTCCAGCGCAGGATGACCCGGGGCAGGAAGTCGTCGTAGGTCTCCTCCAGCGTCGGTGCGCCCGGCGCGAACAACCCGTCACCCTTGGTCAGCGTATCCTCCTGCAGGCGCCCCTCCAGGCTGAGCGTCAGGGTGTCGGTGATGTCGAAGTCCACGGCGGCGAACCAGCCTTCTACCTCGGCCTCGTCGGTGTTCTGGGCGGTGTTCGGGAAGCCGAGGTTGAAAATGCCCGGCTGCCCGCCGACGCAGAGCCCCGGAAAGTCGTCGAGCAGCGGTGCCGAGACGACCGAGAAGCAGGACAGGGTGGCGTTGCCACCGCCGCCGGAAGAGGAAAATTCCTGCTCGTAGCTGTTGTAGCCGACCAGCCAGCGCAAACGGCCGTCCTGCGGGCTCGACAGGCGGATCTCGAAGCTTTCGTCATCCATGACCTGCGGGTCGCTGGAGAACCAGTTGAGCCGGTCCGAGGTGTCGAAGTCGCGGATCCACATGGCGTCCTGCTCGTTGCGGCCGTAGGACACGTCGATGCTGTAGCCGTTGTCGAAATTGTAGGCGGCGCTGAGCGTGATCCGCTCGGTCTCGCGCTTCAGGCCGATGTCGTTGATGTCGGGCAGGCTGCCGAACACATCCTCGGGCTGGTCCAGGAGGTACTCGGTGACCGTCTGCCCGGTACCGAGCGCCAGGCCGTCCGGGATGAAGGTATTCGCCGAGATGCCGTTGTTGCCCGGGTCGACCGCGATGTCATTGCCGTAGGGCACGGTGCCGCAGATGTAGCGCTGCGGATTGGCGGGCCCCTCGGGGCTGTCGATGGTGGTGCCCGTGCAGGTGTCATTGAGGATGCCGGATACGAAACCCTGGGCCGGGGCGCCGTCGCTGTCCTCGGAGTAGGAGTAGCGGGCCTTGAACTCGAGGTTCTCGGTGGCGTTCCACTTGATCACGCCGTTCCAGGTTTCCGTTTCCTCGTTGCCCATGCGGCCGCCGTCCGTGGCCACCCAGTGGCCGCGCTTGTCGTAGAAGCGGCCGCTGATGCTCGCAGACAGCACGTCCTTGACCAGGGGTACCTCGAGGATGCCATTGATCTCGTTGTTGGCGCGGTTGGTGGTGCGCACCGAGACCTCACCGGCGATTTCCTCCATGTTCGGGTCGCGGGTGATCAGGTTCACGGCGCCGCCGAAGGTATTGCGCCCGAAGTACGCTGCCTGCGGCCCCTTGATGACCTCAACGCGCTCGAGATCCATCAGCGCCAGGGAAGTGCCGCCGTTGAGCACGTAGATGCCGTCGATGAAAAGGGCGCCGGTGGCAAAGGACGGCGAGAACTGCGCCGTGGTCAGGCCGCGAAACGCCAGCTGCGTGTTGTAGCGGCCCGGCTGCTGGTTGCCCTGGTTCATGAACTGGAAGCCGGGCGTGTAGTCCGCCACGCCCTCGAGGTCGCGGATGTCGCCGGCGAGGATCTCGTCCTGCCCGAACACCGACAGGGAGAGCGGGATCTCCTGCAGGGATTCCTCCCGCTTCCGCGCCGTGACGGTGATCTCCTCGATCATTCCGGCGCTCTCCTGCGCGAGGACGCCGCCGGGGTTCAGGGTCCCGCAGGAAACGATGGCCGCACTGACGGCGCAGGTAAGTCTGGATTTCTTCACAAGGTCTCTCCTCTCGTACGACAGCCTGTCGGGCCTGCCGCGGGCGACAGGCCGTGGTTATTCTTGCGAGGCGCACCCGCGGTGCGGGCCTTCGTTCTTGTCGTTGTTCCAGCACTTCTGCTGCCGGCGGGCAGTTGTATTTCCCGCCAGCAAAGTTATATTGATATATTAATAGCGCTTTATGTCAAAAGTCTCAAGCGTCGATTCAAGATGTCGCTTCCACGAGCGGGAGGAAAGACCATGCATCGTCATCGGGCACGCCCCATCGCCATGCTGCTTGCCGCCCTCCTGCTGTCCTTCGGTGCCCAGGGGGCCACGCTGGCGCGCGCCACCCTCACCGTGGCGGACCTCGAGGCGTCGCTGGCCTTCTACCGGGACCTGCTCGGGTTCCGCGTCGCCGCCCGCATGGAGTACGACACGCCGGCGCTGCGGCGCATGTTTCGAATCCCCGCCGGCGTCACGCCGACCCTCGTGTTGCTCGATGGCGAAGGCCAGCCCCGCGCCCTGGGGCTGGTGGCGGCGGACGGCCTGGCGGTGGACCGCGAGGCCAACCGCAGGCACGCCCCGGCGCTGGTGGTGAACACCGACGCGATCGCCGAGGTCGACCGCCGCCTGCGCGCCGCCGGCACGCCGGTGGTCGTGCCGCCGACGCCGCTCAGGGCCTTCGACGGCCGGGTGATCGGTACGGAGGCGATGTATCTCGACCCGGACGGTGTGCGCATCGTGCTTTTCGATGTCGCCGACGGAAGCGCGACGGAACCTGAGCCGCAAAGCAAGGAGTAGCCATGCGAACAGCCATGATCCGCCAAGCGGGCGGGCCCGATGCGATCGCCATCGAGGAGTGCCCGGTTCCCGAGCCCGGTGCCGGAGAGGTACTGATCGAGGTCGCCTATGCGGCACTGAACCCGCTCGACAACCATGCCCGCGCCAACCGCATCGACTGGATGCACCCGGGCTTCCCCTTCGTTCCCGGTTTCGAATACGCCGGGCGTGTGGCCGCCGTCGGCGAAGGCGTCGACCCGGCGCTCGAGGGGCAGCGGGTCGCCGTGAACGGGCTGTGGCGGGGAAACGCCGAGTTCGCGCTTGCCGATGCCGCTCGCCTCGAGCCGGTGCCGGACGCCTTCGACTGGCGCCTGGCCGCGAGCTATTCCACCTGCGCCTACACGGCGTGGCTGCTGGTGCACAGCGCCGGCCGGGTACAGCCCGGCATGACCGTGGCGGTGCACTCCGCGGCCGGTGCCGTGGGGGTGCTGGTCACCCAGGTGGCAAAAAGTGCCGGCGCGACCGTCATCGCCCTGGCGGGCGGCCCCGGGAAACTGGAGTGGCTGCAGCCCTACGGTGCCGATCACCGCATCGACTACCTGCAGCCGGAGTGGCCCGAGCAGGTCCGGGCCGCCAGCGGCGGCAAGGGCGCCGACCTCATTATCGACGGCAATGCCGGTGACAACGCCCTGCGCAACCTCGAGTGCATCGCGCCCCTCGGCAAGATCATTTTCCTCGGCGCGACGGCAGGTAAGGGCGGCGACCTCTCCATCTCCGCGCTCATCGGCAAGTGCTGCGCCGTCGAGGGCTTCGTCCAGTACGTCCACCAGGCGCACTCGGGCGGTCGCGAGAAGGCGGCCATGCAGGAGGCGCTCGCCAGCGGCCAGTGGTCCATCCCCATCGGGCGCTGCTATCCCCTGGCGGAACTCGCCGAGGCGCACCGTGCCTGGGAGGCCCGCGAGCTGACCGGCAGGACGCTGATCGAGATCGGCGGCGACCTGTGAGCGGCCGCCCCGACCGCGGCATCCGCGAGTTCGTCTTCGGCACGACCCGTGACGCCCTTCCCCGGCAGCTTGCATTCTGGCAGCAGCTCGGCTTCCGGGAGTGCGCGCGCGGCGAGCTCGCCGCGGAGGCCAGTGAGCAGCTCTACGGGCACCGCGCCGCCGTGACCGGCTGCCGCCTCGCCCACGCGGGCTGTGAGACCCACGGCACCGGCCACGTGCGGCTCCAGGCCTGGGAGCGGCTGCGCAACGAGGGCCTGGGGACGCGCCCGCCGATCACTACCGGCGGACGGTGGATGGGGCTCTACACGCAGGACATCCTGCAGCTGCGGGACAGCTTTCTCGGCGAAGCCGCCCGGGGCGGCGCTTTCTGGATCTCGCCGCTGGTCGCTGCACCGCTGGCAAAGCCCGCGCCCGCGGTCAGCCTGGAAGCTCCCTTCGTCGGGCTTCGGGAGACCCTGGTGTTCAGCGAGGACTACCGCCTCGCCTTCATCCAGCGCGGCGGCTTCGACCGCCCCGGCTTCGGCACCTTCGATCTCACGCTGCCGTTCAGCAATACCGAGGGCAGCCATGCCAATATCATCCAGCCACCGCGTTCCTTCGACAGCGCTTTCTACAAGACGGCTTTCGGCTTCGAGACGGCGCCCTTCGGCGAGCAGCACCGCTCCGGGGACGACCCGGCGACAGCCGCGGCACTGGACCTGGCAGCCGGCGAGTGCTTCGAGGTTGAACGTATCCGCGCACCGGGCGTGCCGAGCGGCCTGCTCCAGCTCTACAGCAGTGAGCGCGACAGCGAGGATTGCCGTGACCTGTCGCGCGCCGGCAGCCGCGGCCTCTGCCTGTACGCCGTCGGCAGCGCGGACCCGGGCGCCCTGCGCGAGACGGTTCTCGAGGCGGGCGCGCCGCTCGCCGGCCCCGTGGCCGAGGACGAGTTCGGCGACCCGGCTTTCACCTTCGATGCCCCGGACGGCTACCAGTGGCTGGTGAGCGCGCAGCCGTCCTAGCCCCGGGGGCACTCCGCGGATACCCGGCGGCGGTGTTCGCGCTGTCCCTGGCGGCCTATACCACCGCGCAGATGGATCTCGCCCTGTTCGGTTACGCCGTGCCGGCCATCCGCGCCGAGTTCGGCCTCAGCCTGAGCGGGGTCATGGGGATCGTGTCCGCGGCCTTCGTTCTCGGCGGCCTGCTCATCGTCGTGCTGGGCGTGCTCACGGACCGGCTGGGGCGCCGCCTCATGCTGCAGCTATCCCTGGTGGTGTCGTCGCTGCTCGTCGCCCTGCATGCCATCGCCCCCAACCCCGCCGTGCTCACGGTCCTGCGCGGCAGCAGCATCGGCGTCGGCGGCCTCACCTACCCGATCACCGGCGCCCTGATCACCGAGGAGTTTCCGGCGCGCGTGCGCGGGCTCTTCCTCGGCATCCTGCAGGTCGGCTATCCCCTCGGCTGGGCCCTGGCCTCGGTCTGGGCCGCCTGGATTCTCGAGGACTATCACTGGCGCTGGCTGTTTCTCTTCGGCCTGGTCAGCCTGCCGCTGGCGCTGCTCGTGCGGCGGGTCGTGCGCGAACCGCAGCGCTTTGCCGAGGCGCGGGCGGCGGGGGCCGTGCCGGCGCGCGTGCGCGACCTCCTGGCGCCGGGCATCCGCTCCCGGGCCGTGCTTCTCTTCTGTTCCCAGTTCCTGTTCGTCTGGGCATACGCGGCCTCTATCTTTCTCTTTCCCAGCTACCTGCGCGAGGTTCGGGGCTTCGAGGCCTTCGACTTCTCCGTGCTCATCGGCGCCGGCAATGCCATCGGCGTTCTCGGTTACCTCCTCGCCGCCTTCGTCGGCGAATTCCTGCTCACCCGCCGCACGACGGTGGTGCTGTGGACGCTCACCGGGGCCTGCTGTTTCCAGGGCCTCGTCTGGGTCGCCGAGGGGTTCACGGAGTTGCTCATCGCCTATGCGCTGATGAGCATGTTCTTCTACGGCAGTGCCGCCGTGAAATTTGCCTACCTGGCAGAGGTGTTTCCGACCCGGCTCAGGGCTACCGCCATGGCGACCTGCGGCTCGCTGGCGGTCACCCTGGGCTCCGCCGCCGGGCCGCTCATGGTCGCGCGCGGCATCGAGACCATCGGCTGGGCCCAGGGCTATGCCCTGCTGGTCGGGGTGCCCCTGGTCGGCGCCGGGCTGCTGTACCTGCTCCTCACCCCCGTGCCCTCGGGGCTGGAGGTGGAGGACATCGATCGACTGCTGAGCGGGAGAAAAGCATGAGCGAAACCATGCAGGGCTGGGTGGTGCGGGAATTCGGCGGGCCCGACGTGATGCAGTGGGAGTCACTGCCCATCCCGGAGCCGGGCCCCGGCCAGGTGCTGGTGGCAGTTCATGCCAGCGGGATGAACTTTGCCGAGACGCGCATGCGCGCGGGTAGCTACAGCGGCCAGCCGCTGCCCTTCGTGATGGGCATGGAGGGGGCGGGGACGGTCGCGGCCCTGGGGCCCGGCGTGGAAAGCTTCGCGGTCGGGCAGCGGGTCTTCGGTCGCGCCCGTGGCTGTCACGCGGACTACGTGCTGTTCGACGAGGCGCATCTCATGCCGCTGCCCGACCGGCTCTCCTTCGTCGAGGGTGCCGCTATTCCCGTGGGTTGGCTGACCGCCTGGCATGCGCTGCACACGGTGGCCTGCGTGCAGCCGGGACAGCGGGTGCTCATCGAGGCCGTGGCCGGCAGCGTCGGCAGCGCCGCGCTGCCGATCGCGCGGGCGGCGGGCTGCTGGACTGCGGTGACCGCCAGCAGCGACCACAAGCTCGAACCGGCACGGGCGGCGGGCGCCGACCTCGCCATCAATTACCGGGAAGAGCGCATCAGCGAGCGGGTGCGCGACGCCACCGGCGGCGCCGGTGTCGATGTCGCCCTCATGACCATCGGCGAGGCGACGGCACAGGAACTGTTCGACAGCATGGGCATGGACGGCAAGGTGGTCATGTTCGGCAGCACCGGCGGCAAGGACATCACCTTCAACCTGGCTATCGGCATGGTGAACATGCAGCTCCTGTCCATGAGCATCAGCACCAGCCCGCAGTACCCGACGCAGACGCTTCCCGGTTTCCGCCGTGACGCACTGCCGCGCTTTGCCGACGGCCGCTTCCAGCCTGTCGTCGGCGAGGTGCTGCCCCTGGCGCAGCTCGCCCGTGCGCACGCCATGATCGGCGAGCGCCGCCACTACGGAAAGATCATCCTGCAAGTGAAACCCGACTGAGGAGAAACCCATGCGACTCTTGCTTGCTTTTTTCGGCTTGCTCTTTGCCGGCTCCGCCGGCGCCCAGACGCTGACGGCCTGCGACTGGGAGGCGGCACATCCCTCTGACCCGTACCACGTGGGACCGGGCGTCAGCTCGAAGGCGGTGGACACCCTGCGCGCCATCGCCGCCTGCGAGCAGGCGGTGAAGGAGGATCCCGCCGAGCCGCGCTTCCACTACCAGCTGGGGCGCGCGCTGGTCTACCACGCGGACCGCAACGGCAGCGACTGGCGTGTCGGCCTGCCGCACCTCGAGGAGGCCGCCGGGGCAGGGCACGTACAGGCCCAGTTCGTGCTCGGGCTGATGCACCAGCGTGAAGGCGACGCCTGTGCCGCCGCAAAGACCATGAAGCGGGCGGCGGATGCCGGCCTCAAGGCCGCGCGCATCGGCTACAGCAATGATTTTCTCGCCGGTCGCCTGGACGCCTGCGACGATGTCGCCACGGCAGAAGAGGTGGACGCCTACCTCGCCGCCGCCGGCGAGCAGGTCGGCGGCTGGTACGAGCAGATGCTGCTGGAGGTCCTGCGCCGTGACCTGGCCGCCGTCCGCGGCGGGGCGCGCTGACATGGTTGCCCTGGTTCGATGCCTGGCGCTGCTGCTCGCGCTCGCCGGCGTGGCGGCTGCGACCGCCGCGCCGACGCCGGTGACCACCCGCCCCTGGCAGGAAGTGGTGGTCAGCGTCACCGACCTGGAGCGTACGGCCCGGTTTTTCCGCGAGATCGGCGGTTACGAGGAGAAGTGGCGCGGTGCCCTGGACCCGGCTGAAATCGCCGCCTGGTCGCTGCCGGCGGCGGCCGGCGGTGAAGCCCTGCTCCTGGGCCCGCCGGGGCAGGGGACGGGTCTCGTGCGCCTGGTCCGCTTCGACGATGCCGGGCGCCGGGAGCCAATGCGTCCCGGGGCCCGGGCCTGGGACACGGGCTGCTACTTCAGCATCATGATCCGCATGAAGGACATGCAGGCGATCTACGACGATGCCATTGCCCTCGGCTGGTGGACGGAAACGCCGATCACCGATCTCGTCTTTGGCAGCTCGAAGCTCAAGGTGGTGGTCTACCGCGGCCCGGACGGGGTGCAGGTGCAGGGCTACGAGCGCCTGTCGCCGCCGCTTCCGGAGGCTATCCCGCCCTTCGAGCGGATGACCGGTCCCTTCAACATGATGCAGATGGTCCGGGACCGGGACGCGGCCTACGCGTTCTACACGGACGTGCTGGGCTTTGCGACCTTTTACAAGGGCAAGCCGTACCTTGCCGAGACGCCCGAGTACATGCCGCTGGGCATCCCGGTGAACCTGACCACGGAAATCCCCTACCGGGCTGGCATCGTCTACCCGGTGCCCGGCGAGTTCGGCCGCATGGAGACCATCGAGATCATGGGCCTCGAGGGTCGTGACTACGCGGACCGCTGCACGGCGCCGAACCTCGGCATCCTCGCCGTGCGCTTCCCGGTGGCGGATGCGGAGCGCGCCGCGCAGCAGGTCACGGCGCGCGGCTGGCCGCTGGCCCGGCCGCCGGCCCGCTTTCCGCTGGCGCCTTACGGGCCGGTCGAGGCTTTCCAGGTGAAGACGCCTGACGGGGCGATCATCGAGTTCTATACGGTGTCCGGTGAAGCGGTAACGGCTTCGGCGCCGGCAGCGGCCGGGTTACCCCGCGCAGCCGGAAGTCCGCTAGCATCAGGGTTTTTCACGAGCCCGGGGAGGGCACCATGAGCGAGCCGGCAATGGCGACCACTGAACCGTGGGCTGCACTGGAAGAGGCCCTCGGCCGGGAGGGGGTCCTCCGGGACAGTGCGGCCTGTGACTGGTACGCGCAGGATGTGTACAGCCGCGGTGAACCCGCCGCCGCCGTGCTCCGCCCCGGCAGCAGCGAAGCGCTGCAGGCCGCCGTGCGCCTGTCCACGGCCGCGGGGTTCGCGGTGATTCCCCGGGGCGGTGGCATGTCCTACACCAGCGGCTACGTGCCGGCGGGCCCGCGCTCGATCATCATCGACCTCGGGCGCATGGACCGCGTGCTCGAGGTCAACCGCGAGGACATGACCGTTACCGTCGAGTGCGGCTGCACCTGGGCGTCCCTGCACCAGGCCCTGGAGGCCGAGGGGCTGCGCACGCCCTACTGGGGCACGCTGTCCGGCCTGAAGGCGACGGTCGGCGGCGGCCTGTCGCAGAACGCCATCTTCTGGGGCTCGGGACAGTTCGGCTCTGCCGCGGATTCCGTGCTCAGCCTCGACGTGGTGCTCGCCGACGGCTCGCTGCTGCGCACGGGGTCAGCCGCCCAGGCCGAGGCGCCTCCCTTCTTCCGCCACTTCGGCCCGGACCTCACCGGCCTGTTCACCGGCGATACCGGCGCCCTGGGTTTCAAGGCCACGGCGACCCTGCGGCTCATGCCGGTACTGCCCGCCCGGGACTACCTCGCCTTCGACTTCGCGAGCGCGGAGGCGACGATCGCCGCCATGAGCGAGCTGTCGCGGCAGAACCTGCCCATGGAGTGCTTTGCCTTCGACCCGTTCCTGCAGCGCCAGCGCATGAAGCGCCAGCGCCTCGCCGCCGACATGAAGGCCCTGGCGGGCGTCATGAAGTCCGCTGGTTCGGTGGTCGGGGGCCTTCGCGAGGGGGCCAGGGTGGCCCTCGCCGGCCGCGGCTACATGGACGACGTGGACTACTCGGTACAGCTGGTCTTCGAGGACCGCACCCCCGAGGCCGTGGCCGACCGGGTACGTGCGGCGCGGCTCGTCTGCGAGCGCTGCGGCGGGCGGGAGATCGAGAACTCGATCCCGCGCATCACCCGCGCCAACCCCTTCGGCCCGCTGAACAGCATGCTCGGGCCGGAAGGGGAGCGCTGGCTGCCGGTGCACGGCCTGTTCCCGCACTCGCGCATCCGGGCGGCGTACGAGGCCGTCGAGGAACTGTTCGAGCGGCACCGGGAGCGCAGCGTTGCGCTCGGTGTGGGCACCGGCTACCTGCTGGCGACGGTGTCCACGCACGCGGTGGTGCTGGAGCCGGTCTTTTTCTGGCCGGACGAACTCTATCCGCTGCACGAGGACAGTATCGAGCCGAAACACCTGGCGCGGCTGCCGCGGCACCCGGCGAACCCGGAGGCGCGGGCTCACGTCGCGGTGCTGCGCGCGGAACTGGTGGCGCTGCTGTCCTCCCTCGGCGCGGTCCACCTGCAGGTGGGCAAGGCCTACCGTTACCGGGACGGGCTGAGACCCGAGGCCTTCGAGCTGGTGGCTGCCCTCAAGCGCGCCGTGGACCCCGAGGGGCGGGTCAACCCGGGTTCTCTCGGTCTGCCGTGAAGCCGCTGCGCGCCTTTGCCACGCTCGACAGCGATGCCGGGCCCTGGCAGGTGCATTACCGCGTTGCCGGGGCCGGCGCGCCGGTCGTCCTGTTGCACCCGTCGCCGCTGTCCTCGGCATTCCTCGCGCCGGCCACGGCGGTTGTCGCCCGGCGGGCGAGGGCTCTCGCGCCGGACACCCCGGGCTACGGCGATTCGGACCCCCTGCCTCCGGCGCTTGCACCGGGAGAGGGGCTGGCGCCCTACGTCGCCGCGCTGCTCGCCTTTGTCGACGCCCTGGCCCTGGAGCGGCCGCTAATCTACGGTTCCGCCACCGGCGCCCAGCTCGCCATCGAGTTCGCCCGTGCACATCCCGGCCGCTGTGCCGGCCTGGTGCTGGAGAACGTGGCCCTGTTCGAGGATGCGGAGCGCGAGGCGCTCCTGGCCGGCTATTTCCCGGACCTCGCGCCGCGGCCGGACGGCAGCCACCTTGCCGCGGCCTGGGACCTCGCCGTGCGCTCGGGCCTGCGCTTTCCCTGGACCGCAGCGCCCGCCGGTACGGCTGCCGCGGACCCCGCCGCGACCCAGGCCTCCGTCCTCGCTACGCTGCGCGCGGGCCCGGCTTATGACCGGGCCTACCGCGCCGCCTTTGCCAACGAACGCCCGGAGCGGCTGCAGGGCCTCGCGGTACCCACCCGGATCATCCGCTGGCCCGATGGCCCCCTGGCCGCCTGGAGCGACCGGCTCGATGACGTCGCACTGCCCCCCTGCGTGACCATGGTGCATGCCGGAGCGGGCGTGCAGGCGCGCTACGCGGCGCTCGGCGACACGGTGGATGCACTGCTTGCGGAGACGGAGCGATGACCATGAATCGACAGGTGCTGCTGGCGGCGACGCCGGCGGGCGTGCCCGTGGAGACGGATTTCCGCCTCGCCGAGGTGCCCCGGCCGGAGCCGGGCCCCGGCGAGGTGCTGGTGCGCAACCGCTACCTCTCCCTCGACCCCTACATGCGCAGCCAGCTCGCCGGGCGTCACCTCTCCGGTGCCATTCATCCCGGGGACCTGATGCGGGGCGAAACGGTGGCCGAGGTCGTCGCGTCGAAGCACCCGGCCTTTGCCGACGGCGCGTGGGTGCGCGGCTTCGGTGGCTGGCAGGAGTGGGCCGCGCTGGACGGCGAGGCGCTGGCCCCGGTGCCCGACCGCATCCAGCCGCCTTCCCTGGCGCTGTCGGCCCTCGGTATGCCCGGGCTCACGGCCTGGGCCGGGCTGTACTGCCAGGCCGTCCCGGCGCCCGGCGATGTCCTGCTGGTCGCCGCGGCGACCGGTGCCGTGGGATCCGTCGTCGGACAGCTTGGCAATGCCCGTGGCTGTCGCGTCATCGGGATCGCGGGCAGCGACGAGAAGTGTGCCTACGCGGTCGCCGAGCTCGGCTACGCCGCCTGCATCAACCGGCGCAGCGAGGATGTGGGGGCGCGGCTGGATGCGCTCTGTCCCGAGGGTATCGATATCTATTTCGACCTGGTCGGCGGCGAGCTGCTCGACCTCGCCTCCGCGAGGCTCGCGGTCGGTGCGCGGGTTGTCCTCTGCGGGCTCATGGCCGAGTACAACAGCAGCGGCCGTCGTCCGGGGCCGCCCCCGGGGGACTGGATCCGCGCCCGCGCCACCGTGACCGGGCTGGTGGTCTACGACTACGAGGACCGGCGCGAGGCCTGCCTCGACGAGCTGGTGCCGCTGGTCGATAGCGGCGCGCTGCGGGTGCGGGAAGACGTGGCCGAGGGCATCGCGGCGGCACCGGCGGCGTTCTGTCGTCTCATGCGCGGTGAAAATACCGGCAAGGCGCTGGTCAAGCTTTTCTAGCCGGGCTGTACCACGCCGAGGAACGCCTCGAGCAGCAGTACTGCCCAGATCATGACCACCCAGGGCCGGACCCGGGCGAGGCTCGCCGCCATGGCGGCGTCGTCGGCGGCGGTCTGCGTCCCGGCGGCGAGTTTGCCGTAGGCGGTGGCAAACCCCTTGAACTGCACGCGGATCATCAGCCCGCAGAAGACGAGGAAGGCGAAGGCGAGCAGCTTGCCGGCGAGCCACGGCGCATCGGCGAGCCGGCCGCTGGCGGTGGACCAGGCGGTGGAGGCGATGATCCCGGCGATCACCAGCCAGCGGAACAGGAAATCCACCCGCGTCAGCAGGGGAATGAAAGCGGCTCCGTGGGCGAAATGCAGCACGAGCACCATGCCCAGCCAGAGCGGCCCGAGAAGGATGATGCCGGCGAGCTGCCAAGGCGGGTGGCTGATGCCCGCGTATTCCGAGAGCAGCCCGCCGACCGTGAGCATGAGGCTCATGCAGATGCGGGGGACCAGGTCGATGCCCAGCATGATCTTCGCCGCGGTGAGCCGCGCCTCGCGGCTGCGCTCGGCGTCGACAACGAAGCCCGCGGAGTAGAAGACCCCGATGTCCCCACCCAGCCAGTAGCAGAAGAGCAGCAGGTGGAGGAGCGTGAGGGCGTCCTGGGCGGTCATGGGCAGGGCTCCGGCTAAAAGGTATGATGTTATATCAATAAGCTTTTCAGGCAAGCACCGGAGTCAGCCATGCCCCGCACCGTCCGCCGCCGTTTTGTCGATGTCAGCACGGGCCAGGCGCACCTGCGCGAGGCCGGCACCGACGGCGACCTGCCGCCGATCGTCTGCCTGCACATGGTGCCCAAGTCCGGTCGCAGCTTCGCCCGCGTGCTGCCGCTGCTCGCCGATGGCCGGCGGGTTATCGCGCCGGACCTGCCGGGCTACGGGGACTCGGACCCGCCGGCAGACCCGGCGAGCGTTTCCATCGCGGACTACGCCGCCGCGACCTGGGAAGTCATCGATGCCCTGGCGCTACCGCGCCCGGTGCACTTCGTGGGCTACCACACGGGCTCCATGGTGGCGGTGGCCGCGGCGAGCCGGCGCCCCGGGGAGGTCGCGCGCCTGGTCAACATCTCGGCGCCGCTGTTCACCGCCGGGGAAGTGGCGGAGCTGCACGCGTTCTTCGCGCCGCTGCCCCTCGACGAGGCGGGCACGCGCTTTCGCATCATGTGGGAGCGGATCCTCCGCTTCCGCGGGCCCGGCATGACGCTGCCGATGGCCGCCGCCTCCCTGGCGGACAACCTGCGCGCCGGCGAGGACTACGAGGAGGGCCACCGCGCCGCCTTCGAGCACACGGCGGCTTACGCGCGGGAACTCGTCGCGCTCACCCATCCGCTGCTGGTGATGAACATCAACGATGATCTCGTGACGCACACGCGCCGCGTCGACGCGCTGCTGGCGAACGGCGAGCGACGGGATTATCCCGACTGGGGCAACGGTTTCCTCGAGCTCTGGCCGGAGGCTGTCGCAGCCGAACTGCTCGACTTCCTCGACGCCGACTCCGACCCGGGGCCCGCTGCTCAGAGCGCCAGCGCCACCTCGTAGCCCTCCCGGGTGGCCGCCAGCACCGTGCGCGGCGCCCGGCAGTCACCGATGGGGATGACCTCGACGCCCGCCGCCACCAGCGGCGCGGCGAGGGCATTGTCCGGCACGCGGGAGGTGGCGTAGGTCACTGCCACCACGTCCGGCAGGCGGGTCACCGCGCCGCTGTAGACGTTGACGACGTCCAGGGCCGCTTCCTCGAGCGCGTCCAGGTCCCGCGGTACGCAACTGGTGACCAGTTCCACGCCGCGCTCGTAGAGGCGCTGGTAGATACCCTGGCGGTTGATGAGCGAGACATCGCTGGCAATGCGCTCCCGCGGCGTGACGATGCTCACGGCCTCGAAGCGCTCCGTCAGCAGCTCGGCCAGCGCGTAGGTCATCTCCGTGTGATCCTGGTCGAAGAGCACCACCCGGCCCGGCTCCCTGCCGCTGCGGCCGAGCATCTCGCGGGCCATGGCGCGGGCGTCGGGGACGGCACCGATCTCGAGGTATTCCCCGGGAATCCATGCCGGCGGCGCCGCCGTCGCGCCGGTTGCCAGGAGTACCGCATCGGGCGCGAGCGCGAGCACGCTGTCCGCGCCGGCGGCCTCGCCCAGGCGATAGGCCACGCCGGCACGACGGCCGGCGAGGTACTGGTAATCGTAGATGGAGCTCAGGTTCTCGCCCCCGGGCAGCTCGGCGTGCAGGCGGGTCTTGCCGCCGGGCTCCTCCGAGGCGCCGACCAGTGTCACCCGGTGCCCGCGCCGCGCCGCCGTCTGCGCGGCCTCCAGGCCGGCGATGCCGCTGCCGACCACCACGACGTGGCGCTGGCGCCGGACCTGCACCGGCTGCCAGTCGTCCTCGTCCTCGCTGCCGACGCGGGGATTGTTGTCGCACTCGAGGCGGCTGCCCTCGATGATCGTGCGCCAGCAGGTGTTGCAGGATACGCAGTAGCGGATCGCTGCCTCGCGCCCGCTCTCGGCCTTGCGGCCGAAGGCCGGGTCCGTGATCAGCGGGCGGCCGAGGAAGACAAGGTCCGCCGTGCCGTCGCTGAGTGCGGTCTCGCACTCGTTCGGGTCCGTGAGGTAGCCGATCGCGCCGCTGGCTACCGCCGGCGCCGCCTGGCGCAGCTCGCGGATGGCGTCGAGGTAGGGGTGCCGCTCGCCGTGGGCGTCGGGCAGGTGCCGGTACAGGCTGTTGGCGTGCGCACCCCAGGCCCAGGTCCAGTAGTCGAACTGCTCCGCCTCCTGCGCCAGGCGCGCGGTGATGGCGTGGGCGCCGGCGAGGTCGATGCTGCCGGGGACGCCGTCGTCTCCCGGCAGCTTCAGGCCGATGATGAACGGTCGGCCGCAGGCTGTGCGGATGGCCTCGATCAGTTCCCGCAGGAAACGGGTGCGGCCCTCGAGGTCACCGCCATAGGCGTCCTCGCGCCGGTTGGACCAGGGCGACAGGAACTGGTGGAAGAGGTGCCCGTGGCCGGCGGAGATCTCCACGCCGCTGAAGCCCGCGGCCTTGAGGCGCCGGCAGCCGGCCGCCCAGTCGTCGATCATGCGGCGGATATCGTCCGCCGAGAGGACGCGGGGCACGGTCCAGCTCAGGTCGTCGGGGAGGGCAGAGGCGCCAACGGCGCCGTCGTTGCGTCCGACCGCGTGGCGGCCACGGCCGCTGTCCTGGACCTGGCCGAGGAGCCGCGTGCCCTCGCTCTCGACGACACCGGCGCAGCGCTTCAGCGAGTCGAGCGCCCCGTCGTCCCAGGCGCGCAGCCGTGTCGGCACCCGGTTCCAGGCGGTCATCGCGATGGGCTCGGTGACGATCAGGCCGGTACCGCCGCGGGCCCGGCTCCGGTAATAGTTGAGCAGCGTCTCGGTAGCCTCGCCGTCGCTGACGAAGCGCGTGACGATGGAGGCGTGGGCGAGGCGGTTCCTGAGCGGGACACCGCCGAGTTCGCAGGGGCTGAACAGGGTGGGGTAGGGCTGCTCGCTCATCGCGGCGCCCGTCGAGCCGCCGTGCGCATCAGGCGGCGTTGTCCCGGTGCTCTTCCTCGGCCGCTGCGGCGGCTTCGCTGACCTCGGTGCCGCGCGGGGCCTGCAGGTTGCGCAGGAGGCCGGAGAGCATGCGCTCCCGGGCCTCGGCCAGGGCCTGGCGGTCCGCGTCGGTCGGCTCCCAGGCCTCGATGGCTTCGCCGGCGGCGATACCGTTGGCCGAGAGCACTTGCTCCAGGATGTACTGGCGCTCGCGCAGGGCCGACACGTCGGCGGCGAGTTCCAGCACCATGCTGATCAGTTCATCGACACCGTCCGCCGCGAAGAACTGGTTGCGGCGGCCGCGTGCTTTCCTTGGCAGTTCACTCATTGCCTGTCTCCTTCCTGTGCCTGGTTGCCGTCTGCCTGCTGTACCCACTACGCCTGCGCCTGCTTGAACGCGCCGAAGCCGTACCAGCGCGTTCCCTTCGGGTCCATGCGCCCGGTCTGGCTGTCGAACGTCGTGGGGGCCCCGATGTCGGCGGCGAAGGCCTCTTCACCGACGAAGCTGTAGCGGGGCAGGGTGGCTTCGATGAAGGCTTTTTCGCCGAAGCCGGCGGCGGCGATGAGCGCCTGGTAGTCCTGGTCGCGGAACGTCTTGTAGAAGGGCTCGTTGTTGTAGAAGCTGTCCCAGTCGAGGTAGAAGCTCTCCCAGGAGCCCATCCTGGCGTTCGGGGGCAGCTCCATGGTCCAGAGCAGGCCGCCGGGCTTGAGCACACGGTAGGCCTCGCGGAAGTAGGCGCGGATGTCCTTGAGGGGCAACTCGTGCAGGAACATGGATGAAAAGACCACGTCGAAACTCTCGTCCTCGAAGTCCATCGCCGTCGCGTCCATCTGCCGGAAGTGCACCGGCACACCGAGGCTGCGCGCCCGCGCGTGCGCGTAGCGCAGGATACCGGGCGCCACATCGATGCCGGTGACCTCGGCATCGGGGAAGGCCTGGGCCCAGGGCAGGGTGTTGTGACCGATGGTGCAGCCGCAATCGAGAATACGCGCCGGCTTGAACTCCGGGTACTTGAGGCGGACATAGTTGGCCATCGTCTGGCCGATATCGTTGAGCTCGGTGCCGAACTGGCCGAAGGTGAATACCTGGATCGCGTTGTCGTACACGGCGCCGGCGCTGACGTCGTCCTCGGCATACTCGGCGTGGTAGCTGCCGGGCGCGAGGTGCACGTCGATCTCGCTGACGCTGCGGGGTATCGGCAGCGACGGGTCCAGGGCGAGGCTGCCGCCCGTGCCGCCGGCCAGGGACCGGGACTTGTCGCGGAGTGTCTCGCCGTCGCGCTCGACGCCCGCGATCACCGAGTCGAAGACCATTTCCTGGGCACTGGTGCGCACCGCGCTGTAGAAACCGAAAACCTTGCCACCGCGCAGCGCGCGATGGATGGCCTGGCCGTCGGCCGGTGCCTCGCCGTTGCGGCGCGCGAGGTCGGGCGCGACGCGGTCCTCGTAGTACTCGCGCATGCCGCCGGCCATGGTCGTGAGTACATGGGCGCGCAGGCTGGACACGAAGTCCTTGCGGGCGCGCTCGGCCTGGGTGAAGTCGACATTGAGGTCGTGGTGCAGGGGGCGGCTCATGGCGCTGTCCTCGGGCTGCGGTCGGTCAGTGATCAGGTGAATAATAATAATTGTATTTATCTTGTCAAATACAAAATGGTTTTGTATAAACGGGCAGTCGAGACCGTCGCCAGCCTGATCACTGCAAGGGAGTGCCGCATGACCACCCTCATCGTCCTGTTCAACCTGAAGTCGGGGGCCGACGTGGCCGCCTACGAGCGCTGGGCCGCAGAGGTCGACATGGCCACGGTGCGCCGCCTCGAGCACTGCGATGCCTTCGACGTCTACCGCTGCACCGGCACCCTTGCCGGCGCCGATGCGCCCTACGATTACGTGGAGATCATCGAGCTCAGCGACCTGGACGGTTTCCGCGCCGAGGCCGCCGGCGACGCCGTGCAACAGGTGGCCGCGCAGTTTCGCGAGTTCGCCGCCGACCCCGTGTTCATGATCACGGAGCGGCTCCCTGCATGAAGGGCCTCGCCGGCAAGGTCGTTGTGTGTACCGGCTCCGGGCGCAGCGGGGGACTCGGCGAGGGAATCCTCCAGCGCTTTGCGGAGGAGCGCTGCCGCCTGGTGGTAACGGACCTCGGGCGTGCCGATAGCGGCCTCGGCGAGGATCACATCGGTACCACTGGCGAGATGGAAGCGGTGGCGGCCGGGCTGCGCGGCAGCGGCGCCGAGGTGCTCTGCGTGCCCTGCGATATCCGCAAGCCCGCACAGGTCGAGGCGCTCTTCGATGCGGTGATCGACGCCTTCGGCAGCGTGGATGTGCTGGTGAACAACGCGGGCGTGGGGTACGTGATGAAGCCGCTGGCTGAACTGGCCGTGGAGGACTGGCAGCTCGTCCTCGACGTGAACCTGACCGGTGCCTTTCTCTGTACGCAGGCCGCGGCAGCGCGCATGCGCGAGTCGGGAAACGGCGGTCGTATCGTCAATATCGCCAGCCAGGCGGCGAAGAGCGGTTTCCGCCACATGGCACCCTACGTCGCCTCGAAGCACGGACTCATCGGGCTCACGCGCACGGCTGCCATCGACCTGGCCGCCGATGGCATCACCGTGAATGCCGTGTGCCCGAATCATGTCACCACGGGCCTCGGTGCGAAGCAGAGCGAGTACTTTGCCTCCCTGCGCGGGCTGACGCCGGAGGATTACCGGCGCGGCATTGCCGAACGGATTCCCCTCGGTCGGGTGGGTCTCCCTGGCGATACCGCGGCCGCCGCCGCCTTCCTGGCCTCCGATGACGCCGCGTTCATTACCGGTGAGGCGCTCAACGTCAGCGGTGGCGAAGAAATGCACTAGAGGCAGTGCACCGGCAGGGGTGCACCGGAAGGCGTGCACCGGAACAGGCCTGCTGGAAGCAGTGCACCAAGAAGCAGTCAACTGAAGGAGAGGCACCCGGTGGAGCTACGGCAGCTCGAGCGCTTCCTCGCCGTCGTCGATTCCGGCTCGCTGGCCGAGGCCGCGCGACAGGTCGGCCTGACCCAGCAGGCGGTCAGCGCCAGCATCGCTGCGCTCGAGAAGGAGCTCGACGCCCGTCTCTTCGACCGCGCCCCCGGCGGCGTGACGCGGCTGACCGACGCCGGGCACGCCCTGCTGCCCCATGCCCGCGCCCAGCTGGCGGCGGACCAGCGTGCGCGCCGCGACATCAGCAACCTGGCCAGCGCGCGTTCCGGGACGGTGACCCTCGGCATCGGGGAAACCTTCGCCGAGGACATCGTGGCGCGGGCGGTGAGCGCGATCCTCACCGAGCGGCCGGACCTGCGGGTCAATCTCGTGCAGGGCTACTCCGAGCAGCTCATGGCCCGCCTTTACAACGGTGAGTTCGATTTCCTCGCGGCTGGCGTCAGCAACATGACCCTGCCCGCGGGCTTCGAGGCCCGCGTGATCTACTCCGCGCGCGACGTGGTCGCCTGCCGCGCGGCGCACCCGGCCGCCAGGCTCGCCAGCCCGACGCTCGAGGATCTGCAGGGCTACCCGTGGCTGGTGCCGTACTCGCGGCCCTCCGATGTCGATGTGATAACCGAGGCCTTTGTCGCCCGCGGCCTCGCGCCGCCCACCCGCTTCATCGGCACCGATGCTTACCGGGTCGGCATGCGCCTGCTTGCCAGCAACGACCTGCTGATCATGACGTCGCCGGCGCTGCTGGCAAACCGGCTGGTGCGCGAGAGCTATGGTGTGCACGTGCTGTCCGTCGACAGCCCCGGGGTGACGCGGCACGCGAGCCTGGTCGCCAGCAGTGAGCGGCCCCTGTCACCGGCGGCCGATACCCTTTATGCCGCCATCGTCGCCGCTGCCGCGGACGACGGTGCGGTGCAGCGGCCGCCGGCCGTCCGACAAGCCTGAGGAGGTGAACCATGTCCAACCCAGCCCCCGCCCTGCGTCTCCTGATCGCCCTGATGTTCTGCTGGCTGCCGACCGGCGCGCTGGCGGACCCCGCCATCGGGGAAGCCTGCGACGAGCCGGTGATCATGCTGGTCTACGGTGAGATTCACGATCGCGAGGCGTTCGGTGCCTACGCAGCGGCGCTGGCGCAGAGCGGTCTCTACGACAAGCACGGTGGTCACTACCTGGCGATTAGCCCGATCCTCGAGATTCTCGAGGGCGAGCCACCCGCGGGGCGAGGCATGGTGGTCTCGCAGTTTCCCTGCGCTGCGGCGGCCCGGGCCTTCTGGCATGATCCGGCCTACGAGGCCATCAAGCCCTTGCGGGTCGATAATTCGGAGTTCGAGGTCACTCTGCTGCCGGCGTTGCCGACGCCCTAAGTCTTCTTTCGCCGCGGCCGTTCTATTCCAGTGTGCCGGTCTGGCGCCGGCCGCGTTGCGCGTGGAAACTAGCGTCGGCGAATGATCCAGTCGGACACCAGGTCCTCGAGCAGGGCGATCGGCAGGGAGCCGTTGCCGACCACCAGGTCGTGGAAGGCGCGCAGGTCGAAGGCCTCGCCCAGCGCTGCTTCGGCCTGGTCGCGGAGCGCCTGGATACGCAGCTCGCCGACCTTGTAGGCGAGTGCCTGCGCGGGCCAGGTGATGTAGCGGTCCACCTCGGCCGTGATCTCCGCTTCCGTCAGCGCCGAGTTCGCGAGCATGAAGTCGATGGCTTCGCGGCGTGTCCAGCCGAAGGCGTGCAGCCCCGTGTCGACCACCAGCCGGTTCGCGCGCCACATCTCGTAGGTCAGCCGGCCGAAGTCCGAGCGCGGGTCGGTATAGAAGCCGGCCTCCCTGCCGAGGCTCTCGGCATACAGGCCCCAGCCCTCGCCGAAGGCGGCGTGGTACAGGGTGCGCCGGAAGGGCGGCAGGTCGAGTTCCAGGGCGAGCGCCATCTGGTGGTGGTGCCCGGGCACCGCCTCGTGCAGCGTGAGCGCCTCCAGCGTGTACAGCGGCTTGGCCTTGTAATCGGTGGCGTTCACGAAATAGACACCGGGGTTGCGTCCGTCGGCGGTGCCGCTGGCGTAGAAGGCGCCGCGGCCCCCGGCCTCGCGGATCGTGTAGGGCATGCGCGGCAGCCTGCCGAAGAAGCGCGGCATCATGCCGTCCATGGTCTTGGCGATGAGCGCAATCTTCTCCAGCAGGTCTTCACGGCTCTCGGCGTAGGAGGCGGGGTCTTCCCGCAGCCGGTCGAGGAAAGCGCGGAAGTCGCCTTCGAAGCCGCTGGCCTCGATGATCGCGTCCATCTCCGCCCGGATTCGCTTCGTCTCTGCGAGGCCCAGGTCGTGAATTTCCCGCGGCGTCATCGCGGTGGTCGTGTAGTAGCGGACCAGGTAGCGGTAGTAGTCGTACCCGCCCGGCAGTCCGGTGATGGCTTCCATCCCGCGGCAGGCCGGGGCGTAGCGCTCCTCGTAGAAGCGCAGGAAAGCCGCGTAGGCAGGCAGCACGGCGTCGGCGAGGGCAGTGCGGGCCGCCACCGCGAGGCGTTCGCGCTCGCGCGCCGGCACGGTCTGCGGGAAGCGGGTGAACGGTTCGTACATGGCGCTGTCGGCCGGGTCCTCGACGAGGTAGCGGCTGATCGTTCTCCCGTAGCCGGCCATGGCCGCGCAGTGCTGCGTGTAGCCGCTGTCGATGCCCTCCTGCAGGTTGGCGATCTGCTGCCGGTTGTAGCGCGGATAGTCGAGGAAGCTCTCGAGCAGCCGTTCATAGTCGGCCACGGAGGAAAAATCCATGTTTGCCGGCGCATCGGCAAAGTAGCTGTGGAAGCCGAACAGGGCCGTGATCGGGAAGCGGTGCCCGGGCTGCGCGTAGCTGGCCGCCTCGGTCTCGCGCTCGTAGCGGAAGAGCCGGTAGCTCAGCCGCTCCTGGCCTTCCAGCGCATCGCCGTCAATCGCCTCGAGGCGCTCCAGCATGGCGCGGTTGAAGGCCTCCCGCCGGGCGCGACCTTCGGGGCCGACATCCGGCAGCGCGCCGTCCGGGCGGAAGGCGTCCGGGTCCGTGCGGAAGAACACCTGTTCCTCCTGCGCACGCGCCCAGTGGTCTGCCAGCAGCCGTCGGAAGGCTTCAGCGTTCTTTTCCGGGTCGGCAGGGGCGGCCGGTGCCAGCGCGAGGCTCAACAGGCAGAGGAGAGTGGCGGGGAGGCGTTGTCGCACGGCGGGACTCCGGTTGCTTCGGGTGGCGGCCAGCATAGCACCGGAGCGGGGAAGGCCGACGGCGGGGCGGGCCCCGATTTGCTAGACTCGCCGCAAAGCTACCCGGAGATCTCCCCATGCCACGTACTGTCCTCGCCGTGCTCCTCGGCCTCGCTCTCGCTGCCCCCGCCCTCGCCTTCGAGCCGCTCGCCTTCTACAAGGCGCTCCACGCGAGCCCCGAGCTGTCCTTCCAGGAGGAGGAGACCGCCGCCACGATCGCGGCCGAGCTGCGCGATGCGGGCTACACGGTGACGGAAGGCGTCGGCGGCTACGGCGTGGTCGGCTTGCTGGAAAACGGTGACGGGCCGACGGTCATGCTGCGCATGGACATGGACGGCCTGCCGGTGAAGGAACAGACCGGCCTGCCTTACGCCAGCGAGGCCACGGCCACGGAGCAGGACGGCCAGGCGGTGCACGTGATGCACGCCTGCGGTCACGACGTGCACATGACCGTGGGTACGGCCACGGTCCGGGATCTCGCGGCGCGGCGGGGTGAGTGGCAGGGTACGCTGGTGGTCATTGCCCAGCCGGCCGAGGAGCGCGGCGCCGGGGCGCGCATGATGCTCGCCGACGGGCTCTTCGAGGAGTTCCCGACACCCGATTACAACCTGTCCCTGCACACCCTGGCGACGCTGCCGGCCGGCAAGGTGGGTTACGTCCCCGGCTGGATGATGGCCAACGTCGACTCGGTGGATATCCGCCTCAAGGGCGTCGGGGGTCACGGCGCCTACCCGCACGCGGCGAAGGACCCGATCGTCCTCGCCGCGGCCATCATCATGGACCTGCAGACGCTCGTCTCCCGGAAACTGCATCCGACGGAGCCGGGCGTGGTGACCGTGGGCTCGATCCACGCCGGCACCAAGCACAACATCATTCCGGACAGTGCCACGCTGCAGCTCACGGTGCGCTCCTACTCGGACGAGGCGCGGGCCACGCTGCTCGACGGCATCCGCCGCATCGCCGTGAAGCAGGCCGAAGCCCTGGGTTTCGACGGTGAACTCGCCCCGGACGTGGAGATCCGCGACGAGTACACACCGGCGCTATGGAACGACCCGGCGCTGGTCGAGCGCGGTGTCGCCGCCATGGCCGGCGCGATCGGCGCGGAGAACCTCGTCGAGGTCCCGAAGGAAATGGGAGGCGAGGACTTTGCCCGCTACGGACGCACGGAGGAACAGATCCCCAGCTTCATGATCCGCCTCGGCGTCGTTCCGCAGGATCTCTGGGACCGCCACCAGCGCGGCGAGGCCACGCTGCCGTCCCTGCACTCGCCGTTCTTTGCACCGGACCCGGAACCGACACTGCGCACCGGTATCGCCGCCATGACCGCCATGGCGCTGGACCTGCTCGCGCCTACCGGCGAATGAACTGCCCCCGGCGGCAGCGCGTAGCCACGACAGGATCACCGCCGGAGAAGGAGTCGCCATGAAAGCCTCGGACCTGTTCGTCCGCGCCCTCGAGGCCGAGGGGGTCGAGTACGTGTTCGGCATTCCCGGGGAGGAGAACCTGGACCTGCTCGAGTCGCTGCGCACCTCGTCCATCCGCCTCGTGCTGACCCGGCACGAGCAGGCGGCGGGCTTCATGGCCGCCACCTACGGCCGGCTCACGGGCAAGGTCGGCGTCTGCCTTTCCACGCTGGGCCCCGGGGCAACCAACCTCGTCACTGCCGCGGCCTATGCCCAGCTCGGCGCCATGCCCATGCTCATGGTCACCGGCCAGAAGCCGATCAAGACCAGCAAGCAGGGGCGCTTCCAGGTCCTGGACGTGGTTGACATGATGCAGCCGCTGACCAAGTACACGGTGCAGGTAGTGAGCGGTGACCGGGTGCCGGCCGTGGTGCGCGAGGCTTTCCGCCTGGCCCACGAGGAGCGCC
The DNA here is from genome assembly GCF_040217025.1 of Pseudohaliea sp. GTDB lineage: Bacteria > Pseudomonadota > Gammaproteobacteria > Pseudomonadales > Halieaceae > Pseudohaliea. The sequence goes on along the minus strand of NZ_JAVJOA010000008.1, from coordinate 1,109,945 downwards.
CCGGCGCCGCCCATATCGAGCTGCCCGAGGACATCGCCGCGGAGAGCACGGACGCGGGCCTGATCGCGCCAAGCGCGGTGCGCCGGCCCATCGCCGAGTACAAGGCCATCGACCGGGCCGTCGCGATGATCGAGGCGGCGCAGTCGCCGGTACTGCTTATCGGCGCGGCGGCCAACCGCAAGCTGACCGCGAAGATGCTGCGCGAGTTCGTGGCGAAGACGGACATCCCTTTCATCACCACGCAGATGGGCAAGGGCGTGCTTGACGAGCACGGCCCGCGCTTCCTCGGCAACACGGCGCTGTCGGATCACGACTTCGTGCACCGGGTGGTGGAGGCGGCGGATCTCATCATCAATGTCGGCCACGACGTGGTGGAGAAGCCGCCGTTCTTCATGCGCACCACGGACCGGCGCCAGGTCATGCACGTGAACTTCGACTCGGCGATGGTGGACCCGGTCTATTTCCCGCAGCTCGAGGTGGTGGGCGACATCGCCAACAGCATCTGGCAGATCAAGGAACGCATCGCGCCACAGCCGCACTGGAACTTCGAGCTCTTTCGCCGCGCCCACGAGGCCTACCTGGCGCACCGGGCCGAGTCCGAGGAAGACGACCGCTTCCCCCTGCGCCCGGAGCGGCTAGTCCGGGCCGTGCGTGCGGCCATGCCCGCCGAGGGTATCGTCACGCTGGATAACGGCATCTACAAGATCTGGTTCGCCCGCAATTACCCGGCGGCGCATCCGAATACGCTGCTGCTGGACAACGCCCTGGCGACCATGGGCGCCGGGCTGCCCTCGGCCATGACCGCGAAGCTCGTGTACCCGGAGCGCCCGGTCCTCACGGTCTGTGGCGATGGCGGCTTCATGATGAACAGCCAGGAAATGGAGACCGCGGTGCGCCTCGGCCTGCACCTGGTGGTCCTGGTGCTGCGCGACGATGCCTACGGCATGATCAAGTGGAAGCAGGCCGACATGCAGCTGCCGGATTTCGGTCTCGACTACGGCAACCCGGACTTCGTGCGCTACGCCGAGGCCTACGGCGCCCGCGGCTGGCGTGTCGGCGCCACGGCTGAGCTGGAACCGCTGCTGGCGCGCTGCCTCGAGGAACCTGCGGTGCACCTCGTGGAGGTGCCCGTGGACTATTCGCTCAACGACGAGATGCTGCACCGGGTCATCCCGGCGCTGTCCGCGGGGCTCTAGGGACCTGCCAGGCGCGCCGCTAGCGGTTGCCGCCGCTCGCTGCTGACGCGGCCCCGCGGCCGCGACCGCGGCTCTGGCGTCGCCGCCGCTGCTGGCCCGAGGGAGCCTCCCTGCCGCCGGCCGGCCGGCGGTCGCCCGGCGCGGCGTGCCCGCCGGCGCGCGCGCGGCCCGCACCGGGTTCGGGCAGCGGTTCCGTCGGCTCGAAGCCCGGCACCTGTTCCCGCGGCAGGCTGCGCCGGATGAGCCGCTCGATTCCCTGCAGGTACTCCGCCTCTTCCGCGCACACCAGCGAATAGGCGTGCCCGGTGGCACCGGCGCGGCCGGTGCGGCCGATGCGGTGCACGTAGTCCTCGGAGACGTTCGGCAGGTCGAAGTTCACTACCTGCGGCAGGCCGCTGATATCGAGGCCCCGCGCGGCGATGTCCGTGGCCACCAGGGCCTGCACGCGGCCGTTCTTGAAGCCTTCGAGCGCGCGGGTGCGGGCATTCTGGCTCTTGTTGCCGTGGATCGGCTCGGCGACGATGCCGTCCCGCTCCAGGCGCTTGGCGAGGCGGTTGGCGCCGTGCTTGGTGCGCGAGAACACCAGCACCTGGTGCCAATCGCGCTCGCGGATGAGGTGCGAGAGCAGGTCCGGTTTGCGGCCCTTGTCCACCGGGTAGACCCACTGCTCCACGGTATCGGCCGTGGAGTTCGCCGGAGCGACCTCTACCTCCCGCGGCTTGTGCAGGTAGCCCTGGGCCAGGCGGCGGATGTCCGTGGAGAAGGTCGCGGAGAACATGAGCGTTTGCCGTTTCGTCGGCAGCAGGGCGACGATACGGCGCACGTCGTGGATGAAACCCATGTCGAGCATGCGATCGGCCTCGTCCAGCACCAGCACCTCCAGCGCATCGAAGGCCACCGCGCCCTGCTGGTGCAGGTCCAGGAGCCTTCCGGGCGTGGCCACGAGGATGTCGCAGCCGCGCTTCAAGCGCGCGATCTGCGGGTTGATCTTGACGCCACCGAAGACGACTTCCGCGCGCAGCGGCAGGTGGGCGCCGTAGTGCACCGCGCTGTCATGGACCTGCGCGGCCAGTTCGCGGGTCGGGGTGACCACGAGCGCGCGTACCTGACGCGGCGGCGCCTGCGGGCCCTCGGCGAGGCGCTGCAGCAGGGGCAGGGTAAAGGCAGCGGTCTTGCCGGTGCCGGTCTGGGCCGCGGCCATGAGGTCGTGGCCGGCAAGAATGTCTGGGATGGCGCCGCGCTGGATCGGGGAGGGCGTGTCGTAACCACGCTCGGCGATGGCCTTCAGCAGTGCATCGCTGAGGCCGAGATCGGCAAAAGTCATAGGGGATATCCGGGATGACCGCTGGCGGATAGTCGGGCACGGCCAGCTCGTGCGGGGCGGAGCATACCGGATCCGCGGCGGTTTGTCGCTCGGCGTTAGCGGCGGCCGGACGGCTCAGGACGCCGCCACGGCCTCGCTGCCGCCCCGGCGCAGGCGGCCCAGCAGCTCGCGGAGCCGTGCCGGCAGGGCAAGCATGGCCGGCGTGGCCACCAGGGTGAGGATCGTTGCGAAGGACAGGCCGAAGACGATGGCCTGCGACAGGGGTCCCCAGAAGGTGGACATCTGCCCGCTCGCGGTGACGCTGCGGTTGATCAGGTCCACGGAGAGTCCGCAGGCCAGCGGCAGGAGGCCGAAAACAGTGGTCACCGTGGTCAGCAACACCGGGCGCAGGCGCTGCGAGGCGGAACGGACGATGACCTGCTGCGTGGACAGCTCCGGGTGTTCATTGCGGACGTAATTGAACGTGTCGATGAGGACGATGTTGTTGTTCACCACGATGCCCGCCAGCGCTACCACGCCGACGCCACTGAGAATCGCGCTGAAGGGCTCACCGAGCAGCAGCAGGCCGAGCAGGACGCCGGCTGTCGACATGATGACCGCCAGCAGGATCAGGGTGCTCTGGTAGAAACTGTTGAACTGGGTCACCAGCAGTACGAACATGAGCAGCAGCGAGAGCAGGAAGGCTACCTGCACGAAGGCGATGGACTCGTTCTGCTCCTCGTTCGCGCCGCGGAAGCGGATATCCAGAGCCGGATCGAAGGACTGTGTCGCGAGCCAGTCCTCTATGCGTCGCACCATGGTGTCGGCGAGGACGCCGTCGACCACGTCCGCGCGGATGCGCTCCACCGGTATCCCGTCGATCCGCTCGAGGGTGTCCACACCCTGCCGTGGCGTCACGGTCACGAAATTGCTGAGCGGAACGCGGCCCTGGGCAGTGCTCAGACGCAGGTTGCGCATCGCTTCCACGCCCCGATACCGCGCCGGATAGCGGACCCGGATGTCCACGGCATCCTCGGAGCTGTCGGGGCGGTACTCAGCGATCTTGACGCCGTTGGTAACCAGCTGGACGGCGATGCCCGCGGCGACCACGTCGGCGCCGTAGAGCGATGCCTCCGCCCGGTCTACTTCCATGCGCCATTCGATGGAGGGGAGCGCGCGGGTGTCGTCGATATCCACGAGCTCCGGGAGCGTGTCGAGGTACGCGCGGATGCGTGCGATAGCCGGCTCGAGGAGAGCCCGCTCGCGGGAGCGCGCTTCGATCTGTATCGGTTTGCCCACCGGCGGTCCCATTTCCTCGCCGAAGACCTCGACCACGATACCCGGCATTCCGCTCGTGCGATCCCGGATCGCCTGCAATAGCTCGCTACCGGAACGGCTCCGGTCCTGCTCCGGGTGCAGCTCCACGAAAATCGCTCCGATGCGGTCTGCCGTAGCGTCGACTCCCCGGCCAAGGCCGTTGCTGCCGGGAAGGATCGTTCGTGCGTTAACAGCGCGGATGCCCTCGATTTGGAGAATTCGCTCCTCTACCTGCCAGACCAGGCGGTCGACTTCTTCAGCCGAGAAATTCCCTCTGCCCCGGACTGATACCTGGATGAACTGCGGGTCCGAGTCGGAAAAGAACACCATGCCGACGCCGTAGCGGCCGTAGGCCCAGAAAATCGTCGAGAGGGCGAGGGCGATGATGCCGATGGTAATGCCGGGCCGCCGTGTGACAGCGTCGAGGAAACGGGCGTAGGCCCCGGTCAGCGATTTCAGCCGGGTTGGATCTCCGGTTTCCAGCTCGTGCATCTGCTCCGCCGCGGCTTCGCTGTGGATCGTCGGCCTGCCGAAGACCGTGCCCAGGACCGGGCCGAACAGGAGTGCATAGAGCAGGGAACCCGCCAGCACGGTGAATACGGTAATCGGCAGGTAGCTCATGAACTTGCCCGAGATACCCGGCCAGAAAATCAGCGGCAGGAACGCGGCCAGGGTGGTGGCTGTGGAGGCAGTTACGGGCCAGAACATCCGCTTCACGGCTTCGGAGTAGGCTGTCCGATGCTCTACACCCTCTCCCATGCGGCGATCGGCGTACTCCGTAACCACGATGGCACCGTCGATGAGCATGCCGAGGCCGAGCAGCATGCCGAACATCACCATGAAGTTGAAGGTAAAGCCCAGGAGGTAGATGACAGCGACGGAAAAGAGCAGGGAAACGGGTATGCCGAGGCCGACGATGAGACCGCTGCGGAAGCCCATGGTCGCGACCACAAGCACCATGACCAGGGCCAGCGCCGTGAAGATGTTGCCCTGCAGTTCAGTCACCTGCAGCGTGGCGAACTCCGCCTGGTCCTGGGTCACGAGCAGCTCTATGGCGGCTGGAATACGCGGTCGCAGTTCATCCACCATGGCGCGGACCGCCTGCACGCCCTCGATAATATTGCCGTTGGCTCGCCGCGATACGGCAACGGTTATCGCCTCCCGCCCATTGACCCGGGCGTGACTGGTCCGGTCCTTGAAAGTCTTGCGAACGGTGGCGATGTCGGCGAACGTGACGACAGTAGAACCGTCGCTGCGCACCGGCAGCGACAGGACATCCTCCGGCTCCTCCACGACGGAGGGGACCTTGACCGCGAAGCGACCGCGACCGGTATCAATGCTGCCTGCGGGAATAAGCCGGTTGTTGCGCTGCAGCGTGTTGATGAGTTCCTCGCTGGAAACCGAATATTGCTCCAGTGCCTCGGGATCGACCAGGACCTCAAGAACTTCTTCGCGCTCGCCTCGCAGCTCCGCCTTCAGCACCTCGGGGATGGTCTCGATCGCATCGCGCAGCATTACGGCAGCTTCGAAGACGTCGCGCTCGGGCACGCCGTCGCCGATGAGGCTGACCTGGATCATGGGGAAGTCGTTGACCTGGAGCTCGCGCACCATGGGCTCTTCCGCCGTACTCGGTATCTCCGCCTTGCCCCGATCCACCGCCTCCCGGACATCGCTCAGGGCCTCGTCAAGGTCGATGTCCGCATCGAACTCGATGAACAGGGTGGCGTTGCCCTCGGAGGCCAGTGCGGTGACCTCCTCGATGCCCTCGATCTTGCGCAGCTCAATCTCCATCGGCTGGATGAGGAGGCGCTCCGCATCCTCCGGCGAGATGCCCTCGTGGAGAATACCGACGTAGAAGAACGGAGCCTCCACGTGCGGCTCGTTGGCGATCGGCAGGATGGCGCGGGCGATCAGGCCCACGAGCACGACCATGAACATCACCAGCAAGGTACTGCGCGTGCGGCTGATGGCCGAGTCAATGAAACCGATCATGGTGCCGCCCGGGCAGACAGGGTCATCGGGTCATCCTGCTCGACTCGCACCCGCTGGCCCTCGAAGACATACTCCTGGCCCACCGTGATGATGCGGGCCACCGGCGGCAGGCCGGTCACCCAGGTCCCCTCCGGCCCATCCTCGATGATGTCGATGGTACGGAACTCCACCCGATTGTCCTGATCGATAAGGCGCATGCCCAGCTGGCCTTCGTCATCCAGGCTGAACAGGGCCGGGGACACCCGGTGCGCGAGAACCTCCTCTATCGGTATACGCAGCGTCGCCGGAACACCGGAACGCAGGCTGTAGTCCGGGTTGGGTACCGTCGCCTCCAGGGCGTAGGTGCGTGTTGCGGCATCGCTCTGTTTGCCGATGAAACTGAGCGTCGCGGTGAGCTCCCTGCCCGTGGCGGTCACCGTGCGCACCGGCGACCCCGGGGTGAGCTTGACCGCGTCCGCCGCGGTGACCCGCGCCGTCACCAGCATCGGGTCCAGGTCGAGCAGCGTGGCGCAGGCCGTGCCGGGCGTGGCGTAGTCGCCGATCTCGAGGGCCACGGCCTCGACCACCCCGGCAAAGGGCGCGCGCAGCGTCGTGCGTTCGAGGTTCAGCTGCTGGCGCTTGAGCGTGGTGCGGGCGGCGGCTAGGTTGGCCTCGGTCTGCGCGATGGCGGTGGCCGACTGCAGCCCCTTGTCGCGCAGTTTGAGCGCGCCCTCGTGCTCGATGCGCGCCCGCTGCAGGGCGGCCTCCGCCTCGGCCACGGCTTCCTCCCGGTCGTCGATGGAGAAACGGCAGAGCACCTCGCCCCTGGCAACGCGGCTGCCGCGTTCCACGGGCCGCTCGACCACGCGGCCGGTAATCTCGGCGCGGACCTCCACGGTGCGCTTGTTCTCCGTGCGCCCGCGCAGGGACAGGATGCGCTGCCGGGGCTCGGCGCGGCTCTCCCGGGCGCGCACGGCAACGGGCTCACGGCTCGTCTCCCGCGGCTGCACGTCGGCGAGCGCCGGCGGGTTGGCCGCCCGGTCGCCGTCGTCACTGCCGAGCACGCCAGTCAAAAGCCACAGCAATATGCCGACGGCGATCAGCGTGGCGGTGATCAGGTTTTTTCGCATAAGGGAGACGTCCGGCCAGTACCCTGGAAGCGGGCTCAGCGCGCGAAGTATAGCACCCGGTCAGGGCTCCTGGCTTTCGTAGTGTTCCTGGAATTCTTCCACGTGGCGCTCTACGAGGTCCGTGCGCCGGCCGTAGCGGGCGATGTGGAACACCGCGTCGCCCTCGTAGACGAGCGGCAGGTTGGTGCGCCCGATGACGACGCCGTCGTGGGTGGCCTCGAGGGGGCTTTCCCGGGAGCCGAGGGGATCGGCGACGACACCGATGGTCTGTCCGGCCACGACCTTCGCGCCGAGGGGGACCAGGGTGCTGAGGATGCCGCTCTCCGGGGCGCGCAGCCAGCTCGACTGGCCGCTGACGATCGGCGGGCGCAGCGGGTACTTGCGGCGGCTGCGCCGGAGCACGCCGAGGTGCCGGAGCACGTTGACGATGCCGCTGACGCCTGCGCGGATGTACATCTCCTCGAAGCGCAGCGCCTCCCCGGCCTCGTAGAGGATGACCGGGATGCCCGCGTCCCCGGCCGCCTCTCGCAGGGAGCCGTCGCGAATCTTCGAGTCCAGCGCCAGGGGCACGCCGAAGGCTTCGGTCATGCCGCGGGCCCCCTCCATGTCGAGGTCGGCGCGGATCTGCGGAAAGTTGGCCCGGTGCCGCGCACCCGTGTGCAGGTCGATGCCGTAGTCGGACTTGAGGACGATCTCCTGCAGGAAGGTGTTGGCCACGCGCGCGGCCAGGGAGCCGGCGTCGGAGCCCGGGAAGGAGCGGTTCAGGTCGCGGCCGTCGGGGAGGTAGCGCGAGTGGTTGAGGAAGCCGTAGACATTGACGATCGGGATGGCGAGCAGCGTGCCGCGCACGGTCTTCAGGGAGCGGTGCTTGAGGAGCCGGCGGATGATCTCCACCCCGTTTATCTCGTCGCCGTGGATCGCGGCGCAGATGAACACCACGGGACCCGGCTGGCTGCCGTGAATAACCTGGACGCTGATGGACAGACCGTCGTGGGTGTAGAGCGGCGAGACGGGGACGTCGACGGTCCGGTGCTCCCCCGGGGCGACGCTGACACCGCCGATGACAATGGGTTCGCGTCGTGCCCCCGCCACGTCAGCCCCGCGTCCGGCGGCTGTCGCTCTTGGTGGGACGCGCATTCTCCTCGACGAAGGCAATGATGCGCCCGGCAATGTCCTTGCCGCTGGCCTCCTCGATGCCGCGCAGGCCCGGGGAGGAGTTCACCTCCATGATCAGCGGCCCGCGGGAGGAGCGGAGGATATCCACGCCGGCGACCGACAGGCCCATGGTCTGCGCCGCCTTGACCGCCGTGCGCCGCTCTTCCGGCGTGAGCTTGGTCGCCGAGGCGCTGCCACCCCGATGCAGGTTGGAGCGGAACTCGCCCTCCGCCGCGCTGCGCTCCATGGCCGCGACCACGCGGCGGCCGATGACGAAGGCGCGCACGTCGGAACCGCCGGCCTCCTTGATGAACTCCTGTACGAGGAAGTCCGCCCCCAGCTCGATGAAGGCGTCGATGACCGATTCTGCAGCCTTGTAGGTCTCGGCGAGGACTACCCCGCGGCCCTGCGTGCCCTCGAGGAGTTTCAGGACCACGGGCGTTCCGCCGACCATCTTGATGAGCTGTCGGCCGTTCTCCACGTCGTGGGCGAAGCCCGTGACCGGCATGCCCACGCCCTTGCGCGACATGAGCTGCAGCGCCCGCAGCTTGTCCCGGGAGCGGCCGAGGGGAATGGACTCGGTGAGACAGTACACGCCCATCATCTCGAACTGGCGGATCACCGCGGTGCCGTACTCGGTGATGGAGGCGCCGATGCGCGGGATCACCGCGTCATAGCCCTCGAGCGGTTCGCCCTTGTAATAGATCATCGGCTTGGCCGAGTTGATGTCCATGTAGCACTTGAGGGTGTCGAGGACGTGGACCTCGTGGCCGCGCTCCGTTGCGGCCTCCACCAGCCGGCTCGTGCTATAGAGCCTGCGGTTACGGGACAGGATGCCGATTTTCATGATCATGTTCTGGTTCCTCCTTGCTGGGGCGCGGCCTGCGCTGGCGCTGCGCCGGCGGGGGGTGCCTTGCCGATGAGGTAGGAGCGACCCGGGTCGACGAGGAAGCGGCCGCGCAGCGCGGTGCGCCCGAGCAGGCAGCGGAACAGCATCGTGTCCCGGCTGGTCAGCGTGACTTCCGCGTCGAAAGTGTAGGGTCCCAGCCCGATGGGCACGGCGATCACATAGCGCTGTTCCGCGTGGCCGCCGGAGTCGCGCACGCGGCGCTGGTCGACGACCGGTGCCTCGCAGCGCAGCACGGTCGTCTCGTCGCGCTGGAACGGGTGCATGGCGAAGGCGACCCAGCGCTCACCGCCACGCTCGAAGGGCTCGAGCTCGAAGGCGTGCAGGCAGCTGGTGCGCGCGCCGGTATCGACCTTGGCCTTGATGGCGTCGATGCCCAGCGAGGGAAAGCGCAGCCATTCCCGCCAGCCGACGGTGTCCAGTGCTCCTGCCAAGATGGTCGCTCCGTCGGCTACGGCGTCAGCCGTGCGCGATGGGCTTGTCCGTGAACAGGTAGTCCTTGAGCTCGCTGTCGAAGGACGGGTCGCGGCGCCGGATCCACTCCAGCACCATGGCCGCATGCTCCTTTTCCTCGTCGCGGTTGTGCTCGAGGATGCGCTTGAGCTCCTCGTCCCGGCAGGCGTCGACGCGCTGGTTGTACCAGTCCACCGCCTCCAGTTCCTCCATCAGGGAAATGATCGCCCGGTGCATGTCGCGCGTTTCGGCGGACAGCTCCTCGACCGGTTCGTGGTAACCCTCGTTTGCCATGGTGTCTCCGGGTCAGTTTCGTTGGCGCTTGTCACTACAAGTGTCGCCTGCCGCCGCCGCCTTTGCAATTCGACAGCGGCGAACGCCCGGTGGGCCGCGCCCGCGGGGGGCCGGAACGCCGCCCCGCGGTGGTGTTCATCGCGCGGGTAACAGGCTATGCTCTGCGCTTTCGCAATTCGCCGTTCGGGAGGACAACATGGCACTGGTGGATTTCAGCAAGGTCAGGCAGCTCTTCGGTGAGCGGGCGGAGACTTCCGACGAGGATATTTTCCGCGAGCTGTTCGTGCTGGTGCTCGCCCGGGCCACGGATGCCGACGCCTACTCGCACCCGGCGGAGGTCAGCACGGTCCAGCGCGTCATCAAGGAGCGCCTCGGCGAGGAGATCTCCAGCGCCGATGTGCGCACGGCCGCGCTGTCGAAGGTGTACGAGATGGTACCCCTGCACAAGTGCCTGGCCGAGGCGAGCCCGCGCCTGTCCAAGGATCAGCGGCGCGCCATCGTCGGCGGCCTGGTGGAGGTCATGCACGCGGACGAGCGTGTCTCCAGCAGCGAGGCGGAGTTCTTCAACATGGTCGTGCAGACCCTGGGCCTGACCGCGGCCGATGCCGCCGGGCTCATCGTCGACTGAAGCATCTCCTGCCCGCGGCCGGCGCGGCCACGGGCGCGGCGCCGCGAGGCGCACCCATCCCTGACAGCGAGCCCCGGGCGCAAGCGCCGGGCGCAGAGCCATGCGAGGCACCCCCCTGACAGACCCGCCCTCGGGACGCCTGGATTTCCGCGTCCTGGGGCGGCTCGTTCCACTCCTTGCCGGCAACTGGCCGCGCATCGGGCTGGCCCTCGCCTGCCTGCTGGCAGCGAAGGGGGCGCTGCTGGCCATCCCCTTCCTGCTCAAGCACCTCGTCGACGGCCTCGACGGCGCGGAGGCCCCGGCCCTCGCGGGCCGGCTCCTCTTCGGCCTGGTGCTCGCCTACGGGGCGGCGCGTTTTGCCAACGTTTTCTTCGGCGAACTGCGCGATACGCTCTTCGGCCGGGTGACCGAGCGCGCCATGCGCCGCATCGGGCTTACCGCCTTCCGCCACGTACACAGCCTGGAGCTCGATTACCACCTGAACCGGCGCACCGGCGGCCTCGCGCGGGATATCGAGCGCGGCACGACGGGCATCAGCTTCCTGCTGCGCTTCTTCGTCTTCAACATCGCACCGACCCTGTTCGAGATCGTCATGGTCGCCGGCATCCTCCTGTTCAACTACGGCGTCACCTACGCGGGGGTGGTTGTCACCTCGGTGCTGGCCTACGCGCTCTTCTCCTTCCGCGCCACGGAGTGGCGGACGCGCTTCGTGCGCGCGGTGAACGAGGCCGACTCGAGCAGCAACACGCGCGCCGTGGACAGCCTGCTCAACTACGAGACGGTGAAGTATTTCACCAACGAAGGCTACGAGGCGGACCGCTACGACCGATCCCTCGCCGAGTGGGAGCAGGCGCGGCGTTCCAACCGGCTCTCGCTCTTCGCCCTCAACGCGGGGCAGGCGCTGATCATCGCGCTCTCGCAGACCGCCGTGATCGGCCTCGCCGCCTGGCAGGTGAGCAGCGGCGTGCTCAGCCTCGGGGACTTCGTGCTCATCAACCAGTTCATGCTGCAGCTGTTCATGCCCCTGGGCTTTCTCGGCTTCGTCTACCGGGAGATCAAGAGTTCCCTCGCCAACATCGAGAACCTGTTCACGCTGCTGGACCGCGAGCCGGCGATCCGCGACGCTCCGGGCGCGCGCCCGCTGGCGGTCAGCGGCGGCGAGGTGGTCTTCGACGAAGTCTCCTTTCACTACCCGAACGGGCGGCCGGTGCTCGACGCCGTGAGCTTCCGGGTGCCGCCCGGGAAGAAGGTGGCCCTCGTCGGCGCCAGCGGGGCCGGGAAGTCCACGCTTGTGAAACTGCTGTTCCGCTTTTACGATCCCGCGTCCGGCGCGGTGCGCATCGACGGCCAGGACCTGCGCTCGCTCACCCAGGAGAGCCTGCGCGAGGCCGTCGGCATCGTTCCCCAGGACACCGTGCTGTTCAACGACAGCCTGCGCGAAAACATCCGCTACGGCCGTCCCGGGGCGAGTGACGAGGAGGTACAGGCGGCGCTGTCGCGCGCCCACCTGGCGGAGTTCGTAGCGGAGCTGCCGGAGGGACTGGACACCACGGTGGGTGAGCGGGGGCTCAAGCTTTCCGGCGGCGAGAAACAGCGGGTGGCGATCGCCCGCGCCCTGCTCAAGGACGCGCCCATCCTCGTGTTCGACGAGGCGACCTCGTCCCTGGACAGCCGCTCCGAAGCGGCGGTGCTGGACGCGCTCAAGGATCTCGCGCGCGCCCACACGACGCTGGTCATCGCGCACCGGCTGTCCACGGTGGTCGATGCGGACGAACTGGTGGTCCTCAGCGCCGGGCGCGTGGTCGAGCGCGGCACGCACGATGACTTGCTGGCTATAAACGGTTATTATTCGCATCTTTGGTCGGCGCAGCAGCGAGAGCGCGCGACGCCGTGATGCCTCGGCGTTGGAAGGCACCGCAACAGCCACGGCGAGGTTGCAGAGGGAGGCCAGGATGGAAGCCAGCATGGCGGCAGGGAACAAGGCCGGTATGACGACCGCCGCGGACAGCAGGGCGCCCCGGAGCCTTTGGTCCCTGCGCAGGGGTGAGGGCGGCGTGATCGCTGGCTACGACGACAGCCTCGCAGAGCACTACCGCGTGCGCCTGATGGAAATGGGCTTCCACCCCGGCGAGACCGTCACCTGTCTGCAGGCCCCGGCCTTCGGTTCACCCAAGGTCTTCCGCGTGAGCAATACGGTGTTTTCCCTCGACGACGAGGTAGCCAGCCACATCAAGCTGGAGTCCCATGACACGTAAGGTCATCCTGATCGGCAGCCCCAACTGCGGCAAGAGCCTGCTCTTCAACCGCCTCACGGGTCTCTCGCAGAAGGTCGCGAACTTCCCCGGCATCACCGTCGAGGTGGCCAGCGGGCGTTTCTCCGACCTCGAGGACACGACGCTGGTCGACTACCCCGGCACCTATTCGCTGCAGCCGATCTCCGGCGAGGAGCAGGTGGCGGTCGAGCAGTTCCAGCAGGGTCTCGAAGACCCGGACGTCTCCCACGTGCTCTGTCTCATCGACGTCACGCGGCTGGAGAAGAGCCTCTACTTCACGCTGCAGGTCATTCGCGAGTGCGAGCGCCGCGGCAAGCCCGTGTTCGTGCTCGCCAACATGATGGATATCCTTGCCGGCCACGGACTGGAGGTGGACCTCGACGGACTGTCCCGCGAGCTGTCGGCGCCGGTGCTGCCGATCTCCGCGCGCACGGGGAAGGGTGTGCCCGAGCTGCTCTGCCGGCTGCGCGGCGAGGCGGCGGCCGGGGAGGACCCCTGGCCCCACGACGACGGCGTGGCGCACACGCCCGATGTGATCCTGCGCGGCAACGCGCACCAGCTCGCGCGCAAGTACGGGCCCCGCGGCGACCTGCTGGTGCGCACGCAGACGCGTCTCGACGCCTTTTTCCTGCACACGGCGTTCGGCGGCCTCGCCTTCTTCGCCATCATGTACCTGCTCTTCCAGTCAATCTTCACCTGGGCCGCCCCGGCCATGGACGCCGTGGAGGCGGGCCTCGGCTGGCTGGCGGGGCTGGTCGTCCCCCTCGTACCCTGGCAGCTGGGCAAGGATTTTACCGCCGACGCCGTGTTCTCCGGCCTCGGCGCTTTCCTGGTCTTCGTGCCGCAGATCTTCGTGCTCACCTTCGTCATCGGCATGCTCGAGGACTCGGGCTACATGGCGCGGGCGGCGCTCATCTGCCACAAGCCGCTGCGCGTCTTCGGTCTGACCGGCAAGAGCTTCATCCCCATGCTGTCGGGGGTTGCCTGCGCCATCCCGGGCATCTACGCGGCGCGCTCCATCGATTCCCCGCGCAAGCGCCTGCTGACCTACCTGGCGATCCCGCTCATGCCGTGCTCGGCACGGCTGCCCGTGTACACGCTGCTGATCGCCGCCTTCATCCCCAATACCACGGCCCTTGGCGGGCTCGTCGGCCTGCAGGGCCTGGCGATGTTTGCGGTCTACTTCTTCGGCATGTTCTGCGGTCTCCTGGTCACCGGGCTTGTCTCCCGCAGCCGCAAAGACCACTTCACGGACCTGCCCTTCGTGCTGGAGATGCCGCCCTACCGCCTGCCGGCCTGGGTGCCGCTGCTGCGCAAGGCCTGGCAGCGTTGCAAGCACTTCATCACCAAGGCCGGCGGCATCATCCTCACGGTCACGGTGGCGGTCTGGTTCCTCGGCTACTTCCCCAACGGCGGTGCGGACCTCGGCAGCTCCTGGCTCGGCCAGCTCGGCCGCTTCGTCGGTCCGCTCTTCGAGCCCCTCGGGCTGGACTGGCGCTATGGCGTTGCCATCATGACCTCTTTCCTCGCGCGGGAGGTCTTCGTCGGCACCCTCGGCGCGATGTTCGGCATCGAGTCCGCCGAGGAAAACATGGTGCCGCTGGTGAACTACATCCAGGCGAGTGACCTGGGCCTCGCCTCCGGTCTCGCGCTCCTGGTGTTCTTCGCCATCGCCCTGATGTGCGTCTCCACCATGGCGATCCTGAGCCGCGAAGCCGGATCCTGGCGCCTGCCCCTGCAGATGTTCGCGGCCTACGGCCTGGCCGGTTACCTCGGCGCCCTTGGCGTGTACCAGCTGGTGACGCTCCTCGGCGGCTGATTCCGGCGGTTGCCGCCTTCGTGACTTTTGCCGACAATCGGTCGATTCGTTCGGGGGCGGAGCCAGGTGCCAGGAGGTCAGCAAGCCGGTAGGCGGAAAGGCGGTCTGCAGCGGGCGTGGTTCGCCGCTGCCGCTCTCCTGCTGTGCGCTGCCGCCGCTGCTCCGCGGCCGGTACTCGCCGAGTCCATGCCCCTCACGGTCGGCATCTACGAACTCGGGCCGGCCCGCTCCGCGCGCCTCGCCATGGCGCCGCTCATGAGCGCCCTCGAGCATACCGGCGCGCCCTTCGCCCTCCGCTTCCTGTTCCTGCGGGGCCCGGCCCTCGAGGCGGCCGTGGCCGCGGGCGAGATCGACCTCGTGGTTACCAACCCCTACCACTACCTGCTGCTGCGCGCGCGCACCGACCTGCCGCCGGCCTTTGCCTCGGTCTACGTGCGCCGCGCCGACGGCACGGAAGTACACCGGGTCGGTGGCTTGGTGCTGGTCAACAGCGCGCGCGAGGACCTCGCGTCGCTCGCGGACCTGGCCGGCAAGCGCTTGGCTACGCTGGGAAGGAGCGACACGGGGGGCTACCTGGCGCCCCTGGCGGCCCTCGCCGAGGCGGGCGTACCGGCCGCCTCGCTGATCATGGTGGATTACGCCACGCAGCCGGAGGCGCTGGCCGCCCTGCGCGCGGGTGAGGTGGACGCGGCGTTCCTGCGCAGCGCCAACTACGAGTACTTCCGTGCCGGCGGCCTGCTGGACGAGGCGTCCGTGCGCGTCCTCGGCCAGCGCGACGAGCCCGGTTTTCCCTTCCTCAACTCGACGCCACTCTACCCGCAGTGGGCGGTGGCGGCGCTGCCGCATGTGGATGCCGCGGTGGTCCGCCTGGCCTTCGGCTCGCTGCTGCGCGCGCAGCCGCTGGCGGTTCCCGCAGCCACGGGCTACGCGGCCGGCATCGGCCTGCCCGGCGATTACGGCACCGTGGACGCGGCGGCCCGGGCGCTCCGCCTGCCGCCCTACGAGGAGGCGGAGGTCCTGCGTCTCGATGACGTGCTGCGCCAGTATCGCTGGGAGCTGCTCGCGCTGGGCGCGGCCTTCCTGCTCGTGCTCGCGCTCGCCGCCGGCCTGTTGCGTGCGAACCGGGCCGTGCGCGCGGCCTACCGCTCCCGGCAGGCCGCGCTCGCCGAACTCGATGATGAGCGGCGGCACCTGGCCGAGCTGAACAAGAATTTCCTCATCTTCCTCGACAAGACCAGTGACCTCGTGCTGTTCAAGGACGCCGGGGGGCGTCTCGTCTTCTGCAGCGCGAGCCTCGCCCGGCTTACCGGCCATGACGACTGGCGGTCCCTGGTCGGCATGACCGAGGCGGACCTGTTCGATGCGGAAACGGCCCGGCACACGGCGGAACAGGAAGCCAGGATCCTGCGCACCGGCGAGCCCCTGCTCAACGAGATCCAGCCCATGACCCGGGAGGACGGTACGCCGGGCTGGATGTCCGTCAGCCGCTGGCCGATCGTCGGGGAGGGTGACGGTGACGGCCAGGGTGACAGAGACCGCGCTACGGAGGGTCTGTTCGCCATCGCCCGGGATATCACCGACGAGTACCGGCGCCGGGAGCAGCTGCAGCGCACGGCCCATTTCGACAGCGTGACGGGGCTGCCGAACCGGGCCCTCCTCGCCGACCGCCTGGAGCAGGCCATGGCCGCGGCGGAGCGACGCGATACCGAGCTGGCGGTGCTCTACCTCGACCTGGACGGCTTCAAGGCCGTCAACGACCGCCACGGCCACGCCACCGGCGACCGCGCCCTCGCCAGCGTGAGCAAGGTCATGCAGGCCAGCGTGCGGCGCGGCGACACGGTGGCCCGCGTGGGCGGAGACGAGTTCGTGATCGTGCTGGTGGACCTGAACAGCCGCAAGGAGTGCCTGCTGCTCGTGGAGCGGCTGCTGGGCAAGCTCGCGGAGCCCCTGGCGATCGGCGATCAGCGCGTCTCCCTTTCCGCCAGCGCCGGCCTGAGCTTCTTCGCCCGCGGCAATTCCGCAGACGCCGAGCGGCTGCTGCGGCAGGCGGACCAGGCCATGTACCAGGCCAAGAACGCGGGCAAGAACAGCTACCGCCTCTACGACCGGCACCAGGATGCGCGCCTGCGTGCCTACCTCGAGGAGATCGGCCGCGCCCTGGACCAGGGGCAGTTCACGCTGTGCTACCAGCCGATCGTGGACATGCAGAGCGGGCAGCTGCTGGCCGTGGAGGCGTTGCTGCGCTGGCAGCGGGAGGACCGGCTCCTCGGGGCGGAGGAGTTCCTGCCGATGCTGCAGGGTCATCCGCTGGCGCGCCGCGTGGGCGACTGGGTGCTGCGCCAGGCGGTGGCGCAGGTGGCGAGCTGGCGCGCGGCCGGCGAGCCCATCGCCGTGGCCGTCAACGTGACCAGCGCCCAGCTAAGCCGCTCGGACTTCACCGCCGGTCTTCGCGAATTGCTCGAGGAGCACGAGCTGGATAACGGCGACTGCGCCCTGACCCTCGAGATCCTCGAGAGCTCGGCCCTCGCCGAGCGCGAGCAGCTGCAGGAGGTCATGGCCGCCTGCGAGCCCCTCGGCGTGCGCTTTGCGCTCGACGATTTCGGCACCGGCTACTCCTCCCTCTCGCACCTGAAGGACCTCTCGGCACAGCGCCTGAAGATCGACCGTCGCTTTGTGCGCGACCTCTTCAAAGGCGACAACGACTTCGCGATGCTGAGCGCCATCGTCGGCATGGCCCGGGCCTTCGGCAGGGAGCTGGTCGCCGAGGGCGTAGAATCAATCGCCCAGGGCGATGTGCTGCTGGGCCTGGGCTGCCGCTACGCCCAGGGCTTCGCCATTGCCCCGGGCCTGTCGCCGGAAGCACTCCTGGCCTGGCGCCGGGAGTGGCGCCCGCCGGAGAGCTGGGTCGCCGCGGCGCCGGCGGAGGCGGCCGAAGCGCTCGGCGAACCGTCACCGGCCGTCCGCGCGCTCTGGCAGGCGCTGGCCAGCGCGGACGCCTGATAGGGGCGGGGCACTAGCCGAGCATCGCCTTGAGGTGGGCTTCCACGCTGCGCGCGAGGGCGTGCAGGTCGTAGCCGCCCTCGAGGAGAGAGATGATGCGCCCGCCCGCGCTCTGTGCCGCGATGGCGCACAGTTCCCCGGTCACCCAGGCGTAGTCACTGTCGACCAGGTTCAGGCCGGCCATGTCATCGGCCTGGTGGGCGTCGAAACCGGCAGAAACCAGGACCAGCTCCGGCGCGAAGGCGCGCAGCCTGGGCAGCCAGTCCGCCTCCACGGCGGCTGCAAAGGCCGCGCCGTCCGCGCCGGCGGGCAGCGGGGCGTTGACCACGTTGCTGTCGATGCTGTCATAGCCGGAGTGCGGGTAGAACGGGTGCTGGAAGGTCGAGCAGAACAGCAGGCGCTGGTCGCCGGCGACGATGTGCTCGGTGCCGTTGCCGTGGTGGACATCGAAGTCGACGATGGCGACGCGGGACAGGCCGTGAGCCTCGAGCGCGTGCAGGGCGGCGACGGCCACGTTGTTGTAGAAGCAGAAGCCCATGGCGCGGTTGCGCTCGGCGTGGTGCCCCGGCGGGCGCACGGCACAGAACACCCGTGTCTCCTTGCCCGACATGACGAGGTCGACGGCGAGGGCGGCCGCACCGGCCGCCCGCCGGGCCGCGGTGAGCGTGTCCGGGTTCATCGCCGTGTCGCCGTCCACCCAGGCGAGGCCGCCCTGCGGTGAGCGCGCCTCCAGGTCGTCGAGGTAGGCGGAGTCGTGCACCCGTTCCAGCCAGGCGCGCTCGGCGAGGGGCGCGTCGTAGTGCACCAGCGCCATGTCGACACCGCTGGCGATGAGCCGGTCATTGATGGCGGTCAGGCGGGCCGGGCATTCCGGGTGCAGGCCCATGTCGTGGCGGAGACAATCCGGGTGCGTAATGTAACCGATGGTCATGGCGACCCCCGCTGCAACTGTGGCACTATTCTCCCGCAAAAGCCGGGGCCTTGCACGATCCCGGGCCCGCCTCTCCCCGGAATCCGCACCTTGAAGAAACACTACCTGCACAAGCTCTTCGAGCCCCGCTCCGTGGCTGTCATCGGCGCCTCGGACCGCCTCGACGCCGTCGGCGGCCGGGTGCTGCACAACATCATCGAGGGGGGCTTCGAGGGCGAGCTCTACCCGGTCAATCCGAACCGGGAGGCCGTGCAGGGTCGCAGCGCCTGGGCGAAGGTCTCGGCGATCAGCCGCCCGGTGGACCTGGCGATCCTCGCCATCCCCGCGGCGAGCGTCGCCGCCGCCCTGCGCGACTGCGCCGAGAGCGGTGTCGGTGCGGCCATCGTCATGTCCGCGGGCTTCGGCGAGATCGGCTCCGCCGGCGCCGGCCTGCAGGCCGAGCTCGTGGACATTGCGCGCACCCACGACCTGCCGCTTCTCGGCCCCAACAGCCTGGGCGTGCTGCGCCCGGCATGGCACTTCAATGCCAGCTTTGCCAAGAGCCGCAGCCAGCCCGGCAAGGTGGCGCTGCTGGCGCAGTCCGTCGGCTTCTGCAACGCACTGCTGGACTGGGCCGACTCGAACGACTTCGGGTTTTCCGCAGTCGCCTCGCCGGGGGCCGCCTCGGACGTGGATTTCGGTGATCTGCTCGACTTCCTGTCCGTGGATGCTTCCACGCACAGCGTGCTCGTCTACGTCGAGCGGATCACCGACGCCCGCGCGTTCCTCAGCGGCCTGCGCATGACCGCGCGGGTGAAGCCGGTCATCGTGCTCAAGTCCGGCCGCAACGAGGACGCGCCGGGCAAGCTGAGCGACCGCGTCTTCGATGCCGCCATCGAGCGGGCCGGCGCCGTGCGCGTGAACACGGTGCACCAGCTGTTCACGGCGGCGCGCACGCTCTTGGCGGGGACGCGCATTACCGGCCAGCACCTGGCCGTGGTCACCAATGCCGGGGGGCCGGGCCGCATGGCGGCGGACCGGGCGCGGCGCCGTGGCGTCACCCTGGCTCAGCCGACTGCGGGCACCCACGCCGCACTGCGCTCGCTCATGCCGACGCACTGGCAGCCGGAGAACCCCCTCGACCTCCTCGGTGACGCCGGGCCCGAGCGCTACGCCGCCGCCTGCAAGGCACTCCTCGATGACCCCGGTGTCGACGAGCTCCTGGTGCTGCTCACGCCCCAGGGCATGACCGACCCGGACGCCTGCGCGCAGGCCGTGATCGAGACCGCGAAGGGGGCGCGCAAGCCGGTGGTGGCCTGCTGGATGGGCGAAGACCTGGTCGCCCGTTCCCGCGAGCTGCTCGCCGGGGCGCGGCTGCCGCACTTCACCAGCCCGGAGCGCGGCGTCGACGCCTTCGCCTATATCGCCGCCTACCGGCGCAACCAGGCGGTGCTGCTGCAGGTGCCGCCGCCGCTCTCCGAGCAGCAGCCGCCGGATAGCGAGGGCGCGCGGCTGATGATCGAGAACGCCCTCGGCGAGCGCCGGGAGGCGCTGACGGCAACGGAAGCGAAGGCGGTGCTGCGCGCGTTCCGCGTGCCGGTGTCGCCGGCGATCAACGCCTCCTCACCGGCCGATGCGCTGGTGGCCGCCGAGACCCTCGGTCTGCCCGTGGCAATGAAGGTCAACTCGCCCGACATCCCGCGCAAGGCCGCCGTCGGCGGCGTGCGGCTGCGCGTGCGCGATGCCCACGAGGTGCGCAGCGCCTACCGGGACATCATCTCGCGGGTGAAGGCGGCGCGCCCCGATGCGCGCATCAACGGGATCTCCGTCGAGCCGCTGCTCGAGGCCGACGATCCCCGGGAAGTGGCCGTGGTGCTCGCCCGGGACCCGGCCTTCGGCCCCTACATCGGCATCGGGGCGGCCCGCGACGGCCTGTCGCTCATGCCCGGGCTGCAGGTGGCACTGCCGCCGCTGAACGGTTTCCTGGCCCGCGAGCTGGTGCGCCGGGCGCTGGACGGCGCGCCGGCCGGCACCTTCAGCGAGGCCGATGAGGACTCGTTGATCGCCATGCTGATGCGCGTCTCGGAGCTCGCCTGCGAGCTGCCGGAGGTGATCGAGCTGACCATGAATCCCGTGCGCCTGGGCAGCGAGGGCGCCGTCGCCCTGGACGCGCGCATGACGGTGCACACGCGGCAGGCCAGCACCCGGCGCTATGGCCACATGGCCATCCATCCCTACCCGTCGGCCATGGCCGAACACTGGCAGCTCGCCGACGGCAGCGATCTCCTCGTCCGGCCGATCCGCCCGGAGGACGCGGAGATGGAGCGCGCCTTCGTCGAGGGGTTGTCTCCCGAAAGCCGCTACTACCGCTTCATGTACCGGGTCGACAAGCTGTCGCCGATGATGCTCGCCCGCTTCACGCAGATCGACTACGACCGCGAACTGGCCCTCGTGGCCATCGCCTGCCCCGACGGCCCCGATCCGCGGATCATCGGCGTGGCCCGCTACGTCGCGAACCCGGACGGCCAGTCCTGCGAGTTCGCGCTCACCGTGGCCGACGACCTGCAGCACCAGGGCATGGGCCGGCGGCTCATGCAGCAGCTTATGAATGCCGCCCGGGACCGCGGTCTCGAGGTGATGGAGGGGGAGGTGCTGGCGTCGAACCGGCGCATGCTGCGCCTCTGCGAGGGGCTCGGTTTCCGCCTCGTCTACAGCCGCGACGAGCCGGACGTGGTGGCAGTGCGCCGCCACCTGTAACCCGGCCCGCCGTGCAGCGGTGAGCCGTGGCGGCTAGTGTCCTGTCCGGCAATTAGCGCAGCCGGTAGCGCACCGGCAGGGAGCGCAGGCCGCCGACGAAGATCGCCCTTATCCACTCCGGGTCACCGGCCAGTTCGATCTCCTCGAGCCTCGGCAGCAGTTCGCGGAAGAAGCAGGATACCTCGAGCGTGGCCAGGTGCTGGCCGAGGCACATGTGCGAGCCGTAGCCGAAGGCGAGCTGCTGTTTCGGGTCACGGGTGATGTCGAGGCGGTTGGGCTGGTCGAAGGCTTCCGGGTCGCGGTTGGCGGCCGGGTACCAGAGGGCGAGGTTGTCGCCCTCGCGAATGGTCCTGCCGCCGAGTTCCAGCTCGCGGGTCGCGGTGCGCACCATGTGCCGCACCGGCGACACCCAGCGGATCAACTCCCGGGCGGCGCGGTCGTCGAGGTCGGGCCGGTCCCGCCAGAGGGCGAGCTGGTCCGGGTGCTCGATGAGCGCCTTCATGCCGCCGCCGATGGCTGCAGAGGTGGTGTCGTGACCGGCGCTGGCAGTGATGATGAAGTAGCTCATCTGGTCCAGCGTCTCCATGGGCTCGCCGTCCACGGTCGCGTTCGCAAGCACGCTGGCGAGGTCATCGGAGGGCGCGCGCTTGCGCTCGGCGATGACCTCGGTGAAGTAGTCCGTGAAGTCCTGGATGACCGCGAGACCGGCGGTGGGGTCTTCCCCCCGCTGCAGCGAAGGGTCCTGGCCGCCGAACATCTCCTGGGTCAGCTTGAGCATGGTCGGCTCCGCCTCCCGCGGCAGGCCGAGGATGGAAACGATCACGCGCAGCGGCAGCAGCAGTGCCACGTCGCGCACGAAGTCGCATTCCGGACCCTCCTCGACCATCTTGTCGACAAATTCCTTGGCCAGCGCCCGCACCTCCGCCTCGAGCTTGGCGATGCTGCGCGGCAGGAACCATTCGCGGGTCACCTTGCGCAGCTTGAGGTGCTTGGGCCGGTCCATGTGGATCAGCGTCTCCAGGCCGTTCTTGTTGCCGAAGGTCTCGAGCAGGGCCTGCTCCATTGCCTCCGGTACCAGCACGGTGCGCGGGGCGCTCAGGAACTCGTCGTTGGCGCTGCCGATTTCCTTCACGTCGGCGTAGCGCGTGAGGTTCCAGAACGGGCGGTACTCCGGGTGTTCCACCCAGGACACGGGATCGGTGCTGCGCAGGTAGTCGAAAAGGGCGTACATGCTCGCCTCGTCGCCCATGACGCGCGGGTCGAGCACGTCGGCGGGACGGAAGGGCGGGTGGGCGGTCGCGGTGTTGTCGGTCATGCTGGTTCCTCCTCGGGCGGCGTGAGGATAGCATGGCGTGGCCGCTTGAAAATGCCCGCAGAAAACGCCCGCCGAGAAGGCATCCGCCGCGCCCGGTCCCGCGTACGCAAAGCGATGGAACAGCACCCGAACACAGCCCTGGTCATCGGCGCCGGCGGCGGCATCGGCAGCGCGGCGGCGGAGGCCCTCGCCAAGCGCTACCGTCAGGTCATTGCGGTGAGCCGGCAGCCTTCGGCGCCGCCGGCCCTGGCGGGTCGCGACAACGTGCAGTGGCTGGCTTGCGCTGCGGAGGAGACGGCAATCACCGATGCCGCCGCGGAGGTTGCCGGTGCCAGCGCGGAGCTGCCGCTGGCGCGGGTAGTGATCGCCACGGGCACGCTGCACGGCGAGGGGTACCGGCCCGAGAAGTCCCTGCGCGAGCTTTCGGCCGGGACGCTCGGGCACCTGTACCAGGTCAATGCCGTGCTGCCGCTGTTGTGGCTCGCCGCGCTGGAGCCGGCGTTGCGGCGCAGCGAGGCGGCAGCCGTGGCCGTGCTGAGCGCCCGTGTCGGCAGCATCGGCGACAACCACCTCGGCGGCTGGTACGGCTACCGCGCCTCCAAGGCGGCGCTCAACATGCTGCTGCGCTCCGCCGCCGTGGAGCTCGGCCGCCGGGCCCCGAACGTGGCGCTGCTGGCCTTCCACCCGGGCACCACCGACACCCCGCTGTCAAAGCCTTTCCAGGCGCGGGTGCGGGCAGACAGGCTGTTCTCGCCGGCGTGGGTAGCCGACGCACTCCTCGCGCGCATGGACGCTGCCCGTGCCGATGGCGAGCTGCATTTCGTCGACTACGCCGGGGAGCCGATTCCCTGGTGAGCCCGCTTCCCTGCGCCGGTCCCGTCCCGTATGCTCACTGCTCTCGAGAGAGGTAGACAGCCGATGTTTCGACGCCTTCAACCCGCGCTCCTGCTTACGCTGGTGGCGTTGCTTGCCGGCTGCGCGCAGTACCGCAACGACCGCGGTGTGGAGGTGAACTGGCAGCCCTCGGCGCTCGCGGGCCTGTCGCGGGGCGAGACAACGCGGGCCGACGTGCTGGCGCGGCTGGGTCCGCCCTCGCAGGTCATCGCCAGCGGCGACGAAACGGTGCTCTACTACCTGAACGAGCACGCCGAGGGTGAAGGGCTCCTGCTGGTGCTCTACAACCGCTTCGAGGTCGACACGCGCTACGACCGTGCCATTTTCTTCTTCGACGCCGATGACCGCCTCACCGATTACTCGACCTGGCTGCGGCCCTCGGACGATGACTGACGGCATCCGCCGGCTCCCGCTCGCCTTGCTCCTCGCCGGCCTCACGGCCTGCTCCCAGGCTTTCTACCAGCTCGGTGAGCCGCTGCCGGCGGCCTACGAGCGCGACGCCGGGGGGCGTACCCTTGCGGCGGTCCTCGCCGAGCTCGGGCCGCCGCAGCGCCTCTCGGCGACGCCGGCCGGTTTCGTGATGGGCTGGGAGCACTGGCGCATCGCCGAGTCCGGGGTAGGTATCAGCCTCGGCTTTCTCGGCGCCGATGCCCTGACCGTCGACTGGGGTGACGCCCGCGTCGACGGCGATTTCCTGCTGCTATCCTTTGACCACGGGCACCGGGTGGCGAGCGCGTCGCGGGTGCAGTGGGACAACGACGTCGGCGGCGGTGCTGCGGTGCAGCCGCTCCTCGGCGTGGCGCCGCTGGTGGATGTGGACGACCTGCTGCGGCCCCTGCCGCAGCACGGCTGGGGGGCGAGCAACCTGCTGCCCATGCCCGCCGCGCAAAACCTGCCGCATCGCCCGGACCAGGGCGGCACCGGCCTCGAGCAGCGCGGCACCCCCGCGGGGGCCGGCCAGCGCGCCCTGGAATTGCATTGACAGTGCGCCGGTTGGCGGCGTGTTGCGGATTGGCCCGAACACAGACAGCTCGACCATAAGAAAAGGAGAGACCCATGGACTACCAGACCCTGCCCGCGCAGCTTGCCCA
The DNA here is from genome assembly GCF_040217025.1 of Pseudohaliea sp. GTDB lineage: Bacteria > Pseudomonadota > Gammaproteobacteria > Pseudomonadales > Halieaceae > Pseudohaliea. Next base: position 1,085,532 of record NZ_JAVJOA010000008.1, on the reverse strand, counting down.
CTGGGCTCGCGAGTGCCCGGAGCGCACCTGGCTGCGCGACCTGCGGGAAGAGGGCAGCGAAGACTACAGCTGGGGTGAGGCCCAGCGGCAGGTGCAGGCCGTGGCCGCCGTGCTCGAAGAGCGCTTCGGCAGTGGCAACTGCATGGCGCTGCTGTCGCGCAACCGGCCGCACTGGTTCCTCGCCGACCTCGCCATCATCGCCTCCGGCAACACCAGCGTCGCGCTGTTCACGACCTACCCGGCGTCCACGGCGCAGTACGTGCTGGACTTCACCGAGGCGAAGGTGCTCTTCGTGGGCGAAACCGGCAACTGGGAAGCGGTGAAGACCGTCCTGCCCGAAGGGATCACCCTGGTGACCCTGCCGGGCGTCGAGCTCGACGAGCCGCACCTGCGCTGGGAAGACCTGCTCGCCGAGGGCGAGGGACGCAGCCCCGGCTACGAGTGCAAGCCCGACGACATGGTGGCCCTGGTGTTCACCTCGGGCACCACGGGCGTGCCCAAGGGGGTCATCCAGACCCACGAGAGCAACCTGATTCCCATCCGCCGCTTCACCACGGCCTTCGGCACCCGGGAGAACCCCCGCTATCTCTCCTACCTGCCGCTGGCGCACATCGCCGAGCGGCAGATCGTCGAGTATTCGTCCCTGGTCACCTGCGGCGAGGTATCCTTCAACGAGTCCCTGGAGCACATCCTCCGCGACCTGCAGCGCACGCGGCCGCACATGTTTTTCGGCCCGCCGCGGGTCTGGGAGCAGTTCCAGCAGGCCATCATCGCCAAGTTCGGCGGCCAGGACGCCATGACGGCGGCGCTGGAACAGGACAAGGAAGGCATCGGCAAACTGGTGCTCGACACGATCGGTCTTGGAGAGGTGGACTATTGCCTCACGGCGGCGGCGCCGACACCGCCGGCGCTCATTCACTGGTGGGGGGAGCTCGGCCTGGTGCTCATGGAGGGCTTCGGCCAGACCGAGGCCATGGGGCTGATCCTCAACAGCCACGATGACCGCCGCGTCGGTTCCATCGGCAAGCCCATCGGCGAGGTGGAGTACAAGATCACCGAGGAGGGTGAGCTGGCTGTGCGAGCGGAGGGGTGTACCCCCGGCTACTACCGCATGCCCGAGAAAACCGCCGAGCTCATCCAGGACGGCTGGCTGCACACCGGCGACAAGGCCCGGGTGGACGAGGACGGCTTCATCTACCTGACCGGACGCGTGAAGGACTACTTCAAGACCATCCAGGGCAAGTTCGTGGCGCCGCCGCCGATCGAGGGCAGCTTCGCGGAGAACCCCCACGCGGAGCAGCAGTGCCTGCTCGGCAGGGGCTTCTCCAAGACCGTCATGGTGGCCGTGCTCACCGAGGACGCCCGGCAGAGGCCGCGGGAGGCGCTGGAGCAGTCCTTCCGCGAGACGGTCGCCGCGATCAACGAGAGCGTGGAGAAGCACGCCCGTATCGGTGCGGTGATCGTCAGCGAGGAGGCCTGGAGCATCGAGAACGAGGTGCTCACGCCGACGCTCAAGATCCGCCGCGAGAAGATCGACGAGCGCTTCGGCGAGCTGGCCGAGCGGCTGGCGCGCGAGTCCGCGGAGACGGGCCAGCTCCTCGTACACTGGCACTGAGCCGGCCGTGCGCATCTGGGTGGACGCGGACGCCTGCCCGCAGGCGATCCGCGAGATCCTGTTCCGCGCCGCCCGGCGCACCGGGGTGGAGACGACGCTGCTGGCGAATCATGCCCTGAGCGTGCCGCCCGACCCCAACATCCGCTTCCGCCAGGTTCCAGGGGGCTTTGACGTGGCCGACGATGCGATCGTCGCCGCGGTGGTGGCGGGCGACCTCGTGGTCACCCAGGATATTCCCCTCGCCGCGGCAGTCATCGAGCGCGGCGCGGAGGCAGTCAGTCCCCGGGGCGAGGCTTTCACGACGGACAATATCCGCGGCCGGCTGGCCATGCGGGACTTCATGGCTACGCTGCGCGATGCCGGCCAGGTGACCGGGGGGCCGGCGGCGCTCGGCGCCGCCGACAAGCAGCGCTTTGCCGGCTGCCTCGATCGCTGGCTGGCGCGCGCAGCGCGGGCCTGACGCGCCTTTCCGGGGCCGGGGGCCCTAGGGGCGCAGGAACTCGGCCCGAAGCGCCGGATCCCGGCGGAAGGCGCCGTCCATGGCAGTGGTGTGGGTGGAGGACGTGCCGTCCATGACACCCCGCGCTTTCACGCAGTAGTGCACCGCATCGATGCTCACGGCCACGTCCGGCGTGTCGAGGAGGGTCTGCAGGGCCACGAGGACCTGCCGGGTCAGCCGCTCCTGCACCTGGGGACGGCGGGCGAAGAAGCGCACCACCCGGTTGATCTTCGACAGGCCGATGATCCGTTCCCGCGGCAGGTAGGCCACCCGGGCACTGCCGTCGATGGTGACGAAGTGGTGTTCGCAGGTGCTGGTCAGCTGGATGTCGTCGACGCGCACGACCTCGTCCACCTGCATCTTGTTCTCGATGACGGAAATGCTCGGGAAGCTGCGGTAATCGAGCCCTGCAAAGCTTTCGTCCAGGTACATCTTCGCGATCCGGTGCGGTGTCTCCGCCAGGCTGTCGTCGCCGAGGTCCAGCCCGAGGGTCTCGGCCACCTCCGTGAAGGCGGCGCGCAGCCGCGCATATTTCTCGTCCCGGGTCAGGCCTGTGGGCACCATGGGGGTTTCCAGGCCCGCACTTTCAAGGGCTGAGCGTACGGCAAGGGCCTCCGGAGACAGGCCGTGGTCGACCGGTGCGCGGGGGGTCAGGGCGGTAGCTTCCATGGTGTATCTCCTTGTTCGTCCCGTGATTTACGCGCCACCCGTCGCGGCGGATTCGCCCGCCGCGCCATGAGCCCGCGGCCACACGGATCGTAGGGTTTCTGCATCGCCTGGCGCGCGGCGTTTGCGCTGTGCCCGATCCGATGCAACACTGGATTGGCGGTCTGCGGCTATTACCGCCGCGGCCGACACAGCAAACCTCACGGGAGAAAGCGAGATGAACAGCTCAAGGCCGCTGCGCCTGGGGCTCATGGGCTTCGGTCGCACGGGCCGGCAGCTTTTTGACCTCAGTTCGGCCAGCGAGGATATCGAGATCGTTGCCATCGCGGACATCGGCAGGCCCGATATCCTGCTCTACCTGCTGCGCTCGGAGGTCGATGCGCCGGAGCAGTACCACCTCGAGGGCAACTTCGTCTGCGGCCCGCGCAGCCGCGCCCGGCTGATGTCCACGGACCAGCCCGGGGAGATGCCCTGGGATATCTTCGGCGTCGACCTGGTGATCGATGCCACCGGCGTCTACCGCAGCGCCGAAGTCCTGCGGCACCACCTCGCGGGCGGCGCCCCCCGGGTGATGCTGCGCTCGCTGCCCGAGGACGAGATCGACCGCATCGTCATACCGGGTATCAACGACGACAGCATCGACCCCTCAGACCGGCTCATTTCCGCCGGCTCGGCGACGACCACGGCGCTCTGCCTGCTGCTGCACACGCTGGCGAAGGAGTTCGTCATCGAGTGCGGCAGCCTGACCACGGTCCACGCCTACACGTCCGACCAGGCGCTGCAGGACTACGCCGGCGGCGACTACCGGCGCAGCCGGTCCGCGGCCCGCAATATCATCCCCAATGCCCATGACGCCGGCCGCTGGCTCGGCCATGTGCTGCCGGCCTTCGCCGGCAAGATCAACACGTCGACGCTCAACGTGCCGGTGCAGGCGGGGTCCCTCCTCGACGTGACCCTGGTCATGGAGGACGCCTCGGTCACCGCCGAGGACGTGAACGCGGCCATGCGCGCCGGGGCAGAAGCCCAGCCGGGGCGCATCGGTGTGGTCGACGATCCCATCGTCTCCTCGGACGTGCTCGGCAGCGAACTGTCTCTGCTCTTCGACAGCCAGGGGACGCTGCGTGCCGGCGAACACTTCATCAAGACCCTGTCCTGGTACGAGAACCGCGGCCATGCCAAGCGCATGCTGGAAGTGGCGCGGCTCTACGGGGACCTGGGTGAAGTGACGGAGGTGGCGTGATGGCAGCCTTGAAAGTTGCAATCAATGGCTTCGGGCGCATCGGCCGCTCGGTGTTCCGCATCCTCGAAACCGTGGAGGGGGTGGACGTGGTCGCCATCAACGACCTCTTCGACCACGAGGCGCTGCGCTACCTGCTCCAGTACGACACGGTGATGGGGCCCTTCCGCGGGCCGCTGTCGCTCGAGGACGATCACATCGTTACCGACAAGAGCCGCGTGCGCATGCTCAGCGAACGCGATCCCGCTGCGCTGCCCTGGGGCGAGCTCGGTATCGACGTCGTGGTGGAATCCACCGGGGTTTTCCGCAGCGCGGCACAGCTCCAGCAGCACATCGACGCCGGTGCCGGGCGGGTGGTGCTCACGGTCCCGGCCAAGGATGCCATCGACTACACGGTCGTCCTCGGCGTCAATGACGAGGGCCTGAAGCCCGAGCACCGCACCATCTCCAACGCGAGCTGCACCACCAACTGCCTGGCGCCCATGGCAAAGGTCCTGCACGAGGAGTTCGGCATCCTCGAGGGCGTTATCAATACCGTCCACGCCTACACCAATGACCAGCGCCTCGCCGACGTCCCGCACTCGGACTGGCGGCGCAGCCGGGCAGCTGCGGAGAACATCATCCCCACGTCCACCGGCGCGGCCAAGGCCGTGGGTGTCGTGCTGCCGGAGCTGAACGGGCTTCTCGACGGCATCGCCTCGCGGGTGCCGGTGTCAGATGGCTCGGTCGTGGATCTCTTCGTCAAGCTGTCGCGGACGGTGACGGCGGACGAAGTGAACCGCGCCGTTCTCGCGGCCTCGCGGACCGAGCGGCTCCAGGGCATCCTGCAGTACAGCGAACGTCCCCTGGTGTCCTCTGACATCATCGGCAACAGCCACTCCTCGGTCTTCGACGCCGGCTTCACGTCGGTGACCAACGGGCGCTACCTGCGTGTGCTCAACTGGTACGACAACGAGTGGGGCTACAGCTGTCGGGTCGTCGACCTGCTCAGGAGGATCGCGGGCTGGACCGGGTGAGCGACGACGACCCCTATGCCGGGCTGCGGCGCAACGTCAGCATGCTTGGCAGCCTCCTCGGGGAGGTGGTGGCCGAGGCAGAGGGCGAGGCGTTCCTCGCCCTCATCGAGGACATCCGCCAGCGTTCCCGGGCGGCGCGGGAGGGCGAGGCCGGGGCCCGCGAGGGCCTGCTCGCGCTCCTGCACGGGTTGTCGCCGGAGCGCATGCTGGCGGTGGCCCGCACCTTTGCGCAGTTCCTGAACCTCGCCAACATCGCCGAGCAGCAGTACGCCAGCTCGCGGCAGATGGCGGCCACCGCGTCGGCGACGACCATGCTGCGCGAGATGGTCGACGATCTCGACGCCGCCGGTGTTCCCGCTGCCGCGCTGGGCGAGCGCATCGATCGCCTCTCCATCGAGCTGGTGCTCACCGCGCACCCCACCGAGATCATGCGGCGTACGCTGATCCACAAGCACCGGGAAATCGGCCGCTGCCTGTCGCAGCTCGAGCTCGGCGGCCTCACGGACTCGGAGCGCGGCGCTATCCAGCGCCGCCTGCGCGAGCTGCTGACCCAGGTCTGGTTCGGCGACGAGTTCAGGGCCGAGCGGCCGACGCCGGTCGACGAGGCGAAGTGGGGTTTTGCCGTGGTCGAGGACTCGCTCTGGCACGCGGTCCCGGAGTTCCTGCGCCGCCTCGATGCCGCCCGGCAGAAGGCCTGCGGCGAGGGGCTGCCCCTGGATGCAGCGCCGGTGCGTTTCCTGTCTTGGATGGGCGGTGACCGGGACGGCAACCCGAACGTGACCGCCGCGGTGACCGCGGAGGTCCTGCTCCTCGGCCGCTGGCAGGCCGCCGACCTGTACCTGCGCGCGGTGGAGGAGCTCATCGAGGAGCTCTCCATGACCGGTGCGGACGAGGCGCTGCGCGCGCGCAACCCCGGCGCCAACGAGCCCTACCGGGGCGAGCTGCGCCGGCTCCGGCAGCGGCTGCGGCAGGCGCTGGTCGCGCTCGAGGTGCGCCTCGACGCTCGCGGCGGAAAGGGTGGCGAGGGCGAGCCGGCCGACGGCGCCCTGCTGACGGAGGGGGAGCTGCTGGAGCCGCTGCTCGCCTGCCACCGCTCCCTCTGTGCCTCGGGCATGGCCATCGTCGCCGAGGGCAAACTGCTCGACCTGCTGCGCCGGGTGCGCTGCTTCGGCGTTCACCTCGTGCGCCTGGATCTCCGGCAGGACAGCGCCCGGCACACGGGCCTGCTCTCGGAGCTGACCCGCTACCTCGGCCTCGGCGACTACGCAGAGTGGGATGAGAACGCCCGGCGGGCCTTCCTGCTCACGGAGCTGGCGAGCCGCCGGCCCCTGGTGCCGACGGACTGGGAGCCCAGCGCGGAGGCGGCCGAGGTGCTGGCGACCTGCCGGGTGGCGGCGGCGCAGCCGCCGGAAGCGCTTGGCGCCTACGTCATATCCATGGCACGCAATGCCTCCGACGTGCTCGCCGTGCACCTGATCCTGCGCGAGGCGGGCTGCCGCCACCCGCTGCCGGTGGCGCCGCTGTTCGAGACCCTCGACGACCTCGACCGCGCGCCGCAGGTGGTGGAGGCGCTGCTCGCCGAGCCCTGGTACCGCGGCCACTGTGACGGGCGGCTCATGGTGATGATCGGCTATTCCGACTCCGCCAAGGACGCCGGCGTGCTCGCCGCCTCCTGGGCCCAGTACCGCGCCCAGGAGGCGTTGCTGGGGCTTTGCGAGCGCCAGGGTATTGCGCTCACGCTCTTCCACGGCCGCGGCGGCACCATCGGCCGCGGCGGCGCCCCCGCCTTCGACGCCCTGCTGTCACAGCCGCCGGGCTCGCTAGAGAACGGGTTGCGGGTCACGGAGCAGGGGGAGATGATCCGCGTCAAGCTGGGTCTGGCGCCGCTCGCGGTGCGCACGCTGGCGCTCTACACCAGCGCGATCTGCCGCGCCAACCTGGTGACACCGCCGATGCCCGAGCCGGCCTGGCGCGAGGTCATGGGCCGGCTGGCCGAGGATTCCTGCCGCCGCTACCGCGCCGTGGTGCGTGACGACCCGGACTTCGTCGCCTATTTCCGCCACGCCACCCCGGAGCAGGAGCTCGCCTCGCTGCCCCTCGGGTCGCGCCCCGCGCGCCGTGCGGGCGGTGGGGGTATCGAGACGCTGCGCGCCATTCCCTGGATCTTCGCCTGGTCGCAGAACCGGCTCATGCTGCCGGCCTGGCTGGGTGCCGGGGCGGCCCTGGCAGCGGCGGTAGAGGCGGGTGATGGCGAGGTCATCGCGACCATGGCCCGGGACTGGCCTTTCTTCGCCACCCGCCTGTCCATGCTGGAGATGGTCTATGCGAAGGCCGACAGCGGTATCTCGGCCTACTACGACAGCCACCTCGTGCCGGCGGCGCTGACGCCGATCGGCGAGCGCCTGCGCGAGGCCATGGCGGCGGACCGCGGGACCGTGCTCGCCCTGCGCGGCGTCGGCGTCCCGCTGGAGGCGCAGCCCTGGGCGCGCCAGTCCATCGGCCTGCGCAACGTCTACACGGACCCGCTCAATTATCTGCAGGCCGAGCTTCTCGAGCGCAGCCGCGAGGCCGCCGGCGGCCAGGGCGGCGCCGAGGCCGGCGGCGACCCGCTCCTCCGGCGCGCGGTCATGGTCACCATTGCCGGCATTGCCGCCGGTATGCGCAACACCGGTTGAAGCGTTTCCCGCGCCGGCGCCGGGATAGCGGCGCTGCGGCCACTGGCGTACACTCGATGGGCCCGCAGGGCGTCCCAGCCCCTTCCCCGAGAGGAACCACCATGACCAGAACGTTATTAACCACCCTGATGCTCTGCCTTGGCGTCAGCTTCGGCACCGCCGCCCTGGCGGACGACAAGTACGCCGAGGCCCTGGACGCCTTCGAGCGCGCGGGTGAAACCGATGCATTCTTCGCATCGGCTTACGGCTACGCGCTGTTCCCGACCATCGGCAAGGGCGGCATCGGCATCGGCGGCGCACACGGCAAGGGCCGGGTGTATGCGCAGGGCGAGTATGTCGGCGATACGACCATGACGCAGGTCACCGTCGGCTTCCAGCTCGGCGGCCAGGCCTACAGCCAGATCATCTTCTTCGAGGACCAGCGCGCCTTCGAGATGTTCACCTCCGGCAACTTCGAGTTCAGCGCCCAGGCGACGGCAGTGGCGATCACCGCCGGCGTCTCCGCGGAAGCCTCCACCGGCGGCGGCGCGTCCGCCGGCGCCAGTGGCGGCCAGCACAACGCCTCCACGGTCCACGGCGGCTACCGCAAGGGGATGGCAATCTTCACCATCGCCAAGGGCGGCCTGATGTACGAGGCGAGCCTCGGCGGGCAGAAATTCAGCTATACCCCGCTCGGCGGGTAGGCGGGCTAGCCCGGCAGGGACCGGGCTGCCGCCAGGCAGTCCGGGGCATCTCTCGCCACCAGCACCACCTGCAGCGCGCGCGGCCCGTGCGCGCCGAAGACCATTTCCAGCGCGATATCCGCGGTGCTCGAGGGCCCGGAGATGAGCTGCAGGCTCCGCGGGCGCTGCTCGGCGCCGAGGCGTGCCTGCAGCGCCGGCCAGAGGTCGTCGAGGCCGGCGACCACGTCCTCGCCGTTGACCAGCACGATGTGATCCTCCGGCAGGAGATTGTTCCGCCCCGGGTTGTCGCGGCCGCTGGTCAGCACCACGCTGCCGGTCTCGCCGATGGCGAGGCGGGCATAGCTCACGGCCGCCAGGTCCCCGGGCTCGACCTCGCCGAAGCGCGGCAGGAGGCCGGCATCGCGCCAGGGCAGGGCGGCCAGCCGCGGGTCCTGCCCGGCGACCAGCTTGCGGCTGCCGTGCCGCGCACCGAGGAACTCGCCGATGGCGCGGACGGCGGCCGTGCGGTCGGTGACGGCGTCCACGGCGGCCTGGTTGCGCAGCAGCCGGGCGAGCAGGGTGACGCGCGGGTCCCCGTGCAGCGGCCGCGGCGCCGGCCCCCGGCCGAGCGCGGCGAGCGCCGCGTCAACCTCGCTCTCGGCGGCCCGCCGGCTCGCGGCGCGCACGCGGGCGAGAATGCGGTCCCGCGCCTCGTCGCTCACCGCTCGTCTCCGTGCGGTCCGCGGTAACGGGCCATGAAGCTCGCGCCGGTGGGCGCGGGCAGGTCCCGCTCGCTGAGAAAGCCGGCGGCGAACGGCACGCGGCTGAGCACACCGCGGCCGCGGGCCGCGAGCGCCAGCATCCGCGCGGCGAGGCCCGTGAGCCGGTGGTAGAGCCAGGGATGGCGAAGCAGCCGGGCGTGGAAGGCGAGTCCGCGGCGCCAGCCCACCGGCGATAGCGCCTGCTCGCGCTCCTCCTGGCGCAGGTCCCGCAGCAGGTCCGGCAGGGGGATGTTGGCCGGGCAGACTTCGGCGCAGCGGCCGCAGGCCGTGCAGGCGTTGGGCAGGAGGTGGCTCTCCTCCAGGGACGTGAGCAGCGGTGTCAGCACCGAGCCCACGGGCCCGGGATAGACCCAGCCGTAGGCGTGGCCGCCGGCAGCCACGTAAATCGGGCAGTGGTTCAGGCAGGCGCCGCAGCGGATGCACTGCAGCATGTCGCTGTAGTCGCTGGCCAGGATCTCCGTGCGCCGGTTGTCCAAGAGCACGATGTGCGTTTCCACGGGGCCGTCGGCGTCCCCCGGGCGGCGCGGGCCGGAGTAGAAGCTGGTGTAACAGGTCACGGGCTGCCCCGTCGCGGAGCGGGCGAGGAGGCGCAGCAGGTCGGCGGCGTCGCTCATGCGCGGCAGCAGGCGTTCCAGCGTCGTACAGACGATAAGCACCGGCGGCAGGTTGGCGCACAGGTCGCCGTTGCCTTCGTTGGTGACCAGCAGCGAGTAACCCGTCTCGGCGACCAGCGCGTTGGCGCCGATGATGCCGACCTCGCCGCCGAGGAACTCCTCGCGAAGCACCTGCCGCGCCTCGCCGACCATCTCGCCAGCGCTCTCCAGGGAGCGCTCGCCGAGGTCGTGGCGGGCCAGGAACAGCTCGCGTATCTCGTCTTTGGTCTTGTGCAGGGCGGGGCCCACGATGTGACTGGGCGTCTCTCCCGCCTCCTGGATGATGTATTCGCCGAGGTCCGTTTCGCGCACCGCGAAGCCGGCGCCGGTCAGGTGGTCGTTGAGCGCGCTCTCCTCCGTGACCATGGACTTGCCCTTGATGATCCGGCGCGCGCCGTGCTGGCGGCAGATGGCCTCGACGGTGCGGTTCATCTCATCCGGGGTTTCCGCGAAGTGCACGCTGTTGCCGTTCTCCGTCGCCGCCTCGAGGTAGCGGTCGAGGTAGACATCGAGGTGGTCCAGGGTGTGCCGGCGCACCGCGTGCAGGTGCTCGCGCAGCGCGTCGAAATCACCGTAGGCATTTGCCGCCGCGCTGTGCAGGGCAGGAGCGAACAGCCCCATGGCCTCGCGCAGCTGCGCGCGTTCGCGGCCCGCGAGGGCCTCGTCGGCATTAGCCAGGAATTCGGCGCTGTGCTGCTCCATCAGCCCCGGGTTTCCTCACCGATCGGCGGCGCCTCGAGCTCGCCGTCGAGCAGCTCCGCGACGTGGCGGAAAGACAGCGCGACCCCCTCCCGCCGCGCGCGACCGGCGAGGGCGATCAGGCAGCCGAGGTCGCCGGCCACCAGCGTGTCGGCACCGGTCTCCACCGCATCCTTGAGCTTGTCGTCGGCCATCTTGGCCGAGATGGCCGGCATCTTGGCGCAGAAGGTGCCCCCGAAGCCGCAGCACACGTCGGGCTGCTCCAGCTCCCGCACCGCGATGCCGCTCTCGGCGAGCAGGCGTCGCGGCTGTTCGCGGATGCCGAGCTCGCGCAGGCCGGCACAGCCGTCGTGGTAGGCGACGGCCGCCTGCGCCTGCGCAGCCGGCACGCGCCGCCGCACAGGCAGGACGTCGCTCAACACATCGCTGAGGAAGGCGGTCAGTTCCCAGGTTCGCTCGGCCAGCGCCCGGGCCCGCTCGCGCCAGGCGCCCTCGAGGAGCTTCGGGTAGTGGTGGATGAGCATACCGGCGCAGGAGCCGGAGGGGACGACCACGAACTCGGCCTGTTCGAAGGTGCGGATCACGTCCCGGGCCACGGCGCGGGCCCCCTCGTAGTCGCCGTTGTTGTAGCCGGGCTGGCCACAGCAGGTCTGCGCCCGGGGCACGTAGACGCGGCACCCCGCGTCCTCGAGCAGCCGCAGGGTGGCGAAGCCCACTTCCGGCCGGAACAGGTCCACGAGGCAGGTGACGAAAAGCGCCACGGCCGGCTGTTCGCCGGGTGCCGCCGGCTGTGCGTCGGTCGCTGCCGTCAAGCTTGGCTCCTGCCCGTTGAAGAGCTGCCAGTATAGCGTCTACGCGACGGCCGCTGCGAGGCCGACCAGGGCCAGGATGCCGGCACCGGCAAGGCCGAGCGCCAGGGGGTGGCGGGCGCGGAGCAGGGCCGCCGCGACGGTGCCGGCCCCGGGCGGGTCCGCGGCACCGGCACCGGCGCGGGTGAGCGCGGCTTGGAGGGACGGCGGGAAGGCGGGCAGGCTCGCCGTGCCCAGGCTCAGCACCACGTCGCCGCGGAGCAGGAAAGGTCCGCGGCGGCGGAAGCTGTCGGCGGCACCGCCCTGGTAGACTCCGCGGTGGTCCGTGACCAGCAGGCGCCGGCCGGCGATGCCAACGTGCCCCGCCGGGGCCAGGCAGCTGCCCGCGACCCCGCTTGCGAGGGCCGCCAGCGAGAGGCCGGCAAATGCCACGCCGGGCTGGCCGCCGAGCGCCGCGGCCGCGGCAAGCACGCCGGCGGCGATTGCCAGCACGATGGCCTGGCGCCCGCGCCGGCGCCGGGCGGCGGCCAGGGCCGGGAACCAGAGGAAGGCCCCGAGCTCCCGGTCGAGACGCAGCGCCGGAGCGTCGGCCTGCCGCCGGCGACGATCGGTCGCGAGCAGCAGGGCGAGCAGGGCACCGCCGAGGGCCGCGGCCAGGGCGCAGCGCAAGAGGGTCGACGCCGTCGACCGCCAGGCGAGCGTCTCGCGCTGCTCCCGCACCAGCGCCGAGAACAGTGACGAGCGGAAAGGCGCGCCGACACGCCCCTCGCCGTCCACCCGCTGGAGCTCCGGTCGCTCGGGGTCGAGTAAGAGCAGCTGGCGGCCCCAGGGCTGCAGCCGCCGGGCGTCGATCACTGTGGGCAGGACCACGGCACCCAGGTGTCCCCAGCGCGTGTCGAAGCGGTGCAGGGCCACGGCGCCGGCCTCGTTCTCGAGCAGGGCCCACCACTGGTCCGCGAAGAAGGCGAGGTCCCGCACGGCCGCGGTGGTGAACCCGGCGGGTAGCAGCAGGAGCGCGTCGAGCTGTTCGCCGTAGCTCGCCGGGTCGGGCCGGTGAACGCCGACCAGGGGCCCGTCGGCGGCGAGGTAGAGCAGTCCGCCTTCGTTCACGAGCCGCGGCGCCGGCGATTCCGCATCGAGCGCGGCCTGCGCCCGGGCGCTGCCTTCGGCAATCAGGACCAGGCCGCTGCTGTCGAGGACATGAAGCGCGTCTCCCCGACCGCCGGCCACCGCCCGCAGCGGGCCGGCCACGGGCAGCGGCTCGCAGGGGCCGCCCGCGGGCGCGCAGCGCCACGGGGCCAGCCCGCTATCCCCAGCGCGGGTCTGCAGCACGAGGGACCCGTCGCGGCCGACGAAGAAAGGCGGAGCGAGATCGGCGAGGCCGAGGCGCCCGGCGTCGAGGCGGAGGAGATCGTGACCGGCACGGTCGTGTAGGAGCACCGCATCGCGGGTCAGCAGGTAGAGCTGGCCGGCGCCGTCCACGCCGGTCGCGGCCGCTCCCGCGAGCGGTGCCGGTGCCGATCCGCGCAGCCCGGCGATGATCGCGGCGGTGAGAGCCGCGGCGAAGAGAGCACTGGCGATCAGCGCCGTCAGCCAGCGCAGCTGCACGGCCTCGTCGCTCAGCGCCGCCGGTGCATCCGGCCGGACCTGGAAGAGATTGGGTGCGGCCGGCTCAGGTGCGGCCGGCTCAGGTGCGGCCGGTTCAGGTTCCGGTTCAGGCTCGGGCTCGGGCTCCGGTTCAGGTTCCGGCTCGGGTTCTGGCTCTGGCTCCGGTTCAGGTTCCGGCTCGGGTTCTGGCTCTGGCTGCGGCTCCGGCTCCGGTTTGGGCTCCGGTTTGGGCTCCGGTTCAGCCTCAGGCTCCGGTTCGGGTTCGGGTTCGGGTTCGGGTTCGGGTTCGGGTTCGGGTTCGGGTTCGGGTTCGGGTTCGGGTTCGGGCTCGGGTTCCGGTTCGAGTTCCGACTCGGGCTCGTGTGTGACCGCGCAGTCCAGCCCCGCCGCGCGCAGGCGCTCGCAGAGCCGCTCGGCCTCGCCCGATGTGAGCCCCCGGCGCAGTGTTAACGTGCCACCCCGGAAGAAGGGCTCCACCGCGTCGGGGTCCGTCAGCCGGAACAGCGCCGTCAGCTGCAGCCGGGCCCGGCGCGGGTCCGCCCCGGGCAGGAGGGCACCGCTGAAGGTGAGGTCGCTCACCGCGCCCTGGCGCCGGCGGCGGTCCGCTCAGACGAGGTCGAAGCGAAGCCCGGCACGGTCGCGAAGGCGCGTTAGCAGCGCATCGCCAAGGGCGGCGGCGGGCGTCCATATGCCGCCGCCCACGGGCAGGTCGTCGAGGGCCAGGCAGGCGGCCGCCTCGCCGAGCATGCGCGACGTTGCACCGTAGCCCGGGTCGCGGTCGCCGCTGACCCGCGCACGCAGGTCCAGCCCGCGCTCCGCCGGGTGCTCCGCGTGCAGGAACAGCTCGAAGAAGCCGTTCTCGCGCTCGTCGGCGTCCGGGCCTTCCCCCGGGGAGGGAAGGAAGTGCGCGGCGAGGCGGCGGGTGGGCGAGAGGGCCATGGCCGCCATGCCGCCGCCGAGCGCGCCGGCCAGGAGCGTGGCCTGGGCGCGCGAGCGGCAGAGCTGGCGCTCGTCGTAGGCAAAGTCTTCCCCCCAGGGGAAGTCGAGCAGTGCATTGCTGCGGCGCACCACGCGGGTGTTGATCGCCGCCATGACAAAGGGCCCGGTCCACTGTTCGAATACCGGGTCATAGAGCGGACGCAGGCTGTCGTTCCGGTCCGGGCCCCGGGGCGCGCCCGGTGGATTGAGGCTGTAGGGGTCGGCCAGGAGCTTGCGCACGCTGCGGTCCCGGCCCGCCTCTTCCATGACGCCGAGGAGGCTGGCCACGGTGCCGCCGCTGGCGCCGCCCCGGGAGCGCCCCACGCGGCCGCGCACGCGGCCGCCCGCGACGCCGTGGCGGGTCAGCATCTCCCGCTGCACGAACCAGGTGCCGAGGTCCGAGGGAATGGAATCGAAGCCGCAGCTGTGCACGATACGGGCGCCGGTCCCGGCAGCGCGCTCGCCGAAGCGCGCGATGGTCATGGCCACCCAGGGCACCTCGCCGGTGAGGTCGCAGTAGTGGGTGCCGGCATCGGCACAGGCCGCGACCAGGGGCGTGCCGTGGCGCGCGTAGGGCCCCACGGTGCTGCAGACGACCTTCGTACGGCCGGCCAGGGACGCCATGCTCGCGTCGTCGTCACTGTCGCCGGTGAGCAGCGCCGGTGTGCCGCTGTCATCGGCCAGTTCGGCGGCGAGCGCCTCCAGCTTGTCGCGGTTGCGGCCGCCGAGGGCCCAGCGCAAGCGGCCGCCGTGGCCGTAGTGGGCGGCCAGGTGCTCGGCGACGAGACGGCCGGTGAAGCCCGTGGCGCCCCATAGCACCAGGTCGAAGTCCCTTGCTGCCATGGTTCCTTCCCCCTTGCCGCGACCCGTGGCGATCAGTGGATACCGCGCATCATGCGCTTCAGCAGCGGTGACAGGGCGAGCAGCACCGCCCCCACCGCCAGGCCCACCCAGAATAGCTTGCCGAACAGCGCGGTGTAGCTGGCGAGCGCCGTGCCGACGTCGGCCACCGTGCCGTCCACGGTCTCGATGGCGGCGATCTTGGAAAGCTGCGCGGCGACGAAATTCGAGTAGGCGGTGGCGAGGAACCAGCTGCCCATCATGACCCCGGTGATGCTCGGCACGGACAGCTTGGTCACCGCCGAGAGCCCCACCGGCGAAAGGCACAGCTCACCGCAGGTGTGCAGCAGGTAGGCGAGGATCATCCAGTAGCCCGAGACGAGGCCGGCCTGGTCCGGGTTGGCTGCGCCCAGGATCAGCGCGCCGAAGCCCAGCCCGGCCTGGGCGATGCCCAGGGAAAACTTCACCGGCGTGCTGGGCTCCAGCCCCCGGCGGCCGAGCGTGGTCCAGAGCAGGGCGAAGACCGGCGCGAACAGGAAGATGAAGAAGGCGTTCAGCGACCCGAACTGGGACGCGGTCAGGGTGACGCCGAAGACTTCCCGGTCCATCACCCGGTCCGCGAACAGGGTCATGGATGCCGCGCTCTGCTCGAACAGGGACCAGAACAGCACGCTGGACAGCGTCAGCACGACCAGCACGATCATCCGCGAGCGTTCCACTGCGTCGCACTTCACCGCGATGAACCAGGTCAGCCCCGCGAGCACGGCCAGCGCCAGGGCATTGAGAAGCATGCCCACGCCGCCGTTGAACTGCAGCAACTGCCAGGCGACGGCCACGCCGCCGAGGGCGGCGAGGTAGATGGTCAGCTCCTTGTTGAGGCCGAGGAGAGAGCGCTCCTTGAGGACCGCCGGGCGCGCTGGCTCCGCGAGCCCCTGGAGGTGCTTCTGCCCGCCGAGAAAGGTCGCCAGGCCCACCAGCATGCCGATCCCGGCGGCGCCGAAACCGTAGCTCCAGCCGAAGGTTTCGCCGAGGTAGCCGCAGAGCAGCGTGGCGGTGAACGCGCCGATGTTGATGCCCATGTAGAAGATGGTGAAGCCCGCGTCCCGGCGCGGGTCGTCGGTGCCGTAGAGGCGCCCGACGATGGTGGAGATGTTCGGCTTGAGGAAACCGACGCCGATGACGATGAGTGCCAGGGAGAAGTAGAACACCTGCAGGGCGCCGTCGTCGCGAACCACCTCGTCGCCGACCATGCGCGCCTGCTCGCCCTCCGCCGCCATGCCCAGGTGGCCGAGCACGAGCAGCAGACCGCCGAAGACCACCGCCTTGCGCATGCCGAGATAGCGGTCGGCGAGCAGGCCGCCGATCACCGGCATGGCGTAGACCAGTGCGGCATAGCTGCCGAGCACCTCGAGGCCGCCGGCGTCCGAGAACAGGTGGTACTTGGTGAGGTAGAGGAGCAGCAGGTACTTCATGCCGTAGAAGGAGAAGCGCTCCCAGAGCTCCGTGGCAAAGCAGACGAACAGCCCCCGGGGGTGGCCGAGGAGGGTCGCGTCGCCGGAGGCGGCGGGAGCGGCGGCAATGGACATGCGGCTTATCCTTCTTCAAGCGGCCGGCGCACCGGCCTTGCCCGGGGCATGCCCACAGGGCGGCTGCGACGCGTACGGCCCGGGCCCGGCAAAGGGCCATTATAGGGGCAGGCCGCGGCGCGGCCGCAAGGGTGCCTCAGGCCGCCGCGGCGCGCGGGTCCGCCGCCCTGGCGAGGGCCTCGGCCAGCTCGGCCGGGTCGCGCAGGCGCTTGACGCGTTCGAAGAACAGCGCCGCCTGCGGGTAGTAGCCGCGCAGGTAGACCAGCCACTGTTTCAGCGGATTGCCGGCGTGGCGCGCATCGTAGCTGGCGAGGGTGAGCGCGAAGAAGTGGCGCAGCAGCTCGAGCACCGCCGGCCAGGGCAGCGGTTCCAGCTCCTCGCCACGGCTGGCGGCACGCACCAGTCGCGGCAGGTCGGGCCGGCAGAGCGCACCCCGGCCCAGCATGAGGTCTTCACAGCCGCTGGCGGCCCGGCAGCGCGCCGCGTCCCCCGGGCTCCAGATCTCGCCGTTGGCGATGATCGGCAGCGTGGTGACGGCGCGTGCCCCGGCGATGTCGTCCCAGTAGGCCGGGGGGCGGTAGCCGTCGCGCCGGGTGCGGGCGTGTACGGCGATCTCCGTCGCCCCGGCTTCGCTGATGGCGCGCACGACCTCCAGGAAGGGTGAACGGTCGTCGAAGCCGAGGCGGATCTTCACCGTAAGCGGAACCTGCGCGGGCAGGGCGGCGCGCACGGCCGCCGTGATCGCGTGCACGCGCCCGGGTTCGCGCAGCACGATGGCGCCGCCGTCGGAACGGTTCACGGTTTTCGCCGGGCAGCCGAAGTTGAGGTCGATGCCGGGGGCGCCCAGCTCCGCGCCGCGAGCCGCATTCTCGGCCACGGGGCCGGGCTGGCCGCCGAGAAGCTGCAGGTAGACGGGCACGCCGTGGGCGGTTCGTCCGCCCCCGGCGAGCTCGGGGCAGATGCGGTGGAAGACCCGCGGCGGCAGCAGGCGCTCGGTAACCCGGAGAAACTCCGTCACGCAGCGGTCGATGCCCCCGAGGCCGGTGAGCAGCTCGCGCATGGTGTGGTCTATGACCCCCTCCATGGGGGCGAGTACGAGGCGCATGGCGGGATTATACCCGGTCGCCGGCCGCGGGTGCCCCGGGGTCCACGGGTTTCGCCGGGCGCGCAGGCACCCACCTACCGGACCGCGACGGCCATGCAGTATGATCGTCGCACCACCGCACGGGAGACGCGACCCATGGACGAAAGCCTGCTCCGACAGGGCCTGGACCTGATGCTCTTCGGCATGCTGACCGTCGTGTTGTTCCTCTCCCTGCTCGTGCTGGCCACGAGCGCCCTGTCCGCCCTGGTCCGGTGTTTCGCGCCGCCCGCACCGGTTCCGGCAACGGCCGTTGCGACCCGGGGCGGCGCCGGCCCGGGCGAAGGGCCTTCACCGGCGGTGGTCGCGGCGATCACCGCCGCCCTCGCCAGGCATCGCCACGCCAACTCCAGTGACAAGGAACGCCCCTGATGGAAGCCAGCCAACGCCCCCTCGGCATTACCGACGTCGTCCTCCGCGATGCGCATCAATCCCTGTTCGCGACGCGCCTGCGCCTGGACGACATGCTTCCCATCGCGGCCGCCCTCGACGACATCGGCTTCTGGTCGCTGGAGTCCTGGGGCGGGGCGACCTTCGATGCCTGTATCCGCTATCTCGGCGAGGACCCCTGGGAGCGCATCCGGGAGCTGAAGGCCGCCATGCCGAAGACGCAGCAGCAGATGCTGCTGCGCGGCCAGAATATCCTCGGCTACCGGCACTACGCCGACGATGTCGTCGAGCGTTTCGTGGAGCGGGCCGCCACCAACGGCGTCGACGTGTTCCGCGTTTTCGACGCCATGAACGATTTCCGCAATCTCGAAACGGCGCTGAAGGCGGTGAAGTCCGTGGGCAAGCACGCCCAGGGCACCCTGTCCTACACGCTGAGCCCCGTGCACACCCTCGATACCTGGCTCGACCTGGCCCGGCGCATCGAGGACGCGGGAGCCGACTCCATCGCCATCAAGGACATGGCCGGGCTGCTGCGTCCGTACGCCGGCCACGAACTGGTGCGGCGCCTCAAGGAGACCTGCGCCATCCCCATCCACATGCAGTGCCACGCCACCACCGGGCTGTCGACGGCCACGGCGCTCAAGTGCGTGGAGGCGGGCATCGACAACATCGATACCGCGATCTCCTCCATGTCCATGACCTACGGCCACTCGCCCACGGAGTCCGTGGTGGCGATCCTCCAGGGTACGGAGCGGGACACGGGTCTCGACCTCGACAAGCTGGCGGACATCGCCGCCTACTTCCGCACGGTGCGCAGGAAGTACGCGAAGTTCGAGGGCTCCCTGCGCGGCGTGGACTCGCGCATCCTGGTCGCCCAGGTGCCCGGCGGCATGCTCACGAACATGGAGAACCAGCTCCGCGAGCAGGGCGCGGCGGATCGCATGGACGAGGTGCTCGCGGAAATCCCGCAGGTCCGCGAGGACCTCGGCTACATCCCCCTGGTGACGCCGACCTCGCAGATCGTCGGCACCCAGGCGGTGCTCAACGTGCTCACCGGCGAGCGCTACAAGTCCATTTCCCGCGAGACCGCGGGTGTGCTCAAGGGCGAGTACGGCGCCACCCCGGCGCCGGTGAACGCCGAGCTGCAGGCGCGGGTGCTCGAGGGCGATGCGCCGATCACCTGCCGGCCCGCAGACCTGCTCGAGCCGGAGATGGACGCGCTGGCGGAGGAACTCGCGGGCCTGGCGGAGGAGCAGGGTATCCGTCTTGCCGACGGCGAGCGGCGCACCGACGACGTGCTGACCTATGCCCTGTTTCCGCAGGTCGGCCTGCGTTTCCTCGCCAACCGGGGCAACGCCGACGCCTTCGAGCCACACCCGGATGCCGAGGCCGCCGCCGAAGCGCCGGCTGCGGCGCTCGCCGCCCCCGCGGCGGCGCCGGGCGGCCCGGCCGTGTACACGGTGAAGGTGGATGGTCAGCCCTACGTGGTGGAAGTGAGCGAGGGCGGTGAGGTCTCATCCGTTGCCGCGGCGCCCGCGCCCGAGGCTGCGCCCGCGGCCCCGTCGGCCGCGGGCGGGGGCGACCCGCTGCCCGCGCCGCTCGCCGGCAACATCGTCCGGGTCGCCGTGGCGGCCGGCGACACGGTCAGCGCCGGGGACGTGGTGCTCACCCTCGAGGCGATGAAGATGGAGACGGAGGTGCGCGCGCCCCGCGCCGGCACCGTCGTTTCGGTGGCCGTCGTCGCCGGCGACGCGGTGCACGTCGGCGATACGCTGCTGGTCCTGGGCTGAGCGGTGGAAGACCTCTCGGCCCTCTGGGCGGCCTCCGGGCTCGCCCGCCTCGACGCCGGCGCCGCGATCATGATCGGCGTCGGCCTCCTGCTCCTCTACCTCGCCATCCGCAAGGAATTCGAGCCGCTGTTGCTCGTGCCCATCGGCTTCGGCGGCATCCTCGCCAACATCCCCGGCGCCGACCTCGCCTGGTCCGCCTTCGACAGTGCGCTCCATGGCGGCGATGCGGGCCTTCGAGCGATGCTCGCCGGGCAGCTCGGGCTGCCCGCGGATGCCCCCTTCAAGGCCGTGTCTGCCGCCTTCGACGGCGCCGGCAGCGCCGTCCAGGCGAGCCTGCAGGGCCTGGCCCGGGACGCGGGTTACAACCACGGCGTGCTCTACCAGTTCTACCGGGTGACCATCGCCAGCGGCGCCGGCCCCCTCGTGATCTTCATGGGCGTGGGGGCCATGACCGACTTCGGGCCGCTGCTCGCCAACCCGCGCACCCTGCTCCTCGGTGCCGCGGCGCAGTTCGGCATCTTCGCCACGCTGGTGGGCGCGGTCGCCCTGTCTTCCGCCGGCGTGTTCGATTTCACGCTGCAGGACGCGGCGGCCATCGGCATCATCGGTGGTGCCGACGGGCCCACGGCCATCTACGTGTCGAGCATCCTCGCTCCGGACCTTCTCGGCGCGATCGCCGTCGCGGCCTACTCCTACATGGCCCTGGTGCCGCTGATCCAGCCGCCGATCATGCGCGCCCTGACCACGCAGGCCGAGCGCGAGATCGAGATGGTGCAGCTGCGTCCCGTGGGCCAGCTCGAGAAGATCCTCTTCCCGCTGCTGCTGCTGGTGCTCGTGGCGCTGCTGCTTCCCGGCGCCGCGCCGCTTCTCGGCATGTTCTGCTTCGGCAACCTCATGCGCGAATGCGGCGTGGTCGAGCGCCTGTCGGCGGCGGCGCAGAATGCCCTCATCAACATCACCACGATCTTCCTCGGCCTTTCCGTAGGTTCGAAGCTGGTGGCGGACAAGTTCCTCGATCTCGAGACCCTCGGCATCCTGGCCCTCGGCGTGGTCGCCTTCGCCATCGGCACCGCCGCTGGGGTGCTCATCGCCCGGCTCATGAACCGCCTGTCGAAAACCCCCATCAACCCGCTCATCGGCGCCGCCGGGGTCTCCGCCGTGCCCATGGCCGCGCGGGTCTGCAACCGCGTGGGCCTGGAGGCCAACCCGCACAATTTCCTGCTCATGCACGCCATGGGGCCGAATGTCGCCGGCGTCATCGGCTCGGCCGTGGCCGCCGGCATCATGATCACCCTGCTCGGCTGAGTCCTCCCCCTCCCGGGGTCGTGGTAGGCCCCGCCGGATTTTTGTACACTCGCGCCCTTGCCCACGTGCCGCTGGAAGGGTCGCCATGAACCCCAATTACCTGGATTTTGAACAACCGATTGCCGAGCTCGAGGTGAAGATCCAGGAGCTCGAGCAGGTGGGCAGCGGTGCCGAGCTCGGCATCGATGAAGAGATCGACACGCTGCGCAAGAAGAGCACCAAGCTCACCGAGAAGATCTTCGCCAACCTCTCGCCCTGGGACATCGTCAAGGTGGCCCGGCACCCGCTGCGTCCCTACAGCCTCGACTACATCCCGCGCATCTTCACGGACTTCGACGAACTCCACGGCGACCGCCGCTTCGGCGACGACAAGGCCATCGTCGGCGGCACCGCGCGGCTTAACGGCATCCCCGTAATGGTCATCGGCCAGGAGAAGGGCCGCGCGGTGAAAGACAAGGTCTACCGCAACTTCGGCATGCCCAAGCCCGAGGGCTACCGCAAGGCGCTGCGCCTCATGGAACTGGCCGAGCGCTTCGAGCTGCCGGTGATTACGCTGATCGACACCCCCGGGGCCTACCCCGGTATCGACTCGGAAGAGCGTGGCATCAGCGAGTCCATCGCCACCAACCTCGCGGTCATGTCGCGGCTGCGCACGCCCGTGGTCTGCGTGGTCATCGGCGAGGGCAGCTCGGGCGGGGCGCTCGGCATCGGCGTGGGCGACCATCTCGCCATGCTGCAGTACTCCACCTACTTCGTGATCTCCCCGGAGGGCTGCGCGAACATCATCTGGAAGAGCACGGACAACGCCCCGGACGCGGCCCAGGCCATGGGCGTCACCTCCAGCGTGCTCGAGGAACTGGGGATCGTCGATGCCACCATCGAGGAGCCCCTGGGCGGCGCCCACCGCAACGTCGACCTCATGGCCGAGCGCATCGGCGGGCACCTGGTCGAGCAGGTCACGCGCCTGCGCGGGACCCCCGTGGAGGACATGCTCGAGGCCCGCTACGCGCGCCTGATGTCCTACGGGAACTGATCCCGCCACGCCGTGGCGGGCCCGCGCTGCCCCGTTACCGAGGCCCTCGCCGCCGCCCTTGACGGTCGCGACGACGGGCACTGGCTGGTCGGGTTCTCCGGCGGCCTCGATTCCACCGCACTGCTACTGGCCCTCGCCACCCGGCAGGCGCGGCACCGCGGCAGCCCGCCGCTCCGGGCACTGCATGTCCACCACGGCCTCCATCCCGACGCCGACCGCTGGGCCGCCCATTGCGCCGCCCTGTGCGAGCGGCTCGGCGTCCCGCTCGAGACAGTGCGCGTTGCGGTCGAGCGCGGCGGCAGCGGCCCCGAGGCGGCTGCCCGCGCGGCGCGTTATGCCGCCTTCGAGGCCGCGCTGGGGGAGGGCGGGTGCCTGTTCCTCGCACACCACCAGGACGACCAGGCGGAAACGGTGCTCCTGCGCCTGCTCCGCGGCACCGGGGAGCGGGGCCTTGCCGGGATGCCGGCGGAGCGGCCCCTCGGCCCCGGCCTGCTCTGCCGGCCCTTTCTCGCGCTCCCCCGCAGCGCGCTCCTCGATTATGTGGCCGCCAGCGGTGAACGCTGGATCGAGGACCCCTCCAACGCTGACCCGGGGCCGGACCGCAACTACCTGCGCCAGGTGATCCTGCCGGCCGTCGCCGCGCGCTGGCCCGGCTATCGCGCGACGGTGACCCGCAGCGCCGCCAACCTCGCGCAGCCGGCCCGCGAGGCGCCCCCGACCTGGCACAACGTGTTCGGCGACCCCGGCGTGGCGGTCGCGGCGCTCGCCGGGCCGGGCGGGGCGGCAAGGTTGCGGGCCTGGCTCCTCGCCGAGGGCTGCGAGCCGGGGCCGCGGGCGCCGCTCGAGGAGTTCCTGCGCCAGCTCGCCGGCGCGGCGGCCGATGCGGGCCCGCGGGTGGCCGGCCCCGGCTGGTGCCTCGGCCGCTTCGGCGCCGCGTCCTGGCTGCTGCCGAGGCCGCAGCCGTTCCTTGCACCGGCGCCCCGGCCACTGCCGCCGGGGGAGGTGCTGGCGGTGCCCGGTGTGGGCGAGCTGCGAGTCGCCGGGCCGCGGGGGCCGGCACCGCCCGTGCTTGCCTTCCGCCGCGGCGGTGAGCGCCTGCAGCTGGCCGGCGAGTCACAGCGGCGGCGCCTGAAGGCGCTTCTCCGGGCCGCCGCCGTGCCGCCCTGGTGGCGCGACCGGCTGCCGCTGCTGCTGGATGCAGAGGGGCGGGTGCTGGCCGCGGGCGAGCGCTGGCGGGCCGAGGGCAGCCCCTGGGCGCTGTCCTGGGACCGCTCCGGCGTCGCCCGCCGGGACGGGTAAGCCCGCCCCGGGAGTGCCCCGCCGGGGCGCGGTCCGCGCCTTGAGCGAGGTGCCTGCGGCGCTTTTCAATTGAGCGCCCCGGGCCTTTCTGGTAGCCTCTAGAGCCATCTTTTTCGCAGGACTTGCGCGGTGAGCGTGGCACCCGGCACGCCGGCCCGTTGCGGTGTTGTGGGCCCCCTGACAACGGCGTATGAAGGGCTTTGCATGACGCGTTTCGTCTTCGTGACTGGTGGTGTGGTCTCCTCCCTGGGCAAGGGTATTGCCGCCGCTTCCCTCGCCGCGGTGCTCGAGGCCCGCGGCCTCAAGGTCACGCTGCTCAAGCTCGACCCGTACATCAACATCGACCCCGGCACCATGAGCCCCTTCCAGCACGGCGAGGTCTTCGTCACCGAGGACGGCGCCGAGACCGACCTGGACCTGGGGCACTACGAGCGCTTCACGCGCACGACCATGCGCCGCAGCAACAACTTCACCACCGGCCGCGTGTACAACGCGGTGCTCGCCAAGGAACGGCGTGGCGACTACCTCGGCGGCACGGTACAGGTGATCCCGCACATCACCGACGAGATCAAGCGGCGCATCCTCAAGGGCGCCGGCGACGCCGACGTGGCCGTGGTGGAAATCGGTGGCACCGTCGGTGACATCGAGGGTCTGCCCTTCCTCGAGGCGGCGCGGCAGCTGAAGGTGGAGCTCGGCTCCTCGCGCGCGCTGCTCATGCACCTCACCCTGGTGCCCTATATCGCCACCGCCGGCGAGATCAAGACCAAGCCCACGCAGCACTCGGTGAAGGAACTGCGCTCCATCGGCCTGCAGCCCGATGTCCTGCTCTGCCGCTGCACCGTGCCCATCGACGAGTCGGCCTGCAAGAAGATCTCCCTGTTCACCAACGTGGAGGAGCGCGCGGTCATCCCGGTGATGGATGCCGACTCGATCTACCGCATCCCCGGCGCCCTGCACGCAAAGGGTCTCGACGACTTCATCACCGAGCGTTTCCAGCTCGACTGCGCGCCCGCGGACCTCTCCGAGTGGGACGAGGTGCTGCGCCGGGAGTTCTCCGAGAAAAGCCGGCGCGTGCGCGTCGCCATGGTGGGCAAGTACATGGAGCTGCCCGACGCCTACAAGTCGCTGAACGAGGCGCTCGCCCATGCCGGCCTGCAGGCTCTCGCCGACGTGGACGTGGACTACGTGGAAGCCGAGGATATCGAGCGCGACGGTCCGGACGTCCTCGCCAGCGCGGACGCGATTCTCGTCCCCGGCGGCTTCGGCGACCGCGGCGTGGAGGGCAAGATCGCCGCCGTGCGCTACGCCCGCGAGAACCGCATTCCCTTCCTCGGCATCTGCCTCGGCATGCACGTCGCGCTCATCGAGTACGCCCGCAACGTCTGCGGCCTCGAGGGCGCCCATTCCACGGAGATGCAGCCGCACGCGGCGCACCCAGTGATCGCCCTGATCACCGAGTGGCAGAACGCCGACGGCAGCACGGAGCAGCGCGACGAAAGCTCGGACCTCGGCGGCACCATGCGCCTGGGCGCCCAGCCCTGCCATCTGGCGCCCGGCAGCAAGGTCCGCGAGATCTACGGTGTGGACACGATCCACGAGCGGCACCGGCACCGCTACGAGGTGAACAACAATTACGTGCAGCAGCTGCAGGATGCGGGCATGCGCGTGGCCGGCTGGTCCGCGGACAACAACCTCGTGGAGATGGTCGAGCTGCCCGAGCACCCCTGGTTCATCGCCTGCCAGTTCCACCCGGAGTTCACCTCGCGGCCCCGCGGCGGGCACCCGCTCTTCACCAGCTACATCGAGGCCGCCTGTGCGCACGCCGCCGCGCGGAACTAGGCACTGGCTGCCCGGGAGGCAAGCATGACGGATCGGGTCGTCACGGTAGCGGACCTGCGCATCGGTAACCGGGAGCCCTTCGTGCTCCTCGGTGGCGTCAACGTGCTGGAGAGCCGGGACTTCGCCCTCGAGGTCGCGGGCGTGTACAGGGACGCCTGCGAACGCCTCGGCATCCCGCTGGTGTTCAAGGCCTCCTTTGACAAGGCCAACCGCTCGTCGATCCACTCCTTCCGCGGCCCGGGCCTCGAGGAGGGCCTGGCGATGCTCGCCGCGGTGAAGGACCGCTACGGGCTGCCGGTGATCACCGACGTGCACGAGCCGCTGCAGGCCGCCCCCGCCGCCGAGGTCTGCGACATCATCCAGCTGCCGGCGTTCCTCGCGCGGCAGACGGACCTCGTTTCCGCCATGGCGCAGACCGGCGCGGCGATCAATATCAAGAAGCCCCAGTTTCTCTCGCCCACGCAGATGAAGAACGTGGTCGAGAAGTTCCGCGAGTGCGGCAACGACCGGCTCATGATCTGCGAGCGCGGCACGAATTTCGGCTACGACAACCTGGTCGTCGACATGCTCGGATTCCGCGTCATGCGCGATGCCTGTGACGGCGTGCCCCTGGTCTTCGACGTGACCCACGCCCTGCAGTGCCGGGACCCGCTCGGCGCGGCGTCCGGCGGCCGCCGGGCCCAGGTGGGGGAGCTGGCCCGGGCGGGCCTTGCCGTCGGTGTCGCCGCGCTGTTCCTCGAGGCGCACCCGGAGCCGGCAAAGGCGCTCTGCGACGGGCCGAGCGCGCTGCCCCTGGACCAGCTCGAGCCGTTCCTGGCCCAGGCGAAGGCCGTGGACGATCTCGTCAAGGGCCTGCCGCCGCTGGCCATCGACTAACCTTCAACGAGGCCGGTCTCGTACCCCGTACGCAGTGGGGTCCCGGCAAGGAGTTCCCATGAGCATGATCAACGGCGTGCGCGCTTTCGAGGTCCTCGATTCCCGCGGCAACCCCACGGTTCTCGCCGAGGTGCTCCTCGAGGACGGCAGCCTGGGCGCCGCCTTCGCGCCCTCCGGTGCGTCCACGGGGTCCCGCGAGGCCCTGGAGCTCCGCGATGGCGACAGCAGCCGCTACCTCGGCAAGGGCGTCTGCCAGGCGGTCGCCAACGTGAACGGACCGATCCGAGAGCTGCTGCTGGGTTGCGATGCCGGTGCCCAGCGGGCGCTGGACGAGAAGCTCATCGCCGCGGACGGCACGGAGAACAAGGCCCGCTTCGGCGCCAATGCCATCCTCGCCGTGTCCCTCGCCGCGGCCAGGGCCGCCGCACAGTCCCGGGGCCTGCCCCTCTACCGCCACATCAACGAACTCGCCGGCGGCCCGGCTCTGTCCATGCCCGTGCCGATGATGAACATCCTGAACGGCGGTGAGCACGCGGACAACAACGTCGACATCCAGGAGTTCATGATCCAGCCGGTGGCGGCCTCCACCTTCGCCGAGGCGCTGCGCATCGGCGCGGAAGTCTTCCACCACCTGAAAAAGGTGCTCGCCGGCCGCGGCCTCGCCACCGCCGTGGGCGACGAGGGCGGCTTCGCGCCCAGCCTGCCGTCGAATGCGGCGGCCCTGGAGGTCATCGCCGAGGCGGTTGCCAATGCCGGCTACGGCCTGGATACGGATATCACGCTCGCCCTCGACTGCGCCGCCTCCGAGTTCTACAAGGACGGCCGCTACGTGCTCGCGGGGGAGGGCAAGGACTACGACAGCGCCGGCTTCGTCGAGTACCTGGCGGGGCTGGTGGATGCGCACCCGATCCTCTCCATCGAGGACGGCCTCGACGAGGGCGACTGGGACGGCTGGAAGCTGCTCACGGAGCGCCTGGGCGACCGCGTCCAGCTCGTCGGTGACGACCTTTTCGTGACCAACACGAAGATCCTCCAGCAGGGCATCGAGCGCGGCGTGGGCAATTCCATCCTGATCAAGTTCAACCAGATCGGCAGCCTCAGCGAGACCCTCGACGCCATCAACCTGGCCCGCTCCGCCGGTTACACGGCGGTGATCTCGCACCGCTCCGGCGAGACCGAGGACACCACCATCGCCGACCTGGCGGTCGCCACCGGTGCCGGCCAGATCAAGACCGGCTCGCTCTGCCGCTCGGACCGCGTGGCCAAGTACAACCGGCTCCTGCGCATCGAGGCCGAGTTGGGCAGCGACGCGCCCTACCGCGGCCGGCAGGAACTGACGCGCTGAGGGCGCGCCCTTGCGCTGGCTGCTGCTGGTTCTTCTCGGCCTCGTCCTGCTTCTCCAGTACCGGCTCTGGTTTGCCGAGGGCAGCCTCGCCGAGCGGCAGCGGCTGCAGCGCCAGGTCCAGGAGGCCGAGCGCGAGAACGCCCGGCTGCGGGCGCGCAACGAGACCCTGGCGCGGGAAGTACTCGACCTGCAGTCGGGCAAGGCGGTGGTCGAGCAGCGCGCGCGGGAGGAGTTGAACCTGGTGCGCGACGGCGAGGTCTTCTACCAGTTCGTGGAGGAGGGGAGCGGCAGCGCGCCGTCCCCGCCGCGCGAGCCGTGAACTGCTGGGGCGTCATACCCGCCGCCGGTATCGGCAGCCGCCTCGGTGCCGCGCTGCCCAAGCAGTACCTCGAGATCGCCGGCCGCACCCTGCTCGAGCACAGCCTGCGCGCCCTGTTCGCCGATGCGCGGGTAAAGGGCGTGGCCGTCGCTCTGCGCGCCGGTGACCAACGCGCTGCCGGTCTCGCCTGCCTGCAGGACCCCCGGGTCATGCTCACGGAGGGCGGGGCCGAGCGCGCCGATTCCGTGGCCGCCGGGCTCGACGCCCTGCGCGAGCGCGCCGCCGACGAAGACTGGGTGCTGGTCCACGACGCCGCGCGGCCCTGCCTCGACCCGCAGAGCCTCGGCGCCCTCATCGACGCGGTGGCGGCCAGTGGCGAAGGCGCCATCCTCGCCCAGCCGGTGAGCGACACGGTCAAGCGCAGCGAGGACGGCCGGACCGTCGCCGCCACGGTGGACCGGCGCAGCCTGTGGCTCGCGCAGACGCCGCAGCTGTTCCGCCTGGGAGAGCTCGCCGCGGCGCTCGCGAGCGCCGGCGCCGTCACCGACGAGGCCTCGGCCATGGAAGCCGCCGGCTACCCGGTGGGCCTGGTGCCGGGCCCGCGGGGCAACCTGAAGGTGACAACCGCGGAAGACCTGGTACTGGCACGCTGCCTGCTGGCGGCGGGGGAGAACGACTGATGCGTATCGGCCACGGCTACGATGTCCACCGCTTCTGCGAGGGCGACCACGTGATGCTCGGCGGCGTGCGCATCGACCACGCGCAGGGCCTCGCCGCGCACTCGGACGGTGACGTCGTCCTGCACGCGCTCTGCGACGCGCTCCTGGGCGCCATCGGCGCCGGCGATATCGGGCGCCACTTTCCCGACGATGACCCGGCCTGGGCCGGCGCCGACAGCCGCGACCTGCTGCGGCGGGTGGTGGCGCAGGTGCAGGCTGCGGGTTTCATCCTCGGCAACGCCGATCTCACGGTCATCGCCCAGGCGCCGCGGCTGGCGCCCCACATCGGCGCCATGGTCGAGCGCATCGCGGCGGATTGCGGTGTCGACCCCGGGGCCGTCAACGTCAAGGCCACGACCACCGAGGGCCTGGGCTTCTGCGGCCGCCGCGAGGGGATCGCCGCCCACGCGGTGGTGCTGTTGCTGCCCGCCGGCCCGTGAGCGGCTGGCCCTCGCCGCGGGGCCGGGCCGCGGCGACCGCCCGGCTGCGCGCCCTGCCGGAGGACTTCGAAGTCGACGAACTGCTCGGCTTCGAGCCCGAGGGCAGCGGCGAACATCTCTTTCTCCGGGTGCGCAAGCGCGGCCTCGACAGCGAGGAAGTGGCCCGGCGCATCGCGCGCTGGGCGGCCGTGGCGCCACGGGCCGTGAGCTACGCGGGGCGCAAGGACCGGCACGCCGTGACCACGCAGTGGTTCAGCGTGCAACTGCCAGGCCGCGCGGACCCGGACCCGGCGGAGCTCGCCGAAGACGACGCGCTCGCTGTCCTCGCGAGTGCCCGCCACCCGCGCAAGCTGCGCCGGGGTGTGCACCGCGGCAACACGTTCCGCCTGCGGCTGCGCGAGCTCGCCGCCGCCGCTGGCGGCGACGTCCGGGCGGTGCTGGAGCCCCGCCTCGCGGACCTTGCCCGCCGCGGTGCGCCGAACTACTTCGGTGAACAGCGCTTCGGCAGCGGCGGCAGCAACCTTGCGCAGGCGCGCCGCTGGCGCGACGGCGGCCGCGCCCCCCGCGGCCGCAGCCGCCGCGGGATGCTGCTCTCTGCGCTGCGCTCGCACGCGTTCAATACGCTGCTTGCCGAACGCGTCCGCGCCGGGGACTGGGACACCGTGGCTCCCGGGGATGTCTGCCAGCTCGCCGGCAGCCGCAGTCTCTTCGCGCACGACGGCAGCGCCGACCTCGCGGCGCGCGCCGCCGCCGGCGACCTGCACCTGGCGCTGCCGCTGCCGGGGCGGGGCGAGCGGCTGGAGGATGCGGCGGCCCGCGCCCGGCAGGATGCGGCCTGGGCAGCACTCGCCGCCGATTTTGCCCACCTGGAACGGGCCGGGGTCGAGCTCGCATACCGCGCGGCGCGGGTCATCCCGGGTGACTTTGCCTGGGAGTTTTGTGAAGATGGCTCGCTGTCCCTGGCCTTCACCCTGGCCACGGGCAGCTTTGCCACGGCAGTGGTCGCCGAACTGGTCGATTATTCTCAGAAGGAGCAAGCGGGGCCGTGAACAGTCCGGATCTGGCCGGTATCGGCATGACGTCGCAGCGCACTCGTGAGCGGCTCATCGAGCGGCTCCGGGAACAGGGTATCGATGATTTCGCGGTGCTCGAGGTCATGCGCTCCACGCCCCGGCACCTGTTCCTCGACGAGGCCATGGCGCACCGTGCCTACGAGGACAC
Source organism: Pseudohaliea sp. (assembly GCF_040217025.1). Lineage (GTDB taxonomy): Bacteria > Pseudomonadota > Gammaproteobacteria > Pseudomonadales > Halieaceae > Pseudohaliea. The sequence goes on along the minus strand of NZ_JAVJOA010000008.1, from coordinate 1,055,490 downwards.
GGCCCTGCCCATCGGCTACCAGCAGACCCTGTCCCAGCCCTACGTCGTGGCGCGCATGACCTCCCTGCTCCTCGCCGGCGGCAGCCTCGACCGGGTGCTCGAGATCGGCGGTGGCTCCGGCTACCAGACCGCCATCCTGGCCCAGCTGGTCGGCCAGGTGTACGCCGTGGAGCGCATCAAGCCCCTGCTCGAGGCCTCGCGCAAGCGCCTGCGCCTGCTCAAGCTCCGCAACGTGCGCCTCCGCCACGGCGACGGCATGCTCGGGTGGCCGGAGGAAGCCCCTTTCGACGGCATCCTCTGCGCCGCCGCGCCGGAGCAGGTACCCGAGGCGCTGCTCGAGCAGCTCGCCCCCGGCGGCCGGCTGGTGCTGCCGGTGGGCGGCGGCATGCAGTACCTCAAGGTTATCACCCGGGAGGACGAGGACTACCACAGCGAGACCTACGACGCCGTGCGCTTCGTGCCCCTGCGCCCGGGGGTGCAGCGGTGAGCGACGCGCCCCCGGCGGGCGAAACTTCACCGCGTACCAGCGCCGGCGGTTTGGGAGGCATCTTCGTCCGTGGCCTGCTCATGGGCGCTGCCGACGTCGTACCGGGTGTCTCCGGGGGCACCATCGCCTTCATCACCGGCATCTACGATCGTCTCCTCGGCGCCCTGAGCGCCTTCGGCCTGCCCGCGCTGCGGCTGCTCCTGGCCGGGCGCTGGGGAGAAGCCTTCCGCCGCGTGGACGGTGCCTTCCTCCTCGCGCTGCTCGCCGGTATCGCCACCAGCGTCGCCACCCTGGCCCACCTCATCGGCTGGCTCCTCGAGGCGCACCCTGTTTTGCTCTGGGCGTTTTTCTTCGGCCTCATCGCCGGCTCGGCCCTGTGGCTGCTGCGCCGGGTGCCGCACTGGAACGGCGCGATCGCCCTCGCCCTGGCGGGCGGCCTGGCCGCGGCCGCGGTCGTCTCCCTGTCGCCGGCCTTGCGCCTGGACGGCGGTGCCGCGGGGCTGTTCTTCGCCGGCTTCCTGGCCATCTGCGCCATGATCCTGCCGGGGGTTTCCGGCAGCTTTATCCTGGTGCTGCTCGGCATGTACGACCGGGTCCTCGCGGCCGTCGAGAGCTTCGACGTGGTCGCCCTCGGGCTGTTCGCCGCCGGCGCGGCCTGCGGCCTGCTCACCTTTTCTCGCTTCCTGCACTGGCTGCTGCACCGCTTCCACGGCCCCTGCATGGGCCTGCTGACCGGGTTCCTCGCCGGCTCCCTGCTGGCCGTCTGGCCCTGGAAGCTCGCCGCGGAGGGGGGCCAGGCGCTGCCGGTACTGCCGGGGGCCTGGGCGGCGGCGCAGGGCGCCGCGCCGCAGCTGCTGCCGTCGCTCCTGCTCATGGCCGTGGGCGCTGCCCTGGTCTGGCAGCTGGAGCGGCGCTGGGGCGACCCGGGTACCTGAATCATGGGCCCGGGCCGCGGAAGCGCTGCGGTGGCGGTGGTGCTCTGGCTCCTGCTGGGCCTCGCCGGTTGCGGCAGCAATCCGCCGGCGCCGATCGAGGATCGCGGCGCAGCCGGCAGCGTCGATCGCAGCGGCCGCTACACCGTGGCCCGCGGTGACACGCTATACAGCATCGCGTTCCGCTTCGGCCTCGACTACCGGCGCCTCGCCGCCGCTAACGGGATTGCACCGCCGTACACGATCTACCCGGGCCAGGAACTGGACCTGAAGGCCCGGGCGGCACCGGCGCCGCGGCCGGTGGCCTCCGCGCCCGCACGGACCGCGCAGGAAGCGCCGCGCGCGGCCCCGGCGAAGCCGGCGGCGAGCCCGGCTCCTGCGCCCGCGCCGCGGCCCGCGGCAGGCGCAGCGCCCGAGGCCCGGGTATCGAGCTGGCGCTGGCCCGCCGCCGGCAAGGTTTCCCGCCGTTTCTCCCTTACCGTGCACAAGGGCATCGACATCGCCGGGGCGAAGGGCGACCCGGTGCGGGCCAGCGCGGCCGGGCGGGTGGTCTACGCGGGGGCCGGTATCGCCGGTTACGGCCAGCTGCTGATCGTCCGCCACAATGCGCGCTACCTCAGCGCCTACGGGCACAACGATCGCCTCCTGGTCGGGGAGGGCGAGCACGTCGCTGCCGGCCAGCGTATCGCCACCCGCGGCAGCAGCGGCACGGACAGCGTCAAGCTTCACTTCGAGATCCGCCGCGACGGCAAGCCCGTCGATCCCCTGTCCCTGTTGCCGAAACGCTGAGCGCAGCGGTCGCCCTGACCCGGTCGGGGTGTGTCAACGTGGCTTGTCACGCCCTGCCACCTTGGGTAATCTCTTCGAGGGCTCTCTGACTGCAATCGAATCCGCCGACTGGCGGAGAGGACGCTGGCGCTCTTATGGGAAGATCGAAGGCCGCGCACGGTAACGGCAACGCGCGCAAAGGGGGGCCACAGCCGGCGGACGTCTCGGAGCTCCTGTCCGCTGAAAATCCGTTCGCCAGCATGGAGGACGGCGAGGACAGCGACAGCGATGCCGCCGACACCAGCGCCGACAACGAGGTGTTCGAGGCCGGCAGCAACGAACGCAGCCTCGACGCCACGCAACTCTACCTGAGCGAAATCGGCTTCTCGCCGCTGCTGACGGCGGACGAGGAGAAACACTTCGCGCGCCTCGCCCTCGCCGGCGACGAGGCGGCACGCAAGCGCATGATCGAGAGCAACCTGCGGCTCGTTGTGAAGATCGCCCGCCGCTACCTGCACCGCGGTCTGTCGCTCCTCGATCTCATCGAGGAGGGCAACCTGGGCCTCATGCGCGCGGTGGAGAAGTTCGACCCGGAGCGCGGCTTCCGCTTCTCGACCTATGCCACCTGGTGGATCCGCCAGACCATGGAACGGGCCATCATGAACCAGACCCGCACCATCCGCCTGCCGATCCACGTGGTCAAGGAACTCAATGTCTACCTGCGCGCGGCGCGCGAACTGACCCAGAAGCTGGACCACGAACCGAGCGCGGAAGAAATCGCCGACATGCTCGACAAGCCGGTGGAAGAGGTCACGCGGCTGCTCGGCCTCAACGAGCGTATCGCGTCCATGGATGCCCCCCTGGGCCCGGACTCGGAGACGGCGGTGGTCGACACCATCGCCGACGAGGCCGCCCTCGACCCCTCGGACCTGCTGCAGGACCGGGATATCGCCGAGGGTATCGTGCAGTGGCTGGAGGAGCTCAACGAGAAGCAGCGCGAGGTGGTCGCGCGACGCTTCGGACTGCTCGGTCACGAAACGGCGACGCTGGAGGAGGTCGGGCAGGAGATCGGCCTGACCCGGGAGCGGGTGCGGCAGATCCAGGTGGAGGCACTGAAGCGGCTGCGCCGCATCATGGAGCGCCAGGGGCTCTCCGTCGACGCACTGCTGCACTAGGCCAGTGCGCCGGACTGCCAGGCCAGGCAGCTAGTCCAGACAGCCAGTCCAGCCAACGCCTTCCAGACCGCGTCGCGCCGGTTAAATTCGCTGGCCTCCGGGCCCGTTGGCAGCGCGCCGGGGCGGACGCCCCGGAGCAGGATACTCAGCGCTGGAGCAGTTCCAGCTTGTTCGGCTTGCCCGCCCATTCCTCGGCGTCGGGCATCGCGTCCTTCATCTCGGTGATGTTCGGCCACACCTCGGCGAGCTCCGCGTTCAGCTCGAGGAAGGCCTGCTGGTCTTCCGGCAGTTCGTCCTCGGAGAAGATGGCGTCCACCGGGCACTCCGGCTCGCAGAGGGCACAGTCGATGCACTCGTCCGGGTGGATGACCAGGAAATTCGGACCCTCGTAGAAGCAGTCCACGGGGCACACCTCGACGCAGTCCGTGTGCTTGCAGTTGATGCAGTCCTCGCCTACTACGAACGTCATACCACTCACCGCCTTTTGTTGCTGGCAAATTCGAAAACGGCGCTAGTTTAGCGGCCAGGGGACGTCACGGGAAGGGCACCCGGGGGGGAAAAGACCCCACGAATCCCGCTGTTATGGCGTCTTCTTGATCTGGCTCAGGGTGTACTCAGTCGAGCCGCTCGCGCAGCGTGTAGAGCAGCGCCAGGGCTTCCCGCGGGGACAGGGCGTCGACATCCAGCTCGCGCAGTTCGGCGAGTACCGGGTGGCGCGCCGGGTCCGAGAACAGGTCGCTCTGCGCCGGGGCCGGCGCGGGGGCGGCGGAGGCGCGGCCGGCCTCCAGTTCACGCAGCTTCTCCGCCGCCGCAGCGAGCACCGCCTGGGGAACACCGGCGAGCTTTGCCACCTGCAGACCGAAGCTCTTGCTCGCCGGGCCGGCCTGGATCTGGTGCAGGAACACCACGTGATCGCGGTGCTCGGTGGCGTCCAGGTGCACGTTGACCATGGTCGGGCAGCTCTCCGGCAGCGCGGTCAGCTCGAAGTAATGGGTGGCGAAGAAGGTGAAGGCGCGCACGCTGCGGGCGAGGTGCACGGCGGCGGCCCAGGCCAGGCTGAGACCGTCGAAGGTGCTGGTGCCGCGGCCGATCTCGTCCATGAGCACGAGGCTGCGCGGCGTGGCGTTGTGCAGGATGTTGGCCGTCTCGGTCATCTCCACCATGAAGGTGGAGCGGCCGCTGGCGAGGTCGTCGGCGGCGCCGATACGGGTAAAGATCCGGTCCATGACGCCGAGGCGTGCGGCGGCCGCCGGCACCCGGCTGCCGCTGTGGGCGAGCAGGGCGATGATCGCGTTCTGGCGCATGTAGGTGGACTTGCCGCCCATGTTCGGACCGGTAATGAGAAGCATGCGCCGCTCGTCGTTGAGCAGCGCGTCATTGGCGATGAAGGGCTCGTCGATCACCTGCTCCACGACGAGATGCCGGCCCTGGCTGACCTCGAATACGGCCTCGTCGACGAGCGTGGGGCGGCTGAGCCCGAGGGCGTCGGCGCGTTCCGCGAGGTTGGCGAGCACGTCCAGCTGGGCGATGGCCGCCGCCGAGGTCCTGAGCGGCGCGAGGGCCTCGTTCAGCTGGTCCAGCAGGCCATCGTAGAGCGCCTTCTCCCGGGCCAGGGCCCGGCTCTTGCTCGACAGCGCCCTGTCCTCGAAGGTCTTCAGCTCCGGCGTGATGAAGCGTTCGGCGTTTTTCAGCGTCTGGCGCCGGGTGTAGCGCTCCGGTGCGTCCTTCGCCTGGGCGCGGCTGATCTCGATGTAGTAGCCGTGAACCCGGTTGTAGCCCACCTTCAGCGTGGACAGGCCCGTGGCCTCGCGCTCGCGCTGCTCGATGGCCACCAGCGTGTCGCCGGCGTGGGTGGAGACGGCGCGCAGCTCATCCAGCTCGTCGTCGAAGCCGTCGGCGATGACGCCGCCGTCGCGGATCACCGCCGGCGGGTTCTCGACCAGCGCGCGGCCCAGGGTGTCGCGCAGCGCCGGGAAATCACCGAGGGCCGTGCGCAGGGCGGCGAGCCGCGCCGCGTCCCGGTCCGCGAGGTCGGCGGCGAGCCCGGGCACCGCGTCGAGGGCGACCTGCAGCCGGGTGAGGTCCCGGGGACGGGCCGAGCGCAGGGCGATGCGGGTGAGGATGCGCTCCACGTCGCCGATGGGCTTCAGGCGCTGGCGCAGGTCCTCGTAGCGGTGCTCGTCGAGGAGGGCGTCCACCGCGTCCTGGCGGGCGGCGAGCTCCTCCCGGTCCGTTAGCGGGCGGTGCAGCCAGCGGCGCAGCAGCCGGCTGCCCATGACCGTGGCGCAGCGGTCCATGACCCAGCGCAGCGTGTGCTCCTCGCCACCGGCGAGGTTGCGGTCGATTTCCAGGTTGCGGCGCGTGGCGGCATCGAGGACGACGCTGTCGCTGCGCCGTTCCACGGCGAGCGCCGTGATGTGCGGCAGGTTCGAACGCTGCGTGTCCTTGACGTACTGCAGCAGGCAGCCGGCGGCGCCGAGGGCGAGGGTCAGGTCCTCGCAGCCGAAGCCGGCGAGATCCCGGGTCTGGAACTGTTCCTTCAGGGCACGGCGCGCGCTCTCCAGGTCAAATTCCCAGGCGGGCTGGGACCGTGCCCCCGGGCGGGCGGTGACCAGGGCATTGCCCAGGTTCTCGTCGTAGAGCAGTTCCGCCGGGTCCAGGCGCTCGAGCTCCCCGAGCAGCGCTTCTTCCCCCGACACCTCGAGCACGCGGAAGGTCCCGCTGGACAGGTCCAGGTGGGCGATGCCGTAATCCTCGCCGCGGGCGGTGATGGCCAGGAGCAGCTGATCCGTGCGCTCGTCGAGCAGCGCCTCGTCGGACAGCGTGCCCGGCGTGACGATGCGCACCACGCGCCGCTCCACCGGTCCCTTGCTCTCGGCCGGGTCGCCGATCTGCTCGGCGATCGCGACAGCCTCGCCGGCCCTGACCAGCCGGGCCAGGTAGCTCTCGGCCGCGTGGTAGGGCACGCCGGCCATGGGGATGGCCTCGCCGGCGGACTTGCCGCGGGCTGTGAGAGTGATGTCCAGCAGCTTTGCGGCGCGCTTCGCGTCGTCGTAGAACAGCTCGTAGAAATCACCCATGCGGTAGAACACCAGCTCGTTCGGGTGCTCGCGCTTGATGGTCAGGTACTGGCGCATCATCGGGGTGTGCTGGTCGTTGGTCTCGCTGCTCACGGCTCAAGTCCCGGGTCGAGGGGGCGATTGTAGGTGAGCCGGCGGACCGGCGGCCAGTGGCGAGACCCCCGGCTCAGGCTTCCTCCGGCCGGGCGTCGGTCTCCGCTGCCTCGAGCAGGCCGCTCAGGTGACCGGCAAGCTCCCGGGAAAAGGCCCGGAAGGCCTCGATGCCGTCCGGCGTGCGCCCGCCGCTGTGGCGGTAGGCGGCGATCAGGGCGCGGGCGCGCTCGTGCACTTCCCGATGCATTGCCTCGCAGTGTTGAAGGTGTCCGCCCGCGCTGGCAATGCCTTCCCGGGCGGCCTGCGCGAGGGCGCGGCCCAGGTAGCACTGCGCGTGATCCATTTCCGGCGGGGCATCGCCGATGCCCTGGAGATAGTCGACGACAGCGAGCTGCCAGGCGCGGTGCTCTACCCGGGCGCGCAGCAGATCGCGGCGTGCCCCTGAGAGGGGGGAGCAGCGTTGCCAGCTCTTCGGTGGCCGCCAGCGCTCCCGCCAGGCCAGCAGCGCATCCGCCGCCATGGGCCGCGCAATGGCATAGCCCTGCCCGGCGCTGCAGCCTAATTGCAGCAGCATGCGTCCGTGCTCCTCCGTCTCCACTCCCTCGGCAATCACTGCCTTGCGGAACGCGCCGGCCATGGCGAGCACCCCCTCGAGGATCACGAGGTCGTCCGGGTCCGTTCCCATATCGCGCACGAAGCTCTGGTCTATCTTGAGCTGGTCTGCGCTGATCTGCTTCAGGTAGCTGAGGGTCGAAAAGCCCGTGCCGAAGTCGTCGAGGGCGAAGCCGATGCCGAGGCGCCGGCATCGGGCAATCGTTGTGGATACGGCCTCGATATCTTCCAGGGCATTGCTCTCGAGCAGCTCGAGCTTGAGATCGCCAGCCTGGAGCCGCTCCGTGCCGTTCACGTGGTGTTCCAGATCCTCGATAAACCCCGGATGCTGCAGGTGCCGCGGCGACACGTTGATACTCATCGGGACGTGCAGGCCGGCGCTGCGCCAACGCCGCTGCTGCTCGAGCGCCGACGCTATCACCCAGCGCCCGACGTCGATGGCGAGCTCGTCCGACTCCACCAGCGGCATGAAAGCGTCCGGGGCTGTTTCGCCGCGCTCCGGGTGGCACCAGCGCAGCAGCGCCTCCACGCCGAGCAGTTCGCCGCTGCACATATTGACCTGCGGCTGGTAGCGCAGTTCGAACTCGCCACGCGCGAGGCCCCGGCGGAGTTCCTCCAGCTCCTGATGCCGGGCGCGGGCCGTGCGGGCCGTGGCGGAATCGAACACCTCGTAGCGGCCCTTGCCGCGCTGCTTGGCCTGGTACATGGCCTGGTCTGCCTGGCGGAGGAGCTGTTCGGCATCCGTGCCGTGGTCTTCCACGCTGTAGAAGCGCAACCCGATGCTCGCTTCGACCCGGACCTGGTGGCCCGCGATCAGCGCGGGGCGGCTGACCTCATTGAGCAGTCGGGTGACCAGCTTGCTGATAGCTCCCGGGTCGGCGACGTCTGTCAGGACGATCACGAACTCATCCCCGCCCAGGCGGGCCAGCGTATCGCTGTAGCGCAGGATAGCGTTCATGCGCCGGGCGAGGTCGAGCAGGAGCTGGTCGCCGACCTCGTGGCCGTAGCGATCATTGACGGGCTTGAAGTCGTCGAGGTCCAGGTAAGCGATGGCGAGGAGACGCTCCTGCCGCCGGGCCAGGGCCATGGCCTGCTCCAGCCGGTCTGCCAGGAGGGCGCGGTTCGGGAGGCCCGTCAGCGCATCGTGTTGAGCGAGGAAGCTCAATCTCGCCTGTTGCGCTTTGAGCTCGGCGATGTCGGCGAAGAGCGCAACATAGTGCAGCGCCTGGTCGCGCCGGTCGTTGACGGTGCTGACGGTAACCAGTGCCGAGAAGCTGTCGCCGTCGGGACGGCGGCCGGAGACCTCGCCGCTCCAGGCACCCTCGCGTTCCAGCGTATTACGCATCGCCTCGCCGCCATCCTCCGCCGCGGCGAGGCTCGCCAGTTCGCGTCCGAGCAGCTGCTCACGGGCGTAGCCGGTGATGCGGCTGAGCGCCTGATTACTGCTGATAATACGGCCTTTCGTGTTGGCGATAAGGATGCCTTCCCGGGCGTTGTCGAACACACTCGCTGCGAGCCGCAGTTCGCGCTCGGCGCGGTGCTTTTCCGTGATGTCGACGAGGGTGCCGATGATGCGACGCGGGCCGTGCTCCGGGTCGCGCTCGATGACCCGCCCACGGTTGAGCACCCAGGCCGCGCCGTCGTCCTTCAGCCGTACCTCATGTTCTAGCGAGAAGACACCGTGCTGCCGTTCCGGCGCGAGGCGCCGGACGGCATCTTCCAGCCGGACCTTGTCGTGGGCCGGGAGCAGCTGCTCCCAGCGCAGGGGGGGATGATCCGGCGTCGGCGCTGCTTCACCGCGAAGCTGCGGCCAGCGATGATCGAGCAGCAGGAAGTCATCCTGTGGCCGCCACTCCCAGAGTACCGTATTGGCGCTTTCCAGCAGGGTCTCCAGCCGCCGTTCTGTCTCGTCTATTGCCCGGCGTAAGCGGAGCCCGTGCAGCCCCCAGGCGAGATCGCCGGCAAGCTGGTCGAGGAGTTTCCGCTCTGCGGACTCCACGGAGCCCGGGAGGCGTGCCCAGATGAGCAGCGCGCCGAGAAAGTCGTCCGGCCCGGTGGCGATCGGGAAAGCGGCCAGGGTGCGCAGGCCGTAGCGGAGGGCGGTCGCCTGCCAGACGGCCCCGCTGACGCCCAGCGCCAGATCGTCGATCACCACGCTTTGCGTCCCCCGCCGCAGGTCCCGCAGGACTTCCTCCGGCAGTGGGACGCGGTCGAGCTGGTCTTCGCTGACAAGCCTGCCGTCGCCGGCGCTAGTGCGGAAGCCGTCGCCTGTGCGCTCCACGATCGTCGCAGCGCCGTAACCCCCGAACTTGACCAGAAGGCGACAGAGCTCGTCGCGCAGCGGACCCTCCTCCCGTGCCTTGATGATCAGACGATTGCAGTGGCTGAGCATGGCGTAGGCGCGGTTGAGCCGGACCGCCTCCGCACGCGCCCGCTCGGCGCTGTCACGCTCACGGGTGAGTGCAGTCTGATCCACGATCAGCACCGCATAGCGCGTCGCTGTGCCCGTGTCCGCCTCGAGCAGGGCCACGTGCAGGTCAATGGTTTCGCCAGCGTCCGCGGGACCGCGCAGGGACACCCGGGCGATTTCATCCGTGCCCGCCTGCTGGGCTCCGGCGATTGCCCGGCGCAGCTTGCGTTGTCCTTCCGGCTGGAGGAAGCGGGGAAAGAAATGCGATCGCAGGTTGGCACGCCCTAATTCGAACTGTGCCTCGGCGAGCTCGTTGCTGTCGAGTATGACACCCACGTCGTCGATCACGAGGGCGGGCAGCGGCAGGCTACGAAAGAGGGCGGTGAAGCGCCGCGTCGCCTGCTCGGCAAGGGCCTGCTTGCCGCGAAGCTCCTCGTTCTGCGCTTCCAGTTCCTGCTGGTGCTGGTGCAGATCTTCAAGCAGCTCCTCCACCTTGTGGGTGACGGGGTCGGTAACTTTCCTGTCGCCGGCATGCTTCTGCGCGTCGGCGCTGCCGCCGCCGTCGGACGGGGCGCTCACGGCGGTTCCTCCTCGACCCAGTGCGTGATGTCGATATGGCTGACGACAGCGCCCCCGCCGCCCTTGACCGGCGCCGCGTGCATCACGAACCAGCGCCGTTCCGTGGGCGAATGGCAGGGGTAGCGCAGGGTAAAGCTGTCGCGCTGTTCATCGAGTACCGCGGCAATCCCCGCGCGCGCCTCGCCAGCGCTATTGTCATCGTCGCTGTCGTTGCCGAGGCAGGCGCAGGCCTCGAGATAGTTCATGCCGGGGCCGGTGGCCTTGAGGTCCCGGTCACCGTTGGCGCGCGCAAAGTTCCGCCAGGCGTCGTTGACCATGGTGATGGTGCCCTCGCCATCGAGCACGGCGATGTGCTCGGACAGGGAATCGAGCGTACCCTGCAGGCGCTGGGCATCCTTGAGCTGGGTGGTGTCGATGATCGTAATGACCGCGCCGCTGATGGTGCGCGCTTCCTCGAGGTAGGGGTGGATACGGACCAGCAGCCACTGTCCGTCTCGGGCGCGGACCTCGCGGCTGGTGAGCTGCGCCGTGGCGATTACCTGGCGCAGGTCCTCGAGCAGCTCCGGATAGTCGAGCGAGTGGCTGAAATCGGCGAGCGGCCGTCCGATATCGCCTTCGCGGATGCTGAACAGGGCCTGCGCCTCGGCAGTAAAGCGGGTGATGGTCAGCGCCACGTCGACGAAGAGGGTTGGAATCATGGCCGCCCGGGTCATGTTGTCTAGGTCAGCATTCAGGCGGTTCAGGATGTCGATCTTCTCCTGGTTCTCCGCATTGACCGTGTACAGTTCCTCGTTGACGGACTGCAGCTCCTCATTTGTGCTCTGCAGTTCTTCGTTGGAGGCCATCAGCTCCTCGTTCGTGGCCTGCAGTTCCTCGTTGGAGGTCTCCAGCTCTTCGATGGTGGCCTGCAGGCTGTCCCGCGTCGCCTCGAGGTCCCGCTCGAGGGCCTGGATCCGTTCGTTCGCGGCGGCGTCGAGGTCGCCGCTATCCACCAGCTGGTGCGCGGACCCGGCCGCCTCTGTCTCCTCCACCACGAGGAGAAAGAAGGCGTCCCCGTCGGGTTCGCTCTTCACCGGGTTCACGCAAAGGTGCAGCGTGACCGTCGTGCCATCCCGGTCGGCGACGGTTACCCGGTCCGAGCGCAGAGCCACACCTTCCTTGACGGCCTTGTGCAGGAGTGCGGCGGCGATGGAGGACAGGCGCCCGGTGAGCAGGCGCGTGATTTCCCAGGCCGTGCTGCCCTCGGGAATCTGCAGAAAGCGCTGGGCGTTGCCGAAGACATGAAGCAACTCGCGCTCCCGGTTAACGAGCAGCGCCGGGGGCTGGTATTCCGCCTGCAGGGCCGACCGGGCTGCCTCGATGAGCGGGCTCTCACGGTTTGCCCCGACCGCGGCGCGCCCCGTGCGCTTCGGTCGCTCGCGGGGGGTGCCCGGCGCACCCAGGTCGAGGGGCGGCGGCGCTGTCCGGCGCAGCTGGAACAGCTTGTGCTTGCTGTCGAGACAGCGGAAATTGTCGTCCAGAGCGCCCAGGCTCTCGCTCGAGCCCAGCAAGAGGTAGCTCTGCTTGCGCAGCGCATACTGGAAGCGCCCCAGGGCGCGTTCCTGGGCTCGCGCGTTGAAATAGATGAGCGTGTTGCGGCAGGAGACGAGGTCCATGCGGGTGAAGGGCGGGTCCTCGAGCACATTGTGCCGGGCAAAGACAATGTGCTGGCGTACCGGTGCCCTGAGCACAAACTGGTTGCCCCGGTGCTCGAAGAAGCGCTCCAGGCGCTCTTCGCTGACTTCGTTGGCGATGCCCTCGGAATACACGCCGGCGCTGGCGATGTCGATGTACTGCTGCTCGACGTCGGTGGCGAAAACCTTCAGCTGCGGCCAGCGGCGCAGCCGGTCAAAGGCCTCCAGGAACAGGATAGTGATCGAGTAGGCCTCTTCGCCCGTGGAGCAGCCCGCGATCCAGACCCGCACCGGCTCGTGTTCGCTGTGGGCGGCGACGATTTCGGGGATGACCCGATCGGCGAGGGCTTCGAAGGTCTTGCTATCGCGAAAGAAACTGGTGACCGGGATCAGCGCATCGCGCCGCAGCGTGCTGACCTCACTGTTATCACTCCTCAAGAGGTGAAGATAGTTCTCGATGTCTGCCACGTGCCGCAGCTGCATGCGCCGCTCGATCCGGCGCTGTACCGTGGCCACCTTGTAGTCACGGAAATTGACACCGCCGACCTCGTGCAGCAGCGCGAGGATCCCCTCCAGCGGATTGGCCTGCTGCCCGCCGCTCCCGGCGACTTTGGCACTGGGTTTAACGTGATTGGTGACATGGCCTGTCACCCGGGCCGCGATGGCTTCCGGGGGCATCACCTCGTCGACCAGCCCAGTGGCGATGACGCTGCGGGGCATGCCGTCGAACTTGGCGCTTTCCGGGTCCTGGGCGAGAAGAAAACCGCCGGCATTGTTCAGGGCGACCGCGCCGCGGGTGCCGTCGGAGCCCGTGCCGGAGAGGATGATTCCCACGGCGCGCTCGCTGACTTCGGCCGACAGGGACTGGAAAAACAGGTCGATGGGCAGGCTCAGCCCGTGCGGGCTCTTTGGTACCAGCTGGAGACGATCTCCGGCGATGGTCATGTTCTTGCCGGGCGGGATCAGGAAAACATGATCGGGCAAAAGGGACATGCCGTTCTCGGCCACGGTCACCGGCATCGCCGTGTGCCGCGCGAGCAGGTTGTCCATCATGCTCTTGTGGTCCGGTGAGAGGTGCTGGATGACGACGTAGGCTGCACCGGAAGCACTGGGCAGCTCGCTAAACAGACGTTCCAGAGCGTCGAGCCCGCCGGCTGAAGCGCCGATTGCCACCACGTAGCCACGAAAGGCGGCGCTGCTCTGTGTCGCCGAAGCAGGGGTGGAAGCGTGCGGCCCGCTACCGGCCGCGGCGTCAGTGGATGGCTTTTCGGTCATGGCAGCTGTGGCTGTGACTTAAGATCACCGCCAAATTACTACAGCGCTCTGCGGTGGAAAAGCCGGCGCGAAGAAATGTAGCGCCAGGTCAATGGCACCGGGGCATGCTGGCCGATTCGATCCAGTGTGGCCGTCCTGGTCACAGCAGGTGCACGGTGGAGGATCCCGGTGCAGCCAGCGGCGCAGCAGCCGGCCGCCCCTGACCGTGGCGCAGCGGTCCATGGGCTTGTAGGCGAGGGCCGCGGCGCTGTGCCAGTAAGGCAGCGCGCACGGCAGATGGCGCTGGGTTAGAGTAGCGAGTTGAAAGGTCCACCTCGCAGGCAGGATGAACCATGACCCGCCCCCGCCGTTTCCTGTTCGGTACTGTGCTTTCGCTCGGCCTCGCCGGCTGCGGCTTCGCCCTGGCCGGTTACATCGGGGGGCGTTGCTGCGTCCCGCCCGGGAGCGGTCTTGCCGGGCCCGCGATCGTAGTGGGCTGGGCAGCGCTCGGCGCCCTCGCGGCGCTCGTCGCCGGTATCATGCTCGCGGTCTGGCTGCCGCCGACCGGCCTTCGCATCGCGGCGGTTGTCGCGGGTCTCGCCGGGCTGCTGGTCTACGGGTCGCTGGGCTATGCACTCCTGGTGTCGCGGGTCGAGACCCGCGCTCAGCTCGAGGAGGCCTACACGCGGCTGCCGGTCTTCCGCGTCGTGCTGACCGCCGGGCCCGGCGCCCCGGCCGCGCTCGAGCGCTTCAGCGCGGACTGGTCGCGGCGTCGCTTCGCCGCCGCGAAGGCGGGGGGCGCCTGCGAGGGGACGCTGTCCGGGGAGCAGGCGGTCGAACTGCTCACGGCGCTGCGGGCGGCCGAGGGGGTGCTATACCGCACACCGGATGCCTGTGCCGACCGTGGCGGGCCGATCCATCACGTCCTCCGCGCGACCATACCGTCGCCGCTGCCGCCGGACACCGAGATCGACCAGGGCTTGACCGGGTCGTGCCTCTCGGCCTACCCGGACCTCGCCGCGCCCTTTGCCGCGGCCGAACGGCTCGTGCGGGAGACCCGTTGCGAGTTCACGACGACGGCGACTTCCCCCGACCCGCAATAACGCCGGCCAGGAAGCTGCGCGTCGCCGTGTCCAGCATGGCCGGGACGTCGGCCGCGGCATGGAAGTAGGGCAGCTTGCCGCTCATGCAGATGGCGCTGAAACCGTGCACGAGGGCCCACAGCTTGATGGCGGTGTCGAGCTCGTCGACGTCGGTTGCGCCCTGCGCTGCGAGGTAGGCGCGCACCGTCTCCACCAGCACGAAGAAGCCGACGGCCTTGCGATCGAAGTTGTCGGCATCGAAGGCGCGCTTGCCGATGTCGCCCCACATCAGGTCATAGAAGGCTGACTTTTCCGTGACGAAGGCGATGTAGTTCTGACCGAGGGCGATGATCGCCTCGATGCTGCCCGCGGGGTACCTGTCGCGCACCTCGCGCGCGGTCTCGCCGAGGCCGAAGAAGCCCAGCTGGCTCACCGCCTCGAGCAGGGCCTCCTTGTCGCGGAAATGCCGGTAGGGGGCGGCATTGCTGACCCCGGCTCGGCGCGCCGCGTCGGCCATGGTGAAGCCGAGGGAGCCGCTCTCCTCGATCAGCTCCGCCGCGGCGACGATGAGTGCGTTGCGCAGGTCGCCGTGGTGGTAGCTCTTCTCCGCCCGGCTCACGCCGGCCCGCGCTGCGGCAGGCCGCCGACCGCGGCGGCGGGCACCGGCGCTTCCGCCAGGGCCCGGCGGTGGTGGCGTCGATAGGCGAGCATGAACATGGGCGGAATATAGAAGAACGACACCACGGTGGAAAGCAGTACGCCACCGGCGATCGCCATCGCGAAGGGTGGCCAGAACTGGCTGCCTTCAAGGATCAGCGGCAGGAAGCCGCCGAAGGTGGTGATCGTCGTCGACACGATGTGGCGGCTCGATCCCAGTACCACCTCGCAGACAGCGTCGACATCACCGCGCATGGCCCGCTCGTCGAGCTGCAGCGCGGTGAGGATGATGATCGCGGCGTTGATGGAGACACCGATGGAGCCGATGACGCCGATCAGCGCCTGCACCCCGAAGGGATAACGGAACACCGCGAGGGCCAGTAGGCTGAGGCCCATGGAGAGCAGAAACACGGTGAAGGCGACGGCGGACAGGCGCCAGGAGTTGAAGGTGAGTACGATCGTGGCCAGCAGCGCCGCGACGACCATGCCCATCGGCGCGATAATGTTCTGCACCACGCTGGCGCGGGCATCGGCGGTGCCGCCGAACTGGTAGCGGTAGCCGCTGGGCAGCGGCACGGGGTCATCGGCCAGGATGGCGCGCAGTTCCTTCAATGCCTCTTCCGCCAGCACGCCGCGAGTGACATAGCCCTGCACGATGTTCACGCGTTCACCGTTCTTGCGCGAGATCGGGCTGCTCGCCGGCTGCAGTTCGAAGCTGCCGAGCGTCGACAGTGCGATGCTGTTGAGTCCCTCCGCGGCGCCGGGCAGCGGGAGGCGGATGCTGGCGATCTGCTCCGGCGTCGACCAGTCACTCTCGCGCAGCCGCGCGCGGACGGGCAGGCGCTCGGTCCCCTCGAGCAGTTCCCCGGCCACGCGGCCGCGCAGGGCGGCATCCAGCGTGTCGGCGACCACGGCCAGCTCCAGGCCGGCGCGGCGCACGCGCTGCTCGTCGAGCTCGAGGACCAGCTTCGGTGCACCGGCGACCAGCGTGGTGCTGCTGTGGGTGATATCCGTGACCCGCTCCATGCGCAGGCGGAAGGCCTCGCCGAGCCGGCGCAGGGTTTCCAGGTCCGGGCCGAAGAGCTCGATCTCCAGCGGCGCCGCGACCGGCGGGCCCTGGTCGATGCCACGGACCACGATGCGGGCCTCCGGGTACTGCGCGTCCAGCTGGCGCTGCAGGCGCCGGATCAGGTCGTCGGTCCGGTTCTCGTCGCGGGTCAGCACCATGGCCTGGGCATAGCCCGGGATGCCCTCGCGACTGCGGATCACGTTGTAGTAGAAGGGCGGCGGGCTCTCGCCGAGGCTCCAGTCGATGCGCCGGATCAGCGGCTCCTCGCGCAGGCGCGCGTCGAGCTCGCGCACTAGGCGGTCGGTGTCGTTGATCGAGCGCCCGGGCGGCAGCGACACCTGCAGGTAGAGCTGGTCGCGGTCCGTGCCCGGGAAAAACTGCGCCGTGAGCGTCGGAAAGGACAGGAAGCCGGCCGCCGGCAGGGCCAGGGCGAGCGCGACCGAGCCTGCCGGATGGCGCACGGACCAGTCAAGGGCGCGGGCGAGGGCACGCCCGGCGCGGCCGCTGGGCAGTCCGGCCTCCCACCAACGCTCTCGCCCGGCTAAGCCCGCGGGCAGCAGCCGCGCGGCGAGCACCGGCGTGATCGTGAGGGCGAGCAGCAGAGATCCGGTCAGCATGATCACCACGGCCTTGGCGATGGAGCCGAGGAAGTCGCCCGCGCCCCCGGGCAGCAGGACCATGGGTACGAAGGCCAGCACCGTCGTCGCCGTCGATGACAGCAGCGGCACCCGCAGCCGGGAGACGGCCTCGCCGATCGCCTCGGCCGGCGCCAGGCCCGCGAGCAGCCGCTTGCGCACCTCGTCGGTCATCACGATGGAGCCGTCCACCAGCAGGCCCAGGGCGACGACGAGCCCGGTGACGGACATCTGGTGGATGGGAAGAGCGAGGAGATACATGCAGATGATCGACAGCGCCGTGCACAGCGGCAGAATGACGGCGACCACTGTGGCCGCCCGCAGGCCCAGGGTGAACAGCAGCACCAGGAGTACCAGGCCCATGCCGGCGACCAGGTTGAGGCTCACGTCCCGCAGCCGCTTCAGCGTGTAGCCGGCCTGGTCGTAGCTGGTCTCGATCTGCACGCCCGCCGGTGCCGATGCCCGGTACTCGTCGAGGAATGCCTCGAAGGCGCGGCTCCAGCGGTCCACCTGCAGCCCCTCGTGCATGGCAACGCCCATCAGCACACCGGGACGCCCCTCGGTAAAGGCGGCGGCACGCGGCGGCGACTCCTCGGCGCGGTAGACCTGCGCGATGTCGCCCACGGTGACGGCGCCGCCGCGGCTGTCGGTGCGCACGATCACGTTGGCGATGCGGGCGGCGGAGTCGAACTCGCCGGCCACCTCGATGAGCAGGTCGTTGACGCGGCCGCTGGCCCGGCCGGAAGCCTGCCGGGGGTCGGCACCGCGCAGGGCCCGGGTCAGCTCGCCCATGCCGATGCCCCGGGCCAGCATGGCCTGCTCGTCGAGGTCGACGCGGATCTCCTCGCTGCTCTCGCCGAACAGTTCGACCAGGCGCGTGCCCGGGAAGTTGCGCGCGCGCTCGGCGAGGTCATCGGCCGTGCGGCTGAGCAGCGACAGCGGCACGTCGTAGCCCGGCGCGGAGGTGAGGGCGACGATCCGCGCGTAGGCAAGGGTCCGGTTGTTGTCGAAGGCGGGCGGCAGCACGCCCGGCGGGAACTGCAGGGTGGCATCGTCGATGGCGGCGCGCACCTCGGACCAGGCGCGCTCGATCTCCTCATCGGCCAGCGTGTCGTAGAGCTCCACCACGACCGACACCACGCCGCTGGAAGACGTGGAGCGCACCTCGTCGACCTCCGCGATGGCGCGCAGTTCTTCCTCCAGGGGCCGGGTGACCAGGGCCTCGACCCGTGCCGGTTCGGCGCCCGGGAAGAACGTCGTGATCGTGGCCACGTAGTTGGTGATCGTGGGGTCTTCCTGGCGCCCGAGGGAGCGCAGGCTGGCAAGCCCCACCAGCACGATCACGAGGATCGCGAGCCACAGGTAGCGACCGTTGCGGTACAGGCTGTGTGCGAGCACGGCTCAGGCTCCCGCGAGCCGGTCGCCCGCGCTGTCGGTCACGCGGGTGCCGGGTGCGACCCGGTGGATACCGTCGGCAATCACCCGGTCGCCGTCGTTCAGCGTGCCGCGCACGAAGGCGCGGTCCCCGGAGACGTGCAGGACCTCGACCACCTCGCGCAGTGCGACGCTCCCGCCTGCGCGCTCGCGCAGCGCGAGCACGGTCCACACGCCGCGCTCGCCCTCCAGCAGCGCCGACAGCGGCAGCCAGCCGCCCGCTGCCGCGACCCGCCGGGGCAGGCTGATGGTCACGGGCTCGCCGTCGAAGGCCTCGGTGCCGGCAGGCAGCACGAAGATCGCCGCCGCGGTCATGCTGACCGGGTCGACATCGGGCCGGATACCGCGCAGGCGCGCGTCGATCGTTTCGCCGCGGAGCTCGAGCGGATAGACCCGGTCGACCGCCAGCGTGCCGGCCTGCTCTACGGCGATGCCGACCTGCGCCTCGCGCTCACCATCGGCGACCAGTGTGAACACGGCCCGGCCGGGCTCCGTGACCGTGCCGCGGTCCAGGTGCTGGCGTCCCACGCGCGCCGCGTAGGGGGCACGCAGGACCGACTTGTCGAGGTCGATGCTGAGGCTGTCCAGCTCCGCCGTCACCGCCTCGAGGCGGGCCATCAAGGCTTTCTCCGCCAGGCGCGTGTCGTCGAAGTTCTGCCGGGAGATGGCGCCACTGGCGGCGAGCGGCGCCTGCCGCTCGCTGCGCGCCCGGGCGAGCTCGAGTTCGGCGCGCACCTGGGCCACGGTCGCCGCCGCGGCCTTGCGCCGGGCTTCCAGGGAGCGCGTGTCGAGGCGCGCCAGCGCAGTGCCGGCGGCCACCCGCTCGCCCTCGTCGACCAGGATCGCATCAATGGCGCCCGGGACCTCGAAGCCGACGGTGCCGCTGGTGGCCGCCTTGACCAGTCCCAGGAAGCGCTGCTCGCGCTCGAAGGCGCCCACCTGCTCGAAGTCCACGGTCGCCACGGGCATGGCGTCGCGGCCGGGACGCTCCCCGGGATCGTCCACGCGGGCGTGCAGGGCGGCGGTGATTACCGCGGTAACCAGCGCGGCGACCCCCGTCGCGGTCATTGTCGATGCCCAGCGCCTGCTTCGTCCCTCTGCAGCCATGACGTCACCTCTTCGCGGCAATGTTAAGGAGATTAACATAAATGTTAATTGCTTTAACATATACCGTCGGGGCGCGTTTTTGGACGCCCCGGAAGTGCGCCCCGCCGTTGCAGAAACTGGACGGACCCTGGACAGGCTGGCGGAGGCCGCATTGGAGACCGTTTCCCGGGACTGTTGCGCTTCGCCGTCGCCGGCCGGGCGGGACAGCGGGAGCCCGCCCCGCCGCCATTGGCTCCTCGCGGGCAAACTCTCTATGATCCGGGGTTCCAACCCAGTATCTGTCTTCAAGGAAGAACGCCCATGAAAACACGCGCAGCAGTCGCCTTCGGTGCCGGCAAGCCCCTGGAAATCTGCGAGGTGGACCTCGAGGGCCCCCGCGCCGGCGAGGTGATGGTGGAATTGAAGGCGACCGGGGTCTGCCACACCGATGCCTTCACCCTGTCCGGGGATGACCCGGAGGGCGCCTTCCCGACCATCCTCGGCCACGAGGGTGCCGGCGTCGTCGTCGAGGTGGGGGAGGGCGTGACCTCCGTGAAGCCCGGCGACCACGTGATCCCGCTGTACACACCCGAGTGCCGGGAGTGCGATTTCTGCCTGCACCCGCGCACCAACCTCTGCCAGGCCATCCGCGAGACCCAGGGCCAGGGTGTGATGCCGGACGGCTCCAGCCGCTTCTCCCTCGACGGCAAGCCGCTGCTGCACTACATGGGCTGCTCCACTTTCGCCAACCACACGGTGCTACCGGAAATCGCCGTGGCGAAGGTGCGCGAGGACGCGCCCTTCGACAAGATCTGCTACATCGGCTGCGGCGTGACCACGGGCATCGGCGCCGTCGCCTTCACCATGAAGGTCGAGGCCGGCGCCACCGTCGCCGTGTTCGGCCTGGGCGGCATCGGCCTCAACGTCATCCAGGGCGCGCGCATGGTCGGCGCCTCGCGCATCATCGGCGTCGACATGAACCCCGCCAAGGAGGCCCTGGGCCGGCAGTTCGGCATGACCGACTTCGTCAACCCGAAGGACGTGGACGACGTCACCCAGCACCTCATCGCCATGACCGGCGGCGGCGTGGACTACAGCTTCGAGTGCATCGGCAACGTGAACGTCATGCGCCAGGCGCTCGAGTGCGCGCACAAGGGCTGGGGCCAGAGCTGCATCATCGGCGTCGCCGGCGCGGGCCAGGAGATCAGCACCCGGCCGTTCCAGCTCGTCACCGGCCGCACCTGGAAGGGCACGGCTTTCGGCGGCGCGCGCGGGCGTACGGACGTGCCGAAGATCGTCGACTGGTACATGGAAGGACACATCAACATCGACGACCTGATCACCCACACCATGCCCCTGGAGGAGATCAACACGGCCTTCGACCTGATGCATGCGGGTGAAAGTATCCGCTCTGTCGTCATGTATTGACGGCGCGGGGGCCGCCGGCGCCGTGGGCATCGAGATCGATCGCACCGCCTTTGACCCGGAGGACTTCCGGGCCTTCGAGGCGCGGCTCGAGCAGAACCTCAGCGACCTCGAGGGCCTGCTCAATACGCCGGATTTCGGCGTCGGCGCCCCCACCCTCGGCGCCGAACTCGAGCTCTATCTCGTCGACGGCGAGGGCAACCCGCTGCACGTCAACCAGGAGGTGTACGCCGCGGCGGCAGATCCGCGGCTCACGCTGGAGCTCAACCGCTACAACCTCGAGTACAACCTGACCCCTGGGCCGGTGGCCGGCGGCGCCTTCTCGGCCACCGAGCGGGAGATTCTCGGCTGCCTCGCCGACCTCAAGGGCCACGCCGCGGCGCACGGTGGCCAGGTGGTCGCCATCGGCATCCTGCCGACGCTGCGCGAGGCGGACTTCGGCCCGGGCTCCATCACCGACCGGCGCCGCTACCACGCGCTGGTGGCGCAGCTCATCGAGCGCCGGGGCAGCAACTTCCGCATCGACATCAACGGCCGCAACCCGCTGCAGATCGATATGGCGGACATCACCCTGGAGGGCGCCAATACCTCTTTCCAGGTGCACTACCGGGTGGCACCGGCCGTCTACGCGGACACCTACAATGCGCTGCAGCTGGCCACGCCGCTGGCCCTGGCCATCGCCGGCAACTCGCCCACGCTGTTCGGTCATGCGCTTTGGCGGGAGACGCGCATTCCCCTGTTCAAGCAGTCCATCGACTGCCGGCAGCGGGACCGCTACAGCTGGAGCGAGCCGGCGCGGGTGAACTTCGGCCGCGGCTGGGTGCGTCGCGGCGCCCACGAACTCTTTGCCGAGCAGGTGCGGCTGTATCCGCCCCTGCTGCCCATCTGCGGCCAGGGCGAGGCCCCGGGGGCGCCGTCCCTGGACGAGCTGCGCCTGCACCTGTCCACGGTCTGGCTCTGGAACCGGCCGGTCTACGACCCGGTGGACGGCGGGCACCTGCGCATCGAGCTGCGCTCGCTGCCGGCGGGGCCGACGCCCGTCGACATGGTCGCCAACGCCGCCTTCCTGGTGGGTCTCGCCGAGGGGCTGCGCCCGCGGATCAACCGCCTCCTGCCGGCCCTGCCCTTCCACATTGCCGAGTACAACTTCTACCGCGCCGCGCAGCACGGCCTCGCGGCGAAGCTGGTTTGGCCGCGCGAGGACCAGCACGGCCTCGCCGAGACGCCGGTGACGGCCCTTATCGAGGCCTGCCTGCCCGTGGCCGCCGAGGGCCTGGCGGCCATCGGCACGCCGGCGGAGGAGATCAGCCACTACCTCGGCGTGATCGGCGCGCGGCTGGCGGCGCAGCAGACCGGTGCGACCTGGCAGCTCGACACGCTGCACGGCCTGGACGGCGGGCTCCCGACCCCGGATGCCCAGCACGAGATGCTCAAGCGCTTCATGGCGCTGGCGGACAGTAACCAGCCGGTGGCGGAGTGGCCGCTGTGAGGCGCTTCCGTTTCCTGCGCGACCCGGACCCGGCGGCCATCGGCGACAGCTTCGAGGCGTTCCTGCGCTGGCTCGAAGGCCCCGCCTGCCTGTTCATCAGCGGCGCCGATGACAGCCGCTGCCGCGCCTTCGTCACCCTGCTGCACGGCAACGAGCCCTCCGGCGCCCGCGCGCTGTGGCGCTGGCTGCGCGAGGGAGAGCGGCCGGCCGTGAACCTGGTCTGCGTCGTCGCCTCGGTGACCGCTGCGCTCACCGAGCCGCTGTTCACCCACCGCATGCTGCCGCGGGCCCGCGACCTCAACCGCTGCTTCCGCCCGCCCTTCGACGATGCCCAGGGCCGGCTGGCCGAGGAGATCCTCGAGCTGCTGCGGCTGCACCGCCCGGAGGCGGTGGTCGACATGCACAACACTTCCGGCTCGGGACCTTCCTTCGCCGTCTGCACCTTCCCGGACCGGCAGCACGATGCGCTGGCAGCGCTGTTCACCGGGCGCCTGATCATCTCCCGCCTCGACCTGGGCGCGCTCATGGAGATCAGCGACCGCCGCTGTCCCACGGTGACCATCGAGGTGGGCGGCCGCCTCGATGCCGCCGCCGATCGCTGCGCCTTCGAGGGTCTCTGCCGCTATGCGGCGGTGCCTGACGTCTTCGCCGGCAGTATCCGCGAACGGGGCCTCGAGCGCCTGGCCGACCCGGTCCGCCTCGAGCTTCGCGAGGGCGTCAGCCTCACCTATGCGCCGCGGCCCTGTGCCGGGCACGACATCACCCTGCGCCCGGATATCGAGCACCACAACTTCGGCAGCGTCGGTCCCGACGTCGTCCTGGGCTGGACCGGGGGGCTGCCGACGCGTCTTTTCCGGGCCGTCGATGCCTCGGGGGCCTGTGCCGTCGACCGGCTCGTGCGCATCGAGGACGGCGAGCTGCGCCCGGCACAGTCGCTGAAGCTGTTCATGATCACCACCAACGCCGGTATCGCCCAGTCCGACTGCCTGTTCTACGCCGTCGCCGACGACGGCCAGCCCATCGCCGCGTAGGCGGTCTGCCGGCGGCTGCCGGGACCTGTCGCCTTTTCAGGCTGGTCCGGGCGACATGGCCGGATTCTGCCCGGATTTGAGGCCGCGAACCTCTTGCAATCGCCTCGAAAAGCACTGAGGATATATACAGTAGTTAGTGCGGTGCTTAACAACGACAGACGGCTGCGGCCATCGGGAGCGACGGAGAGTGGACATGAACGCGAACAAGGAAAAGGCACTGGCGGCGGCCCTCGGCCAGATCGAGCGCCAGTTCGGCAAGGGCACGGTCATGCGCATGGGCGACACGGAGCGGGTCGCCATCCCGGCCATCTCCACCGGCTCCCTGGGCCTCGATGTCGCCCTCGGCATCGGCGGCCTGCCCAAGGGCCGCATCTGCGAAATCTACGGCCCGGAATCCTCCGGCAAGACCACCCTGACGCTGCAGGTCATCGCCGAGGCGCAGAAGGCCGGCGGCACCGCGGCCTTCATCGATGCCGAGCACGCCCTGGACCCGACCTACGCCGAAAAGCTCGGCGTCCAGGTGGACGACCTCATCGTCTCCCAGCCCGACACGGGCGAGCAGGCGCTGGAAGTCGCCGAGATGCTGGTGCGCTCCGGCGCCGTCGACGTGCTCGTGGTCGACTCCGTCGCCGCGCTCACGCCGAAGGCGGAGATCGAGGGCGAGATGGGCGACAGCCACGTCGGCCTCCAGGCGCGGCTGCTGAGCCAGGCCATGCGCAAGCTCACCGCCACCATCAAGCAGACCAACTGCCTGGTGATCTTCATCAACCAGATTCGCATGAAGATCGGTGTCATGTTCGGTTCGCCGGAAACCACCACCGGTGGCAACGCGCTCAAGTTCTATTCCTCCGTCCGCCTCGACATCCGCCGTATCGGCGCGGTGAAGGAGGGCGACGAGGTGGTCGGCAACGAGACCCGCGTGAAGGTGGTGAAGAACAAGGTCTCGCCGCCCTTCAAGCAGGCCGAGTTCCAGATTACCTACGGCCGCGGCATCAACCGCATGGCCGAGATCATCGACTGGGGTGTGAAGCTCAACCTGGTCGAGAAGTCCGGTGCCTGGTACGCCTACAAGGGCGACAAGATCGGCCAGGGCAAGGCCAATGCCTCGAAGTTCCTCGAGGACAACCCGGCCCTGGCGAGCGAGATCGAGACGCAGATCCGCGAGCAGGTGCTCGACATCAAGAAGCCCGCGGCAAAAGCCCCGGTCGAGGAGACGCCGGCCGACAGCGAGGCGGATGACGACGCGTAAACACAACCGCTGCGCCGGCCTCCCGGCCGGCGCTTGACTCCAGGGTGCCGGGAACCCACTTACCCACTCTCATCCCCGGCACCCTTTTTTTGTTTCTCGGCTATCCTTCCGCCCATGGCTCATAAAGAAACTGATAGTGAGCGCGACCCCGTAGCGGCCCGCAAGGCTGCCATGGACCTGCTCGCGCGCCGGGAGCACAGCCGGAGGGAGCTGCTGCGCAAGCTGGGGCGGCGCTTCGCGCCGCAGGTGCTGGAGGGCGCCCTGGAGCAACTGGCGCGGGACGGCCTGCAGAGTGACGCGCGCTTCGCGGAGGCCTATGTGCGCCAGCGCAGCGAGCGTGGCTATGGCCCCCTGCGCCTGGTGCGGGAACTGCGCGAGCGGGGCATCGACAGCAGCCTTGCCGACCGCGCCGTGGCCGGCGCCGATTGCGACTGGGCCCGCCTGGCGCGCCGGGTGGCGGAAAAGAAGTTCGGGGCGGAGCCGCCGGAGGACCGTAAGGAACTCGCCCGCCGGCTGCGCTTCCTCCACGCCCGTGGCTTCGATACCGGCGCCCTCGGCGACCTCTAGCCGGGACCGGACGGGGCGCCAACGCTCAGGGCTCGAGCAGGGCGCGGCGCAGCTCGCGGGCGTGATCCTGCAGGCGCTGCAGGTTGTCCGGCCCGGTACGCAGCAGCTGCTTGTCGAGGGCCTTCATGCCCTCGAGGTCCTCGTCCACGTAGGCGTACACGGCCTCCACCTTCATCACCTCGATGTCCCCCGCCGGTAGCGGCAGGGCGATGATCCGGTCCAGGGCGGCGACCAGCGCGTTGTCCACCTTGTCCGGGGCGTAGCCCAGTGCCCCGTAGGCTGTCTCGAGCAGGGAGCGATAGGACTGGAAGGCCTCTGCCAGCGGCTCCACGGGCGTGGCGACGATGGCGTCGACGATGGCGTCGTAGCGGCGGTAGCTGGCCGGGTCGATCAGGGTGCGGCCGCCCACCTGCTGGACGCGAAAATCGCCGGCGGGCTTCGGCAGGTTGAACACCTTGCTCGGGACGACGCCGCGGCGCACAGCGTCCACGGCCGCGACGGTGCGCTCTAGGAGATTGCTGTGGCCGAGCAGGTCCGAGGGCAGGCCCTCGGCGGCGTAGGGGGCGAGGGCGTCGCGGACCAGCGGGTCGCTGTTGTCGAGGGTCAGCGGCGGTTTTTCGGGCTCCGCCGAGGGCTCGGGTTCCGCCGCCGGCTCGTTGAGCTCCTCGGCAAGGGGCTCGGGCTCCGGCTCCACCCGCTCCGGGATATCCGGTGCCACCGGTTCGGCGACGCGCGGCGGCGTGGGGTCCGGCGTCTCCGGGACGACGGTCGTGGCCGGCTCTTCCGGCGGCGTATCGTCGGGGCCGAGCACCAGCCAGGCGATGCCGGCGACGATGAACAGGGCAGCGGCGGTGACCAGGACCGGGGAGCCGCCGCTGCGGCGGCCGGCCGAGTCGGTGTAGCGGTCGTTCTGGTTGGCCTGCATGGTGTCCTCCGGGAACCCAGGGTAGATGGTGGACGTTAGCAGATTCCGGGCCCGCGGTAACGACCCCGGTCAGTCGCCGATGGCCGCGTCCACCACCCGGGGCGGCTGGTCCGGCTTGGCGTAGGCCATCCGCTTGGGGTCCCGGGGTCGGTAGTAGCGGTCCAGGCCGGCCAGGGCCACGGTATCGGCGACGGCGAGGTCGACGCTGCCGTCCTCCTGCACGCAGGCATCCGGCACTTCCAGGCAGAGGACCTCGCCGATCACCAGGTGTGTCCCGTTTATCGCAAGCGGCTGGTGGTCGCGGAGCGCCATGCCGAGACGCACCGAGGCCGCCGCGACGAAGGGCGCCGGGAAGCCCTCCTGCCAATGCTCGACGAGACCCACGGCGGCGAACTCCGAGACCTCCCGCGGGTAGCGCGCGGCGGTCTGGTGGGCCCGCTCGACGAACGCGCCGGCCACGTGATTCACCGTGTAGTGCCCGGTCGCCAGGATGTTGTCCAGGGTATGCCGGGGCACGCTGTCAGGGCGCATGACCAGCGCGAGCAGCGGCGGGTTGGAACCCAGGTGCACCAGCGAACTCATGATCGCCAGGTTGCTCTGTCCGTCGCGGTCCACGGTGCCGATAAGGTTAGCGGGCTTGTAGCCGGTAATGCCGTTAACCAGCGCGGCCCGGTAGCGGCGCTCCAGCGCCGCGAGCTCAGCGCTCTCGAGAAACATCACAGCTTCCCGTCGCGCAGCCTCCGCCGGCGAGGCCGTCCCCGTAGAGGCGACGGTAGCGCCAGGCGGCCCAGCGGTCGTAGACCGGGTCGACCAGGCGGCGCAGCAGGGGCCAGCGCAGCCAGCTCCACAGCCAGCCGAAGCGGGTGTGGCGCCAGGCGGCGACGTTGGCATCCGCGCCCCGGAGCCAGCGCCCGTCCGCGGTGCGCAGGTGCAGCGTCCGCAGCAGCGCGTCCCGGTCCGGGCCGCCGGGCTCCGGCAACCCGTCGAGGCTGTGGATGTCGCAGAGGGCGAGACTGTCGTCGCGCAGCCCTTCGAGCCGCGCAATCTCCCGGGCGCAGAGGCTGCAGCGCCCGTCGTAGTAGAGGATGTCGGTCATCAGGACCCCTGTGGCGGTGCGCCGCAGTGCTCGTCATCCGGGTCGCAGCTGTTGATGCCGAGGAGGGCCCAGAGGTAGCAGCGCGAGAAGATGGCGTTGGCGAAGAGCGCGAGCGCGGCGACGCCAGCCACGACGCTCAGGATGTCGTGGCTGCCCCGCGCCAGGAGCCAGCCCGAGAGGAGCACGGCGCCGACGAGGCGGAGCAGGCGTTCGCTTGTTCCAAGGTTGCGGTTGATCATGGTCCCCACCGTTGTGCCTGAGGATGTATGGGTTCCTACGCGGCCCCGCCGCGGTCAGATGCATCACGGGCCGCAGCGATGGCGGCGCCGCCGAGGGCGGCCCCGGGGTCGGTGACCAGGCGCACCGGGACCGCGCCCGCATAGGGCGCCAGGGGGCCGCGATCATTGAAGCCTGCCAGGAAAGCACTGCCCGGCAACTGCCCCGCCAGTCGCGGCAACACGCCCCCGGCCAGGTAGACGCCGCCGGTCGCGCCCACGGTGAGCGCCAGGCTGCCGGCGAAGCGGCCGAGGAGTTCCAGGTACCAGGCGATGGCCTCCGCCGCCTGGCCGTCGTCGCCGCAGAGGGCGCAGACCGTGGCCGTGTCGCGCTCGTCGCCGCCCAGGGCCCGGTAGAGCTGGGCAATACCGTCCCCGCGCAGCACGCACTCGGCCGTGACCGGGGTCGCCGCAGCCGCAAGCGCCTCGCGCAGGGCCCAGTCCCGCGCCGCGACGGGGGCGAAGTCGGCGTGGCCGGCTTCCGTGGGTACCACCAGCTGCTGCCCGCCCGGGGAGACGACCAGGGCCGCACCCAGGCCCGTCCCGGGGCCGAGCACGGCCAGCGGACCCTGCGCGTCTCTCGCCCCCGCCTGCAGGACCATGCTGCCGCCCGCCGGCAGGAAGGCGAGACCATGGGCGAGAGCGGCGAAATCATTCAGCAGCGTCACCTGGCGGAACGCAAAGGTCGTCGCCAGGCCCGCGGCGTCGATGGACCAGGGTCGGTTGGTGAGGCGGGCGCACCCACCCGTGACCGGGCCCGCGACGGCGAGGCAGGCGCGGTCCGGGGCGGCCGTCGAGAGCCCGGTGAGGTAGCGCTCCACCTGCGCCTCCAGCCCCGCTGCGCCGGCATTGGGGTAGCTCACCACGTCACTGAGCCGCGGCCAGCCCCGGGTCACCGTCGCGACAGCAAAGCGGCTGTTGCTGCCGCCGATGTCGGCGACCAGCACCGTCAGCGCTTCGCTGGCCGCGTTGTCGACCATGGCCCGCTCCTCTCTCGCGGCGTCAAAAAACGGTACGTCGTCGCCCGGCCGGGCACCGGCTTCATGGCGCGAGCGCACGCCCGGTCGAAACTGCCTGCCATCATGCCCCAGTTCTCGCCAGCACCCAACCGGCCGGTGCTGGCGACCGGCAAAGCACACAGCCGCGTCTTGCGTCCACTGTCCCTGGTCCCGGGCAGTGGTCACGGGTTGCTAGAGCGCCGATTGTGACAGTGCCGCGGTGGCGGCGCAGCAATGTCTGTGCTTCCGTGTTGGCCCCTGCCCAGTGGAGGTGTCCCATGTTTGCCCCGGCGCGCGCCCGTTTGCTTGCGACCAGCCTGCTTCTGTCTCTTTGCACTGCGTCTCTTTGCACTGCGTCTATTGCGGCCCTGGCCGAACCAGTGCCTGCCTTCGATGCCATCAGCTTCCCGGACGGTGCCGCCGACCTGCACGCGGAACCGGGCGCGCCCGGCACCTGGCTGGTCGCGGCAGAAGCGGGGCTCCTGCGCGTGAGCGGTGAAGGAACGCACCTTCTTGCGGCCGGCCGCTTCGAGAGTCTGGACGCCCGCGGGGGCGTGGAACTCGGGGGTGAGAGAACGATCCTAGTCAGCGGCCTCGACGTCGACGCGGGCGCCGTTCGTCTCTTCGCGTACGACCCGGCGACAGCGGCGGTTACCGCGCGGCTGACGATCTCACCCGACCGGGCAAGCCCCGACGCGGCCTGCCTGGCCCGGCACGGCGACGGCGGTGACCTGACGCTGTTCATCGTCGACGCCCGCGGCGAGGTTCAGCAGCGCGTGGTTTACGATGCCGCGGCCGGTGCTCTCGTGAACCGGCCGCTGCGCCGCTTCCCCGGCGTCCCGGAGGCCGAGGCCTGTGCTGTCGACGACGCGGCCGAGGCACTCTACATCGCCGAGGAACCGGTCGGCGTCTGGCGCTACGACGCAGCCTGGGAGGGCGACCGGGAGCGGGAGCCGGCCCTCCTCGGCAGCGGGGTTGGTCCGCTCGCGGGAGAGGCTACGGACCTTGCCGTCGACGAGCGCGGCGGCCTCTGGGTCCTCGACGGCGACGCGGGTGCGCTGCACTACCTGCCTGCCGGGGCAGCACCCGCGCTGTGGCCGCTCGCCGACATGGGGGAGCCGTCGGCGCTGGCCCTTGCACCCGGTGTCGATGCCGTGGACATCGTGGTCTTCGACGAGGCCGCCCCGGGCCACCGCGTCGCGCGGATTCCCCTCCCGCCGGCACCAGCGGCAACGGCGCAGCGGCGCCCGCCGGCCATCGCCGCGAGCGCCGAAACGGTGCCGGTGGCTCGCTACGGCGACGCCGCCGATGACCCCGCGATCTACGTGCCGGCGAACGGGACCGGCGAGCCCCTGGTTCTCGGCACGGACAAGCGGGCGGGGCTCGCGGTCTATGGCCTCGACGGCGCCCTGCGCCAGTTCCTCGCCGTGGGCCGGCTCAACAACGTGGACCTGCTGCCCGCGGTGGCCTTCGCCGACGGTACTGTTCCCCTCGCCGCCGCCAGCAACCGCAGCGGTGACAGCATCTCCCTCTTTGCCATCGAGGCCGGCGGCGTCCGCCACCTCGGCGATGTGCCCACGGGACTCAGCGACGTCTACGGGCTGTGTATGTACGCTGCGGATGATGCGGCCTACGTTTTCGTGAACGCCACCGACGGCCGCTACGAGCAGCACCGCCTCGGCGGCACGCTCGCAGAGCCGACCGCCGAGCGCGTGCGCGCGTTCCGCCTGCCCAGCCAGCCCGAGGGCTGTGTGGCGGACCCGGTGACGACGCAGGTCTACCTCGGCGAGGAGGCCGCGGGCGTCTGGGTGGCCGGGGCGGCGCCGGACGGTGCAGCGCCGACGCTGGTGATCGAGGTCGGCGAGCAGCTGGTGCCGGACGTGGAGGGCATGGCCATCTACCGGCGCGGCGAGCAGGCGTGGCTGGTGGTGTCGAGCCAGGGGAGCAACAGCTTTGCGGTCTACGCCCTCGTGCCGGGTTATCCCCTGGTCGGTGATTTTCGCGTGACCGCGGACCTCGCTGCCGGTATCGACGGGGTCTCGGAGACCGATGGGCTGGACGTGACGAGTGCGGCACTCCCCGGCTACCCGGACGGCCTGCTCGTGCTCCAGGATGGTCGCAACCGGCTTCCCGATGCCCCGCAGGATTTCAAGCTGGTGGACTGGCGCGCGGTGGCCGCCGTGCTCGGGCTCGCGCCGGACGAAGCGCAAGGCGCAAGATGACAGCGGCATGACAGCCTCGCGACCGGCTGGTGACGGTAGCGTGAAGCTTTTGTGAATTTGCGCGCAGGGGCGGCCCGCCGTCACAAGGCGGTAACAAGTGTGTCCAAGACTCTGCGCAGTTTTCCTTCAAAGGCACTGCCGCATGTTCTTCGTCAAGCGTCCCCTCGCCGCCGCCCTGGCCGCCGTCCTCTCGCCTTCCGTACTGCCCGCCCTAGCGCAGGAGGCCGTCGACAGCGACGCCATGGACCGCATGGAAGAGGTCTACGTCTACGGCCAGCGCGCCATGATGCAGGGTGCCATCGAGCGCCAGCGCGAGTCCGACCGCATCATGAGCGTGATCACCCGCGACGCCATCGGTAACTTCCCGGACCAGAACGTGGCCGAGTCGGTGCGGCGGCTGTCCGGCGTGAACGTGCTCAACGACCAGGGCGAGGGCCGTTTCATCGCCGTTCGCGGTCTCGACCCGAGCCTGAACTCGTCGTCCGTCAACGGCGTGCGCGTGCCGTCGCCGGAGGCGGGCACCCGGGCCGTGGCCCTGGACGTGGTGGCGTCCGAACTGGTCGAGTCCATCGAGGTCGTGAAGACGCTGACCCCGGACCTGGATGCCGACACCATCGGTGCCAACATCAACATCAAGACCACGCGCGCGTTCAACGTGGAGGAGCCGTTCTTCT
This sequence comes from Pseudohaliea sp., assembly GCF_040217025.1. GTDB lineage: Bacteria > Pseudomonadota > Gammaproteobacteria > Pseudomonadales > Halieaceae > Pseudohaliea. Next base: position 1,024,513 of record NZ_JAVJOA010000008.1, on the reverse strand, counting down.
CCATCAAGGGCGAACAGTCCTACAACGACCTGGCCGATCGTTATTCACCGAAAGCCGTGGTCGACTTCACGGTCCCGATCAACGATCGCCTCGGCGTGGCCGGCGGCCTGTCCTGGCAGGAGCGCGAGTTCTCCACCGACAACGTCGAGGCCGATGGCTGGGACGTGACCGACGGCGGTATCGGCTGGGCCGACACCGTCGAGTACCGGGATTACGATGTGACCCGCGAGCGCACCAGCGGCTCGCTGTCGCTCGATTACCAGGCCAGCGACAGCACGGTGCTCTACGCGCGCGCCATGTACAGCCTGTTCGAGGACACCGAGTCCCGCCGCGCGCTGGTGATCGGCCTCGATGAGGAGCCCAGCGGGGGCGACGCGAATTCCGCGGCTTTCCGCTCGGCCGACGGCGCGATCGAGATCGAGCGGGAACAGAAGGACCGCTACGAGGCGCAGGAAATCCAGACCTTCAGCCTGGGTGGCGAGACCCGCCTCGAGCGCTGGAGCGTCGATTACAGCGTGAGCTACGCTTACGCCGAGGAGCACGAGAAGGACACGCAGGACCCGACCCTGTTCGTCGCCGAGTTCGAGGACCCGGGCGCCCTTGGCCTCGCCTTCGACTACAGCGATGACGACCTGCCGGTGTACAGCGTGTTCCAGGGGAACCGGGCCTTCTTCGACCCGGCGACCTACGAGGTGGACGCGATCGAGGTGGTCGACGCCAAGTCCCAGGACGAGGAAGTGACGCTGCAGTTCGACGCCACGCGCTTCTTCACGCTGGACGGTGGCGACCTCGAGGTGAAGTTCGGCGCCAAGCTGCGCGAGCGCACCAAGGAGTTCGACGGCACCATCGACGTCCTCGAGGACTTCGACGGGGACTACACCATCGCCGACGTGCTCGGCACCCAGAGCTACGGCCTGCAGAACATGGCGCCGATCATGGATCTCGGTGCGGTGCGCGCCTTCAACAATGCCAACCTCGATCGCTTCGAACGCAGCGAATTGGACTCGACCATCGAGTCCAACGTCGGCGACTTCAGCGTCGACGAGGACATCACCGCCGGCTACCTCATGGGCACCTGGCGTGCCGGCGCCCTGACGGTCATCGGCGGCGTGCGCGTCGAGCACACCGAGAACGACGTCGCGGCGAACCGCACCGAGGTCATCGAGGAAGGCTCCGAGTTCGAGGGAGAAATCCTCGAGGACGATATCGTGGTGGTCACCCCCACGCAGGACGACAACAGCTACACCAACTGGCTGCCCAGCTTGAGCGTGCGCTTCAACGCCCGTGACGACCTGGTGCTCCGCGCCGGCTTCTTCTCCAGCGTCGTGCGCCCCGGGCCGGAACAGCTGGCCCCCATTTTCACCGTGGAGGAATCCGGCGGCGATCGCGAGGGCGAGTTCGGAAACCCGGGGCTGGATCCCTACGAGGCGATCAACTTCGACGGCAGCGTAGAGTGGTACTTCGACGAGGCCAGCGTGCTCTCGGCCGGTATCTTCTACAAGGAGATCGAGAACTTCATTTTCAACACGGTCTTCGACGAGGACACGCCGCCCTACAACGGCGTCTTCAACGGCGTGCCCTTCACCGAGGCGGTGATCCCCCAGAACGGCGATGACGCCCAGGTGATCGGCTTAGAGGTGAATTACCAGCAGGTATTCAGCTTCCTCCCGGCACCCTTCGACGGCCTCCTGCTGGGCCTCAACTACACCTACACGGACGCCGAGGGCGACACCGGCGAGCGCGACATCGACCTGCCGGCGGCCTCAAAGAACACCTACAACGCCATCCTCGGCTACGAGACGGACCGGCTGAGCATCCGCCTGACGGCGGCCTACCGCGACAAGTACCTCGACGAGCTCGGTGGCGACCCGGAGGAGGACCGCTACGTCGACGAGCACCTGCAGGTGGACCTGACGGCGAACTTCGACATCACCGACTCGCTCAAGCTTTACAGCCAGTTCATCAACCTGACCGATGAGCCCTACATCGCCTACCAGCAGGGCCCTGATCGCGACAGGCTGCTGCAGTACGAGGAGTACTCCTGGACGGCCCGGGTCGGCGTGCAGTGGACGTTCTGAGCGACTGAGCGCCGTCGCGCGTCTCGACGCCCGGGGCCGCAGCGGGCTTCGTCGCCGTGCCCATGTAGATGATGCCGGTGAAGGGCAGTCGGCCGAAAGTCGGATCGCCCCGGCCGTTGATCCCTCGGGGCCCGAAACCGGTGATCGGGCCGGGCACGAGGCCGGCCCGCTCCAGCCCGGCCCTCAGCTCTCCGGGCTTGATGAACAGGGCCGGGTCGTGGGTACCGCGCGGGAGCAGGCGCAGCACCTCCTCCGCCAGCGTCACTGCGGCGAAGCGCGCCAGTGCACGGCGGTTGATCGTGTCGAAGCAGAGGATGCCGCCGGGCTTCAGCACCCGAGCGATCTCAGCGAGGACCCGCCGGAGGTCCTGAACGTGCTCCAGCACGTCAACGCAGACCACGGCATCGAAGCTGTGGTCGGCATAGGGCAGTGCCTCGCCGACACCGACCTCGTAGCGGATCTGTCGACCCGCGGCGTGGGCGTGGGCGCGGGCGGCCTCGATGGCGTCCCCGGCCGGATCGATACCGGTGACCCGGGCGCCGCGGTCGTCCAGCGCCTCCGCCATGAAGCCCCCGGCGCAGCCCAGGTCGAGCACGGCCTTCTCCGACCAGGTGACCAGGCCGTCGAAGTAGCGCAGCCTGCCGGGCACCATGTTCTTCAGCGTGCGAAGCCAGCGGACTTCGTCCGACCACCACTGGCGGGCGACATCGTTGTAGAGGGCGAGATTGTTACGCTCGCGGCTTGCCATCGTCGACGAACTCCTTACCCGGTCTGGGTAGCATGTAAGGCACCTGGCGGCGATAGCTGTTCCAGCGTTCGCCGTAGCGTCTGCGAGAGCGTTGTTCCTTGAGCCGTGGCGCGAACAGGCAGTAGGCCGTCCAGCTCATCGCCAGCGCCAGCTGATCGGGAGTCCACGTCGGCGCCGTCCAGAGGGTGAGGGCGAAGGCCAGGTAGATCGGCTGGCGCAGGCGCCGGAAAAGGCCAAGCGTGGGCATGTCGGGGAAGCGCGGAGTCCGTGCGGCGAGCAGCGACAGCCAGCCGAGGGCCCCGCTCTGCAGTTCGACGCCCGCATCGAAAACCGCCTTGACCAGGAGCAGGTAGGCGAGCCCGTAGAGCGTTGCGAAGCCCAGTAGCAGTGGACCCTCGGCACGCCACCAGACAATCCCCGACGGCGACCAGAGCCAGAACAGGGCGAGCAGCTGCAGGGAGGCGATGGTGGCGTAACTGGTCGTCCCCAGCGTCGCGCCGTGGGGGCCCGGGGCCAGACGCGCGAGGACCCGCCCGCCTGCGGCCGTCAGCAACAGAGAATGCAATAGGGGGAACTGCAGCAGCAGGAGAGCGTTGGTCAGCAGCGCCCAGGGGTAAGGCACAGCTCCCTTCCCCGGTGTCAGCCCGAAAAACATGCTGTAGGCCATGGAGCCGATGGCCGCGGCGAAAAACAGGTGACAGACCGCGCCGGCGCTCAGGGCCAGGGCGATGCGGGTGCGGCCGGGGGGCGCGGCCAGCGCGCCCTTGCAGAGCGCGGTGAGCCGGTGGATGCGGGGGTCATCGGTCATGGTCTTCGGTAGTACGTCGCCGGCGCAGAGATGGCTTCATCATCTGGTGGGAACTCGTCTGGTGGGGGCGTCTCGACGCAGCCGCCGCGAGGTGTTTCCCGCGCACGGCCTGTCGGCGTAAAGTGTCCGCGCAGCATCCCCGATAAGGACGTGGAATAACGCTATGACCATCGACGCGCTATGGAGCAGTCTCGCCGGCTGGATCCTCGGTCACAGCTGGCAGCTGGGTATCACGATTGTCGTGCTGCTCGGCTATGCCCTTTTCAACCGGGTCACTGCTCCCCGGCTCGCTGCGAGCGCGGATCACGGGCGTTTCACGGAGGGGGCCGCGGACAATGCGGTACGCGTTGCGCGGCTCCTGGCGACGATTGTCGGCGGGCTGACGCTGGCGCTTATCTGGGGCGATCTCGCCTCGGTGCTGGTGATCGCCGGTACGACGCTGACTCTCCTCGGCGTGGCGCTGTTTGCCTCCTGGTCGCTGCTCAGCAATGTGACTGCCTATTTTGTGCTCATGCTGCACCCCGCGTTCCGCCGCGGCACTTTCATCAGAATCATCGACGCCGACAACTACGTCGAGGGCTATGTCGCCGATCTCAACCTGTTCAGCGCCCGACTCATCACCGAGAACCGCGAGGTGGCGCTGTACCCGAACAACCTGATCCTGGGGCGACCGTGCCTGATCAATCCGCGCGACCGTCTCGGGGGCGTCGGCAAACTGCCGGCCAGGACGCAAGCCAGCGAACCTGCCGGCGCCGCCCGAGCCCCCTGACGGGGGCTAGTAGCCCCTTTCGAAAGTAACCACGTCCCGTAGCGCTTCCCCCGCCCGATACCGGGCGAGGTTGGCCAGGAACAGCTCGACGATGGCGCCCGGGTCCGTGGGTGCGGCGGTGTGCGAGGTGATGTAGAGGTTGTCTACCTGCCAGAGCGGGTCGTCGTCGGCGAGGGGCTCCTCCGGGAATACGTCGAGTACGGCCGCGCGCAGCTGGCCGGTGCCGAGGGCCGTGACCACCGCGCCGGTATCCACGGTGCTGCCGCGGCCGCCGTTGAGGAAGATGGCGCCGTGGGGCAGGGCCGCGAGGAACTCCCGATCGACCAGCGCCGCCGAAGCGGGGGTATCCGGCAGCAGGGCCAGCAGGTAGTCGCAGCCGGCGGCAAAGCGCGCCGCCTCCGCGAGGGCAAAGGTCTCCGTGAAACCTTCGGCCGCATGGCCGCTGCGATTCAGTCCGCGGGACTCGATATCCAGCGCGGCCGCGGCTCTCGCCACGGCCCGGCCGATGGCCCCGGTGCCGAGAATCCCGAGGCGCTTGCCCGCGACCGTGCCGTCCCGCGTGCCGTCCCAGCGGGTGGCCCGGCTGCGGTGCAGGATGCTGCGCTCCAGCGCGAGCAGCCAGCCCAGGACCCACTCGGCCATGGCCTGGCCGAAGATGCCGCGCACCCCGGTCAGCGTGTAGTTCCGCCGCGGGTGATCGACCAGCGGTCGCACGCCGGCCCAGGTGGACTGGGCCCAGCGCAGCCGGGGCAGGGCGTCCAGGCACCCGGCGAGCAACGTCGGGTTGGCCAGGGCCAGCGTGGTGCCGCTCCCGATCTCACGGGCCGTCGCGGCTTCAGGGCAGGTCGTGACAGTGAGATCCGGCGGCAACCGGCCTGCCATGCGGGCTACCAGGTCGTCGGCGTCGGCAGTGAGCACCAGGAGTTGGTCCTGTTCCGGCTCCGCCACGTCAGAACTGACCGCTGGTCGTGGGGCAGTGTTCGACCGGCATAGGCATGGCCCCGGCGAGCCCGGCCTGCCAGCAGTCGCCGAGGCTGGAGCAGTAGCAGACGGTCGCTTCCCAGTGCTCGCCGAGCGCGTTCATCAGTTCGATGGCGTCGGCGTCCTTGTTCCCGGGGAGTTCAAAGATAAAGGGGTCGACACTGTCGCCGGCGGCGAGGATTCGCCCGGACACCAACTGCACGGCTCGCTCCTCCGCGCCGGCCGGCATGGCAGCAGCAACCGCCGCCAGGTCGGCGAGCGGCATGCCCTCGTGGTGCAGGGTCATGCCCTGCACTAGGGCGGGCCCCACGCCCGCATTCTGTATTCGCATACCGAGCAGCAAATGCTCGCCGTCGCGGGTGACGAAGCCGTCGAGCTGCAACGCGGGCCAGACCGACGCGGCGATTTCCTCGCGCATGACCCGGCCCTGGTCCCAGCTCATGTAAAGGGCGGCGAGGCCGACGACGATGGCCATGACCGAGCCGACGGTCTCGAAGTGCTGGTACCAGGGGCGCCCCGGCGGCGGCGCTGCCGGCGCGGGCTGCGCCGGTTGGGCCGGCGGTGTCGGGGCCTCGTCCCGGTCCACGGTCTAGACCCGCTCGATGATGACCGCCGGGGCCATGCCGCCGGCGGCGCACATGGTGACGAGGCCCACCTGCTTATCCTGGCGCTCGAGCTCGTTGAGGAGCGTGCCGATCAGGATGGAACCGGTGGCGCCGATCGGATGGCCGAGGGCCATGGCACCGCCGTTGACGTTCACCCGCTCGCGGTCGAGGTCGAGGTCGCGGATGAACTTCTCGGCGACCACGGCGAAGGCCTCGTTGATCTCGAAGAGGTCGATGTCGGCCAGGGTCATGCCGGCTCTCTCGAGCACCTTCCTTGCCGCCGGCACCGGTGCGTTCAGCATCAGCACCGGCGAGTCGCCGACGTTGGCCATGGCCCGCACCCGGGCCCGGGGCTTGAGCCCGTGGGCCTTCGCATAGTCCGGGGAAGCAAGGAGCAGGGCGGCGGCGCCGTCGACGACGCCGGAGGAGTTCCCCGCGTGGTGCACGTGGTTGATGGCGAGGTCCGGGTAGGCCTGCAGGACCAGGCTGCGGAAGGTGGTGCCGTCATCGTTCAGCGGGTAGTCCGCCAGTGCCTCGAAAGCCGGCTTCAGCCCCGCGAGGCTTTCGAGGGTGGTGTCGGGCCGCGGGAACTCCTCGTGGTCCAGCGCCAGGCTGCCGTCCGGGTTGTGCACCGGCACGAGGCTGCGGCCGAAGCGCCCCTCCTCGACGGCACGGGCGGCGCGCTGCTGCGAGGTCAGGGCGAGCCGGTCGAGGGCGTCCCGGTCGATCCCCTCGAGGGTGGCGATGGTATCGGCGCAGAGCCCCTGGTGCGGCTGCGGGTGTTTTGCCCGCAGGCGCAGGTTGTCGCTGTCGATGAAGGGCGACTGGGTAGGGTCCGAGCCGAAGGTCGACATCATCTCGCAGCCGCCGGCGACCACGAGGTCTTCCATGCCGCTCATGATCGAGGCGGCGGCGAAGTTCACGCTGGTGATGCCGGAGCCGCAGAAGCGGTCGAGGGTGACGCCCGAGGAGCGCACGTCGTAGCCCGCATCCAGCGCCGCCATGCGGGCGAGGTCGCCGCCCTGCTGGCCGCGCTGCGTGCTGGTGCCGAAGATGACGTCGTCCACCTCGGCGGTGTCGATGCCGGTACGTTCGGCGAGGGCGGCGAGCACCGTTGCCCCGAGGTGCTGCGGGTGCAGGTGGGCGAGGGCCCCCTTGCCTTTCTTGCCGATGCCGCGGGGCGTGCGGCAGGCGTCGATGATCCAGGCTTCGTTCATGGCCGCGCCCTCACTTGCCTTTCCACACGGGGGCGCGCTTCTCGGCGAAGGCCGTGGCCCCCTCGATGGCGTCCTCGCTCGTGAGCACGTCCCGGAGCAGCGCGTTCTGGCGGTCAAACATTTCCTCGCTGCTCCAGTCCTGGGCCGCGGCGATGACCTGCTTGCTGCGGGCGACGGCGAGGGGTCCGTTGGCCGCGATCTTTACCGCCAGAGCGGTGGCGGCTTCGAGTGCTGTGCCCGGCTTGACGACACGGTTGACGAGACCGATCTCGGCGGCGCGGCTGGCGCTGATGAAATCGCCGGTCAGCGCCAGCTCCATGGCCAGCCGCGGCGGCACCTGCTTCGGCAGCTTCACCAGGCCCCCCGCGGCGGCGGCCAGGCCACGCTTCACCTCGGGAATTCCGAACTGGCTGTCTTCGGCGGCGACGATGAGGTCGCAGCTGATGGCCACCTCGAAGCCGCCGGCCAGTGCATAGCCCTCGACCGCTGCGATCAGGGGTTTGCTCACCTGCCGCTCGACCAGGCCTGCGAAACCGTGGCCCTCGACCATCGGCATCTCGCCGGTGACGAAGGCCTTGAGGTCCATCCCGGAACAGAAGGTGCCGCCGGCGCCGGTGATGATGCCGACGCGGAGGCTGTCGTCGCTCTCGAGCTGGTCGAGGGCCGCGCTCACGGCCTCGGCGGTGACCTTGTTGACGGCGTTCTTTGCCTTCGGCCGGTTGAGGGTGATGACCAGGACGCCGTCCCGGGTTTCTGTCAGGACTTCTGCTTCTTCGCTCAAGGGGTTTCTCCTGTTGCCGGTGTTTGCTGTCTGTCGGTGTTCACTGTCATTGGGGGTTTGCGTGTGTAGGCTTTTCCATTCCGTCTGCCGTCCTTGCAGGGCGCCGCGCCCGGCTCAAGCCTCGCCGCTGTAGCGCTCGATCACCTGCTTGCCGAGCGCCATCATGTGGACCTCGTCCGGGCCGTCCGCCTGGCGGCACCAGCGGGCGTAGCTGAAGGCCTCGGCCATCATCCAGTCTTCCGTGAGGCCACCGGCGCCGTGCACCTGCATACAGCGGTCGATCACGTTCTGGGCCATGAGCGGCACGGCGATCTTGGCGGCGGCGATCATGTCGCGGGCAGCCTGCGCGCCGACCTCGTCCATGCGCTTGCAGGCCTTGAGCACCAGCATGCGCATCATCTCGATCTCCGCGAAGCTCTGCGCGATGCCCTCGCGAACCGACTGGTGCTTGGCCAGGGGCCGGCCGAAGGTTTCGCGCCGGGTCACGCGCTGGCAGGCGAGCTCGAGGGAGCGCTGGGCGGCGCCGACGAGACGCATGCAGTGGTGCATGCGGCCCGGTCCGAGGCGGCCCTGGGCGATCTCGAAGCCGCGTCCCTCGCCGAGGAGCATGTTCTCGAGCGGCACGCGCACATCGTTGAAGCGCAGCTCGGCATGGCCGTGGGGCGCGTCGTCGTAGCCGAGCGTGGTAAGCGGCCGGATGATTTCCAGCCCGGGGGTACCGCGGGGTACCAGGACCTGCGACTGCTGCTGGTGGCGGTTGGGGTTACCGGGGTCCGACTTGCCCATGACGATGAAGATCTCGGTGCGTTCGTACATCGCCCCGGTGATGAACCACTTGCGCCCGTTGAGAACCCATTCATCGCCCTCGCGGACAATGGAGAGCTGGACGTTGGTGGCGTCGGAGGAGGCGACCTGCGGCTCGGTCATGGCGTAGGCGGAGCGGATCTCGCCGTCCAGCAGCTGCCGCAGCCAGCGCTCCTGCTGGGCCTCGGAGCCGTACTTCATCAGCACTTCCATGTTGCCGGTGTCCGGGGCGTTGCAGTTGAAGACCTCCGGCGACCAGAGCACGCGGCCCATGATTTCGGCGAGCGGGGCGTAGTCGAAGTTGCCGATGCCCTCGTGGTCACAAAACTTTGCCAGGGAGGGGGGAATGAACAGGTTCCAGAGCCCGGCCTCGCGGGCCTTCACCTTCAGCTCCTCGACGATGGGGACCGGGGCGAAGCGGTTCTCCGCGGCGGCCAGCTGTTCGGCGAAGGTGTGCTCGTTGGGATAGACGTGTTCGTCCATGAAGGCCTGCAGGCGCGCCTGCAGATCCCGGGACTGCTCGCTGAATTCGAACATGAAACTTCCTTGTGACTGCTTTCTTCTGGTCGGTGTTCCTTGCGGAGCGCATACCTTAGCGCCTGTGGGCCACCAAGGCCACGACGGGATTCTGCCCTGTGCAACACTTGCAGTGGCGCGCGCTGGACCCTAGGGTAGGGGGATGCTGACTGCCCCTCACAGGATCCGCAGGATCGTGAGACGGGCCCGGCGAGGCGCGCGATGAGCGCGGCTCCCTGGGACAGCGCCGTGGCACGCGCCATCGAGTTGCGGCGGGCACTGCATGCCGAGCCCGAGCTCACTTGGGCCGAGCACGACACGGCGGCGCGGGTGCGCGCCGCCCTCGACGGGCTGGGCATAGCCTGGTGCGCCTGTGCCGATACGGGGACGGTCGCGACCCTCGCGCCCGCTGCCGGCGGCCGCCACATCGCCCTGCGCGCCGACCTCGACGCCCTGCCTATCCACGAGCAGACCGGCCTGCCCTGGCGCTCGCGGCGCGAGGGCTGCATGCATGCCTGCGGGCACGATGGCCACACGGCGACGCTCTACGCCGCCGCGGCCTGGCTGGCCGCGGTGGAGGACCGCCTGCCGGGGCCGGTGACGCTCCTGTTCCAGCCGGCGGAAGAGGGCGGTCACGGCGCCGAGCGCATGATCAGCGACGGTGCCCTGGACGGGGTCGACGCCGTCTTCGGCTGGCACAACTGGCCGGCTATTCCCTTCGGCCGGGCGGTCTGCCCGGACGGCGTCGTGATGGCCGGCAACGGCACCTACCGCCTCACGCTGCGCGGCGCCGGCGGCCACGCGAGCCAGCCGGAACTCTGCCGCGACCCGGTGCTGGCCGCAGCTGCGGTGGTGCAGGCGCTGCAGCAGATCGTCAGCCGCCGCCTGCCGGCCCAGGCGGCGACGGTGCTGAGTATCACGTCCATCGACGCGCGCAGCAACCCGACGGTCATCCCGGACGACGCGGTGATCGAGGGCAGCTTCCGCATCGCAGACGCCGCCGATCGCGAGCGCCTGGGTGAACTCATGACGGAAATCGCCACCGGCACCGCGGCCGGCTATGGCGTGGCCTGCGAGGTGGAGCTGTTTCCGCGCTACGGCCCCACCGTGAACCACGCGGAGGAGGCCGCCTGCTACCGCGGAGCCCTCGCGGCGGAGTTCGGGCCGGCCGTGCTCGACGGCGGGACGCGCCTGCCGATCATGGCCTCGGAGGACTTCAGCTACTACCTGCGCGAGCGCCCCGGGGCCTTCGCCCTCGTGGGTGCTGGTGATGATCAGGCCTGCCACCAGGTGCCGTGCCACAGCGCCCGCTACGACTTCAATGATGCATTGATTGCCCCCATGGCCCGCGTGTATGCGCGCCTTGCCGGGGCCCCCTTGCCGGATGCCCCGGTGGCGCATCCGCTACCCGACGAAGCAACCACAGAGGAAAGGCAATGAATACAGCCATGAACGCTCCGGAGGGAGTTGACGTGTTTCAACAGTGGGAGTCTGAACTGCGCGGCTACTGCCGCCTGTACCCCACGGTCTTCAAGTCGGCGTCCAACGCCCGCCAGGTCGACGAGGCGGGCAAGTCCTATATCGATTTCTTCGCCGGTGCCGGCGTGCTCAACTTCGGCCACAACAACCCGCGCATGAAGAAGGCGATCATCGATTACATCGAGGCCGACGGCGTTGCCCACAGCCTCGACATGCACACGACGGCCAAGCGCGAGTTCCTGCAGGGTTTTGTAGACACGATCCTGAAGCCCCGGAACATGAACTACCGCATGACCTTTATGGGACCCACGGGCACGAACGCCGTCGAGACCGCACTCAAGCTGGCGCGCAGGGTCACGGGGCGGCAGTCCGTCGTGGCCTACACTTCCGGCTTCCACGGCATGACCCTCGGCTCCCTGGCCGCCACCGCCAACAGTTATTTCCGCAATGCCGCCGGTGTGCCCCTGGAGCACGTGCTGCGGCAGCCTTTCGGCTGCGAGAAAGTCTGCCTCGGCTGCAACAAGGGCTGTGGCATGGCCTCGCTCGACGCCCTGCGCGGCCAGCTCGAGAATTCCTCATCCGGCCTCGAGCCGCCGGCCGCGTTCCTGGTAGAGGCAATCCAGGCCGAGGGCGGCGTGCATGTGGCAAGTGCCGAGTGGCTGCGCGCGGTCGAACAGCTCGCCAGAGACGTGGGTGCCCTGTTCATCATCGATGATATCCAGGCCGGCTGCGGCCGCACCGGCTCCTACTTCAGCTTCGACGGTATGGGGCTGGACCCGGATATCATTACCCTGGCGAAGGGGATCGGCGGCTTCGGCACGCCCCTGGCGATGAACCTGGTCAAGCCCGAGCACGACGATCACTGGCAGCCGGGCGAGCACACCGGCACCTTCCGCGGCCAGGGCCTCTCCTTTGTCGCCGGCCGCGAGGCGCTCGCTTACTTCGAGGACGACGCGCTGATGACGGAAGTCGCCGCCAAGGGGCAACGCATGGCCGAGCGGCTGCAGGCCTTCGCCGACAGCAGGGATCACCCCATGCAGGTGCGCGGCAAGGGAATGATGCAGGCCCTCGATGTCGGCGACGGGGCCATCACCAAGGAAGTGTGCACGCGTTGTTTCCGTGACGGTCTGCTGGTCGGTGCCAGCGGCACGGGCGGCTCGACCTTCAAGCTCATCCCGCCGCTCACGATCCCCGACGAAGACCTCGATGAGGGGGTCGACATTCTTCTGCGCAACCTGGAGGCCGTCCTGGAGGAGCAATGAGACAGCGCGATGACATGACCTTCCCCTTCGAGGAGTACGAGCGCCGGGTGCGCGAACTGCGCGAGCGCATGGCCGAGCGACTCCTCGATGCGGTGGTGATCACGGATCCGGAAAACCTGATGTACCTCACGGACTACCAGACCACGGGCTACTCCTTCTTCCAGGCCCTGGTCGTGCCGCTCGACGACGAGCCCTTCATGATCACCCGCCACCTGGAGGAGTCGAACGTTCACGCGCGCACCTGGGTGGAGAAGACCCGGCCCTACCCGGACACCGGGGATGCCATCCAGAAGCTGCTGAGTGCGCTGCGGGAGTTCGGCCTGTACGGCAAGAACGTGGGCTACGAGCGCAACAGCTACTTCTTCCCCGCCTACCACCAGGACAGCATCCATACGAACTTTCTCGACGGGCGTCTCATGGACTGCTTCGGCATTGTCGAGGAGGGCCGCGTGCGCAAATCCCCGGCGGAGGTCGAGATCATGCGACGGGCGGCGGCGGCGACGGAGGCCGGCATGCGCGCGGGTTTCGAGGCCTGCGAGGCCGGCGTCACCGAGAACGAGATCGGCGCCGCCATTTCCGCGGCCATGTTCCGCGCCGGCGGTGAGCCGCCCGCGGTCATGCCCTATGTCGTTTCGGGTCCCCGGTCGATGATCGGCCATGCCACCTGGGAGGGGAGGACCGTGCAGCCGGGTGAGCATGTGTTCCTCGAGGTCGGCGGCTGTTTCCGCCGCTACCACACGGCGATGATGCGGACGGTGGTTTGCGGCGAGCTTACCGACGTCATGCGGCAGGCCCAGGAACGCATGAAGTTCGCCCTCGACGAAGTGCACAAGCAGGTGCAGCCGGGCCTGACGGTCTCCGACGTGGACAACCTGGTCCGCAACATCATCAACGACAACATGGTCGGCGCCAGCCTGATCACCCGCTCGGGCTACTCGATCGGCATTGCCTTCCCGCCGTCCTGGGACGAGGGCTACATCATCAGCCTGAAACAGGGCGACTCGCGGGTCCTCAAGGAGGGCATGACCTTCCACCTCATTCCCTGGATGTGGGGCGTGGAGGGCAACAAGACCGTCGGCATCTCGGACACCTTCCTGGTGACCGCCGACGGCTGCGAGAGCTTCTTCACGCTCGATCGGGACTTCGTGCTGAAGCCGGCGAGCGGCAAGGCCGCCGGCAGCACGAAGCCGTCCGCTGCAGCACCGCCGCGTGCCGCGAAGGCCAATGGCGAGGACCATCATCACGAGCATCGTACGGACCATCGCAAGAACCAGGGAGCCACCCATGCAGAGAGTGATTGACCCGACCACCGGTCACCTGCTCCGGGAAGTGCCCTACGCCGACGCGGGGCAGGTGGAGGCGGCGCTCGCCGCGAGCCACGCCTGCTTCCGGGACTGGCGCCGCGCCAGCTTCGCCGAGCGCGGTGAGGTGCTGCGCGCGGTGGCACAGCGCATGCGCGACGACGTCGAGCAGCTGGCGCCACTCATGACCGAGGAGATGGGCAAGCCCATCCGCGAAGCCCGCGGCGAGGTGGAGAAGGCCGCCTGGGCGGCGGACCACTACGCCGAGCACGCCGAGGCCTACCTCGAGCCGCTGTCCCTGGCGTCCGATGCCACCCACAGCTACGTGCAGCACCTGCCCATCGGCACGGTGCTCGGCGTGCTGCCCTGGAATGCGCCTTTCTGGCTGGCCTTCCGCTTTGCGGCACCGGCGCTAATGGCCGGCAACACCTGCCTCATGAAGCACGACGCACACGTGCCGTCCTCGGCCGCCGCCATCGGGGCGCTCTTCGAGCAGGTCGGTGCGCCCGCGGGTCTCTTCCAGGACCTGCCCATGGACCACGCCGCGGTAGCGGACGTCATCCGGGACGACCGCGTGCGGGCGGTCTCCTTCACCGGCTCCGACCGCGGCGGGGCGGCGGTGGCCGCGCTTGCTGCCGCCGAGATCAAGCCGGCGGTGCTCGAGCTGGGTGGCTCGGACCCCTGCATCGTTCTCGCCGATGCGGACCTCGAGGCGGCGGCCGACGTGATCACGCTGTCGCGCATCATCAACGCGGGGCAGAGCTGCATCGCCGCGAAGCGCATTATCGTCGAGGACGCGGTGTACGATGAGCTCTCGGCGCTGCTCGAGGAGCGGCTGGCGGCGCTCACCGTGGGCGACCCGCGCGAGGAAAGCACGGATGTCGGCCCCATCGCCCGCGAAGACCTGCGCGACAACCTGCACCGGCAGGTGCAGGAAACGGTGGCCGCGGGCGCCCGCTGCCGTCTCGGCGGTGAACTGCCCGACGGCGGCGGTTTCTTCTACCCGGTCACGCTGCTCACGGAAGTGACCCAGGCGATGACCGCTGCCCGCGAGGAGACCTTCGGTCCGGTCATGGCACTGCTCCGCGCCGGCGATGCGGAGGCCGCGATCGCCATGGCCAACGACACCCGTTACGGCCTCGCCGCCTCGGTCTGGGGCGAGACCGCGCGTGCCGAGGCCATCGCCGCGCGGCTGGACACGGGGCAGGTCGCCGTCAACGGCATCGTCAAAACCGACCCGCGGCTGCCCAGCGGGGGGGTCAAGCGCTCGGGGTACGGGCGTGAACTCGGCCCGCACGGCATCCATGCCTTCGTCAACGCACAGCAGGTCTGGGTGGGTCCCAAGCAGGGAGGTTGACCCGGTTTGAGGGCCGCTCAGGGCGGCAAAATTGGCAAAAATTGGAGGTACGGTGCGGCGGCGTTTTGCTATGCTAGGGTCGGTTGCATAAAAAGACCGGCGCCGCCGGTCCCGTGAAATAACGACAACTACGGGGTAACGCCATGCCTATCGCACCGCAAGTACGTCCTTTATTCGTCCACCGCCGTCCGCTGGTCGCGGGCCTCGCCCTGGCCCTCGCGGCCGGCGCCCAGGCCCAGGACCTGATGCTCGAAGAGGTGATCGTCACCGCCCAGAAGCGGGCCGAGAGCCTGCAGGACGTGCCGATCTCGGTCAGCGCCGTGAGCGGTGACAAGCTCGTCGAGGCGAATATCACCAACCTCGAGGCGCTGACGACCTACGTGCCGAACTTCTCCATGAACCAGAGCGGCATCTCGAACAACATCACGATCCGCGGCGTGAGCTCCGGCATCAACCCGGGCTTCGAGCAGTCCACAGGCATGTACGTGGACAACATTTACTACGGTCGGGGCCAGCTTGCGCGTGCGCCGCTCTTCGACCTCGAGCGCATCGAGGTCCTGCGCGGGCCGCAGCCGATTCTCTTCGGCAAGAACAGCATCGCCGGCGCGGTCAGCATGGTCACTGCCCGGCCGACGGACACCTTCGAGGGTTCGATCACCGCACTCTATGAGACGGAAGAGGAGCGACAGGACTACCGGCTGGTTCTTTCCGGTCCGATCACTGACAGCCTGTCCGGGCGCCTGGGCATTCTGTATCGCGACGTGGAAGGGCCTTACACCAATACCTTCAACGGCGATGACGAAAAGCAGGAAGAAGAATCGGTCATCCGTGGCTCACTGCTCTGGGAGCCAACCGACCGCCTTTCCATCTGGGCAAAGTATGAACGCTCCGACTTTGACGATAACGGCCGCAACGTGGAAATGACGCAGAGCATCGTCCGCGAGGATCTTGCTGGTACCGGGGTCGGGGTGGACTACATCACAGCTCTCGATACGGCGGTTGCGGCCGGTAACAACCTGCTCGGCTTCGATCCGCCGATCGAGTACAGCGGCGTGGATGGTGAACTCGACCGGGTCCGCGGCGGCAATGGTGATTTCCACGACAACCAGTCGGATGTCTTCGTACTGGAACTCGACTACCAGATCGCGGGCGGTACGTTGACCGCGACCACGGGCTGGCTTGAGTACGACTATTTCCAACTCTGTGACTGTGACTTCACTAGCGCGACGGTGTTTGACGCCTTCGGTAACGAGGAGTTCGAACAGTTCAGCCAGGAGGTGCGCTTCAGCTCGGCGGGCGGAGAAACTGTCGATTACATCGTCGGCTTGTATTACCAGACCAACGAACTCGACTTCGCTGACTCGATCAGCGTCCGTGACACCAGCCTCCTGCGAGTGTCCAACCCCGCCTTCGCGAACATCAGCACTCGGCGAAATGCGAATCAGGAAAGTGACATGTGGGCGGTGTTCGCCCAGGCAACCTGGAATATCAACGACCGCCTTCGTCTCGTGCTGGGCGGGCGCTACAGTGAAGAGGACAAGTCTGCCACGAAGCAGCAGGTGCATTTCGCAACGGCCGGTTTCGAGGGAGGAGCGCCGCTGCCGGCTACCGATCCCTCGGGGCAGACCCCGAACATCCTGTTCGGCCTGAATCCGCTCTTTGGCGCCTTTGCGATCGAGCCGTACGATACGATCAACGGCAATCGCCAGGAAGAAGAGTTCAACCCGCTGGTGACACTGCAATGGGATGCCACTGACGACATGATGCTCTACGCCACCTACGTCGAGGGCTTCAAGGCCGGCGGTTTCGACATCCGCTCCAACGGCCACCCGGACCCGAGCGTGGTCAACGCGGTGAACCTGCTCCAGGGTGGCCAAGACATCGTCGGTGTTTTCGAGTTCGAGGACGAGTCTGCCGAGAGTTTCGAGGTCGGCGCGAAAATGGGCATCGGCGACACGGCCGAGCTGAACATCGCGGCCTTCTACACGGAATACACCAATCTGCAAACCAGCCAGTTTGACGGCGTGCTCGGCTTCAACGTACAGAACGCGGGCGAGGCGGAAATCTCCGGGGTCGAGCTGGACGGCCGCTGGCTCGTTACGCAAGGGCTCACGCTCTCAGCTGCACTGGCTTATCTGGACTTCGAGTACACGGACTTCAAGAACAACCAGTGCTGGTTTGGGCAGGAGGTGCTCGACCCCGCTTCGGTGCAGCCCGATGGCGTGACCTGCGATGCTACCGGCGAGCGCAAGGAGTACACGCCGGAATGGACGGGGTCACTCATCGCTGACTACGTGATCCCCCTCGGCGATAGCCTCGAGCTGCGGTCGACCCTGGACCTCAATTACAGCGACTCTTACATTTTCAACCCGACCCTCGACCCGCGGAGTGAGCAGGACAGCTTCACCCGGGTCAACCTACGCGTGGCTCTTGGTGCCGCCAGCGGGCAGTGGGAAGTCGCGTTCGTGGGGCAGAACCTTACGGACGAGGACGTCGTGACCTACGGCGGCGAAGGCCCGCTGGCGGGTACGCTGACCGGTGGCACGGGCATGGGTTACTACAAGTTCCTGGACCGCCCGGCAACCTACGCCGTGCAGGGCACCTACCGCTTCTAGACCCGACCGCAACGACCCGGGCCGGGCGCCCCCCAGGGCGCCCGGCTTTCTTTTTCAGGGGCATGCTGGGCTAAGCTTCGCGCATGACCGAGGAAGCCGACGCCGCGCCGCGCAAGATCATTCACGTCGATATGGACGCGTTCTACGCCAGCGTGGAGCAGCGGGACGATCCGTCGCTGCGCGGGCGTCCGGTGGCTGTGGGCGGGTCGGCGCGCCGGGGCGTGGTGGCGGCGGCGAGCTACGAGGCGCGGGTGTTCGGGGTGCGCTCGGCGATGCCGTCGGTTACGGCGAAGCGGCGTTGCCCCGAGCTGGTGTTCGTCAGTCCGCGCTTCGACCACTACCGGGACATCTCCCGGCAGATCCGGAGCATCTTCGCGCGCTACAGCGACCAGGTGGAGCCGCTGTCGCTCGACGAGGCGTATCTCGACGTGACCGCCGACCGGGCTCGCCTGGGCAGCGCGACGGCGACGGCGCAGGCCATCCGGGCGGCCATCCGCGAGGAGACGGCGCTGACGGCGAGCGCGGGGGTCAGCTACAACAAGTTCCTGGCCAAGATCGCCTCCGACCAGCACAAGCCGGACGGGCTCTGCGTGATTACGCCGGCGCAGGGGCCGGCCTTCGTTGCGGCGCTGCCCGTGCGGCGCTTTCACGGTGTGGGGCCGCGGACCGCGGAGCGCATGGCGCGGCTGGGCATTCACACGGGGGCCGACCTGCGCGCCTGCGAGCGGGCCTTCCTCGAGCGGCATTTCGGCAAGTTTGCCGGCTACCTCTACGGCGCGGCACGAGGGGAAGACCAGCGCCCGGTGCGGCCCGAGCGGCAGCGCAAGTCCATCGGCGCGGAGCGTACCTTCGGTGAGGATCTCGAAGACAGCGCGGCGGTGCAGGCGGCGCTGGACCGGATTGCGGACACGCTCTGGGCGCGGGTCGAGGCGCAGCCGCTGCGCGGTCGTACGGTAACCGTGAAGGTCAAGTACTCGGATTTCCGGCTGCTGACCCGGGCCTGCTCCGTGGCCGTGCCGGTGGAAACGCCGGAGCGGCTGCGCGAGCTGGCGTCCGCGGCCGTCGCGCCGCTGCTGCCGCCGGCGCGGGGCATCCGGCTGCTCGGGATCGCGCTCTCGGCGCTCGCGGCGCCCGGGCCGCCGGCGGCCGCCGTCGCGGAGCCGGCCCCGGGGCAGCAATCGCTCGCCTTCTGAGCATCGCGCCGGGCGATCTTGCCGCGCCCGTTGCCGAGGGGTCATCATGGGCCGACCAACCCGAGACAGAGAGCCCGTGCGCATGGATGCCCTTTATCCCCCGATCGATCCCTACGACCACGGCTGGCTGGCGGTGGGTGATGGCCACGAGATCTACTACGAGCAGTGCGGCAACCCGGCGGGCAAGCCCTGCCTCTTCGTGCACGGCGGCCCGGGGGGCGGGGCGGGCAAGGACGCGCGGCGCTTCTTCGACCCGGAGCGCTACCGCATCGTACTCTTCGACCAGCGCGGCTGTGGCCGGTCCCGGCCCCATGCATCGCTGGAGGCGAACACCACCTGGGACCTCGTTGCCGACATGGAGCGGCTGCGGGAGACCCTCGGCATCGGGCGCTGGCTGGTCTTCGGCGGTTCCTGGGGCAGCACCCTGTCCCTCGCCTACGCGCAGGCCCATCCGGGGGTGGTCAGCGAACTGGTGCTGCGCGGTATCTTCCTGCTGCGGGAGCAGGAGATCCGCTGGTTCTACCAGTACGGTGCCAGCGAAATGTACCCGGACGCCTGGGAGGCCTACCTCGCGCCGATACCGGAGGCCGAGCGCGATGACCTCGTGCAGGCCTTTCACCGGCGGCTGACCGGGCCGGATGAGGAGGAGCGGCTCGCGGCAGCGCGGGCCTGGTCCGTCTGGGAGGCGTCGACCAGCTTCCTGCGGCCGCGGGCGGATTTCGTGGCCCAGCTCGATGCGCCCGCGGCGGCGCTCGCAATGGCGCGCATCGAATGTCACTACTTCGTCAACGGCGGCTTCTTTGAGCGCCCGGAACAACTGATCGAGGGAATCGACCGCATCCGTCACATCCCGGCGGCAATCGTCCAGGGGCGCTACGACGTGGTCTGCCCGCCGGCGACGGCCTGGATGCTGCATCGGGCCTGGCCGGAGGCGGAATTCCACCTCGTGCCCGACGCCGGCCACTCCGCCTTCGACGGCGGCAACGCGGCCGCCCTGGTGGCGGTGACGGACCGCTTCGCGGCCTAGGCGGGGAGCAGCAGGGCGCGCAGCAGGAAGGCCACGGCGCCGACGGCCAGCACGCCCGCACCCCAGAGCGCGATGAACCAGAGCAGCCGCCGCAGCGCGGGCGGCAGCGGCTGGCCGCTCATCAGTGGTAGCCCTCGTCCGGGTCCAGCTTGCCGCGAAATACCCAGTAGGCGTAGCCGGTGTAGCCCAGGATCAGCGGCAGCATGACCAGCGCGCCGACCAGCATGAACCACTGGCTGGAGGGCGGGGCCGCGGCCTCCCAGAGTGTCACCGAGGTGGGGATTATGTAGGGCCAGAGCGAGATGCACAGGCCCACGAAGCAGAGGGCGAAGAGCCCGAGGGTGAGCAGGAACGGCGCGAGATCGTACCCGTCCCGGGTCAGGGAGCGGTAGAGCCAGGTACTGAGCACGGCGACCAGGATGGGGACCGGCGCGGCCACCGCCGCCGTGGGCAGGGTGAACCAGCGCTCCCAGTAGGTAGCCTCCAGGAACGGCGTGGCCAGGCTGACCGCGCCGATCATCGCCACCGTGATGCCGCCCGTGACCACGGCGATGCGCCGGGCGCGGTCATGCACCTCGCCCTCCGTTTTCAGCACCAGCCAGCAGGCGCCGAGGAGCAGGTAACCGACCGCCACCGCGACCCCGGTGAGCAGCGTGAAGGGGGTCAGCCAGTCCCACCAGCCGCCCCCGTAGCTGCGCCCGTCCACGGCAACGCCCTGGAGCACGGCGCCCAGGGCGATGCCCTGGGCCAGGGCAGCGACGGCGGAACCCAGGATGAAGGCCCGGTCCCACCAGCGCCGCCAGCGTTCCGTGCGCCAGCGGTACTCGAAGGCCACGCCGCGGAACACGAGAGCGAGCAGCATGGCGATGATCGGCGTATAGAGCGCCGTCATGTAGATCCCGTAGGCCATCGGGAAGGCGGCGAAGAGACCGCCCCCGCCGAGGATGAGCCAGGTCTCGTTGCCGTCCCAGACCGGCGCCACGGAATTCATGAGCAGGTCGCGGTCGCGGCGCTCGGGAAAAGCCGCGAACAGCATGCCGATACCGAGGTCGAAGCCGTCGAGCACGACGTAGATGAAGACGGCGAGCACCAGCAGGCCGGCCCAGGCGATGGTCAGGTCCACGACGCACCTCCCCTTGACGCGACTTCCTGGAACTGGACGGCCGGCACGGTGCCCGCGGTGCGCAGGGGTCCGTCCGTGGGTGGGCCGCTGACCGTGTCCGGGCCCTGGACCATGAGCCGGAGCACGTAAAAAATCCCGGCGCCGAAGACCAGGAAATAGACCACGGCGAAGATCAGCAGGGAGGTGGCCACGGCCGGTGCGGCGATCGGCGACACGGAGGCGGCGGTGGTGAGCTCACCGTAGACCGTCCAGGGCTGGCGACCGACTTCGGTGGTGACCCAGCCGGCGATGACCGCCACCAGGCCCGACGGCGCGAGGGCCACGGCCGCCCGCTGCAGCCAGCGGTCCTCGTAGAGGCGGCCGCGATAGCGGGCCCAGAGGCTCCACAGGCCGAGGCCCGCCATGGCCAGCCCGAGCCCGACCATGATCCGGAAGGCCCAGAACACCACGCCCACGGGCGGGTGCTCTTCCGGCGGCACCGTGTCGAGACCCGCCAGCGGCGCATCGAGGGCGTGCTTCAGGATCAGCGACGACAGTTTCGGAATTTCCAGCGCGTAGCGCACCTCGCCGGCGGCGGAATCCGGCAGGCCGAGGAGAATCAGCGGTGCGCCATCCGGGTAGCTCCGGTAGTGCCCCTCCATGGCCATCACCTTCACCGGCTGGTGCTCGAGCGTGTTGAGGCCGTGCAGGTCGCCGATGAAGACCTGCAGCGGGGCGACGATGGCGGCCATCCACAGGGCCATGGAAAACATGCGCCGCACCGGGGCGCTGTGCCCGTGGCCACGCAGCAGGTGCCAGGCGGCCACCCCGCCGACCATGAAGGCCGTGGTCAGGTAGGCGGCCGTCAGGGTGTGCGCGAGGCGGTAGGGGAAGCTGGGGTTGAAGATGATCGCAAGCCAGTCCTTCGGCAGGAACTGGCCATTAGCGGCCACCTCGAAGCCCGCCGGCGTCTGCATCCAGCTGTTGACTGCGAGGATCCAGGTGGCGGAGAGCGCCGTGCCGACCGCGACCATGGCGCACGCCAGCATGTGCAGGCGGTCGCCGACGCGCTCGCGGCCGAACAGCATGATGCCGAGGAAGCCCGCCTCGAGGAAGAAGGCCGTGAGCACCTCGTAGGCCATGAGCGGCCCGATGACCGGTCCGGCCCGATCGGAGAACACCGACCAGTTGGTGCCGAACTGGTATGACATGGTGATGCCGGATACGACGCCCATGGCGAAGACCAGGGCGAAGATGCGGATCCAGAACTGGAACAGCGCCAGGTAGCTTCGGTCCCGGGTCCACAGCCAGAGGCCGTTGAGCACCGCCAGGTAGCTGGCGAGGCCGATGGAGAGGGCCGGGAATATGAAGTGGAACGCGACCGTGAAGGCGAACTGGGCGCGTGCCAGCAGGACGGGGTCGAGGGCGTCTAACATGGTCAGCTACGGCAGGGTATCAGATTTGTTACGGGCCGGGCGCGCGCGCGGACTTGCCGGTGCGGTGCCCTGTCGCATCGTTGTGCGTCGCAGCGCCGTGCGCAAGGCTCTGGCGGCGCGCCTGCAGTGCAGCGTGGCGCAATCAAACGCGGCGGGGGAGGCCAGGAACCGTGTTGTAAAGATGGTGCCGGCAAGAGGATTCGAACCTCCGACCCACGCATTACGAATGCGTTGCTCTACCAACTGAGCTATGCCGGCCCGAGAGAGGGCGCGATTCTATGCCATCGCTCCGGTGCCGGCAAGCGCACGGCGGCCGGCCTGCACGGGCGGTCAGCGTATCGAGGCGACGTAGTCTGCCTCGAGCTCCGGTGCCTCGTCCTCGGGCGCCAGCTGCAGTTCCAGGGCACGGTCCAGCTCCTCGGCAATCCGCTTCAGCGGGGCGCCCAGCGCGTCATCTGCCGTCGTATCGCGCTCGACTTCGAGCACGGCCATGTCGACAACCGGGGCGTCCTGCGCCGGCGGCTCGGCAGCGGCCACGGCGCTGGCAAGGATGGCCAGCCAGGTGAAGTGTTTCACAGTATCCTCCAGGATTCGCAAAGTGTGTAGAAAGGTAACATTTGACGTTACGAAGGGCATCATAGTGCCATATTGGATTTTTTCAAGTGCTAATAAGAAATTTTTCTGGGCGAGCAAGGGCCGCGCCGGGCCATCATGGGACCCTTAGAGTGCCGAAATAGAACCGAAATGGAGCCCGCACCAGGGCGGGCACAGGGAGGGTCAGGCGTCCTCTAGCGAGGCGATCTTGAGCAGGGTGTCGCGGAAGATGCGGTGGGCCGTTGCCAGGTCCATCGCCTGGTCGAAATAGACTGCGGAACGCAGCCCGATCATCATCGCGTAGGCGACCTCTGCGGCGTCGCCATCGTCTCCGAGGTAACAGGCCGGCGCGGCCCGGAAGATGGCGACGAGGTGGTCCTTGCAGCGCAGGTCGAACTCGGCCTTGGTCACGCGCAGTACTTCGTCGTGCACGGCGGCGCCGAAGCACTCGAGCATGAAGCCGATCTCGGTCCGCGTGCTGGCCTCGCCGCGGAACCAGAGGTCCGCGAGATGCTCAATGCGGTCCCTGGCCGCTGCGTCGCCCCGGTCGCCGATGCGGGCGAGGAACTTTTCCGACACGTTCTCGAAGTACTGCTCGAGAATGTCTTCCTTGCCGCGGAAGTAGTAGAGGAGGTGGCTCGCCGACATGCCGGCCCCGGCGGCGATGTCCGCAAGGGTCGTGCGCGTGTAACCCTTGTCGATGACGCAGTCGTGCAGCGCCTGGAAAATGCGGCGGCGGCGCTCCGCACTGCGGGCCTGGCGGCTGCTCCGGGGGGCTCGTTGCGCGCTGGCGGTGCTGTCCAAGAGGTCGGCTTCCTTGCAGAGGCCCGGCAAAGCTACCAAAATTTTGTGTTTGAATCTTCTTCAAATAAGGCTTAGCCTTGCGGCCATAAATCGAATAAGCGAATCGAGGATCCGAGTATGGCTGACGCCACACCTTTACCTGGCCCTGCGGCACGTGCCGTCATCGGCGATCTGCTCTCGCGCGCAGCCTTCGCACTCGACGAGCAGGAAGACGCCATGCTTAGTGCCTGTTTTGCCGAAAACGCGGTGTTCTCCCTTCGCATTGCCGGCGGTGACCTCATCGGCCCCTTCGAGGGGCGCGAGGGCATCATGGGCCTCATGCGCGGCGCCTGGGACGAGCAGACCGACAAGCGCCGTCATGTCGTGTCGAACGTTTTCTATCCCCCGGCGGGCGAGGCGACGGTGGACGGCGCCATCCCTGTCGTCTCCTACCTCTCGCTGTTCGCCACGGAACACGGCGAGGCGCAGCTCCTGTGCACCGGCATCTACCGCGATGAAGTCATCGTTGACGGGAGCCGGTGCGAGCTGGTGCGCCGGCATCTCGATCTCGAAAAGGCCTACTGACCCGCCATGAATATCGGTCGCATCCCCGCGAAGACAGCGCGCATGCAGCCGCAGCAGCCGGCGCTTATCGATATCCCCAACGACCGCCGGATCAGCTACGGCGAGTTGGACGAGCGGGTGCGGCGTCTCGGCAACGGCCTCCTGGACAGCCTAGGTGCCGAGAAGGGTGATCGCGTTGCGGTCCTGTCGAAGAACTGCATCGAGTACATGGAGCTCTACTTCGCCTGCGCGCGGGTGGGGCTGGTGCTCCAGCCCCTCAACTGGCGCCTGGGCACGGCGGAGCTGGCCCGCATCATCGAAGACGGCGAGCCCCGCGCCCTGGCCTACGCCGGCGACTTCGATGAGGTCGTCGATACGCTCGGCACGCAGGTGTCGCTCCCCAACTGGCTGCGCTTCGGGCCCGATGGTGACTATGAAGAGCTGATCGGGGCAGCCAGCGACGCCGAAGCGGCGATCGCCGACAGCGTGGGTGATCACGATCCGGTGCTGATCCTCTACACGGGCGGCACGACCGGCCGCTCCAAGGGCGCCCTGCACACGCACCGGTCCCTGTTCACGGGCATGGTCAACCAGACGGTCGCCGAACGGGTGCAGCGCGACGACGTGTACATGCTGACCGGCCAGATGTTCCATATCCCGGTAGTCCTCGCCATGAACTACATGGCGCACGGCTGCCCGGTGGTCCTGATCAACTTCGAGGCGCGGCTCGCCCTCGAGGTGATCGAGCGCGAGCGGGTCTCCGCCTTCCTCGGGGTCACCACCATGCTCAACTGGATGATGGCCGTGGAGGACTTCGACCGCTTCGACCTGTCGAGCCTGCGCAACATCCAGTACGGCGGCGGGCCCATGCCGCGAAAGGTCGTGGAAGCGGCCCTGGCGGCCTTTCCCTGCACCATCATCCAGGGCTACGGGCAGACCGAGGGCATGACCATGAGCTTCCTGTCCCAGGAGGATCACCAGGCAGCGGTCGAGGGCAAGCACGCCGGGCGCCTGTCCTCCTGCGGCCGCGAGGCGTTCATGACGACGCTGCGCGTTGTCGATGGCCAGGGCAACGACGTGCCCCGGGACGGCCAGACGCCCGGCCAGATCATCGTCAGCTCGGAGGCAAACATGGTCGGCTACTGGCGCCAGCCGGAGCAGACCGCAGAGACCCTGCGTGACGGCTGGCTCTATACCGGTGACGTCGCCACCTGGGACGAGGCCGGCTATGTCTACATCGTCGACCGCGCCAAGGACATGATCATCTCCGGTGGCGAGAACATCTTCAGTACCCAGGTGGAGGCTGCTATCCACCAGCACCCCGCGGTGCTCGAGTCCGCCGTGTTCGGGGTGCCGGACGAGGAGTGGGGCGAGGCGGTCAAGGCGGTGGTGGTGTTGAAGCCCGGGATGAGTGCCACCGAGGCGGAGATCATCGCGACCGCGAGCGAGCACCTGGCCTCCTACCAGAAGCCGCGCTCCGTCGACTTTGTGGAGAGCCTCCCCAAGGCGCCCACGGGCAAGATTCTCAAGCGCGACCTGCGCGAACCCTACTGGCGGGAGCACGGAAAGAATGTCTAGTTCCAGCAACACGGCCGCAGAGGAAACGCTCCTGACGCCGGAGCTCCTCGCCAATATCGGCCGCCAGGACTCGCCGCGGCGCGAGCTCGTGACCCGCCGGGAGATCCGCAAGTACGCGATCGCCACCGGCAACCGGCAGCAGCGCTATCTCGACGGGGACGTGGCGCCGCCGATGTTCCACGTGCCGCTGTTCTGGGACGTGGTGACCATGGACGAGCTGTCGCCGGACGGCGTCTTCATCGACAAGCTGCTGCCGAAGTTCCCGCTGGAGAAGGCCATGGCCGGCGGGCTCGAAATAGAGTACCTGAAACCGGTTCGTCCCGGCGACTGGCTGACGGCGACGCGCACCCTCACGGATATCTACGAGAAGCGCGGCCGTTCCGGGCCGCTCATCTTTTACGAGCTGGTCATGGAGATACGCAACGACGAGGGCGAACTGGTAATCCGGGAAAAGACCACGAGGATCCTGCGGTGACGACTGTGACGGCGAATCGGGAGCTCAAGGCCGGCGATGCACTGCCGGGTTTCACCCGCAGCTGCGACGAGATCCAGCTGTTCCTCTACAACGCGGTGCTCTACAACGCCCACCGCATCCATTTCGACTACCCCTATGCCACGGAGGTGGAGGGCTATCCGGGCCTGGTGGTGGCCGGCCCGCTTCTCGGTGACTGGCTGCACCAGTGCGTCGAGGAATGGCTCGACGGCGACGGCGACCTCGAGCGCATTAGCTACTCCAACCGCGGCGCAGCTTACGTCGGCGACGCACTGCACGTCGGCGGCGAGATCACGTCGGTCGACGAAGCCGCCGGTACGGCCGCCCTGACCCTGTGGGTACGCAACGATTCCGGCGATACGCTGGTACCGGGTGAGGCGACCGTACGCCTCGGCGGAGGCGGCGCGTCGTGAGCCTGCGGGCCGCCACTGCCCTCGTTGGCGCCTTCGACACGGCGGTCGGCGTCGTCCCCGGGGTGACGCCGACGGAGCTCTGCGCCGAGGCGATCCGCGGTGCCGTGGCCGATGCGGGCCTGGCCCTCGGCGACGTGGACGGCCTCATCACCTGCAACGCCATGGCGCAGCCGATCCTGTACCACGCGGAGGCGATGGCGGAGTACCTGCAGCTGTTCCCGAAGCTGTGCCTGACCCTGCCCACGGGCGGCGGCACCACCGTCACGGCCCTGGCCCACGCGGCCGCGGCGATCCTGGCGGGGGAGGTCGATACGGTCGTCCTCGCCATGGCGGACAGCCTGCGCAGCGGCCTCACCCGCGACCAGGCGATGCGCATGCAGTCATCGACCGGGCACCCGGACTTCGAGCAGCCCTACGGGCCGACGGTGCCCGCCTACTACGCGCTGATCGCGCAGGCGCACATGGCGCGCTATGGCACCCGTCCCGAGCACTTCGCGCGCATTGCCGTCGATACGCGCGCCCATGCTGCGCGCAACGCGACGGCGCAGAAGCGCGACCCGATCACCGTCGACGACGTGCTCGCCTCGCGGCCCATCGCCGACCCGCTGCGGCTGCTGGACTGCTCCCTGGTCTCCGACGGAGGCTCGGCCGTGGTGCTGACCCGCGCCGACCGCGCCCGCGACCTGGCGAGGCCGCCGGTCTACTGCCTCGGCTTCGGCGAGGGACACAGCCACGAACACATCAGCCAGGCCCGGGACCTCACCGCCTCTGCAGCGCGGGAGTCCGGCGCGGCAGCCTTCGCCATGGCCGGCCTGGGCCCCGCGGACCTCGCCTTCGCGCAGCTCTACGACTGCTTTACGCCGACGGTGCTCGTCGAACTCGAGGACCTCGGCTTCTGCGAAAAGGGTGAGGGCGGTACCTACCTCGCTAGCGAGGGCACCGGCCCCGGCGCCCGGCTGCCCGTCAACACGCACGGCGGCATGCTGTCCCACTGCCATCCCGGCAATCCCGGCGCGATGTTCGCTCTCACGGAGGCGGTACGCCAGCTGCGCGGCGAGTGCGGCGAGCGCCAGGTCGCGGGCGCGGAGGCGGGCCTCGTGCACGCGCAGGGCGGTATCATGTCCAGCCACGCGACGCTCGTCCTGGGCCGGGAGGTGTAAGGTGGAACGGATCCAGCCCCAGCGTACCGACGGTCTCGCGGCCCCCTATTTCGCCGGCTGCCGCGAGGGCGAGCTGCGCCTGCAGCACTGCCCCTCCTGTGGCCACTGGCAGTTCTACCCGCGGCCCTTCTGCACCGCCTGCGGCGCCGATGCGCCGGCCTGGGAGGCGGCGAGCGGGCACGGCACGGTGGCCAGCTTCTCGGTGGTGCGCCGGGGCCTGTCGCCCGCGTACGAAGCGCCCTACACCATTGCACTGGTCGACCTCGCCGAGGGGCCGCGCATGATGTCAGTGATCATCGGCTGTGAGCCGGAAGCCGTGAAAGTCGGCGCGCCGGTCACGGTCTGCTTTGAACAATGGTCAGAAGATCTTTCCCTGCCGGTGTTCCGGCTGGACGAAAATGGAGGTGTGAAATGAATGCCGATGCCATTCCCGTCGCTATCATCAACCCCGATGCGCCCGCGGACTCCCTGGAAGCGAAGCAGCCCTACATCGACAACGGCGTCGAGCGGGCGGGCAAGGAAGGCTACTTCAGCCGCGATTACATGCGGAAGGAGTGGGACCGGCTGTGGACCCGGAGCTGGCTGATCGCCGGCGTCACCGCGGATCTCGGGAAGGTCGGTGACTACTTCCTGTTCAACATCGGGGACGAGTCGATCATCGTCACGCTGACCGAGGACGGGGTACGCGCCTTCTACAACGTGTGCAGCCACCGCGGCTCGCGCCTGCTCTCGGAAGAGCGCGGCAATCGCAAGGTCATCGTCTGCCCCTTCCACAGCTGGAGCTTCAATAACGACGGCAGCCTGCGCCGGATCACGGACGAGGAGACCTTCCGCCCCGAGGTGGTCGCCCACCGCCCCGGCCTCATGGCCGTGCACTGCGAGGTCCACGCCGGTATCGTCTTCATCAACATGAGCGAGGGCGAGGCGCCGCCGCTCGCCGAGGCCATCGGTCTGCCGGAGGGCTACCTCGAGGCCTACCGCATCGACCGCATGAAAGTGGTCCGCCACGTGCGCAGCGAGTGGGGCGCCAACTGGAAGGTCGGCGTCGAGGCGTTCTACGAGAGCTACCATCTGCACGCGGTGCACCCGGAGACCCGTGGCGTCATGGGCGACCTCAACGTGCAGTACGATCTCTACCCGAACGGCGCGAGCCGGATGATCGTTCCCCTCGGGCAGCCGAGCCCGCGCGCCGCAGACCAGTCGACGGTGAACGACGGGCTCGAGGCCATGCTCAAGGATGCCGGCATCGACCCGACGGGCTTCGACGGCACCGCCGCTGACGTGCGCCGCGCCATCCAGCAGGCCAAGCGCGAGCGCTCGGACCGCCTCGGCCTCGAGTACGAGCGCTTCACCGACGGCCAGCTCTCGGACAGCTGGGCGACGGGCATCTTCCCGAACGTGCAGATCGGCTGTCACCCGGAGGCGGTATTCCTCATGCGCTTCATTCCGCACGAGACGGATCCGGAGCGCTTCTACTACGACACCATGACGCTCATGCTGCCGGCGGAAGACCCGGACTACAGTCCGCCGGCGTGGATGGGCCTGCCGGAGGACACGGACGTGACCGGCGCCGTGCGCCCGGCCACGGAACACTACATCCTGGAAGAAGACCCGCAGCTGGGCCTCGTACTGAGCCAGGACGCGTCCCTGCTGCCCGTGGTACAGCAGGGCATGCGTTCCCGCGGTTTCGCCGGCCAGCTCTGGGGTGAACAGGAACAGCGGCTGCGCCACTTCCACGTGGAGCTGGAGCGGCGGCTGGCTGCGTCCTAGGCGCGGCAGTGTAGCTGGTGGTGAGCAGGTAGCGAAGCAGGCAGGAAAGCCAGGAAAGCAGAGATCGAAGGTGTTTCAGGAAACCGCAAGTCGTTGGATTCATACAGGCATAGCCCATAAAGGAGCATAACAATGCAAGCCCAAGCCCCGAAGAACCGCTGCCGCAGCTGGCAGCGCACGAAGCTGGCCCTGGCCGTTGCCATGGCCCCCGCCCTGGCACTCACGGGTGAAACCGCCCTGGCCCAGGCCGCAGACGACAGCAAGCTCGAGGAGGTCCTCGTGACCGCCACCCGGCGGGCCGAGACGGACATCCAGACCACGCCGGTGGCGGTGACCGCGATCACCGGCGCCGAGGTCGACCGGCTGGCGCCGACCGATCTTGGCGATGTCCTGATGTACGCGCCCAATGTGGTCAACGGCAAGCAGCCGGGCTTCAACTCGGCCAACTTCGCCATCCGCGGCGTCGGTCAGAACGGCATTATCCTCTACTTCGAGAACCAGGTCGGTGTGATCGTCGACGACATGGTCATCCCGCACATCCAGACGGCGAACGTGGATATGCTCGATATCCAGAGCGTGGAGATCCTGCGCGGTCCGCAGGGCACGCTGTTCGGCAAGAACACCACCGGCGGCGTGGTCAACGTGAAGACCAACCGGCCGGAGCTCGGTGCGAACACGCTGAGCGTCCGCGGCCAGGTGGCCGAGTTCGGCCGCCTCGAGGGACGGGCCATCGCCAACCTCGCCCTCGGCGAGACGGCCGCCTTCCGCGCCGCCGTCATGCAGTCCGAGTCCGACGGCTACTACGAGAATGGCGCCTCCTTCGGCCCGGTGGCCGACTTCGGCGTCAACTACCCGCTGGTCGGCGCCACCGGCCAGGGTGACGGCAGCGATATCGGCGGTACGGATATCTTCTCCGGCCGCTTCAAGTTCCGCTGGCAGCCGACCGATGGCCTGGATATCAACCTCGCCTACGAGATGGTGCGCGACCGCGGCGACACCCCGCCCTCGGTGAACGAGACGCCGGACGGTGCCTACGTGTTCAACGCCCTGGGCTTCACCCGGGACCCCGGCGGCGACCGGGTGAAGGTGGCCGGCGTGTCGAATCGCGAAGGTGTCCTTCTCGACATGGGTTCCAAAGGCCACGAGATCGACGTGGACGGGCTCTACCTGAACGTCGACTGGCAGATGAGCGACGCCTACACGCTGAGCTTTTTCGGCGGCCGCCGCGAGACGGATTCCTGGCTGGCGAATACCTACACCGGTGAAGTCGGCCCGGTCTCGCTCTTCGACGCGACGCGCCAGGACGAGCGAGAGACCACCCAGTTCGAGGCGCGGATCTCCTCGGACCTGTCAGGTCCCTTCAACTTCGTCGCCGGCGCCTTCTACCAGGAGGACGAGACGCTGTTCTCGGTCGCCCAGGTGCTGGGCTTCGTCGACATGACCCTCGACGCGGGCGCGCTCTTCGGCGATCCGCTGTTCTTCAACAACAACCCGCAGGTCCTCTCCAACGGCCAGGATGCCGAGGCCATGGCCATCTACTTTGACGGCACCTGGCAGATCAACGACACCTGGTCCCTCGGTGCTGGCGTGCGCTACACGGAAGAGGAGAAGGAGTGGACCGGCCGCAACCAGGTCTTCATCCAGGCTCTCGATGGCGGTTTCGACCCGAACTTCACCTGGCGTGAACTGGGCGAACCCCTGAATGCCGCGGACTTCCAGCGCTTCCCCACGGGTGTCGTGCGCGATGACGAAAAATGGGAGGAGCCGACCTGGCGCCTGACGCTGAGCTACGAGCCTACGGACGACCTGTACTTCTACGGCACCTACTCGCGCGGCTTCAAGAGCGGTGGCTACAACGACCAGACCGGTACCGGCGGCAACCCCATCGAGCCGATCCAGGCCCGCCCGACGGACCCGGAGACTGCGGACTCCTACGAGATCGGCATGCGCTCCGACTGGATGGACGGCCGCCTGCGCTTGAACCTCACCGGCTTCTACGTCACCTACGACGACTCGCAGCAGCAGCTGCTGGCGGAGATCGAGGCGGACCGGGACGGCGACGGCGTCAACGAAAGTACCTTCCAGGAGACGCGTTTCTTCAACGCCGCCGAGATCGAGGTCTACGGCATGGAGTTCGAGGGCGCCTGGCGGTTGAGCAGCAACTTCCGCATCCAGGGCAGCCTTGGCTGGCTGGAGTCGGAGTTCAACGAGTTCCAGGCCGACACCAACTTCGACGGCACGATCGACACGGTTCTCGACGGCAACCCGGTCGCCCGGGCGCCGGAGTGGACCTACAACGTCGACTTCCTCTATGACCACCGCTTCATGGGCGGCAACATGGACTGGAACCTCAACGTGAACTACGTCGACGAGGCGACCTACGCCTACACGGCGGTGCCGGACACGCCGGACGGCATCACCGACGAGCGCACGCTGGTGAACGCCGCGGTGACCTTCCGCCCGGACAACGGCGCCTGGTGGGTTCGTGCCTTCGGCAGGAACCTCACCGACGAGGAGTACCGTCTCGGTGAGCTGCCGGTAGCCAACCTGTGGGTCATGTCCTACTACGGTCAGCCGGTAACTCTCGGCATCGAGGGTGGCATCGACTTCAGCTGGTAGAGGCAGCTGACCGCCGGTGGCGGCCCGCGGGCCGCCACTGGACCTGTTTTCATCGCGCCGTCGTCGCCCGTTCGGGTGGCGGCGGGCGTCCTGCAACCGTCAAGCTTGATCGGGGTAGTGCCCTTGAGCGACCTCATTCTCCATCACCACGACCCGTCACCCTTCGCCGAGAAAGTGCGCCTGGCGCTGGGCCTGAAGGGGCTCGCCTGGCAGTCGGTGCAGATCCCCATGGTCATGCCCAAGCCGGCGCTCACGGCGCTCACCGGGGGTTATCGCAAGACGCCGGTGCTGCAGATCGGCGCCGACGTGTACTGCGACACCCGGCACATCGTCCGCGAACTCGAGCGCCGCTTTCCGGGGCCCAGCCTGTTTCCCGGTGGCACTGAGGGCGTGGCGCTGGCGCTCGGCTACTGGAGCGATACGGCTTTGTTCCAGCCCGGTGCGGCCCTGTCGATGGGTACCAACGAGCAGATTCCCGCGCCGGTGCTCGAGGACCGCATGGCGTTCTTCGACTTCCTCGAGGACGATGACCTGCGCGCCCCGCCGGATCATTTCTTCTCCCAGTTCGCTGCGGGCCTTGCCCAGCTCGATCAGATGCTGGCGGACGGCCGGCCCTGGCTCCTCGGCGACGCGCCCGGCTGGGCGGACCTGGCCTGTTTCAGTCCCGTGTGGATGTGCCGCGGCAACATCGCCGGGGGTGACGAACTGCTGGCGCCGCTTGCGCGGCTGCGCGACTGGGAGGCACGGGTGGCCGCGCTCGGCCACGGCGAGCGCAGCGAGCTCGACGCCGAGGCTGCGCTGGGGATTGCCCGCGAGGCGAAGCCGTCTACCGGGCCGCAGGTGGCCGAGGGCGCCTGGCCGCGGCTGGCGGCGGGATCAAGGGTGCGGGTGGCGCCCGACGACTACGGGCGGGACCCCACTTGCGGCGAGCTGCTGGTGCTCGACGCCGGGGAGATCGCGATCCTCCGCGACGATGCATCGCTCGGCCGGGTAGCGATCCATTTCCCGCGTGCGGGCTACCGGGTGGATCCGCTGCCTTGAGCGCCGGCCGACCAGCCCACGGGCCCTGTCCTTCAGGCAGCCAGCGCCGTGCGCAGCTGAGCGCAGAGCCAGGCCTGGGCCGTCCCGGCCTGGCCGAGCACGCCGGTCATGCCGAGAAAGCCGTGGATCATCCCCGGGAAGTCCCGGTAGGTCACCGGCACACCGGCGGCCTGCAGGTGGTGCGCGTAGGCCGCGCCCTCGTCCCGGAGCGGATCGTACTCAGCGGTGAGAATGGTGGCCGGCGGCAGCCCCGTGGCATCGCCTGCGAGCGGTGCGGCGAGGGGGTCAGTCCGCTGTGCCGGGTCCGGTACGTACTGGTCCCAGAACCACTGCATCATCGCCCGGGTGAGGAAAAGCCCTTCCCCGTGTTCGCGGTAGGAAGCCGTGTCGAAGTCGGCGCCGGTCACCGGGTAGATCAGCACCTGGTGTGCGAGCGAGGGCCCGCCGCGCTCCCGCGCCAGCAGGCAGAGCGCCGCGGCGAGGTTGCCGCCCGCGCTGTCACCGGCGGCGGCGATACGCGCGGGATCGATGCCGAGGCCGTCGGCATGCTGCGCCGCCCAGGCAGCGGCCGCGTAACAGTCTTCGAGGGGCGCGGGGAAGGGCGCTTCCGGCGCGAGCCGGTACGCCACCGAGGCAAAGGCCGCGCCACTGCCTGCGCAGAGACGGCGCACGGTCTCGTCGTGGCTGTCGAGGTCACCGACCACCCAGCCGCCGCCGTGGAAGAACAGTACCAGCGGGTGCGGTCCCGGCCCCTCGGGCCGGTAGAAGCGCACCGGAACCGGTCCCGCCGGCCCGGGCGCCTGCAGCGCCTCCACCGCGGCGACCGGTGTCGGCACCTCCGGCGGCGGGAACACCGCGGCGGCGCGGAGTTCCTCGAGGCTTGCCCCGTCCGGGTCCGGGAAACCGGCCACCTCGAGCTGCGCGAGCAGCGGGATGACTTCCGGATCGAGTGCCATGGCTTCTCCCTGCCCTGGTTGGACGTCCATGCGTGCGGGGCCACCATGGTAGCGCAGCCGGCGCCTTCGGTGGCTGCTCGCGCCGGCGGGAACGCGCACTCCCGGTGAACAGAACGACCTGACTGAACAGCGACAAGAGGACACCACCATGTTGCAGGCTCTCCATCCCCGTCAGCCTCGTAGGCGCGGCGCGGCGGCACTGCTCGCCGCGAGCCTCGCGACCGGCGCGCTGCCCCTCGCCGCCGGGGCGGCCGCCGCGACGGACCCGGGGCAGGTCGATGGCGCTGCCGTGTATGAGCAGCACTGCGCCAGCTGCCACGGCGGCGCCGTGAAGAAGGCACCGGAGAAGACCATGCTGCAGCTCATGTCGGCGCGGGTGATCCTGGCCGCCATGGAGGAGGGCATCATGCAGCCGCAGGCCTCAGCTCTGAGCCGCGGTGAGCGCGAGGCCGTGGCCGAGTTTCTCTCGGGGCAGGACCTGGCGGCGGTGCCGGCGGAAGTGGCCCCGCGCTGCGAGGCCACCGCCATCGAGCCTGGCGTCGTGCGCGTCGGTGCCTGGGGCGTGAACAACGGCAACCAGCGCTATTTCCCGCCGTCGCTGGCCGGCATGACCGCGTCCGACCTCGACAACCTCGAGCTCAAGTGGGCCGTGCGCTTCCCCGACGCCATCCGCGCCCGCTCCCAGCCCGCGGTGGCGCACGGCAATGTCTACCTGGGCAGCCAGAGCAGCGGTGTGATCGCGCTGGATGCGAAGCGGGGCTGCCTGCGCTGGCAGTTCCCCACGGTTGCCGAGGTACGCACCGGCATCGTCGCGGACCCGGACCCGGAGACGCCCTATCTCTACTTCGGCGACCTGGTGGGCTACGTCTATGCCATCGATGCCCGCAATGGTGAGCTGCTCTGGCGCGACCGGCCGGACGATCACCCGAGCCTCACGATTACCGCCGCCCCCGCGCTGCACGACGGCGCTCTCTATGTCTCCCTGTCTTCCCTCGAGGTCACCGCGGCGGCGGACCCGGGCTACGAGTGCTGCTCCTTCCGCGGCGCGGTGGTCCGCTACGATGCCCACAGCGGCGAGCGGCGCTGGAAGTCCCACACGATCCCCGAGGCACCTGCAGCGGCAGGCACCAATGCCGCCGGGACGACGATCCTGGCACCGTCCGGCGCGCCGGTATGGAATACGCCGAGCATCGACCCCGCCCGCGGCCGCCTCTACGTGGGCACGGGCGAGAACTATTCCTCGCCGTCGGAAGGGCACAGCGACGCCATCATCGCCATGGACCTCGCCGATGGCGCCATCGCCTGGGTGACCCAGGTCACCGAGGGCGATGCCTGGAACATCGCCTGCGAGCTCGAGGAGGATGCGAACTGCCCGGCCGAGGACGGCCCGGACTACGACTTCGGGGCCGCGACCATAATCGCCCGCACGGGCGATGGCGACGACGTGGTGCTGGCAGGTCAGAAATCCGGCAAGGTCTACGCATTGGACCCGGACGGGAGCGGCGCGCTGCTCTGGGAGCGCAAGCTCGGCCGCGGCGGTATCCAGGGCGGCATCCACTTCGGCATGGCCGTGGCCGGGGATGCGTTCTACGTGCCCGTGTCCGATTTTTACGGCGGTCCGCGCTGGCCCGGTGAAGCGCGCCCCGGCATGTACCGGCTGGACGTGGCCAGCGGTGAAATTGCCTGGTTTCATCGTCACGAAGACCGTTGCGGTGAGCGCAAGCACTGCCAGCCGGGCATCTCGGCGCCGGCGTCGGCGATCGACGGGGCGGTACTCGCGGGCGCGATGGATGGCGTGCTGCGCGCCTATGACGCCGACAGCGGCGACCTGCTCTGGTCCTACGACACAGTGCGCTCCTTCGATGCCCTCGGCGGCTATGAGGGCCGGGGCGGTTCCTTTGGCGGTGCGGCGGGGCCGGTCCTTGCCGATGGTATGCTCTACGTGACGTCGGGCTACGGCATCTACGAGCACATGCCCGGGAACGTCCTGCTGGCCTTCGGGCCGAAAGCGCCTGTCAAAGCGCCTGTGAAAGCGTCGGCGAAAGCGCCGGTCAGCGGCGCCGGTCCCGGTGCAGCTGCGCCATGAGGCCGAACAGGGCGAGCACGTCATTCGGTGACGTGTCGCCCGCAAATTCCTTGTAGAGCACGGTCACGTTGACGGCGATGCGTTCCGCATCGCCCCAGCTGTCGTAGTCCGCGAGGTTGATGTCCCGCGCCGCTTCCAGCGCCGGCATGCCGGCGTTGAAGCGCTTGCGGGCCTCGTCGCGCAGGTACACGAGGTAACTGCGCACGGCACGAACGCCGCGGGCGTCGGTGACCGGGCCGTGGCCCGGCACGACCAGGGCCGGGTCCAGGGCCAAGATATGGTCGCAGGCGTCCAGCCAGTTCTGAACCGGCCCCGCCCATAAAATGGGATGGCCCTCGATGAACAGGATGTCCCCGGTGTAGACCAGGCGCTCCGAGGGGACCCAGGCGATCACGTCGCCGGCCGTGTGCGCGGGGCCCACCTGCTTCAGGTGCACCCGCTTGTCGCCGACCGCGAGGTCGAGCTCGCCCTCGAAGGTGCGCGTCGGCAGGCGCTGCTCGATGCCGTCGAAGTCGAAGCGCCCGAAGCAGTGCAGGAAGAACTCCCCGACCTCGCCGAGCGCCGGGGCCTGTTCCCGCAGCCCCTGCATCATGGCCGGGCTCTCGTGCGGCATCTCCTCCGCGCAGGCCCGGGAGGCGATGATGTCCGCCTCGGGCACCAGCGCATTGCCGTTGCAGTGATCACCGTTCGAGTGGGTATTCAGCAGCTGGTCGATTTCCCGTGCCGCCGGCGACGCGTCGCGCATGGCGGCGAGCATCTCGGCGGTGAGGCGGTGGTCGAAGAGCGTGTCGACCAGCAGTGACTGGTCGCCGTCGGTAACGAGACCGGCGTTGGACCAGCCCCAGCCGCCGTCGGGCTGCAGCCAGGCCCAGCTGCCGTTGCCCAGCTCCGCGAGGCCGCGGCGATAGGCGCGCACGCCGAGGGCGGTATGGCTCATGGCGCGGTGCTCCTTCTCCGGGGGGGGGCTTTGCGGTCAGATGGCTGCGAGGTCGCTGCTGCGGCGGCCGCGAGGCGCCTGCCGACGATCGTTGTTGCCGCTGGTCAGGTAGCGTTCGCTCTGCAGGCCAAGACCCAGGCGCCGGTCCGTGCCGAGCTGGCGCCGGTCTGGGTGGGTGACCAGGCGGCAGCCGCAGCGGCGGCCGTCGCAGTCCCGGAGCGGGACGCCCGGGGCCTCGTCGCGCAGATAGCGCCTGCCGGCGAAGCGCTGGGCGGCATCGCAGGCGATCGGTGCCGGTTCCAGGGACACCGCCGCGTAGGGACCGGTGTGACGCACGGGTAAGGCACGACGGCCCGAGTGGTCGGCGCCGCGTTTGTTCCTGCCCAGCAGGAAGAGCAGCAGCGCGACCACGGTGAGTGCAGTGAGTGCGTAGGTGACCATGCGGCTGATCTCTCCCTGATCGAGTCACCGCCAACCTAGCGCTGTTCGCCGGTCACTGCAACCACGTTGGCGACACCGCGGCAGCGATGCCTTCAGCGGTTGCGACCCAGGCGTTCGTGGGCGTCGACCCACTCGTTCTGACGCGTCTCCTTGTCCACCCGCGTGGCGGCACCCAGGGACAGTTCACCGGCTACCACCAGGCCCGCTGCGATCTCCGCCAGCTTCAGCGCCTTGCCCTTGCCGTGGCAGTCCATGATCTGCAGGCACTCGCGCTGGGTCGGCAGGTTGGTGCCGCCGCCATAGCTGGCGACGATGAGCGCCGGCAGGGTCACGGAGAAGAAATAGTCGCCGTCGCGGGTCACCCGGTTGTAGGTGGTGCACTGGTTGGACTCGCCGATGTTGGCGATGTCCTGGCCGGTCGCCAGGTAGAGCGCGGCGAGGCCGTTGGCCGGGTGCGCCGCGTTGTTGGACGACTGGGTCAGGAAGGAGGCGAGGGTGGTGATGCCCTGGCCGTAGTGCATGGCCTCCGGCGTGATCCGCAGGTTCCGTTCGAGGACCTTGCGGGGGATGGTGATCTCCGCCGTGACGCGGCGCCCGCGGCCCTTCAGGGAGTTGACCGCGGAGGTGCGCTTCTCCGTGTCGAAGTTGCCGGACAGCAGGTAGTTCTTCAGTTTCGGGTACTGCTCGCGGATCCACTCGCAGGC
Organism: Pseudohaliea sp.; assembly: GCF_040217025.1. Taxonomy (GTDB): domain Bacteria; phylum Pseudomonadota; class Gammaproteobacteria; order Pseudomonadales; family Halieaceae; genus Pseudohaliea. The sequence continues at coordinate 986,295 of NZ_JAVJOA010000008.1, read as the reverse complement.
CACGAAGGTGGCGCGGCTGGTCATGTTCTGGCCGGCGGCGTCGCCCGTCGAATAATCGAAGCGCGTGAACACGAAGTTGTGCGCGTTGTAGTGCTCGATCTCGCGCAGCTTGCCCACCGAGGTGGTGCTCTCGGCGACCGCGCGGATCGCGTCCTCATGCTCGACGAGCCACTGCTCGAAATCGCGCGCGTCGCGCGCATCGCGGAACACGAAGCAGGGCGCCCGCTGCATGGCTTCGCCGACGACCGTCGTGGTGACGCCGCCGGCCTCCCGGATTACCTTCATGCCGCGGTTGTAGCTCGCCAGCATGGTGCCCTCGACCGTGGCCATGGGCACGTAGAACTCGCCCTGCGCATGCTCGCCGTTGACCAGCAGCGGGCCGGCGAGACCGATGGGGACCTGGACCACCCCGAACATGTTCTCGATGTTGCCGGCCATTTCCGGCGGGTCGAAGGAATAGCGCCGGGTATGTTCGAGGCGCGCCGGCGTGTTGGCCTCGATGAAGGCCTGGCGCTCGGCGATGATCTCTTCGCTGTAGTCGTTGTCGGCAGAGCGGGGAATGCGTTTGCTCAAGAGGTCCTCCTGCTGTGTTCTGCTGGCTGTCGGGGCGGGTTGGCTGGGTTTTGACCGGGGGGCACAGTCTAGCGCAAAAGGCGGCGCCGGCGCCCGGCCATGGACTTGGGCGCCCGCCGGCGGGAGACTGCAGCCATGGACAGCGTGGACCCGGACTTCTTTCACCTCGCGGTGGCCCTGGGCATCGGCCTGCTCTTCGGCGCCGAGCGCGGCTGGCAGCAGCGTTCGGCGCCCGACGGCGGCCGCGTCGCCGGGGTGCGGACCTTCGGGCTCATCGGTCTCCTCGGGGGCGCTGCCGGGCTGCTGACGGGGGAGGGTGGTGCGCTCCTGCTCGGGCTGGTCTTCCTGGGGCTGGTGGCGACGCTGACCGTCGCCCACGTGGTGGAGGCGCTGCACACGCCGGATATCAGTATCACCAGCCTGGCGGCGGGACTGCTCGTCTTTCTGCTCGGCGCCCTGGCGACCCGGGGGCAGGCGGGCGTGGCCGCGGCCGCGGCAGTCGTGGCGACGCTGCTCCTCAGCTACAAGCCCACGCTGCATCGCTGGCTCGGTGCGCTGGAACTCAGGGAGCTGCGAGCCGGCATCCTCATGCTCCTGCTCACGGTGGTCGTGCTGCCGGTGCTGCCCGACCGGGGCTTCGGGCCGTGGCAGGCGCTCAATCCGCACGCGATCTGGTGGATGGTGATCCTGATCGCCGGGATCTCCTTCGTCGGCTACTTCGCCGTGCGCATCGCGGGAACGCGCCGTGGCCTGCTGGTCACCGGTCTCGCCGGTGGCGTCGCCTCCTCCACGGCGCTTACGCTGCAGCTGTCGCGGGCGGCGCGCGGCAATGAAGATGCCGTGCCCGCGCTGGCCAGCGGAGTGCTGCTGGCCTGCGGCACCATGCTGCCGCGCATGGTGCTGGTGGCGACGCTGCTCAACCGCTCGCTGCTCGAGCCGCTCGCGCTGCCGGCCCTCGCCATGGGCCTGGTGGTCTACCTGCCCATCGGCCTCTACTGGCGCCGTGCCCGGCACGCCCGCGTCGACCTGGCTTCACCGCTGAAGAATCCCTTCGAGTGGCGGGCGGCGCTGGGGTTCGGCGCCCTGCTCGCACTGATCATGCTGCTCGGTGAGGCGCTCCGGCAGGCCTTCGGGGAAGGCGGCGTGATCGCGCTGGCTGCTGCCTCGGGTATCACGGATGTCGATGCGATCACGCTGTCGCTCGGCCGCATGAGCAGCAGCGAGCTTGCCGCCGAGGTGGCGGCGTTTGCTATGGTGCTCGCGGCAGCCGCCAACAACGCGGCCAAGGGCGCCGTGGCCTGGGTCCTCGGCGGGCGGGCCCTCGGGCTGCGGGTGGGCACGGTGCTGTTCGCCAGCAGCGCCGTGGGTATCGCCACGGCGCTGCCGCTGCTGTTGACCTGAGCCGGGGCCCGCGGAACGCCGGGGGCCGGTCCTTGAGCCGCGGTGCTGCGACCGCGTATCCTTGGCGCTTCTTCCAGGGTCACGGGTCGTATGCTCGAGCAAGTCGCGATCGCCGCTATCTTCCTGTGCCTGTTCAGCGGTCTCGTTTTCACCAGCGTAAGGCCCGTCGCCCTGTTTACCGGCGCCATGGCGCTCGCCTACCTCCTCGGCCTGGTCGACACCGGGCAGCTCCTCGACAAGGCTTCCAACACGGGCCTCGTCACGCTGATCCTGCTGCTCCTGGTGTCCGTAGGCCTCGAGAAACTGAGCTGGCTCGAGCGCCTGTCGACGCGGCTCGTGAACGGCAGCTACTACCGCAGCCTGCTGCGCCTGTGCACGGTCACGGGGCTTTTCTCGGCGTTCGTCAACAACACCGCAGTGGTCGCCACCCTGGCCCACTCGGTGCGCGCCAGCCGGGACCACCTGCCCTCGCGGCTGCTCATGCCGCTGTCCTACGCGGCGATCCTCGGCGGCACCACGACGCTGATCGGCACCTCCACCAACCTGATCGTGAGCAGCTTCCTCGAGGACGTGAGCGGCGAGGGGCTGCCCTTCTTCGCGTTCCTGCCGGTCGGTGGCTGCGCCGCCCTGGTCGGTCTGCTGGTCATCCTGCTCGCCTCCCGGCTGCTGCCGTCGCACCGCCGGGAATCGGTGCGCGTCGACGAGTACCTGGTGGAGGCGGAGGTCGGTGAAGCCTCCGCGCTCGTGGGCCGGAGCATCGCCGAGAACGGTCTGCGCGAGCTGGATGACCTGTTCCTGGTGGAGATCGTCCGCGGCGACCACCTGATCTCCCCCGTGTCGCCGCAGGAGTACATCGAGGCGGGCGACAAGCTGATCTTCTCCGGCGACATCTCCCGGTTGAGCGTGCTCGAGCGCTTTCCCGGTCTGTCGCTGTTCGCGGTGGAGGAGGGCCTGCTGCGCGGGAACCTCACCGAGGTGATTCTCCTGCCCGGCGCCACCGTCGAGGGGCGCACCATCAAGGAGAGCGGCTTCCGCTCGCTCTTCGATGCGGCGGTGGTCGGCCTGCGGCGGGGCGGCAAGCGCCTGTCGGGCAAGCTCGGCAGCATCACCCTGCAGGCCGGCGACAGTCTCATGCTCGCCGTCGGCGCGGACTTTGCCTCCCGCCGCAACGTCGACAAGAATTTCCTGGTGGTGGATCAGAGCGCCCTGCGCCGTCCCACGCGGCCCTGGCAGGACCTGTTCATGAGCGTGGGCCTCCTGCTCGCCGTTGCCCTCGCGGCGCTGGAGCTGGTGCCGCTGGTCAAGAGCCTGGCGCTCCTGCTCATGGCGATGGTCGGCCTGAAGATCGTGCGCGCGAGCGAGCTGCGCCGGCGCTTCCCCTTCGGCCTCTGGCTGATCATCGCCTCGGCCCTGACCCTGTCGCAGGCGCTGACCAATACGGGGCTGGTGGCGCTGCTGGCGGACGGCCTGCACGATGCCGTGGCCGGGCGGGGGCCGCTCATTGCCCTGGCCGGCGTCTACCTGGGTACGCTGGTCATGACCGAGGTGATGACCAACAACGCGGCCGCCGCGCTGGCTTTTCCCGTGGCCTACGGCCTGGCAATGAGCTACGGCCTGGACCCCACGCCCTTTGCCCTCGCCGTGGCCTTCGGCGCCAGCGCGAGCTTCCTGACGCCCTACGGCTACACCACCAACCTGATGGTGCAGAACCTCGGCAGCTACGTCTTCGCCGATTACCTGCGCTTCGGCCTGCCGGTCACGCTCGCCTATTCGAGCACGGTGCTCCTGCTGCTGCCGGTCTTTTTCCCCCTGCAGCCCGCCTGAGTCTCAGAGCCGGTCCAGCCGGTCGAGGTAAGGCAGGTGCTCCCGGGTGACGTCCGCGTCAGCGCCGGTGCCGCCCGGGCGGTTGTCCGCACCGAGGGTGTACAGACGGTAGTCGCGCTGCGAGCGCCCGCCGAGACCGAGTTCGTAGTGGTAGGCGTTGCCCCAGGGGTCCTTCGGCAGGGCAGGGAGGAAGGTCGCCGCAGGCGGTGCCAGCTCCTCGAGACCCTGGAAGGGAACATCGCCCTTCGCCTCGGCATGGGCGGCGATCGCCTCGCTGAGGACATGCAGGTCGGCACGGATGGTGCCGAGCGTGCCGTCGCCGTCCTCCCAGGGTTCCATGCCCAGCTCCCGCTCGAGCGCTGCCGCGGGCTCCGTGGTACAGAAAAGCGCCTTCTGCTGTGCGCTCGGGCGGCGGTAGACGGTGCCATCGGTATAGATGAAATCGTCGGTCCGGTTGCGCAGGCCCTGGACATCCGGGGCCGTGTAGCGCCCGCAGACAACCTCCCCGGGATAGCGGCGCAGGTCGCTGAAGCTCACGCCATAGGGAGAGGGCAGCTCTGCGAGGACCGCGTCCTGCGCCTCCCGGGTCAGCGAGGCACAGCCGGCGAGCAGGCCGGCAATGAACAGGAGGAGAAGGGCAGGTCGCGGTTGCATGGGGCCTCCAGCGGCGGGTGTTCGGATGCGGGGCGCAGTATGGAACCCGCTTCCGTCATCGGCAAGCCCGCGCACAAAGGGCTGAAGAGTGACCGGAACGGGCGTCCACTTCGGCGTCGCGGGCTGCGAAGCTGGGGGGAACGCGTCTCCCGAGGAATGTGCCATGGCGCCGGCAACCCGACAGCTGCCACCCCTGGTCCCCGGCCTGCTCGCCGGCGCCCTGTCAGCACCGGCCGGAGCCCAGCTGCCGCTCACTATCGAGGCACTGCTGGTCAGCGAGCACCGCCTGACGGCAACCCTGGGCAGCAGTCGCGGCAGTCACCGGGAGCCGGCGCTGCGGCCCGGCCCGCAAGGGCCGACCCTCGCCTGGCATGAGCTCACGGTCGAGCAGTCGTCCCTCGGCCTCCGCTACGGCCTGACGCCACGCCTTGAGCTGAACGCGCGCTACGAGCGCAGCAGCTTGCGCCGGGAGCTGGACGGGCAGTTCACGGCAACGGGTACGGGCGAGCGTCTCGTGCTCGGTGCCAACTGGCTGGCCGCCCGCGGGGTCGCCGGTTCGCTGCTGCTCGACGCGCGCGTCGCAGCGCTCGGCCGGCCGCTGGGCTCCGGCGACGGGTGGCAGCGCGCGACCCGCGGCAGCCTCGGCGCGACCTGGTACCGGCCCCTGGACCCGGTCGTTCTCTCCCTCGCCGCCCGCTACCAGCGCGAAGCGCCCGTCGCGGGTGCTGCCGGCCGCCGTCGCCCCGGCGCGTTGTTCTCGGCCGATGCCGCGGTGAATTTCGCGGTCAACGACCGGGTGACGCTCATCGGCGGCTTCGGCCTCAGCCGCCGCGAGCCGGACCGCATCGCCCGCCGCGCTATCGGGGGCACGCGCCTGCGCAGCAGCGTCGACCTCGGCCTGGCTGTCGGCCCCTGGGCGGGCGGCACGCTCTTCCTGCGTGGCCGGCTGCCGCTGGGCGCCGCCGAGAGCGGTGGCGCCCTGTCCCTCGAACTGCTGCAGACGTTCTGATCCGGGGCAATCGCCCGGGATAGCCAACGATGATCAAGGAGGATCACACCATGAAGCAAGGCAGAATGAAGCAACCGACCCCTACCCGCACGCTGTCTTCCCTGCTGCTCGCCGGCGGCCTCGTCGCCATGGCGTCCACCGCGGCAGCCCGGCCGGCGGAGGCGGTCGACCCGCTGCAGGCGTCCTTTGCCGGGCTGCCCGCGGGGGCCGTCGAGCGGTTGACACCCGGGGAGCTGGAAAGTACCAAGGGGCGATGGCTGCCCGCTTTCGTGTTCGGCGTGGTCGGGGCTGACCTCGCGCTGTCGGCGTATTTCTGGGGTGTCTACGTACCCAATTACACCGCCGCCGGTGGAGGGTGCCTGAGCTGCGCGGGCACCACGAACCTGAAGTGAAGCGCTTCCGCGGCCCCCGGGGCCGCGGTTCAGCGTCCGGCCGCGGCCAATGGAGGTGTGCCCATGGAACATCCCCTGACAGACCTGATCGCAAGCGGAGAACGGGAGGCGGCTCTGCGCGCGCGGCGCAACCTGTACTGGCGCTACCGTTTCGGCACGAGCCTTATCTACCTGTCGGCCCTGCCGGGCATCGCGATCCTGTGCTTCCTCGCCGGGCGGCCGACGCTCGGCATGGCCTGCCTAGCTGCGTTCGCGGGTGCCTTTGCCCTCGGCAGTGTTGTCTGCGCGGTGCTCGCGCAGCGCCGGGCGCGGCGCGAGCTGGCGGACGACACCGGCAGAGCGCTCGAGGATCTCGCCGGCAGCTGAGGCGGCTGCTCCGCCGCGTCGTTGCGCTGGCGCTTCTGTGCGGGCCGCACGGGGCGTCCGCTTTCGAGTCCTGGGTCGCGCTGCGCGACGCCGGCGTGGTGCGCCAGCAGCGCGACTTCAGCTGCGGCACCGCCGCGTTGGCGACCCTGCTGACTCACTACTTCCTGCGACCGACGAGCGAAGCGGAGCTGCTCGAGGCTGCGGGCAGCGATGGCCTGCGGCGGCAGGGCGTCTCCCTGCGGGCGCTCGCCAGCCTCGCCGAGGCGCGCGGCCTTGCCGCGACCGGCGTTGCGGTAAGCGCCCGCGCGCTCGATGCGCTGCGGGCACCGGTCATTGCCTGGCTGGCGCCGCGGGGGCAGCCGCATTTCGCCGTGCTGCGCGGGGTTTCGCCGGGCGCGGTGGAGCTGGCCGACCCGGCGCGCGGCAACGTGCGCCTGTCGCGCGCCGCCTTTGAGCGTGACTTTATCGGCGAAGACGGGCGGGGTCGCCTGCTCCTGCTCGCTGCGCCGGCGGGAACGCCGGTGGCGGCGGGTTACTTCAGCCTGCGCCGCCCGCTGCCACAGCTGCGCCCGCCCTGACCCGGCCGGCTTTCGGCTCGCCGCAGGCCCGCGTTCGCGGCAGGAGCTAGTCGCGCAGCTCGCAGAGCGCCAGGTCCAGGCGTTCGCGGAGCGCCGCGGTGGCGTCGCGCTGCGCCGCGCCGGTGATGACTGCGGTGCTGGCGCGCTCCGGCACCAGGTATTCGGCGGCAACCCGGGCCAGGTCGTCGTGGCTGACCGCGAGGACCTGCTGGCGGAAGGCCATGCGCTGCTCGTGGCTGCGGCCGAAGCGGCGGTTATGGAAGTCCTGCCGCGCCTCGCCGGCCGGGGAGCCGGGCTTGTCGAAGCTGGCGATGACGCCGAGCACCGCTTCCTCCAGGGCCGCGGGGTCCGGCGCGCGCTCCCCGAGCCAGCGCAGGGAGGCGTCGAAATCGTCGAGCGTCTCCGTGAGCCGCGGGTCGCGGTAGGAGAAGAAGCGGAAGGCCGCGATGCTCGAGTCCTGGGAAGCGCCGCCGCCGTAGGCGCCGCCCTGTTCGCGGATCGCCCGGTGCAGGAAGCCGTTGCGCAGGTAGGCCGCGAGCACCGTGAGCGCCGCCGCATCCGGGTGCCCGACGGGTACCGTGGGATAGGCCTGCGCGCAGAAATTCACCTGGGTATTGGTCAGCCAGCACTCGCCGCGGCGCTCCTGCACCGGGGCGAGGGCGAGGCCGTCAGTCGTGCCCGCGGGCAGCGTGACCGCCAGCGACTGCGCCGCCTCCAGCAATTCCCCCCGGCTGCCCGGTTCCGTTACCGTCAGCAGCTCCGGCCGCACCGCGGTGAGGCGTTCGTGCAGCTTTCCGAGCCGGCCGGCAAAGGCCTGCAGCTCGCTGTCGTTGCCGAGGGCCCGGTCGAGGGCGCGGAGGCTGCGCAGGCCGGCGAGGCCCGTGGACCGGTGCTGCAGCCGCGCCATCGGGCTCATGCCCGCGCAGGCGGCGGCCATGGCAAGGCTGTGACCCTGGCCGGTAACCGACTGGTCGCGCCGGGCGCGCTGCTGGGCGACGAGCTCGCGCAGCCGCGGCAGTTCGTCGAAGCGCAGCGCCTCCCGCGTGTCGCGCATGAGCGCCAGCTGGTCGCCCGCCTTGCGCTGCAGCGCCTTGCTGGACAGCACCAGGGTGGCGCGGACCCGCTGCGCGTCATCGACGTCGCCGCGCATGCTCGTGTACACGTTGATGCCGCCCACGGCGGCCGACTGCCGGTGCTGGGTCTGCAGGTAGTCGGCGTCGCCGAGGCCGAGCTCTGTCGCCGTCCCCGTGTAGTGGGGCAGCAGCGCGAGCTCCTCGTCGTCGAACGCCGGCAGCGGCGCCACGAGCTGCTGGTAGACCAGCCCGTTGGTGGCGGTCTCGTAGGTGGTCACCGGAAGCCCCGCGGCTTCATCCTCGTGGTAGGCGAGGCGCGGCAGCTCGGCCGGCACATCCTCGAGGGTTACCTTCGGCAGCAGGCTGGCATCGTCCTCGGCGGCCTGCCGTGCCTTCAGGGCGGCAGCGCGCTCGACGATCGCCTGCTCGCCGGCGGTATCCAGCGTTTGGCGCAGGGCGGCGAGGCGCGTCTTTTCTTCCTCGGCGCGGCGGGCGGAGAGCTCCGGGTCCGGCGTCATCACCAGGGTGACGCAGTGCGGGTTGTCGAGCAGCAGGCGCCGGGCGAGGGCCGGCAGGTAGCCCGGGTCGGCGATCTTTTCCCGCAGGACTTCCAGGGCCGGCTCGAGGTCCAGCACGGCAATGGGGTCGCTGTAGTGGGTGGCGCTGCCGATGGCCTGCATCATGAGGCTGAGCCCGTAGGGAAAGCCGTCGCCGCCGACCTCGCGCTGGTGCAGCTCGAGCTGGTGCAGCACCGCTTCCACGTGCTCCTGGGGCACGCCTTCCCGCGCTACCCGCTCGAGCGTGTCGAGCACCAGCGCCTCGATGGCGTCGGCGTGTTCCGCCTCGCTGCCCTCGATGCCGCAGCAGAAGACCATCTCGCGCATCCCGTCCTCGAGACCGCAGAGCGGCGAGGGGGCGCTGCCCAGGTCCGTGGTCTCGAGGGCATGCTGCAGGGGCGAGGCGCTGTTCTCGAGCAGCACGCTGGTGAGCAGCTGTGCCTCCAGCATCGCCTCGAGGTCCGCGCTCTCGCCGAGCATCCAGCCGAGAACCACGTGCGTCTTGCCGGTCAGCTCGTCGCCCTCGTCGTAGGCGTAGGGCGCGGTCACCTGCTTCGGCGCCGGGAAGCGCTGTTCCGGCGTAACGGCGATGTGTTCTTCCAGTTTCTCGAAACGCCCGAGAGCGCGCTCTTCGAACACGGCCTGGTGCTCCTCGGCGGGGATGTCACCGAAGGTCATGAAGATGGCGTTCGAGGGGTGATAGTGGCTGCGGTAGAACGCCGTCAACTGCTCGTAGCTGAGCGAGGGGATGGCGGCCGGATCGCCGCCGGAGTTGTGGTGGTAGGTGCTGGTCGGAAACAGGTGTTCACAGAGCGTCTGCCACAGCGTGGCCACCGGCGAGCTCATGGCGCCCTTCATCTCGTTGTAGACGACGCCGCGGTAGACCAGGTCGCTCGACGGGTCCTCGGGCTCGGCGAACTCCACCCGATGTCCTTCCTGGGCGAAGTCCAGCGGGTCCAGCCGGGAGAAGAAGGCCGCGTCCAGGTACACGTCGAGTAGGTTGGCGAAGTCCTTCCGGTTCTGGCTGGCGAACGGGTAGGCGGTCCAGTCCGAGCTGGTGAAGGCGTTCATGAAGGTATTCAGCGAGCGCCGGAGCATCATGAAGAACGGGTCGCGCACCGGGTAGCGTTCGCTGCCGCAGAGTGCCGTGTGCTCGAGGATGTGGGCGACGCCGGTGGAGTCCTCGGGCACGGTGCGGAAGGCGACCAGGAAGACGTTCTCCGGGTTGTCCGTGGCGAGGTGGTAGTGGAGGGCGCCGGTCTCCCGGTGGACAAAGTGCTGCACCGTCAGGTTGAGGGCGGGGATGCGTGCTTCCCGGATACCCTCGAAGGCCGGGTGACCGACCGGGCGGCGGGTTTCTGCGATATTCATGGCGCTCCGCTAATCGTCGGTTGAAAAGGCGCCATTGTAGCGTTATTGCAGGTCCCGTGCGCGCGTGCCCGCGGGCGTCAGCTCGATGCGGTAGAGCCACGGCCAGTGCTTCCCGGTCACCCACGTCTGCCCGGCGCTGTCCCGGGCGATGCCGTTGAGCACGTCCGTATCGCGGCGCCGCTCCGGCAGGGGCAGGAGCCCCGCCAGGTCCACCTCCGCCTCGACGTTGCCGCTGTCGGGGTGGATGATCACGACGCGGTCGGTGGTCCAGACGTTGGCCCAGAGCCGGCCGTCGATCCACTCGAGCTCGTTGAGCCGCGGCAGCGCCTTGCCGTCGCGCCGTACGACCAGCTCGCGGGTCGGCTGCAGCGTGGCCGGGTCGAGGAAGCGCACCGTGGCACTGCCGTCACTGTAGATGAGCGAGGTCTCGTTGTGGGTCAGGCCCCAGCCCTCCCCGGGCAGCGCGAAGCGGGCCACCGGCTTAAGCTCCGTCGCGTCCCAGGCGACCCCGAAGCCGGCGCGCCAGGTGAGCTGGAAGATGCGGTCGCCGTAGCGGGTGATGCCCTCGCCGAAAAGCCGCGGCGGCAGGCGCTGCTCGGCGAGCAGGGTCATCGCCGGGAACGCGTAGCGCCGGATGCGCGACTGGCCGTACTGCCCGGTGCCGACCAGGAGCGTGTCACCGTCGAACTCGAGGCCCTGGACGAAATTGTCCCGGGGCAGCGGGCGCTGCTCGAGCACCCGGTAGCCGTACTGCGTCGGCGCCTCCGCCAGCGCGGCGCTGGCAAGGACGCCGGAGAGGCAGGCCAGGAAGCCGGACAGAACGGAGACGAAATCACGGGTCATGGGGTGCCCCCGGCGCGGATCAGTTCCCGCAGTATAAAGCGCGCCGGGGCGAGGGCGCGCGCCAGGGGCCGCGGCAGCGGCGGTGGCTCGTCGCAGGCCTGGCTGGCGATCAGTTCTGCCGCCAGCGGCGCGCTGCTCAGGCCGCGCGAGCCGTGCCCGGTGCTGAGATAGAGGCCGGGCACGCAGGGCGCGCGCGCCGGCACCGCGGCTCGGGCATTCCGGCTGAGGCCGGCGTAGCGTTCCCGGAAGGCGGCGGGTACCGGTGCGGGGCCGGCGAGCGGCAGGTAGTCCGGGGCGCCGCAGCGGAGCTCCGCGCGGCCGGCGACCGAGGCCGCGTCCACGGCCCGGAGCGCCGGCGCCCAGGCCGGCACGGCGTCGGCCAGGGCCTCGAGATTGTGTCGGTGCTCGTCCCGGCGCAGCGACCGGTCCGCGTCCCCGGGGGCAAAGCTCGCGCCGAAGTTGAGGATGCCGTCACGCGGCGGTGTGACGTAGCCGCTGTGGCAGAAGGGTGCGCGCAGGTTGCCCGTCACCGCCGCCGCCGGCAGCGCGCTCACCTGGCCGCGGATCGGCCTCAGCGGCAGCCAGTGAAGGTCCGCGAGGTCCGCGCTGGTGACGCCGGCCGCGACCACCGCGATGTCCGCGGACCAGTGGCGGCCACCCTCGGCCAGCGCCCGCCAGCGGCCGTCCTCCCGCGCGAGCGCCACCTCGCCGCAGTGCTCCACCAGCGTGATACCGCTACCCGCGAGCAGGGCGCGGCAGGCGGCGGCGGGGTGCAGCCAGCCCGAGTGCGGCAGCCAGAGTCCGCCGGCGGCGGGCGTCACGCCGAGCCGCTCTGCGGCGGCCGCCGGGTCAAGCACCTCGGCGAGCTCGGGAACGGCCGCGAGCGCCGGCGCGAGCTGGTCGAGGCGTACCTTGGGGCCCGCCATGTGGAAGCAGCCGTCCAGCTCGCCGTCGTCGCCGGCACGCAGCCTGCCCGCGTCGAACAGCGCCCGGTAGCTGCGGGCGGCGTCGAGGTAGGCGAGCAGGGCGATGTCCGTGAGCGGCGCGTGGCGGTGCGACAGGCGCGTGAACAGCACGCCCTGGGCATTGCCCGATCCGCGGCCGGCCACCGGTCCGGCCTCGAGCACCGTGACCGCCACGCCGCGGCGGGCGAGGGCGGCGGCGGCACAGGCTCCGGCGATGCCGCCGCCGACGATCAGCGCGCTGGACGGCGCCGGGGCCGGGTTCTCCGGCAGGTCCCAGGGCGTGCCGTCCTCCGCCGCAGCCGGCGGGGGGCTGGCGAGTTGCCCGTGAAGCGACTCGCGCTTGGCCCCGAAGCCCTCCCGCCTGGCCATGGCGAAGCCGGCCGCGGCGAGGCCGCGGCGCACGCGGCCCGCCGCCGTGAAGGTGGCGACCGTGGCGCCGGGCCGGCTGAGGCGCGCCAGGTCCCGCCACAGCGCCTCCTCCCACAGCGCGGCGTTGCGCGCCGGGGCGAAGCCGTCCAGGTACCAGGCGTCGAACCAGCGGCGCCCGTGGCTGGCGAGGTCTGCAAGGGCCGCGGCGGCGTCGCCCCAGTACAGGTCCAGCACGATGCGGCCGTCGTCGAAGCACAGGCGGTGCACGCCGGGCACCGGCGGCGGGTACTGGGCGGCCAGCGTCGCGGCCGGCGCGGCGAGGGACGGCGGCAGCGCCCGGGCGCAGCGCGCGAGGTCCTCCGCCCGCAGGGGTTCGGCCTCCACCGCCCAGTAGTGCAGCCGAAGCCCCGCCGGCGCCTCCCGCTGCAGCGCGGCGAGGGTCACCAGGAAATTCAGGCCGGTGCCGAATCCGAGTTCGCCGACGCGGAACACGGGGGCGTCGTGCTGTCGCCAGCGCCGGGGGAGCCCGCTGCCGGCCAGGAACACGTGCCGGCTTTCCGCCGGGCCGTCATCGGGTGAGAAGTAGATGTCGCCGTAGCGGCGCGAGCGCGGCGCGCCGCCGGGCTCCCAGTCGAGCTCGGCGGTGGCCAGGGGGCGCCAGGGGGCTTGCTGTGGGTCCATCTTGGTCGCGGGGCCGGCGGCGTGAGGGGCGCAAGGATAGCAGAGGCGGGCGCTGGCCATGGCCCGCCGCAGCGTTTAGACTCGCGGCTCTTTACACCGCAACCCACACCGGAACGCGACACGCGCGAGACCAGCATGGCCGGGACCCAGACCCACACGCTTCCCACGGACAAGTTCCTGACCCTGTCCGTGAACCTGCTGCACAAGGTATTCCTCGAGGCGACCCGTACGGAGGCCAAGAACCTCTACCGCGAGATCAGCGAGGGCAAGCCGGTGCCGCTGACCCGCGTGCGCATGGAGGACGGCTCCGAGGTCCGGTTCGAGGTAGCCCTGGACCACAGCGAGTACCGCGGCCGGCTCAACTTCGGCGCCTTCCGTGCGGGCGTGACCCTGCTCGTCGCCAACATCGCCGACGCCCTGCGCGAGGAGAAACCGGTCAAGACCTTCCACGCCGAGCACGATCCCAACGTGGTCATTTTCGGTATCTCCGCGGTGACCGTGGAGGAGGGTGAAGCGAGCGTGCTCGTGCTCGGCGCCGATGCCGGCAGCGGCCAGCCCTCGGTGGTGCTCCAGCTCATGTACCTGGAGCGCGGCCAGTTCGCAGAGCAGCCGGCGGCCGGCGGGGCCACGGAGCTGGCGGCCGGTGAGGCGGCCATTGAGCAAGCCGCAGAGAAGGCCGCAGACAAGGCCCCCGACAACGGCTGACGCCGCGGTGCGCCCGCGGGTGCGCCACCCTTCGCGATGACTGAGCCGGAAGCCACCGCCACGCTGCGCGCCATCCCGCCGATCCACTACCCCGAGGACCTGCCGGTCGCCGCGCTGCGCGGGGAGATCGCCGAGGCGCTCAGCGGTCACCAGGTGGTCATCGTCGCCGGCGAGACCGGCTCCGGGAAGACCACCCAGCTGCCCAAGATCTGCCTGGAGCTCGGCCGCGGCCGCCAGCAGCGCATCGGCCATACGCAGCCGCGGCGCCTCGCCGCGCGCAACGTGGCCCGGCGCATTGCCGAGGAGCTGGCGACACCCCTCGGCGCCCTGGTCGGCTACCAGGTGCGCTTCCAGGACAACGTCGGCCCCGAGACCGCGGTCAAGCTCATGACCGACGGTATTCTCCTCGCGGAGCTGCGCCGGGACCGGGAGCTGCGGGCCTACGACACGCTGATCATCGACGAGGCCCACGAGCGCAGCCTCAACATCGACTTTCTCCTCGGCTACCTGCACCGGCTGCTGCCCCGGCGCCCCGACCTGAAGGTCGTGATCACTTCCGCCACCATCGACGTGGAGCGTTTCTCCCGGCATTTCGACGGGGCGCCGGTGGTGGAAGTGCCCGGGCGTTCCTACCCCGTGGAGACCCACTACCTGCCGCCGGAACCCGGCACCGACCGGGACCCGCCGCAGGCGCTGGCGGAGCGCGTGCGCGAGGTGCGTGACGGTGCCTGGGGGCCCCGCGGCGACATGCTCGTGTTTCTCCCCGGGGAGCGCGATATCCGCGAGCTGGCCCATGCGCTGCGCGGCGAGGCGGGCCTCGACGTGCTGCCGCTCTACGCCCGCCTGGGCCAGGCGGAGCAGGCCCGGGTCTTCGACCCGCGTAGCCGCCGCGGCCTGCGCGTGGTGCTCGCCACCAACGTGGCCGAGACCTCGGTCACCGTCCCCGGGATCCGCTACGTGATCGATCCGGGCGAGGCGCGCATCAACCGCTACAGTCCGCGCTCCCGCATCCAGCGCCTGCCCATCGAGCCCATCTCCCGGGCCAGCGCGGACCAGCGCAAGGGGCGCTGCGGGCGTATCGGCCCGGGGGTCTGCCTGCGGCTCTACAGTGAAGAGGACTACCTGTCCCGGCCCGCCTTCACGGACCCGGAGATTCGCCGCAGCAACCTGGCGGCGGTGATCCTGCAGATGCTGGACCTGCGCCTGGGCGCGGTGGAGCGTTTCCCGTTCCTCGAGCCGCCGGAGCGCAAGGGGGTGCGCGAGGGCTACCGCCTGCTGGAGGAGCTCGGCGCCGTCGACCCGCAGCACCGGCTCACGCCGCTGGGGCGGAAGCTGGCCCGGCTGCCGGTCGACCCGATCGCCGGGCGCATGATCCTCGCGGCGAGCGACCACGGCTGCGTGCCGGAGGTACTGGTCATCGCCAGTGCCCTCGCCGTGCAGGACCCTCGCGAGCGCCCGGCGGACCGCCAGGCGCAGGCGGACCAGGCGCATGCCCGCTTCCGCGATCCGCGCTCGGACTTCCTCGCTTTCCTGCAGCTCTGGCGCTACTTCGAGGAGCAGCGCCAGGCGCTCAGCCAGAACCAGCTGCGCAAGCTCTGCAAGCAGGAGTATCTCTCGTTCCTGCGCATGCGGGAGTGGCGTGATATCCACCGGCAGCTCAGCATCGCCTGCCGCCAGCAGGGTATCGCCGTGCCCTCGCGGCTCGCCGAGGAGCCGGACTACACCGCCATCCACCGGGCCCTGCTGCCCGGCCTGCTGGCCAACGTCGCGCAGCGCCACGAGGGGCGTGAATACCTGGGCACGCGAAACCGCAAGCTCTGGGTCTTTCCCGGCTCCACGCTGCATCGCAAGCCACCGCCCTGGCTGGTGGCGGCGGAGGTGGTGGAGACCAGCCGGGTGTTCGCGCGCACGGCCGCCGCCATCGAGCCGGACTGGCTGCTCTCGGCGAACCCCGCATTGCTCAAGCGCCACCATTACGAGCCGCGCTGGCAGCGCGGCAGCGGCCGGGTGGTGGCCACGGAACGGGTGACGCTGTTCGGGCTGACGGTGAGCGATGGCACGACGGTGCACTACGGCCCCATCGACCCGCCGCTGGCGCGGGAACTGTTGATCCGGGAAGGCCTGGTGCCGGGGCGCTGGCGGCAACAGCCCGCCTTCCTGCGCCACAACCTCGCCGAGGCCGCGGCGCTCGAGGACCTCGAGAACCGGATCCGGCGCCGGGACCTGCTGGTGGACGAGGAGGTGCTGTTCGCGTTCTACGACGAGGGGCTGCCGGCGGACATCACCACGGCGGCGAAGCTCGCGCGCTGGCTGAAGCGCACCCCCGGGGCCGATGCCGGCCTGCGCCTTTCCCGGGCGGAGCTCGCCGCCCGCATGCCGGGGGACGACCTGGAAGCGCAGTTCCCCGACGAGCTGACCTGGGAGGGACAGCGCTACCCGCTCGCCTATCGCTTCGAGCCGGGCGGCGAGGCGGATGGCGTCTCGGTCACGGTGCCGGTCGCGCTGCTCAACCGCGTGCCGCGCCATCGCTTTGACTGGCTGGTCCCCGGCCTGCTCCGGGAGAAGTGCGAGGCGCTGGTGCGCGGCCTGCCCAAGCGTATCCGGCGCAACCTCGTGCCGGTCCCGGATACAGTGGCCGCCGCCCTCGGCGACCTGGTGCCGGCGGACCGGCCGCTGCCCGAGGCGCTCGCCCCGGTCCTGTCCCGCCTCGGCGCCTGTCGCGTCGAGGCCGCCGACTTCGATCCCTCGGCCCTGGACGATTTCTACCGCATGAACGTGCGCGTGGTGGATGCCGAGGGCAGGCTGCTGGCGCAGGCCCGGGATCTGGACGCGCTGGTTGCGCGTTTCCGCGACGAGACCGCCGCCGCCGTGACCGGCCCCGGTGCCCCGGGGCCTGCGCGGGCCGGTATCACGACCTGGGATTTCGGCGCGCTGCCCGCGCGCTGGAGCGAGGAGCAGGCCGGGGTCGCCATCGTGGCCTTTCCGGCGCTCGAGGACCGCGGCGACAGCGTCGCCATCCGGCTCTTCGACTATGCGGAGGATGCGCTGGCGAGCCATCGCAAGGGCCTGGCGCGGCTCGCGGCCCTGCAGCTGTCGCGGCCGCTGCGCAACCTGCGCAAGCAGCTTCTGCGCGCAAACGAGGATCAGCTGCTGTTCGCGGCCGCCGGCCTCGAGCGCGAGGCGCTGGTCGACGATCTCCTCGCGGCGGCGGTGCTCGAGGCCTGCGCCCTGGGCGCGGGTGACTGCCGCGACCCGGAGACCTTCGAGGCTGCCGTCCAGCGGGGCAACGGGCGGCTCGTTGCGGTCGCCAACGAGCTGGAACAGCGGCTTCGCAATACGCTTCGACCGCTCGCGGCGGCGCGGCCCCGGCTGGCAAAGCTGGCCGGGCAGTGGCCCGAGGCGGTCGCCGACGTGGAGGACCAGCTCGCGGACCTTTTCCGGCCGGGCTTCATCCTGGCCACCCCGTTCGACCGGTTCGCGCAGTACCCCCGCTACGCGAAGGCGCTGGACCACCGGCTGGAACGACTGCCGGCGCAGCCGGGCAAGGACGAGCAGGCCCGGGCGCAGCTCGAGACCCTGGGCGCGCCGCTCGCCACGCTGCTTTCCGAGCGGCCTCATGTGCGGCTTATGTCAGAAGAAATAATGACTTACAGCGAAATGTTGGAAGAATTTCGAGTTTCTCTGTTCGCCCAGCAGCTGGGCACGTCCCGCCCCGTCTCGGCCAAGCGCCTGGCCCGCCAGTGGCAGGACTGCGAGGCCTGGCTGGCCGCGCACCCGCGCTGAGATGAGTCGACGGTCGGCACCGGAGACTCCCATGCAGAGCCGTGGTGACCGGCAGGAGTACGTTCGCTTCATGGAATTAACACCCGCCACCGCCCGTCTTCTCAAGACAGTGCAGTAGACACCCGGGCGGCGGGGTGGCCGGCTCCCCGACGACCTGGCGGCCGAGCTGCCGCTCGCCCCCGCGGCGCTCCGTGAGCACGGGCGCGGCCAGCTCGCCGAGTTCGCCGCGCTCGCGCTGGCATGCCACGGTGACGATCGTGAGGATGGTGATATTGTACCGCCGCGGCCGCCGGCTTAAGATTGCCGGTTACGTTTTCGGGGAACAAAAATGCTTGCTCGTCTGATCCTGGTGCTAACCCTCGCCCTGCCCTGCGCCCAGTTCGCGCAGGGCAGCGACGTGGATCCCCTGGAAGCGATCAATCGCCCCATCTTCGCCTTCAACGACATGCTCGATACCTTCCTGCTGCGACCGGCGGCAAAGGGCTACGATTACGTGGTCCCGCAGAGCATGCAGATGGGCATCGGCAACTTCTTCGGCAACATGCTCGACGTGAACCGGGCGGTGAATTCGCTGCTGCAGGGCAAGTGGTCCGGTGCGCGGGATTCCGCGGGGCGGGTCCTGGTCAACAGCACGCTCGGGATGTTCGGCTTTTTCGACGTCGCCACGGAGCTCGGCATCGAGCGCCACCGCGCCGACTTCGGGGAGACCCTCGCCGCCTGGGGCGTGCCCCAGGGGCCCTATGTCGTGGTGCCGCTCTTCGGCCCGCGCACCATCCGCAGCGGTACCGGCACGCTGGTCGATACCTTTGCCTCTGTGCCTTTCTACCTCGACGACTCCACGGTGACCTGGAGCCTGTTCACCGTCGGCATCGTCCACGGACGCGCGCGGCTGCTGGAGTCGGACCAGCTCATGTCCGGCGATCGCTACATCTTCATCCGCGATGCCTACCTGCAGCAGCGGGCTGCCCGGCTGCGCGACGGCGTCGTGGAGGACGAGTTCTCCGATTTCGAGGACGACTGGTCGGAGGATTTCTGAATCCTCTGCATCGAAAGCGCGCCGAAACTGTGAATTGTGCCCCAGCCTGCGCGATCCGCCTTGCCCGGGTGTCCCGGGCGGCGTAGTGTCCTTCCAAGTCTGGAGCCCTGATCCATGCAGATGACACACAGCGGCAAGGTGCTGGTCATCGACAATGACCCGGAACGCGCCGAGGCGCTCGCCGGGCTCGTGACCGGTGCCGGCTTCACCGCCGATGTCACTACCGACGTGACCAATTCCACCCAGTCGCTGAGCGATGCCAGCGACCTGGACGTCATCCTCTGTGAGCTGGACCTCAAGGGTGTTTCCTGGGGCGAGGCCAAGCGCACGCTGCGCGAGATGAACGTGCAGGTTCCGGTGATCATGTTCTCCGACGAGGCCTCCTCGGCCAACATGATGACCGCGCTGCGTCTCGGCGCGAACGACTTCTTCGCCCGCCCGGTGGAAGACGCCCAGGCCCTGTTCGACTCCATGGACCGCTGCGTGCGCCAGCGCCAGATGAGCCGGGAGCTGCGCCAGTCCCGCAAGCGGCTGGAGTCCGCCAACCGCGAGCTGAACCACACCGTGCGCGTCCTCGAGCAGGACCAGCAGGCCGGGCGCCAGGTGCAGCTGCGCATGCTGCCGACCTCGCCCATGGTGATCGGCGATTACGTGTTCAGCCACACGGTGATTCCGTCGCTCTACCTGAGCGGCGACTTCACCGACTATTTCACCGTGGGCCAGGACTACGTGGTGTTCTTCATGGCCGACGTTTCGGGCCACGGCAGCTCTTCGGCCTTCGCCACGGTGCTGCTCAAGAACCTCTTCGCGCGCAAGCGCTCGGACTATCTCCGCAAGAGCGATGCCGCGGTTCTCGACCCGGTGCGCATGCTCGGGCTCGCCAACAAGGAACTGCTGGACCTCGGCGTCGGCAAGTTCGCGACCATGATCGTCGGCGCCCTCGACATGGCGTCGAACCGGCTGCGTTACGCGGTGGCCGGGCACCTGCCGCTGCCCGTGCTCGTTTCCGCTGCCGGGGCCGACTACCTGCCCGGGGAGGGCACGGCGGTGGGCATGATGCCGGACGCGGCCTTCGAGACGCAGGAAGTGGCGCTGCCCGAGAGTTTTACCTTGGCGCTGTTCTCGGACGGCATTCTCGAGATCCTGCCGCCGGAAAACCTGATCGAGAAAGAGAGCTTCTTCCTCGACGTCTTCCGCCAGGGCAGTGAGAGCCCGGCTGCGCTGGTCACCCGCCTCGGCCTCGATTCCGTGGCCACGGCGCCGGATGACATCGCCGCGCTGTTCGTCAGCAAGCGGGCCGGCAGTGTCTGAGGGCCGGGTGCTGGCAGCCTGCCAGGACGGCGCCTACGTGCTGCGCCTCACCGGCGACGTGCGCATGACCCTGTGCACCTCGCTCGACGACTACCTGGCGCAGATGCTCTCGGACCCGGCCTTCGCCAGCGTCTGGATCGACCTCTGCGATGTCGAGGGGCTCGACAGCACGACCCTCGGCCAGCTGGCCAAGCTGGCGCTGCAGGTGCGCGAGCGCTACGGTTTCCGCCCGGCCATCTACTGCTGCGATGCGGGCATCAACCGGCTTCTCTCGAGCATGGGTTTCGAACGTCTCTTCGAGCTGCACGAGAAAACCTGCTGCAACACCGGCACCGCCGAGGCTATCCCCCTGGTGCCCGGCAGCGAGGACGCGGTGCGCGAGCGGGTGATCGAAGCGCACCGGGTCCTCATGGGGCTGTCCGACGAGAACGCGGACCGCTTCCGCGATCTCATGGATGCGCTGGAGTCCTCCCCCTAGCGACCGGCGACGGTCAGCTTTGCCCGGATGTACTCCTCGTGGGGTACGTGGATGAGCTCGGCGACGCGGCGGATCAGGTGCTCCTCGTACTTGTCGAGGTCGCCGTCGGCGTAGGCCACCTTCCACATGTCGATGATCAGCTGGCGCTTGCGCGCCGGGGTGAAGTGATCGTTGATGAGCCGGGTGAACTGGTACAGCGAGGTTGCCGCGTCGGCCTGGGCGTTGGCCTCGCGGACGAGGTCGTCGAGCTCGGCCTCGCTGAGGCCCAGGCCGCGCATCAGCGTGTCGGCCAGCGCCGCTTCCTCGACCCCGTCCTGCCGCGAGTCTGCCCGCGCCGTCTCGATCAGCAGGGCCGCGGCCGCCAGGCGCAGCCGATGCTCCGTGACTGCCGGTTCGTCGTCCCGGGCCGGCTCGAAGAGCGCTTTCAGCGCGCCGATCATCGCTCGCTCACCACCTGCTCGAGGCGGCGCTGGTCGGCGATGAAGTTGCGGATGCCTTCGGCGAGTTTTTCCGTGGCCATCGCGTCGTCGTTGAGCTCCAGGCGGAAAGCGGCTTCCGCCGGGGCCGACCGGGCGTCGTCGGAGGCCGCACCCGTCGCCGCGAGCGCCCGGGGCAGGTCGCCCTCGTCATCGGCGAGGCCCTCGAGGAGTGTCGGGCTGATGGTCAGCCGGTCGCAGCCGGCGAGCGCCTCGATCTCCCCCTGGTTGCGGAAGCTCGCGCCCATGACCACCGTGTCGTAGCCGTGATGCTTGTAGTAGCTGTAGATGCGGCGCACCGACTGCACCCCCGGGTCGTCCTCGGGCTGCTCGATGGCCAGGTCGGTGTTCGCCTTGTACCAGTCGAGGATCCGGCCGACGAAGGGCGAGATCAGGTGGACCCCCGCGTCGGCGCAGGCGCAGGCCTGGGTGAAGCCGAAGAGCAGCGTCAGGTTGCAGTTGATGCCATCACGCTCGAGCGCTTCGGCGGCGCGGATGCCCTCCCAGGTCGACGCGGTCTTGATCAGCACGCGCTCGCGGCCGACGCCCGCCGCCTCGTAGAGGCCGACCAGCTTCTTCGCCCGCTCGATGGTGCCCGCGCTGTCGAAGGACAGGCGCGCGTCCACTTCCGTCGAGACGCGGCCGGGGATGAGCTCGAGGATTTCGCGGCCCACGGCGACGGCGAAGCGGTCGCAGCTGTCGGCAAGCTGCTCCGCGTCCGAGCCACCGGCCGCCGCGGCGGCGCTGCGCGCGCCGTCGAGGAGCTCGGCGTAGTGGGGCAGGGCGGACGCCTTCAGCAGCAGCGAGGGGTTCGTGGTCGCATCGGTGGGCGCAAACTGGCGGATGGCCTGGATGTCGCCGGTGTCGGCGACCACCTGGGTCATGGCCTTCAGTTGCTCGAGCTTGCTGGGCATGGGGTCTCCTGTGGTGGACGCCGCCTCAGGCGGCGAGCGGGATGAGCTGGTCCATGGCGTCGCGGAGCGTGTCGGCGCCGGCGCCGGGGCGGTGTGCGTTCTCGCTCAGGTGGCGGCGGAAGCGGCGCGCACCGGGCCGGCCGCTGAACAGGCCCAGCACGTGTCGCGTGATATGGTTGAGCGGTGTGCCCGCGGCGAGCTCGCGCTCGAGATAGGGGAAGAGGGCGAGCAGCGCCTCCTCCGGCGTGGCGGCCGGATCGGCCGCGCCGAAGAGCGTGCTGTCGACCCGCGCCAGCTGCCACGGATCCTGGTAGGCGGCGCGGCCGAGCATGATGCCGTCGAGGGTCGCGAGGTGCTCGCGGCTGCTCTCGACGCTGTCGAGGCCGCCGTTGAGTACGACGGTGAGCGTCGGGAACTCCGCCTTGAGCCGGTAGACCCAGGGGTAGTTGAGGGGCGGGACCTCCCGGTTTTCCTTCGGTGACAGGCCCTTCAGCCAGGCCTTGCGGGCATGGACGATGAACACCCCGCAGCCGCCGTCGGCGACCGTGCCCACGAAGTCCCGGAACTCGCCGTAGCTCTCCATGTCGTCGATGCCGTTGCGGTGCTTGACGGTCACCGGTATGGCGCAGGCGTCGCGCATCGCGCGCACGCAATCGGCGACCAGGTCCGGGCGGGCCATGAGGCAGGCACCGAAGGCGCCGTTCTGCACCCGGTCCGACGGGCAGCCGCAGTTGAGGTTGACCTCGTCGTAGCCGGCGTCCTCGGCGAAGCGCGCGCAGCGGGCAAGGTCGGCCGGGCCCGAGCCGCCGAGCTGCAGCGCCACGGGATGTTCCACCGCCGGATCGAAGGCCAGCAGCCGCTCCCGGTCGCCGTGGATCAGCGCGCCGGTGGTGACCATCTCCGTGTACAGCCGCGCACGGCGCGTGAGGCCGCGCCAGAACTGGCGGCAGAAGCGGTCCGACCAGTCCATCATGGGGGCTGTGCAGAAGCGCCAGTCGGCCGGTTCCGGGGCGCTCTCGCGCCGGGCTTTCATGTCATAGCTCGTGTCCACGGCGCAAAGGATACCGCATGCGGGTTCAGTGCGCGTCCCCGCCCCAGACTTCCTCCAGGCGCTGGTCGCGGCCGCAGTTCCAGCGGTAGTACTTGTAGCGCAGGGGGTTTTTCTCGGCGTAGTCCTGGTGGTACTCCTCCACGGGCCAGAAGCGCCCGGCCGGGAGCAGCTCCGTGGCGATCTCGCGCTCCGGGAAGCGCTCCTGCACGGCGGCCAGCGACGCCTCGGCGGCCGGACGCTGTTCCTCCGTCGCGAAGATGGCGGTGCGGTAGCTGGGCCCCTTGTCGCAGAACTGGCCGCGGTCGTCGAAGGGGTCGATGTTGTGCCAGAAGTGCTCTAGCAGCTGCTCGTAGCTGACCACGGCCGGGTCGTAGCTCACTTTCACCGCCTCGTAGTGGCCCTCGTGGTTACCGCGGTAGGTCGGGTTCTGCAGGGTGCCGCCGGTAAAGCCGGAGACGACCTCGCCGACGCCCTCGAGCTTGTCGAAGTCGGCTTCCATGCACCAGAAGCAGCCGCCGGCGAACATCGCCTCCGCGGCGCGGAGCGGGCTGGCGGCAAGGGTGAAACAGGCGAGCAACGTGGCCAGGAAAAGGCGCTTCATGGGGATTCTCCAGTCAGGGGTACAGGGTAGGACCGCACCGCGCGTCGCGGGTTCACGGGCTTTACGCCGTCGCCCGGGGAGCGGATTCCCCGCCCGCGCCCGCAGCGGCGCCCGCCATGCGCTACACTCGCCGCTCGACCGGCGGGGAGGGGCGTGATGAGCCTGGACGAAGCGGCCCGCCGAGACAGGGCCGATCCACTGGCACCGCTGCGCGATTGCTTCGCGCTGCCGGCGGACACCGTCTACCTCGACGGCAATTCCCTGGGCGCGCTGCCGAAGGCGGTGCCCGCGCGCGTGCAGGCCCTGCTCGCCGAGGAGTGGGCGCAGGACCTCATCGCCAGCTGGAACCGCCACGGCTGGATCGACCTGCCGGAGCGGGTGGGCGAGCAGGTGGCGCCGCTCGTCGGCGCCGCCCCCGGGCAGGTGCTCTGCTGCGACAGTATCTCCGTGAACCTGTTCAAGCTGCTGGCCACGGCGCTGGCGCTGCGGCCCGGCCGGCGCACCATCCTGGTCGAGGCCGGTGATTTCCCGACGGATCGCTACCTCGCCGGGGGCCTGGCGTCGTTCCTCGGCGCGGAGCGCTGCCGGGTGCGCGAGGCACCGGGCGGTGAGCTCGCGGCGGCGCTCGATGACGACGTCGCCGTGCTGCTCGCCACCGAGGTCAATTTTCGCAGCGGCCGCCGCCACGACATGGCGGCGCTCACCCGCGCTGCGCACGACGCCGGCGCCCTGGCGCTCTGGGACCTCGCGCACAGCGCCGGCGCGATGCCGGTCCGGCTCGATCGCTGCGGCGTCGATCTCGCCGTGGGCTGTGGCTACAAGTTCCTCAACGGCGGTCCGGGCGCGCCGGCCTTTCTCTACGTCGCACGACACCACCAGGACGCGGTGCAACAGCCGCTGACCGGCTGGCTCGGACACCGCTCGCCGTTCGCCTTTGCCGACCGCTACGAGCCGGCGCCCGGGGTGCTGCGGTACCAGGCGGGCACGCCGTCGATCATTGCCCTGTGTGCGCTGGAGGCCGCGCTCGCGGTCTTCGACGGTGTGGCGCTCGAGGACCTGCGCGCGAAGTCCCTGGCGCTGACGGATTTCTTCCTCGCCGCGATCGATGCAGAGCCCGCCTGCAGCGCGGTCCGGGTCCTGACACCGCGGGCCCACCGCGAGCGCGGCAGCCAGGTGTCGCTCGCGCACCCGGAGGGCTACGCCGTGGCGCAGGCCCTGATCGAGGCCGGCGTGATCGTGGACTTCCGCGCGCCGGACATCGTACGGTTCGGGTTTGCGCCCCTGTACAACAGCTTTGCCGACGCGGCCGCCGCTGCCCGCGGTCTCGCCACGGTGCTGGCCGGGGAGCACCACCGGGCCGAGCGCTTCCGGGCGCGGGCCCGGGTGACCTGAGCGCCGTTTCTGCCACCACGCCTGGAGGCCGCCATGCTCTATCTGTTTACCGTGACCGTCGCCGAGGGCTACAGCGCCGAGCAGTACGCGGAGGCCTGGGTGCGCGCCAGCCGGCTTATCCAGCAGGCGCCCGGTGCCCGCGGTACGCGGCTGCACCGCAAGCTGGATGACCCGCGGGTGCTGCTCGCTATCGCCAGCTGGGACTCGAAAGCTCACCGCGATGCGATGGAGGCCGACCCGCCGGACGCGGTGAAGGCGATCATCGCCGCCGAGGCGCCCTTCGTCTCCATCGATCTCATCGGGGAGTTCGACGACCCCGAGTGGGTCGTGCTGCCGGGAGAGGGCAGTCAAATCCCCTGAGGCCGGCGCGCGCGGGTGCATGGCCAGTGCCTGCGCCCGTATAATCGCCGCTCGTTTTTTCCTTCGGGCCCCGTCATGATCGTACGCACCCGCATCGCCCCGTCGCCCACCGGCGACCCGCACGTCGGCACCGCCTACATCGCGTTGTTCAACCTCTGCTTCGCCCGCGCCCACGGGGGCCAGTTCGTGCTGCGCATCGAGGACACGGACCGGGCGCGGAGCACCCCGGAGTCCGAGCAGGCGATTCTCGACGCGCTGCGCTGGCTCGGCCTCGACTGGGACGAGGGCCCGGACGCCGGCGGCGACCACGGCCCCTACCGCCAGAGCGAGCGCATGGAGCTCTACGGTCAGTACGCCTGGCAGCTGGTGGAGGCGGGCAAGGCCTTCGTCTGCTACCGCACGCCGGAGGAACTGGACGAACTCCGCACGGCGCGCCGCGAGGCGGGCCAGGCCACGGCGCTGAAGCCGTCGGACCTGTACCTGCCCGACGACGAGGTGGCCCGCCGCAAGGCGGCGGACATGCCCTACGTCATCCGCATGATCGTGCCGGAGGAAGCGGGCAGCTGCGAAGTGGCCGACCGCCTCCGCGGCACCATCGAGCTGGACTGGAGCATGGTCGACGCCCAGGTGCTGCTGAAGAGCGACGGCATGCCTACCTACCATCTCGCCAACGTGGTGGACGACCACCTCATGGGCATCACCCACGTCATCCGCGGTGAAGAGTGGATCAACTCGGCGCCCAAGCACCGGCTGCTCTACGAGTACTTCGGCTGGGACATGCCGGAGCTGTGCCACCTGCCGCTGCTGCGCAACCCGGACAAGTCGAAGCTCTCCAAGCGCAAGAACCCCACCAGCATCCTCTACTACGAGCGCATGGGCTTCCTGCCGGAGGCCCTGCTCAACTACCTCGGCCGCATGGGCTGGTCCATGCCCGACGAGCGTGAGAAGTTCTCACTGCACGAGATGCTGGCCCACTTCGACATCGACCGGGTCTCCCTTGGCGGGCCGATCTTCGACGTGGAGAAGCTGCGCTGGCTGAACGGCGTCTGGCTGCGCGAGGAACTCAGCGAGGCGCAGCTCGCCGACCGGCTGCAGCGCTGGGCTTTCAACCGCGACAACCTGATGAGCGTGCTGCCGCACGCGCAGAAGCGCATGGAGGTACTGAGCGACTTCGCGCCGCTGGCGGGCTTCCTGGTCTCCGGCGAGCTGCCGCTCACGGAAGCCGACTTCGACGCCCTGCGCGGCGAGCGCGACGACATCGTGCGCCAGCTGCAGTTCGCCCTCTGGCGCCTCGAGGCGCTGCGCCACTGGGACCGCGATACGGTCTGGGGCGCGCTCAAGGCCCTCGCCGACGACCTCGGTATCAAGGTGAAGGATTTCCTCGCGCCGCTGTTCATCGCCATCAGCGGTTCCAGCGCGTCCTTCTCGGTGGTCGACGCCATGGGCCTGCTGGGCCCGGACATGAGCCGCATGCGCATCCGCCACGCCATCGTCGTTCTCGGCGGTGTATCCAAGAAAGCGGGCAAGCGGCTGGAAAAAGACTACGCGGCGCTGCCCTCGACGGAGGCCTGACCATGGCAGGAGAACCGCTCAGACTCATCGGGGGCACGGGTTCCCCCTACACCCGCAAGATGGTCGCGCTGCTGCGCTACCGGCGCATTCCCTACGCGGTGACCTGGGGTCATCCGGCGCAGGAACTGGAGCGCCTCGGCATCGCGCCGCCGCGGCCCGTGCTGCTGCCCACGCTGCTGTTCGAGGAGGAGGGCGAGCTGCGTGCGCGCTGCGACTCCACGCCGCTGATCCGGCGCCTCGAGGCGGAGCACGCCGGGCGCGAGGTAGTACCGGCGAACCCGGCCCTCGCCTTCATCGATTACCTCCTGGAGGACTTCGCCGACGAGTGGGGCACCAAGTGGATGTTCCACTATCGCTGGTGCCGGCCCGCCGACGCGGAGAAGGCCGCCACGGTGCTGCCGCTCACCATCGATGTGTCGCTGCCGCCGCGGGAGCTCGAGGCGGTGGCCCGCGCCTTCGGCGACCGGCAGATCGAGCGGCTCTGGGTGGTCGGCTCCAACACGGCCACCGCGCCGGTCATCGAGGCGAGCTACGAGCGTTTCCTCGTGGCCTTTGCGGCGCACCTGGAACAGCAGCCCTGCCTCCTCGGTCGCCGCCCGGGCGCCGGCGACTTCGCGCTCTTCGGCCAGCTCTCCCAGCTCGTCGGCTTCGATCCAACGCCGCGGGCGCTGGCGGATGAAATGGCGCCGCGGGTGGTTGCCTGGGTGGACCGCCTCGAGGATCTCGGCGGTCTCGAGCCGACGGAAGCGGACTGGAACGACCCCGCGGCACTTCCGCCGACCCTGCGCCCGCTGCTCGAAGAGGTGGGCCGCGGCTACGCCCCCGCGCTGCTGGCCAACGCCGCCGCCGTGGCGGCCGGCGATGCGGAGTGGGAAACGGAGATCTACGGTGCCGCCTGGCGCCAGCGCAGCTTCCCCTACCAGGCCAAGTGCCTGGGCTGGATCCGCGACCAATACGCCGCGCTGGACGCCGCCGCGCGGGCGCAGGTCGATGCGCTGCTGGCGGGGACCGGCTGCGACGCGCTCGTCGCGCCGTGAGCGAAACCCCTCTACAAGCGTCTCGCGCTCTGTCAGCATAGCGCCATGGCTATCAGCACTTTCGACCTGTTCAAGGTCGGCATCGGACCGTCGAGCTCGCATACCGTGGGCCCGATGCATGCCGCCCGCCGGTTTGCCGAGGCGCTCGCGGAAGCCGGCGTGCTCGAGCGCACCGCGAAGGTCGTCGCCCATCTCTACGGTTCCCTCGGGGCCACCGGCGCCGGCCACGGCTCGCCCAAGGCCATTATCCTGGGCCTGGAGGGTGAGACGCCCGAGAGCGTCGACGTGGATGCGATCCCGGCGCGTATCGAGCGGGCCCGGGAGGCCGGGGAGCTCACCCTGCTCGGTCGCCACGCCATCGGCTTCAGCTACCGCGACGACCTGCAGATGCACCGCAGCGAGAGCCTGCCCTACCATTCGAACGGCATGCGCTTCGAAGCCTTCGACGACGATGGGGCGGCGCTGCTCGAGCGGGTGTTCTACTCCGTGGGCGGCGGCTTCGTGGTCGATGAAAGCGCGGCGGAGAGCGGCTTCGTGGTGGCGGACGAGACGGTGCTGCCGTACCCCTTCGACAGCGCGGAGCAGCTTCTCGCCCACTGCCGCGAGAGTGGGCTGTCGATCAGCTCTCTCATGCTCGAGAACGAGAAGACCTGGCGCAGCGAGAGCGAGATCCGCGAGGGCCTGCTGCACCTGTGGCAGGTTATGGAGGCCTGCATCCGGCGCGGCTGCCGCAGCGAGGGCATCATGCCCGGGGGCCTCAAGGTCCGCCGGCGGGCGGCGCAGCTGTACCGGCAGCTGAAGACCCAGGAACAGTCCTTCGGCGACGCCTCCCTCAACACCATGGACTGGGTGACGCTCTACGCGCTCGCGGTCAACGAGGAGAACGCCGCGGGCGGGCGCATCGTCACCGCGCCCACGAGCGGGGCGGCCGGCATCATCCCGGCGGTGCTCAAGTACTACCTGGACCACTGCAGCGGCAGCAGCGAGGATGACATCGTCCGCTACCTGCTGACGGCCGGTGCCATCGGCATCCTCTACAAGATCAACGCCTCGATCTCCGGCGCCGAGGTCGGCTGCCAGGGCGAAGTCGGCTCGGCCTGCTCCATGGCCGCCGGCGCGCTCGCCGATGCCCTGGGCGGCACGCCGGCGCAGGTGGAGAACGCGGCGGAAATCGCCATGGAGCACAACCTGGGCCTGACCTGCGACCCCGTTGGCGGCCTCGTGCAGGTCCCCTGCATCGAGCGCAACGCCATGGGTGCGATCAAGGCCATCTCCGCGGCGCGCATGGCGCTGCGCGGCTCCGGCGAGCACTACGTCTCCCTTGACCAGGTGATCCGCACCATGCGCGACACCGGCCGCGACATGCAGGACAAGTACAAGGAGACCGCGCGCGGCGGCCTCGCGGTGAATGTCCTCGAGGTTCCGGTGAACATCATCGAGTGCTGACCGTCCCGTGACGCTCGCGACCCTGCTTTACTGGACGGACCTTATCGCCGTGGCCGTCTTCGCCATCAGCGGTGCGCTCGCCGCGGCGGAGCAGAAGCTCGACGTGCTCGCTTTCATTCTCTTCGGCACCATCACCGGCGTGGGCGGCGGCACGCTGCGCGACCTCCTGCTGCAGGCCGGCCCGGTTTTCTGGATCGCCGACACGCGCTATCTCTGGGTCTGCATCGGGATTTCCGCGGCAACCTGGTACCTGGCACCGCTGCTGCGCTCGCGGGTGAGCGTGCTGGTCTGGGCCGATGCGGCGGGACTCGCACTGTTCAGTGTGCTCGGTACGGCCAAGGCCCTGGGCGCGCAGGCACCGGTGATCGTGGCGGTGGTCATGGGCGTCATGTCGGCAAGCTTCGGTTCGCTGATCCGCGACACGCTGCTCAACCGCTCGCCGGTGCTGCTCGAGCCGGAGATCTACGTGACCGCCGCGCTCCTCGGCGCGGCCAGCTATGCGCTGCTCGCGGACGTGCCCTGGCTCGATGACGGGCTGGTGCTGCTCCTCGCCATGGCCGGCGCCTTTGCGCTGCGCGCCGCCGCGATCGTTTTCGACCTGCGCCTGCCCAACTATCGCCGGTGATCGCCGGACGCATCCTGGACTAGACTTACGCTAGCGAGCATCGTCGCAATGCGCCGCTGAACCGAGCGCCTGGACACAGACTGTGCGGCGTATGGTCACTTATTGCCTTTGCAAGGGGAGGTTTCCGGATTGTTCGAGCTAGCCGGCATGTTCCTGGGAGGGCTGGGTCTTTTCCTGCTCGCCGTGGCCATGATCACGGACGGCCTCAAGCTGTCTGCCGGCGAAGCATTGCGGGCCATCCTCGCCTCGTCCACGCGTACGCGGCTGCGCGGCGTTCTCTCCGGCGCCCTGGTTACGGCCGTTGTGCAGTCGTCCAGCGCCGTAACGGTGGCCACGATCGGTTTCGTCAACGCAGGCCTACTGTCCCTGGGGCAGTCCTTCGGGATCGTCTACGGCGCGAACATCGGCACCACGATGACCGGCTGGATCGTCGCCGCTGTGGGTTTCAGTTTCAAGGTCGAGGTGTTTGCGCTGCCGCTGATCGGTGCCGGCATGCTGTTGCGGCTGCTGCGACCGACGTCGCGCTTCGCCGCCTTTGGCGAGGCGATCGCGGGCTTCGGCCTGTTCTTCATCGGCATCGACGTGCTGCAGGAGGCGTTTGCGGCCTTTGCGCTCTCGGTGGACGTGGCGAGCTTCGCGCCGCAGGGGGGGCTCGGGCTGCTCCTCTACGTGCTCCTCGGCTTCGCCATGACCGTGCTCACGCAGTCGTCCAGCGCGGCGATCGCCCTGACGCTGACGGCGGCCGGCGGCGACGTGCTGGCGCTGAATGCCGCCGCGGCGATGGTCATCGGTGCCAACGTGGGCACGACTTCCACCGCAGCGCTGGCGGTGATCGGGGCCACCCCCAATGCGCGCCGCGTGGCGGCGGCGCATGTCTGCTTCAACCTGCTGACCGGTGGCGTGGCGCTGCTGCTCCTGCCGCTCATGCTGCTCGCCGTGGACCGTGGCGGCGCAGCACTCGGCCTTGCCGCCATTCCCGCGGTCGCGCTGGCGCTGTTCCACACCTCCTTCAACATCCTCGGCGTTGCCCTCATGTGGCCCCTGACCCCGTGGCTGGCGCGCTTCCTGTCGCGGCACTTCGGCACCCGGGCGGAACGGCTGGCGCTGCCCCAGTACCTTGACCGCAACGTGCTCGCCACGCCGGACCTCGCGCTGCGCGCCCTGTGCATGGAACTTGCTCGCGTGAGCGAGCTCGTGCGCAACCGCAGCATCGAGATCATGAGCGCGGAGGCGCCCGCCCGGGAGGTCGTGGAGCAGGGCATGGCGCTGGAGCAGCTGATCGATGCCGTCGAGACCTTCGCCACGGACCTGGGCGCGAGCCGGGTACCCGATGACCGGCGCGGCGAGCTGACCAACGGGCTGCGCATCAACACCTACCTCGAGGAGGTGTCCCGGCTCGGCAGCGCGCTCCTCGATGCCCGGGGCGACGTCGAGGCGGTGCTGCGGCCGCCAGTACTGGAACGGGTGACGGGCTTCCAGGCGGGCATCGTCGCCTTCCTGCGCAATTGCGACCCGACGGCCCCCGGGTTTTCCAGCGAGACCCTGGATGCAGACTACGATGCGCTGCGGGAGCAGTGGCATGACCTCAAGGGCGTGCTGCTCGAAGCCGCCGGGCGGCACCAGCTGCGCGTGGGCAGCCTGAACGCCGCCCTGGAGGCCCTGCGCGGCTGCCTGCGCATGGCCGAACAGCTCGCCAAGGCCGCGGCGCGGCTGCGCGCCCTGGGCGTCGACGCGCCGGTGCCCCCTACGCCCGCGGATCCGCAGCCGGAGCAGCGTGAAGTGACGGGGAATGAAGGGACGGATGGCGCCGGGGAGGAAGCAGAGCCGGAACCGGCCGTGGAAACACCCGCAGAACCGGAGCCAGCTTCCGCGCAAGGACCGCAGACCAGGGGCGAGCCAGGCGCCTAGCTGCTCCGCTTCAGCAGCGCCACCGCCGCCAGCACCGTCAGCAGCGACTCGAACGCAATGGCGCCGTAGCTGTAGACCGTGAGCGGCTCCGTCGCCAGCAGCGCATGGTAGCTGCGCCCGGCGGCGAGCAGACCGATACCCAGCAGCAGCGCCCAGAGCCCCGCCGCGGCGTAGTCCGAGCGGCGCGCGCAGAGCAGGCAGAAGAGGCCGAAGCCGGTCTGGAAGCCGCCGTACATGGCGCCGATTTCCGTCATGCCGTCACCGTTGGTGGCCGCGAGCCCAGCGGCACTGGTGGCGATCTCCGGGTTCACCAGGCAGGCGAGGCCGTAGCCTGTGAAGATGAGGCCGGCGACATAGAGCAGGATCTTGCCCATAAACTGATGTCCTCCTGTCAGGCGGGGGCCGGCGGGTCCGTGCCCGGGACACGCCGGCTCAGGGTGGCGCTGAGCCAGTAGAAAAGGCCGCCGCTGGCGACGATGCCGGCGCTGATCAGCGCCTCTACCGGTCGTTGCAGCACGATGTAAAGCAGGGTCCAGCCCGTGATGGCCAGGAACAGGAGTGGCGGCAGCGGGTAGAGCACGACCCGGAAAGGCCGCGGCAGGTCGGGTTGCCGCCAGCGCAGCACGAAGAGCCCGAGCACCGTGAAGAAAGTATTCAGGGCCATGGTGGCGCCGGAGAACACCAGGATGCGGTCGAAGGAGGCCGTCCACAGGAACAGCAGCGCCACGGTGGCCTGGGTGACGATGGCGGTGACCGGGATGCCGTCACCGTTCACCCGGGCCAGGGGGCGGAAGACGGCGAAGTCCTCGCCGATGGACTGGAGGACCCGCGGCCCGGCGAGAATCATCGCGCTCACGGTGGATACCAGCAGCAGCGCGAGCAACACGCCCATGATGGCGGCCCCCGCATCGCCGAAGGCGTAGCCGGCGGCCACGTAGCCCACCTCGACCTTGCCCACCATGGCTTCCATGGGCGCTACCGCGAGAAAGACGAAGTTGAGCATCAGGTAGGCGAGGCAGACCACGCCGGTGCTGGCGATGAGCACTGTCGGCAGGTTGCGCTGGGGCCGCTCCAGCTCGCCGCTGATGTAGGTCGCGGCATTCCATCCCGAGTAGGCGTAGTTCACGTAGATCAGCGAGACGGCGAAGGCGCCGGAGAAGAGCAGGGCGCCATCACCGGGCGATGGTGCGAAGACGGTCTGCTGCCCGCTGTCGTTGGACAGGAGGGCCAGGGCGGAGAAGCCGAGGATCAGGAAGATCTTCAGCCAGGTCAGCCAGCGCTGCGTGCCGCCGCTGCCGCGGTGGCTGGTGGAGTGCGCCACGGTGAGCACGATCACCAGGCCGGTCGCCAGCCAGACCGGGGAAAGGGCCGGGAAAACGGCCGACAGGTAGCTGCCGAAGGTCATCGCGGCGAGCGCCGTGGGCGCGGCAAAGCCGACGGTGGCCGAGACCCAGCCGGAGATGAAGCCCGCGGCGGGGTGGAAGATGCGCGAGAGGAAGTTGTACTCGCCGCCGGAGCGGGGCAGGGCGGCGCCCAGCTCCGCATAGCTCATGGCGCCGCAGAGTGCCGCGAGGCCGCCCACGGCCCACAGGGCGAGGAGCACCGGCGCCGAGCGGATTTCCACCAGCTGGAAGCCCAGGCTGGTAAACACGCCGGTCCCGACCATGTTCGCGATGACGATGGCGGCGGCGACAGATGGTTTGAAGGAAGACACCGCGCAAGCTTGCTCGGCGCGGCGCCTCCATGCAAGTTTTTGCAGTGGGTCGTTCTCCCGGCGATGCCTTGACACCCCCGGTGGCGGACCCTAATATGCGCGCTCTCCGCCGGAGCCCGCGTGGGACTTCGGCGATCGTGGGGCCATAGCTCAGCTGGGAGAGCGCAACACTGGCAGTGTTGAGGTCGGCGGTTCGATCCCGCCTGGCTCCACCAACATCCTCCTCTTGAGCCTCTCCTATCGCAAGTTGTCCAACGCGAGGCGGTTACAGTTTGCTCGCCCGCGGCCCGGCGAAGTACCAGATGATCACCCCGAGCAGGGGCAGTACGACGATCAGCACGATCCAGAGCAGTTTCGCGACCAGCTCGGTCCGCGCCTGGATGACGTTGATGATCGCCCAGATGTCGGCGATCAGGATCAGCAGGCCGATCAGGCCTCCAAAGGGCATGTCCATGTGGGTTCCTCCTTTGACGTGTGGGTAGCGCTTTTCACCCGTTCCGTAACACCCTACTTGAATTCGCCGGGGGCTGCAGGCGCTGCCCGCATCCGCTATCGTTGCCCCACGGTTGGACAGGCCCTGATAACCGCTCATGGAAAACCACCTTCACATCAGCGCCTCGTTGCGCCTGCCCCTCGATGAAATCGAGCTGACGGCGACGCGTTCGCAGGGCGCCGGTGGCCAGCACGTGAACAAGGTGGCCACGGCCATCCACCTGCGCTTCGACAGCCAGGCGTCGTCGCTGCCCGAACCGTGGAAGGAAGCACTGCTGCGCTGCGGCGACCAGCGGGTGGGCAGCGACGGCGTGGTGGTAATCAAGGCCCAGCGCCATCGCAGCCAGGCCCGCAACCGGGAAGATGCCCTGGTCCGCCTGGCGGCCCTGATCCGCGACAGCCACCGGCCGCGCAAGGCGCGTATCGCCACGCGCCCGACCCGCGCGAGCCAACGGCGGCGCGTCGACAGGAAAACGCACCGCGGCCGGATCAAGGCTCGCCGTGGCCGCGTCGATCCCCGCGGCGGTGAGGGCTAGGGCCGGTCATGGAACGCGAGGAGTGCACGGCGCACTGCCCTTACTGCGGTGAGCCCCTGACGCTGCTGCTCGACCCCATGGAGGCGGGCACCGACTACATCGAGGACTGCCAGGTCTGCTGTCGCCCCATGGTCGTCGCCGTGTCGGCAGAGGCCGACGGCTCGCTTTCGGCGCTCGTCCGCGCGGAGCACGAGTAGTGCGCCCGCGCGTCCTCGTCATCGGCGGTGGCTTCGCCGGCCTGTCCTGCGCCCTGGCGCTGCCGGCGGCGCGCTTCTCCGTCACCCTCGTGGATAAGTCGCCGTCCTTCGAGTTCCTGCCGGCGATCCACGAGCTGGTCTCGGGGCTGAAACGGCCGGCAGCGCTGCGGCTGCCGCTCAAGCCCGTGCTGGAACGGGAGGGGCACCGGTTCCGGCGTGGCGAGGTGCTGTCCATCGACACCGCGGCGCGCCGGGTGCACCTGCCCAGGGGCAGCCTGCGCTACGACATCCTGGTGGTGGCCGTGGGTGCGGCCGATGCCGACTTCGGCGTGAGCGGCGTGCGCGAGCATGCCATGCCCTTCAAGTCGGTGGCGCAGTGCGCGGCCATCGGCAAGCGCCTGCGCGGGCTTTTGCGGGAGCCGCGTCCCGGCCGCGTGACGATCGTCGGGGGCGGCCTCGAGGGCGTGGAGTGCCTCGGCGAGGTGCTCCGGGCTCGCGGTGATCGCGAACTGCCGATCACTCTCGTGGAGGCGGGCCCGCGGCTGCTGCCCGGTGCGCCGGCGCCGGTGGGTCGCCATCTCGCGGGCCACTGCGAGGCGGCGGGTGTCGAGCTACGCAGCGGCGAGGCGGTCGAGCGGGTCACGGCGAAGACGGTGAAGCTGGCCGGCGGCCGTCGCCTGCGCTCCGCGCTGACCATCTGGACCGGGGGACCCGCGCCCCGGCCGCTGCTGGCCGGGAGCGGCCTGGCGGCACCCGGGCGCTGGGCCGCCGTCTTGGACAACCTGCGCCTCGAGGGGGCCGACGATGTGTTCATCGCGGGGGACAGCGGCGAGCTGCCGCAGCCGCTTTCGCGGCAGGCCTACCATGCACTGGCCATGGGCCGGCACTGCGCGCAGGAGATCGAGCGGGCGGAGCGCGGGCGCGCGCCCCGGGCCTTCAGGCCCGCCGAGAAGCCGCAGCTGATCGCCTTCGGCGAACTGGATTGCGTGCTGCTGCAGGGCAGGCACGCCCTGGCGTCGCCGGGGCTCTCGCTGGCGAAGGAAGCGATCTTCCAGGCGGTGATGGCGCAGCTCGACCAGCGGCCCCTGCCGGACCGGCTAGCCGGCGTGCTTCGCCGCGCGGCAGCCGCGGCGCCGGCGATGGCCTGGCCCCTGCCGCGGCTCGGTGAACTGCGGCGCCGGGGCCGGCTGAAGGTGCTCTGCTGAACGGGGCCTGCAGCGCCGCCGGCTAGTCCAGCGTCGCGAGGAACGCGTTCGACTCCGCGATCGCGGTGTTCATCTCGGCGACCAGCCGGTCCACGTCCGCGCGAATTGATCCGAGCTCACCCTGCAGCGCGCCGATCGCACTGGCGTTCAAGTTGTGCTTCAGGTAGAGCACGTTGTCCCGCAAGGCATCGAGTACCGGGTCCATGCGGGTTTCGGCGCGGCGCATCGCGGCGATGAGCTGCTCGTAGCGGCGGCGCGTGTCGCGCAGCTTGGCCTCGCTGTCGCGGCGCAGGCTGGCGCTCGAGTACTGCGCCAGCTCGTCTTCCCACTCGTCGAACAGGTCGCCGGCCACGTCCTCGATGGCACCGATACGCCCGCGCACGCGCTCCGCCGCGGCCTCGCTGGCCTCGTATTCGTCGTTGAGGTCCTCGTACACCTCCTGCAGCTCGCCGCCGTCGAAATCGACCAGGGCACTGTAGCGCTCGAGCGCCGTGGTGAACTGCTCCTGGGCGTCTTCCTGCGCATCGCGGGCGTCCTCGACCCGGTCCACGAGGATATCCCGCTTCTCGAGCCCGACCTTTTCCATGGCGGCGTAGTAGGTGGATTCGCAGCCGCCGAGCCACAGCAGCAGCGGCAGCAGTAGAACAGTGAATGTGCGCACGGATCGATCCTCCCCGAAGTCAAGCGCCCGGGGAATTAGAGCACAAATCGGCGCTGGAGGTGGCGCGGTCAGCTCAGGCTGGCCGCACCGGGAACACGGCCCCGCCCGCCTGCAGCAGGGCGACCAGTTCGTTGATCGGCACGGGCCGGCACAGGTAGAAGCCCTGCGCCTCGGCACAACGGCATTCCCGCAGCCGCTCGAGCTGGTCGGCGGTCTCGATGCCCTCGGCGAGTACCCGCAGGTTGAAGGTGTCGGCGAGACGGGTGATGGACTTCACGATGGCGAGGGAACGGTCATCGGTGTTCACGGTGGCGGTGAAGGAACCGTCGATCTTGAGCTCCTGCACGGGCAGGTCCTTGAGGGCCGCGAGGCTCGAGTAGCCGGTGCCGAAGTCGTCTAGGGCAAAGTCGACGCCGCATTTCCCGAGTTCGCGAATGCGCTGGATGGAGGCCTCGAGGTCACGCAGGGCGGCATACTCGGTGATCTCTATCTGCGGCTTGATGGGCCAGTCGGCCATCGGCGCCATCTGCTCGCGAAGCCAGGGAACGAAGTCGCCCCGGGAGAACTCGTCCGGGGTCAGGTTGATGGACACGCGCGGCAGGGTGCCGTCGTTGAGCCCGGTGTGCTCGAGGTCCTCGATCACGCGGCTGATCACCAGCTCCGAGAGCGCCCGCGACAGGTCGAACTGCTCCGCGAGGGGGACGAAATCAGAGGGCGGTATGGGGTTGCCCTGCGGATCGTTCCAGCGCACGAGGACCTCGCAGCCGGACAGCCGGTTGTCCGCGAGGCGCACCTGGGGCTGGTAGTGCACGTGGAGCGCACGTTCCCGCAGTGCCTCGCGCAGGGCGCGCAGCAGGTCCTGCCGTTGCCGGTCGGCCCGGGTCAGGCGGTCGTCGTAGAAGTTCAGGTGGTCCGGTCCGCGGCTGCGGGCAGCGCGCAGGGCGCTGGTGGCGGCGGCGAGGAGCGAGTGCGCGTCGTGCCCGTCGCGCGGGTACAGGGCGGCGCCGCCGCAGGCCGTCGCCCGCTGACCCAGGGCGAGCAGTGGCTCGAGGAGCCGGCGGCGCGCATCGAGCGCGAGCTCCAGCGGTTTCTCCCGCTCCGCCGCTTCGGTCAGGGGCAGGGCGAGGGCGACTTCGTCGGTGCCGAGGCGGGAAAGCAGGTTGTCGGCCGTAAAGCTCGCGCGCAGGTGGGCGCCGATCTCCTCCAGAGCCTGCTCGGTACCGTCTTTTCCCAGCTTGCGCGCGATGTCGCTGAAACCATCGATGTTGAGGATCAGCACCAGCAGTTCGTTCTCGTCGCCCTCACGCTCAATGGCGTCGTCGAGATACTCGAGAAACAGCTTCCGGTGCAGGAGGCCGGTTTGCGCGTCCAGCTCGCGCAGCCGCTGTATCTGGCGAAGGTGCGAGTAGCTGAGGGCGAACAGCATGACCGTGGTGAGGGCGATGAAGAACCAGCCCTTCGCCGTCTGCAGGCGGCCCAGCCGGTCGGCATCGCCGCCCACGGCGAGGAGCAGGGCGTTGTCGGAAATAAAGATCCACAGGATGCCGAGGACGAGGTAGGGTGCCACGATGCGCGTGGCGGCAATGATCGCCTTGTTCAAACCGCCACCCCGGCTGCCCAGGCGCACTTGCTGCCCAGTCTAGTCAAGGGTTCGGGGCTTGTCGCGGACCGTGCCTCAGGGTTTGAACAGCGCCGCGTTGATGATGGACCAGAGGTGCAGCAGCACGGCCGGAATCCAGAACACGAAAAGCACGACGGAGGCGCCCAGCGCATAGCAGGCGGATGTCGACAGGAAGAATAGGAGTGCAGCCAGCACCCGCCCCTGCACGAGCTGCCCCAGCCCGGGGATGAAGAAACTGCAGATCGCCGCGAGCACATTGCCGCCGGAACCCTGTCCTGCCATGGTGTCGTCCACTCCTTGCGCCGTTGACAGAGCTGCATCAGCTCTACCCTTCAAGGGGAAGCTAAGCGATCGGGGAGGGCACTGGCAAGCCGAGGGTGTCCCCCGGGCGGCCTTCGGTTACCCTTGGCGGGCGGTGTCGCGCGGCGCGGCCGTGGCACGCCAAGGCGTGTGCGACAGGAGCAACGGCAATCACGGGGAACCCTGCCATGAGCCTCAAGGACAAGACGCTTTTCATCAGCGGCGCCAGCCGCGGTATCGGCCTCGCCATCGCCTGCCGGGCGGCCGCCGACGGCGCGAACGTGGTGATCGCGGCCAAGACCACCGAACCGCACCCGAAGCTGCCGGGTACCATCTACACGGCCGCGGAGGACATCGAGGCGGCCGGCGGCCAGGCCCTGGCCGTGGTCTGCGATATCCGCTTCGAGGACCAGGTGGAGGCGGCCGTCACCCAGGCCGTGGCGCGCTTCGGCGGCATCGACATCTGCATCAACAACGCCAGCGCCATCAGCCCCACGCCGACCCTCGAGACGGCAATGAAGCGCTACGACCTCATGCACAGCGTCAATACCCGCGGCACCTTCCTGGTCTCCCGGCAGTGCATCCCGCACCTCAAGGCAGCGGCCAACCCGCACATCCTCAACCTGGCACCGCCGCTGGACATGGATCCGAAGTGGTTTGCCCCGCACGTCGCCTACACCATGGCGAAGATGGGCATGAGCCTGTGCACGCTGGGGATGGCGCGGGAGTTCGCCGGTGACGGCATCGCGGTGAATTCGCTCTGGCCGCTGACCGCCATCGACACGGCCGCCGTGCGCAATGTGCTCGGTGGTGCGGAAACGGTAGCGGGCAGCCGCACACCGGCGATCATGGCCGACGCCGCCTATGCGATCCTCAACCGGCCGTCGCGGGAGTGCAGCGGGAACTTCTTCATCGACGAAGTGCTGTTGCGGGAAGAAGGCGTCACGGATTTCGCGCCCTACGCGGTCGATCCCGACGCCGATCTTTTTCGGGATTTCTTCGTCCCGGACGCGGTGGCGGAGGCCCTGCCGACGAAGACCATCACGATGTACTGAGGGGGGCGTTCGACGCTCGCGGCACCCGTGTTGCTCACGGGCGCCTAGGGGACGGCCCCGGTGGCGGTCTCGACCGGTGCCTCGAAGGCGAAGACGCGCGCCCAGTCCCTGGCCATGTCGACCACGGTCCAGCCCAGTGCCGGGGCACGCTCCAGGCCCTCGTCGAGCTTGCCGACGTGGGACTCGCGGTCATAGGCCCACTCGCGCTCGCCGTCCGTGTGGTGAAGCAGCAGGCCGAAGCGCGGGCCCTCGCCGCTGGTGGTCCAGGTGAGCATCTCCAGGTCGCCGTCGGAGTTGCCGGAGGCGAAGATCGGCCGCCGGCCGATCACCTGCTGGATGCCGACCGGCTTGCCCGGGCCGTCGTTGATATGGGAGAGCTCCGGCAGCCGCTGGAGCGTGCCGCCGCTGTCGTCCGCCCGGTAGGTGAGTTGGAAGCGGCTGCCGATGATGCGCTCCGGCGGAATACCGTAGGCCGCCGGCGCCCAGGCGCGCATGAACGCGACGCCGCCGCCGGAGACGATGTAGCAGGTAAACCCGTTGTTTCCCAGGTAGTCGAGGAGTTCGCGCATGGGCGCGTAGGTCAGGTCGGTATAGCGCTGACCGAAGCGCGGGTGCGTGGCCGACGCGGCCCAGTCCGCCACGAGTCCGTTGAAGGTCGTGCTGTCGAGGCCGGTATGCGTGGCCAGGACGAGCTTGACCAGCGCCGCCTCGTCGAGTGCGGCGAGGGCGGCCGGCCCTTCTGCGAGGATGCTGCTGAAAGGGGCCTGCTGGCGTAATGCCGGCTCCGCCTCTGCCAGCGCCCTGAGCCGGTCCACGGCAAAGAGCAGCTGGAAGTAAACAGGCTGCTCGGCCCACAGGTTGCCGTCGTTGTCGAACACGGCGATGCGTGCCTCCATCGGGACGAAGTCATCGCTCGCCGGGTCGCTGACGCGCGCCACGAAGTCGAGGATGGCGGCCCGCGTCGGCGTTTCGCGCCAGGAGGGCAGCGGCTCCTCGTCCGCCCGTCCTGGTGTGCTGAACGCACAGAGACAGGCCAGCGCTGCGAGCAGCGCTGGCCAGCGCCATGCGCGGGACGGGGCGGTCACGTTGCCCGGGCGGTCACGGGGCCCCGGGCGGTAAGGCCAGCGTTTCCATGACCTGGTCGAGGGAGAAACTCGCCGCCTTCTGCCGCGGCGGGTATTCCTTGAAGGTCGCCAGGAATTCACCGACGTAGTCCTGGGCGGGCACCAGCATGTAAGCGTGATCCAGTATCCAGTCGTAGTAGGTGTTGGATGTCAAAGGCGCGCGCTCATAGGGGTCACGACGCAGGTTGAACATCAGCGGTGTGCGCAGCACGACGAACGGTTCCATCCATAGACGCAGCGTTCCGGTTTCCTGCTGCTCCATGAAGACGAGCTTCCAGTCGCGGTAGCGTAGTGCAGTCAGGTCGCCATCGTCCGAGAAGTAGAAGACTTCGTCCCGCGGCGCGCTGTCGGCCTCACCGGTAAGGTACGGGAGGAAGTTGTAGCCATCGAGGTGGACCTTGTACTTGCGGCCGATGGCGCGGTGTCCCCCCAGCAGCTTTTCCTTCACGTCCGCTTCACCGGCCGCTGCCAGGAAGGTGGGCAGCCAGTCCATGTGGTGCATGATCTCGTTGGAAATGCTCCCCGCCGGGATGTGCCCGGGCCAGCGCACCATGGCCGGAACGCGCCAGCCACCTTCCCAGTTGGTGTTCTTCTCGCCGCGGAAGGGCGTCATGGCGGCATCGGGCCAGGTGTTCATGTGCGGGCCGTTGTCGGTGGAGTAGAACACGATGGTGTTGTCCGCGATGCCGAGCCTGTCGAGCGCCGCCAGGAAGTCCCCGATGTGCGCGTCGTGCTCGACCATGCCGCAGGTGTACTCGTCCGCCCGCGGGAACTGTTCCTTGCACGCCGCCATCTTCTCGTCCGAGACGTGGGTGCGGAAGTGCATCCGCGTGCCGCTCCACCAGACGAAGAAGGGCTTGTCGGCCTTCACGGCGCGCTCGATGAAGTCGAGTGCGGCGGTGGCCGTCTCGTCGTCGACGGTCTCCATGCGCTTCTTGGTGAGCGGGCCGGTGTCCTCGATCTTGCCGTCGGCGGCGGAGCGGATAACGCCGCGGGGGCCGTACTTCTCGCGGAAAGACGGGTCCTGCGGGTAGTCCTCGTTCTCCGGCTCTTCCTCGGCATTCAGGTGGTAGAGGTTGCCAAAGAATTCGTCGAAACCGTGATTGGTCGGCAGGTGCTCGTCCTTGTCGCCGAGGTGGTTCTTGCCGAACTGACCCGTCATGTAGCCATGGTTTTTCAGCAGCCCGGCAATAGTAGGGTCCTCTTCCCGCATGCCGAGGTCCGCGCCCGGCAGGCCGACCTTGGACAGGCCCGTCCGGAACACGGACTGGCCCATGATGAACGAGGAACGCCCGGCGGTGCAGCTCTGCTCGCCGTAATAGTCCGTGAAGATCATGCCCTCGTTGGCGATGCGGTCGATGTTGGGCGTCTGGTAGCCCATCAAGCCCATGGTGTAGGCGCTGATATTCGACTGCCCGACGTCGTCACCCCAGATGACGAGAATGTTGGGCTTGTCGGCTGCGACGGCCGGCAGCGTGAGCGCTGCGCCGAGCAACAGCGCCGTGCGGCGAAGAAAACTGATCATGGTAGAGTCACCTTATTGTTGTGCTTCGCATTGACTGTAGCTTTTTTTTTCACTGCCCGCTAACTCTGGTTGAATCAATGTGAACCCCGGTCTGTCCGCGTCCGCTAGCGGTGCCGGTGCAGCCCCGACAGGCGCAGCATGATCCAGTCGCTCACGGCCGTGGGCAGCCACTGCTTGATGGCGATGAACACGCGGTTCTTCCGCGGTACCACGTAGCGTGCTCCGGGGCCGTCGGCTTCGCAGGCGCTGACGATGGCGCCGGCGGCCGCGACCGGGTCCGCGCCCTTCGCGTGCAAACCACGGTGAAAGCGCATGACCGTTTCCAGCTGCGCGCGGTAGGCGGGCGCGGTCACCGCGTGCTGCTCGAGCTGCGCCTGCTCGGTCGCGCCAAAACCGGTTTTCACGGCGCCCGGCTTGACCAGCACCACGTCGATCCCGTGCGGGCGCAGCTCGATGCGCAGGCTGTCCGACAACGCCTCGAGCGCGTGCTTGGTGGAGGCATAGGGACCGAAGAAGGGCAGGGTGACGTTTCCGGCCACGGAGGAGACGTTGACGATGCGTCCGCTGCCGCGCTCGCGCATCGCCGGCAGGAAGGCGCGGGTCACGCGCAACAGGCCGAAGACGTTGGTCTGGTACTGCGCCTCCAGGGCGGCGTCGTCGATGCATTCCAGGGGGCCCACGCAGGCGTAGCCGGCGTTGTTGACCAGGATATCCAGCGGCTCCCCGCCGGCGAGGGTCGCCACCGCCGCGGGGGCGCCGGCCACCGCTGCCGGGTCGGTCACGTCCAGGGGCAGGGCGTGCAAATTCGGCGACTGGGCGGCCAGGCTCTCCAGCGCTTCCCGGTTGCGCCCGGCGCCGATGACCGTGTGGCCCTTGTGGGCGAGCAGTATCGCCGCGGCGCGGCCGATGCCGGCGGTTGCGCCGGTGATGAGAATGCGTGCCATGGTGCGCGAGCCTCCCGCTCAGGACGTTGCCGGCAACCCGCGCCGGTCAGACCATTGCCTCGATGAGATGCGGCCCCGGCGTCGCCAGGGCCTCGGCCAGCTGCGCGTCGAACTCGGCCACGGTGCTCGCCCGGCTCGCTTTCACACCCATGCCGCGGGCGAGGGCGGTGAAGTCGAGGTCCGGGTTGGACAGGTCCAGCATGGACAGGGTGCGCGCGTTCGGTTCGCCGGCGCCCACCCGCTCCAGCTCGATGTTCAGGATCGCGTAGCTGCGGTTGTTGAAAAGAATGGTGACCGTATCGGTCTCTTCCCGGGCGAGGCTCCACAGCCCCTGCAGCGTATACATGGCGCTGCCGTCGGCTTCGAGGTTGATCACCTTGCGGTCCGGGCAGGCGATGGCGGCGCCGAGCGCCGCGGGGATGCCCTGGCCGATGGCGCCGCCGGTGAGGGCGAGCCAGTCGTGCCGCGGCGCCCGCTCGGTCAGCAGGTAGGCGCCGAGCCCGTTGGTGGCGCCGTCGTCGACGACGATCGCGTCCTCTGGCATGTGCCGGGCGAGGAGCTGGCCGACCAGCAGGCCGTCCAGGGGACCATCGTCCGGTGCCGGGGTCTCGGCAGTCTGCACGAGCGTGGGCTCGCCGGTCGTACCCACCGCGGCCACCAGGGCCTCCAGGGCGCCGTCGATGTCCTCTGCCGCGGTGGCCAGCGTGCTCACCTCGCAGTCGGTGGGCGCCAGCCAGCTGGCCTTGTCCGGGTAGGCGAAGAAACTCACCGGGGCGGGCGCGCCGACCAGCACCAGGTGCTCGGTGCCGGCAAGCGTTTCCGTGGCCTGCTCCGCAAAATAGGGCAGGCGCTCCACTGCCACGCGCCCGGCGCCGCGCTGGAGCCGCGCCGGGAACACCTGGCACACCAGCCGCGCCCCGGTGGCGGCAGCAAGCTGGCCGAGCCGGTAGAGGTTCTCCTCGCGCAGGGCGCGGCCGCCGAGAAAGAGCACGCTGGGGCGGCCGCTCTTGAGGCGCTCCGCGGTTGCCGCGATGGTCTCCTCCGCCACGGCCGGTGCGGCGGGGGCGGGGCGCAGCGGGGCGGCGCCGTTCGACGGGTTCCAGGCGTGGTCCGCGGGTACGACGACGGTGGCGATACGGCCGTTCTCCGCCTGTGCCTCGGCGACGGCGGCCGCGCCGGCAGCGGCGAGGTCGTCCGGCGATTCGGCCACGTGCGTCCAGGCGGAGGCCCAGTCGGCGAGCCCCGGCAGGTCGGAGGTCAGCGGTGCGTCGTACTGCAGGTGGTAGCTGGCGTGGTCGCCGACGATGTTCACGAGCGGCGAGCCCGCGCGGCGGGCGTTGTGCAGGTTGGCCAGGCTGTTGGCGAAGCCGGAGCCCACGTGGAGCAGGGTGATCGCCGGCTTGTCGGCCATGCGGCCGTAGCCGTCCGCGGCCCCGGAGGCCACGCCCTCGAACAGGCAGAGCACCGGGCGCATGCTCCCCGTGTTGCCGATGGCGGAAACCAG
This sequence comes from Pseudohaliea sp., assembly GCF_040217025.1. Taxonomy (GTDB): domain Bacteria; phylum Pseudomonadota; class Gammaproteobacteria; order Pseudomonadales; family Halieaceae; genus Pseudohaliea. The sequence goes on along the minus strand of NZ_JAVJOA010000008.1, from coordinate 942,066 downwards.
CTGCATTTCCGAGGTGCCGGGATTGGCGAAGCAGACCTCGACGCCGCTGGCGACGAGAGTCTCGAGGAGAGCGTCGGCTCCGTTCATGGGCGGGTTCCTTTCATCGTTGGCTTCTTATTCGCTGTCGGCGGCTTCGCGTCGTTGCCGGGGGAATTCCTGTCGCGGCGGCGCACCCGCGCGGGGTGCGTGAGCACGATAAGTATTTGAGGCATTTCCCGCAAGTAGCCTAGAATGCCGCCTCCCCGGGCGAGCCAGGAGTGCCAGCGTGGCCAGTAACCGCAGGTCGAGAAACATCACCCAGGGCGTCCAGCGCGCCCCGAACCGCTCCATGTTCTACGGCATGGGTTACGAGGCGAGCGACTTCGACAAGCCGATGATCGGTGTCGCCAACAGCCATTCCACCATTACGCCCTGCAACGCGGGCCTGCAGCCCCTGGCGGATGCGGCGGTCGCCGCTCTCCGGGAGGCCGGCGCGAACCCGCAGGTCTTCGGCACGCCGACGATCAGCGACGGCATGGCCATGGGCACAGAGGGTATGAAGTACAGCCTGGTGTCGCGCGAGGTGATCGCCGACTGCATCGAAACCTGCGTGGGCGGCCAGTGGATGGACGGCGTCCTCACCATCGGCGGCTGCGACAAGAACATGCCGGGCGCGATGATGGGCATGCTGCGCGCCAACGTGCCGTCGATCTTCGTCTACGGCGGCACCATTCTCCCCGGGCGCCTCGGCGACCGTGATCTGAACATCGTCAGCGTCTTCGAGGCGGTGGGCGAGTACAGCGCCGGGCGCATCAGCGAAGACGACCTCATCGCCATCGAGCGTCACGCCATCCCCGGCACCGGGTCCTGTGGCGGCATGTATACGGCCAATACCATGAGTGCCGCGATCGAGGCCCTGGGCCTGTCGCTGCCGTATTCGAGCACCATGGCCAATGTCGAGGACGAAAAGGAAGTCAGCACGGCCGAAAGCGCGCGGGTGCTCGTCGACGCCGTGGCAGCGGACCGCAAGCCGCGCGACATCGTGACCCGCGAGGCCATCGAGAACGCCGTGGCGGTGATCATGGCCACCGGCGGTTCCACCAACGCCGTGCTGCATTTCCTGGCCATGGCCCACTGTGCCGAAGTGCCGTGGACGATTGACGACTTCGAGCGCATCCGCCGCAAGGTCCCGGTGATCTGTGACCTGAAGCCGAGCGGCCGCTACCTGGCCATCGACCTGCACCGCGCCGGCGGCATTCCCCAGGTCATGAAACTGCTCCTCGAAGGCGGGCTGCTCCACGGCGACTGCATGACGATCACGGGCAAGACGATTGCCGAGACCCTGGCGGACGTACCCGCCGAGTGCCCGGCGGGCCAGGACGTGATCCGGCCGCTGGATAACCCACTCTACCCGGCAGGCCATCTCGCTATTCTTCGCGGCAACCTCGCGGAAGAGGGCGCCGTGGCCAAGATCACGGGCCTCAAGAACCCGGTGATCACCGGCCCGGCCCGCGTATTCGACGACGAGCAGTCGGCGCTCGACGCCATCCTCGCCGGCGGAATCAAGCCCGGCGACGTGGTGGTGCTGCGCTACCTGGGACCCCGCGGTGCCCCGGGCATGCCCGAGATGCTGGCACCGACGAGTGCGCTCATCGGCCAGGGACTCGGCGAGAGCGTGGGGCTGATCACCGACGGCCGCTTCTCCGGCGGGACCTGGGGCATGGTGGTAGGTCACGTCGCGCCCGAGGCCTCCGTGGGCGGGACCATCGGCCTCGTCGAGGAAGGCGACAGCATCACCATCGACGCGCACGAGCTGCTGCTCAAGCTCAACGTCGACGAGGCGACGCTGGCCGCCCGCCGCGAGCGCTGGCAGCAGCCGGCGCCGCGCTACACGCGAGGTGTGCTGGGCAAGTTTGCCCGCAACGCGGCCTCCGCCAGCCACGGCGCTGTGCTCGATCGTTTGGAGGATTGATCGGGCGCCGGGGGCGGCGCCTCAGGCGCCGCTCAGCCGTCGTCGCCCCGGCGCAGCCGTTCCGCCTTGTCCAGCACCTGGTCCCGCAGCCCGTCGCGGTAGCGATGCAGCCGCTGCCGCAGGGCGTCGTCCCCGGTTGCCAGGACCTGGGCGGCGAGCAGGCCGCCGTTGGTGGCGTTGTCGATGGCGACGGTGGCCACGGGGATGCCCGCGGGCATCTGGACGATGGAAAGCAGCGCATCCTCCCCCGCGAGCTTCGTGGCGCTGATGGGAACCCCGATGACCGGCAGGGCGCACAGGGACGCGACCATGCCGGGGAGGTGGGCGGCGCCGCCGGCGCCGGCGATGATCACCCGGATGCCGCGCTCCTCCGCTTCGCGCGCGTAGGCGTAGAGCCTGTCGGGAGTGCGGTGGGCGCTGACGATATCGATCTCGTAGGCAACGCCGAGCTCGTCGAGCACGACGGCTGCCGCGCGCATCACCGGCAGGTCCGAGTCGCTGCCCATGATGATCCCGACCCGGGCGTTCATGCGGCTTCTCCCCGGCTGCCGGTGAGGCGGCGGTAGGCGGCCGTCGCGAGCTCGCCGGCCTCGGCGGCGCTGGCGCCGGTGGCGGTGATATGGCCCAGCTTGCGCATGGCGCGGGCCGGGGCCTTGCCGTACCAGTAGGTGGCCACGGGGCCCTCGGTGCTGCGTCCCGCGGCGCGGTCCCGGGCGGCCCCGGCGATGGCCTCGGTGCAGAGCAGGTTGCGCATGGCCGCCGGCGTTTCCAGCGCCGTGCCCGTTAGCGGGAGCCCGGTCACCGCCCGCAGGTGCTGCTCGAACTGGGACGACTCGGTGGCTTCCAGCGTGTAGTGGCCGGCGTTGTGCACCCGCGGCGAGATCTCGTTGATGACCACGCGGCCGTCGGCGCAGTGGAACAGTTCCACGCCGAAGGTGCCTACACCGTCCAGCGCCTCGATCGCGGCGCGGGCGACACGCTCGGCTTCGGCGAGGACAGTCTCAGCGGCGTCGCTCGGGGCGTAAACCCACTCCAGGACGCTGTAGTCGCCGTCGAAGGTCATGTCGACCGGGGGGAAGCAGTGGATCTCGCCATCCCGGGCGCGCACAACGATGACGGCGATCTCCCGGAAGTCGCCGGCGTGGGCCTCAAAGAGCGTTTCGCCGGGCCAGGCCCGGGCGAGGGCGGCCTCGTCGCGCAGCAGCTGCACGCCGCGCCCGTCGAAGCCGCCGCGCAGCGCCTTCTGCACCACCGGGTAGCCCAGTTCCCGGGCGGCAGCCGCCGCTTCGCCGTCCTCGCCGCTGGCGAGGACGAAGGGCAGCGTGGGCAGGCCCGCGTCGGCGAGCCAGCGCTTCTGCCGCGCCTTGTCCTGGATGGTTTCGATCACCGCGAGGCTGGGATGGCAGTGGATACTGCCGGCGGCCTCCGCCCGGCGCAGCACTTCCACGGTGACCGGGTGCACGTCCTCGCGCTCGTAGGTGACGATATCGCAGGCGTCCGCCAGGGCCTGCACGGCCGCCGCGTCGTCCATGGCGCCGACCACCGCTGCACCGGCGCGCTGCGCCGCGGGGCTGTCCGCATCGCCGGTGAGGATGACGGTGTCGATGGCCAGTGCCTGCGCGGCCTCGCACAGGAACATGCCTAGCTGGCCGTCGCCAACGATGCCTACGCGAATCTTCATGCTGCCCCCGCCTGTCTGGGCCTTATCCTGGAAAGCCGGGCACTATACCTGTCCCGAGTGTAGCATCAAGCCCCGCGGCGGCCGCGGCCTCGGTTCAGGCCGCGCTGGCGGACTCCGCGAAGGCCCGGGCGGCCTTGTAATCGGCCTTGCCGTTCGGCGCCCGGAAGGGCTGGGGCGCCGCGAAAACCCGTTTCGGCGCCTTGTAGGGCGCCAGCCGCTCGCGCACCGTGGCGACCAGCGCCGCCTCGTCCAGGCCGGCGCCGGGGACGAGGTGTACGATGGCGGTCACGGCCTGGCCCCAGGTCGGGTCCGGGAGGCCGACGACGAGGGCATCCTCGACGTCCGGGTGCGCTTTCAGGGCCTCCTCCACTTCCTCCGGGTAGATCTTCTCGCCGCCGGAGTTGATACACACCGAGCCCCGTCCGAGCAGCGTCAGCGTGCCGTCCTCGGCGACCAGGCAGTAGTCGCCGGGTACGGCGTAGCGGTGGCCGTCGATGGTGCGGAAGGTCTTCGCGGTTTTTTCCGGGTCCTTGTAGTAGCCCTTCGGGATGGGGCCGCCGAAGGCGATGAAGCCGGGCTGGTCGCCGCCCCGCGGGAGTTCCCGGTCGCGCTCGTCGAACACCCGGCAGAGATCGTTGGTCATGAAGCGCGCGGTCTCCACCGGCGCATCCCTGGTCATGATCGAGGCGCCGAAGCCCACCGCCTCCGACGCGCCGAAGCTGTCGGCGATCGCCGCCTGCGGCAGGTGCGCGAGCAGGCGCTGCTTGATCTCGGTGCTGAACATGACACCGGAGGAGATGATCATCCGGAGGCTGTCGAGGTCGTAGCGGTCGCGGCCCTCGTCCAGCGCGGCCAGCAGGGGCCGGGCAAAGCTGTCGCCGACGATGGCGATCTGCGACACGCGGTGCCGGTCGATTGCTTCCCAGACGGCCCGGGCATCGAGGGAGGGGTTCGGCAGCGTGACCACGGTGCCGCCACTGAAAAACGCGCCCATGGCGGTGAACAGGCCGGTGCCGTGCATGAGCGGGCAGATGGGCAGGATCGTCGCCCCCGGGCCGTTGGCGGCGATCGTCGACCGCAGTTCTTCCAGCGTCTCCGGCACCGGGCCCACGGCGCGCAGGGCCAGCGACTGGGCTTCGCGCAGGTTGTGCTGGTCCCACATCACGCCTTTCGGCATGCCCGTGGTGCCGCCGGTGTAGAGCAGCAGCAGGTCGTCGCCGCTGCGGGGCCCCGGCAGGTTGCTGCCGTCGCCGTCTCCGGCGAGCGTCTCGTAGGCGAGCGCCCAGCCCGGTACCGGTCCGTCGCCGACCTCCACCCAGGCCTTCACCGCAGGCAGCCGCGGGCGCAGCGCATCGACCCGGTCGCGGAAATCGGCGTCGTAGAACACGGCCTCGGCGTCGGCGTTGTCGAGGATGTAGTGCAACTCGTCCTCGCGATAGCGGTAGTTGACGTTCGCATGCACGAGCCGTGCGCGGAAGCAGGCCGCCAGCGTTTCCATGAAGGCGGGGCTGTTGCGCAGGTAGAACCCCACGCTCGCGCCGGGGGCGAGCCCGGCCGCCTGCAGGGCGCGACCGAGGTTGTTGCTGCGCCGGTCGACGGCCTGCCAGCTGAGCACGCGGTCGCCGTGGACGAGGGCGGGGTGTTCGGGCGGCAGTTCAGGGATGATCGTGTCGAGGATGTCGCCGAAGTTCCAGGCCATGGGCTTGCTCCCTGTTATTGCTATCCAGTTACTTCTGTGGGGGTGTTACGCGGTTCTCGTCCGGCAGGATGCGCGCCACGCCCCGACCGCGGCGGTCAGCGGCGGCAGCCGTGCCGGCGGGGCCCGCGGTCACCAGCTGCACGTCGCCGAGGTGACCCCAGTCGTTCGGCTCGACCCGGTAGCCGAGGTCCTCGAGGCCGCGGCGGGTCCCAGCGGGGATGGGCCACTGGTCGTGGCGGATGAGCCTGGCCTGGGGCAGCTGGTGGTGGAAGCGGGTGGCGTCGACGGCGTCCTGCGGCGCGAGGCCCGCATCGACGAGGTTCAGCAGTACCTGGAACACCGAAGTGAAAATGGTGCTGCCCCCGGGGGTGCCCAGCACGATGGCCGGCGCGCCGTCCTCGAGGAGAATGGTCGGGGTCATGGAGGACAGCATGCGCTTGCCCGGGGCGATGGCGTTGGCTTCGCCGCCGACGACGCCGAACTCGTTGGGCACGCCCGGCGCGGCGCTGAAGTCGTCCATCTCGTTGTTGAGCAGGAAGCCGGCGCCCTCCACGACCACGCCGGAGCCGAAGTCCCAGTTCAGCGTGTAGGTGAGGGAGACGGCGTTCCCGGCCGGGTCGAGGATCGAGAAGTGGGTCGTGTGCGGCCCCTCGAGGCCGGGTGGCACCGCCTCCGGCGGGCTGATCGCCGCCGCGTTGACGCCGGCCGCGCGGCGCGCGAGATAGGCCGGGTCGAGGAGCGCGTCCACCGGCACGGGGACGAAGTCGGGGTCCGCGAGATAGCGCGCCCGGTCGGCGAAGACGCGCTTTTCCAGCTCTGCCAGCAGGTGCAGGTAGCGGGGCTCGTTGTGCCCGGTCCCCTCGAACAGGGGGGCTGCAGCTTCCCGCAGGGCGAGGAGTTGCAGCAGGGCGACACCCCCGGAGCTCGGCGGTGGCGCGGTCAGCACCGTGTAGCCGCGCCACTGGCCCGCGAGCGGCTCGCGCCAGCGCGGGCTGTAGCCCACGAGGTCGGCCGCGCTGATCAGGCCACCGCTCCGGGCCTGCTGGGCGAGCAGCAGCTCGGCCGTGTGGCCGCGGTAGAAGTCCTCCGGGTCGGTCGCGAGCCGCTCGAGCGTCGCCGCGAGCTCCGGCTGGCGGAAGCGCTGCCCCGGGACGAGCCCGCCGAAGTAGCGGGCGAAGTTGGTCTCGCCGGCCAGGAACGCGCGGGTTTCCCCGGCGATCTCGGCCAGCCCCGGCGGTACGGCGAAGCCGTCGCGGGCGAGGCGGACTGCCGGCGCGAGCAGCCGCGCCCAGGGCAGGGTGCCGTAGCGCCCGTGGGCTGCCGCGAGACCGCGCACGGTGCCGGGCACGCCGGAGGCGCGGCCGCCCACCAGCGCTTCGCGGGCGCGGAAGCTGCCATCCTCGGCGAGGTACATGTCGGCCTGCGCCGCGGCGGGGGCAGTCTCGCGGAAATCGAGGAAGGCCGGTTCACCGCCCATCACTGCGAGCAGGAAGCCGCCGCCGCCGATGTTGCCGGCCTCCGGGTAGGTGACGGCCAGGACGAAGGCCGCCGCGATGGCGGCGTCCACCGCGTTGCCGCCGTCGGCGATGACGCCGGCGGCGGCATCGGCGGCGAAGGGGTCGGGCATGGCGAGGGCGCCGTAGGCCCGGCCCTGGGCGGCCGGGGGATGGGCGACCAGGGCGACCGTGAGCAGGAGTGCGGTGAGGAGCCGGAGGATCACGGGTGACCGATTCCGTTAGGGCGACGGCGCAGACGATAGCAGAGGGTTCGTGCCCGGGCCATGGGGCGGCCGGCGTTCAGCCCTCGTCGCTCGCCTGCACGAACTCGGTGATCTCGAGGTTGAAACCGGAGAGGGCGTTGAAGTGGATCGGCGCCGACATGAGGCGCATGCGGCCGACGCCGAGGCGGCGCAGGATCTGCGACCCGGTACCGATGACCCGGTAATTCTGGCGCCCCGAGGCCGGGTCGCTGCCGGTGACGGAGGGCGGCTCCGGGAAGGCGTCGACCTCGTCGAGGAGTGTCTCCCGGGTGCCCGGCTGGCCGATGAGCACGACCACGCCGCGGCCGGCTTCGGCGACCGCCGCCATGGCGCGCCGGTAGGACCAGCCCTCGGCGCCGCTGATGCGGGTGCCGAGGACATCGCGCAGCGTGTTGATGGTCTGCACCCGGACCAGCGTTTCCGCGTCCGGATCCAGCTCGCCCACGGAGAGGGCGAAATGCAGCGTGTCGTCGACCTGGTCGACGAAGGTGTGCAGCGTGAACGGCCCGAATTCCGTCTCCACGGCCTTGCTGCCGTGCAGCTCCACGGACTGTTCGTGCAGGCTGCGGTACTCGATGAGGTCGGCGATGGTGCCCATCTTCAGGCCGTGCTTCTCGGCGAAGGTCTCGAGCTCGGGGCGCCGGGCCATGGTGCCGTCCTCGTTCATGATCTCGACGATCAGCGCCGCCGGCTCGAAGCCCGCGAGGCGGGCGAGGTCGACCCCGGCCTCCGTATGCCCGGCGCGGCGGAGCACGCCGCCGGCCTTGGCCACGAGGGGGAAGATGTGCCCGGGCTGGCGGATGTCGCCGGGCCCCGCGTCCGGGCGCACGGCGACCCGGGCCGTGTGCGCGCGCTGCACGGCGCTGATGCCCGGGCCCTTGCGCTCGGTGGCGTCGATGGACACCGTGAAGTTGGTCTCGTGCTGCGAGCGGTTGTCGCGCACCATCAGGGGCAGCTGCAGCTGCCGCGCCCGCGCCTCGGTGATCGGCATGCAGATGAGGCCGCAGGCTTCCGTGGCGAAGAAGTTGATGATTTCCGGCGTCACCGCCTCGGCGGCGATGATGAGGTCGCCCTCGTTCTCCCGGTCCTCGTCATCCATGAGGATGACCATCCGCCCGGCGCGGATGTCGTCGATGAGCTCGGGAACGCTGGCGAGGGCCACGGCTTTTGCCTCAGCAGAGCTCGATGGCAACGGCGGTGGCTTCGCCGCCGCCGATGCAGAGGGCGGCGATGCCGCGCTTGCCGCCGGTTTTCTTCAGCGCGTACATCAGGGAGACGATGATCCGCGAACCGGTGGAGCCGATCGGGTGGCCCTGGGCGCAGGCGCCGCCGTGGATGTTGACCTTTTCGTGGGGCAGGCCGAGGTCGAGCATCGACAGCATGGTCACCATCGCGAAGGCCTCGTTGATCTCGAACAGGTCGACGTCCTCGACGGACCAGCCGGTCTTGTCGAGGAGCTTGCCGATGGCGCCGATCGGGGCGAGGGTGAACTCTTCCGGTGCCTGGCTGTGCCGCGCATGGGCGACCAGCTCGGCGGTGCCGCTGATGCCGCGGCGCCCGGCCTCGCTGCCGCTCATGAGCACCAGGGCGCTGGCGCCGTCGGAGATAGAGCTGGAGTTGGCGGCGGTGATCGTGCCTTCTTTCGCGAAGGCCGGGCGCAGCCCGGGGATCTTGTCCACGGCGGCCTTGTGCGGCTGCTCGTCGTCCTCGACCACGGTCTCGCCCTTCCGGGTCTTCACGGTCACCGGGACCGTCTCCGGCTTCAGGGAACCGTCCTCGATGGCCGCCTTGGCGCGGGACAGGGACTCGATGGCGAAGGCATCCATCGCTTCGCGGGTAAGCCCGCGCTGGTCTGCTGTCTCCTGGGCAAAGGTGCCCATGGCGCGGCCCGTGTAGGCGTCCTCGAGGCCATCCATGAACATGTGATCGTAGAGCGTGGTGGCGCCGAGGCGGGTGCCCGTGCGTCCCGCCGGCAGCAGGTGCGGCGCATTGCTCATGCTCTCGAGGCCGCCGGTCACAACCACGCTGTTGGTGCCCGCGACGATGCTGTCGTAGCCGAAGATCGTCGCCTGCATGCCGCTGCCGCAGGCCTTGTTCACGGTCACGGCGCCGGTAGAGACGGGAATGCCCGCGCCGATCGCGGCCTGGCGCGCCGGGCACTGCTTGAGGCCCGCCGGCAGGACGCAGCCGAGGAACACCTCGTCGACGTCCGCGCCCTCCACGGTGCTGCGGCCGAGGGCCTCGCGGACGGCGGTACTGCCCAGTTCCGTGGCCGGCACGCTGCTCAGGCTGCCCATGAGGCCGCCCATGGGCGTACGCGCGCCGTCGACGATGATGACTTTTTCCCGATCTGTATTCGTGGCCATGGCTGTTTCCGTGCTGTCGTTGTGCGGGAGGCGCCGGGTCGGTGGTCCTGCCCGTCGACGCGGCGACGGGCGGTTCGACCGTCGTGGCGGCTGGCGCATCGACCGTCGGACCGCGGCGGAATGGCGCGCCATTTAGCCATAGGGGCGGGGCGGACTCAAGGTCGGGGCGGGGCAGCCTCAGGCGCCGTGGGCCTGGAAGCGCTTGCCCCGGGTGGCGGCGCGGAAGTCCCGCGGCGCAAGGCCCGTGCGGGCGCGGAACTGCTCGCTGAAGCGGCTCGCGGACTGCCAGCCGCAGCGCCAGGCGATCTCCCCGAGGGGCAGGTCGCTGTGCAGGAGCAGGGAGCGCGCCTCGCCGATGCGCAGCGCCAGCAGGTAGGCCATGGGGGTGGTGCCCGTGGCCCGTCGGAAGCGTCGGCTGAAGCTCCGCGGGGCGACGCCGGCGCGGCGGGCGAGGGTACCGAGGCTGTGCGGCGCGGCGAGGTGTTCCTGCAGGTAGAGCTGCGCGTCGAGGACGAGCTCGTCGTGGTGACTGGTGCGGCTGTCCTCGAGGAAGGCGGCACTCCGGAACGCCTGGCGGATCTCCGGGGAGAACTGGCTTTCCACCGCGCGGGCCACGGCCACGCCGTACCACTGCTCCACGATGTGCACGAGGAGGTCGGCGATGGAGTTCACGCTGCCGGCACAGTAGAGGTTGCCGCTCTGGGTGATGAGGTGCCTGCGGCGCAGGGTGACCGCCGGGTAGTCGTCGGCGAAGCGGTCGAAGTCGCTCCAGTGGGTCGTGGCCGAGCGGCCGTCGAGGAGCCCCGCGTCGGCGATGACCCGGCTCGCCGTGCCGACGCTGCACAGGCGCGTCCCGGCGGCGGCGAGACGCCTGAGTTCGCCGTGCAGCGGCTCGCAGAGGCGGCGGGTGCGGCGCGGGCTGCGCCAGATCGCTGGCAGGAGCAGCAGGTCCGGCGCGGGCAGCGCGGCAAGCCCCGTCGCCGCCGCAAGCGTTAGCCCCGTGCCCAGGCGCACCTGCCCGGGGCCGGCGGCGCCGGCGAGGCGGAAAGCGCAGCCGCGGGCAGCGCGGCCGCCGGCCCGCGCGCGCTGGGCAGCGGCGTGGAGAATCTCCATGGGCAGGGTCACGCTGGTCGCCAGGGCGTCCGGGTAGAGCAGGGCGACCGCGCGGTAGGGAGGAGAGGGCATGGCTCTAAAAGTACAGGAAACGGCTGAAAATGTATATTTTTGCCGTGGCATGCCCCGTTAGACTGCGCCCCTCTACACGTGCCGTACCTACCCGGCACAGCAAGCGCGTCTTTCCACACCCGAAGGAGGAACCAGCATCGTGGGGCAGCCCTTACCGGTCATCGTCGCCAGTGGCGGCATCAACAGCGCCGGCCGCACCTCCGGTGGCCACGCCTATGCGCGCCTGGTGGCCGAGCGGCTGCCGGCGGCCGACCGGGGGCGCATGCTCGACGCCCTGCGCCAGCTCCGCGGTCTGCCGGCCACGGCAGCGGAAGCGGAGGTGCTGGCCGGGACGTTGATCCGCCGCCTCGAGCCGGCGTACTTCGACCCGGCGGCCATGCCCTGTGGGCGGCGCATGCGTTCCGGCGGCGAGCGGCCGCTGGTGGTCGACATGCCGCGGCGCAGCCTGCCGGTGCCGCTGCCGCCGGGCTGGACCGTCGAGGAAGAGGATGCGACCCACGCGCGCGTGGTGCTCGCCGGCCCGCAGGAATTCATCATGCCGGCCACGCGCGAGTTCGAGGTCAAGGTGGCGAGCCAGCTGCCGTCGGGCTTCGACCCGGCGGCCCAGTACCCGTCGCGCAATCACCCTCGCGGCCTGCAGCTGGCGATCTACGCGGCCTCCGACGCCCTCGGCGACCTCGGCATTCCCTGGGAACTGCTGCGCGAGCGGGTCGCGGCGGAGCAGGTCAGCGTCTACGCCGGCAGCGCCATGGGCCAGCTCGACGAGGCCGGTACCGGCGGCATGCTCAAGGCGCGGGTGAGCGGGCAGCGCGCGACCAGCAAGTACTGCCCGCTGGGGCTGGCGGAGATGCCCGCGGACTTTCTCAACGCCTACGTCCTCGGCTCCCTCGGCGCCACCGGCGCCAGCCTCGGCGCCTGCGCGTCCTTTCTCTACAACCTGCGTCATGCCGTGCACGATATCCGCAGCGGCCGCGCCCGGGTCGCCATCGTCGGCGCGGCGGAGGCACCGATCATCCCGGAGGTCATGGAGGGCTACGCCGCCATGGGCGCTCTGGCCACGGACAAGGCCCTGCGCCAGCTCGACGGCCTCGGCGCGGACGCCGAGCCCGATTACCGGCGCGCCTGCCGGCCCTTTGCGGACAACTGCGGTTTCACCATCGCCGAGTCCGCGCAGGTGGTGGTGCTGTTCGACGACGCGCTGGCCCTCGAGCTCGGCGCGGCGCTGCGCGGCAGCGTCGTCGACGTGTTCGTCAATGCCGATGGCTACAAGAAGTCGATCTCGGGCCCCGGGGTCGGCAACTACGTGACCGTCGCCCGCGCCCTGGCCGCGGCGCGCGCGGTGCTCGGCGAGAAGACCTTCCGCCGGGGCGGCCTGCTGCAGGCGCACGGCACCGGCACGCCGCAGAACCGCACCACCGAGTCGCAGATCCTGAGCCGTTGCGCCGGTGCCTTCGGCCTCGAGGACCTGCCGGTCGCGGCGCTCAAGTGCTACCTCGGCCACTCCCTGGGCGCGGCGTCGGCCGACCAGGTGACGGTGACCCTCGACACCTGGCGCCACGGCATCGTGCCCGGCATTGCCACCATCGACGGCATCGCCGACGATGTGACCGATGAGCACCTCGCCTTCTGCCTCGAGCACACGGAGCTCGCCCCGTCGCAGCGCGCCTGGGCGGTGGTCAACGCCAAGGGCTTCGGCGGCAACAATGCCAGCGGGACCCTGCTCGGCCCGGACCCTACGCAGCGCATGCTCGAGGCCCGGCACGGCGCCCGGGCGCTCGCCGGCTGGGAGCGCGCGAGCGAGGCGGTGGCAGAGCGCCGGGCGGCCCACGAGGCGGCGGTGCTCGCCGGCGAGGCAACCGCGCGCTACCTCTTCGACCACGATGTGCTCGGCGACGGCGACGTGTCCTTCGAGGAGGCGGCGGTTACCGTCGGCGGCGCGCGCATCGACCTCGGTTACCCGTCGCCCTTTGCGGACATGCACAGCGACGACTGAGCGGCGGGCCCTGGCATGACGGGCGGCGAGGCCATCGAGCTGGCCCTGCCGTCGCCGCCCGGCCCGCTGCGCTTGCGGCTGCACCCGGCGGGTACGGACCTGGTGTCGGACCGGCTGCGCGCCACGCGCCTGTGGGAGCCGTTCGAGACCCGCCTGTGCCTGGCCCTCGTCGGCCCGGGCGCGGTCTGTGTCGACGTCGGCGCGAACCTCGGCTATTTCACGGTCCTCGCCGCGGCCCGGGTCGGACCGGGCGGCCACGTGTACGCCTTCGAGCCGGACGCGGACAACTATGCGCTGCTGTCCGCCAACGTCTCCCTGAACGGGCTGACAGACCGCTGCACGCTGTCTTCCCTGGCGCTCTCCGATCGTGCGGGGGAGGGCTTTCTCTACCGCAGCGGCGACAACCTCGGCGACCACCAGGTCTACCCGGGCGACGGGGAGCGCCCGGCGGTGCCGATACAGCTGGCCCGGGGCGATGCGGTGCTGGGGGCCACGGTCGACGCCATCGATTTTCTCAAGGTCGACACGCAGGGCAGCGAGGCGGCGGTGCTGGCCGGGCTGCTGCCGCTGCTTGCGCGCCAGCCCCGGCCGCCGGCGATCCTCGTTGAGCTCACCCCGTTCTCGCTGGCCCTGGCAGGCAGCACCGGGCGGGCCCTGGTCGAGGCGCTCGCGACCCTGGCCCTGCCGTTCTGGATCGTCGACCACGTCGCCGGGCGCCTGGCCGCCACGGACGCCGAAGCCCTCGCCACCTGGTGCGACAACGTGGCGGCCACGGCGGGGGATCGCGGCTTCATGAATATCCTGGTCGGCCACGCGCCGGCCCTGTAGCTGAGCGCCGCCCGGCTCGCCGCTCCCGCGCCGGCCGCGTGCAGCGCCGGCCCGGGCTGCTATCATGCGTCGCTCCCAGTGACGACCCGGGATCACCATGATCGATGCCTTGACCCTGCTCACCGAGCGCAACTCCGCGCCCCGGCTTGCGGACCCGGCGCCCGACGCCGCCGCCCGCGAGGCCATCTTCGCCGCCGCGCTGCGCGCGCCGGATCATGCCTGGCTGCGCCCCTGGCGCTTCCTCACCGTGGAGGGAGAGGCGCGCCGGGCCCTCGGCAGCGTACTGGAGCGTTCGCTGCTGCGGCGCGAGCCGGAGGCCGACGCGGCAGCGCGGGAGAAGGCGCGCTGTGCCCCGCTGCGGGCGCCGCTGGTGGTCGTGGTGCTGGCGCGGCTGCAGGCGCACCCCAAGGTGCCGCCGCTGGAGCAGCGCTTGTCGGCCGGCTGTGCCGCGCACGCCATCCTCCTCGCGGCGGAGGCGCAGGGTTACGCGGGCATCTGGCGCACCGGTGCCGGCGCCTTCGACCGCGAGGTCGTGCGGGAACTCGGCGGCGAAGAGCACGAGGAGATCGTCGCCTTTCTCTATCTCGGCACGCGCGAGGGACAGGGCAAGTCACTGCCCGCCCTGGCGGTGGAAGACTTCGTCGCCCCCTGGACAGGACCCCGGCAAGGCAAGGAGACCCCATGACCCCCAGCTTCGAAACCCTGGCGCTCAGCGTCGATGCCCACGTCGCCACGGTTACCCTGAACCGCCCCGACAAGGCGAACTCCATGAACGCGGCCATGTGGCAGGAACTGCAGGCCTGCTTCGAGTGGCTCGACGAGAGCGACGCCGTGCGCGCCGTTGTCCTCGCCGGCGAAGGGCGGCACTTTTGCGCCGGCATCGACCTCGGCATGTTCGAGGGCATCCACGGCGCGTCCGGGGACCCCGCGCGCCGCGGCGAGGCCTTCCGCCGCAACGTGCTGCGCATGCAGGACAACCTTACGGCGCTGGAGCGCTGCCGAAAGCCGGTGCTCGCGGCCATCCACTCCACCTGTATCGGCGGCGGCATCGACCTGGTCTGCTGCGCGGACATGCGCTATGCCGCCGAGGACGCCTGGTTCTCGGTGCGCGAGGTGGACATCGGCATGGTCGCCGACGTCGGCACACTGCAGCGGCTGCCGAAGCTGATCCCGGACGGTGTGGCGCGGGAGCTCGCCTACACCGGCCGCAAGATGGACGCGGAGGAAGCGAAGGAGGTGGGCTTCGTCAACCGGGTGTTCGAAAACCGGGAAGTCATGCTGCGCGAAGTGATCGCCCTTGCCAGGACCATCGCCGAGAAGTCACCGCTGGTGGTGCGCGGCACGAAGGAGATGCTGCTCTACAGCCGGGACCACAGCGTGGCCGAGGGACTCAACTACATCGCCACCTGGAACGCCGGGATGATGAGCCTGCGCGACCTCGAGGAGGGCATCACCGCGCAGGCCGAGAAGCGCCCCGCCAGCTACGAGGACTGATCGCGCCGCCTCAGGGGTTGCCGGGCCAGCCCTCCCAGGGGATCAGCGGGTGCAGGGCGAGGCGGATGCCCTCTTCGAGGTAGGACTCGTTTTCCAGGATGTTGCGCCGGCGCGTGTAGCCGCCGCTGGAAGAGCGTGTGTCGATGGCGTCGGTCGCGTCCAGGCCGCCGCGGCTGACGAAGACGCGCTTCAGCTCCATGTCGAAAACCGTGACCTGCAGCGAGGCGACGGCCGCGGGCCGTCCCCAGTCGAAGTCTGCCGTCACGCCGCTGCCCGGCCCGTCGAGCGTCGGCCGCCGGGAGACACCGTCCCAGCGCGCCACGTGCTTGAGGCCGCCGCTGAAGGGCACCTCCAGCTCGACGATATCGGTGAACAGGAAGGCGTCGAGATCCGTCTCCTCGGCGAGGCGGTCGCGGACGCTCTGCATGAGCCGGGTGAAAGTTTTCATATTGACGCGGCCGGTGGTCGGGTCCACCGGGTCGCCGAAGGCGCGCACGGCCGTGGTCCAGTGCTGGCGGAACAGCCGCTGCGGCAGCACCTCGTAACCGTTGTCCTTGAGGTAGCGGGTCAGGAGGCCGTCGAGGCGCGGCTCCACGGGCTCGAGGTAGTTGCGCGAGGGCGAGCCGAGGTTGACGTGGGGGATGATGACCGTCTTCACCGGGTCGGCGGCGAGGCGCTCCTCCTCGATCTCGTAGGGGAACACCGTCGGGTTGTAGGTCGGCCCGCCGGCACAGGCAACGAGTGCTGCCGCGAGCACCGCGGCTGCGCCCCTGACGGCGGTTTTCATCAGTCCGAGCATGCGCGCTGTCACCCCTCTCCGGTATAGTGGCGCGATGGTAGCAGAAAGTCCCCGGCACCACAGGCCATGACCCCCGCCCCGCTGCATGCAACCCGCGTCGGTGACGCGGGCCCGCACGTCGTGCTGCTGCACGGGCTCTTCGGCATGGGCAGCAACCTCGGCGCCCTCGCGCGGGCGCTGGAAAGCGGCTACCGCGTGCACAGTCTCGACCTGCCCGATCACGGCCGCTCCGGCTGGACCGACGGCACGGACCTGCCGCGCATGGCCGAGGCCGTGGGCGCGTGGCTGCGCGAAGCCGGAATCGAAAAGGCCCATGTGGTCGGTCATTCCCTCGGCGGCAAGGTGGCGATGCAGCTGGCACTCGCCGACCCCGCCACCGTCGCCTCGCTGGTGGTGGCGGATATCGCCCCGGTCCGCTACGCCGCATCCCACGATGCGGTCTTCACCGCCCTGGCGGCGGTCGAGGCCGGCGCCGTGGCGGGCCGCCGGGGGGCGGGGGAGATCCTCCGCCGCTACCTCGAAGAGGAGGGCGTAGTGCAGTTCCTGCTGCTGAGCCTCGCCCGCCGCGAGGATGGCGCCTGGGGCTGGCGCTTCAACCGGGCGGGCCTGGAGGCGAACTACCCGGCCTACCTCGAGGCGCCGGCGGCGCCCGGGCCCTACCGGGGGCCGGTGCTGTTTCTCCGCGGCGGCCGTTCCCCCTACGTCAGCGACGCGCACGGCGACAGCATCCGCCACCGGTTCCCCGCCGCGCGCATCGAGACTCTCGCGGACTGCGGGCACTGGCTGCACGCGGAGGCCCCGGCGCGCTTCAACGCGCTGGTGCGCGCCTTCCTGGATGACAGCATGGAGGCGGCCGCCTGATGGTCATCGAGCTCGTCGACCTGGTGGTGATCCTCTTCTTCGGGGGCGTGGGCTACTACCTGTTCAGCGCCACCCGGGTTCGCGAGCTCGCCATCCAGGCGGTGCGCCGGGCGTCGAGAGATGGCGACTTCCAGTTCCTCGACGACAGTGTCGCGCTGCAGCGCGTGTCCCTGAGCCGCGACAGCGGCGGGCGCTGGCGCCTGTGGCGTCAGTATCGCTTCGAGTACAGCTACGACGGCATGCAGCGGGAGACTGGCGCGGTCATCATGCTCGGCAAGCGCCTCCAGGCCCTGGTCGTCACGGAGCCGGGCCAGGTACTGCACTGATCGCCCACGACCGCGCCCGGGACGGGTACCCCGTGTCCCGTGCCGTTCCGCACTAGAAAGTCCGCAGCGCTTCCAGCGCCATCCACCCCGCGAGCGCCAGCAGCAGGACCCCGAAGCCGCGGCCGAGCCAGCCACCCCCGCGCTCCAGCCGTGTGCGCACGGCGGGCGCACCGATCAGCAGCACCACCAGGCTGTACCAGAGCGCATCGATCCCCGCCGCGGTGCCGACCATGACCAGCTTCTGTTCCCACCCCGCGCCCGGCGCCAGGAACTGGCTGAACAGGGCGAGCATGAACAATGCGAGCTTCGGATTGAGAAAGGCGATGAGAAAGCCGTCCCGCCCCGGGTGGCCCGGGGCACCGCCGCCCAGGGCGAAGGTGAGCGGGCTGCGCAGCGCGCGCTGGCCGAGGAAAGCGAGGTAGGCCGCGCCCAAAAGCTGGCTCGCCAGGAGCAGCCCGGGAGCGCCGGCGAGAAGCAGCGCGAGGCCGGTCACGGTGGCCAGCGCGTAGAGGCCGACGCCCGCGCCGTGGGCCAGGGCGGCGGCCAGGCCTGCCCGCCGGGTGCCGCCAAGCGTGGCTGCAGCGACGACCGCGAGGCTGGGGCCCGGGGAGGCGGCGCCGAGCCAGCACACGGCGCAGAGAGCGAGCCAGTGATCCAGTGCCATGACCGGTCAGCGGACCGCGAGCTTGTCCACAGTATCTGTGGATAAAGCAGTGGGTAATTTGTTTAACTTGATGCGAAGGCCCGATAAGTCGTGCATTGTGACAAATTGGTTAAAAAACAGTCAATCCAAAAAATAATAATAAAAACATGGGTTTAAATGTCCTACTTCAGGCCTTTTGTACGATAATGGGTGTAAGACATCATCTTTACCGGCGGGGCTTGCACGAGCCCCATTTGTGTGCATAACCGCCTGTGCTGTCACCTTTCGTAATACCGATCGTGTTACCGAAACATGACAGTTGATGAGGGCGACAGCTTTCGTCAGTCGCGGCGGAGCGTCACCCGCCATCGACAGGAATGGTCGCGCCGGCGGGCGCACTTGTACCCCCGGGCACAGTGTAACGCGCAGGTCCTCCCGCCGGCGACGGAAATCCCGGGCCCGAGCGTAAGACCCTCCGGGCACGACCACAGGAGGACCGGCCATGAAAGCCTTGATCACAGCAACCCTCGCAATGCTGCTCAGCGCCAGCGCGCTGGCCGCACCGGCGGAGCGCGTCGGCCGCGTCGACAAGCGACTCACCGTGCTCGAGCAGCGCGGCGCCTGGGAGCAGGGCAGCACCGCCGATCGCCGGGAGGATCGCTTCGACCGCCTGGAAGACCGCGTCGACCGGCGCGAGGACCGCCGCGACCGGCTGGTAGACCGCGGCCCGCGCGACCGCGCCGAAGACCGGCTCGACCGGCGGGAAAACTATCGGGACCGGGCCGAGAACCGCCGCGACCGACGGTCGTCCGCGAGCTCCCGATAAAATCCCCGGTAGCGATTGACAGGGCGAGCGCGATCCCTATAATGCGCGGTCTCGACCTCGGGTGGTTAGCTCAGCTGGGAGAGCATCTGCCTTACAAGCAGAGGGTCGGCGGTTCGATCCCGTCACCACCCACCACGCTTTCCGCCGTCCGGCGCAAGCGGGTCGATCCTACCGGGGAGCGGTAGTTCAGTTGGTTAGAATACCGGCCTGTCACGCCGGGGGTCGCGGGTTCGAGTCCCGTCCGCTCCGCCATTAATCGCCTAAAATCAGCGGGTTAGGAGACACAAACAGGCTCTACCCCATTAACGGGGGATGGACCGGTTCTCATTAAACCCGATTGATAATGCCATCCCATCCACAGTGGGTTAAGACTCTCAGTCGGTAGTTCTCAAAATTCCTGAAGCCATAGGCTCTCCTGGTCATCATTTCCATCTTGGTGTGAAAGCCCTCGGTCGGCCCGTTGCTCTTGCTGGTGCGCCACATCATGACGATGGGCTCAAGCCATGCTTTCAGGGTCCTGGCCAGCCGCCGGAGAGGGCTCTGGCGCAGTTGCTCGATCAGTTCGAGCAACTCGGTGAGCTTCTGTCGAGCCTCTCTCTTCCTCAGATTTTTGAGCAGCAGCAGGCAGTTGAGTCGCTGCTTGGCCTCGTAGAGTGCGGCCAGCCCCGGGTAGTCGGCGAGGTAGCGCTGCAGGTTCTCCCGCTGCTCGGGCCGCAGGCGCCACTCGTGGCGCCGCATCAGGCTCAGCAGCCCCCGGTTCTTGCGGCCCTCAGGATGGACTGCCTGCCAGGCCTTGAGGAAGTGCTGGTTGACCAGGCGAACGACGTGGAAGCGGTCGGCGACGATGGTGGCGCGCGGGAAGTACTGCCTGGCGATGTTGCGGTAGGTCTCGGACAGGTCCATGACGATGAGGCGGACGTTGTCTTTGCCCGGTAATTGCCGCAGATAACCGTCCAGACTGGCCTCTGAGCGCCCGAGGCGCACGTCGAAGACTTTGTTGCGCCGGAGGTCCACCAGGGTGGTGGCATAACCCCGTTTGCGGGTGAAGAAGTGCTCATCGAGGCCGAGCACCTTGGGGCAGGGGCGGTTCGACATCTCGGAGAGTCGCTGCCGGCACTGGCCCTGGTACCAGCGCTCGGTCGTTGCCTCGCTGATGCGGTGCGTGGGCCGGATCTTGGCCTGGGTGACGCCGCCATCGTGGCTCTCGAACACCTCGAGGCGGAAGGCCTCGGAGGCCCGGAAGCGGGGCCTGATCCCCTTGAAGCGGTGACGGAAGTAGCGACCGCAGCGCGGGCAGTGGTACTTGGGCGTCCTCAGATACAAGGTCATCAGCTGATTGCCCTGGCGCGTGTGCTTCAGGGTCCGCTGGTAGGTGGCCTTGATCCGGATCCGAGGATGCTGGCAGTGCAGGCAGCAAGGCCGCTGCCTCGGCTTTGCATAGACGGCGATCGCGTCGTTGCGATCCACCCGTTCGACCTCCAGTTCCGGAAGGCCTAAGATTAAGCTTGCGAGGGACATCGGGGGTCTCCATTAAACCGTTTCCGCAAATTCAGTTTAATGAGCCCCGGTGTCCCCCGTTAATGATGTAGAGCCGCCCAAGCAAGCCGCACCGATGATCGCAGCCCTCCGCAGGGAGTTGGGGCATCGAATCGCTGGTACCTTGAACCTGCTTATCCCGGGGCCTCCGCGGATACCCGTTTGCAGCGCGGTGACGACTGCCGGCAGTGCGTTGACAGGCAACGGCGCTCTTGGGAGAGTGCTCGGGCCGCGCGGCAGGGGCCGCCCGGCGGCGGACGGGGAAACAAGTAGCCATGGCGGCGAGTGAGCAGGGCAGTGGGCCGGCAGGCGGGGCGCCGCGGGTCGTTCTTTGCCACTACCATATCTTCAAGAACAGCGGCACGTCCTTCGACCAGCTGCTGGCGGAGAACTTCCCCGGCGAGCCGGTCGCCTTCGACGGTCCCTACCCGTTCTCGGTCTTCTCGCAGGATGAGCTGCTGAAGGTCATCCGCCACCACGGCAGCGCCACGGCGTTTACCTCTCACCAGGTGCGCCTGCCGGTGCCGGCCGCCCTCGATATCGAGGTGCTGCCCGTGGTCTTCCTGCGCCACCCGCTCCTGCGCGTGCGCTCGGTTTACGAGTACCTCCACCGCCGCGAGCGTGGCGTGGGCGTCAGGCGCCTGCTCCGCTTCGCGGCGCGCTCGACCTATACCTCGCGGGACGAGGCGCGGGCCAGCGAGCTGTCCTTCGCCGACTGGGTGCGCGAAGCCCTGGACGGGCAGCGGCCGCTCGGCAATCTCTCCAATGCGCAGGTCCAGCTGCTGGGCGGTGTGTACGGGCGCAAGGCCCTGTCCCGCACGCGGCCGGCGGCGAAGGGGGGTGTGGCGGCGGACCTCGCGCAGGCGCTGCGCAACCTCGCCGCCGTCGAGCTGCTGGCGCGGACCGAGTGCTACGGGCGTGACGTGGCCCGCTTCAGCGAGGCCCTGGCGGCCCGCGGTATCGAGTTCAGTTACCGCGAGCGGCGACCGGCGAACACCACCGCGCGGGACCTGGACCGGCCCCTGGCAGAGCGGCTCGACGCGATCCGCAAGAGCCTGGGAGACGAGCTCTACGACCGGCTCGCGGACGTGAACCGGGAGGACCTCGCACTCTACCAGTGGGCCTGCGATCGCCTGGACGGTGCCGCGCCGGGCGGTGACGGCGCCGGCGCCGCAGGCTGACCCGGGCGGGTCAGTCGCCGAAGCGGTCGATGAGCTGCTGCAGCTTCTTCGCCGTCGGCGGCGCCGTCAGCTGCTCGGGCAGGTCCGAGAGCTCCGCAGCCTGCAGGTAGGCGGGCAGGAAGAAGTATTCGAGGGCGTCGGGGCGGTCGATGGAAAAATCTTCCAGCCGGCGGCTGCGCCCGAAGGTCACCGCATCCCCCACCCGGTTGGCCAGGTACACCACCACGTGCTCCCGCATGTCGAGCTCGGTCTCGCCATGGCGCTCCGGCGGCCAGGCCATCGGCACGTAGGCATAGCGCAGGTGGGCCTCGATCGCCGTCGGCAGGTTCCAGCTGCGGGCGAGAATGGCGCCGACGATCGCCGCATTGCCGACCAGCTCGTCCTGCTGGCCGCAGACGCGGTCGAACAGAGTGGCGTGGGCGCCGTAGAGCCGCGCCAGACCGGGCCGGGCAGAGATCAGGGCGAGGTCGCCGATATTGGCGAGCAGCGCCTTGGTGGCGGTCTCGGAAGGCTCGGGCAGGGCCAGTTCCGTGGCCAGGGCCTGCGCCACCGCGCTCGCGACGTAGCTGGCGCGCCAGAGCCGCATGTAGGCCGTGTGCTGCGCCGGACTCTCGAGGGCCAGCATCTGGCCGACCGCCGCCTGCAGCACCAGGCCCTTGACCAGGTTGGTGCCGAGATAGTTGACGGCATGGTGAACGCTGGAGATCGGGGAGCTCAGGTGAAAGGCGGCCGAGTTGACGATGCGCAGCACATCCGCCGACAGTGCCGGGTTGGTCATCACCGTTTCCGCGAGTTCTTCCGGGTCGTCGAGCCCGCGGCTGATGCGCTCGAGGACCGTGGGCGGCTTTCGCAGCTGCGCCACGAACTCGGCCATGTCCTCCTTCTCGACCTCGTTCAGGTGCTCCTCGAACACCAGGAAAAAATCGGCCAGCGCCTTCGGTACCTCGTCGCTGTCGCCGACCGGGGCGGGGGCTGCCTGCTCGCCGCCCTCGCTGCTCTCCGCCGGGTCTGTGGGCTCGTCGCCGTCGTCCCCGGGCGTAGCGCCCTGCTGCCGTCGAAACCAACTCATTGCTGCACACTCCCCCCGGCGCGCCCGCCGTTGCGGCCCTTTTCCGGCCCGCCAAGCATATCGCTTGAGCGGCCTGTGTCCATAGGCCCGTCGCGGCGGCGACGGTGGTGGTCCCCGGGGTGCGCCGGGGCAGCCAGGGCCCGCGCCAGTGCGCTAGAATGGGCGCATTGCGAAGCAGTGGAGCCAGCATGGGGGACGACGCCCGTATCCCGCTCATCAACGTCGCCAGCGGGGAAAAGTACACCAACGAGCGCGGCATGCGCGTCATCAAGGATGGCGTGAAGGCCAGCGCGAGGGGCGGCGAGCGCCTGCCCAAGCCGCCCTGGCTGCGCACCCGTATCCAGCAGGGGGCGACCTTCGAGAAGGTACGCGGCATCGTCCACGAGCACCGGCTGGCCACCGTCTGCGAGGAGGCGAAGTGCCCGAACATGGGCGAGTGCTGGAGCGCGGGCACGGCGACGATCATGCTCATGGGTGACGTCTGCACCCGCGCCTGCCGTTTCTGCGCGGTGAATACCGGCAACCCCCGCGGCTGGCTGGATCCCGAGGAGCCCGACAACACCGCGCGCTCCGTCGAGCTCATGGGTCTCAAGTACGTGGTGCTGACCTCCGTGAACCGGGACGATCTCCCCGACGGCGGTGCCGGTCACTACGCCGCCTGCGTCCGTCGCGTGAAGGCCGTGAACCCGGAGACCGCCGTGGAGGCGCTGACGCCGGATTTTCTCGGCAAGCTGGAAGACGTGGAGACGGTCGTGGACTCGGGCATCGAGGTCTTCGCCCAGAACGTCGAGACCGTGCGCCGGCTCACCCACCCGGTGCGCGACAGCCGCGCCGGTTACGACCAGACCCTCGAGGTGCTGGCGCACGCCAAGGCGCACCGGCCGGACGTGCTCACCAAGACCAGCCTCATGCTCGGCCTCGGCGAGACGGAGGCGGAGCTTATCGAGGCGCTCGACGACCTGCGCGCGGCCAGGGTGGACATCGTTACCTTCGGCCAGTACTTGCAGCCGACGGCGCACCACTATCCCATCGACCGCTGGGTGACCCCGGACGAGTTTGCCCGCTACCGCGAGTGGGGCCTCGAGCGCGGCTTCCTCGAGGTGGTGTCCGGGGTGTTCGTGCGTTCCAGCTACCGCGCCGAGCAGGTGCTTGCGAAGAACAACGTCGGGCTCTGAGCCCCGCGCCTCATTCCGCTTCCGCGTCCCTGCCATGCACCTGGTCCAGGCCCTGGCGGATCTGCCGGGCCCAGGCCGAGAACACCCGGCGTACTTCCGCCCGGTTGGTCACGCGGTTGTTCACGCCCCACTGCTGCGTGCTACGGCGCCTGTCCTTGGACAGCGCCAGCACCTCGCCGGTCTCTGAATCGGCGAAGGCCACGGCCACGGCAATGCTGCCGGCGCCTTCCGTATACACCTGGGACCGCCCCGCGTAGCGCGACTGGTTGTCGTCCTTCGGCGCATTGGGGGCGAGCTGTGTCAGCATCGCAGTGATCAGCAGCACGTCGTCGCCGGGCGCTTCCGCGAGAGCGTAGCCGCCCTTGTCCACCAGCTCCTGCAGCATCACCTCCCGGTAGCCCGCCTGGAGCGCGGCACGATCTTCGTCGGTCAGCTCCCAGTCCCGCCTGCGGGCGTAGGGCATCGAGCTGTTGTCGGGCTGGATGATCTCGACGCTGTCGACCCCGAGCGGGGCCAGCAGGATGCGGTTGTAGCGGCTGAAGTCCACGGTCGGGTCGACGTACACGAGCTGCGCCGCGGTGTTGTCGACGCGGTAGAGCTTGCCGTCGATGGTTTCCGCATCCGGTCCGGTCTGCACGGTGGGGGTGCCGCTGCAGCCGGCGACGGCGATCGCGGCGAGGCAGGCGGTGAGCGGCAGGGCGAAACGGGACATGGCAGGACCTCCTCACTGTTATTCTCGTTGCTATCGATCATCGGCCCAAAGCGGGCCCGAGGCAAGCCTGTGCGGGCCCTTGCCGGGCCCGCTTACGGGCCATGCGCATGCCCGGCCTGCGAGGTTATACTGCCCGGCCACCCTGCGCAGGAAGCCGTGCATGGCAGCCCAGTTCCACCGCGTCGGTCTCGTCGGGCGCAGCCGCCAGGAGGGCCTGCAGGAGCTCCTGGACGAACTCCTCGACCTGCTCGGTGACCGCGTCGGCGAGGTCATGCTGGAGGACCGTCTTGGCGCCGTCGCCACCCGCGACTGCCCGCTGCTGACCCGCGAGGAGATCGGCGAGCGGGCGGACCTCGTCATCGTGCTCGGCGGCGACGGCAGCCTGCTGTCTGCCGCGCGCACCATGGCCCGCTTCGAGACCCCGGTCCTCGGCATCAACCGCGGCCGCCTCGGCTTCCTTACCGATATCAGCCCGGACGAGGTCAGCGAGCTGGTGCCGGCGGTGCTCGAGGGACGCTACGAGCGGGAAGAACGCTTCCTCCTCGATGTGACTGTCGAGCGCGAGGGCAAGGTCGTGGCCCGGGCGGACGCCCTCAATGACGTGGTGCTGAACTCCGGCACCTCGGCGCAGATGATCGAGTTCGAGCTCTCCATCGATGGCGAGTTCGTCTACCGGCAGCGGGCGGACGGGCTGATTATCTCGACGCCCACGGGCTCCACGGCCTATTCGCTGTCCGGGGGCGGGCCGATCATGCATCCGTCCCTCGATGCCATCGTGCTGGTGCCCATGTTCCCGCACACGTTGAGCAGCCGGCCCATCGTGGTCAAGGGCGACAGCCGGATCCGCCTCGACGTGCTCGAGCGCAACCGCATTCACCCGCCGGTGACCTGCGACGGCCAGGTCAACATGACCGCCCGGCCCGGGGACGCGGTGGTGCTGCGCAAGAAGCCGCACCGGCTCACGCTGCTGCACCCGCTGGGGCACAGCTTCTACGCCAGCTGCCGGGACAAGCTCCGCTGGAGCAACGCGCTGGTCAACTGACGTGCAGGACCTGCTCAACGCGCTGCGCCCGTTCCCGGTGACGGCCGGGCTTCTCGTCTGCTCCCTGCTCGGGTTCTCGGTGGTCTACTTCAACGCCCCGGTGAGCTGGGTCGCGGCGCTGACCTTCACGCCCTTCGAGCTCACCGCGGCGGGCCCGGTCTTCGGTGAGCCCGGTGCCCAGCTCTGGCGCCTGGTGACGCCGGCGTTCCTGCATTTCGGCTGGCTGCACATCGCCTTCAACGCGCTCTGGACCTGGGAGTTCGGCCGCCGTATCGAGGCGCGGGCGGGCAGCCTCTCCGCCCTCGGCCTGTTCCTGGCCGTGGCCATGGTGTCCAACGTCGCGCAGTACCTGTTCGGCGGGCCGGGTCTTTTCGGCGGCATGTCCGGCGTGGTTTACGGCTTCCTCGGCTTTGCGGTGGTGGCCGAGCGCATCTACCCGCGCTGGGCGCTCGGGCTGCCGCCGGGGATCGTGGTGTTCATGCTCGGCTGGCTGGTGGCCTGCGTGCTGGGGGTGGTCGAAGTGCTCGGTTTCGGGGCCATTGCCAACGCCGCGCATATCGGCGGCCTCGCCGCGGGCGCGGTGCTCGCGGTGCCCCTGGCCTTTCTCGAGCGCTACCGGCGGCGGTTATAATGGCCGTTTTGCCGGGCGCGCTTTGCATGGACTACGAGCAACTCCTCGACAGCCTCACGCCGGAGCTCTACGAGCGCCTCAAGCAGGCGGTGGAGACGGGGCGCTGGCCCGACGGCCGCGCGGTCACGGCAGAGCAGCGCGAGCACTGCCTGCAGGCGGTGATCAGTTGGGGCGAGCGCCATCTGCCGCCGGAGGAGCGGGTCGGCTACATCGACCGCGGCCGCAAGAGCGCGCCGGGCGAGAGCGGCCCGCGACCGCTGCGCTGGGCGGACGGCGAGGGCGAAACGTGAGCGTGCTCGGCCGCGGCGGCGTGCGCAAGATGCGCACCGCC
Organism: Pseudohaliea sp.; assembly: GCF_040217025.1. GTDB lineage: Bacteria > Pseudomonadota > Gammaproteobacteria > Pseudomonadales > Halieaceae > Pseudohaliea. The sequence goes on along the minus strand of NZ_JAVJOA010000008.1, from coordinate 915,978 downwards.
CTCGAGGAACCGGTCAGCTACGCGCTGCCCCTCGGCGACAGCGAGGTTCCCATGAACCCGCTGCTCGGCCAGGTGGTGCACCTGGCCTTCGACGGCGAGATCCGCTGCATCTACTGCGACCGCAAGACCAGCAAGAGTTTCAACCAGGGCTACTGCTATCCCTGCTTCAAGCGCCTGGCGCGCTGCGACAGCTGTATCGTGAGCCCGGAGAAGTGCCACTTCCACGAGGGCACCTGCCGGGAGCCGGAGTGGGGGCTGGCGAACTGCATGAACGACCACATCGTCTACCTATCGCACACGTCGGGGCTCAAGGTCGGCATCACCCGCGGCACCCAGGTGCCGACGCGCTGGATCGACCAGGGCGCCACCCAGGCCCTGCCGCTGTTCCGCGTGGACTCGCGGCTGCACTCCGGCCTCCTCGAGGTGGCGCTCGCCCGGGAGATCGGCGATCGTACCCAGTGGCAGGCCATGCTCAAGGGCGACGGCGAGCCGCGGGACCTGCAGGAGGCCGCAGCCGCGCTCCTCGACCGCTGCGCTGACAACGTGGCCGCGCTGCAGCAGGAACACGGTCTGCAGGCGCTGTCGCGCCTCGAGGACGCCGAGGAAACGACGATCCGCTACCCAGTGCTCGAATATCCGGTGAAGGTGAAGTCCTTCAACCTCGACAAGACGCCACGCGTGGGCGGGACGCTCCTCGGCATCAAGGGGCAGTACCTCGTCTTCGACGGTGGTGTCATCAACATGCGCAAGTACGGGGGCTACCAGTTGACCCTCGAGACAGGCACGGAGGTCTGACCATGCGCGACGCGCAGCCCCGCTCGATCCGGCTCGCCGACTACCGGCCGCCGATGTATCTCGTTCCGCGTACGGCCCTGCACTTCGAGCTGTACGAGAGCTTCACCCTGGTGCACGCGACGCTGCAGCTCGTCCGCAATGCGGCCAGCGACGAGCGCGGGCCGCTGCGCCTGGACGGGGAGGGTCTCGAGCTTCGTGAAATCCTCATCGACGGGGAGGCGCCGGCCGAGGGCAGCTGGCGCTGCGACGAGCAGGGCCTCGAAATCGATAGCCCGCCCGAGGCCTTCGAGCTGAGCACGACGGTGCGCATCGACCCGCGGGCGAACACCGCGCTCGAGGGCCTGTACCTGTCCCGGGGCATGTTCTGCACGCAGTGCGAAGCCGAGGGCTTCCGTCGCATCAGCTACTTCCCGGACCGGCCGGACGTGATGTCCGTGTTCACCGTGACCATCGACGCGGAGCTCTCCCGCTACCCCGTGCTCCTGTCCAACGGCAACCGCACGGCCCATGCCGAGCTCGTCGACGGCCGGCACCGGGTGGTCTGGGAGGACCCGTTCCCGAAACCGAGCTATCTCTTCGCCCTGGTCGCCGGCCACCTCGCCTGCGTCGAGGACCGCTTCCGCACCTGCGGCGGCCGCGACGTGACCCTGCGGCTCTTCGTCGAGGACAAGGATGTCGCCAAGTGCGACCACGCGATGAAGTCCCTGAAGCGCTCCATGCGCTGGGACGAGGAGCGCTACGGCCGGGAATACGACCTCGACGTGTTCAACATCGTTGCCGTGGACGACTTCAACATGGGCGCGATGGAGAACAAGAGCCTCAACATCTTCAACACCAGCTGCGTGCTCGCCTGCCCGGCCACGACCACGGATGCGGGCTTCCAGCGCGTCGAGGCCATCGTCGCCCACGAGTATTTCCACAACTGGTCCGGCAACCGCGTGACCTGCCGGGACTGGTTCCAGCTCAGCCTGAAGGAGGGCTTTACCGTCTTCCGCGACGCGGAGTTCTCCGCCGACATGGGTTCGCGGGACCTGAAGCGCATCGAGGATGCCACGCTCCTGCGCACGGCGCAGTTTGCCGAGGATGCGGGCCCGCTGGCGCACCCGGTGCGCCCCGACAGCTACATCGAGATCAACAACTTCTACACGCTGACCGTGTACGAGAAAGGTGCGGAAGTAGTGCGCATGCTGCACACGCTCCTCGGCGAGGACGGCTTCCGCGCCGGCAGCGACCTCTACTTCGAGCGCCACGACGGCCAGGCCGTGACCTGCGACGATTTCGTCGCCGCCATGGCCGAAGCGACCGGGACCGACCTCAGCGCCTTCAAGCGCTGGTATGGGCAGGCCGGCACACCGGAGCTGACCGTGACGGACCACTGGGACGACGCCGCCGGTGCGTACACGCTCACCGTGCGCCAGCACACGCCGCCGACCCCGGGGCAGCCCGAGAAGGCGCCGCTGGTGGTGCCGCTCGCCCTGGGGCTGCTCGGCGATGCAGGAAACCTTCGCCTGACCCTGGCCGGCGAGGCGGTGGACGGCGAGCAGGCGGACAACACGCACCGGGTGCTTATCCTTGAGGAGGCCGAGCAGTCGTTCACCTTTACGGACCTGCCGGAGCGGCCGGTGCCGGCGCTGCTGCGCGGCTTCTCCGCCCCGGTCCGCCTCGCCTATCCCTACACCCGCGAGCAGCTGCGCGCCCTAATGACCCGGGACGACGACGGCTTCGTGCGCTGGGACGCGGGGCAGCAGCTCATGGTCGCCGCCCTGGATGACGTACAGGCGGCCCTCGCCGCCGGCGAAGCGCCCACCCTCGACCCGCTGCTGGCAGAGGCCTGCCAGGCGCTCCTCGACCCGGCGGCACCGGACCCGGCGGTGGCCGCGGCGATGCTGGCGCTGCCCGGCGAAAGCACCCTGGTGGAGCTCGCGGCGCATGCCGGTGGCGCCGATATCGACGCCATCCACGCTTCCCGCGAGTGGCTGCGCGCGGCCCTGGCCGAGACGCTCGAGGACGCGCTCCTCGACTGCGTGCGGCGCCACCCGCCGGCCGCGGCCTACGCACCGGCGGGTGAACAGATCGGCCCGCGCAGCCTGCGCAATACCTGCCTCGCCTACCTCGCCACGCGCGGCGAGACCGGTCTCGCCCTCGCGCGCTCGCAGTTCGCGGCGGCCGACAATCTCACTGACCGCCTCGCGGCGCTGCGGGTCATCGCCGAGGCCGGCGACGACACGGCCCGGGAGGAGGCGCTGGAAGGTTTCCTCGCCGACTGGCAGCACGAGACGCTGGTGGTCAACCACTGGCTGCAGCTGCAGGCCACGCTGGATCTGCCGGATGAAGTGGAGCGGGTGACGGCCCTGCTGGCGCACCCGGCCTTCGAGCTCGGCAACCCGAACCGGGTGCGCGCGCTCATCGGCGCCTTCGCCGGTGCCAACCTGGTCCATTTCCACCGCGCCGACGGTGCCGGCTACCGGCTGCTCGGCGGGGTGGTGGAAACGCTCAACGAGCGCAACCCGCAGATCGCCGCCCGCCTGCTCGCGCCGCTGACCAAGTGGCGCGCGCTGCCGGCCCGGGCCGATGCGATGCGCGCCGAGCTGTCCCGGCTGGCGGCCCTGACCGCGCTCTCGCCCGACGTCTACGAGGTCGTGAGCAAGAGCCTCGAGGCGCCGGCGCAGGCCGGGTAGGGCGGGGTCAGGCCGGGTAGAGCGGCGGCAGCGGGCTGTCCGCTTCCGCCCGGGCGTTTTCGCGGGCGTGGCGGCGCCGTGCCGCCCGGGCCGCGGCGTCGAGCGCGGCCGGGTCCCAGCGCTCGGCGCCCGGCCCGTAGAGGGCCGCATCGAGGGCGGCGACGGCCGCTGCCAGTTCCTCGCCACCGGCCGCGCGAGCCTGCGCCGCCAGGGCGTCCTGCGGTCTCGCGCCGGGCAGCGTACCCAACCACAGCGCGAGCTGGCGCCGGCTGGCGGCCGGGTCGCCGCTGGCCAGGGCGGCGCGGAGTCCTTTCCAGGCACGGGGTTCGCCGGCAGTGGGGCCGGGCGGGCCGTCGCCGGCCGGGGCGCTGCGCCGGCTCCGCCACCAGAGCAGGCCGGTCAGCAGCCAGCCCGCCGCGCAGGCTGCCGCGATCAGTGGCCACGGCCCCGCAGGCGCGGTCGGCGCTCGTCCCGCGCCCTGCGTCACTGCGCTGGCGTCCGCCGTGCCTGCGGTCCCGGTGCCGGCATTCGCGGCCGGCGTGACGCGGATCGTGCGCGCGGGCAGCACGGCCCAGCGCAGCCGGTCCGCTTCCGTGTCCCACCAGGGGACACGCAGCTCCGGCACCTCGTAGCGGCCCGGTGCCACCGGCACCAGGGCGGCGCTGTCCGTGCGCACGCCGATGACGCCGTCGGCGCCTTCCGCGTCCTCGATCTGCGGCTGGTCCGGGTAGTACTTGAGGCCCTGGGTTGCCGGGAAACGCACGAACGGCAGCTGCGCGCCCTGCAGCCCCCTGCCGGTCAGGGTCACGGTGCGGGTGACCGACTCACCGGTGGCGAGCTGCTCCGGCGGCCGCGACCAGCTCTCCTCGATGGTGAGCTCCGCCGCCGGCAGCCAGGTCTGCCCGGGGAAGGCGTCCGGGCGGGCGCGTACCGTCACCGTGAGCGGCTCGGACTGCCGCGACAGGCGCGGCCCGCTGCGCAGTTCGAAGAGGCTGCGCGAGCCCTGCCGGACCCGCGCGCTGAAGGTCTGCACCGGTATCTCCAGCGTGCCGCTCTGCTCCGGGAAGATGGCGTAGCGGATCTCGTGCACCAGCCAGCGGCGGTTGCCGTCGTCGCGCTGGAAGGAATTCTGCCCCAGGGGTTTGACGAAGGCGCCGTCCAGCTTGAGCTCGGTCACGCTGCGGTCGTCGAGGGCGATGGCCTGCTGGATGCGCAGCGTGAGCAGCACCTGCTGCTGCACGTAGACACTGTCGCGGTCCAGCTCGGCGGAGAAGAGCACGTTCGCGTCCGGGCTGCCGGCGGCGGGCGGCGGTTCCACCTCGATCACCAGCGGCGCGGTCTGTTCACCGCCCGCGGAGAGCGGGGGGATCGACAGCGTGCCCTCGCGCCGGGGCGTGATCTCCAGTTCCAGCGCCACCTCCCGGCTGGTGCGGCCGTTGACGATGCGCGTGCTCGAACTGCTCGAGCGCTGCAGGATCTCGAAGTCGCGGGTGAGCGGTGCCAGGTCCGCCTCCGCCGGGTCCACGGCGCCATCGGAGGTGAGCGTGAGGCGAAGGCTGTCGCCGAGGCTCACCCGGTAGCGGTCGACGGTCGCCTCGAGCGCCAGGGCAAGAGACGGTGCCAGGATCGCGGCGAGCGCCGCGCAGCACAGCACCAGGCGCAGCCGATCCTTACCAGATCTTGCCATTGTCTCTCTCCTCTCCCCGCCGCTGGCGCTGGCGGCTCTCGTAGCGGAACTTCTCCCGGAGCAGACCCGAGGGGTCGTCGGGCACGCGCCTGAGCCACTGCTGCATGGCCTGCTCGGCCTCGATGTCCTCGGCCATCTTCTCGGCCATGGCCTGGCCGGCCTCGGGCCCGGGTGCGGGCTGCTCGAGGGACTGCGCTGCGTTGCCCGCATCCCCCTCGTCGGGTTCGGCGCCCCCGTCCTCTGCCTCGCCATCGCCCGGCTGCGCCTGCGACGGGTCGTCGCCGGGTTGCTCGCCCCGGTCCTCGCCGGGATCGCCGCCCTCCGGCTCACCGGGGTCACGCTGCCCCGGCTGCTGCCCCTGCTCACCCTGCTGGCCGGGATCGCTGCCCGGTTCGGGTTGACCCTGCTGGTCGCCGCCGCCCTGCTGCCGTTCCTGCTGCTGCCGGTCGCGCAGCGCTTTCACCAGCTCGAGATTGTCCGCGGCGTCCTGCTGCTCCGGCGCGAGCGCCAGGGAGCGCTCGTAGGCCTCGATGGCTTCCTCTAGGCGGCCGGCGCGGGCGAGGGCGTTGGCCCGGTTGTACCAGCTGTCGGCATCGTCAGCACCGAAGCGGTCGATGGCCGTCGCGTAGTCCCCCGCACGGTAGGCGGCGGTCCCCTGCCAGGCCGGGTCCTCGAAGGTCTTCGCGGCGCGCTCCGCTTCGCCCTCGGCCAGGGCCCGGGCGCCCTGCTGGTCCGGCGTGAGCCAGAGATCGCGCCAGAGGTCGGCGCGGGCCGCGGGCGCCGGCAGCAGCAGCGCGAGGGCGAGCGGCGCAAGGGCGACCGGCGCGAGGCCGGCGACCAGCCCGCGGCGGAAGGCGAGGGCGGCGAGGGGCACGAGGGGCAGCAGGAACCAGTGCGCCATGTCGACCCACCCCTCGGCGCGGCGGTCCGTTTCCGCCGTGTCGCCGCTGCCGGGCGCCTCGGCGCTGAGCGCGGTCAGGTCGCTGTCGTCGATGGCGATGCGCCGGTAGCGGCCCCCGCTGCGCCGGGCCAGCGTCTCGAGCTCTGCCTCGGGCAGCCCGGGGATCACGATGCTGCCGTCCGCGCGCTTGAGGAAGCCGCCGTCGGGGAGGGGAATCGGCGCGCCTTCCGGGGTGCCGACGCCGAGGACCGACAGGGTGACGTCGCGCCCCTCGAGCTGAGCGGTGATCGCCGGCACGTCGCCCGGCTCGATCGCGTCGGTGACCAGCAGCAGCCGGCCACTGCCCACGGCGGCGGCATCGAGCAGGGCGAGGGCAGACGCCACGGCCGCCGGCGCATCCGACCCCGGTAGCGGCATCATGCCCGGGTCGAGGGCCGGCAGCAGGTTGGCGATGGTCGGCGCGTCGTCCGTCAGCGGCGTGACCACGTGGGCGTCCCCGGCGTAGGCCACCAGGGCGGTCTGCCCCTCCTTCCGGCGCTCGAGCAGGTCGAGCAGCTTGCGCCGGGTCCGGTCGATGCGCGAGGGCGCGAGGTCCTCGGCCCAGAGCGAGTAGCTGAGGTCGAGGATGACCACCAGCGCATCCTGTTTCTGCAGCACCGGCAGCGGTTGCCGCACCCAGCTCGGCCCGGCCGCGGCGACGGTCGCGAGGCTCCAGGCGACCACCAGGAGCGGCAGCAGCGGTCCGCGGCGCCGCGGGCCGGCCGCATCCTCGAGCAGGTAGGGCAGGAGGGCCGGCGAGATCACCGTCTGCCAGCTGCCGCTGCGGCGGCGGGCGCGGGCGACGAGCACGGCGAGGGCGAGCGCCGGCACCAGCAGCAGCAACCAGGCCGGGCGCAGGAAGTGGAAGTCCGCGAGCAGGTTCACGCGGCCGCCCCCCGCGGCCACCGGGGACCGCCGCTGAGTTCGCGCAGCGCGAGCAGGAAGCTCGCGAACACCGCCAGCGCCAGCGGCCAGTGCAGCAGTGAGTGCCGCGGCCGGAAAGTCGCCGTATCGGTTTCCACCGGCTCCAGGCGGTCGATCTCCTGGTAGATCGCCTCCAGTTCCTCCGGGTCCCGGGCGCGGAAGTAGCGCCCGCCGGTGCCGCTGGCGATGGCCTCGAGGGTGGCCTCGTCGAGGTCTGCCGAGGGGTTCACCCGGCGGCTGCCGAAGCGCGAGCCGAGGATGCCGGGGACCGTGAGGCTTTCGGCGCCGATGCCGATGGTGTGTACCCGGATGTCGAGGGAGGCGGCCAGCGCCGCCGCCTCCAGCGGGTCGACGCTGCTCGCCGTGTCCTGGCCATCCGTGAGCAGCACCAGCACGCGGCTCTCCGCCGGGCGCTCGCGCAGCCGCTTCACGGCCAGCCCCAGGGCGTCGCCGATCGCCGTTTCCTGGCCGGCGAAGCCGATCTGTGCCTCGCGGAGGAAGCGGTCCACGGTGCGCGTGTCGTAGGACAGGGGCGACTGCACGTAGGCCCGGCTGCCGAACAGGATGAGGCCGACGCGGTCGCCGCGGCGGCGCTCGATGAACTGGCCACCGACCGCCTTGACGGTGTCGATGCGCCGGGCGAGCTCGTTGCCCACGCGCATGTCCTCGACCCGCATGCTCCCGGAGATGTCCACGGCCAGCATCAGGTCCCGGCCCTCGTTGGGCAGGGCCACGGGTTCGCCGACCCAGGTCGGCCGGGCGAGGGCAGCGAGAAGCCCGAGCCAGGCGAGCACCAGGAGAACGAGGACGCCGCGTTGCCCCGTCCCCCGGTAGGCACCGCTTTCGATGCTGCGCCAGGGGAGGCTGAACGGCACGCGCAGGGCGGCGTCGCGATGGGCGCGCGGCGGCAGCAGCGCGCGCACTGCCAGCGGCAGCGGTGCGAGGGCGAAGGCCCAGGGCCAGAGCAGCTCGATCACGTCGCCAGGCTCCCGGCGCGCTGCGCGCGCAGCCAGCCTTCGGCGGCCTCGCAGAAGGCGGCGGCATCGCCGGCTGCCGGGGCCGGTTCGTAGGGGAGCGTCGCGCGCACGGCGGCGAAGGGCTTTGCCGGGGCGGTGGCGTCCAGGAAAGCGAGCCACTGGCCGCCGCTCAGCGCCGCGGTCTCGCGGCGCGGGTAGCGGGCCAGGGCCACGCGTTTCAGCAGCGCGTTGGTCGCCGCCGTGAGCGCGGCCGGGTCGTCGGCGAGGCGCTCGCGCAGCGCGGCCAGTTCCCGGCGGGCCGCGCGCAGGTGGGCGCGGCGGCGCCAGGCGCGCAGCGCGAGGAACCCGAGGGCGATGAGCGCCGCGAGAACGACGGCGGCGAGGAGCCACCAGCCCGGGGCCGGCGGCCAGGCGTCCACCGGGGGCGGCGTGCGCAGCGGGTGCAGGGCGTCGAGCGGGTCCTGGGGATTCACGGGCGCGCGCCCCCGTAGAGTTCGCGCAGGAGCGCCAGCGGCGAGCTCGTGGTGCTGGCCTCGATGCAGGGAATGCCGAGCTGTAGCAGCAGGGCCTCGCGTTCGGCGCGCGCCTCGGCAAGCACCGAGCCGAGGTGCCGGCGCAGGACGCTGTCGGCCAGGGCCAGGGTGTGCCGCTGGTCGCCGTCGCTGATGGTGTAGCGCCCGGGTGGCGGCAGCGTCTCCTCCAGCGGATCGGTGCAGTGGAGCAGGGTCAGCTCCGTGTGCCGGCTGAGCTGGAAGAGGTGCTCCCGGCCGCCTTCGTCGAGCAACCCGGAGAGGTCGCTGACCAGGAACACGCTGCTGCCCGGCCGGGCGATCCGCCGCAGTTTCGCCAGCAGCTCGGCGGCGCCGGGGGCCGGGGTGGCGGGATCGCGCAGCGCCGCGTTGTAGTCGCAGACCGTGGACAGCAGCCCGAGCACCGACTGCCGGCTGCGCCGCGGCCGCAGGTCCCGGTGCCCATCGGCACCGAAGACCAGGCCGCCGACACGTTCCCCGGCCTCGAGGGCGCTCCAGGCGACCAGGGCCGCGAGGTGGGCGGCGAGTACGGACTTGAAGCAGTCGCGGGAGCCGAAGAACATGCCCGGGCGCTGGTCCACGGCGACCAGCACCGGCCGTTCCCGCTCCTCGTGAAAGAGCTTGGTGTGGGCGCTGCCGGTGCGCGCGGTCACCCGCCAGTCGATGGCGCGGATGTCGTCGCCCGGCTGGTAGCTGCGCACCTCGTCGAAGTCGATGCCGCGGCCGCGAAAGCTGGCGCGGTTGCTGCCGGCGAGGTGCGAGAGGGCGCGGCGCCGGCTGGTGACGTTCACCTGCCGCGCGGCGAAGCGCAGCGCGAGCAGGTCGGCGAGCTCGCAGTAGGCGCCCTGCGGTGCGCGCTCGAAGTCCACGGGCCTCAGGCCGCGGGCACCAGGGCCAGCAGCTCCTCGGTGACCCGGTCCGGCGTCACGCCGTTCGCCTCGGCCTCGAAGGTGAGCAGGAGCCTGTGCCGCAGCACGTCGCCCAGCACCGCCTGCACGTCGTCGGGCCCGACGAAGTCGGCGCCGCGCAGCCAGGCGTGGGCCCGGGCGCAGCGGTCCAGGGCGATGGTGGCGCGGGGGCTGGCGCCGTAGGCGATCCAGCCGGCGAGCTCGTGGCTGTAGCTCTCGGGCTGGCGCGTGGCGATCACCAGCTGCACGATGTATTGCTCCACGGCCTCGGCCATGTGCAGGTCGAGCAGCTCGTGGCGCGCCTCGAACACCTGCTCCTGGCTCACGACCGGTGGCGCCACGGTGCCGCCCTGGCCCGCCTCGGCGCGGGTCAGGCGCAGGATCGCCGTCTCCGCCGCGGCGTCCGGGTAGTCGACGCGGACGTGTAGCAGGAAGCGGTCCAGCTGCGCCTCCGGCAGCGGATAGGTGCCCTCCTGTTCGATCGGGTTCTGCGTCGCCATCACCAGGAAGAGCCGCGGCAGCGGCCAGGACTCGGCGCCGACGCTGACCTGGCGCTCGGCCATGGCCTCGAGAAGCGCGGACTGCACCTTCGCCGGCGCGCGGTTGATCTCGTCGGCGAGCACCAGGTTGTTGAAGACGGGCCCCTGCTGGAAGTGGAACCCCCCCTCCTGGGGCCGGAAGATCTCCGTGCCGGTGACGTCACCGGGCAGCAGGTCCGGGGTGAACTGGATGCGGTGGAAGGACCCCTCGAGCCCGTCGCCGAGGCTCTTGATGGCGCGCGTCTTGGCGAGGCCGGGCGCACCCTCGACGAGGAGATGCCCGTCGGCGAGCAGGGCGATGAGCAGCCGCTCCACGAGGTGTTCCTGGCCGATGACCTGGGTCGCGAGCCATTCCTTGAGGGCCTGGATTTCCGCCTTCGCCACGGTCACTCCTCTTCATCGGGGGTCGGTTACCGGAGGCGCGCAGTCTAGCGCAGCGGCCCTTGCACTCAAAACAGCACTCAAAACGGCACTCAAGACGCCGGGCACAAAATCTCCGGACCGGCGATGGGACTGGCGCCGGCGGCAAAAGTTCCACCGGGTTTTGGCGGCAAGGTCGCGACGAATTCGGTAGACTGGGCGCCTGAAACGGCGCGCCGCGGCTGCCCCGGCACGGCGGCCTCTTATGGCGGCCTCTCACGGCAGCCTGCTGATGGACGGGTTTATGAACTGGGAGAACCTGAAGGCGACGCTGATCTCGGAGCTCGCCGACCGCGTCGACCGCCGGGCCGAGGCGGACAAGCGCGACTCCCTGCACAACCTTGCGTCTGCCTTCTACCGCCGCTTCCCGGCCGAGGACCTGCGCGGGCGCTCGCCCGAGAATCTCTATGGCTGCCTTTACGGCCTGCTGCGCTTCATGCGCCGCTTCGAGGCGGAGGCGGGGCCGCGGGTGCGCATCTTCAACCCGCAGCTGGACCGGCACGGCTGGGAGAGCAGCGCCACCGTGGTGGCGATCCTCTGCCGCGACATGCCCTTCTGCACGGCGTCTGTCCGCGGCGAGATCAACCAGCGGCAGATCCCGATCCACACCCTCGCCAGCTGCAACCTGGTCACCCGCCGCGATGCCGACGGCGGCCTCGAAGCGGTGCTGCCGCCGGGCGCAGAGGCGCCGGCCGGTGCTTCCGCCGAGAGCCTGCTCTACTTCGAGATCGGCCGCCATTCGGACGTGGCGGAACTGGAGCCGCTGCGCCAGGCCCTCGAGGACATCCTCGGCGAGGTGGCCCGGGTCGTCGACGACTTCACGCCCATGCGCGAGCGCCTCGACGCGGCCGCCGCCGACCTTGCCGCGGCCGCCTGCGTGGACCGGGAGGGGCGCGAGGAGGCGCGGGCGTTCCTCGACTGGCTCAAGCACGACCACGTCACTTTCCTCGGTTACGAGTACCTTGCCGTTTCCCGCGCCGGGGCCGGCTACGAGGTCGAGAGCCCCGCCGACACGCACCTCGGCATCCTGCGCGGGCGCGACACCCGGGGTCCCCGCGACCTCGCCGAGGACCTGGCCACCACCGCGCCGGCCGCGCTGCACGACGGCGTGCTCACCTTCGGCAAGTCGCGGCGGCGCTCGCGCGTGCACCGGCAGGCCTACCCCGACTACATCGAGGTCAAGGTGTTCGACGAGGACGGCGAGGTCATCGGCCAGCACCGCTTCCTCGGTCTTTACACGGCGGCGGTATATACGATGACCCCGTCGCTGATTCCCGTGCTGCGGCGCAAGGTCGACGCGGTGCTTGCCCTGTCCGGCCTCGATACCAGCGAACACGACGGCCGCGAGCTGATCCGCGTGCTCGAGCTCTTCCCCCGCGACGAGCTCTTCCAGTCCAGCGTGCAGGAACTCTACGAGACCGCGAGCGCGGTCAACCGCATCCAGGAGCGACGGCAGACGCGCCTCTTCGTGCGCCGGGACCTGCACGACAAGTTCGTCAGCTGCATGGTCTACATGCCCCGGGACCGCTACACCACGGAGCGGCGGCAGCGGATCCAGCGCATCCTCAGCGACGCCTTCGCCGCAGAGGAATCCGAGTTCACGACCCTGTTCACGGAGTCGATCCTGGTCCGGGTGCACTTCGTGCTGCGGGTCGACCCCACCAGGCTGGACACCTACGACGTCAACGAGATCGAGGAACAGATCGTGCAGGCCACACTGGCATGGGAAGACCGCTTGCGGAACCGGCTCGTCGAGGAGTTCGGCGAGGAACAGGGCGAGCGGCTCTTCCGCGACATCGGCGTGGGTTTCCCGCCGGGCTACCAGGACGACTTCGACCCGCGGGTCGCCGTCTCCGACATGCACAAGATGCTGGCACTGGATGGCGGCGAGCGCCTGGGCATGAGCCTCTACCGGCTGCTCGAGGAGGGCGACGACCACCTGCGCCTGCGCCTGTACAACCTCGGCGCGCCGCTGCCGCTGTCCGATGTGCTGCCGATCCTCGAGAACCTCGGGCTGCGCGTGGTCACCGAGCGCGCCTACCCGGTGCGCGCGCGCCGGGGCGAGCACTACTGGATCCAGGAGTTCTCGCTGATCTACACGCTGGCGCAGAATATCGACCTCGACGAGGTGAAGGGGGAGTTCGAGGACGCCTTCCGGCGCATCTGGTTCGGCGAGGCGGAGAGCGACTCCTTCAACCGCCTGCTCCTCGGCACCCGGCTCTCCTGGCGGGAGATCGCGCTGCTGCGCGCCTACGCCTGCTACCTGCGGCAGATCAATTTCCCCTACAGTCTCGCTTACATTGCCGAGACCATGGCGGACCACCTGCACCTGTCCGCGGGCATCGTCGAGCTGTTCCTCACCCGTTTCTCACCGGTGTTCGACGGCGACGAGGACTGGCGCGCCCAGCGCGAGGCCGCCGTCGAGCAGCGTGTGCTCACCGGCCTCGACGCGGTCCAGAACCTCGGCCAGGACCGGATCATCCGCCAGTACGTTGCCGTTATCTGTGCGACGCTGCGCACCAACTTCTTCCAGCCCGACGACCGCGGCGAGCTCAAGCCCTACTTCTCCTTCAAGCTCTCGCCCGGTGACATCCCGGACGTGCCGCGGCCGGTACCGCTCTACGAGGTGTTTGTCTATTCGCCGCGCCTCGAGGGTGTGCACCTGCGCGGCGGCAAGGTCGCCCGCGGCGGCCTGCGCTGGTCGGACCGCCTCGAGGATTTCCGCACGGAGGTGCTCGGCCTGGTCAAGGCACAGCAGGTGAAGAACGCGGTGATCGTGCCCGTGGGCGCCAAGGGCGGTTTCGTCTGCAAGCGCCTGGGCGCCGACTGGGAGCGCGACGCGGTGCAGGCCGAGGGCGTCGCCTGCTACCAGACCTTCATCCGCGGCCTGCTCGATATCACCGACAACCGCAGCGAGCGCGGCGTGGTGCGCCCGGCGCACGTCGTGGCCAAGGACGACGAGGACCCCTACCTCGTCGTTGCCGCGGACAAGGGCACGGCGACCTTCTCCGACATCGCCAACGCCCTGTCGCAGGAGTACGGCTTCTGGCTCGGTGACGCCTTCGCCTCCGGCGGCAGCGTCGGCTACGACCACAAGAAGATGGGGATCACCGCCCGCGGGGCCTGGGTGTCCGTGGAGCGGCATTTCCGCGAGCTCGGCATCAACGTCGCGACCACGCCGTTCTCGGTGGTCGGCATCGGCGACATGAGTGGCGACGTTTTCGGCAACGGCATGCTCCTGTCGCCGCACATCCGCCTGGTTGCGGCCTTCAACCACCAGCATATCTTCGTCGACCCGGAGCCGGACACGGCGGCCGCCTACGCCGAGCGCCAGCGCCTCTTTGCCCTGCCGCGCTCGAGCTGGGAGGACTACGACGCCGCGCTGATCTCTGCGGGGGGCGGGGTATTCAGCCGGGCCGCCAAGTCCGTAACCATCTCCCGCGAGATGAAGGCGCGCTTCGCCATCAGCGCAGACCACCTGACGCCGGCGGAGCTGATCAGCCACCTGCTGCGCGCCGAAGTCGACCTGCTCTGGAACGGCGGCATCGGCACCTGGGTGAAGTCCAGCCTCGAGGCACACACGGATGTCGGCGACAAGACCAACGACAGCCTGCGCGTGAACGCCAACCAGCTGCGCTGCCGGGTGATCGGCGAGGGCGGCAATCTCGGCATGACCCAGCTCGCGCGGGTCGAGTACGCGCTGCACGGCGGGCGCGTGAACACGGACTTCATCGACAATGCCGGCGGCGTCGACTGCTCCGACCACGAGGTCAACATCAAGATTCTCCTCGACGCCATCGTCGCCCGCGGCGACCTGACCGAGAAACACCGCAACACGCTGCTGGAGGAGATGACCGAGAGCGTGGCCGCGCTGGTGCTGGCCAACAACTACCGCCAGGTGCAGGCCATCAGCCTCGCGGAGTTCGAGGCCCGGGAGCGTGCTGGCGAGTACCGGCGCCTCATCGGCAACCTGGAGGCGAGCGGCCGCCTGGACCGGGAGCTGGAGTTCCTGCCCAGTGACGAGGACCTGGCGGAGCGCGCGCTGCTCAATCGCGGACTGACCCGGCCGGAACTCGCCATCCTCGTTTCCTACAGCAAGGCGGTGCTCAAGGAGTCGCTCGGCGAGGCAGCCCTGGAGCAGGACCCGAGCCTGGCGGAAGCCGCGGCCACGGCGTTCCCGGCCCGGCTCGTCGAGCGTTTCCCGGAAGACGTCGCGGCGCACCGGCTGCGCCGGGAGATCATCTGCACGCAGGTCGCGAATGACATCGTCAACCGCATGGGGCCCAACTTCGTCAGCCGGCAGCAGCGCGCCACCGGTGCGCCGGTAGCCGACGTGGCCCGGGCCTACACGGCGGCGATGGTCATCTACGGCCTCGGCGAGCGCTGGGACGCCATCGAGGGTCTCGACTACCGGGTGGAGGCCGCGCTACAGCACGAGATGATGCTCGACGTGGTGCGGCTGGTGAAGCGCTCCACTCGCTGGCTGCTGCGCAACCGGCGCCACCAGCTCGCCCCCTCGCTGCTGATCGAGGAATTTGCCGGCGGCATCGACGGTTTCCTCGGGCAGCTGCCCTCGCTGCTGCGCGGCAACGCGCAGGCGTTCTACGAGGAACGCCGGGGCCGCTACCTCGCCGGCGGTGTCGACGAGCCGCTGGCGGCAACGGTGGCGGCGGGGCTCTACGCCGCCACGGGCCTGGCGATCATCGATGTCGCGAGCCGGGCGGAGGCGCCCCTGGGGGAGGTGGCGGAGCTCTACTTCCATCTCGGCGAGCGCCTCGAGCTCGACTGGTTCGGCGGGCAGATCCTGCGCAGCGCCGTGGACAACGAGTGGCAGGCGCTGGCGCGCGAGTCCTACCTCGAGGACCTGCAGGCCCAGCAGTGCACGCTGGCGATGGGTATCCTGCGCCTGCGCTGCGAGGGCCTGGACAGTGCCGCCTGCGTCGAGCGCTGGGAGGAGCAGGAGGCGCCGCTCATCGCCCGCTGGCGCGAGATGCTGGCGGAGCTGCACGCCACGACGGCGCCGGACTTCGCGATGTTCGCGGTTGCCAACCGCGAGCTGCTGGATCTCGCGCAGAGCAGCCGCCGCGCCTAGGCGCCTACCCCAGCCGGCGTCAGCCGGCCGCGCCGCCCGACCGGTGCATCTGTGCGTCGCCGCGCAGGAAGGCCGTGACGTCACCGGCCGGCAGCGGGCGGGCCAGGTAGTAGCCCTGGCCGTGCACCCCGGGCTCGCCCTGCAGGAAAGTCGCCTGCTCCACGTTCTCCACACCTGACAGCACCACGTCCAGGCCGAGCGCCTGGCTCAGGGCGATCATTGCCCGCGCCATACGCTGGCCGTCCGGACCGCTCACATCCTTGAGGTAGCTGCCGTCGATCTTCAGGGTGCGCACGTGCAGCGACTGCAGGTAGCGCAGGCCCAGGGAGCCGGAGCCGAAGCCGTCCACGACCAGGCCGACCCCCAGGGCTTCCAGCGCCTCCATACTCTGCGTCGTTCGCTCCGGGTCCTGGATCAGGGCCTGCTCGTGGACCTCCAGTTCCAGCAGCGACGGTGCCAGGCCGTGGTGGCGCAGTATCGCCGCGATCCGCGCTGGCGTGTCGGCGTGGTTCAGGGTCTTCGGGCTCACGTTCATGCCCAGCCGCGGCGGGGCGATACCGTCCGCCTGCCACGCGGCCAGGTACGCGCAGGCGCTGTCCAGCGACTGGAAGTCCAGCTGGCGCACCAGGCCGGCTTTCTCCGCGGCCGCGATGAACTGCTCCGGCGGCACGTTGCCCAGCTGCGGGTCGTCCCAGCGCGTCAACGCCTCGATGGCAACGACCTCCCCCGTGGCAACGTCGAACTCGGGGTGGAAGACGAGGTCCAGCCCGTTGCCATCCAGGGCGCTGCGCAGGTTTTCCACCAGGGTGAGGTACTCCGCGGCCTGGGCCGTCATGGCGGCGGTGTAGAAGCGCCAGTCATTGCGCCCCTGCTCCTTGGCCTCGTACATGGCCGTGTCTGCATTGGTCAGCAGTTCGTCGGCGCTGCCCGCGTCCTCGGGATAGAGGCTGATGCCGATGCTGCAGCTCAGCTGGGCCTGCTCACCGCCGAGATCGAAGGGGCGGCAGACGGCGTCCATGAGCTTGCTGGCGACCTGGGACAGGTCCGCCGGGTCCCGGACACCGGCGAGAACCGCCACGAACTCGTCGCCGCCGACCCGCGCCAGGGAATCGCTGTCGCGCAGGGCGCCGAGCAGGCGGCTCGCGGCCTGGCGCAGCACCTCGTCTCCGGCGGCGTGGCCGAGGCTGTCGTTGATGGCCTTGAAACGGTCGAGGTCGATGAACATCACCGCCACCTGGCTGCCGTCACGGTTTGCCTGCTTCAGGCTTCGCTGCAGGATGATGTCGAGCTGGATACGGTTCGGCAGGCCGGTCAGCGGGTCGTGGTGGGCGATGCGCTCGAGCTGGGCCTTCACGGTCTGCAGCGTGGTGACGTCGTGCGCGCTCGCCAGCACCCCGAATGTTTCCCCCTCGTCGAGGAGCGGTGTGTAGACCACCTTGAAACAGCGCGGCTCGCCGACCGCCGGCTGCCGCCACTCCTCGAAGCTGACGGTCTCGCCCTGCAGGCAGCGGGCGAGGCCTGGCGCGACCTTGCTGCTCAAGGCCTCGCCGCCGAACAGTTCCTCCACGCGGTGCCCGATGAGCTCGTCCCGCCTGCAGCCGAAGAAGTCGGCGTAGGCGCCGTTCACCATCAGGTAGCGGAGATCCTTGTCTACCGCTGCCAGCTGGTCCTGGGTGCTGGCGACCGCCTGTTCATAGATCTCGAGGTCGACGAGCCGGTTGGACAGCTCGAGCCGCGCCACGGCATCTTCCAGGGCGCGGGTCTCGCTGAGGTCCACGTGGACGCCCAACAGGCGGATGACCCGGCCATCGTGGTCGCACACCGGCGTGGCGCGGGCGAGAATCGGGACGTAATGGCCGTCCTTGTGGCGCAGGTGGAAGGTGTGCTCCCAGTGGTCCTCGCCGTGCTCGCGGAAGCGGGCGAGGTGGGCGAGGACCGCTTCCCGGTCTTCCTCTGCGAGCGCGGCCTCGAAGGTTGCGAAGCTGTTTTCCAGTTCGTCGTCGCGGTAGCCGAGCTGGGCTTTCCAGCTCGGTGAGAAATAGACCCGGTCGGTGAGCAGGTCGTAGTCCCAGATGCCTACATCGAGCGCCGAGGTGAGCAGGTGGTAGCGCGTGCGCTCCTCATCGACGGCGCGGCGCAGGTGCACCTGTTCGCTGGTATCGCTGAAGATCGCCGCGACGTAGCCGCCGGCTAGCGCGTAGAGGTCATTGCGGTACCAGCCCGCGCGCAGGTCGTCCTCGTAGTACAGCGAGGGGAGGGACTCCGGGATGCCCGACTCGCCGACACGGCGCAGGGCCTCGAGGATGCCCATGGTGCCGGCGCCCCGCATCACCCGGGTCAGGGGCTGGCCGAGAACCTCCCGCAGGTCGACGCTCGCGATACGGCGGGCCGCGGGATTCAGGTAGACGAACTCGAAATCCTGGGCCCCGTCCACGGGCCGGTAGATCGCCACGCCGAAGTCAACGGTATCGAGAAGACTGCCCGCGATCTCCGCGGTCAGTGGGTGATCGGCTTGCGCCGGTAGCCCTGGCACGGCCACCCCCTTCCTGCACATAAGAATGCAAGCATAGGCACACCGTGAGCGCTGTCAACTTGCCCGCTGCGCAGCCTCATCGGGCGGGGCGCGACCGTAGGCCGGCGTTTGCGCCCCGTGGAATTGCTCAGACAGAAGGCAATCGATGCACCCCGGAGACGCCCGTCATGCCATCCCACTGGGCGGCGCGACCCTCGCGCCAGCCCGAGAGCCAGTTGACCCGCTGCTGCTCGTTCTCGTGGGGGCAGCTGTCGCTGCTGCGACCGGAAACCCCGGCGAGATAACCCCGGTCATAGGCCCGGCTGGCCATGTCGCGCTTCTGTCTTTTCATAAGTGGTGCCTCTCGAGCAGTGGCGGTGGGATGGGCGGGCGTGGTGCCCGCTTCCTGATCTAAGCAAAGGGGTCCCGGACTGTCGATGAACGATTTGTTACAAGGGCCCCGGCTCTAGCGCCCCCTGTTTATAAGGATAAAAAAATTGCCATATTTCCAATGTCTTAGCGCGTCTTTGGGGAGGCGCGAGTGGTCTGCTACGCTGCAAACCGGATCCGGGGCGGCGCGGGACTCCACCGGCCTGCCCCGGACCGTTCCCGGCCCCTTGCTCACTGCCCCGGAGAATGCCCATGCGTCGCCTCGCCTCACGCTCACTGTTCCGCCTGTTTCCCGTCCTTCTTCCCGTCCTTCTTCCCGTCTTTCTCGCCGTCACCCAGCCCGCCCGGGCCGAGGACCCCGTCGCCCTGGCCGTCGCGGACGCCGTGGACGCGCTGCAGCCCGAGGCGCGGGCCCTGCTTGCGGAGACCGTCGCGATCAACAGCGGCACCATGAACTTCGCCGGTGTCCGCGCCGTCGGCGAGCGTTTCATGCCGCCGCTCACGGCCCTCGGCTTCACCGTGGAATGGATCGACGGCGAGCCCTTCGGCCGTGCCGGCCACCTGCTGGCATCCCGCGGCAGCCGCGGCCCGAGGCTGCTCCTGATCGGCCACCTCGACACTGTCTTCCCCGTGGATGGGCCCTTCCAGGCCATGGAAACCGTGGCTCCCGGGCGCGTTCGCGGCCCCGGCATCACGGACATGAAGGGCGGCAACGTGGTCCTGCTGACGGCGCTGCAGGCGCTCGATCGCGCAGGCCAGCTCGACGCGCTCCAGCTGCGGGTGTTCCTCGCCGGTGACGAGGAGGATCGCGGCGAACCGTTGGCGCTGGCCACGGCGCCGCTGGCAGAGGCAGCCCGCTGGGCGGACTACGCCATCGGCTTCGAGGACGGCGACGGCGACCCGGAAACGGCGGTCATCGCGCGGCGCGGCTCGAGCAGCTGGCGCCTCGCCGTCTCCGGCCGGCCCGCGCACTCGTCGCAGATCTTCCGGCGAGACGTCGGCTACGGCGCGGCCTTCGAGCTGGCGCGCATCCTCGACGGCTGGCGCGCGGCGCTCGCCGGTGAGGAGAACCTGACCTTCAACGCGGGACTGGTGCTTGCGGGCACGGAACTGTCCCACGAGCCCGCGCGGACCCGCGGTGTGGCTTTCGGCAAGGACAACGTGATTCCCCAGGCGGCGCTTGCCAGCGGCGGTATCCGCGCGCTGACGCCCGCGCAGCTCGAGCGGGCGGTGGCCACCATGGAGCGGATTGCCGGCGAGCACCTGGCCGGGACCGGGGCTCGCTTCGAGTTCACCGAGGGCTATCCACCCATGCCGCCCACGGCCGGCAACGAGGCGCTGCTGGCGCTCTACAGCGCGGGGAGCGAGGCCCTTGGCTTCGGCCCGGTGCGCGCGGTGGACCCGCGCCGCGCGGGGGCGGCGGATATCTCCTTTGCCGCGCCCTACGTGCGCGCCGCCATCGACGGCCTCGGGCTCATGGGGGAGGGCGGCCACACGGTGTACGAGACCGCGACCATGGCCACCCTGCCCAGCCAGGGCAAGCGCGCGGCGCTGCTCATGCTGGCGCTTGCGCGGGGAGCGGGTCCGCAGTGACCGGGAAGCGGTCGTCGGCGAATACCAGCTCCAGGGGCTTCTCCGGGTGCGCCACGCCGCGCAGGAGATGGAGCGCCCCGGCGTGGTCCTCGACCAGCGCCGTGCAGTTCTCTACCCAGTCGCCGTCGTTGCAGTAGAGGACCCCTTCGATCTCCCGCACCAGCGGGTAGTGCAGGTGGCCGCAGATGATGCCGTCGAGGCCGCGGTCCCGGACCAGGTTGACGGCCGCGTGCTGGTAGGCGCGGATGGCCGCCTCGGCCTGGGACACGTTGACCTTCACCCACTTGGCCAGGGACCAGTACGGCTTGCCCAGGGCCTCGCGGGCTTGGTTTATGCGGCGGTTCACCCACATGAGCAGGTCGTAGGCGATGTCGCCGATGAAGCGGTTGAGCCGGCTGTAGCGCACGGCGAAGTCCAGCTCATCGCCGTGGGTGACCAGCATGCGATAGCCCTGGCCCGTCTCGTGGATCACTTCCTTGCGGATCTGCACCTCGCCGAACTCGCTGCCGCAGAACTCGCGGAAGTTCTGGTCGTGGTTGCCGGGAATGTACACGACCTCGGTGCCGTGCCGGGAAAACTTGAGAATCCGGCGCAGCACCCGCGTGTGCGCCTCGGGCCAGTGGACGCGCCGCTGCATTGCCCAGACGTCGACGATATCGCCGACGAGATAGAGCCGCTCGCACTCCACGCGGTCGAGAAGCTGCAGGAGCTGCTCGGCCTTGCTGTGCACGCTGCCGAGGTGCACGTCAGAGATCCACAGCGCCTTGCAGCGCACTTTGCCATCGGGGGGTAGGGCCTGCATCGTCGGTTCACTCCTCTGGTCGTTATGACTCCAGGTACCGTTGCCGTTTGCGCGCGGTCAGCTTGTGAAGGTCCGCCATCACGAAGCTGTCCACG
Source organism: Pseudohaliea sp. (assembly GCF_040217025.1). GTDB lineage: Bacteria > Pseudomonadota > Gammaproteobacteria > Pseudomonadales > Halieaceae > Pseudohaliea. The sequence continues at coordinate 895,096 of NZ_JAVJOA010000008.1, read as the reverse complement.
CAGTCGCCGAAGTCCCTGTCGACGTTGAACGCGCAGAAGCAGACCCCGTCCGGGCTGGTGGCCTGCGAGTAGTGCTTGTACAGCGTCGGCACGGGCAGGCCACGGCCCGCGAGGGCCTGCTTCAGGGCCTTGAAGTCCTCCTCCGCGTCGCAGCCGTCGAATTCAGCCGCCAGCCGCGTTTGCAGCTCCGGCGGTATGACGAAGGGCGTGCGGGGCGTGACGTCGAGGTGAGCGCCGCTGTAGTGGGTACCGTAGTAGTGAACGAGCCGCGCCGTGGCGTCGGTGCCATAGAAGCGGCTGATGGAGGCCGGTCCGAAGAGGTAGCGCAGCTGCGGCCGATCCTTCAGGTAGGCCCCGATCCCGTACCACAGGTAGTCGAGGCTGCCCCGGGTCTGGTAGCGCGGCTGCACGAAGCTGCGGCCGAGTTCGAGGCCCTGGCGAAGTAGCGGCAGCATGCTCGGTCCGTAATCGAACAGGCTGGCGGAATAGAGACCATCGAGGCCGTACTGATCGATGATGGCGCCGGCGTCCGCGATCCGGTAGGCGCCGGCAATTTCCATGGCATCCCGGTCCCAGAGGACCAGCTGCCGGTAGTACTTGTCATAGCGGTCGATGTCCCGCGGCTGGCCCGTGCCCTCGCCGACGGCGCGGAAGGTGAACTCGCGCAGCCGGCCGATCTCGCGCATCACGCAGGGCGCCGCATCCATCGTGCACAGGTAGATCACCTTGCCGTCGCGGGTTTCCCCGAGGCACTCGGAGGCGGCGAGCTCCGCGCGCAGGAGCTGCGGGTTCTCCGCCGGGGCCACCGTTTCCACGGAGCGGAAGATCGGCCTGCCGCTGCCGAGGCGGTAGACGTGCTTGCGGAACATGCGCGCGAGTTGGCGCGCCGAAAAGCCGTTGGCGGTATAGATCTCGTGCGGCACGGGCCGGCCGATACGCGCATCGACGGTGTTGTGGCTCTGCTTGAACATCTCCCGCACCAGCCAGAGCGTCGACAGCGGCTTGGCCAGCGCGGACAGGCTGTAGAAGAAGAGCGAGTTGCGGCCGGCGACGTAGACCGGCAGGATCGGCGAGCGCGTGGAGGTCGCCAGCTTGACGAAGCCGCTCTGCCACTCGCAGTCGCGCACGCCCCCGGGGCTCAGGCGCGAGACCTCCCCGGCCGGGAAGATGATCAGGGCGCCATCGGCGAGCAGGTGCTCCTTGATCGCCTTCAGGTTGTCGCGGGCCGAGCCGGCCGTGCCCATGTTCGCCACCGGCAGCAGCACGTCGTGCAGCGGGCCGATGGCAGTGAGCAGTTCATTCGCAACCACCTTTACGTCGGGGCGCACGCTGCGCACCAGCTTGAGAAGGGCGAGGCCGTCCAGGGAGCCGATCGGGTGGTTGGCGGCGATCACCACGCGGCCGGTGGAAGGAATGCGCGCGCGTTCCCGCTCATTCAGCCGCAGGTCGAAGTCGAAGTAGCGCAGCACCTCCTCGACGAAATCGAAGCCGCGCAGGTGCGGGTAGTCGGCGGCGAATTTCTGGAAGCGGGACTCGTAAAACAGGAAGCCGAGGAAGCGGCTGAGGGTCTGGGCGGAGCGCCGGTGGCGCTGGACGAAGTCGGGGTAGTGGGTGGCCAGCGTCCGTTCGATATTCAGCATGCGCGTCGGTTCCTCGGCATGGGGGCAGGGCAGGTCATTCCAGGATCTCGTCGACGGCATCCCCTTCCTGCCAGGCCGCGACGCGATAGTCGTGGTCGCCGGGTCCGCGGGTCTCCAGCACCGTGATGGAGCCGCCGGCCTCGAGGAAACGGTTGACCTCCTGGTTGATCGCTTCCCGGAGGCGCTGCTTTTCTACCGGGTTGACGTTTGCGTTGCTGTACTGCATGGCGACACCCCTTCGCTCGCTGTCGGGCTTCGGATGCGCTCCAGCCTGCGCGGGGTCTGTTAAGAAAAAACGGCGAAATTCTGAAATTTTTGTGACCGTGGACGGCCGGTCCGGGTCGGCGACCTGTCACAGAAACGTCACATAGAAATAACAATTCAGTAACAAAGCCTCTCTAGCATGCCGGGTGTCGATAAACGCGGCCTGGCTGCTCGTTTTGTCGTGTCCACATTCTCAAAGGGAAGAGGTCGATAATGCTCAGCGAACGATTCATGCAGCGCACACTGGTCCTCGCGATCACGTCGCTCCTGGCCGCCTGCGGCGGCTCCTCGGATAACGTGTCGCCCGGCTCCATCGTGGTAGAAGTACCCGTCGAAGGCCCCGGGCCCGATCCGGACCCGGACCCCGACCCTGACCCTGACCCCGATCCGGACCCCGACCCCGATCCCGACGTCACGCCCTCGGTCATCCCCGACGGCCTCGCCGATGTCATCACCGATTCCGGGCGCACGGCGTCCGGCGACTTCGGCAACAAGCCCATCTTCACTATTGACGTTTCGCAGCTCGCCGACGGCGAACTCGACCCGAACGGCCTGCTCCTCGGCAACGACGCGATCTTCGAGATTTCCGGCGGTGCGCTCTTCATCAGCGGCGGCACGCTGGAAATGGCGCCCGGTGCGGTCATCGCCGGCGGCTCCGAGTTCGACTTCCTGGTGATCAGCCAGGGCGCCCGGATCGACGCCGACGGCACGGCAGATCAGCCGATCCTCTTCACGGCGACCGCGGACGTGGAAGGCACGGTGGAAGAAAACGACCGCGGCCTCTGGGGCGGCCTGGTGATCAACGGCTTCGCTCCCATCAACGACTGCCCGGAAGGTGAAACCGGCGGCACGGAGGGCTGCATCAAGGAAGGCGAGGCCAACTCCGGCACCTTCGGCGGCGCGGACCCGGAAGACGACTCCGGTGTGCTGCGCTACGTCAACGTCCGCTACACCGGCTCCAACGTGGACCCGGAGAACCAGCTGAACGGCATCGCCTTCCAGGCTGTGGGCTCCGGCACCGTGGTCGAGTACGTGCAGGTGCACAATGCGCTGGACGACGGCATAGAGTGGTTCGGCGGTACGGTGAACGGCCGCTACCTCGCCGTGACCGGCGCGGCCGACGACTCGCTGGACTGGACCGACGGCTGGACCGGCGCGATCCAGTACGTGTACGTCGAGCAGACTGACTCTGCCGACAACGTCATCGAGGCGGACAACCGCGAGGGTGATGAGAACCTCGAGCCCCGCTCCAACCCGTCCATCGCCAACATGAGCGCCTTCGGCGCGGCTTCCGAGCGTGCCCTGCGCATCCGTCGCGGTACGGGCCTCGCCATGAGTAACAGCCTGATCACCGGTTCCGATCGTTGCCTGCGCATCGACGGCACGTCCCGGGACCTGCTTGGCAGTGACCTCACCTTTGCCGGTGTGACCTTCGATTGTGCGACCATGCACGACGAGGACTCCGACGGCGCCGTCGAGGCCTACCTCGACTCGGCGATGAACGTGTCGCAGAACGGGGGCAGTGTCGACCCGGTGACCCCGGCCGATTCCCGGCTTGAGCCCACCACCTTCGTCGGTGCCTTCGGCGCAACCGACTGGACCGAGGGCTGGACCACACCCGGCACCATCAACAACACCGACCAGCCCGATTTCGGTTGCCCGGCCGGTACCTCCGACGCGAACGAGACCATCGACGGTCTGCGCGTCTGCGACATTGAGGGCACGGTGACCAGCGACCTCACGCTGACCGCCAACAACCTCTACCAGCTGAACGGCAAGGTCACCATCGGTGACGATGCCAACCCGGCAACCCTCAACATCCAGGCCGGCACCACGGTGTTCGGCGGCACGAGCTTCGACTTCCTGGTCATTTCCCAGGGCTCGAAGATCGAGGCGAACGGCAGCCGCATGGCGCCGATCACCCTCACCGCGCGCGCCGATGTCGAGGGCACGGCCGATATCGAGACAGACCGCGGCCTCTGGGGCGGCCTGGTGATCAACGGCTTCGCGCCGATCAACGACTGCCCGGAAGGCGCCACCGGCGGCACCGAGGGCTGCACCAAGCAGGGCGAAGCCGATTCCGGTCTCTTCGGCGGCGCCGACCCGGCCGATGACAGCGGTACGCTGAGCTACGTCGTCGTCAAGTACGCCGGCTCCAACGTCGACCCGGAGAACCAGCTCAACGGCATCGCCTTCCAAGGTGTGGGTTCCGGCACGGAAGTCAGCCATATCCAGGTACACAACAACCTGGACGACGGCGTCGAGTTCTTCGGCGGCACTGTGAATGCCAAGTACGTGGTACTCACCGGCAACGCTGACGATTCCCTCGACTGGACCGATGGCTGGACAGGCTCCCTGCAGTACCTGGTGATCGACCAGGCCGACGATGCCGGTGACAACGGTATCGAAGCGGACAACCGCGAGGGCGACGAGAACCTCGAGCCGCGCTCCCTGCCGCGGATCGCCAACATGACGATCAACGGCAATCCTGCCGAGCGCGGTATCCGCCTGCGTCGCGGCACCGGCCTCGAGCTGTACAACAGCGTGGTGCGCGGGAGCGACAGCTGCCTCCGCATCCAGGGTGAGTCCCTGAACCTGCTGGGCTCGGGCATCATCTTCGACGGCGTGACGCTCGACTGTGCCACGGTCAACGAAGGTGACGATGTTGACGCGGTACAGAGCTTCCTCGACGACAGCAATGTCGCCGAGGGCCCCAGCGCTCCGGCCGCGGCAGACCTCTCCGGCGATGCCTTCTTCGATGCCACCGGCTTTGTCGGTGCCATCGAGGATCCGGCTAACGACTGGACCAGCGGCTGGACCGTGGGCATGCCCGACGGCAACGTGAGCTTCGGCTGCCCGAGCGGCACCGGTGACCTCGGCACCATCGGCGGCAAGCAGGCCTGCCAGCTCACCGGCACCATCGCCGGTACGCTGACGCTGACCCGCGACAACAACTACGTCCTCGACGGCAAGGTCACCGTCGGCGACGAAGGCGCCCCGGCGACGCTGAACATCGAGTCCGGCACCACGATCATCGGCAGCAATGCCGAGGACTTCATGGTCATCAGCCGCGGTTCGCAGATCTTCGCCCTGGGTACGGAGATGGCGCCGATCACCTTCACCTCCCTGTCCGACATCAACGGCGTCGTGGGCCCGTCCACCCGCGGCGAGTGGGGCGGCCTGGTGATCAACGGCTTCGCGCCGATCAATGACTGCCCCGCCGGTATCGAAGGCGGCACGGCCGACTGCACGAAGGAGGGCGAAGCCAACTCCGGGCTGTTCGGCGGCGACAACCCCACGGACTCCAGTGGCGAGCTGCGCTACGTCGTAGTGAAGTACGCGGGCTCCAACGTCGACCCGGAGAACCAGCTCAACGGTATCGCCTTCCAGGGTGTGGGCTCCGGCACGGTGGTCCAGTACATCCAGGTACACAACAACCTGGACGACGGCGTCGAGTTCTTCGGCGGCACGGTGGACGCCAAGTACGTCGTCCTGACCGGCCACGCCGACGACTCCCTCGACTGGACCGACGGCTGGACCGGCCGCCTGCAGTACGTCTACATCGAGCAGACGGACACGGGCGACAACGGCATCGAGGCGGACAACCGCGAAGGTGACGAGCTGGTGACCCCGGTCTCCATGCCCAGTATCGCCAACATGACCATCGTCGTCCGCGACGACCAGCGCGCCGTGCGCCTGCGCCGCGGCACGGGCCTGATGCTCTTCAACTCGGAGCTGCTCAACGGCGACACCTGCCTGCGGATCCAGGGTGAGTCTCTCAACCTGCTCGGCAGCGGCATCACCTTCGACGGTGTCCAGCTCGACTGCGCCACCAATGTCGAGGGTGACGACGTGGACGCGATCCAGAGCTTCCTGGACGGCAGCAACGTGTCCGAGGGCGCCAACCCGCCCCCGGCCGGTACGCTTCCGGCGGACGGCTTCTTCGAGCAGAACAGCACCATCGGTGCCGACGTGGACAGCTGGAAGGGCACCTGGACCTTCGGGATCTAAAGCCAGGTGACTTGCAGCGGCAAAGCAATGCCAGGCTCCGCGAGGGGCCTGGCTTGTTTTCGCCCATCCCTCCTACCGCGCAGGCTGCTGGCCCGCGCATGGAACAGGCGAAAGAGTGATGATGAAACGTAAAACCCTCGTGCTGTCCGTAGCCGGTGCCGTAGCGGCGATGACCGGCTCGGCCCGTGCCCAGGAGGAAGCTCCAGCGATCGCCCCGCCCGGGCAGATCGAGGAAGTCTTCGTCCTCGGCGAGTTCATCCCGGACGAGAAGCGTGATACGTCCGAGATTTCCAATATCCTCGACGTCGAGGACCTGTCGAAGCTCGGGGAAACGAGCGTCGGTGTTTCCCTCTCCCGGGTGACCGGCCTCAGCCTCGTCGGCGGCAAGTACGTCTATGTGCGCGGTCTCGGCGAGCGTTACTCATCGACGCTGTTGAACGCGACCCGCCTGTCGAGCCCGGTCCCGTTCCAGAAGACGGTACCGCTGGACATCGTGCCGAACAAGATCGTCGAGAGCCTGCTGGTCCAGAAGACCTACTCGGCGCAGTATCCGGGCGACTTCAGCGGCGGTGTCATCGATATCCGCACGAAGAGCACGCCGCAGGAGAACTTCGCCAACATCAAGCTCTCGCTCGGCGGCAACAGCGAGACCACCGACGGCGACGGCCTGCACTACAGCGGTGGCCAGTGGGATGGCTCGGGCTACGACGACGGCACCCGCGAAATTCCCCTGAATGTGCAGCAGCTCACCAGCGAGGAGTTCGAGGCTACCGAGTACCCCGAGCGAGCTGCGCTCGGTGCGAGCTTCTACAACAACTGGGATCTGCTCGAGAAGACCATGGAGCCCAACATGGGTGCCGAGGCCGAGCTCGGCTTCCGCCGGGAAATCGGTGAGGAGTCCGCGCTGGGTTTCATCGGCTCGGTCAAGTACAGCAACAACTGGCTCAACCGGAGCACCGATTACCGCCGCTACGAGTTCACCGGCGTCGACGGTGGCTCCAACCAGACCGTGGATTACGAGCAGTTCACCACCCGCCGCCGGGTGGGTCTCAATGCCTTCGCGACGGTCGGCTACGAGTTCGACTACAACAACTCGGTCTCGCTGACCTACACGCTCATGCGGCAGACTGACGACGAGACGCAGCTGGCGAAAGGCCTGTCGAGCGAGGACGACGTCACTGCCGACGCAACGCCGGTGGAAAACGTCCGCCTGCAGTGGACCGAGAACGAGATCGAGACTTGGCAGCTGGCCGGTGAGCATTTCATCGAAGCGCTCAACGATGCGGAGTTCACCTGGCGCCTTGTCGATGGGTCTGCCTACCGGGACGCGCCGGATACGCGCACCTACACCTATGCGGAGAACCGCGACGGCCTCGACGAGGTGGTGACCCCGAGCCGGCAGGCGGCCGGTGACCTGCGCGTGGTGTTCCAGGCGCCCGAGCGGAACTACGCCCGCCTCGATGACTCGCTCAGCGATTACGGCTTCGACTTCAAGGTTCCGGTGATGCTGGGCGGGGTAGACGTTTCCTTCAACTTCGGTGCGGGCTACTACGAGCGTACCCGGGAAAGCGAAGAGCGGCTATTCCGTTTCGACCTGACCAACAGCGCGCCCGATTTTGTCGCGCTGCAGTACCCGACGCAGCTGTTCGACCTGCGCAACTTCCAGAACGACTGGGTCGAGGTACGGGATTTCTCGGCCGGTGCAGCCAATGCAGCCGGGATCTTCCCGTTCGCCGAGTCCGGCGAAGAGAACGAGGCCTATTACGCCCAGTTCGATGCGCAGCTCACGGATCGACTGCGGCTCCAGGGCGGTGTGCGCTACGAGGACGTGCTCCTTTTCGCCGATGCCTGGGGTGGCAACACGGAACCGGGCACGGAAAATGCGGTTGAGCAGGAGTACCAGGACTGGCTGCCCGCAGCCTCGCTGACCTACGAGTTCATCGAGAACATGCAGGTGCGCCTGGCCTGGTCCGAGACGGTCAACCGGCCCAGCCTGCTCGAGATCACCGGTACGACAATCCGTAACCCGGAGAACTTCCAGCTCTACCGCGGCAACGTGTTCCTGGAGCAGGCGGAGCTCACCAACTACGATTTCCGCTGGGAATGGTACTTCGGCGCGGCGGACAGCATGTCGCTGGGCCTGTTCTACAAGGAGTTCACCGATCCCATCGAGCAGGCCCTGATCCAGGCGCAGAACGATATCTTCACCTGGTTCAACGCCGAGGAAGCCGAGCTGTCGGGCGTGGAGTACGACTTCCGCAAGGAACTGCTCTTCTCCGACTGGTTCGACCTGGACAGCGAGAGCTGGAACGACGCCTGGTACGACAATTTCGTGCTGTCGGCCAACGTCTCCTACATCGACTCGGAAGTGGTCCTGCTCGGCGAAGGGGAAACGGCCGCCGACGTCCCGATCACCGGGGGCCGGCAGATCGGCCGGCTCTTCGCCAACGAGCGTCCGCTGACGGGCCAGGCGGACTGGCTGGGCAACATCCTGCTTTCCTACGAGGACGAGTACCGCGGGATCGTTGCTTCCCTGGCCTACAACTACACCGGCGACTACATCGCCCTGGTCGGCGCCATCAACGCCCCGGACGTGATCCAGGAGGCCCGCGGACGCGTGGACTTGCTTTTCCGCTGGGAGTCGTCGTTCATGGACCAGGACTTCGAGCTCGAGTTCAAGGCCGCGAACATCTTCGACGAGCCCATCGAGTGGACGCAGGGCGGCCAGATCTACGAGAAGTATGACCTGGGCGTGACCTACTCGTTCGGCGTCCGCGCTAATTTCTGAAGCAGAGGTCCTCAACTTCCAGGGCGGCCCGGCCGCCCTTTTTTTCGTGCAGATGAATGCATATATACGGATAAGCGTATATACTGCGGGCACGTGACAGATGAGTCATGCCATGAACGCACACCGGTTTTTTCACTGCCTCGGGGAGCCCACGCGGCTGTACGCAATGCTCCTGCTTCACGACCGGGGCGAACTCTGCGTCTGCGAGCTGGTTGCCGCGCTCGAGCAATCCCAGCCCAAGGTCTCCCGGCACCTCGCCCAGCTGCGCCACTGCGAACTGCTGGCAGACGAGCGCCGTGGCCAGTGGGTCTACTACCGCCTGCATCCCGGGCTGCCGGCCTGGACCCTGGCGGTCCTCGAGCAGGCGGTGGAGGCGGAGTCTGCCGCCCTTGCCGCGATGCGGCAGCGACTGGGGTGCGCGAAGGGTTTGCCCGGGTCATCGGGAAGGGGAGCCCTTGCCTGTGGCTGACACTGCAAAGACCGTGCTCTTCGTGTGCACGCACAACCGCTGTCGCAGCATTCTCTGCGAGGCGCTGACCAATCACCTCGCTGCCGGCCGTCTGCGCGCAAAGAGCGCCGGCAGTCAGCCCGCCGGTGCCGTGCACCCCGCGACGCTGGCCGCGCTGGAGGCCCGGGGTATCCCCACGGACGGGCTCGAGAGCCAGTCCTGGGATGCCTTTGCAGGGCTCGATCCGGATGCGGTGATTACCGTCTGCGACAGCGCGGCGGGGGAGCAGTGCCCGCTCTGGATGGGCCGCGCTCCGAAGGTGCACTGGGGTCTGCCGGACCCCTCGAAGGTGGAAGGCACAGCGGCGGAGCAGGCCGCGGCCTTCGACGCGGTCATCGCGACGATCGAGGTCCGGCTCCAACGCCTGCTCGCGCTCGGTCTGGACAACATGAACCGCGCCGCATTCCTCGCGGCGCTCGAGTCACTGGCGGAGGAGGGCGCCTAGGCCATGGGATTTTTCGAACGCTACCTGAGCCTCTGGGTCGGGCTTTGCATCGTCGCCGGTGTGCTGCTCGGCAACGCCGCGCCCGGCCTGTTCCAGTTCTTCGCCAGCCTGGAGGTCGCCCGGGTCAACCTGCCGGTCGCCGTGTTCATCTGGGTGATGATCTACCCGATGATGGTGCAGGTGGACTTCTCGTCCATCCGCGAGGTGGGCCGCCGGCCGCGGGGCCTGGCGCTCACGCTGGTCGTGAACTGGCTCATCAAGCCGTTTACCATGGCTGCGCTCGGCTGGCTTTTCTTCCGGGTCATCTTCGCCGACCTGGTCGATCCGCAGACAGCGGGCGAATACATCGCGGGCATGATCCTGCTGGGTGTCGCCCCCTGTACCGCCATGGTCTTTGTCTGGAGCCACCTGACGAAGGGCGATGCCAACTACACGTTGGTGCAGGTATCGGTGAACGACCTCATCATGGTCTTCGCTTTCGCGCCCATCGCCGCGTTCCTGCTCGGGGTCAGCGATGTGGCCGTGCCCTGGGAGACGCTGCTCCTCTCCGTGGTGCTCTACGTCGTGCTGCCCCTCGTCGCCGGCGTGCTCACGCGCCACCGGCTCGATTCGGCCGACAACCACGAGCGCCTGAATCACTTCCTGGCGGTGCTGAAGCCCATCTCCATCGCCGGTCTCCTGGCCACGGTGGTGCTGCTTTTCGGCTTCCAGGCGGAGACGATCCTGGCCCAGCCGCTGGCCATCGTCCTGATCGCCATCCCGCTGCTCCTGCAGACCTACGGCATCTTCGCGCTGGCTTACGGGGCGGCGAAAGCCCTGCGCCTGCCGCACAACATTGCAGCCCCGGCCTGCATGATCGGCACGTCCAACTTCTTCGAGCTCGCTGTCGCTGTGGCCATTTCCCTGTTCGGCCTGCAGTCAGGGGCGGCCCTTGCCACTGTTGTCGGCGTGCTGGTGGAAGTGCCGGTCATGCTTTCCCTGGTGGCCATTGCCAATCGGACCCGGCACTGGTTCCCGGCCGCGGAGGCCGCCGCATGAATACAGAGCTGCCGAACCTGCAGGCTGACGCGTTTACGGCCATCGACGGCGAGCGCCTCTTCGGCGCGACGCGGTCAGCGCATCCGCCGCGCTTGCTGCTTCTCTACGGTTCTCTTCGCGCCCGCTCTTTCAGCCGGCTGGCCCTGCTCGAGGCCGAGCGCATCCTGCACCGCCTCGGCGCGGAGACCCGTGTCTTCGACCCGGCGGGGCTGCCACTGCCCGATGGTGCCGATGACGACCATCCGAAGGTGCAGGAGCTGCGTGAGCTGGCGGCGTGGAGCGAGGGCATGGTCTGGAGCAGCCCGGAGCGGCACGGGGCCATGACCGGCATCATGAAGGCGCAGATCGACTGGATCCCGCTCAGCCTCGGGGCTGTGCGGCCCACCCAGGGCAAGACCCTGGCGCTGATGCAGGTGTCCGGCGGTTCCCAGTCCTTCAATGCCGTAAACCAGATGCGGATTCTCGGTCGCTGGATGCGCATGCTGACGATCCCGAACCAGTCGTCGATTCCAAAAGCTTTCCTCGAATTCGACGACGAGGACCGGATGAGGCCCTCGGCCTGCTACAACCGCATCGTGGACGTCATGGAGGAACTGGTGAAGTTCACGCTCCTCACCCGCGATGTCTCGGGTTACCTGACGGACCGCTACTCGGAACGCGTCGAGAGCGCCGACGAGCTGTCCCGGCGCGTCAACCAGCGCAGCCTGTAGCGGCGGCTAGCTCTTCGGCACGACCCTGACCGGCAGTTCCGTGTAGCCCTTGACGAAAACCGAGGGCGTGCGCACCGGCGGGCCCACGACCTCGATGCGCTCGAAGCGGGCGAGGATTTCCTCCCACAGGATGCGCAGCTGCAGCTCGGCCAGCCGGTTGCCCATGCAGCGGTGAATGCCGAAACCGAAGGCGATGTGCTTGCGCACGTTCTCGCGCTCGATGCGGAAGGCCCCCGGGTCGTCGAACCTGCGCTCGTCGCGGTTGCCGGAGACGTACCACATCACGACCTTGTCGCCGGCGCGGATCGTCTGCCCGCCCAGCTCCGTGTCGACCTTCGCCCGCCGGCGCATGTGCGCGAGCGGCGTCTGCCAGCGGATGGTCTCGGATACCATGGCGGGGATCAGCGACGTGTCGGCGGTGAGCTTTGCGAATTCCCCCGGGTTGTCGTGCAGGCAGAGCACGCTCGCGCTCATGGTACTGCGCGTGGTGTCGTTGCCGCCGACGATGAGCAGCAGCAGGTTGCCCAGGTATTCTTCCGCCGACATGTCGCGGGTGGACTCGCCGTGGGCGAGCATGGAGATGAAGTCGTTCTTTTCCGGGGCCGCCGCGCGCTCCTCCCAGAGCCCCTGGAAGTAGACCAGGCAATCGAGCATGTGCTCGCGCCGCTCCTCCTCGCTGTCGATAAGGCCCATGCCCGGCGTCGCGACGGCCACGTCGGACCAGTGCGTGAGCTTGCGGCGCTCCTCGAAGGGGAAGTCGAAGAGGGTGGCGAGCATGCGCGTGGTCAGCTCGATGGACACCCGGTCCACCCAGTTGAAGGTGTCTCCGACCGGGAGCGACTCCAGCACGTCGATGGTGCGCTCGCGAATGATCGGCTCGAAGCCGGCGAGGGCCTTGACGCCCACGGCGGGGCTGACGGTACCCCGCTGCTCGTCGTGCCGCGGCCGGTCCATGGCGATGAACATGGGCAGCGGGAAGTCGTCCTCGGCGTCGCGGATGGTGATCGCGGGTTCGGAGGAGTAGATTTCGTGGGAGGTATCCACCTGCATGATGTCGTCGTAGCGGGTCACCGACCAGTAGGGGCCGAAGGCACTGTCGGCGCAGTAGTGCACGGGTGCCTCGTCGCGCAGCCGCTGGAACCAGGGCCAGTGCTTGTCCGCGGCAAACAGGTAGGGATTGGCAACGTCGATGGCATCCAGCGGCAGGCTGTAGGGGTCGACGTCGACCTGGGCGGGATCGTGCTCGGGGATCGGTGCGTTCATTCTTATGCTCCTGGCTCCAGTTCACCGGGGTCTGCCAGAGTGTAGGCCAGCGCCGCGGCGGGGTCATCCGGCGATGATTCCTGACCCGAAACTGTCATAAATCTGTCACCTTCATGGCGTAGAGTGCGCGCCATGAAGAATTCCAGCCTTTTCCGGGGCCGCGCGCTGGCCCCCATCGCTGCCCTGACGCTCGGCCTGTGCCTCGCCGAGGGTGCGCGAGCGCTGTCTCTCGGCCCCGACGAATTCGTCGCGGCGCGGGAAGTGACCTGCATCCTCGCCCAGGACGCCCTCGGCTACCTGGGGGAAGAAGATTTCAACACGCTCCTCGACGGCGCCCTCGAGCGTTTCGACGACAGCCAGGGCGATGTGATCTACGCCAAGGCCCTCGGCTACTTCGACGGCCTCATGTTCGGCATCCCCGACGGGAACGAGGGCCTGGTAAGCGAGCGCCTCCGGGCCTTCAACCAGAGCCAGGCCTGCTCCGGGCTCGTGGTCAGCAATTACGAGCTCTGAACGGCCGCGCCGCTGATCCGCTCCACCCATTGCATCGTAGGAATTTACGGCGGGGCATTTCCCGCCACCCCCTGAACCATCTCTTCCCCCAGATGGTTACTGGCCCGGCCCTCGCGGCCGGGCTTTTTTACTGCGTGTAGTGCCGCATTTCGACCGGGAGGACCCTTCATGCGCAGCATCATCGCCGGCCCGCTCATGACTCTGTTCACCACCCTCGGCCTTGCGCTGCAAGGCTGCAGCTCAGTCACCGTCGAGGATTACGCCGGCGAGACCCCGGCGCTCGTGCCGGAACGCTTCTTCGACGGCGACCTGGTCGCCTATGGCATGCTCAAGAACCGCGGCGGCGAGGTCACGCGGCGCTTCCGGGCCAGCATCAAGGCCTACTGGGAGGATGGCGTGGGCACGCTCGAAGAGGATTTCGTCTTCGACGACGGCGAGACGGACCGGCGGGTCTGGACCCTGACACCCACGGGGCCGGGCCGCTACCGGGGCACCGCCGGCGACGTGGTCGGGGAGGGCGAACTGACCGTGGCCGGTAATGCCATGTTCCTCGACTACGTGCTGCGCGTGCCTCGGGGTGACGGCACCATCGATGTCGTCATCGACGACCGCATGTATCTCATCGACGAACAGACGCTGCTCAATGAGTCCGAGCTGCGCAAGTTCGGTTTCCGCGTCGGTGAGCTTACCCTGGTGATCCGCCGCCTCGGGGACGCCGCGGGATGGTGAACCAGCGCCTCGCGAGCAGCCTGGGCTACGCGGGGCTCATCCCGTTCATCGCCGGCGCCGGCGGCGTCTGGGTCCTCCGGGACTACCCGCACGCGTTCGCGCAACAGGGCTTCCTGGTCTACTCCCTCGCGATCCTCTGCTTTCTCGCCGGAACGCTCTGGGGGTCCGCCCCCCAGGTCGCCCTGGGCGAGCGCACGCCGCGCATCCTGGTCAGCAACGGCGTGGTGATCTTCGCGGTCCTCGCCTTCCTGACGGCACAGCCGGTGCTCGCCGCGCTGCTTCTCCTGCTCGGGCATCTCACCCAGCTCTGGTACGAGCGCAATACGCTGCCGGCGGATTGGTACCGCCGCCTGCGCACGCGGCTCACGCTCGTCGCTGGCGCCTGTCACCTGGTCTACCTGGCCGGGCTGATCGCGATCCGCCCAGGCTAGGCAACGCTGCATTGCGCGTCCCCGCGGCGCACCCTAGACTATTGCCATCCCACCGTCCTCCCGAGGAGTACGCGGCGCCATGCGGCTGGTAGATAGCGCGGAAGAGGCCCTAGACGAGATTCAGTCCGGCGAGTTCATCTGGTGTCATTCCATGGCGGCGACGCCGAAGCGGCTCCTGGAGGGCCTTGCCGTACACGCCCGCTCGCGCAGCGACCTGACGCTCATGCAGCTGCATCTGGAGCACGCCGATACGGTCACCGATCCGTCCCTCGACGGCCACCTGCGGCACCGCTGCTTCTTCGCCGGCAAGCAGACGCGGGAGCTGATCAACCAGGGGCGAGCGGATTACATCCCCCTGTTCCTGTCCGAGCTTCCCAAGCTCTTCCGCAAGGGCGAGCAGCGGGTCGACACGGCCCTGGTGCAGGTGTCGCCACCGGACCACCACGGCAACTGTTCGCTCGGCATCTCCGTGGAAGCCACGGCAGCCGCCTGCGAGGTCGCGGGTCGCATCATCGCTCACGTGAACCCGAACATGCCGCGCACCCACGGCGACAGCTTCCTCAACGTGCGCCAGATTCACACGGCCTTCGAGTCCGACGAGCCGCTGCTCGCCGCGGGCGACCGCAAGCCCACGGAAGTGGAGAGCCGCATCGGTGCCAACGTCGCCTCGCTGGTCGAGGACGGCGCCTGCCTGCAGATGGGCATCGGCGCAATTCCGGACGCGGCCCTGCGCTGCCTCGGCGACCACCGGCGCCTCGGCATCCATACCGAGATGTTCTCTGACGGGGTGCTGCCCCTCATCGACAGCGGCGTCATCGACAACAGCGCCAAGCGCATCGGCCGCGGCCGCACCGTGACCAGCTTCGCCATGGGCAGTGCCGCCCTCTACGACTTCGTGCACGACAATCCGCAGGTGGCCTTCCTCGACGTGGAGTTCGTCAATAACCCCACGGTGATCGCCAAGAACCCGCGGGTCACCTCCATCAACAGCGCTCTGCAGATCGACCTCACCGGGCAGGTCTGCGCCGACTCCATCGGCCACCGTATCTATTCCGGCGTAGGCGGCCAGGTGGATTTCGTCCTCGGTGCGACCTACTCGGAGCAGGGCAAGAGCATCATCGCCCTGCCCAGCACGGCCCGGGGCGGCGCGTCGACGCGCCTCGTCTCGAGCCTCGCCGCGGGCGCCGGCGTGGTGACCACCCGGGCCCAGGTGGACTTCGTGGTCACCGAGTACGGTATCGCCGAGTTGCGTGGCCGTTCGCTGCGCGAGCGCGCCCGCGACCTGATTGCCATCGCCCACCCGGATTTCCGCGAGGCCCTGTCCCGCGAGGCACGCGATGACTTGAAGCTCAGCGTCTGAGACCATCCCCCGGGACCGAGCACCCTCGAGTAACGAACGCAGGAGACTTTCATGCACGTGATGCGTCTTGGTGAACCCGCCGGCCTCGACAGCCTCGCCCTGGACACGGCCGAGCCCCGGCCACCCGGGCCGGGCGAGGTGCAGGTGGAGGTCGCCGCCAGTTCCCTGAACTTCCACGACTACGTGGTCGTGACCGGCCTCATCCCCACGGCCCCGGGGCGCGTGCCGCTCTCGGACTGCGCGGGCACCGTCACGGCCGTGGGGGAGGGCGTAACCCGCTTCAAGGCCGGTGACCGGGTCATGAGCCATTTCTTTCCCGGCTGGCTCGACGGCACGGCCACCATGGAAAAGCTCCTCGGCGTCCCCGGTGACCACGTCGATGGCTTTGCCGCCGGCTCCGTAACCATGGCCGAAGCGGCTTTCGGCCCCATGCCCGCCAACCTGGACTTCGCCGAGGCCGCCACGCTGCCCTGTGCGGCGCTCACCGCCTGGCGTGCGCTGTTCGTGGAGACCCGGCTCAAGCCCGGTGACTGGGTCCTCGTGCAGGGATCCGGCGGTGTCAGCGTCTTTGCGCTGCAGTTCGCGCGGATGATCGGCTGCCGGGTGATCGCCACGTCCTCCTCCGACGAGAAGCTGGAGCGCCTGGGCGCCCTGGGCGCCGAGCATCTCATCAACTACCGCAGGGAAGCGAAGTGGGGCAAGGCGGTGGAGAAACTCACCGGGGGCCGCGGCGTCGAGCTGGTCGTGGAAGTCGGCGGCCCCGGCACCATCGGCGAATCGGTCCGGGCCGTGGGCTTCGGTGGCTGCATCGCCATGATCGGGGTGCTCACCGGGGTCTCCGGGGAGTTCCCCCTGGCGGCCATGTTCCAGAAAAACGCGCGCATGGCCGGCATCACCGTCGGCAGCCAGCAGGCCCAGGCCGACATGGTCAAGGCCATCGAGGCGGCGGACCTGCACCCGGTGATCGACAGCAGCTACCCGCTTGAGGACCTCGCCGCCGCCTTCCGGCACCAGGAGGCCCAGGCGCACTTCGGCAAGGTCTGTATCACCATGGGTTGAGCAGCGGGGCTCGGCGCCCCCGGCCGGGCGCCCCCCGGCCGGGGGCGCCTACTTCCGCTCGATCTCGTCGAGCTCGAGGTCGATGTTGTCGAAGGCGTCGCCCTTGTTCAGGCGGATGTGCAGCGACACGTTGTTCTTGGAATCGGCGTACTCGATGGCTGTCTCGGCGCTGATCTTGCCTTTCTCGTAGAGCTCGATAAGCGCCTGGTCGAAGGTGCGCATCTGGTATTTGCCGCCCTGGGCCATGGTGTCGCGCAGCTCCGAGAGGTCCTGCTTGGTGATAAGGTCCTGGACGCGGGGCGTGTTGATCATGACTTCCATGGCCGCGCACTTGCCGCCCTCCACGGTAGGCACGAGGCGCTGGGAGATGATGGCGCGCAGGTTCTGGGCCACGCGGATGGTCTCGTTGGCCTGGTCCTCCGCCGGGAAGAAGGTCAGCATGCGCTCCAGCGCCGAGACGGCGTTGTTGGCGTGCAGGGTGGTGAGACAGAGGTGCCCGGTGTTGGCGAACTTGAGAGCGTACTCCATGCTCTCCAGGTCCCGGATCTCACCGAGGAGGATCACGTTCGGGGCCGAGCGCATGGCCGAGCGGATGCCCGTGCTGAAGCTTTCCGTGTCGACGCCGATCTCGCGCTGGGCCACCACGGAGCGCTTGTGCTCGTGCAGGTATTCGATCGGGTCCTCCAGCGTGATGATGTGGCCGGCGGCATTGGTGTTGCGGTGGTCGATCATGGCGGCGAGCGAGGTGGACTTGCCGGAGCCGGTGGCGCCGACCACCACGATCAGCCCGTTCTTCTCCATGACCAGGTCGTTCAGTACCAGGGGCAGGCCGAGCTCCTCGACGCTGGGAATCTCGTTGCGCACGTAGCGGAAGACCAGCGAGGTCTCGCCGCGCTGCTTGAAGGCGGCGGCCCGGAAGCGGCCGAGGTTGGGCACGCCGACGCTGAAGTCCACTTCGCCGTTTTCCTCGAACTCCATGATCTTCCGGTCCGAGGTGAGGGAGCGGAAGATGCGGTCGACCTGGCCGGAGGCGAGACGCTCGCCGATCCAGGCAAAGCCGAAGGGTCCCTTGATGAGGATCTTCGCTCCGGCGTGGAGGTACATGTCCTCGCCTTCCTTGTTCACCATCAGGGCGAGGTAGGGGGCAATCTCGAGATCCGTATCCGACATCCTGTGATCCTCATGACGGGACTCCTGAAGTATCGCACCGGCGGCGGGCAGGTAAAAGCACGCTGTCAGCCCTGTGTCCGGCTAAAGCGCCCTTGTACTCTCATCCCTCAGCGGAAATAATCCCGGTTTTCCGCCTGTAGCTCAGCAGGATAGAGCAGCCGCCTCCTAAGCGGCAGGTCGCAAGTTCGAATCTTGCCAGGCGGACCACCTCATTGCAGAGGAAGCGCTCCATGCTGCGACCGCGCCACCTGTTCCTGCCGCTCGTCCTGTGCCTTGGCGCCTGCGCGCCGGCCAGCTACGACCTGCCGCCGCTTGCTGGCGGCGCCGACCGGCTGCCGGGCAAGGTCGTCTGGCACGACCTCATTACCGACACGCCGGAGGCCACAGAGCGCTTCTACGGTGAACTCTTCGGCTGGACCTTCGACCCCGTCCCCGGGGTTAACTACCGCCTCATCCGGCACGATGGCCGGGCCATCGGCGGCCTGGTCGACCAGGGCCGGCTGCCGGTGGAGGAGGACATCTCGCAGTGGGTGGCGCTGCTCGCGGTCGACGACATCGAGGCCGCTGCCGCCGCGGTCGGGCCGGCCGGCGGCCGGCTGCTCACGCCGCCCACGTCCCTCGGCCGTCGCGGGCGCGTCGCCGTGGCGGCGGACCCGGAGGGCGCCGTGTTTGCCCTGCTCGAGACCGGTGAGGGCGACCCGCCGGACCGGTCGCAGCCGCCGGCACCCGGGGGCTTTCTCTGGGACGAGCTCTGGGCAGTGGATACGGCCGGGGCCGCCGCCTTCTACCGCGGGCTGTTGCCCTACGAGTCCGAGACGCTGGCGCTCGCCGGCGAGCTGGATTACACCGTGCTCTCGGCGGCCGGGCGGCCCCGGGCGGGCATTCGGCCACACCCGTTGGCGGACAGCGCGCCGCTCTGGGTTAACTACCTGCGCGTGGCCGATCTCGCCGCGCTTGAGGACATCCTCACGCGGGTGGAAGACCTCGGCGGGCGCGTCCTGCAGCCGGCGACGGCGCGCCCCGCCGGCGGTTACCTCGCCGTGCTGCAGGGGCCCTCCGGCGCCGGCATCGCGCTACAGACCTGGCCCCTTGAACCCGCACCGGAGCGTTTGCCATGAAGACGTTTGCACGCCGCATCGCCGCACTGCTGCTGGCGGCCGCCTGCGCCAGCCTGGCCGGCTGTGAAGACCCGCAGGTCTACGGCAGCGTCGGTTTCTCCACCGGTTACAGCCACTACGGTTACGGCGGCTGGGGCAGCGGGATGCACAGCAGCATCAGCATCGGCGGGCGGATCCGCTAGCGGTCCGGCCGCTGCCGCGGCCGGCTAGAACTCCCAGCCCACCCCGGTGGTCAGGCCCCAGTCCGTGGCCCGGTCCGCGTTCTCGTCCAGGGCCTGGTTGTCGAAGCTGCCCCAGGCGCTCACGTCCCAGAACAGGTCCCGGTAGATCTCCCAGCGCAACCGCAGCTCCGTCTCGCCGCGGAGCCGGCCCGATTCGGTGAGGGAGGGGAACAGCGACAGGCTGTAGCGCAGGTCCAGGTCCGGGCTGTCGAAGCGCCACACCCCGTAGTCGATGGCGAACTCGCTCTCGAGGCTCTCCGTGTTCTCGCCGTCCTCTCCGAACTCCTCCAGGGCGCGCAGGGTGACGTAGCCGCTGAGCGTCGAACGCTGGGTGTCGATGAAGTAGCGCCCGATCCCCGCGCCGATGGTGAAGCGCCGGTCGAGGCCGAGCTCGTCGTTGCTCTCGAAGCTGCCCGAGAGCAGGCGGAAGTAGGTCGCGCGATCCGTCCACAGCTGCCTGCTCAGGTTCAGGCGCTGGCTCGAGCTCGTCTCCTCCTGGGTGGTGGTGACGGTGTTGCGCGCGGTCAGGCGGTTGAGGGAGCGCTCGTCCTCGTAGCTGATGTCGGCCTTGAGCTCGCTCGTGGAGACATTGCTCGCCCGCGTGTAGGCAAAATTGAGGCTGGTGTAGATGTCGAGGCGGTCCAGGGCTTCCTTCTCGATGGGTCGCAATTCCACCAGCTCGTCCCAGGCGATGCTTCGGTTGTCGGAGCCCTCGCGCAGGGTGATCGCGCCGGGCTGCTCCCCGGGCCCGACGGCGCCGTAAAAGCGCTCGCCGCTGGCGAGGCGGATCTCGTAGTAATAGCGCGATTCGACCGAGGCCACCTCTTTCCATTCCACCTCGACGGTGCCCATGGCATCCGTGCCGAAACTGACCAGGCCGCCGCGAAGCGCCTGGATTTCGCCGGTGAGCCGGTCGCCGTTGTAGAGCACGAGAGTGTCGGTCTTCGGGTGCGCCGCAGCGGTCCCGGCGATGCCGAGGAGACAGAGAGCCGCCAGGGCATTGAGGCAGGAGTAGAGAAGACTCCGTCGCAACCGGTGGCACAGGCAGGACATGGCAGCAGCTCCGCAGGGCGTTCATGCCATTGTGCCCCATGGCGCCGGCGCGGGGGAGCCGGCCGGCCTTGCATTCGACCGGGGCGCGCTGCACGATGACTCCGGCGGTCGCCAGCGGGGCGGCCCGACGCTCAGCGGAAGCCGTGTTGCCGAGAATTGTCGCCAGGATCGCCTTGCTTCTTGCCGTCGCGGCAGCGCCCGCGGACGCCTCGCTGCTTCCCGACGGCCCGGCCGTGCAGGCGCAGCGCGCGGCTTACCGGGATGCGCTCAGCGCCCTGCAGGGCGGCGAGATGGCCACCTTCGAGCAATTGCGGCGGCGCCTCGACGACTATCCCCTCGCGCTCTACCTCGACTACTTCCGCCTGACCCGGGAGCGGCGTTTCGTGCCCGGCGCCCGGGCCGCGCGCTTCGTGGAGCGCAGCGCGGGCTCACCGGTGGGCAACCGCTTCCTCGATGCCTACCTGCACCAGGCCGGGCGCGACGGGCGCTGGGACGATTTCCTGGCTGCGGCGACCGCGCGGCCGCGGGATGTCACCCTGCAGTGCTACTACCACCGCGCCCAGCTCGCGACCGGGCAACGGGACGCGGCCTTCGCCGGCGCCGCCCGCCTCTGGGTGCACGGCTACTCCCGCCCGAAAGCCTGCGACGCGCTGTTCGCGCCCTGGCTGGCGGCCGGCGGGGCCACGGCCGACCGCGTCTGGTCCCGCCTCGGGCTCGCCTTCGAGGCGCGGCAGGGTTCTCTCGTGCGTTATCTCGTCAGCCTGTCGCCGCCGGCCCTGGAGGCCGACGCGAAAGCCCTGGCCCGGCTCTACCGGGAGCCGCAGCGGCTGGAACATCACCTCGATGCGATCTCCCCGGCCCGCCGCGACGAGGCCCTGCACTGGGGCCTGCGGCGCCTGGCCCGCTACCACCCGCTGCGGGCGCTGGACGCCTGGCGCGCTCGCGGCCCGGCCCTGCCGGCGGACGACCCGGGCCGGGCCGGCACCGAGTGGCGCATCGCCTTCCAGGCGCTGCTCGCGAAGGAATCCGCCGCCGCACCCTGGATCGACGACAACCTGGCGGCCTGGGGCGATGACCAGCTCACGGCCATGCGCCTGCGCTGGCTGCTCGCCGAGGCCGACTGGCCGCGCTTGCTGGCGGTGGCGCCGGCGCTGACGGCCGCGGAGCGCGAAGCGGCGCAGTGGCGCTACTGGCGCGGTGTGGCCCACGAGGCGATCGGCGAGCGCGAGGCCGGCCGCGAACTCCTCGCCGCCGCCGCGACGGAGCGCAGCTACTACGGCTTTCTCGCCGCGGAGCATCTCGACGTGCCCTATGCCTTCAATCACCGCCCGCTGCCGCCGCTGGCCGCGCCGCCCGAGCTGCTGGCGAAGCCGGGACTCCGGCGGGTGGGCGAGCTGCACGTGCACGGCGAGGCGCGCGACGCGCACGCGGAGTGGCGGGGGGTGCTTCTCGGGGAGGACCGGGACACCCGGCTCTCGCTGGCGGCCCTGGCCGCCGCGGAAGGCTGGTACCACCTGGCCATCGATGCCGCCAACGAGGCGGCGGCCCACGATGCGCTGGAGCTGCGCTTTCCGCTGGCCTACCGCGACGTGTTCACGGCGCGGGCGCAGGCGCTGGGGGTCCCCGAGACCGAGCTGATGGCCATCGCCCGGCGCGAGAGCGCCTTTTTCCCGGCGGCGCACTCCAGCGCCGGGGCCCGGGGTCTCATGCAGGTGCTCCCGGCGACCGGGCGCCAGGTCGCCAGCCGCCTCGGGGTCGTCGCACCGGCCGCAGCGCTGTACCGCGTCGAGGACAACGTGCTCATCGGCAGCGCCTACTACCGCCAGCTCCTCGAGCGCTACGGCGACAACCGGGTGCTTGCGCTGGCGGCCTACAACGCCGGGCCCAACCGGGTCGACAACTGGCGCGGCAGGGACCTCCCGCTGGAAGCCTGGATCGAGACACTGCCGTTCCGTGAAACCCGCGATTACGTCAAGGCCGTGCTCGCCTACCGGGTGCTCTTCGACTACCTGCAGGGCGGGGCACCGAGCCTGTTCCGGCCCGCCGAACGGGCGGCGCGCTACTGACCACCATGACTCCAAGGCACAGCTTCATCCTGCCGGTCCTCGACGAGGCCGGGCGCCTCGGGCCGCTGCTCGCGCGGCTGCGGGCTGCCTTCCCGGGCGCCGAGTGCATCGTCGTCGACGGCGGCAGCACGGACGGCACGGTTCCCGAGGCGCTCGCCGCGGCGGACCTGGTGCTTCTCGGCGAGCGCGGCCGCGCTGCGCAGATGAACCTCGGTGCCGCCGCGGCCCGCGGCGAGTGGCTGTGGTTCCTGCATGCGGACACCGAGCCGCTGTTCGATGCCGTCGCCGTCGAGGCGGCGCTGGCCGCAGGCAGCCCCTGGGGTTTCTGCCGGGTGCGCTTGAGCGGCCGCGCGCCGGCGCTGCGGTTGATCGAGCGCGCCATGAATATCCGCTCCCGCCTGTCCGGGATCGGCACCGGTGACCAATTGCTGTTCCTGCGCCGGAGCCTGTTCGAGACGGAAGGCGGCTTTGCGCCGGTGCCGCTGATGGAGGACGTGGAGTTCTGCCGCCGTTTGCGGCGGCGGGCGCGCCCGGGCGGTGCGGGGCTCGCGGTGCGCACGTCGAGCCGGCGCTGGGAGGAGAACGGCATCCTGCGCACGGTCCTGCTCATGTGGACGCTGCGGCTGCGCTACGCGCTGGGTGCGTCGCCGGCCAGGCTGTGGGCTCGCTACTATGGCTGACGGCACGCCTCCCGGCACGGGAGAAGGCGCGGGCGGGAGCGCGGTCGAGCGCATCGTTTCCGCGCGCCGCCTCCTGCAGTTCGCGCGCGAGCCGGTGCCCGGCCGGGTGAAGACGCGCATGCAGCCGGTGCTCGATGCGGCTGGCGCCTGCGAACTGCACAGCGCGCTGCTCACGCACACGGCGCGGCAGCTCGCCACGGTGGACTGTTGCGAACGCGAACTCTGGGTCGCCGGGGACCCGTCGCACCCGGTGCTGGCGCATGCCGCGGCCCTCGGCGGGGCCGCAGTGCGACGCCAGCAGGGGGCGGACCTCGGCGAACGCATGCTGCACGCGCTGGCCACGGCGCTCGCGGACTCACCGCGGGTCGTACTGGTGGGCAGCGACTGCCCGGGGCTCGATGACGCCTATGTCGAGGCCGCCTTTGCGGCCCTGGCCACGGCGGACGTGGTGCTAGGGCCGGCTCTCGATGGGGGCTACGTGCTGATCGGTGTGCGCCGGGTGGATGCGCTGCTGTTCCGGGGTGTGGACTGGAGCACGAGCAAGGTGCTGGCACAGACGCTGGCGCGGGTGGACGCCCTGGGCTGGCGGGCGGCGCTGCTGGAACCCCGGCGCGACATCGACCGCCCGGAGGACCTCGCCGCCTGGCAGCAGGCTAGCGGAGACTGAAGGCGCGGTTGCGCGCCGGGGCCGCTGCGGCGGCCGGGAGGGGCTGGTTGCCGAGGCCGGCCCGCTCACAGAGCAGCCAGGCGATCGCCGTGCAGTAGGACAGGTTCGTGCGCAGCTCGTGATCCGGGTTGCTGAGGAACGCCCGCTGGCTGGCAAGGCCGCGCACGCGGCTGGCGATCTCCGGCCGGAAGGCCAGGTAGCGGTCCCAGATATCCCGGTGCTGGGCCGGCGTGATGTGGTAGAGGCCAAGGCCGTCGCCGCTGCGGGCGAAAAGGCCGACTTCCGGGCCGTCGATGGCCGCGCTGAGCAGCCGTTCCTCGAGGGCGTCAGTCCAGGCGCCCAGGTAGGTGAGGGTGGGACGTATGACCTCTTCCCTCAGGTGTTCCGCCGTGATGTACATGACCGGTCCCTCGCAGTGTGCCGTGCCTGTTGTTCTGCTTCGTCCACGGTGGCGACGCCGACTTGCCGGTCCCGGTTACTTGAGGGGTCCTTGTCGTTGTTCTTTCCCCGGCGCTGCCGCCTGTGCCGCGGCCTTGCGCTCGTACCCCGGAGCATCCCACGGCTTTAGGTTTAGCACAGGGAAAAGGCAGAATTCAATAAAAAATAGTGAGTTACGTGATTTTTTTTAACGAGGAGCTAGGGAAAGTGACGTAAGCTGCATTTTGAAGGGACAGTTGGATGCAAAAAATTCGGCAAAAGTGCGGGAAAAACGCAGAAATTCGGGTTCATCATCGGCTAACTGGTGGATTTCAGGTGTTTTCAGCCACCGGCGAGTTTTACCTTGAAGCCCTCGGCCTCGAGAAGACCCTTCAGCACCTCGCGCTGGTCGCCCTGGATCTCGATACGCCCGTCTTTTACCGCCCCGCCCACGCCACAGCGCTGCTTGAGGCGCTTCGCCAGGCCCTTGAGTTCCGCCGCCGGGAGCGGGACGCCCTCGACCAGGGTCACGGCCTTGCCGCCGCGACCCTTGCGTTCCCGCCGCAGGCGCACGATGCCGTCGCCCGCCGCTGCCGGCCCCGGGGCGTCCGCGCAGCGGCAGGCGGCAACCGGCTCGCCGCAGCGGGGGCAGGTGCGGCCGCCGTCGGTGCGGTACACGATACGTCCGGCCATGGTGCGCTCCCCCTAGCTCCGGTGACTGTGCCTGTTTCTGTCGCTGCGCTGGCGTTGTATGTTACGGGGCCTCAGAGGCAGGCGTACAGGTCAGCGAGTGGCGGAGACACCAGGGGCGGATAACCGGAACGCGGAGGAAAGCCTGCAGGCCGCGCTGGAAGCGCTGCAGACCGAGCTGGCGTTCCAGGGTGATGCGCTGCACGCCCTGGACCGGGCCTACGCCGAGCAGCAGCAGGCACTGCTCGAGCTGAAGAAGCAGGTCAGCCTGCTCGCCGCCCGGGTGCGCGCCCTCGATGAACGGGTGCCCGCCGGCGACGGTGAGGAGCCGCCCCCGCCGCACTACTGAGCGTTTGGCAGCGCTTCGGCGCTGACGGTGCTCCTGAACAGGGTCCCTGGCGAGACCCGGGCCTGCGCCCCGAGGGCGGTCGCTATTGAGTGTTGCTTGCTGCTGGCCAAGCAATGCTCCACACTTTCGGCGCCCGATGTACTGAAGCCCAAGGACCCCTTTCATGTCGGAAAGCGAACGCAAGGATACGCCCGAACAGGCCGAGTTCCGCGCTTACTGCCGGGACTGGCTGCGCGACAACCATCCCGGCGAGTCGCCGGTGCGGCTGCCCCAGTCGCCGATCGAGATCATGACCGAGCCGCAGCTGCACTGGCTGCAGGCCTGGCAGAAGGCGGCCTACGACGCCGGCCTCGTCGGCTGCGACTACCCGGAAGCGGTTGGCGGCGGCGGCCGCAAGGACTGCCAGCGGGTGGCCAACGAGGAAATGCTCGCGGCGCGCACGCCGTTCCTGCCCAATGTGATCGGCCTCGGCATGGCCGCACCGACGCTTTTCTATCACGCGCAGGAACCCTTGAAGGAGCGGCTCCTGCCGCGGCTCCTTTCCGGCGAGGACATCTGGTGCCAGGGCTTCTCGGAGCCGGGGGCCGGCTCGGACCTCGCCAGCGTGCAGACCTTCGCGGAGCGCCGCGGCGACCGCTGGGTGATCAACGGCCACAAGGTGTGGACCTCCCTGGCGCACTTCGCCGAGTGGATGATCCTGCTGCTGCGCACGGACAAGAGCCACAAGTACGACGGGCTGTCCTACTTCGTGGTGCCTATCCGCTCCGCCCTCGGCAAGGGCGTCACCGTGCGCCCGCTGATCAAGATCACCGGGGAGACGGGCTTCAACGAGGTGATCTTCGAGGACCTCGAGGTCGACGACAGCTACCGTCTCGACGAGCTCGGCAAGGGCTGGCAGGTGGCCATGACCACGCTGCTCCACGAGCGCGGTGGCGGCGAGCTGGTCACCCCGCGCTCCGGCGGCCTGACCTCGAAGACCAGCTTTTCCCCCACGGCGCGGAACCTGCGCACGCTGGCGCAGGAGACGCCGCGCGGCAACGGCACCGCCGCCGACGACCCCCTGCTGCGCGACCGCATCGTGCGCCAGTTCATCCGCGAGGAGGCGCTGCAGCAGAACCAGCGGCGGTCCCGGGTGCCGGCGCTTCAGGACCACCCCATGCGCCTGCAGCTGCAGTACAAGCTGCTCATCAGCGAGCTCGCCCAGGACACGGCGCGGCTGGGCGTGGAGGTGGCCGGGCCGGCCTCCACGCTGTATCTCGCCGACGAGCACGCACCCACCGGCGGTCAGTGGCCCCTGGCCTACATGAACTCCTACGGCATGACCATCGCCGCGGGGACCAGTGAGATCCAGCGCAATATCCTCGGCGAGCGGGTGCTCGGCCTGGCCAAATCCAAGTAGCGAAGCAAAGCAGGAGAATACCGTGACGCAACCGACCAACTTCGGCTTTGGCGACGAGTGCGCGCTGCTCAAGGATTCCGCGCGCAAGTTTTTTGCCGAGCACCTGCCGGTGGACCGGCTGCACGCGCTGGTCGCCGCGAACCCGGCCCCGGAGGCGGCCAGCGCTGCCGCCTGGCGGGAAGACCTGTGGCCGGCCATGGTCGAGCTGGGCTGGACGGCGCTGGCCATCCCGGAAAGCGCCGGGGGCCTGGGCCTGCCGGCGGTCGCGGTCGCGGGCCTCATGGAGGAGCACGGCCGCGCCGCGTTCCCGGGGCCCCTCGCGGCGACGCTCGCGACCAGCTACGTGCTCGCCGCTGCCGACAGCGGCAGCGCGGCCCTGGAGGAGATCGCCGCGGGCCGCTCGGCGACGCTGGCTTTCGCCAATGCCGCGGGCTCCTGGCACCCCGGCGACAGCGCCGTGACCGCGAAGGGCGGGCGCCTGTCGGGTACCGCCTGCTTCGTGCAGGAGCCGCGCAAGGCCGAGCGTCTGCTCGTTGCCGCCCAGGACGAGAGCGGTCTCGGCCTCTACTGGCTCGCCAGCGATGCCGAAGGGGTCACCGTGGCGCCGGATACGATCGTCGACCTGACCCGCGACCAGGGCCGGGTAAGCTTCGATGAGGCCGTGGCGGAGCCGGTCGGGCGCAATGGCCTCGCGGCCTTCCACGCCGCCATGCCGGCCCTGTGGACACTCCTCGCCGCCGACATGGTGGGGGCGGGGGAGTGGCAGCTGCAGACCACCGTCGAGTACGCCCAGGCGCGCAAGCAGTTCGACCGGCCGCTGGGTTTCTTCCAGGCCGTGAAGCACCAGCTCGTGGACGTCATGACCCGCGTGGACGAGAGCAAGTCACTGCTCTACAACGCCGCCTGCGCCCTGGACCACGAGCCGGAGAGGGCCCTTCAGCTTGCGCACATGGCCAAGGCCTCGGCCGCGGACATGGCGGCCTTCGCCTCCGGCCGCTCCGTGCAGTGCCACGGCGGCATCGGCTTCACCTGGGAGTGCTACGTGCACCTGTTTTTCAAGCGCCAGAAGCACAGCGAGGTGCTCTGGGGTGACGGGGCCTGGCACCGGGCCCGGCTGGCGGACATCCTCCTCGGCGAGGTGGCCTGAATGAGCTGGAAAACGGTTATCGTGGTCCTCGCGGCGCTCGCCATCGGCTTCGGCGTGCTCACCCGCATCGCGACCCGGGGCGGGGACCCGGCCCCGGCGCCGGCGGCAGACCCGGCGCGGGTCACGGCCCCCGCCGCGGACTGAGCGGCTCGCTCAGCGCAGGCCGCGGAAGGCGCTGCGCAGTTCCTCGACGAAGCTTCCCGGTTGCTCGAAGGCGGCGAAGTGGCCGCCGCGCGGCGGCTCGTTCCAGTAGACCAGGTTGCGGAAGCGCCGCTCGGCCCAGCGCCGGCTGCACTTGAAGATCTCGCCGGGGAAGAGGGAGCAGCCCACCGGCAGGTCGATCGGTGACAGGTCCGGTTCGTTGAAGCTCTCCCAGTACAGGCGCGCGGAACTGGCGGCGCTGTTGCTGAGCCAGTAGAGGGTGATGTTGTCGAGCATCTCGTCGCGGCCCAGGGCGTGCTCCGGGTGGCGCACGCCGTCCTGCTCGCAGTCCGTCCAGGCCTTAAATTTTTCCATGATCCACGCGAGCTGCCCCGCCGGCGAGTCGGCGAGGGCGTAGCCGAGCGTCTGCGGCCGCGTCGCCTGCTGCTTCGAGTAGCCCGAGTCCCAGCGGTTGTAGAATTCCATGGCGGCGAAGGCGCGCTGTTCCTGCTCCGTGGGGTTTTCGAGGGTCTCCGGGTCCGGGGCGACGATGGGCATGTTCACGTGCACCCCGGCGCAGTGGGTGGTTTCCGTGCGCGCCATGCTCAGGGTCACGGCGCTGCCCCAGTCGCCGCCCTGGGCGATATAGCGGTCGTAGCCGAGGCGGGCCATGAGCTGGCCCCAGCAGCGCCCGATCGCCTCCACGCCGGTGCCCGTACGGGCCGGCTTGCCCGAGAAACCGTAGCCGGGCAGGGAGGGAAGCACCACGTGGAAGGCATCTAGCGCGTCGCCGCCGTGGGCGGCCGGGTCCGCGAGCGGTTCGATCACCTTGTGGAACTCGACCAGGGAACCGGGCCAGCCGTGGGTGATCACCAGCGGCAGGGCATCGGGGTTCGGGCTCCGGCGATGCAGGAAGTGGATGTCGAGCCCGTCGATGGTCGTCGTGAACTGGGGCCAGCCGTTGAGCAGGGCCTCGCAGCGCCGCCAGTCGTAGGCCTCGGCCCAGTAGGCGGCGAGCTCGCGGGTATAGGCCAGCGGTATGCCCTGGTCCCAGCCCTCGCAGGTCTCCGGGTCCGGCCAGCGCGTGCGGCGCAGGCGCTCGCGCAGGTCCGCAAGGTCCGTGTCGGGCACGGCGATGGTGAAGGGGCGCAGGGCGTCGCTCACGGGCTGTCCTCGGCTTGCGGGGTAGCCGACAAGCTAGCGGGCGGCAGCGACCTTTGCAACGGCAGCGGGAAGCGCTGCGTCCTGCTCGGCGAGGAAGGCGCGCAGGGCCTCGCGCTCCTCGGCCGTCTCTTCCCCGGCCGTGCGCGCGAGAAGGTGCGTGGTCCGCGGTTCCCGGTCGAGGAACAAAAGGCCGCTGGCCTCGCCGGCTTCCGGTGCGGCGGCGAGCCAGATCACCGTGTCCGCTCCTTCCTCCGGGCTGCGCAGGATACGGCGGGTCAGCCGGTGGAAGCCCGGGAGCGAGCTTTCAACGCCGGGGGTATCGGCCCAGCCCGGGTGCATGGCGTTGACCACGATGCCGTCGCCGGCCCAGTCGTCGGCCCACTGCTCCGTGGTCACCATGAGCGCGCGCTTGCAGCGCGCGTAGGCGACGGAACCGGAGTAGTTCTCTTCGCGGGCGATGAGCTTGCGCACGGCCAGCGGCTGCGAGTACATGCCCCCGGACACCACGTTGACCACCCGGGCGCCGTCGCCCGCCTTCAGCAGCGGCAGGAGGCCGCGGGTAAGCCGGTAGGGGCTGAGGAGCAGGAGGGCGAAGCTCGCCTCCAGCCCTTCGGCGGTTTCCCGCCGCGGGTTGAACAGGGCGCCGGCGTTATTGACCAGGATCTCGATGGGCTCGCCGGCCTCAACGAGGCGTGCCACCAGGGCGTCGACATCAGCCATGAGGCTGAGGTCAGCGAGCTCGGCGCGGATGGCCTCGTTGCCGCTCTCTTTGCGCAGGTCGGCGACCGTGGCTTCGGCTTTTTCCGCGTCGCGCATGACCAGGGTCAGGGTCGCACCCAGCTCCGCGAGGCGCAGGGCCGTGGCGCGGCCGATACCGGAGCTGGCGCCCGTGATCACCGCGTGCTGTCCCGACAGGTCGGCGGAGAGCGGTTCCCAGTGGCGGCTGCCGCGGCGGTAGCCGAGGCGGCTGAACAGGGCGAGGCCCGGCAGCACCAGCCGGTCTGCGCGTTCGTTGCAGCGCGAGATGGCCGGCGGGGGCGGGCGGTCCTCCAGGGCGTGGCGCATGCCCTCCAGGGCCTTCTTGCCCATGCGCTCCATGCCCGGGCGGAGCGCGCCCTCGAGGCTGGCCAGCGGGCCCTTGTACGCAAAGTCCGCCACGTAGTCGATGTGCGTGCCGCCGTCGTCGCGGGCCGAGAAGGTGATCCGGTCGGTCACGGTGAATAGGCGCGAGTCGCCGGAGAGCTCGATGTACTCGTCGGCCCGGAAGCCCGTGACCCGGTAGCGGATGCGCACGGAGCCCACGGGCAGGCTGCAGTCGACGACGTACTCCGTGCCTTCGCCGACGGGCCCCGGGGTGTCCTTGCGGGCGCGGAATGCCGTGGCGTCCCACTCGGCGGTAGTGCGGAAGTCGCTCACGTAGCGGAAAGCCTCCGCCGGGGAGCGGGCGACGTCGATGCTCTCTTCGAGGGTGATCATGCAGTCCTCCGGTCGTTGGGCACTATACGGCCCCGACCGGGCGGCAGTTCACGGCCGGGTCAGTCCTCGACCCAGACGTGGCGCAGCGGTTCGCCGAAATCGTCGTAGATCAGCTTGCGCCGGGGGCCGCGCTGGCCCCGCTGCGGCTGGCGCTTCGGCGGCCGGCGGCGGGCGTCCAGGGCGGCGATCACCTCGGGAATCTGCGTCCGCGTCGCTTTCGGCTCGATGAACAGGTCCCGGGTGCCGTGCTTCGGCGGCGCGTCGCCCTCGCGGCCGCTGACGCCCTGCGGGACCTGCTCGATCCGGCCGCCCTCCTCGAGAAAGCGCCCCAGGGCGTCCTCGAGCTCGGCGCGCAGATCTTCCTTGCTGACCGGTTTCTTCATGCGACTGGCAGGTCCCCGTCCGGGTCATGGCGCCGGGCCGGCGGCGCCCAACCCCCCAATATACGGGTTTGCAGCGGGGTGTACAGCGCACGGGGTGCGCCAGGGCCGTGCTCTTGGTGTGCCGTGGCCGGTCTGGTTTAATGCCGGTCCCATTCTCCCGGGAGTGCATCCATGGTCACGGCACTGCTCATCGTCCTCGCCTTCGTCGCCTTCAGCGTGTTCTACCTGCGCGGCGAGAACCTGCGCTACCTGGACTCGCCGCTGCCACCCCCGGATGCCGAGCCGCCGAGCGACGCGCATCGGGAGGTAGTCCGCGCCATGGATGAACTCACGGAGAACATCGGCCGCTACAGCGGCCGGGAGCGGCTGGCCGCCATCCGCCGCATGATGGACGAGCTCGGCGACGGCAAGGCGGTGACGAGCCGCATCGTGCCCGTGCAGAGCGATGCGATCCGCGGCGAATGGGTGCTGGCACCGGGGTCTGACAGCCGCCGGCGGGTGCTCTACCTTCACGGCGGTGCCTGGTTTGCCGGCAGCCCCACCAGCCACCGGCCCATTACCGATCGGCTCTCCCGCCTGCTCGGTGCCGCCGTGTTCGCGGTGGATTACCGCCTGTGCCCCGAGTATCGCCGCATCGACGGGATCAACGACTGCCGCGACGCCCTGCGCTGGATTCTGCACAACGGCCCGGAGGACATGGAGCCGCCGGATTTCCTCCTCGTCGCCGGCGACTCGGCCGGCGGCAGCCTGACCCTGGAGGTGATCGCCTGGGCGCGGGACGCGGGGCTGCGCCAGCCCGATGCCGCCATCGCGCTGTCACCCTCCACGGACGTCACCATGACGTCGCCCAGCCTGCGCCTGAATGTGCCGACGGACCCGATGCTGGGTCCGGCCTTCGGCAAGCTCCTCAAGGTGCCGACGATCCTGCTCTGGTGGTTCTACTGGTTCAGCTGGCGCATCCCGCCGAAGGACCCGCGGGTGTCGCCGCTTCGCGGCAGCCTCCGCGACCTGCCGCCGGTGCTCATCCAGGTGAGCAGGGCGGAAATGCTGCTGGACGATGCGCGACGCTACGCGGCCAAGGCCCAGGCCTCGGGCTCGCCGGTCACGCTGCAGACCTGGCCGCACATGGTGCACGTCTGGCAGCTGTTCACACCGGAACTGCCGGAGGCCGAGGCCGCCTACGCCGCCATGGCCGACTTCGTCGCCGCGGTAGAGCGGGGCTCCCGCACCGGTGCGAGTGACGCGACGGAGACGGGCGCCGCGCGCGCCGGGGCCGGGGCGGCGCCCGCCTGATGCGTGCCGTCCGCTCGCTGCTCGTGTTCTCCTGGATCGCGCTGTCGGTGATTCCTGCGGGAATCGTGCTGCTTTTCCTGTCGCTGTTCGTCGGTGCCGGGCGCCTCTGGTGGTGGATCGCCGTACCCTGGCTGCGCGCGGCGATTGCCGCGGTGCGCCTCGTCGGTGGCGTGCGCTACCGGATTCACGGCTGGGAGCACCTGCCGGCGGCCGACGACAACCGCCGGGTCGTGCTCTGTGCCAAGCACCAGTCCACCTGGGAGACCTTCTTTTTTCCCAGCGTGATGCCGCACCCGCTCGCCTTCGTGTTCAAGCGCGAGCTCCTGCGTATCCCCTTCTTCGGCTGGGCCCTCGGCCGCCTCGAGATGATCCACATCGATCGCAGCAAGCGCTCGGAAGCCTGGAACAAGGTGGCGCGGCAGGGGGTCGCACTGATGGATGGCGGAAAATGGGTCATCATGTTCCCGGAGGGCACGCGGATTGAGCGCGGCAAGCAGGGCGTCTACAAGAGTGGCGCCACCCGCCTGGCCTGTGCCACGGGCGCAGAGGTCATTCCCATCGCGGTGACCTCCGGGCGCTGCTGGCCCCGGCGCTCCTTCTGGTTCATCCCGGGGGTCATCGATGTGTCCATCGGCCCGCCCATGGACACGGCGGGGCGAGAGCCGGAGCCGCTGATGCGCGAGGTGGAGGCCTGGATCGAGGGCGAGATGCGTCGCCTCGACCCCGAGGCCTACGCCGCCGCCTGAGAAGGCGGCCCGCGGCTGCTCGGGGCAGCGCAGCGCTGCGCCCGAGAAAAGCTCGACAGCAGAGCACGACAGCAAGGCAGGCAAAGCAAGCTGGGAAAACCACACCGTAAAACCACCTCGTTAAACAAGGGAGGCAATACCATGGCAATCCAGGAACGGCTGATCGAATACGACTGTGACGGTGTCACGCTGGAAGGCTACCTGGCCTGGGACCCGGACCGGGGCGCCGCGCCGGCGGTGGCCATCGCCCACGCCTGGGCCGGCCGCACGCCCTTCGAGGAGGGCAAGGCGCGGGCGCTGGCCGAACAGGGCTACGTGGGCTTCGCCCTGGACATGTACGGCAAGGGGGTTCGCGGCAACAGTACCGAGGAAAACCAGGCGCTGCTGGCGCCCTTTCTCGAAGATCGCGACCTCGTCGCCCGACGCATGCACCGCGCGGTGGAAGTGCTGCGCGAGCAGGCCGAGGTCGATGCACAGCGTGTCGCGGCCATGGGCTTCTGCTTCGGCGGCCTCTGCGTGCTGGACCTTGCGCGCAGCGGCAGCGACGTGCTCGGCGTGGTCTCCTTCCACGGTCTTTTCACCCCGCCCGGGAATGCGGGCGATGCGCCGCGGCCGATCCGGTCGAAGGTCCTCTGCCTGCATGGCTGGGACGACCCGATGGCACAGCCGGACAGCGTCCTGGAGCTGGCGAAGGAAATGACTGCGGCCGGCGCCGACTGGCAGGTTCATGCCTACGGCAACACGCTGCACGCCTTTACCAACCCCGAGGCGAACGACCCGGATTTCGGCACCGTGTACAGCGACGGTGCGGATCGCCGCTCGCACCAGGCGCTAAAGAATTTCCTCGAGGAAATCTTTTAGGCGCTGCCACCAGCCCGCCCGGGCCGGGGGTACGACCGCGTCCCCGGCCGCTGCGCCCGCCCCGGCCGCGTAGAGCTCATTCAGCCAGGCCGCCCCGCGGGCGGCGGCCTGGGCGATCCGGCGCTCCGCCACCGGGCGGAAGCGTTCCAGGTAGGCGCGGTCGATGGTGCTCGAGGCGGGGTAGATCTCGCGGCTCAGCGCCAGGCTTTCAGCGATCCACGCCTCCGGGTCGGGCTCCCGCCAGGGGCCGTCCAGGTCCTCAGCGTAACGCGCCTCCAGCCTGGCCTGCAGGCGCGCGTCGCTGTTGCGGCCGCTCGCCAGCAGCCCGGAATCCCAGAGCCGGTGCAGGTTGCTGCGCCGTCCGTCGACGATCACCGCAAAGTCGTTGCCGCCGCGGTCATCGCGCCCGCCGGCATGCAGCGGCTGGTGCAGGTCCTGGATGATGTGTAGGGCGAAGCGCAGCGCCAGCGCCCGACGCGGCGCCGGCGTCGCGGGGTCCTCAAGCTCCTGCCGGAACTGTGCGAGGGCGGTGAAGGCATCGCCGCGGGCGGGTGCGCGCCGCGGGTCGTAGCGCGCTGCTCGCGAGGGGATATTGACGTAGTGGTAGGCGCCGGCCGCGCGCTGCCAGAAGGGCGCCGGGTCGCTGCGCATGCGATCCGCCCAGGTCGAGGCGTCTGCCAGCGACTCGTCGCCGAGGATGGCGCGCACCGCGGCCGCTGCGCCGGGGTCGAGGCGATCTGCGGTCATCGCGCCGGCGACCCGGTGGCCCTGGGGGCCCCAGGCGGCGGTGGGCGGTGCGAGCAGCAGCGTAGCGAGCAGCGCGGGCAGGGTGACGCGGCGCACGGCCGGGCGCCGGGACAAGCACCGGGAAAAGACCCCGGAAAAGTGCCGGGAGAAACGCCGGTAAGCGTGCCGGTAAGGGGTGGAGCGCGCGCGTCGCGGTGTGTGCATGGGCCGGTTCCGTTGCTGACCGTGCCCAGTGTAGCGGTCCCCGGGCGGTCACCGGTACACTGCCGCCGCCTCCGATCAGCAAGGAGAATCACGGCATGGTGCAGGATGCCACCCCCATCGTCGTCGGCGTCAGCCAGCAGACCTGGCGCGACCGGGATCCGCAGCGGACGCCCGTGGATGCGCTGGCCGAGGTCGCCGGCGCCGCCCTCGCCGATGCCGGCGTCGCGCCGGCCGCCGTCGATGCGCTGGTGACGATCCCGTTCCTCGCCCAGCAGGTGCCGCAGCTGGCGCCGCTGCTGACCCCGAACCCCGGCGCAGCGCTGGCCGATCGCCTCGGCATGAGCCCGGCGCTCCTGACCAGCGACTACGGCGGCAACCTGCCGCAGTGGTTCATCAACCGCGGGGCCGACTGGCTGGTCGAGGGGCGCTATCGCATGCTCCTGCTGACCGGCGCCGAGCTCATGGCGACGCTCCTCGCCACGCTGCGCGGCGGCGGTGACCTGCCGGCCTGGCGCGAGGGCGGAGACCGGCCAGCGGAGGACCTCGGCGCCGGCAAGCCGTCCAGCCTGCCGGCGGAGCATGCCCACAGCCTGTTCGAGCCGGTCGTCACCTACCCGCTGTTCGAAAGTGCCCTGCGTCATGCCCGGGGCTTCGACGAGCGCAGGCAGCGGGCGCAGCTCGGGCAGATGATCGCCGGCATGAGTACGGTGGCCGCGGCCAACCCCCACGCCTGGCGCCGGGACCGGCTCACTGCCGAGGCCGCGCTTTCCGAAGCCGACGGCAACCGCATCATCACCTGGCCCTACAACAAGTGCATGAACGCGATCGCCGGCGTCGACATGGGGGCGGCCGTGCTCCTGACGACCGTGAGCGAGGCCCGCCGCCAGGGCATCGACCCGTCGCGCTGGGTCTACCTGCACGGCGGCGCCGAGGCCAACGATGTCTGGTATGCCGCCGAGCGCGAAGACTTCCACCGCTCCCCGGCGCTCGCCGCCGCCGGTGCCGCGGCGCTGGCCCAGGCCGGCTGCGGGGTCGAGGCGATCGACCGCTTCGACCTCTACAGCTGCTTTCCGTCCGCCGTCACTGTCGCCTGCGACAGCCTCGGTATCGCCGTCGACGACCCGCGCGGCGTCACCGTGACCGGCGGCCTCACGCTCTTCGGCGGCCCCGGCAACAACTACTCCACCCACGCCGTTGCCGAGATGGTCACCCGCGTGCGCGAGGCGGGGAGCGGCCGCGGGCTGGTGACGGCCAATGGCGGCTACCTCACCAAGCACGCCGTGGGCATCTACGGCGTGGAGCCACCGGCCCGGCCCTGGGGCGAGCGCGACCCGGGCGCCGCCCAGGCCGCGGTGCCGACGGACCGGCACCCGCGGCTGCGCGACCCGGAGGGTACCGAGCCGGTGCACATCGAGGCCCATGCCGTGCGCTATGACCGCGACGGCCCGGCGACCGGCGTCGTCGTCTGCCGCCTCGCCGATGGCCAGCGCTGCCTTGCCCAGGCGAGCGGCGACAGCGCGCTGCTCGAGCAGCTGGCCCACGACGACTGCGTGGGCGCCGCCGGTGAAGTCACGGCAGGGGAGCCGGTCAATGCCTTCCGCTTCGCCTGAGGCCGGTCTCGGCGCCGCACTCGCGGCGCGCCTGGGTGGCGGCGAGGTGCGCGAGCTGCGCCGCCTCAGCGGCGGGGCGAACATGGAGACCTGGGCCTTCGACTGGGCGCCCGGGGATGGCGCTGCCGTCGCCCGACCCATGATCCTGCGGCGGCTCCCCGCCGGCGTGGCCGGGGGCGGCGACGAGGCGCTGCTGCCGCTGAACCTCGGCGTGGAAGCCGCTGTCCTGCGTCTCGCCGAGAGCGGCGGCGTGCCCGTGCCCGCCGTGCGCGCGGAACTGGCCGAGGCGGACGGCATCGGCACCGGCTATCTCATGGACCGGCTGCCGGGCGAAGCACTGCCGCAGAAGCTCTTCCGCGACGCGCGCTACGCCCGGGGCCTCGACGGCCTGGCCGCGGCCTGCGGCCGCGCGCTGGCCGCCATCCATGCGCTGCCCACCGACGACCTGCCGCCGGCGCTGCCGCGCGACAGGCACGGCGAGCGGCTGGCGCGGCTGCAGGACCTGCTGGAGGGCTTCGGCAACGTGTCGCCGGTGCTCCAGCTCGCCCTCGGCTGGCTGCAGGCAAACGCGCCTGCGCCGGCTCCCCCGCGGCTGCTCCACGGCGATTTCCGCTGCGGCAACCTGCTGGTGACCCCCGACGGCCTCGAGGCCGTGCTGGACTGGGAGCGCGCCCACCTCGGCTACCCGGCGGAGGACCTGGGCTACCTCTGCGCCAATGTCTGGCGCTTCGGGCGCAGCGACCGGCCCGTGGGCGGCTTCGGCGCCTACGACGACCTGCTGGACGCCTACCGCGCCGCGGCCGGCTGGGCGCCGACGGTGGCGGAGCTGCACTACTGGGAGGTCTTCGCAGCGCTGGACTGGGGGCTCGTCTGCCTGACCATGCTCGACCTGCACCGCAGTGGCTGTGACCCGTCCCTCGAGCGCGCCGCCGTCGGCCGGCGGCTGTCGGAAGCGGAGATCGACCTGCTGCTTCTGCTGGAGGACCACCTGTGACCACAACGGCAACGGAGCTGCTCGCCGCCGTCGGCGAGTTCATCGAGCGGGAGGCACAGCCCGCGCTGCAGGGGCGGGCGGCCTTCGAGGCGCGCATCGCCCGCAACACCCTGGCCATGCTGCGCCGGGAACAGGCGCTGGCGCCGGTCCTGGCCGCGCTGGATGCCGAGGCCGCCGCCTGGGTCTGCGCGGACGGAGGCGCGGCGGGCGCCGAGCCGGTGCCCGTTGCTCTCGCCCGGGCGCTCCGCGAGCAACGGCTGCCGGTGGACGCGCGAACGCTGGCCTACCTGCGCCGGCGCACGCTCGCGCGCCTCGCCATCGACAACCCGCGCTACAGCGGTTTCAGCGCTGCAGCCGCGCGCTGGCCCGACGATCTCCCGGAAGGATCAGACACAGGATTCAGCCCATGAGCCAGCCCGACCCCGCGACCCTGCAGCCGTTCCTCGACGAACTCGATGCGTTCATCGAGCGCGAACTCGCTCCCCTCGAGGCCGAGGGCGACAACCGGCGCTTCTTCGACCACCGGCGCGAGTACGCGCGCACGGACTGGGACGACAACGGCAAGCCGCACCCGGACTGGGAAGCCCTGCTGGCCGAGGCGCGGCGGCGCGCGCGGGAGGCCGGCTTCCTCGGCTTTGCCCTGCCGGCGGAATTCGGCGGCGGCGACGCCAGCAACTGGCAGATGGCCGTCGTGCGCGAGCACCTGGTGGCGAAGGGCATCGGCCTGCACTGCGACCTGCAGAACGAGCACGCCATCGTCGGCAACTTCCCGACCACGCTGGCCTTCCGGGACTTCGGCACCGAGGCGCAGAAAGCGGCCTTCATCCCCGGCAGCATCAACGGCGGGGTGGCGGTCGCCTTCGGCCTCACGGAGCCGGCGCACGGCTCGGACGCAACCTGGCTCGAGACGCGTGCGGCGCCCTGCCGGCGCGACGGGGTCGACGGCTGGCTGCTGAACGGGGAGAAGATGTGGACCACGGGCGCCCACGCGGCGACGCATATCCTCATCTTTGCGCGCAGCGAGGGCGAGGACGGCGATGCCCGGGGAATCACCTGTTTCGTCATGCCGAACCCGACCCCCGGCTTCACCATCGAGGAGTGGCTCTGGACCTTCAACATGCCCACGGACCACCCGCGGGTCTCGCTCCGCGACGTCTGGCTGCCGGACAGCGCCATCCTCGGCGAGCCCGGGCTCGGCCTGGCCGTGGCGCAGCACTTCGTGCACGAGAACCGCATCCGCCAGGCGGCCTCCAGCCTGGGTACGGCGCGCTACTGCATCGGCGAATCGGTGGCCTGGGCGCGGCAGCGGCACACCTTCGGCCGCCCGCTGGCGGAGAACCAGGCGATCCAGTTCCGCCTCGCCGAACTGCAGACGGACTACGAGCTGATCCGGGCCCTGACCCTCGAGGTGGCGGCGCGCATGGACACCATGAACAAGCGCGAGGTAGCGAAGGCCCTGTCCGACAAGGTCGCCATGTGCAACTACCGGGCAAACCGCCTGGCCTGCGAGGCGGCGGACGCCGCCATCCAGGTGCACGGCGGCCTGGGTTACTCGCGCTACAAGCAGTTCGAGCATCACTACCGGCACCACCGCCGCTACCGCATCACCGAGGGTTCCGACGAGATTCAGCTGCGAAAAATCGCCGGCCATCTTTTCGGCTACATCGGCACGCGCTAAGATGTTGGCAGAGTAAACACCGAAAACCTTGATCGAGCGCAAGGGCGCGCTTGCAGGGCGGGTGTAGCGTTCGTCGCAAGGTGTGCCGCCAGGTACTCAACCCGGGTGGCTGGCACAGGGGCACAGCATAATAACCACAGGGAGGGGATGCCCGTGAGACTCCACCGCACCAGCCTGACCACCGCCGTTGCCCTGGCCAGCGGCTTCCTTGCCGGCGGCGCCGGCGCCGCCGGCTTCGACCTCGGTCCCTTCGAGGCCACGCTGCGTTCCAACATCACCCTCGGTGCCAGCTGGCGCGCGGACGACCCGTCGAACCGCGTGCTGTCGCCGGGGAATACCAACGGCGAGGGGCGCGCGTCGTCGTCCACCGCCGACGACGGCAACCTCAACTACGACCAGGGCGACATGTACTCCTTCCGCCTGACCGGTCTCCATGACCTCGACCTCAACGCCGGCAACTGGGGTCTCTTCGGCCGGGTGAAATACTGGTACGACTACGCCCTGGAAAACGACGAGGTGGACCACGGCCACGCCGCCAACGGCTACGCGCCCGGTGAAGAGCTGGATACCTCGGACTTCGAGGACCTCGCCCAGGGCAAGGGCATCGAGCTGCTCGATGCCTACGTGTACGGCGAGTTCGACGCCGGCGGCATGCCGGTGGAGTTGCGCGCCGGCAACATGGCGCTCAACTGGGGCGAGTCGCTGTTCATCCAGAACGGCCTCAATACCATCAGCCCCTTCGACGTCACGGCCATCCGCCGCCCGGGCACGGAGCTTCGCGAGGCGTTGCTGCCCGTGGGCATGCTCTATGCCAATGTCGGCGTGACCTACAACCTCACCGTAGAGGCCTTCTACCAGTACGACTGGCAGCGCACGATCCTCGACGAGTGCGGCACCTACTGGAGCGCCGCCGACCCCTACGGCGGCGGCTGCAACTTCCTGACGGCGGTCACCAGCGCGCCGGACGGCGCCCAGGAAGCCGCGGGCCTGACCATCGCCCGGTCGCCGGACGACGAGCCGGACGACGGTGGCCAGTACGGCATCTCGGCCCGCTACTTCATGGATTCCCTGAACGGCACCGAGTTCGGCCTTTACTACATCAACTACCACAGCCGCACGCCGATCTTCAGCGCTATCAACACGACGGAGGCCTTCGGCCAGCCGTTCCTGAACCCGGCGGTGCAGCCGACCTTCTTCTTCGAGTTCCCCGAGGATATCGAGGTCTACGGTTTCACTTTCGCCACCAACGTCGGCTTCTGGGCCGTCGCCGGCGAATTGAGCTACCGGCCGGACCTGCCGCTGCAGATCAACACCGTCGACCTGCTGCAGTCCCTGGCGCTGGGTGCCTTCGCCGAATGGTCACCGATGACCGCGCGCTCCCTCGCCGCCGGACCAGGCGCCTACGTGGCGGGGTACGACAACGTCGAGTACACGCAGGCGCAGATCAGCGTGATCCGCTTCTATGAGCAGGTGTTCGGTGCCGACCGC
This sequence comes from Pseudohaliea sp., assembly GCF_040217025.1. Taxonomy (GTDB): domain Bacteria; phylum Pseudomonadota; class Gammaproteobacteria; order Pseudomonadales; family Halieaceae; genus Pseudohaliea. The sequence goes on along the minus strand of NZ_JAVJOA010000008.1, from coordinate 854,575 downwards.
CTGTCTATCGCCGCCGAGGTCGGCGGCGCCTGGGTCGACGGCATGGAGGACGGCATCAACTACGGCCGCTCGTCGGCCTACGGCGTGGCCGACTTCGAGACCTTCACCAGCCCCATCTTCGGCGTACCGGTGAGCTGCAACTCGCACCCCGCCCTCGAGCCGCTCGGCGTCGTGCCCAATGCCAACGCCGAATACTGCAACGATGACGGCTTCACCACCGGTTCCTCCTGGGGCTACCAGGTCCGGGCCAGCCTGCAGTACAACGACGCGCTCGCCGGTGTTAACCTGACCCCGAGCGTGGCCTGGGCGCACGATGTCGACGGCTACGGCCCGGCGCCGAATTTCGTGGAGGGCCGCCAGGCCCTGAGCGTGGCGCTGACTGCAGATTACCTCAACGTCTATCGCGCGGAACTGTCCTACACCAGCTTCTTCGGCGCCGACTACAATGAGCTGGCGGATCGGGATTTCCTTTCCCTCAGCTTTTCTGTAGCGTTTTAGGAACAGCGTCGAGAACAGCGTTTTAACGATAATAGCGGAGTACCACCATGCAGAAGCGACTCTTCGGCCTCGCCCTCACGGGCCTTATTGCGGCCGGCGCCGGCTCAGCGTTCGCTGCGCTGAGCCCGGAGGAACTCGCCCGCCTCGGCGGTGACGAACTGACCCCCATGGGCGCCGAGCGCGCGGGCAACGCAGACGGCACGATCCCGCCGTGGACCGGCGGCCTGCGCGAGCTGCCCGCGGACTACGTGGAAGGCGAGCGCCTGGTCGACCCCTTCGCCGACGACGAGGTGCTGTTCACCATCACGGCGGAGAACGCCAAGCAGTACGCCGACAAGCTCACGCCGGGGCAGCTCGCCATGTTCGAGCGCTACCCGGACACCTTCCGCATGCCGGTCTACCCGACCCGGCGCAGTGCCCGCTACCCGGACAGCGAGTTCCAGCGCATTCTCGACACCGCCTCGGAGGTCGAGCTGGTGCCCGGCGGCAACGGTATCGTCAACTACGGCGGCACCATTCCCTTCCCGATTCCGCACAACGGTCTCGAAGCGATCTGGAACCACGTTACCCGCTACCGCAATGACACGGGCCTTTCCCGGCGCTATATCCAGGCGCCGGTGCAGGAAAACGGTGCCTTCGCCCCGGTACTGTTCGAGGACGAGTCGCTCCCGGCTGCGCGCGTCGCACCGGAGGAATACCCCAACCTGCTGTTCACGTTCCTGCAGCGGGTGCTCGCGCCCGCACGGCTCGAGGGCGATGTGCTGCTGGTTCACGAGTTCATCAACCAGGTACAGGACCCGCGGGCGGCGTGGGTCTACAACGCCGGCCAGCGCCGGGTGCGCCGCGCGCCGAACATCGCCTACGACGGCCCGGGCACGGCCTCCGACGGCCTGCGCACCGCCGACGACCTCGACATGTTCAACGGCGCCCCGGACCGCTACGACTGGGAGCTGGTGGGCAAGCGCGAGGTCTATATTCCCTACAACAGCTACCAGCTGCGCCGCGGTGACCTCAAGTACACGGATATCATCAAGGCCGGCCACATGGACCCGCAGTACCTGCGCTACGAGCTGCACCGGGTCTGGGTCGTGGAGTCCCGGCTGAAAGAGGGTGAACGGCATATCTACGCGCGCCGGACCTTCTACATCGACGAGGACAGCTGGCAGATCTCCCTGATCGATCACTACGACGGTCGCGGCGAGCTGTGGAAGTTCAAGGAAGGCCACAAGATCATGCACTACCAGGTGGCCGTGCCCTGGCTCGCCGCCGAGTCGCTGCATGACCTGATCTCCGGCCGCTACGTGGTCATCGGCCTCGATAACGAGGAGGATGGCTACCAGTACAACTTTGACTACCAGGGCAGCTTCGACGACTTCACGCCCTCGGCACTGCGGCGGGCCGGTCGACGCTGATGGCGTGGCCTGGCCTGCGGTGTGCGCTGCGCACCGCAGCGGCCGGGGCGCTCCTGTCCCTGGCCCTCGCGGCAAGCGCGGCGGAGGATTTCGCGTTCCTGCCGGCACCCCCGGTTCCCGAGCCTGCAGAGGCAGTGCTCACGGGCCTCGCCCTCGCCGGTGACCGCCTGGTCGCCGTCGGCGAGCGGGGCCTGGTCGCGCTCAGCGAGGACGGTGAGCGCTGGCGACAGGCACAGACCCCGGTTAGCGTCCTGCTGACGGCGGTGACCTTCGCCGACGCAGAGCACGGCTGGGCCGTGGGTCACGGCGGTGTGGTGCTCGGTACCGACGACGGCGGCGAGTCCTGGACGCTGCAACTCGACGGCCGCGAGGTCAACCGCCAGTTCCAGCGCTTTGCGGCCGACCGGGTCGAGGCCCGCGAGGCGGCGCTCGACGCGCTGCCCGAGGACGATCCGGACCGGGAGGACGCCGAGTACGCCCTCGAGGATGCGCGCTTTGCCCTCGAAGACGCGGAGGCGGCGCTGGAGACCGGCCCCGTCGATCCCTTCCTCGACGTGCTCTTCCTCGACCAGCGCCGCGGCTTCGCCCTCGGCGCCTACGGCCACCTTTTCCGGACCGGGGACGGCGGCGAGAGCTGGCGCATCGCCATCGATGGCCTCGACAACCCCGGGCGCTATCACTACTACGACCTGCACGAGCGCGATGGCGTGCTCTACCTCTGCGGCGAGGCGGGCCTGCTCTTCGTCTCCCGTGACGACGGGGCCAGCTGGGAGCGCATCGAGGGCCTCTACGAGGGCAGCTTCTTCGGCCTCGCCAACCGCGGCGGGGGCGTGATCGCCTTCGGCCTGCGCGGCAATGTCTTTGCCAGCGATGACGGCGGCCGCAGCTGGGAACGCCTGCCGCTGCCGCCGGGCCCCAGCCTCTACGGCGGTACGGCCCTGGCCGGGAACGAGGCGCTGCTGGTCGGCGCCGGCGGTGCCGTGCTGCGCCTTGCCGCGGATGGCGAGGTGCGGCGGCTGGGCCACCCGGATCGCGACACTTTCAGTGATGCCCTGCCGGTGGGTGACCGTGTCTACCTGGCGGGCATGGGCGGCATCGCCCGGTTGGTGGAGGCAGTAGCCCAATGAGCGTGAAAGGATGAGCGTGCAAGAGAGCTACACCCTCGAGGACGACGACGGCCGCCTGCGACCGCTGATCGCGCGCGCGGTTTTCGCGGTGCGCCCGCTGCTGATTTTCCTGTTTGCGGTGGCGACCGCCTTCTTCGCCTGGCAGGCGAGCCAGCTCAAGCCCGATGCCAGCTTCGAGAAGATGATCCCGGTATCGCATCCCTACATCCGCAACTTTCTCGCCAGCCGCGACGATCTCAAGGGCCTCGGCAACTCCGTGCGCATCATCGTGGAGAGCCGCAACGGCGACATCTTCACCGCGGAGTTCCAGGAAACGCTGAAGACCATTACCGACGAGGTCTTCTACGTGAAGGGGGTCGACCGCGCGGCGCTGCAGTCGCTGTGGACGCCGAACGTGCGTTGGCAGGAGGTGACCGAGCAGGGCTTTGTCGGCGGCGCCGTCATCCCCGACGACTACGACGGCAGCGAGCGGGCCCTCGAGGACCTGCGCGAGAATACGCTGAAGTCCGGCCAGATCGGCCGCCTGGTGGCCAACGACTTCCGCTCCGCGATCATCGTCGCGCCGCTCGTGGAGCGGGACCCGGAGACCGGCGAGAAGCTCGACTACCACGCCTTCGCCGGCGACCTCGAGCGCCTGGTGCGGGACAAGTACCAGTCCGAGGACGTCCGCATTCGCATCACCGGCTTCGCCAAGCTCGTCGGCGACCTCATCGACGGTGCCAGCCTCGTGGGCCTGTTCTTCCTCGTGGCCTTCGCCATCACGGCGGTGATGCTGTTCATCTACTCGCGCTGCGGCTGGCTGACGCTGGCCTCGCTGCTGTGTTCGACCGTCGCCGTGGTCTGGCAGATGGGGATTCTCAATGCGCTGGGGATGGGGCTGGACCCCTACAGCATGCTGGTGCCGTTCCTGGTGTTCGCCGTGGGCATCAGCCACTCGGTGCAGATCGTCAACCGCTTCGGCAACTTCATCTACCACGAGGTCTCGCGTATCGACGCGGCGCGGCTGACCTTCGTACGCCTGTCCAAGCCGGGGTTCATCGCGCTGCTGTCCGACGGGGTCGGTTTCTTCACGCTGCGGGTGATCGACATCCCGGTGATCAAGGAACTGGCGGTGGTGGCGAGCACGGGCATCGCGGTGCTCATCCTCACGCACCTGGTGCTGCTGCCGCTGGTGCTGTCCTACACGGGTATCACCCACCGCTGCGTCCGCTACCGCGCGGACAAGGACCACAGCCCCTTCACGCACTGGGCGCTGGTGGCACGCATCACCGAGCGCGGCCCGGCGATGACCATGCTCGGCCTCTGTGCAGTCATGCTCGCGGTGGGCCTCTGGTACGGGCAGAAGCAGGAGATCGGTGACCTCGACCCGGGTGCCCCGGAGCTCCGCCCGGATTCACGCTACAACCGCGACAACGCCTTCCTCACCAGTAACTACTCCACCAGCACGGATGTGTTCGTGGTCATGGCCCGGACCGCGCCGCAGCAGTGCGGAAGCTACGAGTTCATCTCGGCGGTGGATCGCTTCCAGGCCGAGCTGGAGGCCGTCAGCGGCGTGCAGTCGGCGCTGTCGCTCCTCGATGTCTCCAAGCTCGTGATCCAGGGCATGAACGAGGGCAGCCCGAAGTGGCACGAGATCAGCCGCAACCAGTACATCCTCAACAACAGCCTGAGCCGGGCGCCGAGCGAATTGCGCAACACCGATTGCTCCATGGCGCCGGTGATTCTCTTCCTCGACGATCACAAGGCCGCGACCCTGGAGCGCGTAGTCGCCGCCGTGAAGGACTTCCGCGAGACCTACGACACCGGTGACGTCACCTTCGAGCTGGCGGCCGGTAACGCGGGCGTCGAGGCGGCCACCAACATCGTCATCGAGGAAGCGCAGACGAAGATGCTGCTCTGGGTCTACGGCGTGGTGATCGTGCTCTGCCTGCTCAACTTCCGCTCCGTGCGCATCACCGCCTGCATCATCATTCCCCTGGCGATCACCTCGGTGCTCGGCCAGGCGCTGATGGCGCTCCTCGGCATCGGTGTGAAGGTGGCGACGCTGCCGGTGATTGCCCTCGGCGTGGGCATCGGCGTGGACTACGGGATCTACATCTATTCCGCGCTGCAGTTCTACCTGCGCCGCGGCGAGCCGCTGAAGGAGGCGTATTTCGCCGCCCTGAAATCCAGCGGCACCGCGGTCGCCTTCACCGGTCTCACGCTCGCCGTGGGCGTGGGCACCTGGATCTTCTCGCCCATCAAGTTCCAGGCCGACATGGGGCTGATGCTGACCTTCATGTTCTTCTGGAACATGCTCGGCGCACTGCTGGCGCTGCCGGCGCTGTCCTGGCTCCTGGCACCGCGGGGCAAGCACGCCTGACCACCGCGAACGCCCGTTGCGGCAGAGTGCGCGAGTGAGGACGCCGCTTTCAGTGAGGCTTTCAAGGGGGCAATCGTCTGCGCTGGCGCTCACGTGCTGCCTGGTCGCACTGCCCCTGGTTCCGCTGGCAGCACTCGCCGCTGACAAGGGTCGGGTCCTCTTCGTGGCATCCAGCGTGCTCGACATGGGCGATCCCGGGCAGCACGACGCGCGCAACAACCTCTGGGAGTATGCGCCGCCTTTCCACGTGTTCGTGATGCACGGTTACGAGGTCGACTTCGTTTCTCCTCGCGGTGGCCCGGTCGAGTTCGTAATGGACCCATTGGGCATCAGCAGCTATGCGATCAAGTATGAGAATTTCCTGGGCAAGGCGGGAAACACGCTCGAGCCCGGTGACATTGACGCTGCCGACTACAGGGCGGTGTATGTCGGCGGCGGCTACGGCACCTTGTTCGACGTCGCGTTCAACGAGGAACTCATGACCCTGATCGGTGTCATCTACGAAAACGGCGGTGTCGTGGGCGGCTGCGGGCATGGTCCGGGGGGCTTTGCCAACGCCAGGCTGAAGGACGGCGGCTACCTGGTGGAAGGCAAGCGCGTGGCCGGATTCCCGAACGCCACGGAGCGTTCCAAGCCCTGGGCGGAGCAGGGGAGCCTGCTGCCGTTTCTCGTCGAGGATCAGCTGCGCAGAAACGGGGCGCAGGCCGAGAACAAGGAAACGCTGGCCGACAAGCACGCGGTCGTCGTGGACCAGCGCATCGTTTCCTCCATGTTCCTGCCGTCGGCCGCCCTGGTCGCCGAGGAAATGGTGCGGTTGCTCGAGCCGGAAAGTCCCTGATACCGGGCCCTCCGGCACAACTGCCCGCGTTGCGGGCGGGCAGGCGGGGTTGAATCAGTCCACGCGGGCGGTCGCCTTCACCTCCACCAGGGCTGCCGGCAGCAGCAGCTCGGTGATGCCGATGGCCGTCCAGGCGCACCAGGGCTCCGGCAGGTAGCGGTCCTTTACCGCGCTGAATACGGCAAAGTGGGCATGAATATCCACGTGGTAGCTGGTGATCTCGAGGACCCGGGAGAAGTCCGTGCCGGCACTTCGCAGCGTGTGCGCCATGGTTTCGAAAACCTGCACGAACTGCGTTTCCGGGTCGTCGCTGACGGCCAGGTTCGCGTCGGCACCGATAATGCCCGACAGGTGCAGCGTGTCGCCGGCAACGATGGCGGGAGAGAAGTGCCAGTTGTCGTACAGGGCCTCGAGGCCATCGGGCACCACCGAGGACACGCCGGTGGCGGAGGGAAAGTCGCGCTTCATCGCTGGTCTCCTGGCAGGAAATTCAGTGCTCGTCGTAGACGAATTCGAAGGGTTCGACGAGCACCGGCATGTCGTCCGTGCAGCTGCGCCCGTAGTTGCTGAGCAGGCCATTCCAGTACTCGCGGTGCAGGGGAATCCAGACATCCGGATTCTGCACCGGCGGACCGTCCAGGGACGTTTCCCGCGGACCGATGGCGCCGAAGGTGGTCTCGCGGACATCGGTCAGGCGAACGACCATGCGCGGCTTGCCGCGATAGTCCGTGAGCAGCAGCGGCATGCCGGCGGCGGGCTCGGGAAAGCCGTTGGCCTGCATGACCCAGGGCAGGCTGAAGGTGGCCACCTTGGTGCCGGCGCGGATGAACTCGAGGATCGTTTCCGTGGTTTCGGCATCGATACCCAGGGAGCGCACCTGGTGATCGTCGCCGAGGTCACTGTGAGCGGCCCGGGCCCGCTCCCAGAACGGGTCGAGGTCCGCGTCCTTCGGCACGGCGGGGCCGTCGGCGATGAGAACGGATCGTGCCATGGATTCTCCTTCTGCAAGCGGGCTTTGCCCCCGGTGTCGGCGCGCTGGAAAGCCTGTTCCAGGGGAGCATGGACAGCGGGTTGGCTTGAACGGTCCGGACGTGGGACGGCTGCGTCGGCGAGCGTTTGCAATCGACAGGTCTGCCGAAGCGCTCTTTGCCTTCACTCGGACGACAGCTGGAAAAAGAGCCCCCGGTTGATGTCGCCGATGCTGACCATGCCCACCAGCTGGTTGTCTTCCACCACCGGCATGCGCCGGAAATTGTGCACGCCCATGAGCGAGGCCGCCTTCAGCACCGGGTCCTCGGGACTGACCGTGCGCGGGTTGCGGCTCATGACCTCTTCGACCTTCTTGGCCAGCACCGCGACATAACCTTCCTCCATGTCGAGGAAGTTGCGGCTGTGGACGTTGTCGTGCACGTAGTCGCCGAAATTCGGATAGAGCGGCAGGAGCACGTCCCTGACCGCGACCATGCCGAGCAGCGAGTGGTCATCGTCAACGACGGGGACCGCCCCGCAGTGGCGGCTCAGCATCTTGGTAACCACCGAGCGCACTTCATCGCTGGGTCGCGCGTAAAGCACGCCGGTGGCCATGACATCTCTCACGATCATGGTGACTGTCCCTCTGCCTGCTACGCCTACTATAAACTATTGATCCTGCTGCGATAGATCCCCGCGTTCGGGTCTCCTGTACGCGGGAAGAGCGCCCGCGTGCCCGGCCTCGGCTGCAGCGTCCGTGATCGTGGTCAGTATTCTTTACAACCGGGTGAGAGCTGTTTACGGCGAGCCCGCGACCCCTTCAATAACTCTCGGCTTTTCAATGGCTTGTGGGCAATGGCACGGAATCTGCTGCGGGTCCTGTTTGCCCGTGATCCTACTGCCGCCAGGTCCTGCGAAAGCTGCGGCTGACCCGGGAATGTCGACGGGTAGGCCGACGCGTGGAGAGCGCCATCTCAGGGAGCGCTTTTTTTGGAACTACAAGAACGAGCCCTCGAAACGCCATCCAGGGACGCCATCGTTTCCAACGATGTTCTGCGTCGGCGCAGTGACGAGGGCGGTCCGCTTTTTCGAGGCTCCCGCTATTTTGCGGTCGGGCACGAGTGGTACGCCCATACGCGCGAAAACAAGGAGATCGGGCCCTTCAGCTCTCGCAGCGAGGCGGAGCTCCGGCTTGCCTGGCACCTGGCGCTGCAGGTCGAGGAGGCGGCCGACGCCGGGAGCACGGGTGAGACAGGGTCCCGGGACACGATGACGCCGCTCGAGGTGCAGCGCGACGAGCTGGTGGTGTGCCGACGCGATGCCACGGCGAGGGGTATCGCCGCCGCCTGCATCATGGCGCAGCAGCGCCTCGATGCCATCGAGGGGGTCAGTGAGCCCGGTACGCGCTCGGGACTGCGCGCAGAGGCCATTCGCTACTTCCTGAACGAGGCCGACTGGTAGCCGCGCGGGCACAGCCCGCCCGCCCAGCCTGGGAATCGGCACCGACCATGCGCATTACCTGCATGCACGCCGGAACGCGCGCGTCGCGATCACGACTTCAGCGCGGCTTCGTCGAGGGCCTCGAAGCGGTTCTCCGCGCGGTTCTTGACCACGTTGTCGATGTCGAACACGCGGCCGTTCATGGCGATGTACACGCCCGGTGGCAGGCTCTGTAGCGCGCCCACGGCGCAGCCGATATTGAAGTCGGCGTCCGTGCGCTGGAAGGCCGCGGGCTGCAGGGCGCCGGTGAGGACGATGGTTTTGTCCGCCAGTCCTTTCAGCGCCTGGCCCGTGGCGACCATGCCGTCGGTGCCGTGGGTGATCAGCACGTGCCGCTCGTCGCAGGCCTCGGCGCGCTCCCGGATGAGGGCCCGGTCGGCGTCGGTCATGTCGAGGCTGTCCTTGCGCATGGCGGACTCCACGGTGAAGGACAGCGCCACGCCCAGGTCCCGCAGCAGGTCGCCGATCACCGGGTCGCCGACCTGATAGTCGCTCTTGGCGTCGAAATAGACCTTGTCGATGGTGCCGCCGGTGGTGATGATGTGCAGTCGCATGGGCCCCTGTCCCGCCGCGCCGGGTGCCGCGTTCAGGCGCCCAGGCGGCTCTCGAAGTGCTCGCAGAGCAGCTCGAGAATCTCGAGCCGCGCCGCTTTCTTGTCGTTGCCGGCTACCAGGTGCCAGGGCGCTGCGCCGGTACTCGTGTTCGCCACCATGTCTCCCACCGCGAGGGCGTAGTCATCCCACTTCTTGCGGTTGCGCCAGTCCTCGTCGGTGATCTTGTGCTGCTTGTGCGGCTTGGCCTCCCGGTCCTTGAAGCGCTTCAGCTGTTCGTCCTTGCTGATGTGCAGCCAGAACTTCGCCACGATGCAGCCGTGCTCCACGAGCTGTGACTCGAAATCGTTGATCTCGCTGTAGGCGCGCCGCCAGGTCGCCGGCGGCGTCAGCTTCTCGACCCGCTCCACGAGCACGCGCCCGTACCAGGAGCGGTCGAAAAGCGTGGCGCGGCCGTCGCGCTGCAGTCGCCGCCAGAAGCGCCACAGATAGTGCTGGGCCCGCTCCTCGTCCGTGGGCGCGGCGAACTGTACGAGCATGTACAGCCGCGGGTCAACGGCGGCGGTGAGGCGGCGGATTGCCGAACCCTTGCCGGCGGCGTCCCAGCCCTCGAAGACGGCGACCAGCGAGCGGTGCTCCCGGTGCGCCTGCCAGAACAGGTCCTGAATGCGCGCCTGCAGCTTCGCCAGCCGCGGCCTGTATTCGTCGCGCGGCACACGGCGGGAAAGATCGACGGCGTCGAGTATCGTTGGCTGTGGATCTGCCGGGCGTGAATCGCGGTCGCCGTGCTTTCGTCCACCGTTGGCCGGCTCGTGACTGCGCAGGGCGTTGAGCAGCACCCCGGCGACAGTCGTGTCCCGGTAGTAGCTGTCATTGGCCTCGATGAGGTGCCAGGGCGCCCCGCCGCTATCGGTGAGCCGGATCAATTGCTCCGACACCTCCAGCGCCCGGGGGTAGCGGGCCCACCATTCGTCCGGGTCTGCCGGCATCGGCGCCACGTTCGACGGCGTGTCGCCCCGGGCGGCTTCCCGGCTGATCCACCATGCCTCCGGGTTCACCGGCACGCGGGGGTTCTGGTGCTGTCGCGGCGCCTCGTAGGATAGCTGGCGCCGCTGCATGTCGCGGCTGACATGCAGCCACAGCTTGACCACCAGGGCGCCGTCGTCGACCAGCATGTGCTCAAAGGCCAGCGCCCGGCGCATGGCCAGTTCGAAGCCGTCCGCGTCGAGGCTGCCGGCCATGGCGCGGTAAGCGGCGCGCTGGTACCAGTTGCCCAGCATGATACCGGTGCGCCCGCGGGGCGGCAGGCGGCGCCAGAAGCGCCAGAAATAGGGCCGGCTCTCCTCTTCGTCGGAGTGCATCCAGAGGGTGTGGGTCTCGATGAGGCGCGGGTCCATCCACTCGTTGAGGCGGTGCACTACTGCACCCTTGCCCGCGCCGTCGAAGCCGCCCATGACGATGATGAGCGGATAGTCGCACTCGGCGAGCTCGAACTGTGCCTTCAGGAGCGCCGGGCGCAGCTCCGCGCGCTGTGCCTTGAACTGCTCCTCCGTGAGGTGTTTCCCTGTCTCGAGTGCTTCGAACATGGCCTGCTCCCTGGCACTGGCCCGGCCGGCTGCGGCCGCGACACCCCGCGTATAATAGGGGCTGCCACCGCGCGGGGACAAACCGATGAACTTCTATGAACGCCACATCCTGCCGCACGTGATCAACTGCGCCTGCGGCACGAAGCCGGTGCGACGGCAGCGACAGAAAGTCGTGCCGCGCGCCCGGGGTGTGGTGCTGGAGATCGGCATCGGCACCGGCCTCAACCTGCCGTTCTACAACGGTGAAGCGGTGGAGCGCCTGGTCGGCCTCGATCCGTCAGAGGCCTCCTGGGCCCTGGCCGCCGAGCGGGGCAGGGACCTGCCGTTCCCGGTGGAGTTCATCGGCCTGCCGGGGGAGGAGATTCCCCTCGCCGACAACAGCGTGGACTGCATCGTCATGACCTTCAGCCTGTGCACGATCCCGGCTCCCCTTCAGGCCCTCGCGGGCATGGCGCGCGTGCTGCGCCCCGGGGGCGAGCTGATCTTCTGCGAGCACGGCCTGGCGCCCGACGAGGGCGTGCAGCGCTGGCAGCGCCGCCTGAATCCGCTCTGGCGTCGCATCGCCGGCGGCTGCCACCTCGACCGGGACATCCCGGCGCTGCTGAGCGCCGGCGGGTTCCGCACCGTCGAGCAGGATGCCATGTACCTTCCCGGGACGCCGCGCATCGCCGGCTTCAATACCTGGGGTGCTGCGGTTCACGCCTGAGGCGTGCGGCTGCTGCCGCCGCCTCCTCGCCGCCGGGTTGGGCGCCCTGGTCCTTCTGGCTGCGCCCGCGTTCGCCCTGGACTACCGCGTCTCCGGTGTGGACGGTGCGCTGCGCGACAACGTCCGCGCCTACCTGGGCACGCCGCCGAAGGAGAGCGCCGCGGTAGCGCGTGCCCTGGAAGCGGCACGCGGTCGCGTCGCGGAGGCGCTGCAGGCCCTGGGTTACTACCGTCCGGTCATCGAGCTTCGCACCCTAGATGCCGACGGCAAGGCGCTCGGTCCGGCCGCGGCGCCGGCGGACGTGGCGCGCCTGGAAGTGCGCATCGACCCGGGCGAGCGGGTACGGCTCGGTGCGGTGCGCATCGAGCTGGACGGCGAGGCAGCGGAGGACCCGGCGCTGACCGGGTTCGTCGAAGAGAGCGCGCTGGTTCCCGATGCGCCGCTGGATCACGGACGCTATACGGATTTCAAGCGGGAGCTGCAGACCCGGGCGCGCGCCCGTGGCTACCTCGACGGGCGCTTCACCAGCCACAGCCTGCGGGTCGACCCGGCCGCCGGCGTCGCCGACGTGGAGCTGGTGTTCGCAAGCGGCGCCCGCTACGCGTTCGGCACGATCAGTCACGACGAGGCGCAGCTCGACCGGCAGCGCTTCGAAGCGCTGATGCCGTTCGCGCCCGGTGACCCCTATGACGAGGACAAGCTGCAGCAGCTCGGCGCGCGGCTGCGCGCGACGGGGCTCTTCGGCGGCGTCTCCGTTGTGCCCGGGGCGGACCGGGCGGCGGGCCGGGAGGTGCCGGTACGGGTGGAGCTCGTGCCGGCCCCGAGCCACTCGCTGGAGCTCGGCGTCGGCTTCCGCACCGATACGCGCGGGCGCATTTCGGCGCTCTGGCGCAGTCCGCGGCTCAATCGCGCCGGCCACAGCCAGGAAACGCGGCTGCGCTGGTCGCCGGTCAACCCCGGCGGCAGCACCGTCTACCGCATGCCGCTCGGCGACCTCATGCGCGACAGCGTGCAGCTGCGCGCCAGCCTCGAGGACAACCGCTACGGCGACCTGGACAGTCGGCAGACCGTCGCCGGGGTCCGCTACGAGCACGCGGGCGGGGAATGGGTGTCCAGTGTCGGGCTGCGTGCGCTGCGGGAAGACTGGTCCGTGCTTGAGGAAGAGTTCGATGCCGATTATTTCCTCCCCGGCCTGACCCTCTCCCGGCGCAGCCGCCGCGGCAGCGTGATCGACCCCGTCGCCGGTTTCAGCCAGTTCTACAGCGTCGAGACCGCCGCGAGCGGGCTGGGCTCGGACAGTGATCTGGTTCGCCTGTACGGCAACTGGCGCTGGATCGGCAGCCCCGGCGGTCCCAACCGCCTCGTGGGCCGGCTGGAGCTGGGGGCGCTCTTCGGCAGTTCCCAGCGCCCCGAGACCTTGGCCCCCTCGCTGGGTTTCTTTGCCGGCGGCGACCAGAGCGTGCGCGGCTACGACTACCAGTCGATCGGCTACGAGGTGCTCTATGCGCGCGCGGGCGCGCCGCCCGCCGGTGTCACCGTCGGCGGCGAGCGCCTGGTCACCGGGAGCATCGAGTACCAGCGCTATCTCAATGACAGCTGGCGGCTTGCCGTGTTCGCCGATGCCGGCGATGCCTTCGTCGGTGAGGAGCCGGACTTCAAGGTTGGCGCCGGCTTCGGCGTGCACTTCCTGACGCCGGTGGGCGCGCTCAAGCTGGAGCTGGCCAACAGCGTGAGCGAGGCCAACCCGGACTGGCGCGTGCACATCAACATCGGTGCGGAACTGTGAGGCGCTGGCGTCGCTGGCTGGCCGGCGCCGTGCTGCTGGCGCTGCTCGGTCTGCTCCTGGCGCCCGCGACGGCGCCGGGGACGCGGCTGCTGGCGACGTTCGCCAACCGCCTGCCCGGGGTGTCGCTGGCGGGTGTCGACGGCCGCCTGTTCGGGACGCTGCGGGCCGAGCGGATCGCGCTCGAATTCCCGGGGGTCGGGCTGGTCCTTAAGCAGTTCCGTTCGGCCCTGCGCCCCACCTGCCTGGCGCGCGGTGAGCTCTGCTTCGAGCTGCTCGAGGCCGCCGCGCTCGACCTCACCGTCAGCACGGCGGCGGGTGACAGTGATGACGCGAGGCCGGCACCGCTGCCGTTCCCGCTGCGTACCGAGCGCCTGTCCATCGCGACCTTCGCGCTGCACATCGACGAGATGACCCTGGCCTTCGCCGACGTGGCGGCGGCGCGGCTGCGCGCGGCAGGGCGACAGGTCAGCGCCCGGCAGCTCGCCCTGGCGCTCGACGGCGTCGGGCGCGCGCGGGCACAGGCGCAGCTCAGCGTAGACCGGGACTGGCCGCTGCGTATCGACGGGACCTTTGAGCCGGCCGACACCCTGGTGGCCGGTCTGCCGGAGGACTTCTCCCTCGCCGGGCCGCTCGCGGTCAGTGCCGAAGGGCCGCCCACGGCCCTTGAGCTCGCGGTGGAGGCCGCCGGGGAGGTGGCGCTACTCGGCGGCCGGGTCCACGGTCGCGCGCGCGGCACGCTGCGCTGGCCCGCCCTGGCGCTGGAATCGCTGGCCCTCGACAGCGCCGCGGGCAGCGCCACGGCCCGGGGTGACGTGGCCCTTGCCGACCGGCGGGCGCGGCTCGCGGTGACTGTCAGCAACCTGGCCCCGGCGGGAGTGGACTGGCCGTTCGCAGCGGCGAGTGGCAGCGGTCGGCTGTTGCTGGACCTCGGCGAGGCAACCCGGGTCGCGCTGTCGCGGCTGCAGCTCACCAGCGGCTGGCAGGAAAGGCCGCTCAGCGTTTCGGGGGAGACGGCCTGGGAGCCGGGCATGACGCTTCCGCGCGTCGGCCTGTCCGGTGCGCTCGCCGGGCTCCCCTGGCAGGCGCGCGGCGGCGGCGGGGAGCCGGTCGCCTTCGAAGTCAGCAGCCGGGCGCCCTTCACGGTGGCCGATGTCACGCTCGACGGCCTGGAAGCGCAGGGCGAGCTCGCCGCCGACGGCAGCGTGCTCCGCGCCAGCGGCAGTGCCGCCAGCGTCGACGCCGGCGCCGTCAGCGCGTCGAGCCTGGCGCTCGAGGCCACGGTCCGCCTTGCCGACGCGCTGTCGATAACGGCCCGCGCTTCCGCCGGGCGCGCGCTCGTCGCGGGGCAGGCCCTCGAGGCGCTGCGTCTCGACGGCGAAGGCGACGCGGGCGGTGGCAGGGCCAGGCTCTCCGTCGCCGGTGCTGTCGCCGGCGATCTGGCCCTGGCGGCGACGGCGGGGGAGGGCGGCCGCTGGGACGTCGAGCTTGACCCGTTGTCGCTGGCGACGCCCCTCGGACAGCTGTCCCGCGAGGAGCCGCTGTCGCTGGCACTGCGCCCCGGTCCCTGGCGCGCGGCCTTCCCGGCGCACTGCTGGTCCCTCGACGCGCTGACGCTCTGCCTGGCGGCGGGGGAGGCCGGCAGCGAAGGCGAACTCACGGCGCAGCTCGACGGGGCGCTGGTGCTGCCGGCCGGCACCGTCGCTGCGCTGGAGGACGCCCGCGCCGACGTCTCCGGTGCGCTGGCGGCGCGCTGGGGTGGCGACCGGCCGCCGCAGCTGGAGGCGGACCTCGCGCTCGACGCGATCCGCGTGAAGCCGGCGGGGCTGGCGGAGCCGCTCGCGGACCCGGGTCGGCTGCAGCTCAGCGCGTCGCTGCGCGAGGAACTGTCGCTGCGGGGCGAACTCGCCGGCGGCGCCGTCGTCGCCGGGGACCTGGCCGCGACGCGGGGGGCCTCGGGCTGGCGCGGCGACCTGGCCGTGGCGGGCGCACCGCTCGCCTACTTCCAGCCGCTGCTCTCCGGGGCCGCGCTGCTGGACGGGACGGTCAGCGGCGAGCTGGCGCTCGCCGCGCCGGGCCCGACCTTCGTGACCGGGGGCGCCCTCGCGCTCGAGGGCGGTCGCCTGCGCCTGCGCGGCAGCGATGCCGAGCTGGAAGCGCTCGCCCTCACGCTCGGCCCCGCCGGCGACGGCGAACTCGCCATCGAGGGAGACGGCCGCTACGGCGCCGGCCCCGTGCGCATCACCGGCACCCTCGACCCCACCGCGCCCCGGCTGGCGCTCGATCTCGAGGGCGAGCGCAACGCCGTGCACTGGCCCGGGCTTCTCGATGCGACGGTGTCGCCCGCGCTTTCCCTCGCCTACGCCGATGGCACGGCGGCCCTGGAAGGGGAACTGCGGGTGCACGGGGGGCGGCTGGCACCGGACCAGGTCGGCGGCAGCGGCGTCGCCCTGTCGCCCGATGCGGAAATCGTCGGGGAGGACGTCCGGCAGCCGCTCCTGCGCACCCGGATCGACCTGCGGATCCTCGTGGAGGAGCGCTTCCGGGTGGTGGGTGACCTGGTCGATGCCACCGTCGGCGGCGACCTGCGGCTGCGCCAGGCGCCGGCGGGATCGGCGCAGCTGTTCGGCCGTGTCGACGTGGTCGGGGGCGAGCTGCGTGCCTACGGCCAGCAGCTCGAGCTGCGCGAGGGCAGCATGTCGTTCGCGGGTGACCCGGAAAACCCGCAGCTCGACCTGCGGGCGGAGCGCCAGTTCCCCTCCGAGGCGCTGCGCGTGGGCTTCACCGTCGGCGGCAGCCTGCGCGAGCCGCGCCTCGACCTGTACTCGGAGCCGCAGCTGCCCCGCGAGGCGCAGCTGTCCTGGCTGGTCCGCGGCCGGCCGCCGGATGCGGGGGCGAGCATGGACGGCACGGCGCTGGCGCTGTCCGTCGGTGCCTCGGCACTAAACCAGACCTCGCTGGTGCGTTCCCTGAACCGCCTGCCGCTGCTCAGCAACGTGGCGCTGGGAACGGAGACCGGCAGCAATGGCACCGCTGCCACGATCAGCGGTTACGTCGGCGACCGCCTGTACCTGTCCTACGGCATGGGCCTCTACGAGCCCGTCAATACGCTCACCGCGCGCCTGTACCTGCGCGCGCGGTTGTGGCTGGAAATGGTCTCGGCGCTCGAGAACTCGGTCGATATCTACTACCGCTTCGACATCGACTAGCGCGGGAGCCTAGGCCCCGTAGCTGGCGCGGGCGGCCGCCATGGCGGCACTGGCATCGCAGTCGTGCCCCTGCTGGCCGAGGACCGCGGCGAGGGCCGTGAGCAGCGAGTAGACGTTGCGCTCCCGGCTGGAGTGGCCCATGAGGCCGATGCGCCAGGCCTTGCCGGCGAGGGCGCCGAGGCCCGCGCCGATCTCGATGTCGAAGTCCGCCAGCAGCGCACTGCGCACCGCGGCGTCATCGATGCGCTCGGGGATGTGCACCGCGTTCAGCTGCGGCAGCCGCCACTCGGGGGCGACCACCAGCGACAGGCCCAGGGCTTCAAGGCCCGCGACCAGCGCCTCGTGATTGCGGCGGTGCCGCGCATGGGACGCGTCCAGGCCCTCTTCCTCGAGCATCACCAGGGACTCGTGCAGGGCGTAAAGGGCGTTCACCGGGGCCGTGTGATGGTAGGCGCGCTTGCTGCCGCCACCCCAGTAGCCCATAACCAGCTGCATGTCGAGAAACCAGCTCTGCGCGCGCCCCTCGCGCGCCTGGATGCGTTCCACGGCGCGCTCGCTGAAGGTCACCGGTGCGATGCCGGGTACGCAGGACAGGCACTTCTGCGTACCGGAGTAGACGGCGTCCGCGCCCCAGGCGTCCACCTCCAGCGGGATGCCCGCGAGCGCGGTGACCGCGTCGACGATGGACAGGGCCCCGTGCTCCCGGGCCAGCGCACAGAGCGCCGCGGCGTCGGAGCGCGCGCCGGTCGAGGTTTCCGCGTGGACGAAGGCGAGCACCGACGCTTCCGGGTGCGCGGTGAAGGCCTCGCGGACCTTGTCCACGCTGACCGTGTCACCCCAGCTGTCTTCAACCATTACCGCCGTGGCGCCGCAGCGCTCGACGTTCTCGCGCATGCGCCCGCCGAACACTCCGTTCTGGCAGACGATCACCGTGTCCCCGGGCGAGAGGAGATTCACGAAGCAGGCCTCCATGCCCGCCGAGCCCGGCGCGGAGACCGGCAGCGTCAGCGCGTTCTCCGTGCGGAAGGCGTACTGCAGCAAGCGCTTGATGTCGTCCATGAGGTCGACGAAGAGCGGGTCGAGGTGGCCGATGGTCGGCCGTGCCAGGGCACCGAGGACGCGGGCCGGCACGTCGGAGGGGCCGGGGCCGAGCAGCGTGCGCTGCGGCGGGTGGAAGCTGGCGGTCATCGTTTTTCTCCATTCTTGCTATGGAAGCGGGGGAGGGGGTCAGCCCTCGGCAAGGACGTGCGCCTGCGCCGCGGCCACGCGGGCCACGGGCACGCGGTAGGGGCTGCAGGACACGTAATCGAGGCCGAGCTCGTGGAAGAACTGGATCGAGCGCGGGTCGCCGCCGTGCTCGCCGCAGATGCCGTACTTGATGCCCTTGTTCACGGCGCGCGACTCCTCCACCGCCAGGCGCATGAGCCGGCCGACGGCGCGCTGGTCGAGGCTGATGAAGGGGTCGTGCTCGATGAGTTTCTTGTCGAGGTACTGCGGGATGAAGCGGCCGGCGTCGTCGCGGGAGAAGCCGTAGGTCATCTGCGTCAGGTCGTTGGTGCCGAAGCTCATGAATTCCACCGCCGTGGCGAGGCGGTCCGCACCGAGGCAGGCCCGGGGCGTCTCCATCATGGTGCCGACCTTGTAGCGCAGGGACACGGACTTCTCGCCCAGCACCTTGCGGATGCTGGCGTCGATGATGTCGCCGACCAGGCGGATCTCGCGCACGTTCACGGTGAGCGGGATCATGATCTCCGGGTAGGGCTGGTAGCCTTCCTCGATGGCCTGCAGCGCCGCGCCGATGATCGCGCGCACCTGCATGCGGGTGATCTCCGGGTAGACCACGGACAGCCGGCAGCCGCGGAAACCGAGCATCGGGTTCACTTCCGACAGCTCGGCGGCGGCGGCCTGCACCTGTTCGACGGGCAGGTCCAGGCGCTTGGCAAGAGCCCGCGTTTCCTCCTCGCCGTGGGGGAGAAACTCGTGCAGCGGCGGGTCCAGGAGACGCACGGTGACCGGGAGCCCGTCCATGGCCTTGAACAGGGCGACCATGTCCTCCTGCTGGAAGACCTGCAGCTTCTTCAGGTAGCCCTTCCGGGCCTTCCGGTCCGGGGCGAGGATCATCGCGCGCATGAGGTCGATGCGATCGCTGTCGAAGAACATGTGCTCCGTGCGGCACAGGCCGATGCCCTCGGCCCCGAGCTCCCGCGCCCGGGCTGCGTCTTCCGGGGTCTCCGCATTCGCGCGCACCTTCAGGCGGCGGTGCTTGTCGGCCCAGGAGAGCAGGGTCTGGAAGTCGTCGCTGGAGCTCGCCTCGGTCTTCGGGATGTCGCCGAGCATGACCTCGCCGGCGGTGCCGTCGAGGGTGATGATGTCGCCGCGCTTCAGGGTCACGCCGTCTTTCGTCGTCGCGGTGCCCGCGTCGGCGTTCACCGACAGGCTGCTCGCGCCGGTGATGGCGCACACGCCCATGCCGCGGGCGACCACCGCCGCGTGCGAGGTCATGCCGCCGAGCTCCGTGAGGATGCCCTCGGCGACCTTCATGCCGTGGATGTCCTCCGGTGTCGTTTCCCGGCGCACCAGGATCACCGCGGTGCCGTCGCGGGCCACCTCGACCGCCTCGTCGGCGGAGAACACGATGGCCCCGGTCGCGCCGCCGGGGCTTGCCGGCAGGCCGGTGGCGATGATGTCGGTCTTCGCCTCCGGGTCGACCATGGGGTGGAGGAAGGCCTCCACGTGATCGGGCGAGACGCGCAGCAGTGCCTCCTTCTCGTTGATCAGCCCCTCGCGGACCATGTCCACGGCGATCTTCACGGAGGCGCGGCCGGTGCGCTTGCCGCTGCGTGTCTGCAGCATGTAAAAGCGGCCTTCCTGCACCGTGAACTCGATGTCCTGCATGTCCCGGTAGTGGCGCTCGAGGAGGGCCTGGGTCTCGTTCAGCTGGTCGTAGACCGCCGGCAGCTTGTCCTTGAGGGCGGAAATCGGCTGCGGCGTGCGCGTGCCGGCGACGACGTCCTCGCCGGCGGCGTTGAACAGGAATTCGCCGAAGAACTGGTTCTCCCCCGTGGACGGGTTGCGGGTGAAGGCGACGCCGGAGCCGGAGTCGTCACCGAAGTTGCCGTAGACCATGGACTGCACGGTGACGGCGGTGCCGAGGGAGTCGGGAATGTTGTTCATCTCCCGGTACACGTTGGCCCGCGGCGTGTGCCAGGACAGGAAAACCGCCTCCACCGCCATGCGCAGCTGCACGAAGGGATCCTGCGGGAAATCGGCCATGGCCTTGAAGCGCTCGACGATGGCCTGCCAGTCCGCCGCGGTCATGTCGACGTCGGTTTCGTAGCCGTGCTGCTTCTTGTACTGCTCGATCTCCTTTTCGAAGGCGTGCGCGTCGTGGTTCATGACCACCTCCGCGAACATCTGGATGAAGCGCCGGTAGGAGTCGTAGGCGAAGCGCGGGTTGTCGGTCTTCCGCGCCAGGCCCTCGGCGATGTCGTCGTTGAGGCCGAGGTTGAGAATCGTGTTCATCATGCCCGGCATGGAGATCGGAGCGCCGGAGCGTACCGAGAAGAGCAGGGGATCTTCCGGGTCGCCGAAGCGCGCATCCATCTTCTTCTCGACGAGGTCCAGGGCCACCCGGTACTCCTGCTCGAGGAGGTTGGGCAACTTGTTGCCGTTCTCGAAGAACTCGCGACAGGTGGGCGTCGTGATGATGAACCCGAAGGGCACCGGCAGGCCGAGGTTGGTCATCTCGCAGAGATTGGCGCCCTTGCCGCCGAGGAGGTCACGATCCTCCCGGTTGCCCTCGTTGAACAGGTAGACGCGCTTTGCCATGGGAACCCCTTCCCCTTTCGGGTGTCTAGCTGGCGAGGTGGCGCAGTATACTGGTAAGGCGGCAGGTGCGTCATACCGGCCGCCGGGAGCGCCCGCGGGTGCATCCCGCCCCATCCGGAACGGAGCAGCCCACGCAGTGATCCGCCAAGCTCTCGTCAGCCTCGTCCCGCTGCTGTGCCTGCTGGCCTGCGCGTCGGACCCGACCCTCACCGCGCCGCCGCGGGAGCCGGACCCGGTCGATTTCAGCGGCCACTGGGAGCTGAACTACGGGCAGAGCGACAATATCCAGTCCCGGCTCACGACCCTGGTGCGTGAGCTGCAGCGACGCAGCGCCCGCGCCTCCAACCTGCAGAGCGAGCGCGGTGGCCTGGTGCTCGGTGGCAGCGGTACCGACAGCGCGCCGTCGGTGGTGGGCCTGGCGCGCATGGCCGAGCTGATCACCTCGTCGCAGCTGCTCGAAGTGGACCAGGGCCGCACGCGCATCCGCATCGACCGCGAGGGCAACTTCGCCCTCAGCTGCGACTTCCTGCGCGATCCCGGGCGTATCGACGACCTCGGCGTCGGCCGGGAGAGCTGCCGCTGGGACGGCCAGCAGCTGGTCTTCGTCATCAGCCTGCCCGAGGGCCTGTCCATCCGCCACCGGGTGGCGCTGTCGGGCTCCGGGGAGCAGCTCGGCATTGTCACCACCGTGTTCTCGGACCAGGTCAGCGCGCCGTTCACGGTGCGCCGCATCTACGACCGCTACGAGCCCGGCAGCCGCGGCTACCGCTGCGAGGAGACGCTCAGCCGCGGCCGCGTGTGCACCACGGAGGGGGGGTCCTGATGCGCCCGCTGCTGCGCCTTGCCGTCCTCGGCCTGGCCGGCCTGGTCCTGGCCGCCTGTGCCGGCGCGCCCGAGCGGGCGAAGCCCGCGCAGGCGGACCCCGCCGACGCCTGGCCGCCGGCGGTCGGTGCCGTGACCCTCGAGCGTTCCGGCACGCCGCCGGCGACGGCCCTGGACGTCATCATCGAGGTCTTCGACACCGGCCTGGCCGAGGCGGCGGCGACCCCCGGCGACGAGCCGGTCTTCGCCGCCGTGCGCAAGGCCGAGGCGTTCTACATGCCACTCCGGCTGCGCGAGGCGCTGGTGGAGAGCGGACGCTGGGGCGTGGTCCGCGTGGCGCCGCGGTCGAGTGCGACGGCCGCCCTGTCGCTCAGTGGCCGCATCGTGCATTCCGATGGTGTGGACCTCGTGCTCGCCGTGCGCGCGGTCGATGCCCGGGGTGAAGTCTGGCTGGACCGCGAGTACCGCGACATTGCCGCGGCTTCCGACTACCCGGTCGCGCCGGGGACGGACCCCTTCGGCGACCTGTACCGCCGGGTTGCCAACGACCTGGCCGAGGCGCAGCGCGCCCGGTCCGTGACTCGCCTGCCCACCGTCGCCCTGCTGCGCTACGCAGAGGCACTGGCCCCGGGCGTGTTCGCTGACTACCTGGCCACCGGCGACGACGGGCGGCGGGAACTGCGCCGGGCGCCGGCGCCCGGCGACCCGATGCTCGCGCGCGTGCAGCGCCTGCGCAACCAGGAATACCTGTTCATCGACGCGGCGGACGAGCAGTACGCCGACCTGGTCGAGCGCTTCGCGCCCACCTATCACCTCTGGCGCCAGTACGCGCACGAGCTGGCGCGCTACGAGACCGACTACCTCGCCCGGGCGGGGGAGCGCGAGATCAATGCGCGCCGCGGGACCTACGCCGCCATGCAGCAGACCTACGGCCGGTTCCGGCGCGTGAAGATGCACGAGCAGGACCTCGAGGAGCTCGCCGAGGGCTTCGACAACGAGGTCACGGAAACGGTCATCGACGTCGACGACCGGGTCTATCGCCTGAGCGGTTCCCTGGCCACGCAGTACGACGAGTGGCGCCGGATCCTGCAGCGCATCTTCGCCCTGGAGTCCGGCGGGATGCCCTGAGCGCCCCCGGCCGCCCGCGCCGGAAGTTCAGGCGAGCGCCATAAGCGGTTATGCTGCCCCCCATGGCCAACGCCGACGACAAGACGCCCCAGGAATCGCTGCTCGACGCGCTAAAGCGCCTCACCGGGCAGGTAGCCGGGGGCACCATGGACCTCGCCGTCGCCACCGGCACCCTCGGCGCCATGTTCGGCGAGACCTGGCTGCGCAACGCCCTCGCCCTGTCCCTCTCGCCGGAGCGGCACGAGGCCATGGCCGAGGCCGGGCACCTGCTCCGCGACCTGCGGCAGACCGCCGGCCTCTCGCTGCGCGAACTGTCAGAGGACCTGGGCCTTGCGGATCCGGAACTCCTCGCGGATGTCGAGCGGGGCGAGAAGATCCTGCCCATCGAGCACGTGCTCCGGGCCGCCTCGCTGCTCGCCCGGCACGACCCGGTACCGTTCCTGATCCGTTTCCTGCGCACCTACAACCCGCAGCTCGAGCGGGCCCTGGAAGACTGGGGCGTGATGGCGCTGCCGAAGCAGTTCGAGCGCGAGCGCCGCTTCATCAACCTCTACCGCCAGCACGATTTCCTGCGCGAGCTCAGCGACGACGAGTTCGCCCGCTTCATCGATTACATGGACAGCTCCACGCACCTTGTGGCCGACGTCATGGCGCGGGAAAAGGCCGCCTGGAAGCCTGTGCGGAAAAAGCCGGCGCCAAGGCGTAAAAAGCGACCCGCGACCACACGCCGGGGCACCGGCAAACGCAGCGGCGACTGAGCGCAGCCATGGAACGGGAAACCTGGCTGGCGGTCTGCCCGCGCGGCGTTGCGCCGCTGCTGGTCGAGGAGCTGACGGCGCTCGGCGCCGAGGGCGCCCGCGAGCAGGGCAGCGCGGTCAGCTTCCGCGGGCCGCGCGCGGTGTTCTACCGGGCCTGCCTGTGGAGCCGCCTCGCCAACCGGCTGCTGCTGCCGCTCGGCGAGTTTTCCGCGGTGGACGGCGACGCCCTCTACCGCGGCCTGCGCGGCATCGACTGGCCGGCGCTCATCGCCCCCGGCGCGAGCATCGCCATCGATTTCCACGGCCAGAACGATGCCATCCGCCACAGCCGCTTCGGCGCCCAGCGCAGCAAGGACGCCATCGTCGACCGCTGCCTCGAGGCGGGCCTGGCGCGGCCCGCGGTGGACCTCGAGCGCCCGGACCTGCGCATCAGCGTGCAGCTGCGCCATGACCGTGCCCACGCGGCCCTTGACCTGATCGGGGGCAGCCTGCACCAGCGCGGCTACCGCCAGCGCAGCGGCGCCGCGCCGCTGAAGGAGAACCTCGCGGCCGCGGTGCTCCTGCGTGCCGGCTGGCCGACCCTGGCGGCGCGCGGCGGGGCGCTGATCGATCCCATGTGCGGCTCGGGCACGCTGCTCATCGAGGGGGCGCTCATGGCCCTGGACCGGGCGCCGGGGCTCGAGCGCCGGCACTGGGGCTTCGGCGGCTGGCGCGGCCACGACGAGACGCAGTGGCGCGCCGTGCTCGGCGATGCCCGCCTGCGCGCCGAGCGCGCCGCCGACGGTCCCCTGCCCGAGATCCGCGGCTACGATGCCGACCCGCGCGTGATCAGCGCTGCCCAGGAAGCGATCGGGCGCCTCGGCCTCGGCAAGGTGGTGCGGGTCAGCTGCAAGGCCCTGGCCGAGGTGAAGCGGCCGACGCACCGGCCGCTGCCGGAGGGGCTCGTGGTCTGCAACCCGCCCTACGGCGAGCGGCTCGGCGACCGGGACAGCCTGCCCCATTTGTATGGGCGCCTGGGCCGCGTGCTGCACGAGGAGTTCGCCGGCTGGCAGGCGGCGGTGCTCACCGGTGACAGCGAGCTCGGCCGGGCCACGGGCCTGCGCAGCCACCGCCAGTACGCGCTCTACAACGGGGCGCTGCCCGTGACCCTGCTGCTGTTCGACCTCTCCGCGGACAACCGCTGGAACCCGGCGGCGCCGGCCCGGGCCGCCGCCCCCGCCGCGAAGGCGCCGCCTGCGCCGGCGGAGGAGGGGCCGTCCCTGGGGGAGGGCGCCACGATGTTCGCCAACCGCGTGCGCAAGAACGAGAAGCGCCTGCGCAGCTGGCGCCGGCGCGAGGGCATCACCGCCTATCGCGTCTACGACGCGGACATGCCCGAGTACGCGGTGGCCGTGGACTGCTACGGCGACCGCGTGCAGGTGGCGGAGTACGCCGCGCCGAAGGGGGTGGACCCGGCGGCCGCGGCGCGGCGCCTCGAGGACGTGCGCGCGGCGCTGCCGGACGCGCTCGGCGTGCCGGCGGCGCACATCGTCTACAAGACCCGGGAACGCCAGCGCGGCAGCGAGCAGTACCGCCGCCAGGGCGACCGCGGCGAGTTCTTTCCCGTGTGGGAAGGTCCGGCGAGCCTGCTCGTGAACCTCCACGACTACCTCGACACGGGGCTCTTCCTGGACCACCGGCCGCTGCGCCTGCGCCTCGGCAGGGAGGCGAAGGGCCGCGACTTCCTCAACCTGTTCTGCTACACGGGCAGCGCCACGGTGCACGCGGCGCTCGGCGGGGCCCGGAGCACGACCAGCGTCGATCTCTCCAACACCTACCTCGGCTGGCTGCGGCGCAACCTCGCCGAGAACGGCCTGGCCGAGGGCCGGCACCGGCTCGTGCGGGCCGACGTGCTGGCCTGGCTGGCCGAGGCGGAGCCGGCCTGGGACCTGGTGCTGCTCGACCCGCCGTCCTTCTCCAACAGCGCGGCCATGGACTCAAGTTTCGACCTGCAGCGGGACCACCGTGCCCTGGTAGAGGCCGCGCTGGGTTGCCTGCGCCCGGGCGGGGTGCTGTACTTCTCGAACAACCGGCGCCGTTTCCGCCTCGACCCCGAGTTCGCCGGCCTGCCGGGCTGCGAGGACATCACCGCCGATACCCTCGACCCGGATTTTGCGCGGCGGCCGAATGTGCACCACTGTTTCCGCTTCCAGCGTCCGCCGGATGCGGGGTAGGGCGCCAAACCGCACGGGATGAGGCGCGTAAGGATATGCTCACTTGACAGATTGTTTATCCACAGATGCCTCCCGCCTTCCCCGCGTCCCGCCGGTTGCCGGCTTCACTTCGTGTACTTTCTCTAGAAGATTTCATAACCAGTTGTTAATTAGGAATAAGTACCGGGATATGCTGGTGGTGATGCCGCTGGGAGAAAGCGTGCGCCCCGGCCGGGCGGCACCGGGGCAGCGGGTCTGCCCCCAGAGTTATCCACAGTGACGGCGGCGCCGCAGCTGCTGATTGCCTGGCACAGCCAGAGCGGCACCTGCGCCCGGCTGGCCGCCGCGGCGCTCGCCGGCGCCGGCCGCGCCGACGGGGCCGCGGTGAGCGCGGGGCGCTGCGAGGACCTCGGCAGTGTCGAGGTCGCGGCCGCCAGCGGGCTGCTGCTGGTCGCCGCCGAGAACGCCGGGCGCCTCGCCGGCGGTGCCAAGCAGTTCCTCGACCGCGTGTTCTACCCGAGCATCGACCGCGATCTCGTGCTGCCGGCCGCGGTGCTCGTGTCGGCGGGCAACGACGGCCGCAACGCGGTGGGCGACATCGAGCGCATGCTCAAGGGCATTCCCTTTACACCGGCAACGGAGCCTCTGATAATCCGCGGCCTGCCGGGCCCCGGGGACCTCGCCCGGGCCGAGGAGCTCGGCGAGGCGCTGGCCACGGGGCTCGCGCTCGGGCTGTTCTAGCGCGCCCCGCGGCTCCCCCCGGGGACGCGGCGCCCGGCGACTTCACGCATTGGCAACGGGAGCACACGTGAGCGACGAACTGGCATCGGTACCGGAAGGCTTCGAACAGCTGGGCGAGGGGCTCGGCTACAGCGACAGCCTGCAGCCGTTCTACCGCCGCGTCGACGGCGACGCCGTGAACTTCGGCCTGGTGGTGCTCGAGCAGCACGCCAACCTCATGGGCATCTGCCACGGCGGCTGCCTGATGACGCTCGCCGATATCGCCGCGGCCACCAGCATCAACATCCGCCTGCCCAAACCCGCCGGCCTGCCGACCATCAACCTGGGTTTCGATTTTGTCTCGCCGGGGCGCTTCGGCCACTGGCTGCAGACGCGCACGCACCTGGTGGAGGTCAAGCGCCGCTTCGGCTTCTGCGCCGGGGTGATCGAGGACGGCGACAAGCCCGTGCTGCGCTACAGCGGCACCTTCTACCTGCCGGATCACGACGGCATGTGGAAGGACGGCGCGGGCGATGCCGCCCTGCGCCGTCTCGCCGGCGGGGAGTAGCGTTCCCGGCGCTGTCGCGGTAGGCTTCCCGCCCTGCCAGACCGGGGCCCGGCCCCGGCACCTCGCCCCGCGGCACGGGGATCCATGACTGAAACGGTGACTCCATGGCTGGAATGACGCTCTATGACAAGCTCTGGCACAGTCACCTCGTCGAGGAGCGGGATGACGGATCCGCGCTGATCTACATCGACCGCCACCTCACGCACGAGGTGACCTCTCCGCAGGCCTTCGAAGGTCTGCGCCTCGCGGGCCGCCGGCCCTGGCGCCGCGACGCCAACATCGCGGTGCCGGACCACAACGTGCCCACCGACAGCGCGGAGCGTGAAGGCGGTGTCGCCGGCATCCTCGACCCGGTGTCGCGGCTGCAGGTGCAGACGCTGGACGAGAACTGCGCCGAGTTCGATATCGTAGAGATTCCCATCAACGACGTGCGCCAGGGCATCGTCCACGTCGTCGGCCCGGAGCAGGGCATCACGCTCCCCGGCGTGACCCTGGTCTGCGGCGATTCCCACACCTCGACGCACGGCGCGCTCGCCGCCCTCGCGCACGGCATCGGCACTTCGGAGGTCGAGCACGTGCTCGCCACGCAGTGCCTGCTGGCGCAGAAGATGAAGAACCTGCAGGTGCGCGTGAGCGGGCGCCTGAGCGAGGGCGTGACCGCCAAGGATCTCGCCCTCGCCATCATCGGCCAGATCGGCACCGCCGGCGGCACCGGCTTCGCCATCGAGTACGCCGGCGAGGCGATCGAGGCGCTGAGCATGGAAGGGCGCATGACCCTGTGCAACATGTCCATCGAGGCGGGCGCCCGCGTCGGCCTCATCGCCGTCGACGACACCACCATCGAGTACGTCCGCGGCCGCCCCTACGCCCCCACCGGCGAACTCTGGGACAAGGCCGTGGCCGCCTGGCGCGACCTGCACTCCGATGCCGACGCGGTCTTCAACCGGGTGGTGGAGCTGCGCGCGGAGGACGTGAAGCCGCAGGTGACCTGGGGCACCTCCCCGGAAATGGTCGCCCCGGTGGACGGCGTGGTCCCGGACCCGGACAGCATGGACAGCCCCACCCGCGCCGAGGCGGCGCGCCGCGCCCTCGAGTACATGGGCCTGGCGGCGGGCACGCCGATCCGCGACATCCGGCCGGACCGGGTCTTCATCGGCTCCTGCACCAATTCGCGCATCGAGGACCTGCGCGCCGCGGCCGCGGTGGTCAAGGGCCGCCGCGTGGCCGGGAGCGTGAAGCAGGCGCTGGTGGTGCCGGGCTCCGGCGAGGTCAAGCGGCAGGCGGAAGCCGAGGGGCTGGACCGCATCTTCCTCGACGCCGGCATGGAATGGCGCGAGCCGGGCTGCTCCATGTGCCTGGCCATGAATGCCGACAAGCTCGGCCCGGGCGAGCACTGCGCCTCGACCTCGAACCGCAACTTCGAGGGGCGCCAGGGCGCCGGCGGCCGCACCCACCTGGTCAGCCCCGCCATGGCCGCCGCGGCCGCGATCGCCGGCCATTTCATCGACGTTCGCGAACTCACGGAGGCCTGAGACCATGATGCAGAAGCTCACCGTCCACGAGGGCCTCGTCGCGCCCATGGACCGCGCCAACGTCGACACGGACCTGATCATCCCGAAGCAGTTCCTGAAGTCGATCAAGCGCACCGGCTTCGGGCCGAACCTGTTCGACAACCTGCGCTACCTCGACGAGGGTGAGCCGGGGCAGGACTGTAGCGGGCGGCCCGTGAACCCCGACTTTCCACTCAACTTCCAGCGCTACCAGGGCGCCAGCATCCTGCTCGCGCGGGAGAACTTCGGCTGCGGCTCCAGCCGTGAGCATGCGCCCTGGGCGCTCGCGGACTACGGCTTCCGCTGTATCGTCGCGCCCAGCTTTGCCGACATCTTCTACAACAACTGTTTCAAGAACGGCATCCTGCCGGTGGTGCTGCCGGCGGACGTGGTCGATGCGCTGTTCACTGCGCTCTACGGCAACGAGGGCTACACGCTCACCGTGGACCTGCGGGCTCAGCGCGTGGTCGCGCCGGATGGCAGCGAGTGGTCCTTCGACGTGGACGGTTACCGCAAGGAGCGGCTCCTCGAGGGCCTCGACGACATCGGCATCACGCTGAAGAGTGCCGACGCGATCCGCGCCTACGAGGCGCGCTGGCGCGAGCAGTCGCCCTGGCTCTTCGCTGGTTTCGACCGCCCGGCGTCCTGACATGGCGACGGAGAAGAACGGGCGCCGCATCCTGGTCCTGCCCGGGGATCACATCGGTCCCGAGATCATGGCCGAGGCCGAGAAGGTGCTCACGGCCGTCGACCGCCAGTTCGAGCTGGGGCTGACGCTGGAGCATGCCCTTATCGGCGGCGCCGCCTATGACGCCTGCGGCGACCCGCTGCCGGCACAGACCCTGGCCCGCGCCCGGGAGGCCGACGCCATTCTTCTCGGTGCCGTCGGCGGCCCGGAGTGGGACGGGGTCGACCGCGCCCTGCGCCCGGAGAAGGGGTTGCTGCGCATCCGCGCCGAGCTCGAGCTCTTCGGCAACCTGCGCCCGGCCATTCTCTACCCGCAGCTCGCCGAGGCCTCCAGCCTGAAACCGGAGGTGGTCGCAGGCCTGGACCTGCTCATCGTGCGCGAGCTTACCGGCGGCATCTACTTCGGTGAGCCGCGCGGCATCCGTACCCTGGACTCCGGGGAGCGCGAGGGCTTCAACACCTACGTCTACCGCGAGTCGGAAATCGAGCGCATCGCCCGGCTGGCGTTCCGGCTGGCGGCGCAGCGCGGCGGGCGGCTCTGTTCCGTCGACAAGGCCAACGTGCTGGAAGTCACGGTGCTCTGGCGCGAGGTCGTCGAGCGCGTCGGCAAGGAGTTCCCGGAGGTCACGCTGTCGCACCTGTACGTCGACAACGCCGCCATGCAGCTGGTCATGGCACCGAAGCAGTTCGACGTGATGGTGACCGGCAACCTGTTCGGTGACATCCTGTCCGATGCGGCCGCGATGCTCACCGGGTCCATCGGCATGCTGCCGTCGGCTTCCCTGGACGCCGCGGGACGGGGCCTCTACGAGCCCTGCCACGGCTCGGCGCCGGATATCTCCGGCCGGGGCGTGGCCAACCCGCTGGCGACGATCCTGTCGGTGGCCATGATGCTGCGCTACACGCTGGACGAGCCGGCGGCAGCCGAGGCCATCGAGGCGGCGGTGGGGCGGGTGCTCGACGACGGCCTGCGCACGGCAGACATCTGCCCCGCGGGGCGGGAGCCGGTGTCCACGGCCGTCATGGGTGACGCCGTGGTCGCCGCGCTCGCGGGCCGGTAAACAGACACGCAAGATGCAGGCAAGCAGGACAGGAGGGAACAATGGCGAAGCAGTTTGATGTAGCGGTGGTCGGCGCCACCGGCGCCGTGGGCGAGACGATGCTGGAGATTCTCGCCCAGCGTGAGTTCCCGGTGGGCGAGGTGTACGCCCTCGCCAGCGAGCGTTCCGCCGGCAAGAGCGTCAGCTTCGGCAAGCGCCGGCTGACGGTGCAGAACCTCGCCGAGTTCGACTTCAGCAAGGTCGCCATCGGTCTCTTCTCCGCGGGCGGCTCGATCTCCGCGGAGTTTGCGCCGAAGGCAGCCGAGGCCGGCTGCGTGGTCATCGACAACACCTCCCACTTCCGCCGCGACCCGGACATCCCGCTGGTCGTGCCGGAGGTGAACCCGGAAGCGCTGGCCCGCTACAGCGACCGCAACATCATCGCGAACCCGAACTGCTCGACGATCCAGATGCTGGTGGCGCTGAAGCCGATCTACGATGCCGTGGGCATCACCCGCATCAACGTCGCCACCTACCAGGCGGTCTCCGGCACAGGCAAGGAGGCGATCGAGGAACTCGCCGGGCAGACCGCGCGGCTGCTCAACGGCCAGCCCGCGGAATGCAGCGTGTACCCGCGGCAGATCGCCTTCAACGCGCTGCCGCACATCGACAGCTTCCAGGACAACGGTTACACCCGGGAAGAGATGAAGATGGTCTGGGAGACGCAGAAGATCTTCGACGACCCGGAGATCCTGGTGAACCCCACCTGCGTGCGGGTGCCGGTGTTCTACGGGCACTCCGAGGCGGTGCACATCGAGACGCGCGACCCCATCGACGCCGACGCGGCGCGGGAGCTACTGCGCGCCGCCCCCGGGGTAACGGTGCTCGACGAGCACGAGGACGGCGGCTACGCCACCGCGGTGAGCGATGCGGCGGGCCACGACCCGGTGTTCGTGAGCCGCATCCGCAAGGATATCTCGCACCCCCGCGGCCTGGACCTCTGGGTCGTGGCAGACAATGTCCGCAAGGGCGCTGCGCTCAACAGCGTGCAGATCGCCGAGGCCCTCGCCCGCGACTACCTGGCCTGACCTGCCGCGCGCACGCTGCCTTGCCTAGGCTGCGGCCCTTGGCAGATACTTGGCAGGCAGTCGGCAGCTGGGTTGTAAACAGCTCGTGAAGCGTAGAAAGCCAGTTGCCACAGGGGTTGCAGAAAGCGGCCCGGAACAGGGGGAGCTCCCGCACCCGGCAGGGGAAGCGGGGGGTGCGCCGGGCGACGCCGGGCACCAGGCCGGGCAGGAGGCCCGGCAGGACGTTTAGTAAAAAATGCATAATGCATTGCAAGTCATTGGGATGCATGGCATTTTGATGTCACCAGAGGGGGCGCGGCAGCGCCGCGGGTTTGGGACCATAACAAGGCAGCGCTATGGCTAAACGGGTTCAGGCAACGGCTGTGCTCCTTGCCGGGGGGCTGTTGCACGCGGGACAGGCGGCAGCGCTCGGTCTCGGCGAGATGACGCTCAATTCATTTCTCAACGAGCCGCTCGACGCGGAGGTCTCGCTCCTCGACACCCGCGATCTCACCACGGACGATATTCGCATCCGCCTGGCGGCGGTCGAGGATTTCGATCGCCTCGACGTCGACCGCGATTATTTCCTGACCAGCATCGAGTTCACCGTCAGCGTCGACCCGGCAACGAACCGCGGGGTGATCCGGCTGTCCACGCAGGAGCCGGTGGTCGAGCCCTTCCTCGACCTGATCATCGAGGCGCGCTGGCCGAGCGGCCGGCTGCTGCGCGAGTACACGGTGCTCGTCGACCCGCCGGCGTTCCGCGCAGAGACCCTCACGGTGTCGGCGAGCCAGCGCGTCGCCGAGACCGAGGGCGAGGCGGCGGCTGCAGAGGCGCAGCTCGAGGAACGGGCGATGACCGCCGAGAGCGGCGACCGGGTCCAGGTGCTGGACAGCGACCTCGGCCCGGGGGAGATGCCACGGCGCCCTTTCTCGGAGGCGACGGCTGACAGCCCGCAGGCCGGCAGCCGTTACCTGGTCAAGCGCGACGAGACGCTCTGGCAGATCGCCAGCCGCGCGCGGCCGGACGGGGCGAGCGTGCAGCAGGCCATGCTGGACATCCAGCGCCTCAACCCCGAGGCCTTCATCGACGGCAACATCAACCGCATCAAGGCGGGCTACATCATCTACCTGCCGAGCGCCGCCGATATCAGTTCCGATGACCTGGCGGACGCGCTGGCGGAGGTGCAGGCACAGAACCGCGCCTGGCAGTCCGGCCGCGGCCGCACGCCGGGCGTGACCGCGGCGGCGACGCTGCGGATCTCCGCCGACGACGGTGCCGCCAGTGCCCCGGCCCCGGCAGAGACCGATCGCGTTGCGTCGGCAGGTTCCGAGCGCAGCGACGCAGCGGACGCCGGGGCGGGTAGCGCTCCGGCTGCGGAAGCGCCCGCGCCGGCACCGTCCGCTCCGCCGCCGGCGGACCGGGCAGCCGAGCCCCCGGCCGCAGCGCCCCCGGCGATGGACGGTGAACTCGCCGTCCAGCTCGCGGCCATGGCCGAGCGCCTCGATGCCCTGGAGGCCACGGTCTCGGTCAAGGACCAGGAGATCGCCCGCCTCGAGGCCGCCCTTCGCGAGGCGCGGGACAGCGCCGAAGCCGCCGCGGCCGACGCGGCCGCCGCCCGCGCCCGGGCCGCGGCACCGGCGCAGGCGCCGGCCGCATCATCGTCGGGCGGTTTCATGCCCTGGATCTACGGCATTGCCGGGGCGGTGGTGCTCGGCCTGCTGGCTGTGCTCGGGCTGCGCCGCGCCCGCGGTGGCGCCGCGCCGGCGCCGGCCGAGGCCGCACGCCCGCAGGCGCCGGCGCCGGCTTCCACCTCGGCTCCCGCAGAAGACAGTGATGTGTTCGCCGGTGTCACCCTGCGCGGCGACGGCATCGATGATTCCGCCGATGCCGAGGAGCCCGCGGAGGCCGGGGAGCCCGCGCGCCGCGACGTGGCCGAGCGCGGCTACGGCGAGCGCCGCTACGACGATTACATCGACGATGCCGACGGCGGGGATGCCCTCGCCGAGGCCGACATCTACATCGCCTACGGGCGTTACCTGCAGGCCGCGGAGCTCCTCACCACGGCCATTCGCAGCGAGCCCGGGAACAGCGCTTTCCGCCTGAAGCTCATCGAGCTTTACGCCGACATGGGCGAGGCCGCCAAGGCCAGCGAGCAGCTCGACGCGCTGCGCGAACACGGTGACGCCGAGGCCGTCGCCCGCGGCGAACGCATCGTCGGCGGCGCGGGTTCGGTCAGCAAGCGCGCGCCGGCAGCAAGCACGCCGGAACCCGAGCCCGAGCCGGAGCCCGAACCCGAACCCGAACCGGCCCCGGCGCCCATCCCGCCGGTCGAGCCCGCGCAGGCTGCGCCGGCGTTCGATGCGGCGGACGAGGCGGCCCTGGACGAAGGCGAAGAGGACACGCTCGGTGCCTTCGACGGGCTGCATATCGAAGAGGAGCCGCCGGTCGAGGTGGCCGGGGAACCCCTGGACCTCGAGCTCGACGAGCCGGTCGCCGACCCGGTAGACGCCGCCGAGGCCGCCGATTTCGGCGCGCCGACCGCGCTCGAGGAAGCAGCCGGTGACGATGCCGGCGAAGAAACTACTGAAGGCACGGCCGGCGGCAGTGACAGCGACGACGAGATGGTGTTCGCCGAGGAGGGGGACCGGATGGCGACCCGCCTGGACCTGGCCCGCGCCTACCTCGACATGGGCGACCAGGATGGCGCCCGCGCGATCCTCGAGGAGGTTGCCGAGGGCGGCAACGCCGAGCAGCAGCAAGAGGCGAAAACCCTGCTGGACGGCCTTGGCTGACGCGTCCGCGCCGACCGATCGCTTCTCCGCCACACCGCAGCCACCCGGCACCCGGGTGGCCCTGCTCGTCGAGTACGATGGCCGCGCCTTCTGCGGCTGGCAGTCCCAGCCCCATGCCGCCAGCGTGCAGGATGCGCTCGAGGCCGCCCTCGCGGCCGTGGCCGCGACGCCGGTGCGGACGCACTGCGCGGGCCGTACCGACACGGGGGTGCACGCGACGGGCCAGTGGGTGCACTTCGACGATCCCACGGGGCGGAGCCCCAAGGCCTGGGTCCTCGGCAGCAACGCCAATCTCCCCGGGACCGTTCGCGTGCTGCACGCGCAGGCCGTCCCGGCGGACTTTCACGCCCGCCACAGCGCGACGGCGCGCCGCTACCGCTACCTCATCACCGACACCGCCGTGGCGCCGGCGCTCTATCGCGGCCTCGTCACCTGGCGGCGGGGCGGCCTCGACGCGGGGCGCATGCACGCTGCGGCGCAGCAGCTCCTCGGCGAACAGGATTTCAGCAGCTTCCGCGCGGCGGGCTGTCAATCGAGCACACCCTGGCGGCGGGTGGACGCGATCAGCGTCAGCCGCGCCGGGCCGCTCGTCTGCCTCGATATCACCGCGAATGCGTTTCTCCACCACATGGTGCGCAATATCGCGGGCGCGCTCCTCGCCATCGGTGCCGGCGATCGCGATGAGGACTGGCTGGCGCAGCTGATCGCCTGCCGCGACCGCCGCCGGGGAGCCGAGACGGCGCCCCCCGACGGCCTGTACCTGGTGGCCGTGACCTACCCGGCGCAGTTTGCGCTGGCGACGCCGCCGCGGCCGTTTTTGTTCCCGGGTTGAGGCGGGCGCGCGGCGCCTTCTGCTATCATTCGCGCCTTGGCCAGCAGGCGGGCAGCAAGGCGGTGACGAGAACACGCATCAAGGTCTGCGGCATCACCCGTCCGGAGGATGCAACGGCAGCCGCGGCGGCCGGCGTG
The DNA here is from genome assembly GCF_040217025.1 of Pseudohaliea sp. Classification (GTDB taxonomy): domain Bacteria; phylum Pseudomonadota; class Gammaproteobacteria; order Pseudomonadales; family Halieaceae; genus Pseudohaliea. The sequence goes on along the minus strand of NZ_JAVJOA010000008.1, from coordinate 819,910 downwards.
GATGCCATCGGTCTCGTGTTCCACCCGGCCAGTCCGCGGGCGGTGACGCCGGCACAGGCGGCCGCCGTCGCCCGTGCGGCAGGGCCGCTGGTGACCGTGGTCGCGCTGTTCGTCGACGCGCCGGAGGCTCTGGTACTCGAGGTCCTGGCGGCGGTACCGGTCGGGCTCATCCAGTTCCACGGCAACGAGAGCCCGGCCGACTGTGCCCGCTTCGAGCGCCCGTTTCTCAAGGCGCTGCGGATGGCGCCGGGGCTGGCGGTAGAGGACGCGGCGGCGGCCTACGGCGCGGCCGGCGGCATCCTCCTGGACAGCTACCGGCCCGGGGTGCCCGGCGGCACCGGCGAGACCTTCGACTGGGGCCGCGCGCCGGCGGCACTGCGGTCGCGGCTGGTGCTGGCCGGCGGGCTCACGCCGGAGAACGTGGGCGATGCCATCGCCCGGGTGCGCCCCGCGGCGGTGGACGTCAGCGGCGGCGTGGAGGCCGCGCCGGGCGTCAAGGATGCCGAGCGCATCGCCGCCTTCGTGGCCGCGGTGGGCGACGCGGACAGCGGGCGCCGAGGCATAGAAACAAGCGCGACAACGGGAAAGCGGCAAAGCGGGAGCAACCAATGACCATCAAGCTCGACCCCCAACTCACGAGCACGGTACCGGACGCGGACGGCCGCTTCGGCGACTACGGCGGCCGCTTCGTGTCCGAGACGCTGATGGCCGCGCTGGCGGACCTAGACCGCGTCTACCGGGAGCTGTCGGCGGACCCGGCCTTCCAGCGCGAGCTGGACGATGACCTCGCCCACTACGTCGGCCGGCCCTCGCCGCTGTACGAGGCGCGGCGCCTCTCCGACGAGATCGGCGGCGCGCGCATCTGGTTCAAGCGCGAGGACCTCAACCACACCGGCGCGCACAAGGTGAACAACACCGTGGGCCAGGCGCTCCTCGCCAAGCACATGGGCAAGCCGCGGGTCATCGCCGAGACCGGCGCCGGCCAGCACGGCGTGGCCAGCGCTACCATTGCGGCGCGCCTCGGCCTCGAGTGCCACGTGTTCATGGGCGCCGAGGACGTCGAGCGCCAGTCGCTCAACGTGTACCGCATGAAGCTCCTCGGGGCCACGGTGGTACCGGTGACCTCCGGTTCACGGACCCTGAAGGACGCCATGAACGAGGCCATGCGCGACTGGGTCACCAATGTCGACGACACCTTTTACATCATCGGCACCGTCGCCGGCCCGCACCCCTACCCGATGCTGGTGCGCGACTTCCAGTGCGTGATCGGCCGCGAGGCCCGGGCGCAGAGCCTCGCCCAGGCCGGGCAGCTGCCCGACGCCCTGGTCGCCTGCGTGGGCGGCGGGTCAAACGCCATCGGCCTGTTCCACCCCTTCCTGCGCGACGAGGGTGTCGCCATGTACGGGGTCGAGGCGGGCGGTGACGGCCTCGCTTCCGGCCGCCACGCCGCGCCGCTCTCCGCCGGGACACCGGGGGTGCTGCACGGCAACCGCACCTACCTCATGCAGGACGACGACGGCCAGATCATCGAGACCCATTCCATCTCGGCGGGCCTCGATTACCCGGGCGTCGGCCCCGAGCACAGCTGGCTCAAGGACATCGGCCGGGTGAACTACGTGGCCGTGGACGACACCGAGGCGCTCGCCAGCTTCCACCGCGTGACCCGCACCGAGGGCATCATGCCGGCGCTGGAGACGGCGCACGCGCTGGCCTACGCGGAGAAGCTCGCGGCGACCATGCGGCCGGACCAGCACATCGTGGTCAATCTTTCCGGCCGGGGCGACAAAGATATCCTGACCGTCGCGCGCCTCGACGGAATCGAGCTCTAGAAGGAGGCGCCATGAGTCGTATCGCCGAGCGTTTCCGGCAGCTCGCGGCCAGCGGGCGCAAGGCCCTCGTGCCCTACGTGGTCGCCGGTGACCCGGACCCCGCGGCAACCGTGCCGCTGCTGCACGCCCTGGTGGCGGCCGGCGCCGACGTCCTCGAGCTCGGCGTCCCGTTCTCGGACCCGATGTCCGAGGGGCCGGTGATCCAGCGCGCCCACGAGCGCTCCCTGGCCCGGGGTACCCGCCTGCGCTCGGTGCTCGACATGGTTCGCGAGTTCCGCCGCGACGACCCGGACACGCCGCTGCTGCTCATGGGCTACGCCAACCCGGTGGAGCACATGGGCTATGCCGGGTTTGCCGACGCGGCCGCCGGGGCCGGCGTCGACGGCCTGCTGACCGTCGACATCCCGCCGGAGGAAGTGGCACGGGTGAACCGGGAGCTCCAGCGCGTGGGCATGGACAACATTTTCCTGGTCGCCCCCACCACGCCGGAGGGGCGCCTCGACCTCATTACCCGGGAAGCCAGCGGTTTCATCTATTACGTCTCGCTCAAGGGCGTGACCGGTGCCGGCAACCTCGACGTCGCGGACGTCGGCAGCCACCTGGCGGCGATCCGCCGGCACACGGGGCTGCCGCTGTGCGTCGGCTTCGGCATCAAGGACGCGGCCTCCGCGGCCGCGGTGGCAGGCAGCGCCGATGGCGTCGTGGTCGGTTCCGCGCTGGTCGACTGCTATGCGCGCGCGATGGAGGAGGGGCTCAGCGCGGAGGCGGCGCGGGAGCGGGTCGTCGCGCTGGTGGCGGAGATCCGCAGTGGCATCGATGCGGCGGTTGCGGCCTGACCGGTCGCGGAACGTATAATGCACGCCGACAACAGGGGGAGCCATGAGCTGGATTGACAAGATTCTGCCTTCCGGCGTGAAGAGCAGCAACGCGGGCACGCGCCGTGCGACGGTGCCCGAGGGGCTGTGGAAGAAGTGCATCAAGTGCGAGTCGGTGCTCTATATCCCGGACCTCGAGCGCAACCAGCAGGTGTGCCCGAAGTGCGGCCACCACATGCGCATCGGCGCGCGCCGCCGTCTCGACCTGTTCCTTGACGTTGACGGCCGGGAGGAGATCTTCGGCGACATCGAGCCTGTGGACCGCCTCAAGTTCCGCGACAAGAAGCGCTACCGGGATCGTCTCGCGGGGGCCCAGAAGTCCACCGGCGAGCGCGACGCGCTGGTGGCCATGAAGGGCGCGCTGCACGGCCAGCCGGTGATCGCCCTGGCCTTCGAGTTCAATTTCCACGGCGGCTCCATGGGCTACGCGGTGGGTGAGAAATTCACCCGCGCCGCCCAGCAGGCCCTGGCGGAGCGGATTCCGCTGGTGTGCTTCTCGGCGTCCGGCGGTGCGCGCATGCAGGAGGCCCTCATTTCCCTCATGCAGATGGCCAAGACCAGCGCGGTCATCGAGCGCCTGCACGGTGCCGGCGTACCCTATATCTCCGTGCTCACGGACCCGATCTACGGCGGTGTCTCGGCATCGCTGGCGCTCCTCGGCGACCTCAACATCGCCGAGCCCGACGCGCGCGCCGGTTTCGCCGGCCCGAACATCATCGAGCAGACCATCCGCCAGAAGCTGCCCAAGGGCTTCCAGCGCAGCGAGTTCCTCCTCGAGCACGGCGCCATCGACATGATCGTCGACCGCGGCGACCTGCGCGACACGATCGCCCGGCTCCTCGCCAAGTTCCTCGGCGAGCCCCAGCCGGGGCTGGCAGAGGAAGAGGCCGCGGCGGAGGCGGCCGCGGCCGCCGAGGCTGCCGCCGCCGCAGCCCTGGCCGCTGACGCGGCCCCCGCGGTGACGGCCGACGACAGTGCCGTCGACGCCGGCGGCGACGACGGTGAAGCTGGCGGCAGCGAGTCCGCCGCCGATGCCTCCAGCGCCGAGGACGACACGGACAGCTCGGCGGAAGCTACCGACGCCCGGGAAGACGCCGGCGAAGAGAAAGACGGGGAGACGCCCAAGCGCGGTGATGGCTGAGCCGTCGGACCTCGCCGGCTGGCTCGAGCGCCTCGAGCGGCGTCACCCGCGGGAGATCGACCTCGGCCTCGGCCGCGTCGGTGCCGTCGCCGACCGGCTCGGCCTGCGCCCCTTTCCGGCCCCGGTGCTCACCGTGGCCGGCACCAACGGCAAGGGCACCGTCACCTACTGCGCCGCGGCGCTCGCGGCGGCCGCCGGGCGCCGCGTGGGTGCCTACACCTCACCGCACCTGCTCCGTTTCAACGAACGCATCGCCCTCGACGGCACGCCGGCGGACGACGGCGCGATCGTGCGCGCCTTCGAGGCGATCGAGGCCGCCCGCGGTGACATCAGCCTGAGCTATTTCGAGACCGCCACGCTCGCCGCCCTCTGGCTGTTCCGGGAGGAGCGGGTGGATCTCGCCGTGATCGAGGTCGGCCTGGGCGGGCGCCTGGACGCCACCAATATCCTCGACGCCGACGTGGCGGTAGTGACGCGCATCGGCCTCGATCACCGCGAGTGGCTGGGCGACACGGTGGAGGCGATCGCCATCGAGAAGGCCGGCATCGCCCGCCGCGACCAGCCCGTGGTCCTGGCGGAGCGCGCCTCGCCCGGCACCCTGGAACCGGCGCTCGCCGCCGCGGGCGCACGTCCGCTGCGCGCGGGCCGGGAGTGGTCCTGGACGGCCGCGGCCGGAGAACTGGCCGTGACCAGCGCCCGCGGGCGGCGCTTCACTGTGCCGCTGCCCGACGCCCTCGAGCCCGCCAATGTGGCCGCCGCCCTGTGCGCGGTGGATGAACTGCTCACGCTCTCCCCGGGCGCCGCCGTGCGCGCGCTCGAGGGCCTCGTCGTGCCCGGGCGCCGGGAGCGGCAGCCCCTGGGCAGTGGCGAGCTGTGGCTCGACGTCGCCCACAACCCCGACGCGGCCGCCGGCCTCGCCGCCGCCCTCCGGCGGGCGCCGGCCGCGGCGACCCACGGACTTTGCGCGATCATGGGTGACAAGGACCTCGCCGGTATCTTCGCCGCGCTCGCCCCGGAGCTCGCCAGCCTGGTGGTCTGCGGCCTGCCGGGGAACGCCCGGGCGGCGCCGGTGGCGCGCCTCGCCGCCGCGGCCGGCGCCGCCGGCGTGGCCGCGGTGCAGAGCGCGCCGGACCTCGAGGCCGGTTGGCGCCTGCTCGCGCCGCGGGTCGCCGGGGGGGCGCGCGGCGTGGTCTTCGGGTCCTTTTTTACCGTAGCGGGTATAATGCCGCAGCTCGCGAACCCCGCCACCGAGGAGCCTGCCTGCGCCCGTGGATAACATCCTCAAACAGCGCCTCGTCGGCGCGCTGATCCTGCTGGCGCTGGGCATCGTTTTCTGGCCGATCATCTTCGTTCCCCCGGAAGAGGCGCGGCTTCGCGAGGGCGTCATGGCGCCGCCGCCGCCGTCCGTGAGCCGCGAGCCCCTGCCCGCGCCGAGCGACGCCGGGCTGCGCGGTTCACCGCCGCGGGAGGCCCCCGCCGGGCAGCCGGACGTCACCCTCCCGGACGGCAACGAGCCCGCCGCAGGCGCCACGGCGGAAGAATCCCCCGGGCAAGCGGCCGCGGAGCCCGCCCCGGTACCGCAGCCGAGTGCCGATGAGCCCTATCCCACCCGGGACGAGGCGCCCGAGGTGGCCGCCTTCGACGACGACGGCCTGCCGGTGGCCTGGGTCCTGCAGGTGGCCACCGTGAGCAGCGTGGAGAAGGCGCGCAGGCTCCGCGACGAGCTCATCGACAACGGCGAGAAAGCCTTCTACGAGCCCCTGCGCCGGGACAACGGCACCCTCTACCGGGTGTACGTCGGCCCCAAGTTCGAGCGCGCCCAGCTCTCGCCGATCAAGGCCCGCGTCGACGCCCGCTACGGCGTGAAATCCCTGGTATCGCGCTATGTGCCCTGAACGGCGGGAGCGCGTGGCATGCTGAACCACTGGCCGGACCTCACCGCCTTCAACGGCTTCGACTGGCTCGTGGTCGTGATCTTCGCCCTGTCCGCCCTGGTCAGCCTCTGGCGCGGTTTCTCCCGCGAGGCGCTGTCCCTGGCGGGCTGGGTCCTCGCCTTCGTGCTCGCCAACCTGTTCGCCTCGCGGCTGTCGAGCGTGCTGGCGGACCTGATCGAGAACCCCACGGGGCGCTACATCGTCGCCTGGACGCTCGTCTTCGTGGCGGTGCTGCTCCTCGCCGGGCTCGCTTCGCGCCTGTTCGCGCGCCTGGTGCGCGCCTCCGGGCTCGGTCTCCTCGATCGCATCCTGGGCAGTGTCTTCGGTATGCTGCGCGGGTTGCTGATCGTCATCGTGCTGCTCTTCCTGCTGCGGCAGCTGGTGCCGCCGGCGGAGCAGCAGTGGCTGCATCGCGCGCAGTTGGTCCCGTACCTGGATCCGCTGCTGGACTGGAGCCTGCGCGCCTTTGATGAGGTCGGGGCGGGGCGCTTTCCCGCGCTGACGACCTGACGGAATACGGGAGCCTTAGCCATGTGTGGCCTGGTGGGAATCGTGGGCAGCGGCGCAGTGGACGTCGCCCCGGATATCTACGACGCGCTGACGGTGCTGCAGCACCGCGGGCAGGACGCCGCGGGCATCATGACCTGCAGCGGCGGGCGCTTTCACCAGCGCAAGAGCGAGGGGCTGGTGCGCGACGTGTTCCGCCAGGAGCACATGGCGCGCCTGGACGGCGCCATCGGCGTCGGCCACACCCGTTACCCGACCGCCGGCAGCTCCGGGCCGGCGCTCGCGCAGCCGTTCTACGTGAACTCCCCCTACGGCATCGCGCTGGCCCACAACGGCAACCTGACCAACTCGGCGGACCTGGCCCAGGCCCTCTTCGACAGCGAGCTGCGGCACCTGAACACCGATTCGGACTCGGAAGTGCTGCTCAACGTGCTCGCCTTCGAACTGCAGCGTCTGGGCAAGCTGCAGCCGCAGCCGGCGGACATCTTCGCCGCGGTCGGCGCCGTGCACCGGCGCTGCCGCGGCGGCTACGCGGCGGTGGCCGTGATCGTGAACCACGGCCTGCTCGCCTTCCGCGACCCGAACGGCATCCGCCCGCTGGTCTACGGTTACCGCGACGGGCCGCGCGGCCGCGACTACATGGTCGCTTCCGAGAGCGTGGCCCTCGATGTGCTCGGCTACACGCTCGCCGGCGACGTGGCCCCCGGCGAGGCGGTGTTCATCGATGCGGTCGGCCAGCTGCACCGCCGGCAGTGCGCCGACAACCCGCAGCTGCGCCCGTGCATCTTCGAGCACGTGTACTTCGCGCGGCCGGACAGCATGATGGACCAGATTTCCGTGTACAAGACGCGCATGCGCGCCGGCTCGACGCTGGCGCGGAAGATCCTGCGCGAGTGGCCGGACCACGACATCGACGTGGTCATCCCGATCCCGGACACGAGCCGCACGGCGGGGCAGTCCCTGGCCCACGACCTGGGGCTCAAGTTCCGCGAGGGCTTCATGAAGAACCGCTACATCGGCCGCACCTTCATCATGCCCGGGCAGAGCCAGCGCAAGAAATCGGTGCGCCAGAAGCTGAACCCGATCCGGCTGGAGTTCGAGGGCAAGAACGTCCTGCTGGTGGACGACTCCATCGTCCGCGGCACCACCTCCCGCGAGATCATCCAGATGGCCCGGGATGCCGGCGCCGCGCGGGTGTACCTCGCCTCCGCGGCGCCGCCGGTGCGCTACCCGAACGTGTACGGCATCGACATGCCGGCGGCGGAGGAACTCATCGCCCACGGCCGCAGCGTCGAGGAGATCTGCAGCGCCATCGGCGCCGACTACCTCATCTACCAGGACCTCGACGACCTCATCCACTGCTCCGCGGAGGGCAACCCGGCCGTCGACGGCTTCGACTGCTCGGTCTTCGACGGCGCCTACATCACCGGCGACGTCGACGAGTGCTACCTGAAAGACCTGAGCGACGCGCGCAACGATGCCGCCAAGGCGCGCGGCGACGCGCGCGAGCGGGCGCACGGTGCCGTGGTCGGTATCTACAACGACCGCTAGCGCAGACCGGGGCAGACAGCCGATGACCGACGACGACAGCGACTTCCTGCGCAGCCTGGGCCCGGCCACCCGCGCCGTGCGCGCCGGCATCGCCCGCGGCCCCGAGGGTGAGCACGGCGAGCCGATCTACACCACCTCGAGCTACGTGTTCGCCTCCTGCGAAGAGGCCGCCGCGCGCTTCGCCGGCGACAGCCCGGGCAACGTGTACTCGCGCTACACGAACCCCACGGTGCGCGCCTTCGAGGTGCGGCTGGCAGCGCTGGAAGAGGGCGAGGCGGCGGTGGCCACCGCCTCGGGCATGGCGGCGATCTTCGGCGTCTGCGTGGCGCTCCTCGAGAGCGGCGATCATGTCATCTGCTCCCGCGACGTGTTCGGCGCCACCGCGGGGCTCTTCGGCAAGTACCTCGCCCGCTTCGGTATCGACACCAGCTTCGTCCCGCTCGCCGACCCGGCGGCCTGGCGCAGCGCCCTGCGGCCGAACACCCGGCTCCTCTACCTGGAGACGCCCTCGAACCCGCTCTGCGAGGTCGCCGACCTCGGCGCCATGGCCGCCCTCGCCCGCGAGGCCGGCGCGCTGCTCGTGGTGGACAACTGTTTCTGCACGCCGGCGCTGCAGCGGCCGCTGGCACTCGGTGCCGACATCGTCATCCACAGCGCCACCAAGTACCTGGACGGCCAGGGTCGCTGTCTCGGCGGCGCGGCCGTCGGCGCCGGCGAGCACATGGACGAGCTGCGCGCCTACCTGCGCACCTGCGGCCCCACCATGAGCCCCTTCAACGCCTGGGTGTTCCTGAAGGGGCTGGAGACCCTGTCGCTGCGCATGCGCGCCCACAGCGAGAGCGCCGATCGCCTCGCCCGCTGGCTGCAGGCGCAGCCGGCGGTGGAGCAGGTGTTCTACGCCGGCCTGCCGGACCACCCGGGGCACGCGCTGGCCGCGCGCCAGCAGAGCGGCTTCGGCGGCGTGCTGGCTTTCCGCGTGCGCGGCGGGCGCGAGGCGGCCTGGCGCTGTATCGACGCGACCCGGGTCATGTCGCTGACGGCGAACCTCGGCGACGCCAAGACCACCATCGTCCACCCGGCCACGACGACCCACGGCCGGCTCACGGCGGAAGAGCGCGAGCGGGCTGGCATCAGCGAGAACCTGGTGCGGGTGGCCGTCGGGCTCGAGGACGTGGCGGACCTCGAGGCCGATCTCGCCCGCGGCCTCGCCGCGGCGGAGGCCCTGTGAGCGCGGCCGGCATCCAGGGCGCCATCGACGCGGCGGTGGACGAGGTCGCGACGGTCCTGCTCGGCAAGGAGCCGCAGATTCGCCTGGCGCTGTGCTGCCTCCTGGCCCGCGGCCACCTGCTCATCGAGGACCTGCCCGGCATGGGCAAGACCACGCTCTCGCACGCCCTGGCCAGCGTGCTCGGCCTGTCCTATAACCGGGTGCAGTTCACCAGCGACCTGCTGCCCGCCGACATCCTCGGCGTCGCGATCTACCAGCCCGAGGACAACAGCTTCCGCTTCCACGCCGGCCCCGTGTTCACGCAGGTGCTGCTCGCCGACGAGATCAACCGCAGCACGCCGCGCACGCAGAGCGCGCTGCTCGAGGCCATGGCCGAGCACCAGGTCACCGTGGAAGGGGAGACGCGGCCGCTGCCGGAGCCGTTCTTCGTCATCGCCACGCAGAACCCCCTCGAACAATCCGGCACCTACCCGCTGCCCGAGTCCCAGCTCGACCGCTTCCTCATGCGCATCGAGCTCGGCTACCCGGATCCGGGGGCGGAGCGCGAGCTGCTCCGCCGCGGCGGCAGCGACCGGCAGAGCGGCGGGCTGCGCCAGCGCATGGGGCCGACCGAGCTCGCCGCGGTGCGCGGGGCGGTGGACGCCGTGCACTGCTCCCCGGCGCTCCTCGACTACCTGCAGCGGCTGGTGGCGCGCACCCGCGAGCCCGGCGAGTTCGCCGTGGGCCTGTCGCCCCGGGGGGCGCTCGCGCTGCTCGCGGCGGGCAAGACCTGGGCCGTCATGCACGGCCGCGACCACGTGCTCCCGGAGGACCTGCAGGCGGTGCTCGAGCCGGTGGCTGCCCACCGCGTGATCGCCGCAGACAGCTTCGGCGGCGACGGCCGGGCCCTGGTGGCGCTGCTCCAGCGCGAGGTCGATGTGGTCGCCGGCTGAACGGGCCGGGGTCATGGACCTGCGCGAGCGCCTGCGCGCGCGTTTCCGGCGCTGGCTCGCCCGGCGCATCCCGCCGGCGCGGCAGGTCACCCTCGACCAGCGGCGGATCTTCATCTTTCCCTCCCGGGTGGGCTTTTTCTTCTTCGCCTGCCTGCTGGTCATGCTGCTCGCGGCGATCAACTACCAGAACAACATGAGCTACGCGCTCACCTTCCTGCTCGCCACCCTGTTCGTCGTGGCCGTACTGCACAGCTATGCCAACCTGTCCGGGCTCACGCTGCGGTCGCTGCGCGCCGGTGAGGGCTTCCCGGGGCAGACCGTGCCCTTCACCATCGGCCTCGCCTGCGCCAACCGGCGCGGGCACCACGCGCTCTGGCTCGGCTTCGAGGACGACCCGCAGGCAGTCAGCGTGAGCGTTCTGCCGGAGCGCGCCACCACGGTCACGCTCTACCGCGAGGCCGGGCCGCGGGGCCCGTTCCGTCCCGGGCGCCTGCGGGTGGACAGCAGCTACCCCCTCGGTCTCCTGCGCTGCTGGACCTGGGTGGACCTCGACCTGGTCGGGCTGGCCTACCCGCGGCCCCGGCCCTACCCGGAGCCGCTCGGCGCCGACAACGGCCAGCCCCGGGGCCGGCCCTCGCCGCGGCCCGGGGAGGACGAGTTCTTCGGGCTGCGTGACTACCGCGCCGGGGACCGGCTGCGGCAGGTGTACTGGAAGGGGCTGGCCCGCGGCCAGTCGCTGCAGAGCAAGCAGTACGCGGATGCCGCCGCGTCCCTCGACTGGCTCGACTGGGACGCCTTTCCCGGCGTCGACACGGAGCGGCGCCTGTCCTTCCTCTGCCAGCAGTGCCTGGACTTGCACCGGCGCGGCCGCCGCTTCGGCCTGCGGCTGCCGGGGAACCAGCTCGCCGCGGGCGCCGGCGACGGCCAGCGCGACCGGGTGCTGCGGGCGCTCGGTCGTTTCGGGGCGCCGGCCCGTGGCGACCGGGGGGAGGGTGCTGCGTGAAAGCGGCGCAGCAGATACCGCGCAATGCGCTCGCCTGGATTATCCTCTGCCAGGTGCTCCTGCTGGCGCCGCACGCCCTGCGCGTGCCGGCCTGGCTGCTGGTGCTCTACCTCGCCGCCTTCGGCTGGCGCGTACAGCTGTACCGCGACCGGCTGGCGGCGCCGGCGCGCTGGCTGAAGCTGGTGCTGATCGGCGCGGCCATGGCCGGCATCGGCTGGAGCTACGGCAGCCTCATCGGCCTCGAGCCGACGGTGGCGCTGCTGCTCGCCGCCTACGCGCTGAAGCTGGTGGAATCGGTGTCGCGCAAGGATGCCTACGTGCTCATCTTTCTGGGCTTCTTCCTGCTGATCACGGAGTTCCTGTTCTCCCAGGACCTGCTGATCGTGCTCTACGCCGTGGTCGTCGCCTGGCTCCTGACCACGGCCCTGGTCGCGCTGCACCGCACCGGCGAGGGTTTCGAGCTGGCGCCGGCGCGGCTGGCCGGGGTGATGCTGGCGCAGGCCTTCCCGCTGATGCTGGTGCTGTTCTTCCTGTTCCCGCGCATCGGCCCGCTCTGGAACGTGCCGATCCGCGCGCACGCGGCGCAGACGGGCATAAGCGACTTCCTGCGCCCGGGCGACGTCGCGCGGCTGACCCAGTCCACGGACGTCGCCTTCCGCGTCAGCTTCGAGGGCGAGGTGCCCCGCGCCGCGGACCTCTATTGGCGCGGGCTGGTCATGAGCGTGCTCGAGGACGACACCTGGCGCAGCCTGCGTTTCTTCGACCTGCCGCCGTCGCAGCGCCGCCCCGCCCCGGTGCAGACCGAGGGGGAGCCCCTTGACTACAGCGTGATCATCGAGCCGACGCAGCAGAACTGGCTCTACGCCCTGCGCTACGCCCGGCCCCGGGATGGCGGCGTGATGGCGCTCGCGGATTACACGCTCTATTCCCCCGCCGTGCTCGAGAGCGAGCGGCGCTACACGGTGCGCAGCTGGCCGGAGGCCGTGATCGGCCAGGAGCTCGACCCCTGGCGGCAGCGCCTGGAGACGCGCCTGCCCGAAGGCGGCAACCCGCAGAGCCGGGCTCTGGCGGCGGAACTGCGCGCGGCGGTGGACAGCGACGAAGCCTACATCGATCGGGTGCTCGCGCTGTTCCGCGAGCAGCCCTTCCGCTACACGCTGCAGCCGCCACTGCTCGGGGCGGAGCCGGTGGACGACTTCCTTTTCGGCACCCGCGCGGGCTTCTGCGAGCATTACGCCAACGCCTTCGCCGTGCTCATGCGCGCCGCCGGCGTGCCCGCCCGCATCGTCGCCGGCTACCAGGGCGGCGAGATCAACCCGATGAACGGCACGGTGCTCGTCCACCAGTTCGACGCCCACGCCTGGAACGAGGTGTGGCTGGCGGGCGAGGGCTGGGTGCGCGTCGACCCGACGGCGGCCGTGTCGCCGGCGCGGGTGGAGTTCGGCCTGGAGACGGCGGTGCGGGGGGAGGGCAGCTTTCTCGCCGACTCGCCGCTGTCGCCGCTGCGCTACCGCGGTGTCGACTGGGTGAACGCCCTGCGCCTGCGCTACGACGCGCTCACCTACCGCTGGCAGTCCTGGGTCGTGGGCTTCGATGCGGAGCAGCAGGTGGAACTGCTCGGGGAGTGGTTCGGCCGCATCGACGCGAAACGCTTCATTGCCGTGCTGCTCGGAGCCTTCGGGGTCGTGCTCGCCGTCGTGGCGCTGTCGCTGCTGGTGCGCGCGGGCCCCCGGCGCGACCCGGTGGCACGCGCCTGGGGGCGGCTACGGCGAAGGCTCGTCGCGCGGGGCCTGCCTGTGTACGCCGGGGACAGCCCGGCGACGGCGCTGGCGCGGGCTCGCATCGCCTTCCCCGGGTCCCGGGTGGAACTCGACGCGCTCGCCGATGACTTTACGGCGCTGCTCTACCGCCCCGGCGCCGGCGGCGACCTGCGGCAGCTGCGTGCGCGACTGCGAAAGCTGCGGCTGCGGCGCCGGACCTGACCCGCCCCGGGCCTACTCGATCGGCAGCAGTTCCCCCGCATCCGGGCCGCCGATGCTGATGGCGAAGCGGTCCTGGGGGATGAAAACGGTCAGCTCCTGCCCCTTCACCAGGTTGCTCGCCGTGAGCGCCTCGCCGTTGATCATGACTTTCCAGTCCCGCCCCAGGGACACGTTGCGCGCCTTGCCCAGGCTGCCGTCGCGCCGGTAGGGCACGAACGTGACGCGCAGGCCGTCGACACGGGTGATTCGGATGGTCGCCTTGGCATAGTAGGTATCGCCCTTCACGTAGACGCCCTGGCAGAGCAGGCCGACATCCGGGTTCGCCGCGAGGGCCGCGGCGGACCAGGCGAGGTCGTCGCAGGTAGGCGCGCGGCCCTGGGCCAGGCTGTGGCCGGCGGTAAGGGAAAAGAAGAAGCCGGCGAGAGGCAAGAGGAGGTAGCGCAAGGTTGCTGTCCCGTCGCGATGTCTGTGGCGTTTAGCTTACGAAAGCCTGCCGGGCAGTGCCAGCGCGGGATGTTGGCCGCTTGCTGTTCAGTCTCTCCGGTTGTAGCTGGGCAAACCGGATACTCGATACGGTGAAGCCGGTCACGCTACTGTCAGCATTCTTTACGTATTGGGGGAGGGAATGGCGCTAAACAGTTGATATCCTTTTGGAAAGTCGTGCTCACGGGCTGGCTGCAACGCAGCAGCCGCCGGATCCGGCACCGAACCACAACGGGAGAAACGCCGTGCTTACCCTTCGTCAACTGCTCGCCCCGGTACTCGCCGCCGGTTTCCTTTGTTCCGCCGGTGCCCAGGCCGCGCCCATGGTGTTCACCGTGGATGCCCTGACTGACACCCGCGTCAGCCCGCTCAATACGGGCATCGCGCTGCTGGCCGGCGACGCCTTCGAGGTCTCTGTGGACCCGGACGATCTGTGGAACGCCGGTGCGCTGCCGCGCTGGTCCAACGCCGACGGCCTGGTGGGCGACCTGTTCGCCACCGGCAGCGATGAATCCGGCGAGGCGGCCGGCACGCGCATCGGCCGGGACTTCGGCCCGTATTCCAACGGCGGCTTCACCGCGCCCTACGGTGCCCTCGTCGGCCAGCTGGACAGCGCGTTCTTCTTCATCGGGACCAGCTTCGCCGGCACGGCGCCGGTGGATGGCACCCTGTCGCTCCTCTACTGGGATTCCAACTACGCTGACAACACCGACGCCATCGACGTTACCGTCAGCGCGGGCCAGGTTCCCATCCCTGCGCCGGCGGCCCTGATCGGCGTCGGCCTGCTGGCCCTCGGCTGGCGCCGGCGCAGGGCTTCGTGAGCCGACACCGGCTCAGTTGAGAATGTAGGTGCTGTTGCTGTTGTTGAGTACCTGCGCCGTCTGCTGCGGGCCGATGATCGTCCGCGCACTGCTCACCTCCACCAGCACATCGGCCGTCGAGAACGAGTTCGAGAACTGGTTGGCGTCCAGCACCGTGTCCGATGCCTGGGCAAGCCACACCGCGCGCTCATAATCGCCGCCAAACGCGTTACCGCTCAGGCGCAACCGCGCCGTTCCCGCGGCAAAGGCGCCGACCATCTCGAAGCGGCTGGGCCCGGTGCTGCAGCTGTTCTCCTCGGCGCTGCCGACCACCGTCGACACCTGGTTGCCGACCCAGGCCATGCACACCGGTGTGCCCGAGAAACCCGGTAGCTGGCTTCCCCGGTAGGTGAACCGGTTGTTCACCACCCGCATGCGGGTGGAGGCGGGCGCGGAGGCCGAGCCCTGCTCGACGGCGGTGCCGTGGCTGCCGAACTCGCAGCTGTTGCCGATGATGGACGTGTCCTGGGACGAATCGCGCCCCAGGTAGCAGAAGTTGAGCGTCTGGAAATCGTTGAAGCTGACGGTGACCACGGCGTTGCCGGTCATCGCCGTCGCCACGCCGTCCCAGATGGCCGCAAAGGCCGACCGGTTCACCGTCAGCTTGCCCAGCAGGCGCTGGTCGCTGCCGCCGCACCCGTCTGCCGCCACGGCGATCACGCCGGCGGTCCGTGCCGAGGCGCCCTGGGTGGCCTCGAAGTCGACCCGGTCCACCTCGGCGAAGATGGTGCGCCGGCTGCAATCGCTGGCGTCCGAACTGAACTCGACGGCGACCGCCCCCCCGGGGTTGGTGAGCCGGATGGTCATGAACTTCACGCTCGGTGCGCCCACCTCGAAGCGGAAAGCGCCCTGGCCCCGCGCCTCCACGATCGTCGAGGCGCGGGTGGTCCCCTCCACCTGGCCCTGGAAATCGCGGGCGGAAACCACGGCGTCCAGGGTGAAGGTGCCCGGGTCGAGCTTGACCTTCTGCACGCCAAGGCGCGTCGCCTCGTCCAGGGCGCACTGCAGGTTTGCCGTATCCTGGCCGCCGGGGCTCACGCGGATCTCCGCACCCTGCAGCGTTACCGCGCCCGGGTCGCAGGCGAGGTCCTGGGCGGGCAGGGCCGGGGCGAAGCCGCCGGCAACGAGCGTGAGAAGGTAGCTCGCGAATGAGCGGTGGCGGGAAAGGCGTTGGCGGTGTGACATCCTGGCAGTCTCTCTCGGCGGGGGCGCTAAAGATGACGCGGGCGCGCTTTCCGGTCAACCGGAAGGGCGGCTTTGGTAGCGGCCGGGTCTGCCTTGGCTTGCGCTTGAAATCGCTACCGCAGAAGGCGGGCTGTCGCCGCCGCGGCGACCTGGTTCACCTGGCGCACAGCGTCAATATCCGGTCGACCACATTTGATGTTGTTTCGATCCGGGGCATGCCGCACCCTTTCCCGAGGTCTTCCGACGCGCAGGTTGCGCAGGCCGCAGGGTAGGCTACGATGGCAACAATGGCTTTTGACACGCTCCGCTACGCGCGCCGCCTCCGCGAGGCGGTCGGTCCGGCGATCCGGTGCCAGAGCAGCAGGCCGACGCACAGGCAGAACTCATGGCCGAGGCTTTCGGCTTCTACGCCGACAACCTGTTGACCCGCGATCACTTCACCGAGGTGCTGAACGCCCGCTTTTCGGAGCAAGAGGCGCGCATCGATGCCCGCTTCGCTGAGCAGGATGCACGCATGGATGCGCGTTTTGCGCAGCAGGATGTCAAGCTCGAACAACGATTCGCCGCGCAGGACGCGAAGTTCGAGCCGCGCTTCACGAAACTGGAGCGCAGACAGGGCCTGCAAACCTGGATGCTCGGCCTGATCACCGCTGCCGTGGTGCTTCCGCAGCTGCAGGCCTGGCTGGCCTGAAGGTATGGAAACAGACCGGTATTCTATCGACGAGCGACTGGAGGCCCGGTTCAGAAGTATCGACCGCATGCTGCGGCTGAAGACTTTTCTGCTGACGCTGATTATTCTGATACTGCTTTTGCCTAAGCGTCTCCAGTCCTGTTAATGCTGACGGCGCCACCGCGCCGTCGTAGCAGGCGAGGTCCTTGGCAGCCACGGCCGGGTCTGCTTCAGCTTGCGCTTCGCGAGGCTTGGCCTACCATGGCGATTATGCTGGCTCCTGAGACCAACGAGCTGATTCTCGGCATCTACGACACGGTCACCGACCCGGACCGCTGGGATACGGTGCTGGACCGGGTGGCGGCCGCCGTCGGTGCGAAAGAGTGCAACGTTTTCCAGGGCGACGCCGTCGAGCAGGAGCTCGAATCCGTGTGGCTGAGCCCCGGCCTTGCCGACATTTTCACCACGCCCAGCTACCAGCCGGCGCTCGTCGAAGAGCAGAAAACCTACGCGGCGATCCAGGAGATCGTCACCGAGTCGCGGCTCATTGCCTCCCGGGACATCCAGGCCGAGTACCACCGCCGGGGCTATCCGCCCGTGGACATGAGCCAGATCGAAGCCATCCTCGACCGGGACTACGGCATACGCAGCCGCTACACGGCGCCGCTGAACCGGGAACCGCACCACTACGAATTCCTCACCCTGCACTACCCGCACCACTACGACGATCCACGCTTCCCGGCGGACCGCGTCGCCCTGGGCGACCTCCTGCTGCCGCACCTGGCCAAGGCCATGGCGATCAACCGGCCCTTCGTACTGCTCAAGCGGCGTTTCCGGGCCGTGCTGGAGGTGCTGGACCGCTTCCGCCTCGGGGTACTCATACTCGGCGAGGATCTGAGCGTCTGGCTCAGCAATGACTCGGCGCAGGAAATCATCGGCAACCGCGACGCCTTCCAGCTCCGGGCGGACGGGCGACTGACGGGGGTGTCACCGCACGCGCGGAGCGCCCTCGCGGAGGCGGTGGCGACACTGTGCCAGGGCGGGGAGGGCGGTCCCGCGCGCTCGGTCCGCCGCCGCTTCGGCGACCCGGCCGTGCGCGAACCCTACGTGGCCGACTTCTCTCTGCTGCGCTCCGCGGAGCTGGGCACCGCCAGCGGCGAGCGGGGCATCCTCGCGGTGATCGTCGACCCGGAGCGGACGTCGATCGTCAACGGCGAAAGGGTGGGGGAGCTGTTCGGGTTCACACCCGCCGAGGCGGCCGTGTTCGACCTCGTCGTCCGCGGCCATACCAACCGCGAGGTGGCCGACATCCGCAACGTGGACCCGGAGACCGTTGCTACCCAGATGAAGTCGCTGCTGCAGAAGACCGGCTGCCGCCGCCGCGGTGACCTGGTGCACCTGGCGCACAGCGTCAATATCCCGGTCGACCACCTTTGATGTTGTTTCGATCCGGGGCATGCCGCACCGTTTACCGAGGTCTTTCGACGCGCAGGTTGCGCCGGACGAGAAATTCGAGTCGCGCTTCACGAAACTGGAGCGCAGACAGGGCCTGCAAACCTGGATGCTCGGCCTGATCACCGCTGCCGTGGTGCTTCCGCAGCTGCAGGCCTGGTTGGGCTCGCCGCCCTCCTAGCTCGCTGCCACAGCGGGTTCATGCATCGGGAGGGCGCACCGCTGCCGCCACCGCGGGCGGCGCGTCCTCCCCGAGCACGAAGGTCGCCGCGCAGGCCGCCGCATCCGCGTGCGGGCTGAACACCACCGTGGCGCCAGCGGCGCGCAGTTCGTCGGCCTCGGTCGGGTCGTAGGTGCACAGGGCCACCTTGCCGCGGTAGCCCTGGGCCTTCAGCGTCGCCAGCAGCACCTGCCGCGGGTCTTCGTGGGTGAGGCCGGTCTCGGTGTGGGGCAGGGCGGCGATCACCCACTCCAGCCGGTCCAGCGGCAGGTGGGCGAGAAACTCCGGGTCGGTCGCGTCGCCGTAGCGCACCGGCAGCCCGGCGCCCTGGGCGCGGCCCACCAGCGCCGGGTTGAAGTCCACGGCCAGTACGTTGCGCCCGCCCTCGCGCAGCCGGTTGAAGATGGCCTCGCCGAAGCGGCCGAGGCCGATGAGCAGGGTGTCGGCGGCCACCGTGTCCGCCGGGGCGGTGCTGCTCTCCCGGGACGGGTCGGCGCGCTCGAAGATGCGCAGCCAGCGCTCCAGCCAGCGGTAGAGGCTGTGCGAGTAGGTGATCATGTACACCGACAGGGCGATGGTCACCAGCCCCACCAGGGTCACCAGCCCCAGGTCGCCCTGCCCGACGTGGCCCAGGGTCACGCCCATGGCCATGAAGATCAGCGAGAACTCGCTGATCTGCGCCACCGTCAGCCCGGCAAGAAAGCCGGTGCGGCTTCGGTAGCCGAGCAGGCCCAAGATCACCATGACGATCAGCGGGTTGCCCACCAGCACGAACACCGACAGCACCAGTGCCGGCAGCAGCTGCTCGCCGAGGAGCCCCAGCTGCAGCTGGCTGCCGAGGCCAATGAAGAAGAACAGCAGCAGGAAGTCGCGCAGCGTGGCCAGCCGCGCGCTCATGGCGTCGCGCACCGGCGTGGAGGCCAGGCTGACCCCGGCGAGCAGGCCACCCAGCTCCTTGCTGAAGCCCAGGTGGCTGCCCAGGGCCGCCAGCAGCACGGCCCAGGCGATGGCGAAGGTCACCATGAGTTCCTGCGACTGCGCCACCAGCCGGGTGACCGGCCCGGCGGCGTAGCGGGCAAACAGGAGCACCGCGGCACCCATGGCGAGCGCCTTGAGCAGGATGCCGAGGAAGGCCGCGCCGGCGGCGCCCTCGCTCGCGGCACCCACGCCGAAGGACGACAGCGCCAGCATGGCGAAGACCACGACCACGTCCTGCACGATGAGGAAGCCGACTGCGATGCGCCCGTGCAGCGCGTCCAGCTCGCGCTTGTCCGAGAGCAGCTTGACGATGATGATCGTGCTCGAGAAGGTCAGCGCCACGGCCACGTACAGGGCCGGCACCACCGCCATGCCGAGGCCCAGGGCGATGAAGAAGCCGAAGCCGGCGGTGAAGGCGACCTGGCCCAGGCCGGTGGCGAGGGACACGGCGCCGAGGGATTTGAGCAGCTGCAGGTCCAGCTTCAGCCCAACCAGGAACAGCAGCACGGCGATGCCGAGTTCCGCCAGCAGGTTGATCTTGTCGTGGGAGTGCACCAGGTCCAGCCCCGAGGGCCCGGCGAGAATGCCCACGGCGATGAAGCTGACCACGATCGGCTGGCGCAGCAGGCCGCCCACGCAGGCCACGGCGGCGGCGAGCGCAAGCAGCGCCGCGAGCTCGTAGAAGGGCGAGGCGTGGAGGAGGGCGACGAATTCAGGCATCGATCGGCGTCACGTAGCCTTCGGGCTTCAGGGCGAGCAGCGAGCAGTGCAGCTGGTCGATGATGGCCTCGGCCGTGTTGCCCATGAAAAAGCCGGCGATACCCGTGCGCGCCATGGTACCCATGACGGTGAGGTCGACGTCGAGGTCCCGGGCAAGCGCCGGCACCACCTCGCGCGGGTCGCCCTTGATCACGTGTGTCGCCGGCGAGGTGAAGGCCAGCGCCTCTTCGAGGCCGGCGCCGGCGGCGTCGGAGAGCAACGCGCGCATGCCTTCCTCGTGCAGGTGCTGCAGCTCTTCCACGAATTCCTCCCGCTCTTCCCGGGACACATCGCTGAGCAGGGTGTGGACGTAGCTCTCGGTAAGCGTGCGCCAAGCATGCACCAGGTGTACCTCGGCGTGGTTGGCGGTGGCCAGCTCCAGCGCGTGCGCTAGCAGCCGGCGGTTCAGGCGCCGGTTGGTTTCCAGGCGCTCGTCGTCGTACTCCTGGCCGCAGTCCACCGCGACCAGGATGCGCCGCGGCTGCGGCGGGCGCTCCGGGCGCAGCAGCCAGACCGGGCAGGGGCACTTGCGCAGCAGGCGCAGGTCCTCGTTGCTGAAGAAGCGCTGCAGGCCCACGGCGTTGCCGGCGTTGGTGATCAGCAGGTCGTGCCCGCCGCCGACCACTTCGCGGATGACCTCGATAAAAAAGATGCCCTCGCGCACCGCGAGCTTAGCCTTGCCGGCACCGGCCGCCTGCGCGAGCGCAGCCAGCTCCTCCTTGCGCAGCCGCTGGCGGCGCTCGTTCAGCTTCGAGAAGGGCTGGGCGTGAGGGATCAGTCGCAGGTCCGGATCCAGCTCCGGCAGCACGTCGAGCAGCGTGAGCTCCGCCTGGTGCGCCCCCGCCAGGGTGCCGGCGTGCTGTACCAACGTCGCGGCCTGCGCGTCGGCTTGGCGGGCAACGCAGAGCACGCGGTGGACTTCGTTCACGGCGGGGTCTCCGGGACGGTGCGCGGCAGCGCGGGGGTGAGAAGTAAGCGCATCGGCTGCAGGATAGCGGACCCCCGCAGCCCGTCAAGCGCCCGGGTCGGGAGTCTTCGTCCGCTCGCTTTTGACGAAACGGTGTTGAGGGTGGTCAGTGTGCGGCTGCGCTCAGTCGCTCGTCAGTAGGCCCCCCCTCGCGGTAGCCGCCGGTGCCCGCGGGCAGACATTCGTAGCAGCAGTTGGTGCGGGACCTTGGCTCGGCCTCATCCGCTACTGCGCAGCCGAGCCCTGATTCACTCTGCCGCAATTTAGGCCTACAAGCACTACGGTCTCGTAACTCCTGCGCCTGCCATCGCCGACGCGAGCAAACTCTCCATACGCGCCATAAGGCGGGCGGAGCAGGGCGGGGTTGTCATTGGGTTCAAAATTCAGATAATCATCGGACGTCCTGAAATCCTTTGACCAGCGTTCGCCAACGTCCGGAAGCTCCTCGTCGGTATATGAGTAAGTGTAGTTATGATTTGGGGCGTAGAATTCGACACGCAGTGTAAGGTAAACCTGTTCAGGGCTCGGCAGTGGGCGAGGAAGTGAGTAGTCCACTCGCTCCAGAAATACCACATTGGGCAGCACATCGTAGGGGGTTGCGGCCACGGTCATGGTCAATCCGGGGCCGAACAACAACCTATAAAGTCGCCGTTGCTCGAGTTCCGGTACGCGAAGAGAGAATTCGTATCTCGCTATAACCTCGTCGATCCGATTAAAGGTCGTTGATGGATCACTACATCGTTGAACGATCTCGTCGATTAGGACATCGTTGCTGATACGCAGCGTGGTAGTCACTGTGCTCCCATTGCCATTGCCATTGCCATTGCCATTGCCGCCATTATCGTCACGCCCGCGGCGGCCGGCGTCCGGCTCGCTTGCAGGCCCACAGCCGGCGGGGTTGCAGGCCTGGACGCGGTAGTAGAACGTCTCGCCCGGGGGGACTTTCCCATCTTCGAAGAAGGTCACAGGCTCGAAGACCTGACCGACGAAAAAAAACGGGCCGTTGCGCTGTCGGGAGCGCTGGACCTTGTAGCGGACCGCGTCCTGTGCGGTGGGCCAGCTGACGCGGATCGCGTCGCTGCGGGTGCCGTCTGAGGCGGTCACGCCGGCGACCCGGGCCGGGCGCATGGACGCGCCCTCGTTGCCCCCGGCGATGCGCCCCTCGTCGAAGGCACTGAACGCTGAGCAGCCCGCCGGGTTGCATGCCTTGACTCGGTAGGCATAAGTGAACCCCTCCTGAACGCGCCTGTCCGTGAAGGCAACGCGCCCGGCACCGCTTTGGAAGACCTGCCCGTGGAAGACAAAAGGCCCGGCCCCCCCGAAGCGGGAGCGCTGGATCTGGTAGCGCTTGGCCCGCGGTGCGGCCTGCCAGGTGACTTCGATGCGGTCCCCGAGACCGCCATCGGTGGCGCTTACAGCGTTCGGCGCTGGTGGCTTTGCATTGTCGCCGCCGTTGCCATTACCGGTCCCGCCACCGGCGTTATCGGGCCCCCCGGGGACTTTCTTGCCGAAGGCCACGACGGGGGTCGAGCAGCCTCGCTGGGTGCAGACTTCCACCGCGTAGCGATAGCGCACGTTGCCCTTCACGCGGGTATCCAGGTAGCGCGCCCGCTTGGGCTGCTGGGGGCCTGTGCGCGTGAAAAAGAGCGAGTCGGTGAGAGTTACACCCCGGCCGTCCGGCGTTGATCGCCTGATGGTGGCAGACATCACGGACGAGTAGAAATGGTTGACCTCGATGTCGAGGTGCACGCCGTCACCGAAGGCAGTGCTCGCCGTGACACGCACATCCCGGGGTGGCCAAGGTTCTGTGACGGTGTAGCGATAGACGATTGATCGGGAGCAGTCAGAGAAGGTTGCGTTGGTGCAGGCGCGAACTTCGACTTTCGCGGTCCCCGTCGCCTCGTCGACACGCAATGCGATCGACTTCCGGGTGGACGATGACGTGAAGCGCTGCCACGGGCCCCAGCAGTCTCCGACGCAGGACGAGTTCAGCTCGTCTTTGCGGTATTCGATCCAGTCCGCCGACGACAAGAAGCTGATGACCAGTCTGGTTGGCGCCACGAAGTCGGCGCTGAACTGTGTTGGTTGGGGCGGGGCCGCGTGGCCAGGAGAACCAATGCCCGACGCCAGGAGCAGCACAAGGCCGGCGAACCGGCGGCACGCCCCGGCGATGGATCCCCTTGGGAGCTTCCGCCAGGACCGCCCCGAGGCTTGTTGCAAGTCGGCCAGCCCCTGACTGCTTGTGCGCTGTTCGGCTACCATGCGCTGCGACCTCTTTCTTGTCTTCGCCGCCACCCTCGCATTCGCGGGTTCACCCCGCACCCGGTTAGTCCGGCTGTCGGGCGTTCGCAAGCCGCCTCACCGCCCCGGTAATCCGAGCACATTAGGGAGGTTGCACCGGCGCTGCGCTGCGCACATCCCCAGAAAGAGGGATGCGATCAAGGCGTAGCCCCTTGCGGGCGCTGTTGTAGGCCGACGGGCGCTTTCCCTCGCGCCCTTGATCCCACGGATTGTGTCACGGCGGCCGTGTCGAAGTCGCGGCGCGAGGCCGCCAGGTGGTCCGGAACAGGTGCTCGCCCGGCACGGTTGATCCTGCGCTGCGCGCTGGTCCGCCCAGCGCCACCCATTTACCCGAACTTCAAAATGCAGATTTAGAGGCGCATTGCTTCAATGACGGCAAAAAACGCACGGCTTTCCGGGCCATGGACGTATTGCTCGATCTGTGTGGCGTCACTATCGACTGGGAAATCGAGACGGAGGGCGACCGCATTGTTCGCCTCGCACAGAGATAGCTGGACGAGGGCAAACGGGGGGACTGGTTTAGGGCCGTCGCGCCCGCCTGCTCCAACGCTCTTGCAGCTGCTGTTCTATTGATGGCCCCGCCGACCGCGCCACTGCGGCGGGGCGGCTGCGGTCAGGCGACCTCGGTGATCTCCACCGCGGCGATGCGCTTGCCCTCGTCCGCCTTCTGCTGGAACTCGACGATCTGGTCGAAGTTCATGTAGCGGTAGATGTCCGCTGCCATGCTGTCGAGGTCCTTCGCGTAGTCCAGGTACTCCGCCGGCGTGGGCAGGCGGCCGAGCACGGCCCCCACGGCGGCGAGCTCGGCGCTGGTCAGGTACACGTTGGCGCCGTCGCCCAGGCGGTTGGGGAAGTTCCGGGTGCTGGTCGACAGCACCGTGGAGTTCGCCGCGACCCGGGCCTGGTTACCCATGCACAGCGAGCAGCCGGGCATTTCCGTGCGCGCACCGGCGGCGCCGAAGATGTTGTAGTAACCCTCTTCCATGAGCTGGTGCTGGTCCATGCGCGTGGGCGGGGAGATCCACAGCCGCGTGGCCAGGCTGCCCTTGTGCGCATCCAGCAGCTTGCCGGCGGCGCGGAAGTGGCCGATGTTGGTCATGCAGCTGCCGATGAACACCTCGTCGACGCTGTCCCCGGCCACCTCGGACAGCAGGCGCGCGTCGTCCGGGTCGTTCGGGGCGCAGACAATGGGCTCTTTCACCTCGGCGAGGTCGATCTCGATCACCGCGGCGTACTCGGCGTCGGCGTCGGCCTTCATCAGGCTCGGGCTGGCCAGCCATTCCTCCATCTTCTCGGCGCGGCGGGCGAGGGTGCGCGGGTCGCCGTAACCCTCGGCGATCATCGCGCGCAGGAGCACGATGTTGCTGCGCAGGTACTCGGCGATGGTCTCTTCGCCGAGGGCGATGGTACAGCCCGCGGCGGAGCGTTCTGCCGAGGCGTCAGACAGCTCGAACGCCTGCTCCACGGTCAGGTCCGGCAGCCCCTCGATCTCCAGGATGCGGCCGGAGAAGATATTCTTCTTGCCCTTCTTCTCGACGGTGAGCAGGCCTTTCTGGATCGCGTAATAGGGGATCGCGTGCACCAGGTCGCGCAGCGTGATGCCCGGCTGCATCTTGCCCTTGAAGCGCACCAGCACCGACTCGGGCATGTCCAGCGGCATCACGCCCGTCGCCGCGGCGAAGGCAACCAGGCCGGAGCCGGCCGGGAAGGAGATGCCGATGGGGAAGCGGGTGTGCGAATCGCCGCCGGTGCCCACGGTATCCGGCAGCAGCATGCGGTTCAGCCAGGAGTGGATGATGCCGTCGCCCGGGCGCAGGCTGACGCCGCCGCGGGTCATGATGAAGTCCGGCAGGGTGTGCTGCGTGTCGATGTCCACGGGCTTCGGGTAGGCCGCGGTGTGGCAGAAGGACTGCATGGTGAGGTCCGCGGAGAAGCCGAGACAGGCGAGGTCCTTGAGTTCGTCCCGGGTCATGGGGCCGGTGGTGTCCTGGGAGCCCACGGTGGTCATGCGCGGCTCGCAGTAGGTACCCGGGCGGATGCCGTCCATGCCGCAGGCGGCGCCGACCATCTTCTGGGCGAGCGTGTAGCCCTTGCCGCTGTCGACGGGCTGCTCCGGCTTGCGGAACAGGTCCGACTCGGGGAGGCCCAGCGCTTCCCGGGCGCGAGTGGTGAGGCCGCGGCCGATGATCAGGTTGATGCGGCCGCCGGCTCGAACCTCGTCGAGCAGAACCTGAGACTTCAGTTCAAATTCGCTCAGCAAGTCGCCGTTTTCATTCAGTATTTTTCCTTCGTAGGGGCGGATCTCGATGACGTCGCCCATGGCCAGGTCGTCCACCGGCGCTTCGAACACGAGGGCGCCGGCGTCTTCCATGGTGTTGTAGAAGATCGGCGCGACCTTGCCGCCGATGCAGATGCCGCCGCCCTTCTTGTTCGGCACGCCGGGGATGTCGTCGCCGAAGAACCAGAGCACGGAGTTGGTGGCGGACTTGCGCGAGGAGCCGGTGCCGACCACGTCGCCGACGAAGGCCACGGGCAGCCCCTTGGCCTTGATCGCCTCGACCTGCTGCATGGGTCCGATCCTGCCCGGCTCGTCGGGGCTGAGGCCGTCGCGGGCCATCTTGTACATCGCCAGGGCGTGCAGCGGGATGTCCGGACGCGACCAGGCGTCCGGGGCCGGGGAGAGGTCGTCGGTGTTGGTTTCGCCGGTGACCTTGAACACGGCGACCCTGATCGACTCCGGCACGGCGTCGCGGGCGGTGAACCACTCGCCCTCGGCCCAGCTTTCGAGCACGGCGCGGGCGTGGGCGTTGCCGTTCTTCGCCAGTTCGTCCACGTCGTGGAAGGCCTCGAACATGAGCAGCGTGTGCTTGAGCTCGGTCGCTGCGAGTTCGCCGAGGTCGGCGTCCTCGAGCAGGCCGACCAGCGTCTCGATGTTGTAGCCGCCGTGCATGGCGCCGAGCAGGCGCACGGCCTCGGGGCGATCGATGAGCGGGCATTCGGTTTCGCCGCGGGCGATGGCGGAGAGGAAGCCGGCCTTCACGTAGGCGGCCTCGTCGACACCTGGCGGTACGCGGGTGGAAAGCAGCTCGAGAAGGAACGCCTCCTCGCCGGCCGGCGGCGCCTTGAGCAGTTCCACCAGGGCGGCGGTCTGCTCCGCGTTCAGGGGCTTCGGCGGGATGTTCTGGGCGGCGCGTTCGGCGACGTGTTCGCGATAGGCTTCAAGCACGGTGGCGTCCTCGGATGGTTGTACATCGCCGGTGCTGGACCGGCCTCGTTTCCGGCGCAGGAGTATAGCCCAGCGCCCGTTTGCGGTTAAGCGAATGCTTCTTATGCATGTTATTCCCCCGGTGAATGCGCGCGGCAAACGTCGCGGGGCCGGCGCTACCACCGCACGGCGCTTGCCGCTACACTCGCGCGCCGGGACCGGGCCCGTGCCGGCGGCCCACACAGCCAACACGAGGACGCGCATGGACACCAGCGAGCCGGCTTCGGCACCACAGAGCGAGGGGGACCGGCTGGCGGCGGATCTCGCGGCGCTGCGCGCCTTCCTGCCTTGTGCCACGCCGGCCGCCTGGCTCGAGGCGGCGGCCGCGCCGGCCAACCGGGCGCTGCTGCTCGCGGACCATGCCAACTGCGAGAAGAAAGCGGCGGCGACCGCGCTCAACCTGGCCTACCGCTACACGGACCACTACCCGCTCCTGCACAAGCTCTCGCGCCTGGCGCGGGAGGAGCTGCGTCACTTCGAGCAGGTGATCGCGATCATGGAGCGGCGCGGCATGGCCTACCCGCCGCTGTCGGCGTCGCGCTACGCGCGGGAGCTGCGCGCCTTCGTCCGCGCCGAGGAGCCGGGGCGGCTGGTGGATACGCTGCTGGTGGGGGCCGTGATCGAGGCGCGCTCCTGCGAGCGCTTCGCGGCGCTGGCGCCGCTGCTCGACGCGGAGCTGGAGGCCTTCTACGGCTCGCTGCTGCGCTCCGAGGCGCGGCATTTCGAGGACTACCGGGGCCTGGCCCGCTCCCTGGCGGAAGCCGGCGAGGTGGAGGAGCGGCTGGCGCGGCTGCTGCCGCTGGAGGCGGCCCTCATCGAGGCGCCGGACGAGGTGCTGCGTTTTCACAGCGGGCCGCCGCGGGGCTGAGGCGCCCCGGGCGATGAGTTGACGCCTCAGGCGTCGTCGTCGACCGTGACCGACTCGATGATGACCGTATCGACCGGGACGTCCTGGTGCCCGGCGCGGGAGGTCGTGGGCACGGCGCGGATCTTCTCCAGCACTTCTTCTCCCTCGACGATGCGGCCGAAGACGCAGTAACCCCAGCCCTGCATGCTCTTGCTGCTGTGGTTGAGGAAATCGTTGTCCTTCACGTTGATGAAGAACTGCGCCGTGGCGGAGTGGGGCTCCATGGTGCGCGCCATGGCGATGGTCCCGTAGTCGTTGCCGAGGCCGTTGTCGGCCTCGTTCTCGATCGGCTCGCCGGTGGGCTTCTGCTTCATGCTGGTGTCGAAGCCGCCACCCTGCACCATGAAGTTGTCGATAACACGGTGGAAGATCGTGCCGTCGTAGTGGCCTGCCCGGGCGTAGGCGAGGAAGTTGGCGACGGTTTTCGGCGCTCGCTCCTCGTCCAGGGCCAGCTTGATCTCGCCGAAGGTGGTTCGCATCGTGACCATGTCTGTTCCAGCTCTTGCTGCCATCATAAGCCGGGCGATCATACGGACTTTGGGCGCCGCAGAGAACCACGGCGGCGACGATTGTGAGAATTTGCACAGGGTTGGCGAGACGGCGCGGCTGCGGGCAGCGCGGCTATCAGGGGCCCGTCGCAGCCGGTATAATGCGCCGCCCTTTCCCAGACCGGTACCGACGCGCGCATGGAAACGCCCGCTCCGAGACATTTTCTCCGCACGATCATCGCCGACGACCTGCGCGAGGGCCGCGTCGCGGAAGTGGTGACCCGCTTCCCGCCGGAGCCGAACGGCTACCTGCACATCGGCCACGCCAAGTCGATCAGCGTGAACTTCGGTCTCGCCGAGGAATTCGGCGGCCGCTGCCACCTGCGCTTCGACGACACCAACCCGGAGAAGGAGAGCCAGGAATACATCGACGCCATCTGCGCCGACGTGCGCTGGCTGGGCTACGAGTGGGCCGGCGACGTGCGCTTCGCCTCGAGCTACTTCGACCAGCTCTACGCCTGGGCGCAGCACCTGGTGCGCGAGGGCAAGGCCTACGTCTGTGACCTGGATGCCGACCAGGCCCGCGAGTACCGGGGCACGCTGACCGAGCCCGGGCGCAACAGCCCCTATCGCGAGCGCAGCGTGGACGAGAACCTCGACCTCCTCGAGCGCATGCGCGCCGGCGAGTTCGACGAGGGCAGCAAGGTGCTGCGCGCGAAGATCGACATGGCGGCGCCGAACATGAACCTGCGCGACCCGATCCTCTACCGGATCCGCAAGCGCGCGCACCACCAGACCGGCGACCGCTGGTGCATCTACCCGACCTACGACTTCGCGCACGGGCAGGAAGACGCAATCGAGGGCGTTACCCACTCCATCTGCACCCTGGAGTTCGAGGACCACCGCCCGCTCTACGACTGGTTCATCGACAACCTGCCGGTGGACTGCCGGCCGCGGCAGTACGAGTTCGCGCGGCTGAACACGAGCTACACGGTCACCAGCAAGCGCAAGCTCAAGCTGCTGGTCGACGGCGGCCACGTCGATGGCTGGGACGACCCGCGCATGCCGACGATCGCGGGCATGCGCCGCCGCGGCTTCACGCCGGCGGCGATCCGCCGCTTCTGCGAGATGGTCGGCACTTCCCGGGCGAACGGCGTCGCCGATGTGGCGATGCTCGAGCACGCCATCCGCGACGACCTGAACGCGAATGCCCCCAGGGCCTTCTGCGTGCTGGAGCCCCTGCGCGTGGTGCTCACCAACTACCCGGAGGGCGAGCAGGAGACGCTGACCCTGCCGCGGCACCCGAGCCGCGAGGACCTCGGCAGCCGGGAGCTCACCTTCGGCCGGGAACTGTTCATCGAGGCGGACGACTTCCGCGAGAGCGCGAACAAGAAGTACAAGCGGCTGGTCCTCGGCAAGCGCGTGCGGCTGCGCGGGGCCTACGTTATCGAGGCCACCGGGGTCGACAAGGGCGATGCCGGGAACATCACGACCGTCTACGCCGAGCTGGTCCCGGGCACCCTGGGCGAGGACCCGGCGGACGGCGTGAAGCCCAAGGGCGTCATCCAGTGGCTCCACTCGGCTACGGCCCGCCGCGCCACGGTCCGCCGCTATGACCGCCTCTTCGCCCACCCCTCACCGGACCGGGACGAGGACTTCCTCCAGCACCTGAACCCCGAATCCCTGGTGACGGTCGACGCCGCGCTCGTGGAACCCGCGGCCGCGGATGCCGGCCCCGAGGCGCGCTTCCAGTTCGAACGTCTCGGCTACTTCGTGACCGACCGGCACGGCCACGGCCCGGGCACGCCGCTGTTCAACGAGACCATCGGCCTGCGCGACAGCTGGGGCGGCGGCGAGGGCCAGGACGCATGAAGGACCTCGCGCTCTACAACACGGCAACGGGCCGCAAGGAAGTCTTCGAACCCCGCGTGCCCGGTGCCGTGACCATGTACGTCTGCGGCCCCACGGTCTACAACCTCGCGCACATCGGCAACGCCCGTCCCGTGGTGGTCTTCGACACGCTGTTCCGGCTCCTTCGGCACCGCTACGCCAGCGTGACCTACGCGCGCAACATCACCGACATCGATGACAAGATTATCGCCGCAGCGCGCGAGGGCGGCCGGTCCATCGGCGAGGTGACGGACGAGTTCACGGCCAAGTACCGCGAGGACATGGCGCAGCTCGGGGCCCTGCCGCCTACCCTCGAGCCCCACGCCACGGAGAACATCGACGCCATGGTCCGCCTCACGGAGCGGCTGGTGGAGCGGGGCCATGCCTACGCCGCGGACGGTCACGTGCTCTTCGCGGTGGAGTCCATGGCGAATTACGGCCGCCTGTCCGGGCGCCGCCTCGAGGACATGCTGGCGGGTGCCCGGGTCGAGGTGGCCGACTACAAGCGCCACCCCGGCGACTTCGTGCTCTGGAAGCCCTCCAGCGACGACGACCCGGGCTGGGCCACGCCCTGGGGCCGCTGCCGGCCGGGCTGGCACCTCGAGTGCTCGGCGATGATCCGCGAGCACCTCGGCGAGACGATCGATATCCATGGCGGCGGCCGCGACCTCATCTTCCCGCACCACGAGAACGAGATCGCCCAGAGCTGCTGCGCCTACGGCGGCGAGTTCGTGCACTTCTGGATGCACAACGCCCACCTCGACATCGACGGCGAGAAGATGTCCAAGTCGCTGGGCAACGTGCGCACGGTGCGCGAGCTGCTCGCGACGTACCCGGGCGAGACCCTGCGCCTGGCGCTGCTCTCCGGGCACTACCGCTCGCCGCTGAATTTCTCGCGGGAGCTGCTCGAGCAGGCGCAGCACACGCTGACGGGCTTCTACAACACCCTGCGCAGCGTGCCGGAGGCGGCGGACGCCGGGGCCGAGGTCGACATCGAGGACGAGCCGTTCTACGCCGCCCTCTGCGACGACCTCAACACGCCGCAGGTGCTGGCGGAGATGCACGCTATCGCCAAGGCCCTGCACAAGGCCCCTGCGGCGGAGCGGTCGCGGCACCGGACGCGGCTTCTCGCGACGGGCAGCTTCCTCGGCATCCTGGGGCACGACCCGGAAGCCTGGCTCAAGGGCAGCGGCGGGGCGGGGGACCTCGACAGCGACGCGATCGACGCGCTGGTCGCCGAGCGCAGCGAGGCCAAGAAGAACCGGGACTTCGCCCGCGCCGACGCGATCCGCGACGAGCTGACGGCCGCGGGCATCGTGCTCGAGGATACGCCGGAAGGAACGCTCTGGCGCCGCGAGGACTGACGCTGGGCGCGGCGGAAAAACGGGGTATACTTGGCCGAATCGCGTTGACTTCCCCGGGGCCGCTGAGTAGGATGCGCGGGCCTGAAAACGGGTTCCGGGGCGGCAGCGCGCAAGGCTCTTTCGGGGTATAGCGCAGCCTGGTAGCGCGCCTGCTTTGGGAGCAGGAAGTCGGGAGTTCGAATCTCTCTGCCCCGACCAACTCATCGACGCCACAGTCAGTTGGTCACCGCGCACAGCCTGAACCTGTCAATGGTGGCCGTAGCTCACCAGGTAGAGCACCGGATTGTGGCTCCGGAGGTAGGGGGTTCGAGACCCCTCGGCCACCCCACCTTTTCTTGTTTATCACCCCCTACCGCTTGCCCGCGGCCCGACACGTTCCCGCGGGAACGCGTTTCCCGGTAAAATCTCCCGTACGCGCCCATAGCTCAGCTGGATAGAGCATCGGCCTTCTAAGCCGACGGTCCGGGGTTCGAGTCCTCGTGGGCGCGCCATTCTTCTCACAGAGCAGGATCTCTGGCCACAGGGTGCATGGCACGGTGACGCCAGAGCACTCGTCGAGAGCCCTTGTTAAGTGTACGGCAGCGAAGTTAACGAGACGTTCCAGTAGTGCGAGTGTGCGAGAGAGGACGGCGAACCTTATCAGGCACGCCTGCAGGCACTGCACTAGGCAGGTGTGGCCAGCACGAAAAAACCGTCGGGCGGATCTGCGGCTTTCGCCTTAAAGCAGATCCGCCGTCCATCGTTAGCTGCTCCCGGTACTCAAGCCTTCGTAGCGGGGTGCTGACGCCTTCTGCCGGCAGCCAGTAGACCGATCAGGCCAAGACCACCTGCGAACAACGAGAGGATCCCGGGAGCGGGCACCGGGCTTGGGTCTGGGCTGAATTCGGTGAGCCACCGGCCGGTGAAGGAAAAATCTGTAGGCTGAGTACTGCCCGTGAAGAAAACGTTGACGAAGAAGTCCTCGCCTTGGTCGAGCACCTGCGATTCGCTCTGCGCCCGGAAGGAAATCGCATCGGGCCCGGTAAGAAATGCTTCCCAGAAACCATCGGGCCCGAACGGCTCATTACAGAAAGTTGTACCCCCGGCGCTTCCTCCGGCGCATCCCGCGCCGTTACCAATAGCGATTGAGGCTGGGTCGATGGGACCGACACCGGAGAAGACGAGGTCCATGCCGAAAGCGGAGTCCGGCTGAAGGTAAGGAGTAACGCTCGCACCAACCCCGGGGCTGCCCCAGTTGTCAAAGGGTCCAACATTGTTGAGTATCCACGGCTCGGCCGCCTCGCCGACGAAGGTGCCGCTCGTGCCAAAGCCACTGAAGATATAGTCGGCACTCGCTGGTAGCGTAGTTGCGGTGCCGATAAAGCCGATGATGGCTGCGCCAATCGGTGAGGCTAATTTTCTTCCCTGCTTCATTGTGATCTCCCTGAGTCGTCTCCAGACGCAAACGCCGTCTCTCAGCTACGGCGGGTGCAATCATGCAGAGATCGTGCCACTTCTGAAGACTCGCCGCCATCGGTTTGGAAAAAGCGACAACCACGCGTCTTTGGCCGTGATCAGGCAGAGACCTCCAGTGCTTTGCAGGCCCGGTCCACAGGTTCTACTTGTAAAGTTTTTCGACGCGCTACAGGTCGATGCTCGCGCCTCTGCCGGTGCGCAAGGAACCACCACTTTCCCTGCTGATTGTTCACCTCTACCGGCATCTGGCGAACTCTCCTCACTATGACGCGCGGCGAGCGTCAACGATCCGGCTCAGGAGGCAGTGGGTTCAAGTCCTCTTGCGGCTGCCAAAGCACACGCCGCGGCAGCTAGCAGGCCGCCCGCGGCGTGTCAGAACTCCGGCCCCACGGTAATGTAGAACTGGAAAGCGCTGTCCGCGTCATCGAGGGGGAAGCCGAGGTCCAGGCGGGCCGGCCCGAAGGGCGAGCGCCAGCGCACGCCGATGCCGGCGCCGACCCGGGTCTGGAAGTCGTCCGGGTCGTTGAAGGCGTCGCCGCCGTCCACGAAGACCGCCGCGCTCCAGTCCGGCAGGATCCGCTGTTCATATTCGATGCTGGCCACGACCTGGTGCCTGCCCCCGGTGATACCGTCTTCCGGGAACAGCGTCTCGAAGCCGTAGCCGCGGATGTTGCGCGCGCCGCCGCCGCGGAATTCATAGAACTCCGGCATCTGGTTGAAGGTCACGCCGAACACCTCGCGGTCGTCGGCCTCGGAGTAGCCCAGGTTGCTGCGCAGCAGCAGGCGGTTGTTCTCCCCGACGGGAAAAATGCTCCAGTGATTCAGCCGCGCCTGCCAGAAACTGATGTTCGAGCCGACCTTCTCGTGCGAGCCCAGCAGCCGCAGACCGAGGTAGTCCCCGCGCCGGATGAATCGCTCGCTGTCGGCGTGGCTCAGGCTCACGCGCAGCTCGGGAATCGTGGCGCGAAAATCCGGCGTCAGGGTGGCGTAGGCCTCCCGGCCGATGATCTCGTCGATGATGATCTGTTGATCGTCGTCGGGCAGGTTGCCGAAGAGTACCTCGAACACGTCGTAGGACTCGGCAGCGAAATTGATGCCCGCCGCCGCCTGCACGTCGAAGCTGCCCAGGCGGGTCCGCGGTAGATCCAGGAACAGGGCGGCCAGGTTCGTGGCAATCCGCGTGGCGCCGCCGTCCTCCAGGTCGACATCGCTGAAATTCAGGTCCTTGCTCTCGTGGCGGATGCCGAACTCGAGCTTGCGGCCGCCGAGGGGGTCAACGGGCACCTGGTAGCGGAAATCCCCGGCAAAGCGCTCGCGCTCCTCCACCGCCGTCACCCCCAGGTTGAAGCGGTGGCCGTGACGGCCGAAGTGCCGGCGCGTCCAGTCCAGCTGTCCGCCGAGGCCGGTTTCCGTGCCCCAGCCCAGGCGGCCGCGGTAGCGGTTTGCCTTGAACGGCGTCAGGCGCAGCGTCAGCGGCACCACCGCCTGCGCGCCGTCGCCCGGCGACCCCGCCTCCACGGTCACGTCACTGAAGTGCCCGCTGCCGGCGAGGGCGCGGCGCTGCCGGGACAGGAGGTCGCGGTTGAAGCGCATACCCGGCTCGACGACCAGGTAGCGCTCGAGGTAGCTGTCGGCAAAGCGCGACGGCTCGAAGCTCACGGGGCCGATGACGTGGCGCCGGCCGGTCTGCAGCACGAGCTCGATGGCTGCCGCGTAGCGGTCGAGGTCCACCGCGACGCGGTGCGTCGCGTAGTGCGCGTCCTGGTAGCCGAGCCGCCGGGCGATCGCGAGCAGGCGGTCTTTCTCCGCCTCGTAGTGCTGGTGGTCGAAGCGGGCCTGTTCCTCGAGGTCCGGCCGTCCCAGTTCGGCGAGCAGCTCGTCGTCGCTGTCGCCGGGGCCCGCCACCGCGAAGTCAACGGCCTCGATCGGCAGCGGCGGGCCGGGCTCGATGCGGTAGCTCGCGCGCCAGCCGGCGCCGGTAGCGGACGGCGCTGTCAGCTGCGCAGTGATTTCCGGCCGGTAGAACCCGAAGGGCTGCAGCGACCGGCGCAGCGCCGGGGCCGCGCCGTCGTGCAGCTGCTCGATGCGCGCCGGAGACAGCGTCCCGTCGCCGGCGTAGCGCGCGAGGGGCAGCGCCGCGCGGGCGTTGTCGAGGAGCTCACCGTCGACGCCCTCGATCTCGACCTCGACGCTGTCCGCGGCCGCGGGCAGCGACGGGGCCATCGCCAGCGCGCTATAGAGCAGCGCGCGGCGCAGGACGCTAGTTTTCATGGGTGAACATCAGGTTGAAGTTGCTGTCCGCCTCGCCGACGTCTGCGCCGAGCCCGTAGCGCGGTGTGATCGTAAACAGCGCGTCGAACTCGCTGGTCTGCTCGAGCAGGTTGTAGCCGTAGCCCACGTACACGCGTTCCGTGAGCTGTGTGCCGATGGCCAGGACGGTGCTGTTCTCGCCCGTGCCGGTGCCGGTCAGCAGGTAGGACTGGATTTCCGCCGTATCGAGCTGCGGCCGCGAGAAGAGCTCGAGCTCCGGCGCCGTGGCGGGTCCGGAGAGCTGCACGCCGACGACGGACACGGCCGGGTCCGCGTCGATCCAGCGCACCGCGCGCAGAAACACCTCGGGCTCCGTCACGGGCACACCGGCGTAGAGGACCTGCCCCGTCTCGATGTCGAGGTCCTGGCCGAAGGAGCGGAACGTGCCGTCGACGAGAGAGATGCCGCCCCGGGCAATTGGCAGTAGCTCCTGCTGGTCCGGCTGCAGGTTGAAGCCGATCGCCCCCTCCAGCCGGGTGACCAGGCCGAGCGCGTTGACGGTGACGTCACGGCCCAGCACCAGGCCGACCTCGGCGGCGATGCGCAGCGGACTCTCCAGGCCGGCAGCCTCCTCGCCTGGCTGTGCTTCCTCGCCGAGAATCACGACATCCGGCGACGGCCCGACCAGGACGCCGGGCCGGGCGCCGACGGCGGGGCTCTCCGTCGTGGCCGCACCCAGCTGCAGGCGCGGCGTGATCTCGGCCCGCGGAACGGTCACCAGGCCGCGAACGCTGAGCAGGTCCGGTGACCAGTCGATGGCCAGGTCCGGTGAAACGAGCACGCGCGCATCGGCCGTGTTGTAGGCCATCAGGCCCTCGCCGCGCAGCTGGACCGCCGCCGTGCCGGCCGTCGCATCCACGCTCCCCGCGATCTCGAGCCTGCCGTCTCCGGAGCGGAGCCCGCCAGTGAGAGCCAGCTGTTCGGGCGTCTCCGCGCCCGGGGCCAGGCGCAGCTCGATCTCCTCCAGGTCGAGGCCGGCAACGGGCAGGGTGGCGGCGCCGTCCGAGAGTCGCAGCTCGCCCTTCAGCAGCGGCGCATCAAGGCTGCCGGCGAGGTCGAGGTCGGCGCTGAGCCGGCCCGCGCTGGTACTGATCGGCTCGGCGAAGGCGGCGAGGATCGCGAGGTCCGGGAGCGCGGCCTGAACGCGGCCCTCGAGCGGCTGGGCGGCGGCGAGCGGCAGGGCCCGCAACGCCGGCAGGCGCAGCGCCAGGTCGACCCGCCCGTCTGCCGGCGCGGCGAAGCCGGCGGCGGCGCGCAGGCCGTCGTCGCCGACGCTGAGCGACAGGTGGCCGCCGCCGTGGGGCAGGGGGTCCGCGTCGAGTTCCTCCGGCAGGCGCACGGCGCCGGCGCCCAGCTCGAAGCGGCCGTCGGCTGCCAGCGCGCCGTCCGCCGTGATCCCGGCGCGGAGATCGCCGGAAAGCTCGCCGGTCAGCGTGGGCAGGAAGGCCTCGACGGGGAGGGCGGTGAGCGCGAGCGCCAGCGTCCCCGCGCCCGTGGACTGCCAGTCGCCGTCCAGGCAGACACGACCGGTCCCTGCTCTGCGCTGCAGGCAGGCCGCCTCGAGGCGCAGCGCCTGTGCGGCCAGGAGGAGGGGAGACGGGCTTTCCAGGTCCCAGGCCCCGGCCGCGTCGCTCTCGGCCCGGAGCATCCGGAGCCGGCCCTCCCAGGTGGTCGTGTCGATTGCAAGCCCGCCCTCAAGCTCTGCGTTCAGCTGCGCTGCCGGCGCCCGTGCGGCGATGGTCAGGGTGTGGTCTGCGTTGCTGCCGTCGGCCTCGACGGTCAGCGCATCGAGCAGGGCCGCGTCCCCATCGCTCACCCCGGCAACGGCGAGGCCCAGCGTCAGCGGGGCGTCGGCAGCGAGGCCCGCGCCCAGGTCGAGGTCCACGCTTTCTACCGAGAGCGTGTCCAGCCCGAGGGATTCCGCTTTCAGCCTCGCGACGGCACGCGGTGCGGCGGGGGAGCCCAGCAGCCTGCCCTCGCCGTCGACGCGTCCCCTCGCGCCCGGCAGGAACAGCCCCGCGTCGGCAATCGCCAGGGCCCAGTCCAGGTCGAGATGCTCGGCGGACACGCTGCCGCTGGTATCGAGTCGGGCCGTGGCGCTGTGCAGCGACAGGCGCGCAACCTGCAGCACCTCCCCGGCCAGCTGCATCTCGCCCGCCAGCTCGACGGGGAAGCCGGCTGCCGTGGCGCGAAGCGCGTCGACGCTCAGTCCGGCCGACACTGTGCCCGCGCTGTCGAGCTGTCCGCGCGTTCCGAGGGCGGCCTCCACGGGGCCCGACAACGCGGGCAGGAAGGGTGCCGGATCGAGACCGCCGGCCTCGATACGCAGGTCCCAGGCCGGCTGCGGGTCGAAGGCCACGGGACCGCTGGCTTCGATCCACCCGCCGAGCAGTTCCCCGCGCAGGGTCTCGAGCACCAGGCCGCGGGTATCGCCGCGCGCCCGGCCTTCCCAGCGCGAGGCGGGGAGTTCGGCCCCCGTGGCGCCGGCGCGAAGGGTCACCCGGTAGTCGCCGGCGTGTCCCGCGATGCCGATGCGGCCGTCATCGCTGGCGAACAGGGGGGTGGCGGTCGCGCCCAGCGGCCAGCGCAGTGCCTTCCAGTCAAGTTCCGCGGAGACCGCCGGGTCTGCCGTGGTCATGCCGGAGACCGTGCCGTGCAGGCCCAGCGCCAGCGGCGCATCGTCGAGGGCGAGGGACGCGGTTTCAATGGCCAGCTCATCGCCGCGCTGTCGGGCGCTCAGCTGCCCGGCGGCGGCAACGCGGTCCGGTAACTCCGGCACCAGGCCCTCGACGCCCTGAACGTCGAACCGGTAGGCCAGGGCCGCTGCAAGACCCTCCTCGTGCCAGTCCACCGTGCCGTCGAGAGAGAGCTGCGCGGACACGTGCTGTGGCGGACGCTGTCCGTCCGCGGTGGCCTGCGCGGGAAGCAGGCCGTCGGCGACCAGCGTGAGCTCGACCGGCATCGTCGATCGCAGCCCGGCCGAACCGGCGAGCGACAGCCCGCCCTGCGGTACACGCAACTGCAGAGCAGAGAGCGCGAGCTTGTCGCCACGGAAACTGCCTTCGAGCGTGAGGGCATCGATGACCTGCTCAACGGCATCCGGCATGACGACGGTGACCCGCTCGAGGGCCACACCGCTCAGCACCACGTCGACGGGGAGGCGGGCATCGGCCGGGTCGAACGCACCCGCCGGCGATGCGTCTTCCCCGCTTTCGCTGATGACCAGCCGCGCATCGCGGAGGGACAGCGCGCTGACCCTGAGCTCACCGCCAAGCAGCGCTCCGGGCTCCCAGGCGAGAACCGCGCTGGCTGCGGTCAGGCGCAACCCGGGCTGCTCGAACGCGAGATCGCTGAATTCCACCCGTCGCCAGAGCGAACCCTGCAGCTCCGCCCAGCGCACCCCGACGCCGAGCCGGTCGACGGCAAGGCCGGCGACCCACCGCGTGCCGCGCTCGGTGGCCAGGAGCCCCGCGACGCCGGCCGAGACCAGCACCACCAGCAGTATCAGTGCCAGCCCCGTGAGCAGCGCCAGCCGCGCGAGCTTGGGCACGTCAGAACTCCTCTTCCCGCTAGGTGTCAAAGTAATTGAAGCCGCCGGTCGGTGGCGTTACGTTGACGACTGTAGTCACTCCGGGCAAGCAAAGGAAGCCATTGATGAACCCGACCTACCGTATTGCCGCGGGCCTGCTGGCCGCGCTCCTCGCCGGCGGCGCCGCCGCCCAGTTCAATACCGATGCGATGAAGAAAATGCAGAAAGAGGGCCTCGAGCGCCTCGACGAGCAGAAGGCGGCCGAGACCGCAAAGCCGGCCGGGGCCGGTAAGGCCGCTGCTGCGCGGCGGGCCTACCGCTTCGGCAACAACCTGTGCCTCGATGCCCGCGGCGCGCTGTCCGTGGAGCCGTGCAACGGCAAGGCGGCCTCCCAGCAATGGGCCCTGGGCGCCGACCGTCACCTCGTCGCCAGCGACGGCCGCTGCCTGGCCGGTGCCAGCCTGGTCAAGTGCGGCCAGGGCAAGTTCCAGCAGTGGACCTACGACAAGCGCGGCCGCCTGCGCAACGACGCCGGCCAGTGCCTGCAGCCCGGCAGCGCGAAAGCCGGCGCCCCGGTCAGTGCGGCCGCCTGCAGCGACGCGCCGGCGCAGGTGTGGCAATAACTCGCTCCGGATGGCTCGCGCAGCCCTCGCAGCCGTGATCTACACTTTCAGCTGAGTATCGTTGCGAGGGGAGTGCCGGCATGCAGGGCAGCAGTGAATCCGGGTCGCCGGGGTTCGAGGCGGCAGGCGCGGCCCGCAAGCGGGAGGGTGCGGCGAGGTTGCAGCGCAACGCCGCTATCCTGCTGGGTGCCGGGGGAGGCACCGTCCTTCTGCTGATGTGGATCGTCGTGGCCATCCTGGGAGGGAATCCCGGCGCCCTGGTCGTGGCGACGGTCATCCTCGTCGCCCTGGTAATCGCGCTCGAGAGCCTCTCGAGGCGCAACCGCGCCAGGGCCGCCGCATCTTCCGGCGTTAACCCGCAAGGCGACTAGCTTGAAGGCTCAACCCGGTCCGGCCGCCAACTGAGGTCGCTGAGCGGCACGCAGTTGCAGGAACTGCGCGGCAAGATCCCGCTCTCCAGGGCCCCGGCCCTCGCTATGAAAACTCACCATGCCGGTCGTCACCGGCTTTCCGCTCAGCCTGCGCCAGCCACTCAGCAGGCGGAAGGCAAGCCGCGAGCTGGTGGCCGTGTCGCCGACGAAGTAGGTGTACGCGGTGCTGTGCCGGTCACGGCTGCCGGCACGTGTCCAGAGGATCGTGCGGAACGCGACGCAGTCGGCTCCGCTGCAGTGGCGCAGCTCATCGGCGCCGGAGTGGCGCCAGCCCGTACCGGGCGGGCGCAGGAGACGTTGCTCCGGTGGCCGCGCGTTGCCCGCGCTCGTTGCGAAGATGCGCACCTCGCCGCCGTCGTCCCCGGGAAGCGACAGGATGCGGGCGTTGTCCTGCCCATCCCCCGCCAGCCAGCGACTGCCCGGGTTATCGGCGGCGAGGAGCGCCAGCTCAGCGTCACCATCCGCGGTAGCGGCAACGACGGATCGCGAGGCCGACGTTGCGAGGCCCAGCGTAGTGACGCCCAGCGTGACCACGACCAGCACCCCGGCCATCAGCGGCGCCAAGGGGGCGAGGCGTCCGCGCGGACCCGCAGGGGCGGTTGCGGGAATGGCGGGGAGCGGAGACGCGGGCAGGCGGTGCACCGCGAAGAGCATCAGCGCCAGCAGACCGAAGAGCACCGCCAGCTGGACATCGCCGTGCGCATCGAGCCCCATTTGCGAACCGCGGCGGTAGTCGAGGGCGACGATGGCGCAGACGCGCACCGCATTGCTGAGGATGCCCAGCGCCGCGCCCAGCGCGGCCAGGGCGACAACCCGGGCCAGCGAGCGGTACAGCATCAGGCCGAAGCTGTAGCCGAGGAACCCGCCCAGCGCGAAGGTGGCCAGGCCGGCGCAGGCATCGATCACCACGTAGCGGTGTGCGCCGACGTGCACGGTGTAGCCCTCGCGCTCGAAGGGCAGGTCCAGCAGTGCCGCGAATCCGTCGATCCAAAGCACCGTGAGTTCGCGCAGGGGCACGAGGAAGAGGTCGCCGGAGGGCACGGCGAGAAAGAGCAGCAGCATGAGCGGCAGGTAGCGACCGTAAAGGCGCCAGCCCAGGGCGCAGACCGCCACGCCCTGCAGGGCGA
The DNA here is from genome assembly GCF_040217025.1 of Pseudohaliea sp. Classification (GTDB taxonomy): domain Bacteria; phylum Pseudomonadota; class Gammaproteobacteria; order Pseudomonadales; family Halieaceae; genus Pseudohaliea. The sequence goes on along the minus strand of NZ_JAVJOA010000008.1, from coordinate 779,664 downwards.
GCACCAGCGCCAGGTGCTGGCCGAGCCGGATGTCGACGATGCCGGCTCCCAGCCACAGCAGCAGCGCAAGCGCCACCACGCCCAGGCCGCCGAGGCTCGGCCGGGGGTGCGCGGCCAGCAGTTCCTCCCGGTACGGCCAGCAAAGCAGGTAGAGGAACACGCAGGGCACCAGCCAGGCGTACTGGTAGCTGTCGGAGCTGCCCCAGATCGCGGCGAGGTCCTGCACCGCAGACCACATGCCGACGAGCACGAGCAGGGCGCCGCCCGCGGCCAGCCAGGCCGCTGAGCGCGACGCCGGCGCTGCGCTTCCGCCTGCCCGCGCGGCGGCCCCCGATTCCGCCGGCTCCCCGGGCGCATGACCGGGCCTGTATTCGAAGGGCTGCAGCAGGGCGGCAGCCAGGGTGCCGTCAACCGGCCGGCGGAACTGCTCCAGCCCCACCCGCTCCACGGTTTCCCGGCCCGGATCGCAGTAGCTGCCGAAAAGGCGGTCCCAGATACTGAGAACGCTGCCGTAATTCGAGTTGGTCTGCGCCTGTACCGCGGAGTGGTGTATGCCATGCACCGACGGTGTTACCAGCCAGTAGCGCAGCCGGCGGTCTATCGCCTCGGGAACCGTGAGACTTGTATGCGTGTACAACGACGACAGCGTCGCGACCAGCAGGTAAAGACCGAGCGCGAGCGGCGAGAACCCGAGGGAGAAGAGCAGGATCAGCATCAGGACGCTGGTCAGCATGCCCTCCAGCGGGTGGTGGCGCTGGGCGGTGGTCACGTCGACACCGGTATCGCTGTGATGGACGAGGTGCAGACGCCAGAGCAGGGGCACCTCGTGAAACAGGCGGTGTTCCCAGTAGCGCCAGCAATCGAGGAAGAGGAAAACCAGGATGGCCTCGACGGCCAGGGGCAGGCCGAGGCCGCCGACCAGGCCCCCGTCAAGCTCCGCGGCGACGCCGGTCAGGCTGCCGGAGAACACCAGCGCGGAGGCGATACCCCCGGCAACGAACAGGCCCAGGTTCGTGAGCCAGCGGTTCCACGGCAGCTGCAGCGCCCGCCTGCCGTGGGCGGCGCGCTCGGCGACCAGCAGCGCGAGGCCGAGCGCGACGAAGGCGCCGCCCGTCAGGTTCTCGTAATCCACGGGGATGGGCCCCGCCGGCCGGGTAGAGGCTGGGGGGCGGCGCCTTCCCTGGTTACTGCCGGCGCTTGACCAGCTGCGCGCCGAGGATCAGCGCGATAGCAGCCACACCCGCAATCCCGCCGATACCACCGGGCAGGGCAGAGCCGAGTGCCTCGGGCAGCACCGAGCTGAGCGCCTGGCCGAGGTCCGTTCCCAGCCGGGTACCCAGCGGCGCTGCACCGCCCGCCAGTGCCGCTTCCGTGGTGAGGAGCAGAGCCCCTGCCATGACAATGCTGTTTTTCATCGCTACCTTGACCTCTCGTTATGAGTTGCTGGTGATGGCGAGGGGGCATGTGGCCCGGGAGTCAACGGGCCGCCCTGCGGGTGAAGCAGCAATGTTCGGGCCAGTGCGGGAAATTGCTTTGACTTCAGTCGACTACAGTTCACGGCAGCGAACAGCGCGGGCGAGATGTCAATTTTTTCGACACCCGTTGGCAGACGGGCCGCGCGTACCCCGTATGCCCGCGCTGTGCTAGCCTCATGGACCAGCCACAGTACAGGAGCCGTGCCATGCCCACCCGCGACGAAGTCGTCGAGAAACTCAAGCAACAGATCGATGCGCTGAACAGCGAGGTCGACGCGCTCGAGGCCCGCGCGCGGAAGACCTCGGGTGAGGTCGAGGCCGAACTCGAAAAGCAGCGGGCGCGCCTGGAGGAACAGCGGGAGGATTTTTACGCCCGCCTGGAGGCCCTGAAGCAGGCCGGCGACGACAACTGGGATCGCCTCAAGCACGAGGCGGAGCACGCCCTCAAGGCGGTGCACAACTCCTTCAATTACTTCAAGTCGCACTTCCGCTGAGACCGAAGCAGTGATCGACGGTCCGACCTGGGTCTTCGGCTACGGGTCGTTGATCTACAAGGTCGACTTTCCCTACCTGGAGCGCCGCAACGCCTCCATCGAGGGCTGGGAGCGCCGTTTCTGGCAGGGGTCGCACGACCACCGTGGCACGCCGGAGGCGCCCGGCCGGGTGGTGACGCTCATCGAGTTGCCGGGCGCCCGCTGCCGCGGTGTCGCCTACCGGGTGGAGCCTGAGGTCTTCGAACACCTCGACCATCGGGAAAAGAACGGCTATGACCGCCACTGGCTGCCGGTCACGCTCGACGGCGCCGCCGAGCCGGTGGACGGCCTGATCTACGTCGCCCGGCCCGACAACCCCGCCTTCCTCGGCCCGGCATCGCTGGACGAGCTGGCCGCGCACATCAGTGAAGCGCGGGGGCCGAGCGGCAGCAACCGCGACTACCTGCTGGCGCTGGCCCGGGCCCTCCACGGTCTCGACAGCTACGATCCACACGTGCACGAGCTGGCCGAACGCGTCGACGCGCTGCTGGTGCCGTCGGGCGCGTCGTGAACGCGCGGGGGGCCGCCCGGGCCGGCCGGCTGGCGCTTGCCCTGCTGGCACCCGGGGCGGTGGCCGCGCCGATCCTCGAGGCACCCGGTCGGCCCGGCGACGAGCCCGGCCCGGCCACGATCGCCGGCCGGCTGCCCGAATACCTGGTGATCGAGTCGATTGTCGTTGGCGCCGGTGCCGGGCCGGCGAGCGGGGGCCCCTATGCGGCGGTGCCGTCCGACCTGCTGCAGGTGGGCTACCGGGACCTGCTGCCGGAGGCCGGGTCGCCACTGGTGCTTTCCGTCGACCTGCTTTCGGGTGTGGACGCCGCTTCCCTGCGCCGGCGCATGGGTCTCGACCCGGCGTCGGAGCCGCCGGACTCAGCGGTACGCCCCGGCGGCCCGGCGTTGTGGATCGTCGTCGTTGGCCTTGCCCTGGCCCTCGGTGTCTATTTTCTCCAGTACCGGCGCCGCCGGCGCTACGCCCGTGCGGCCCGGGCCCGCCGACACATCCCCATCGTCGGCAAACGCGCCCGCTCCCGGCGTCGCCGGGCCCGCGCCGCGACCCGCGAACTGCATGACAGCGCCGCGGACGCCCGGCGCAGGCACGGGGCATCGCGCAGCACCGGCAAGGACGGCGGCGAAAAGCGGCGTCGCAGCAGCAAGCGGTCGCGGTCGGGGCGGCCGCGACACAGCGCTTCCCGCAGCGGCAGCAGTCGCGGCAGCAGCGGGCGCCATTGACCGCCGCCGGGCCTGCGAACCGGCGGAGACCTGCTATCTTTTCCGACGCGGGGCGCGTTCAGCGGCCCATCCCAAGGCATAGTTTCGAGTGGTACCGGCAATGCATTCAAGCGACGATCTCGGTGCGGACAGCCTCCGATGGCTGATGGGTTCCCTGCTGCGTGTGCTCACGGGCCTCGGCGCGGCGGAGGTCGCGGCGCGCTTGCCCTGGCAGGCGGACGCCGGTGGCGATGAGCAGGGGGCCGCGGCGGTTCGCGGCGAGTTCTCGGCAGACGACGTGCAGGCCCTGTCCATCGCCTTCCAGCTGCTCAACCATGCGGAGGAGAACTCCGTCGCGCAGCAGCGTCGCGCCACGGCGCGGGCCGGTGGCAAGGCCGAGGAGAGCGGCTCCTGGGAGCAGGCGTTCACCCAGGCCCTGGACCGCGGGGTCACGGCGGAGCAGCTGGCGGTGCAGCTGCGCAACCTGCGCCTGGAGCCGGTACTCACGGCCCACCCCACCGAGGCCAAGCGGCAGACGGTGCTCGAGCACCACCGCGTGCTCTACCGGCTGCTGGTCGAGCGGGAGAACAGCATGTGGACGCCGGCGGAGCGCGCGGGCCTGGACGCGGCGATGGACGCCGCGCTGGAGCGGCTGTGGCGGACCGGTGAGATCTATCTCGAGAAACCGCGCCTGGAGGCCGAGCGCCGCCTCGTGCTGCACTTCCTCGCCGTGGTGTTTCCAGACGCCCTCGCCGCTTTCAGCCAGCGCCTGCGCCAGGCCTGGGAGGGGGTAGGCCTGGACCCGGCGCTGATCGCGGGCCCCGCGGCGCTGCCCCGGTTCGCCTTCGGCAGCTGGGTCGGCGGCGATCGCGACGGGCACCCCGGGGTGACCGCGGCGATCACCCGGGACACCCTGGCGCGGCACCGCGAGGCAGCACTCGCACTGATCGACGAGGCCCTCGCGCGGCTGGCGTCGAAGCTCAGCCTGTCCGTACATCGCCAGGCGCCGCCCGCGGCGCTGCTGGCGGCGATCCGGGACCGCGCCGAGGCCCTGGGCGAGGCCGGCCGTGCAGCGGTCGAGCGCAACCCGCAGGAGCCCTGGCGCCAGTACGTCAGCCTGCTGCGCGCGGCACTGCCCGCGGGTGATGGCGTCTCCGGGGTGGGCGTCTTTGACCGCGCCGCCGAGCTGGACGAGGCCCTGGGCGCGCTCGGCGAGGCGCTGGCCGCGGTCGGTGCCGGCCGGCTGGCGGAGGCGGACGTGGACCCGGTGCGCCTGCTGGTCCGCAGCTTCGGTTTTCACCTGGCCAGCCTCGACGTGCGCCAGAACAGTGCCTTCCACGACCGCGCGCTGGCGGCCCTGCTCTCGTCGGTGGGCGTTACCGATGGCGACCGCTACCCGAGCTGGCCCCCGGGGCAGCGGCGTGAGCTCCTGGACCGGGAGCTCGCAACCGCGCGGCCCTTCGTGCGCGCGGGGCAGGCGCCGCCGGGCGAGGCCGAGGCGGTGCTCGGCTGCTACGAGGTACTCGCGGCCGAGCTGGACCGGCGGGGCGCCGACGGCCTCGGCGCACTGATCGTGAGCATGACCCGCAGCGCCGAGGACCTGCTCGCCGTCTACCTGCTCGCCCGCGACGGCGGTCTGCTGCAGCCGGCGGAGGACGGGCCGGCTTGTCCGCTGGAGGTGGTGCCGCTGTTCGAGACCATCGAGGACCTGGAGCGAGCCCCGGCCATCCTCGACGACTACCTCGCCCACCCGCTGGTCCGGCGCAGCCTGCGCCTGCGCCAGCAGCGCGACGGCCTGCCGCTGCCGCGGCAACAGGTGATGGTCGGCTACAGCGATTCGGGCAAGGATGGCGGCATTGTCGCCAGCTTCTGGGGCCTTTACCGGGCGCAGGGCGCGCTGGCCGAGGTCGGCGCGCGCCACGGCGTGCAGCTGTGCTTTTTCCACGGGCGCGGCGGCACCATCGGCCGCGGGGCGGGCCCGACGCACCGGTTTATTCGTGCGCTGCCCCCGGGAACTGTCGGTGGCGGTCTGCGGATGACGGAGCAGGGCGAGACCATCTCCCAGAAGTACGCCAACCGCGGCACCGCCTCTCACCACTTCGAGCTGCTTGCGGCCGGCGCGCTCGCGGCCGCGGCCTTCGACCTGGGCGGGCGCCAGGATCCGCCGGCGCTCGGCCCGATCCTGGATCGGCTCGCCGCGACCAGCCGCCGCGCCTACCGCGACCTCATCGAGCGCGAGGGCTTCATCGACTTCTTCGGCGAGGCCACGCCCATCGACATCATCGAGGCCAGCCGCCACGGCTCACGGCCGCCACGGCGCACCGGCCAGCGTACGCTGGCGGATCTGCGCGCCATTCCCTGGGTGTTTGCCTGGAACCAGTCGCGCTTCGTGCTGCCGGGCTGGTACGGCCTCGGCAGCGCCCTCGAAGAACTGGCCACGGCGGACCCGGCGGCCTTCAAGCAGGTGCTGGCCGCCAAGGCCGAGACCGCCGACCGCTGGCCGCCGCTGCACTACCTCATCAGCAACATCGCCACCGCCTGGATGATGGTGTCGCGGCCGGTGATGGAGCGTTACGCCGCGCTCGTCACGGATGAAGGGCGTCGCGAGGCGCTGCTGTCGGTGATCGTCGCAGAGCATGAGCGCACGGGTCGGATGCTCGAGCGGATCTACGGCGGCCCCCTCGCCGAGGTCCGGCCGCGCATTCACCGGGTGCTGGCCCGGCGCGACGAGGCACTCGCGCCGCTGCACGAGCACCAGGTGCGCCTGCTGGCGCATTGGCGGTCGCTCGGCGCTGCGGGTAACGAAGCCGGCGCAGAGGCGCTGCTGCCCGAGCTCCTGCTGAGCGTGAACGCCATCGCCGCCGGGCTGGGCGTTACCGGCTAGCGGGCTTAACTGGCCGGCAGGAAGCGCAGCGCCACGCCGTTGTTGCACCAGCGCTCGCCCGTTGGCGGGGGGCCGTCGTTGAAGACGTGCCCGTGGTGCCCGCCGCAGCGTGCGCAGTGATACTCCGTGCGCGGCCAGACGAGCTTGAAGTCTTTCTTGGTCTCGAAGGCGCCGGGGATGTGGGTGAAAAAGCTCGGCCAGCCGGTACCCGAGTCGAACTTCATCGCCGAGGTGAACACCGGCAGGTCGCAGCCGGCGCAGACGAAGACCCCGCGACGCTTCTCGTCGTTGAGTGGGCTCGTGCCGGCGCGCTCCGTGGCCTCCTTGCGCAGCACGTCGAAGGCGGCCGGCTCGAGGCGCTCACGCCAGGCGGCGCTGTCGAGCTCGAGGTCGTCGTCGGCGCTGGGCGGATCGAAGTCCCCGGGCAGGTAAGCGCGCCACTCGTTGTGCAGGGTGGCCAGTTCCATGGAGTGCTCCTTTGCTTCGCTGGTGCCGATGTAGGCGGCCGCGAGGGCCCCCGCGGCCTTGAGTATCGTTCGTCGCTGCACGCTGGTTCCTCCGCTGTCAGCCCTGGTCCGGTAGCTGGCCTTTCACAGGTCGTTCGACCAGCTGTACCGGGATAGGTTCAGCGGCGTCGAGGTGCACGTCGCGCTGCGGGAAGGCGATACCGATGCCGGCCTTGCTGAGCCGGTCGTAGATCTCTGTACGCAGTTCCGTCCAGCGCTGGATGAACTCGCTTTCGGCGTAGCAGCGCAGCCATAGCGTGAGGGCGTTGTCGCCGAAATCCTCGAAGGTTGCCCTGGGCTCCGGGTCGTCCATGATGGCCGGGTGGTCCCGGGCGACATCGACGAGGATCTGCAGGGCCTTGCGCACGTCGCTGCCGTAGGCCACGCCCACGGGAATGACGATGCGCAGCTTGCTGCTGGTCAGCGACCAGTTATTCACCACGCCAGTAATCAGGTCCTTGTTCGGTATGAGCAGTTCCTTGCCCTCGAAGGTCTCGATGACGGTCGCGCGGGCGTTGATATTGACCACGGTGCCGTCGTAGCCGCTGACGCTGATGATGTCGCCGACGCGGATCGGTCGCTCGAAGAGCAGGATGATGCCACTGATGAAGTTGGCGACGATCTCCTGCAGGCCGAAACCGATACCGACACCGAGGGCGGCGACCAGCCACTGCACCTTGGACCAGGCGAACCCCAGGAGCCCGAGGCTGACAGAGGCCCCCACGCCGAGGATCACGTACTGCAGCAGCATGCCGATGGCATAGCGCGCCCCGGCGGAAACGCTGCCGTACTCCATGAGCAGCACCTGCACCAGCGGTGGCACGTGCCGCCATAGCAGAACGGTGATGGCCACCACGAGGGCGGCGATGATCAACGTCGCGAGCGAGACCCCGCGCAGCTCGCCCACTGGCAGTGACGGATCTACCGTCGACCACAGGGTGACTTCCTCGAGCAGGGAAATAGCCGGCAGGGCGGGGGACCAGATGAACCAGAGCAAGGCGGCAAGGGCGGCCAGCCGGGCGGCGCCGAGGAGACGGCCCTGGGCGTCGGAAAGGGAGGCCACCGCGTCGATGTCGCGCTCAGATATATGCGCCTCGCGCTCGCTTTCGTCGTCGGCCTCGGTCTCGGCCTGGGCCCGCAGCTCTTCCCGCTGCCGGCGCTCGAGGCGGCTACGGTAGATCAGGATGATGCGCTGGAGGACGTTCGTGACGAAGAGGATCACCGCGACCGCGGCCACGGACCAGCCCAGGGCGCGCAAGTAAAGGTGGGCCGCGAAAAGCTGCCCGGTGATGTGCATCACCGCGATGGCCGCGGTGATCAGCACCGATATCCGCAACAGGAACTTGCCGAGCCCGTCGCCGGTGAACTGCCCCGAGCGCAGCAGCCTCACGCTGTAGACTACGCCCGTCAGCGCGACGGTAAAGGTCGCCAGGGCGGCGAGGGGGCCGCCGCTTTGCTCGCTCCAGCCGGTGCGGGCATAGCTGCTGAGACCCGTGGCAACAGGCAGCAGCAGTACCACCCAGGGCAGGTCACGGCGCACGGCATCGGTTTTCTGGTTGTTCCACTTGAGCAGACGCCGCCCGGTACCAACCCGGGCGGTGACGCTGAGTGCCAGGTAAAGTCCGAACAGGAGCACGCCGGCCGCGCCCAGGCCGCGCGCAATGCCTTCGCTGGTGGCGCTGCCATCACCGGCGAGGGAGACAGCCCAGGCCAGCAGGAGCAGGAACAGGGGCAGCATGGCGCTGCGGGCAATGCCGAGAGCGATACCGAGGGCGATCTTGCGCGGACTCTCTTCCCGCGGCCGGATCGGCACGCCGAGGAGAGCCTGCTGCGCCGCGACGATACGTCGCCGGTTGACGAGCAGTACGGCGAGCGCAGCCAGCCCGAGCAGCAGCGGCGGGTTGCGAAGCAAACGCTGCCAGTGCGCGGCCATGGCGAGCGCAGGTGCCGGATCAACAAGGGCGAGACTCTGGGCCAGCAGCTGCCGGGCGTCGAGGAACCGGTAGCTGCGGATCCAGAGGAGGTTGCCGGTGAGGAAGGCCTCGTAGTTCTCCGTCGCCGCGATCAGCTCGGCGGCGGCCTGGTTCGTATCCACGAGGAGCCGAAGCAGGCTGTTCTGCGCCTCGAGCTTCTCCCGGAGCAAGTCGCGGCGCTGCTCGTAGAGACGGTCGAGAACGCGGCGCTCCTCGCGCCCCCAGTCATCGAGATCGGGGAAGCGCTCGCGCAGGTAGGCACCGCGGCGTGAACTCTGGCGCAGCAACTCGTCCGTGTCGATGGAGTTCACCGAGACGCTGGCGAGCTGGTCGTTACGAACGGCGGTGCTCGCCTGGATCTCCCGCTTGTCGGGCAGACTCGCAAGGCGGGTCATCATCACTTCGCCTAGCTTGCCCTCCAGCCCTGCGACCTCCAGACGGCGCTGGGTCAGGCTGTAATCCTCCTCGATGTACTCGTCTAATTCGCGGATCGTGGCGCTGTCGCTGCGCGCTTCTCCTGCCGCATCGGCGAGGCGCCGCTGATCGCGGATCAGCTCGAGTGTCTCTTCCAGGAAGGCCTTGACACCCGGTCGGGCTTCGGCAACCGGCCCCGCGAGGCGCCGAAGTTCCTCCATGCGCCGGGCCGCGGTGGACTGGCGGGTGCTGGCGGCGGCGTCGCGCAGTGCCTCCATAAGGGTATCTGCGCTGGTCAGGGAGGCGTCGAGCCAGGCCACCTTCGCCGTGCGGATAGCGTTGAGCGCCGGGGCGCCGCGCAGGCGCAGCCGGAGCAATTCCGCCTCCGCCTCGAGCCGCTGGCGTTTTGCTGCCCTGGCAGCGGCGGTAATCCGTGCCTTCAACGACTCGTCGGCGGCGGGTGGCGCCTGCGTGTTCTCAAGCTCCGCCGTGACCGAGGCCAGCCGCTGCTGTGTTTCACTATCGCCAGCGGTGCGCTCGGCGAGGCCGCTGAGGGCAGCGCTGCGCTGGTCGGCGAGGCTCTGCCGCCGGGCCTCGACGACGTCAAGCTCGGCCTCGATATCCTCGAGGTCGGGGTCCCTGCCGAGCCGTTCCTCCACGGTCGGCGCCGAGTCTTCAACCTCGCGGACGAGTTCGTTGTAGTTTTTCACCTCGCTCGCGCTGTTTTCCATCGCCTGGCGGTAGCTCTCCGCCTCCTCCCGGAAGCTTTCCGCCTGGTTCAGGTCCTGGGTCGCCTGCTGCAGTTCCAGCAGCAGCGGTGCGCGCTCCTCGTCGGTGAGGCCTGTGTCTTCGCGCACGGCGGCCTCCAGCGTGCCCAGGCTGCCGCGGCTGACGGCGGGCGCTTCCTGCGCAACGACGGAGCTCGCGGCGAGGAGGCAGGCCAGGAGGCACGAGAGCAGCTGCGCTGCACGGGTGGCAAGGGGTCCGGGGACCGCAGGGAAGGCCGCCGGGCCCTGCGCAGTCGTCGGGCGCGTTCGCTTCACGGGTGTCTCGCTGTGGTCAGGTGGTGTTGGGGGCGCCCGCCTGCGCGGGAGCCGGCTCGCGGAAAGGTTAGCACAGCCCGCGGCGTGCCATGGCGCAGCGGAATCGTTTGCGGCGGGTGTCGCTTTCCGCGACAATGGCGGCCCCCGCCAAGGGGTCGTGGTGGTCCGGGCGGTCCCCCCGCAACGATAGGCAGTGAACCCCGCCAGGCCCGGAAGGGAGCAACGGTAGCTGCTGATTCGGGTGCCGGGGTGTGGCTGTCCGGGCCGCCTCCATTGGCTTCCCCGCCAACCCCCGCGCCGGTCCGGTTCTGCCGTCGTCCCCGCTGCGGTAAGCTTGGCTCTTGACCACGGAGGAGCGTCCCGCGCCGGCATGTCTTACCAGGTCCTCGCCCGCAAATGGCGCCCGGCCAGCTTCGAGGAGATGGTGGGCCAGGAGCACGTGCTTCGCGCCCTCGCCAACGCCCTGGACCGGGACCAGCTGCACCACGCCTACCTGTTCACCGGCACCCGCGGCGTGGGCAAGACCACGGTCGCGCGGATCCTCGCCAAGTGCCTGAACTGCGAGCAGGGGGTCAGCTCCCGGCCCTGCGGTCAATGCAGCGCCTGCCTGGAGATCGCCGAGGGGCGAAGCGTCGACCTGCTCGAGGTGGATGCCGCCTCGCGCACCCGCGTCGATGACACCCGCGAGCTGCTGGAGAACGTTCAATACGCCCCCACGCGCAGCCGCTACAAGGTGTACCTCATCGACGAGGTGCATATGCTCTCCCAGCACAGTTTCAATGCGCTCCTGAAGACCCTCGAGGAGCCGCCCCCGCACGTGAAATTCCTGCTGGCCACCACGGACCCGCAGAAGCTGCCGGCGACGGTGCTCTCCCGCTGCCTGCAGTTCAACCTGAAGAACATGCCCGCGGGCCAGGTGGTCGAGCACCTGCGGCACATCCTCGGTGCCGAGGGGGTGGCCTTTGAGGAGCCCGCACTCTGGCTCCTCGGCCACGCCGCTGCCGGCAGCATGCGCGATGCGCTGAGCCTCACCGACCAGGCGATCGCCTTCGGCGGCGGCCGCCTCGTCGAGGCCGAGGTGCGCGACATGCTCGGTACCGTGGACCGGGACCATGTCTTTGAGTTGCTCGATGCCCTTGCCGCCGACGACGCGCCCGGTCTTCTCGCCGTGGCCGCGGCCATGGAGGCGCAGGCCCTCGATTTCGCCGCCGCCCTGGAGACGCTGCTCGCCGTACTGCACCGCCTCGCCCTGGCGCAGGCCGTGCCCGAGGCACTGGACCCGGAGATGGGCGACGTGGAGCGCCTGCGCGAGCTGGCGGCGCGGTTCACCGCGGAAGACGTGCAGCTCTGCTACCAGATCGCCCTTAACGGGCGCCGCGACCTGCCGCTCGCCGCAGACCCGCGCGCGGGTTTCGACATGGTGCTGCTGCGTATGCTCGCTTTCCGGCCGGCCCCGGCGCTCCCCGCGAGCGGGGACAGTGCCCCGCAGGCTGCCGCCGGCGAGGTCGGCCGACCGGCAAAAAAGCCTGAACCGCGGCGGGCCCCGGCGCCCGCCGCGCAGGCCGGCGCGCCGCCGGCCGGGCCCCCCGACGAGGAGCCCCCGGCTCGCGTGCCCCCGGTCCAGGCGCCCGCGGTGCAAAGGTCAGCGGTACCCGACCCCGAGCCCCGGGCCACACACCGGGCTACGCCAGCACCCGCGCCCGCTTCGCTGCCACCCTGGCACCACCTCGTCGAGCAGCTCGAGCTCACCGGCAGCACGCGGGTCATCGCCCGCAACTGCGAGTGGCGGGCCTGCGCGGGCAGCGTGGTCTCCCTGGTGCTTGATCAGGAGCAGGCCAACCTGTTCAATGCGCGCCACGGTGAGCGCATCACCGCGGCGCTGCGCCGGGTGCTCGGTGATGACGGCTGGTCCGTCGCCATCGAACCCGGGGAGCTCGCCGCGGAGACACCGGCGCAGCGCGATGCGCGCCTGCGCCGGGAAGCCCATGCCAGCGCCGTGGCCCGGCTGCGGGAAGACCCCCGCCTCGGCAGCCTCCTCGAGCGCTTTGCTGGTACCCTCGAGGAAGAATCGGTAGAGGTGGCGCGCGACGCCGCCGCGAGAGGAGAACACTGATGTTCAAGGGTGGAATCGGCGACCTGATGAAGCAGGCGCAGAAGATGCAGACGGCCATGCAGGAGGCGCAGGAAGCCGCCGCCGCGCGCGAGGTTACCGGCGAGGCCGGTGCCGGCCTGGTGCAGGTCATCATGAACGGCCGCCACGACGTCCGCCGCGTCGCCATCGATGACAGCGTGCTCAGCGAGGAGAAGTCCGTGCTGGAGGACCTGCTCGCGGCCGCGGTGAACGATGCGGTGCGCAAGGTCGAGGCGGCGAACCGCGAGGCCATGGCCGAAGTGACTGGCGGTATGGAACTGCCCCCGGGCATGAAACTGCCGTTCTGAGGCCGTGTTCAGCCCCGCCCTCGAGGCCCTCGTCGACGCCCTGCGCTGCCTGCCGGGGGTCGGCCCGAAATCGGCCCAGCGCATGGCGCTGCACCTCCTCGAGCGCGACCGTGAGGGCGCGCAGGCGCTCGCCGTGGCGCTGGGGGAGGCCGCCGAGCGCGTGGGCCGCTGCCAGCGCTGCCGCAATCTCACGGAAACCCCGGTCTGCGCGATCTGCGACGACCCGCGCCGCGAGGCGACGTTGCTGTGCGTGGTCGAGACCCCGGCGGATGTGCTCGCCATCGAGCAGGCGGGAGGTTACCGCGGCCGCTACTTCGTGCTCATGGGCCACCTGTCGCCGATCGACGGCATCGGCCCGGAGGACATCGGCCTCGACCGCCTCCAGGCCCTGGTGCGGGAGCAGGGGATCGAGGAGGTGATCCTGGCCACGAACCCCACGGCCGAGGGGGAGGCCACCGCCTGGTACCTCACGGACCTGCTCTCGGCCGACGGCGTGCGCATGTCGCGCATCGCCCACGGCGTCCCCCTGGGGGGTGAGCTCGAATACGTCGACGGCAGCACGCTGATGCACGCCTTCTCCGGGCGCCAGCCGGTGAGACGCTGATGGACTGGACGCTCGTTGCCGGCCAGGCGGCCTTCGAGGCGCTCCTCGGCGAGCACCGCGGCGCAACCGCCGTGGCCGTGGACACGGAGTTCATGCGCCGCAACACGTTCTTTCCGCAGGTCGCCCTGCTGCAGCTGTGCTTCGAGGACCACGCCTGGCTCGTGGACCCGCTGGGGCTCGAGGACACCGCCCCGCTGGTGGCGCTGTTCGAGGACCCGGCCACCACCAAGATCCTGCACTCGGCCAGCGAGGACCTCGAGGTCTTCGACCACTGGCTCGGCGCGCTGCCGCGTCCGCTCTTCGACACGCAGCGCGCCGCCGGGCTCCTCGACCGGGGCTTCGGCCTGGGCTACCGCGGCATCGTCGAGCAGGCCTTCGACGTGGTCCTCGACAAGGGAGAGACGCGCTCCGACTGGCTGCGCCGCCCGCTGAGCGAGTCCCAGTGCCGCTACGCGGCGCTGGACGTGGCCTACCTGCTGCCACTGTACGAGCGCCTGCGCGCCGAGGCGGAGGCCGCGGGCAAGCTGCCCTGGATCCTCGAGGAGGGCGAGGTGGCCTGCGCGGGCGCCGGCAGCCGCAACCCCGCCTACCACCTGCGGGTGAAGTCCGCCTGGAAGCTCCAGCCGCGGCAACTCGCCGCCCTCGGGCGCCTCTGCGCCTGGCGGGAGGAGGAGGCCGCGCTCAGGGACAAGCCGCGCAGCTGGATCCTCGACGACCAGCTCTGCCTGGCCATTGCCCGGGCGATGCCGGCGAGCCCCGCGGCGCTGGCCGCGGCCGGTGAGATCCCGCCGGCGGTGCTCCGGCGCTGCGGCGATGCGCTGCTCGCCTGCATTGCCGAGGCCCGGTCCCTGCCGGAGGCGGCGCTGCCCGCACCGCTGCCGCCGCCGCTGGGCAGCGAGGAACGCAAGCGGCTCAAGGGGCTCAAGGCCCGCGTGCGCGCGCTCGCCGGGGCGGCCTCCGTCGCCCCGGAAATGCTGCTCGCCGGCCGCGACCTGGAGCTGCTGCTGCGCGAGGCGCGCGGCCTGCCGATCAGCGAGCCGGCGAGCTGGCAGGGCTGGCGCCGGGAGCTGGCGATCGAGCCGCTGCGCGCGGCTCTCGCGGAGGACGCGCTGTGAAGCGCCTGTGTGCGGTCTACCGCAGCCCCCGGAAGGAGGGCATGTACCTGTTCGTCGATCGCGACCGTCCCCTCGAGGAGCTGCCGGCCGAGTTGCTCGCCGGGTTCGGCAAGCCGGAGCTCGCGCTCAGCCTGGTGCTGACCCCGGAGCGCCGGCTGGCCCGCGCCGACGCCGCCACGGTGCTCGCCGCGCTCGACGAGAAGGGGTTCTACCTGCAGCTGCCGCCGAAGCCCGGCGGCGATGCGGAGCCGGTCCCGTGACCGCGGCCGAGCCCTGGTGGGACCGGCTGCCCCTGGAGGCCCTGGATGCCGCGCAGTGGGAGGCGCTCTGCGACGGCTGTGGCCGCTGCTGCCTGCACCGGCTCGAAGACGAGGACAGCGGTGAGCGGTTCGCGACCCGTGTCCACTGCCGCCTGCTGGACGCGGAGCGCTGCCGCTGCAGGGACTACGCAAACCGCCATGCGCAGGTACCGGACTGCATGACGCTGGACCCGGCACGGGCGGCGGCCTGGGACTGGCTGCCCCCGAGCTGTGCCTACCGGCGGCGGGCCCGCGGCCTGGCCCTGCCGGCCTGGCACCCGCTGCGCACTGGCGACCCGGAGAGCGTGCACCGCGCCGGCGCGTCCGTGCGCGGGCGGGTGATCAGCGAGGCCGCCGTGGCGGAAGACGACTACGAGGAACACATCGTGCTGTGGGTCGACGAGGACTGCTCTCATGCTGACTGGCGGTAGCTACCTGCTGGCCATGACCACCTACCTGGGGGCCGGGACGCTCGCGCTGCTGCTCCTCGCCTGGTGGTTGCGCCGCTGGCCGCTGCTCGCGAGCTGGCTCTGCTGCAGCGGGGCTGCGCTGCTGCTCCTGCCGGCCTACCCGGAGCCGGGCATGGAAACGCTGGCCCCGGCGCTGGTCGTGGCCGCCTTCCAGTTCGGTACCGATGGCGCAGAGGCCGCCATGCACGCCCTCCGGCCGCTGGGGGTCGCGCTGCTGGCGGCGCAGGTGCCGTGGCTCGCCATCGGCGCCTGGCTGCGCCGTCGCCGCGGCGCCGCGGTCTCAGCTTGATTCGCCCGGGGGCTGTCGTTACCCTTCATCGCTTTCCCCCACCAGGACCATAGCCGATGAAATTCGAAGGCACGGAGCGCTACGTCGCCACCGACGACCTGCGCATGGCGGTGAACGCCGCGGTCGAGCTGCAGCGCCCGCTGCTCATCAAGGGCGAGCCGGGCACCGGCAAGACCATGCTCGCGGAGGAGGTGGCCCAGGGCCTCGGCAAGCCGCTGATCCAGTGGCACATCAAGTCGACCACGAAAGCCCAGCAGGGCCTGTACGAGTACGACGCGGTGTCGCGGCTGCGCGACTCCCAGCTCGGCGACGAGAAGGTCTACGACATCGCCAACTACATCAAGCGCGGCAAGCTCTGGGACGCCTTCGTCGCCGAGGAGCAGGCGGTGCTGCTCATCGACGAGATCGACAAGGCGGACATCGAGTTCCCGAACGACCTCCTGCAGGAGCTCGACCGCATGGAGTTCTTCGTCTACGAGACCGGCGAGACCGTCAAGGCGAAGCACCGCCCGATCATCATCATCACCAGCAACAACGAGAAGGAGCTGCCGGACGCCTTCCTGCGCCGCTGCTTCTTCCACTTCATCAACTTCCCGGACCGGGACACGATGCGCCAGATCGTCGACGTGCACTACCCGGGGATCGCCCAGGCCCTGGTGCAGGAGGCGATGGAGATCTTCTTCGACCTGCGCGCCGTGCCGGGCCTGAAGAAGAAGCCGTCCACCTCGGAGCTCATCGACTGGCTGAAGCTGCTCATGGCCGACGACATCCCGGACGAGATCCTGCGCGAGCGCGACCACACGAAGGCGATCCCGCCGCTCTACGGCGCGCTGCTCAAGAACGAGCAGGACGTGCACCTGCTCGAGCGGCTGGCGTTCATGCACCGGCGGGAATCGCGCTAGGCTGCAATGCTGATCAATTTCTTCCACGGCCTGCGCGACGCGGGGATCCCGGTCACCACGCGCGAGCTGCTCGATCTCCTCGAGGGGCTCAAGCGCCACCTCGTGGTGGGCAGCGTGGACCAGTTCTACTACTTCAGCCGCGCCTGCCTGGTAAAGGACGAGAAGTATTTCGACCGCTTCGACAAGGCCTTCGGCGCGCACTTCCGCGACCTCGAGGGTCTCGACGACATCATCGAGGCCATGATCCCGGACGACTGGCTGCGCAACGAGTTCATGAAGGAGCTGTCCGAGGAAGACAAGGCGAAGATCGAGTCCCTCGGCGGGCTGGAAAAGCTCATCGAGGAGTTCAAGAAGCGCCTGGAGGAGCAGGAGAAGCGCCACGAGGGCGGCAACAAGTGGATCGGCACCGGCGGCACCTCGCCCTTCGGCCAGCAGGGCTACCACCCGGAGGGTATCCGCGTGGGGCCGAACGGCGGTAACCGGCGCGCGGTGAAGGTCTGGGACAAGCGGGACTTCCGCAACCTCGACGATTCCGTGGAGCTCGGCACGCGCAACATCAAGCTCGCCCTGCGCCGGCTGCGCAAGTTCGCGCGCACCGGCTCCGCCGAGGAGCTGGACCTCGATGACACGATCCGCTCCACGGCGCGCAACGCCGGGCTCCTGGACATTCGCATGGTGCCGGAGCGGCACAACGCGGTGAAGGTACTCCTGTTCTTCGACGTGGGCGGTTCCATGGACCCGCACGTGAAGGTCTGCGAGGAGCTGTTCTCGGCGGCGCGCACCGAGTTCAAGCACATGGAGAACTTCTACTTCCACAACTTCCTCTACGAGAGCGTGTGGAAGAACAATATCCGCCGGCACCATGAGCGCACGGCGCTCCTCGACATCCTTCACAAGTACGGCCACGACTACAAGGTGGTGATCGTCGGCGACGCGTCCATGTCGCCCTACGAGATCGTCCAGCCCGGCGGCTCCGTCGAGCACTGGAACGAGGAGGCCGGCGAAGTCTGGCTGCGCCGGCTCCGGCAGACCTACGAGAAGTGCATCTGGATAAACCCGGTGCCCGAGGATGAGTGGGAGTACACCCAGTCCATCGCCATGACGCACCAGCTCATGGAGGGGCACATGTACCCGCTGACGCTGCACGGCCTGGAAGAGGGCATGAGCTTCCTGTCGCGCTAGTCAGCGCTCCCCGGAACCGCGCGCCAGGCGCGGCGCGTAGGCCACCAGCGCAGCCGTCACCGCCACATTCAGGGATTCCACGCCTTCCGCCATGGGTACGGCCAGGGCCTCGCTGGCCTGCGCCGCCACGGCCGGCGACACGCCGTCCGTCTCGCCTCCCAGCACGAACAGGGCCCGCGCAGCCAGGGTCGCGCTAAACAGGTCCCGTGGCGCTTCCGCCTGCAGCGTGTACACGGTGTAGCCGGCCGCCCGGCAGGCGGCGACACCCTCGGCGGCGGTCGCGCAGCGCAGCAGCGGGGCGCCGTAGAGTGTGCCGGCACTGCCCTTGATGACCAGCGGGCCGAGGGCCGGGTTGCCCCGGTCGGCGTAAAGGATCCCGTCGATGCCCCCGGCGCGGGCGCTGCGGATGGCCATGCCCGCGTTCTGCGGGTTGGTGACCCCGTCGAGGGCGAGCAGGCGCACCGATGGCTGTGCGCCCAGCGCCGCGAGGCCCTCGTCGAGCTCGGCAAAACGCGGACAGCGGATATCCAGGGCGACGCCCTGGTCCTGGCGGCCGTTGCGGGAAATACGGGCGAGGGCCTCGCGGCTGTGCTCTCGGGTCTCGACGCCGCGCTCGGCCGCCAGGGATAGAATACGCTCCAGGGTCGGTTCGCGGCGGTTGCTCGTCGCCAGGTGCAGGCGCTCGCAGGCGAGGCCCGGGTCCGCCAGCGCCTCGAGCACCGGCTTGCGGCCGAAGACGGTGAGCACGCTTCGGTAGTGGCGGCGCTTCTCGCGGTAGTCGCTCACGCGCAGGGCCGTGCTATGCTCGCCCGCCGAGTGCCCCCTGCGGAGCCGCGCCGATGCACAAGCCCGGGCCCCGGCCCATTCTCTACAGCACGGCAGCCTGCCACCTCTGCGAGCTCGCGGAGGCGCTGCTCGTGGCCGCGCGGGCAGCGGCGCCGGGGCTCGCCTGGGAAGTGGTCGATATCAGTGAAGACGATGCACTCTTCGAGCGCTACGGGGAGCGGATTCCCGTGCTCCGTTTCCCCGGCGGCGAGGAACTCGGCTGGCCCTTTACGGGCGACGACCTGCACCAGGCGCTGTGCCGGGAAGGCCTCGCCTAGCCCTTTTTCTGCTGCCCCACGCGGACCGCGAGCACGTCGCAGGTGGCGCCGTGGAGCACGCCGTTGGCCGTGGAGCCCATGAGCAGGGCGAGGCCGTAGCGGCCGTGGCTGCCGACGACGATGAGATCGGCGTCGAGCTCCTCGGCCATGGCGTGAATCTCCACCTCGGGCTGGCCGAGCACCACGTGGCGCGCCGACTGCGGGATGCTGTGCTTTTCGCCGAACTTCTCGAGCTGGGCGCTGGCCTGCTGGTGGATCTCGTCCTGGATGCCGGAGAAGTCCATGGGGATGTCGCCGCCGTAGGCGAAGGAGAGCGGCTCGATCACGTGGATGAGGTGCAGCTCGGCGCCGTTGTTCGTGGCGATCGCGCGGGCCCGCTCGACCACCTCGTCCGAGTCTTCGCTGAGATCGACTGCCGTCAGGATGCGGGTGTAGTTGGCCATGGCGTTATCTCCTGTTGCCGGCTGCTGGCGCTTGACCGGGTTTATAACATACCGTGGGCGCCCGGCAATGCGAGTGCGAGAGAATCCCCTTGGCCCTTGACCTGAATCATAGCCCGTGAAGGCAACCCTGCTGATCCTGCTGGCCGTCGGCCTGGCCCTGGCGCCGCTGTGGCATTTCCGGCCATCGCCGCGGCAGCGCACGCAGGCGGGGCTGCGCGAGCGCGCCGCGCTCGCCGGCCTCTACGTCGAGTTCCGGGACCTGCCGCTGCCGCCGGCGCGGCGGGCGCGGCTGCCGGCCAGCGAGCGGCAGGTGCTCTACTACGGGTTGCGCCTGCCGCCGTCCCGCGGCGCGGGGCGCAGGGCCTGCGCCTGGTGGCGCGAGGGCGGTGGCTGGCGCGCAAGCGTCGGCCGTGACGACCCCCCGGCAGCGGTGGCCTCGCTGCCCGACTGGGCCCTCGCCGCTGGCATCGACGAGGGCAGCTGCGGGGTCTACTGGCACGAGTCCGCGGGCCCCGAGGCGGTGGATGCAATCGCCGACGCGCTCGCCGCCTGGCGGGACGCCCTGGACGAAACGCCGCGGGGGGCTTCCCTTGACCCCTGAGGCAGTGGCCTTTATATATGCCCCCCTTTGCGCCGTCCCCACCGGTCGGCCGCTCACGCTGAGGTAACACCGGACCGCCATGGGAAAGTCTCTCGTTATCGTCGAGTCGCCTGCGAAGGCCAAGACCATCAACAAGTACCTCGGGCCGGATTTCGTCGTGAAGTCCAGCGTGGGCCATATCCGCGACCTGCCGACCTCCGGGAGCGGCAAGCAGTCCGTCGACCCGAAGGAGCGCGCGGCGCAGGCGGCGCGCACCCGGAAGATGTCGCCGGGCGAAAAGGAGGCCTATAAAAAGAAGAAAACCCGGGAGCAGCTGGTGCGCCGCATGGGCATCGACCCGGAGCACGGCTGGCAGGCGCGCTACGAGATCCTGCCGGGCAAGGAAAAGGTGGTCAGCGAGCTGAAGAAGCTGGCCGAGAACTCCGACGCCATCTACCTCGCCACCGACCTCGACCGCGAAGGGGAGGCGATCGCCTGGCACCTGCGCGAGGCCATCGGTGGCGATGACGACCGCTACCAGCGCGTGGTCTTCAACGAGATCACCAAGAACGCCATCCGCGAGGCCTTCGAGCACCCCTCGCAGCTGGATACGAACCGGGTGAACGCGCAACAGGCCCGCCGTTTCCTCGACCGGGTCGTGGGCTACATGGTGTCGCCGCTGCTCTGGGCGAAGGTGGCCCGCGGGCTCTCCGCCGGCCGCGTACAGTCCGTGGCCGTGCGCCTGATCGTCGAGCGCGAGCGCGAGATCCGCGCCTTCGTGCCGGAAGAGTTCTGGGAAATCCACGCCGACCTGAAGGCCCGGAACGCCGAGCCCGCCCGCTTCGAGGTGCGCCGGCACCGGGGCGAGAAGTTCCGCCCGACCAACGAGGCGGCGGCCATGGCCGCCCGGGATGCGCTGGCCGATGCCGGCTACCGGGTGAAGGCCCGGGAAGACAAGCCGACGCGGTCGAACCCGCCGGCCCCGTTCATCACGTCCACGCTGCAGCAGTCGGCGAGCACGCGGCTGGGTTTCAGCGTGAAGAAGACCATGACGCTCGCCCAGCGCCTCTACGAGGCCGGCTACATCACCTACATGCGGACGGACTCGACCAACCTGAGCAAGGAGGCCGTCGCCAGCTGCCGCGATTACCTCGGCGCCAACTTCCCGGCCCGCTACCTGCCCGAGGCGCCCCGCGAGTATGCCTCGAAGGAGGGCGCGCAGGAGGCCCACGAGGCGATCCGCCCCTCGGACGTCAAGGTGACCCAGGCCATGCTCGCGGGCATGGAGCGCGACGCCGAGCGCCTCTACGAGCTGATCTGGCGGCAGTTCGTCGCCAGCCAGATGACCGCGGCGGAGTACACCTCCACGACCATCACCGTGGCCGCCGGCGACTACGAGCTCGCCGCCCGCGGCCGCATCATCCGCTTCGACGGCTATACGCGCGTGCTGCCGCCCACGGGGCGCAAGGGCGAGGACACGGTGCTCCCCGACGTCGCCGAGGGCGACGCGCTGGAACTGATCAAGCTGGAACCGTCGCAGCACTTCACCACGCCGCCGCCGCGCTACGGCGAGGCGAGCCTGGTGCGCGAGCTCGAGAAGCGCGGCATCGGCCGGCCCTCCACCTACGCCTCGATCATCTCCACGATCCAGGACCGGGGCTACGTGCGCCTGGAGAACAAGCGCTTCTACGCCGAGAAGATGGGCGATATCGTCACCCACCGGCTGCAGGAGAGCTTCAGCGACCTGCTCGACTACAACTTCACCGCGACCATGGAAGAGCACCTCGACGAGATCGCCGAGGGCGAGCTGGACTGGCGGGAACTCCTCGACCGCTTCTACGCCGACTTCCGTTCCCGCCTGGAGCGCGCCGAGCAGCCGCAGCCGGACGGCATGCAGCCGAACGAGCCGACCATGACGGACATAGCCTGCGACAAGTGCGGCCGGCCCATGCAGATCCGCACGGCGAGCACCGGGGTGTTCCTCGGCTGCTCCGGCTACGCGCTGCCGCCGAAGGAGCGCTGCAAGAACACCATCAACCTCATTCCCGGCGACGAGGCCATCCGCGAGGATGCGGACGACGAGGCCGAGTCCCGGCTCCTGCGCAGCAAGCACCGCTGCAAGCTGTGCAACGCCGCCATGGACAGCTACCTCATCGACGAAAAGCGCAAGCTCCACGTCTGTGGCAACAATCCCGATTGCCCGGGTTTCGAGGTGGAGGAGGGCCGCTTCAAGATCAAGGGCTACGACGGTCCGGTGATCGAGTGCGACAAGTGTGGCTCGGAAATGCAGCTGAAGACCGGTCGCTTCGGCAAGTACTTCGGCTGTACCAACGAGGCCTGCAAGAATACCCGCAAGCTCCTGCGCAACGGTGAAGTAGCCCCGCCTAAGATGGATCCCGTGCCGATGCCGGAGCTGGCCTGCGAAAAGGTCGAGGACCATTACGTGCTCCGCGACGGGGCGGCAGGCATGTTCCTCGCCGCCAGCCAGTTTCCGAAGAACCGGGAGACGCGCGCGCCCTTCGTCGATGAGCTGATCCCCCACGGCAGCGAGATCGACCCCAAGTACGCCTACATCCTCGAGGCGCCCACGCAGGATGACGCCGGCAACCGCAGCCAGGTCCGCTACAGCCGCAAGAGCCGCGAGCAGTACGTGATGACCGAAGAGGACGGTAAGGCGACGGGCTGGAAGGCGCTCTACCGGGACGGCCGCTGGCAGGTCGAGGCGGGCAGCGCGGCGAGTGGCAGGAAGGCGGCGCCGAAGCGCAAGGCGGCGACAAAGACGAAGGCCAAGGCAAAAACGAAAGCTAAGGCGAAAACCAAAGCGAAAGCCGGGGCCGGGAGCCGCTGACGCCGTGTCCCGGGGCCGTGCCAACCACCACCTGTACCTGGCGCGCCTGCTCATCGACGGCTGGGAGGCGCAGCGCGCGGCCGGGGCGGCGCCGGCCGATATTGTCGATGCGGCGCACGCACCGGGCGTTCGCGAGCAGCTGCTGGCGGCCTACGGCTGGTACCTCCTGGCGGTGCTCGACCCCACCGGCGAAGCGGACGGCCCGCCGCCGCGGAGCTGTGATGAACTCCCGGAGCCGGCGGCGGGCAAGGCCCGGCCGGCGGAGCTGCGCGAGTTCGCGCGGCTCGAGCGGGAAGGCTGGCTGGCCGGGCTGCTCGCGCCGCTGCCGGCGGCGCTGCCGGCGCGGTCCCGCGTGCCGGGCAATCTTCTCGCGGCAGAGCAGGGTATGCCGGACCCGGGGCAGGCGCGGGCCTGGCACCGGGAGCTGTCGAATACCCTGGCGCGCATGAACGACTCGCTGGACGAGAGCTGAGCAGGGCGACCGGTCGACCGGTGAGCGTGGCCGCGAGGCGTGTTGGCCCACCCCCGGGACACTGTTACCATCGGTACACACACTGCGGAAACGAGGTCTGCCGAGTGTCCACAGCCCTGCTGGAGATCGTCGATCTGGGGAACGGAGAAGTCGTGCTGCAACGGGCCGGGGAAGATGCCCCGCCGCTCCTGCGCATCCAGTTTTCCGACGAGTCGCGGATGTACGTGATGGACCACTGCCTGGAGGTGGCCAAGGCCATGATCCAGGCGGGTATCCAGGCCACGGCCCAACTCACGGACCAGGCCGAAGTCGAAATCGAGGAGGAAGTCGAGCAG
Organism: Pseudohaliea sp.; assembly: GCF_040217025.1. Taxonomy (GTDB): domain Bacteria; phylum Pseudomonadota; class Gammaproteobacteria; order Pseudomonadales; family Halieaceae; genus Pseudohaliea. The sequence continues at coordinate 756,546 of NZ_JAVJOA010000008.1, read as the reverse complement.
GAAACCCCGCGGGTCCTGCACTGACTCACCGGCGCGGCTCCCGCCGCGCAGGCTCCCTGCCGGCCCGGCGTGTCAAGTGCCGCGGCGCACCACCCCCACGCTCAACCCTTCAATGACGCAGGCCTGCTCGCGCAGGTCGACTTCGATCGGTGCGTAGTCGGGATTTTCCGGCAGCAGCTGCAGCCGGTGCCGCTCGCGCCCGCGCCGCAGTCGCTTGACCGTCACCTCGTCGTCGAGGCGCGCGACGACAACATCGCCATCGTTGGCCACCGGCGTGCTGTGTACGGCGAGGAGGTCGCCGTCACAGATGCCGATGCCCACCATGCTGTCGCCGGTGACGCGCAGGAAGTAGTCGGCAGCCGGGCGGAAGAAATCCGCCGGCAGTTCGCAGTAGTCCTCGATGTGTTCCTCGGCGAGTACCGGGCTGCCGGCGGCGACACGGCCGACGATGGGCAGCCCGCGTTCCTCGGGCAGGCGGATGCCGCGGGAAGCACCGGCGATGATCTCGATCGCCCCCTTGCGGGCGAGGGCCTTGAGGTGTTCCTCCGCGGCGTTGGCGGAGCGGAAGCCGAGTTCCCGGGCGATGTCCGCGCGCGTGGGCGGGTACCCCGTGTCGTCGATGTGGCGCCGGATCAGGTCGAGGACCTGTTGCTGGCGGGCGGTGAGCTTGGCCATGGGGCTATCCTGTGCATACGTACACTACTGGGATTATATACAGTGGCGTGCTGCCTGCAAGGCCGCCCCGGGAGGCCCGGTGGTCAGTAGTCCTCGAGCTCCCAGGCGCCGTCGGGCTCGATGCTGTTGACGGGGTTGCCCCAGCCGGGGTGCAGCGGCTCGTCCGGGTCCATGCCGTCCTCGTCGCTGAGTTCGTAGGGAGCCCGCCAGTCCTCCGGCTCCACGGCGGGGATGAGGGTCAGTTCGCCCCAGGTCTCCGTGTCGAACTCGGCGATCTCGCCGTCGAGATACTGAACCTCGATGCAGCCGCTGTGGTCGTCGATGGCGACCACCTCGAACAGCGCGGCGCTCTCCGCTTCCTTGTACCACTGGCCGATGGCCGGTCTTTCGAGTGTCATGCTATCGTCCTCCTGCCAGAAAGTTAGCAGGTGGGGGGCCGCTGTCCATGCGCGGCGAACGCCGTGTGAAGCGCGCCACGACGCGGGCGCAGCGCGCCCCGGCCGGGCCTTTCTCTTTTGCAATCAACGACCTGGCCGCAGCGCCGTGGACACCGCGGTGGCGGCTTATAGGAGAAGCTTCGTGGTCTGTCCCAGCGTCATGCTAAAAATGTCTAAATCGGCGGGGGTGCGGCGATGAGCGTCGCCATCATCGGCGGGACGGGCATCGACGCGCTGGCGGGCCTCGAGGCCGCCGGAGAACGGGTCTGCGGGACGCCCTACGGGGCGCCGTCCGGTCCCGTCGAGGCCGGCAGCATCGATGACGTGCCGGTGCTTTTCCTGCAGCGTCACGGCAGGCCCCGCGCGCTGCCGCCGCACCGCATCAACTACCGCGCCAACCTCTGGGCGCTGCGCGAACTCGGTGCCGCCGCCGTGGTCGCCATCAATGCCGTCGGCGGTATCCACGAAGCCTGCGGCCCCGGTCAGCTGGTACTGCCCGACCAGCTCATCGATTACACCTGGGGCCGCGAGCACACTGTGGACGAGGGCGGCGACAGCCCGCTGCGTCATGTCGACTTCACCGAGCCCTACGACCCGGCGCTGCGGCGGGCGCTGCTCATGGCGGCGCAGGAGGCGGGGATAGCCTGCCGGGACGGCGGCGTTCTCGGCGTCACCCAGGGGCCGCGGCTGGAGACGGCAGCCGAGATCCGCCGGCTTCGCGGTGACGGCTGCGACCTCGTCGGCATGACGGGCATGCCGGAAGCGGCGCTGGCCCGCGAGCTCGAGCTGCCCTATGCATCGATTTGCATGGTGGTCAATGCGGCCCCGGGGCTGGACGATCAGCCGCTGACCCTGGCGGCGATGGGCGAGGTGCTCACCCGCGAGGCGGGCGCCGTGGCGGCACTGCTGCGCGCTTTCCTTACGGCGCGTCGTCGGGTCTAGCCGCGGCGCGGCCGTGGCGCTCCGCCCAGGCCGGGTCCGCAAGTTCCTCGCCGAGGGCCTCGAGCTCCTCCGGCTCCAGCGGCTCGAGGCGCACGACCACCCCGAAGAGGGGGTGGTCGAGGTAGTGCGTTTCGCCGCTGCGCATGCGCCGCTCGGCGGCGAGGACGATGCTGTGGCGCCAGGGCCAGCTGACGGGTGCGTCCGCGTCTGCCGGTGCGTTCGGGTCCTGTGGGGCGTTCGGGTCCCGCGGGAGTCGCTGCTCCGCCGCGGTCTCGGCCGCGACCGGGGCCACGGCTACACGCGGTGGTCCGTCCCAGGCCAGGGTGCCGTCCGCCAGGCGCGCGTCGGGGCGCCGGGGCTCACCGGCGAGCAGCGCCTGCGCCGGGTCGCGCCGGGGCAGCGGGGCGGCTTCGAGAGCCAGCGAAGGCGGCGCCAGGGGCGGTGCCTCGGCCTGCCAGCCCTCGGGCAGGTAGCTGCCCTCGGTATTCAGCCACAGGGCCGTCTCGAGGTGCAGGTAGCGGGAGAGGTAAAGCCGCACGCTGCCCTGCAGGCGCGGCCAGGGTTCCCGGTCCGGGTCCCCGGAGCGGTCGAGCAGCAGCGGGACCGCGTCGGCCTCGCCGCGCAGCGGCTGCAGCCAGGCTTCGTGCCAGAGCACCTCGTAACCACCGTCGCGGGCCAGGCGGCCGGCGGGCAGCGCGCGCGCATCGAGGGCGGTGAACGCGGGCGGCAGCGGGGGCGGGGCGTTCGGGTCGGGTGCCGTCGCCGCCGGGGCGTTCGGGTCCTGGGCGCCCGGCTCAGGGGCGCCCGGCTCAGGGGTGGCGAGTGCGTTCGGGTCGCGGGCCCCGGCGGCGGCGACGTGGCCGTCGGGCCGTTCGGGCTCGAGCGGCAGCAGGGTGAGCAGGTCCGGCACGACCGGGGGCGGGCCATCCGGGTCCGCTGCGACCGCCGGCGGCGCCAGGCGCAGCCGCTGCCGGCCGAGATCGTCGATGCGGCTCTCGGCCTCCGGGTGGGCGGCGAGGCGCCGGTCGGCGAGCGCGCGGTCGACCAGGAAGCGGTAGCGCTCGGGGTAGGCCGTCTCCGGGTAGACCGGCCAGGTCTCGGCCTCCAGCGCCGCGGGGTCGGTGTAGCGGAACACCAGCAGCTCCACGCGGTACCAGGGATCGGCCCCGGCGTCCTCCTGGGCCAGGGCGGGCAGCGCCGTGAGGACGGCGGCCAGGGCGAGGGCCGGCAGGCGCTCAGGCAGCGGGCGCATTGACGCCGGCGGCAAAGCGGTCGAGGAGCTTCTCCGCCAGGGCGACCCGCTGCGCAGGCTCCGGCAGCCGGGCGCGGATGCGGAGGCGCGTGGCGCCGGCGAGCTGGTAGCCGGCGGGATCGCCCTGTACGAGAGTCACGAGGGTCATGGGATCGATGGCAGTGGATTCCCGGAAATCGATGGTACCACCCCCCGGGCCCAGCTCAATGGCGCTGATACCCAGGGGCTCCGCGGCTACCCGCAGGCGGCCGATGGTGAACAGCTGTTTCACCGCCTCGGGCAGCAGGCCGAAGCGGTCGATCATCTCCACCTGCAGGTCGCGGAGGGCCCCGTCGCTCCCGGCCGCCGCGATGCGCTTGTACAGGACCAGGCGCGTGTTGGTGTCCGGCAGGTAGTCCTCGGGAATCAGCGCCGGCACGTGCAGGTTGATCTCGGTGCCTGCCGAGAGGGGCGCGTCGATGTCGGGAATCTCACCGCGGCGCAGCGCGGCCACCGCGCGCTGCAGCATGTCGAGGTACATGCCGAAGCCCACGCTCTGGATCTGCCCGCTCTGCTCGTCGCCCAGCAGCTCCCCGGCGCCGCGGATCTCGAGGTCGTGGGTGGCGAGCTGGTAGCCGGCCCCGAGGTCGCCGGCGGCCTCGATGGCGTCGAGGCGCTTGGCCGCGTCGCCGGTCATCGCCGAGCGCGGGGGGCACAGCAGGTAGGCATAGGCCTGGTGGTGTGAGCGGCCGACGCGGCCGCGGAGCTGGTGCAGCTGGGCGAGGCCGAAGCGGTCCGCGCGCTCGAGGATGATGGTGTTGGCGTTGGGGATGTCGATGCCCGTCTCCACGATGGTGGTGCACACCAGCACGTGGGCGCGCTTGTGGTAGAAGTCGGCCATCACGCGCTCGAGCTCCGTCTCGCGCAGCTGGCCATGGGCGACGGCTATCGACAGGTCCGGCAGCAGCTCGCGCAGCTTGCGCGCCGTCTCCTCGATCGTCCGCACCTCGTTGTGCAGGTAGAACACCTGGCCGCCGCGCAGGGTCTCGCGGAGCACGGCCTCTTTCACCAGGGCGGCGCTCTGTTCGCGGACGAAGGTCTTGATGGACAGGCGACGGGCCGGCGGCGTGGTGATGATCGAGAGATCGCGCATGCCGCCGAGGGCCATGTTCAGGGTGCGCGGGATCGGCGTCGCGGTGAGCGTGAGGATGTCCACCTGCGCCCGCAGCGCCTTGATCGCTTCCTTCTGCTTGACCCCGAAGCGGTGCTCCTCGTCGATGATCAGCAGGCCCAGGTCCCGGAAGCGGAAATCGCTTTGCAGCAGCTTGTGCGTGCCGACGAGGATGTCGATCTCGCCGGCGGCCATGCGCTCGCCGATGCGCCGGACCTCCGCCGCCGTGCGGAAACGCGACAGCACCTCCACCCGGTAGGGCCAGTCGGCGAAGCGGTCCGAGAGCGAGCTGTGGTGCTGCTGCGCGAGGAGGGTCGTGGGCACCAGCATGGCGACCTGCTTGCCGCTGGCCACGGCGACAAAGGCGGCGCGCATGGCGACCTCGGTCTTGCCGAAGCCCACGTCGCCGCAGACCAGCCGGTCCATCACGCGCTCGCTCTGCATGTCGTCGAGCACGGCGGCGATGGCCGCCTCTTGGTCCGGCGTTTCTTCGAAGGGGAAGGCCGCCGCGAAGCGGGCGTAGTCCTCCTTCGGCAGCTCGAAGGCAAAGCCCGCGCGCGCTTCCCGGCGGGCATAGACCTCGAGCAGCTGCGCGGCCACGTCCGAGGCCTTCTCGCCCGCCTTGCGCCGCGCCCGCTCCCACTGCCCGGAGCCGAGCCGGTGCAGCGGCGCCAGCTCCGGCTCGCTGCCGGAGTAGCGGCTGATCAGGTGCAGCGAGGCCACCGGCACGTAGAGCCGCGCGCCCTCGGCGTACTCGAGGGTCAGGAATTCCGCGTCCGCGCCGTCCACGGCGAGATTGGTGAGGCCGACGTAGCGCCCCACCCCGTGCTCGAGGTGGACCACCGGCGCGCCGGGGCGCAGTTCGTTGAGGTCGCGGAAGACCGCGTCCGTGTCGACCGCCGTCTCGCGCTTGCGCCGCCGCCGCTGGGCCACGCGGGTGCCGTAGAGCTGCGCCTCGCACAGGAGCATGGGCGCGCCGGGGCCGAGGTACAGGCCGCGGTCGATCGGCGCGACGGCGATGGCCAGGGGCGCGGGGTCGGCGAGGAAGGCGGGCCAGCTGTCCACCGGCACGGGCTCGATGCCGGCGCCGGCCAGGGCTTCGAGCAGCACCTCGCGGCGCCCTGCCGATTCGGCGCAGAGCAGCACCGGCCCGTCGTGGCCCGCGGTCAGCGCGGCCAGCCGCGCCGGCAGTTCGCTGCGGCTGTCGCCGTCGCTGCGCGGCGGCTCCAGCGCCCCGCTGGCAACGTGGACCGGGGCCTCGGCCGAGAGGCGCAGCTCGAGCACCGCGTGCCCCTTGAGCCGGGCATAGAGCTCCTCCACCGGCAGGAAGCCGACCGGGGGCGGGAGCAGGGGACGCCGCGGGTCGATGCCGTACTCGCTGTGGCGCTCGGCGATCTCTCCCCAGAACCGCTGCGCTGCCTCGTAGTGGCGGCCCACGGTGACCACGGCGGCGTCCTCGGGCAGGTACTCGAACAGCGTCTCGCAGTGGTCGAAGAACAGCGGCAGGTAGTACTCGCAGCCGCCGGGAACGCGGCCGGCGCTCACTTCCGTGAACACCGTGCTCTGGTCCGGGTCGCCCTCGAACTGCTCGTACCAGTGCTGCTGGAAGCGGGCGATGGCATCCCGGGTCAGGGGGAACTCCCGTGCCGGGAGCAGGCGCACCGCGTCCATGCGCGCCACGGTGCGCTGCGTCTCCGGGTCGAAGGTGCGCAGCGTGTCCACCTCGTCGTCGAGGAGGTCGATGCGGTAGGGCAGGGGCGAACCCATGGGGAAGATATCGATGAGCGCGCCGCGAAGCGCGAATTCGCCGTGCTCATAGACGGTATCCACGTGGCGGTAACCGCTGCGCTCGAGGCGGCGGCGGAACCGGTCGATGTCGAGCGCGCTGCCGGTTTCCAGCATGAGGCTGGCGCCGAGCACGTAGTCCCGCGGCGGCAGCCGGTGCATGAGCGTCGACACCGGCACGATGAGGATGCCGGCGTCCAGCGCCGGCAGGCGATAGAGCGTCTGCAGCCGTTCGGAGACGATGTCCTGGTGCGGGGAGAAGTGATCGTAGGGCAGCGTCTCCCAGTCCGGCAGCGCCAGCACCTCCGTGCCGGGCTCGACGAAGAAAGGCAGCTCGCGCTCGAGGGCCAGGGCGGCCTGCGTATCCTCGGCGATGACCAGCAGCAGACGTCCGTCGCCGGCGAGCTCGGCGATGCAGGCGCTCCCGGCGCTCCCGGGGAAGGGGCCGGCGGCAGTGCGGGAGCCGGCCGTGGCGGGCCAGGGCGTTGCCAGGAGCTTGTCTTTGAACATGGGGGAACGTGCTGCGCCGAAAAAGGCGGCATAGTGTAAGGGCTTCACCGCGGCTGCTCCAGCGCGCCGGGCCCTGGCGCGGCCAGCCCGGCTTTCCTTGCGGCACCGGTGCCGGAAAAGGATAATGCGCGCTTCGCGCCGAGACCCCCCGGAGAAAACAGCCGTGAACGACCGCAAGAGACCCCGCCCGGACGATTACTTCCGCGACTGGAAAGAACGCGAGGCGCTCGCCGAGGCCATGATCCCCGTCGTCGGCCGGCTCGCCCGGGAGCACAGCGTGAAGTGCTATATCTACGGCCGCGCGATGGTGAACCGCTCCGTGCTCGAGATCATGAAGGCGCACCGCTACGTGCGCCAGGTCGAGGGCAACGAGCTCTCGGAGTTCGAGACCTCCCGGGTGCTGGACATCCTCAGCAAGCTGGACCTCGGCCCCGCCCACATCGACATGGGGCGCCTGAGCGTCGACTATTTCGACAAGCATCGCGGCGAGGGCCGCAGCCTGGAGGACTACGTGCGCGACGAGGTTGCCGACCTGATCGGCAGCACCGAGAAGCCCGTGGACGAGCCCGTCGACGTGGTGCTCTACGGCTTCGGCCGAATCGGCCGCCTCATGGCCCGTATCCTCATCGACAAGACCGACGGCGGTGACGGTCTGCGCCTGCGCGCCGTGGTCGTGCGCAAGGGCAAGGCGGATAACGACCTGGTCAAGCGCGCCAGCCTGCTGCGCCGGGACTCGGTACACGGGGCCTTCGACGGCACCATCCGGGTCGACGAGGAGCGCCAGTCCTTCGTCGCCAACGGCAACGAGGTGAAAGTGATCTACGCAGACTCGCCGGACAGCATCGATTACACCGCCTACGGCATCAACAACGCCATCATCGTCGACAACACCGGCGTCTGGCGCGACGAGGAGGGCCTGAGCCAGCACCTGAAATCAAAGGGTGTGGCCAAGGTGATCCTGACGGCGCCGGGGAAGGGCGACCTGAAGAACATCGTCGCCGGCATCAACAGCGACGCCATCGAGCCGACGGACCGGATCATCTCCGCCGCCTCCTGCACCACCAACGCCATCGTGCCGCCCCTGAAGGCGATCGATGACCGGTTCGGCATCGTCACCGGGCACGTGGAGACGGTGCACGCCTACACCAACGACCAGAACCTGATCGACAACTACCACAAGGCGGACCGGCGGGGCCGCAGCGCGCCGCTGAACATGGTGCTTACGGAAACCGGCGCCGCCAAGGCCGTGGCCAAGGTGCTGCCGCAGCTGCAGGGCAAGCTCACCGGCAACGCGATCCGCGTGCCCACGCCGAACGTGTCGATGGCGATCCTGAACCTGACCCTGGGGCAGGAAACCACGGTGGAGGAGCTCAACGAGTACATGCGCGGCGTGGCGCTGCACTCGGAGATGCGCAAGCAGATCGACTACTCGAACTCGCCGGAGGTTGTGTCCTCGGACTTCGTCGGTTCGCGCACGGCGTGCGTCTATGACGCCCAGGCAACCATCGTCAACGGCAGCCACGTGGTGGTCTACCTCTGGTACGACAACGAGTTCGGCTACAGCTGCCAGGTGCACCGCATCCTCGAGCAGATGGCCGGAATAGACTACCGCGTCTACCCGAAGGAGCACTGAAACCGGGGCCGCCGCCGGCGCTGCGCAGCGGATGCACGGGCACCTCGCGGCAGTGGCTTCGACAGTGGCACCGGCGCTACACCTTTAGCTATAATGCGCGCGCCTGAAGCGGCTCAGCTGCCGTCTCCCGGCCATCCGTGGGAGGGTCTCCCGCAAGTAGGGTACGCCCGGCGCGCCCTTCCGGTTTTGTTTGCGTCCTACGTCACTGGTTTTTTGCACCGCAGGCTGTTTGCATGATCAAAATCAAGAGGGGCCTGGATATCCCTATCCAGGGCGCACCCCAGCAGGCCATCCACGACGCCCCGCCGGCCCGCGCTGTCGCCGTCGTCGGGTTCGACTACCCCGGCATGAAGCCGACCATGGAGGTGAGCGAGGGAGACCGGGTCAGGCTCGGCGATCTCCTGTTCACGGACAAGAAAACCCCCGGCGTCACCTACACGGCCCCCGCGGCCGGTACGGTAAGCGCGATCAACCGCGGTGCCAAGCGGGTCCTGCAGTCGGTGGTGATCGAGGTGGATGGCGACGACGCGGCGGACTTCGGTGCTCACAGCGCGGACGCAGCCCGCGGCCTGGACGCCGGGGCGGTGCGCGAGACGCTGCAGAAGTCCGGCCTGTGGACGGCCCTCCGCACCCGGCCCTTCAGCAAGGTGCCGGCGGTGGACGCAGAGCCCGCGGCGATCTTCGTGACGGCCATAGACACGCACCCCCTGGCCGCCGACCCCGCGGTCATCATCGCCGAGCAGTCCGAGGCCTTTGCCCTGGGCCTCGACCTCCTCGCCGGCCTCACTGGCGGCAAAACCTGGCTGTGCACGGCGCCCGGGGCGGACATCCCCGCCGGCAGCGCGGCGAGCATCGAGCGCGCCGAGTTCGCCGGTCCGCACCCCGCCGGCCTGCCGGGCACGCATATCCACTTCCTGCTCGGCGCCACCGCCGAGCGCACGGCCTGGTACCTCGGCTACCAGGACGTGATCGCCATCGGCCGCCTGTTCCTCGACGGCCGGCTCTACACGGACCGCGTGATCGCCCTGGGCGGCCCGCAGGTCGAGAACCCGCGCCTCCTGCGCACCCGGGTCGGCGCCGACCTCGAGGCGCTGGTAGCGGGCGAGGTGAAGGGCGGCGACAACCGCATCATCTCCGGGTCCGTCCTCGGCGGCCGCCGGGTCCGCAGCGCCACCAGCTACCTCGGGCGCTACCACAACCAGGTGTCCGTACTCGCCGAGGGGCGGGATCGTGAACTCCTCGGCTGGCTGAGCCCCGGCCGCAACCGGCACTCCAACCTGCGCATCTACCTGAGCAGCCTGCTCGGCACGCGGCCGCTGCCGATGACCACCACCACCAACGGCAGCGAACGCGCCATGGTGCCCGTGGGCAGCTACGAGACCGTAGTGCCGCTGGACATGCTGCCGACGCAGCTGCTGCGCTCGCTGATCGTGGGCGACACGGAAACGGCCCAGCTCCTCGGGGCCCTGGAACTGGACGAGGAAGACGTCGCGCTGTGCACCTACGTGTGCCCCGGCAAGTACGAGTACGGGCCGATCCTCCGGGATAACCTGACGCGCATCGAGAAGGAGGGCTGACGTGAGCCTGCGCAAGATCCTCGACAACTACGAGCACCATTTCCAGGAGGGAGGGCGCTTCCAGAAGTTCTATCCGCTGTTCGAGGCGGTGGACACCTTCCTCTACTCGCCGCCCTCCGTGACCCGCACCACCGCCCACGTGCGCGACGGCATCGACCTGAAGCGCATCATGATCACGGTCTGGCTGGCCGTGTTCCCGGCCATGCTCTGGGGCATGTACAACCTCGGCTACCAGGCCAACGATATCTTCGCCCAGAGCGGCGGTACCGTGGACGGCTGGCGCGGCGCGATCATCGGCGCCCTCGGCGGCTACGATCCGGCCAGCGTCTGGGACTGCTTCCTGTTCGGCGCGCTGTACTTCCTGCCCATCTACGCCGTGACCTTCCTGGTCGGTGGCTTCTGGGAAGTGCTCTTTGCCATCAAGCGCGGCCACGAGGTCAACGAGGGCTTCTTCGTCACCTCGATCCTGTTCGCCCTGATCTGCCCGCCGGACCTGCCGCTCTGGCAGGCGGCCATGGGCATCAGCTTCGGCGTGGTCATCGGCAAGGAAGTCTTCGGCGGCACCGGCAAGAACTTCCTCAACCCGGCGCTCACCGGCCGCGCGTTCCTGTACTTCGCCTACCCGGCGCAGCTCTCCGGCGACGCCGTGTGGACGGCGGTGGACGGCTACACCGGCGCGACGCCGCTGGGCGTGGTCGCCTCCCAGGGCATGGCGGGGCTGCAGGACAGCTACAGCTGGATGCAGGCCTTCGTCGGCGCGATCCCCGGTTCCATCGGCGAGACCTCCACGCTGGCCATCCTAATCGGCGGCGGCTGGCTGCTGGCCACGCGGATCGCCTCCTGGCGCATCGTCGCCGGCGTGTTCCTCGGCATGTTCCTGTTCTCGAGCTTCCTCAACCTCGTCGGCTCCGACAGCAACCCGGCGTTCTCCATGCCCTGGTACTGGCACCTGGTGGTCGGCGGTTTCGCCTTCGGCATGTTCTTCATGGCGACGGACCCGGTGTCGGCGGCCATGACCAACACCGGCCGCTGGTGCTTCGGGCTGCTCATCGGCTTCATGACCGTGCTGATCCGCGTGATCAACCCGGCCTTCCCCGAAGGCATCATGCTGGCGATCCTGTTCGCCAACCTGTTTGCGCCGATCATGGATCACTTCGTCATCCAGGCCAACATCAACCGGAGGCTTGCCCGTGTCTAGCAACGACTCCATCAAGAAGATCGTCACGGTCGCTTTTGCGCTCTGCATTGTCTGCTCCATCGTGGTCTCCACGGCGGCGGTGATCCTGAAGCCGGCGCAGGAGGCCAACAAGGACCTCGACCGCAAGCGCAACATCCTCGCCGCGGCCGGCATGCTCGAAGAGGGCAGGACCGTCGACGAACTGTTCCAGCGCATCGACGCCCGCTACGTCGACCTGCGCACCGGTGAATTCGCCGAGAGCGTACCCGACGGCTATAACCAGCGCGCCGCCAGCAAGTCGCCGAAGCTCTCCGCGGATCTCGAGGAGGACCCGGCAAAGATCGGCCGGCGTGCCGACTACGCCGAGGTCTACCTGGTACAGGCCACCGACGGCGGCCTGGACAAGGTCATCCTTCCGATCCACGGTTACGGCCTGTGGTCTACGCTATACGGGTTCATCGCTCTCGAGTCCGACGCCAACACCGTGGCCGGCCTGGGCTTCTACGAACACGGTGAAACCCCGGGTCTCGGCGGCGAGGTGGACAACCCGCGCTGGAAGTCCCAGTGGCCGGGCAAGCAGGTCTACCGCGATGGCGAGGCCGCCATCGCGCTGGCCAAGGGCGCCGTCGACAAGGAGAGCCCGAACGCGCCCTGGCGCGTGGACGGTCTCTCCGGCGCGACGCTGACCGCGCGCGGCGTGACCAACCTCGTCCAGTTCTGGCTGGGTGAGCAGGGCTTCAAGCCCTTCCTCGACAACCTGAAGACGGGAGATGCCTGACATGCAAAACGTCAAGGAAGCACTGACCACGCCGATTTTCAGGAACAACCCGATCGCGCTGCAGATCCTCGGTATCTGCAGCGCGCTGGCGGTGACCTCTTCGCTGCAGGTGACGGTGGTCATGTGTATCGCACTGACCGCGGTAACGGCCTTCTCGAACCTGTTCATCGCGGCGATCCGCCACCACATCCCCGGCAGCATCCGCATCATCGTGCAGATGACGATCATCGCCTCGCTGGTGATCCTGGTCGACGAAATCCTCAAGGCCGTGGCCTACGACATCAGCAAGCAGCTCTCGGTCTTCGTCGGCCTGATCATCACCAACTGCATCGTCATGGGCCGGGCGGAAGCCTTCGCCATGAAGAACCCGCCGCTGCCGAGCTTCCTCGACGGGGTCGGCAACGGCCTCGGCTACTCCGTCGTGCTGCTCAGCGTTGCCGTGGTGCGCGAGCTGTTCGGCTCCGGCAAGCTCTACGGTATCGAGATCCTCCCGCTGGCCACGGAAGGCGGCTGGTACGTGCCCAACGGCCTGCTCCTGCTGCCGCCGAGTGCGTTCTTCCTGATCGGCCTGTTCATCTGGGCCCTGCGCAGCTGGGACGCCAAGCAGGTGGAGGAGCCCGATTTCCGCCTGGCGCCGCACACGCCCGCTGAGGAGACCGCGTGATGGAATACTACCTGAGCCTCTTCGTTCGCTCGATCTTCATCGAGAACATGGCGCTCGCCTTCTTCCTGGGCATGTGCACCTTCCTGGCCGTGTCCAAGAAGGTGCAGGCCGCCCTCGGCCTCGGCATCGCCGTGATCGTGGTGCTGACCATCACGGTGCCGGTGAACAACCTCATCTACAACTACCTGCTCGCGGACGGCGCGCTGGCCTGGGCCGGGCTCCCGGAGATGGACCTGTCCTTCCTCGGCCTGCTGTCCTACATCGGTGTGATCGCCGCCATCGTGCAGATTCTCGAGATGTTCCTCGACAAGTACGTGCCGGCGCTCTACAACGCGCTCGGCGTGTTCCTGCCGCTGATCACCGTGAACTGCGCCATCCTGGGCGCGTCGTTGTTCATGGTGGAAAGGGACTACAATTTCGGCGAGAGCGTGGTCTTCGGCGCCGGCGCCGGCGTCGGCTGGGCCCTGGCCATCGTGGCCCTCGCGGGCATCCGCGAGAAGCTCAAGTACAGCGATGTCCCGGACGGCCTGCAGGGCCTCGGCATCACGTTCATCACCGTCGGGCTCATGTCCCTCGGCTTCATGTCCTTTGGCGGTATCGACATCTAGGGATCTGACAGCATGGATTTGACTATCGTTTACGGCGTCGGCATGTTCACGGCCATCGTGCTCGCGCTGGTCATGGTGATTCTCTTTGCCCGCGGCCGGCTGGTGAGCTCCGGCAGCGTCAACATCGAGATCAACGGCGAGAAGACCATCACGGTCCCCGCCGGCGGCAAGCTGCTGCAGACCCTGGCCGATGCCGACCTGTTCCTCGCTTCCGCCTGCGGTGGCGGCGGTACCTGCGCGCAGTGCAAGTGCGTGATTAAGGAAGGCGGCGGCGCCATGCTGCCCACCGAGGAATCCCACTTCACCCGCCGCGAAGCGAATGAGGGCTGGCGCCTGTCCTGCCAGACCGCGGTCAAGCAGGACATGAAGATCCAGGTGCCGGAGGAGGTCTTCGGCGTCAAGCAGTGGGAGTGCACCGTCGAGAGCAACCCGAACGTCGCCACCTTCATCAAGGAGCTGACCCTGAAGCTGCCGGAGGGTGAGAGCGTCGACTTCCGCGCCGGTGGCTACGTGCAGCTCGAGTGTCCGCCGCACCACATCAAGTTCAGCGACTTCGATGTCGACGAGGAATACCGCGGCGACTGGGAGCGCTTCGGCTTCTTCAACCTCGAGTCGAAGTGCAGCGAGACCACGATCCGCGCCTACTCCATGGCCAACTACCCGGAAGAGAAGGGCGTGGTGAAGTTCAACATCCGCATCGCGACGCCGCCGCCCGGCAGCGAGGGCATTCCGCCCGGCATCATGTCGTCCTGGGTCTTCAACCTGAAGCCCGGCGACAAGGTGAAGGTCTACGGACCGTTCGGCGAGTTCTTCGCCAAGGACACGGACGCCGAGATGATCTTCATCGGCGGCGGCGCCGGCATGGCACCCATGCGCTCGCATCTCTTCGACCAGCTCAAGCGCCTGAACAGCAAGCGCAAGATCACGTTCTGGTACGGCGCCCGCTCGCTGCGCGAGATGTTCTACGTCGAGGACTTCGACGGGCTGGCGGCCGAGAACGACAACTTCGAGTGGCACGTGGCGCTGTCGGATCCGCAGCCCGAGGACAACTGGGAGGGCCTCACCGGCTTCATCCACAATGTCCTCTACGAGGAGTACCTCAAGGACCACCCGGCGCCGGAGGACTGCGAGTACTACATGTGCGGCCCGCCGATGATGAACGCCGCCTGCATCCAGATGCTGACGGACCTCGGCGTCGAGCCCGAAAACATCCTGCTGGACGACTTCGGCGGCTGATGCTGTCCGGGACGGCGAACAGCCACCGCCCCGCGCGGTGGCTTTTTTTTGCGGCGCTCGTTTATGCGGCGCTCCTTCCGCTGCTGTCCGCCTGCGGCGGCGGGGCGCAGGACCTGCGCCTGGAAGGCCGCACCATGGGCACGAGCTGGCACATCACCGTACCCGGCGGCGCGGCGGACGAGGGTGCGCTGCAGGCGGCGATCGATGCCGAACTCGAAGCGATCAACGACAGCATGTCGACCTGGCTCGAGGACTCGGAGATCAGCCGCTTCAACCGGCTGCCCGCGGGGGAGGGCATGGCGGTCTCGCCGCGCTTTGCCGAGGTGCTCGAGGCGGCACTGGCGATCGGGGCCGCCAGCGCTGGCGCCTACGACGTGACCGTCGCGCCGCTGGTCGATCTCTGGGGGTTCGGCGCCGACGGACCGCGGGATGGCATTCCGGATCCTGTCGACCTGGCGCAAACCCGGGCCCGCGTGGGACAGGAAAAACTGGACTGGTACCCGGGCAGCCGGCGTCTGGCCAAGCGCGCGGCGCTGGCCGTCAATTTCTCCTCCATCGCCAAGGGCTACGCGGTAGACCGCGTGGCGGCGATCCTGGAGGCCGAGGGCTTCGCGGACTACCTGGTGGAGATCGGCGGCGAGATGCGGGTGGCGGGTCTGAGCCCGCGCGGGGACGCCTGGCGCGTCGCCGTGGAACGGCCGGAGGCGGGTACTCGCGCCGTGGCCCTGGGCATCGAGCTCAGTGACCGCGCGATCGCCACCTCCGGCGACTACCGCAACTTCTTTACCGTGGACGGCGAGCGCTACTCCCACCTGATCGACCCCCGGAACGGGGCGCCCGTGACCCACGATGTGGTGTCTGTTACGGTGGTGGATGAATCCTGCATGGTTGCCGACGGCTGGGCCACGGCGCTCGCGGTGCTCGGGCGCGAGGCCGCGCTCGAAGTGGCCGCCGAGGCGGGCCTTGCGGTATATTTGCTCGCGCGCGAGGGTGAGGGCTTCGAGGAATACAGCTCAGCCGCCTTCGCGCCGTACCTGGCCGCCGACGGCGAAGGCGCCGACGGCCAAGCCCAGGGATAGGAGGCTGTAATGCTCGTTTTCGTGCTGACGGTAATCATCATGGGCCTGGTCGTCACCGCCATGGCCGTCGGCGTGCTCGCCGGCCGCGAGCCGATCAAGGGCTCCTGCGGCGGTCTCGGTGCGGTCGGCATCAACCAGTCCTGCGAGATCTGCGGCGGCGATCCCAACCGCTGCGACGAGGAGAAAGGCGAGGCCGGGGAGGCCGGCGAAGCGACCTTCTACGACGCCGCCGCCCGCGACGACAGCAGGCGCTGACCGCCGGTGGGTTACCCCGCCTTCATCGGGCTTCGCTACAGTTTCAGCCGCCAGCGCAACCGCTTCACCGCTCTCGTCAGCCTCGTTTCCATGCTCGGCATGGTCATCGGTGTGGCCAGCCTGATCGTCGTGCTCTCCGTGATGAATGGTTTCGCCGGTGAGCTCCGCGGGCGCATCCTCGCCCTCGTTCCCCACGGCTACCTGGTCTTCGAGGACCCGAAGGCCGCCGCGGACTGGGAGGGCCTCGCCGCCCGCGTGGCCGCCGACCCGGCGGTGCTGGGTGTCGCGCCCTACAGTCGCGAGAAGGCGCTGCTCGGCGCCGGTCGCGGGCAGCGCGGCGTGCAGCTGACCGGTATCGACACCGCGCGGGAAAGCAGCGTTTCACGCATGCCCGCCACGCTCGTGGCCGGCCGCCTGGAAGCCCTCGACGAGGCCCCGTTCCGCGTGGTGCTCGGTGCCACCCTCGCCCGCATGCTCGGCGTCGGCATCGGCGACACGGTGCGGGTGACCCTGCCGCGCTTTACCGCCACGCCGCTGGGCCTGTTTCCCCGCAGCCGCCGGCTGGAAGTGGTGGGCCTGTTCCGGGTCGGCGCGGCGCAGGACGCCGAGCTGGCCTACGTGTCCCTCGACACCGCCAGCCGCCTGCTCGGCAATGACGGCCTGCCGACCGGCCTGAAGCTTCGCACCGCCGATCTCTTCGCGGCACCGGCGACCCTCGGGCGCCTGGCCGCGACGCTGCCGGACGGCGTCCGCCCGGTGCCCTGGAGCGACACCCAGGGCTCGCTGTTCCGCGCCGTGCGCATGGAGAAGCTGACGGTGAGCCTGCTGCTGCTGAGCGTGGTCGCGGTGGCCGCGTTCAACATCGTCGCGACGCTGGTCATGTCGGTGGCGGAGAAGCGAGAGGACATCGCCGTGCTGCGCACCCTCGGTGCGGACCCGCCGGCGATCCTGCGGCTGTTCGTGGTCCACGGTGCGGCGCTCGCCTGCCTCGGGGTGGCCGTGGGCGCGGTCCTCGGTATCGTGCTGGCGCTGTCCGTCGACCGGATTGCCGCCGGCCTGGAGGGGCTGCTGCAGGCGCGGCTCTTCGACCCGGCGGTGTACTTCATCACCGGCCTGCCCGCGGAGCTGCGCTGGTCCGACGTGGCCGCGGTGGTCGCGGCGTCGCTCGCCCTGGGCCTCGTGGCCACGCTGTACCCGGCCTGGCGTGCTTCCCAGGTGGCACCGGCGGAAGCGCTGCGCCGTGGCTGAGCCGGTCCTTTGCTGCCGCGGCCTCGGCAAGGTCTACCGGGACGGCAACCGTGAGGTCGAGGTGCTGCGCGGGGTCGAGCTCACGCTGGCCGCCGGGGAGCGGCTCGCCATCGTCGGCGCCAGCGGCAGCGGCAAGTCCACGCTGCTCAACCTGCTCGGGGGGCTCGACCCGCCGAGCAGCGGCAGCGTGGAGGTCGCCGGCCAGGCCCTGGACCGGCTCCCGGAAAAGGCGCGCTGCCGCTGGCGCAACCGGCACCTCGGTTTCGTCTACCAGTTCCACCACCTGCTCGCCGAGTTCGACGCGGCGGAAAACGTGGCCATGCCGCTGCTCATCGGCGGCGTGCCGCGAGCCGAGGCCCTGGCGCGCGCCCGGGCGATGCTCGAGCGCGTGGGACTGGGGGCCCGGGTCGACCACCGTCCCGGCGCGCTCTCCGGGGGCGAGCGCCAGCGTGTCGCCATCGCCCGCGCGCTGGTCGCCTCGCCCGGCTGCGTGCTGATGGACGAGCCGACCGGCAACCTCGACCCGGCCTCCGCCGAGCGCGTGCTCGCGCTGATCGACGACCTCGGGCGGGAGCAGGCGGCGTTCATCATCGTCACCCACGACCCGGTCATCGCCGCGCGCATGCACCGCACGCTGGTGCTGGAGGACGGTCACCTGGTCGAGGCCCATGCGCGCAGCTGAACTCGCGCGTATTGCGCTGCGGCACACCTTTGCGGCGCGCCAGGGCCACCTCTCGGTGTTCATGTCCACGCTGGCGATGATCGGCCTGGTGCTGGCCATTGCGCTGCTGCTGACCGTGCTCTCGGTCATGAACGGCTTCGACCGGGAAATGCGCGAGCGCATCCTCTCGCTCGTCCCGCACATTACCGTGCATGCCGCCCTCGGGGACCGCGACCCCGGGGTTCTCGCCGAGACCCTGCTGGCGCAGCCGGCGGTGGCCGAGGCGACGCCCTTCGCCTCCTTCGAGGGGCTGGCCATGGCCGACGGCAGCGTCGAGGCCGTGGCCGGCCTGGGTCTCGAGCCGGCCGCCCTGGCGGAGTTCACCGCGCTCGGCCTGGCCGGTGCGCCGGTCCGCGGCGACGGCCTGTACCTGGGCGCCGCCGTCGCGCGGCGCCTCGGCGCCGGGGAGGGCAGCATCGTCACCCTGCTGGTACCGGCCCGCGACGGGCGCGGCGCGCCGGAGACGGCGGCCTTCCCGCTGGCCGGGATCATCGACACGGGCACGGAGCTGGACGAGGCCCTCGCGGTGCTGCCGCTCGCGGCGGCCTCAAGGCTGGCGGGCCTGGACGGGGGCGCCAGCGGGCTGCGGCTGCACACCCGGGACCTGTTCGACGTCTCGCGGATCCGCCGGGAACTGCTGCCGCTCCTGCCCCCGGGCTACTACCTCACGGACTGGACGCTGACCCACGGCAATCTCTACGAGGCGATCCAGCTCTCGCGGCGGCTGATCACGGTGCTGCTCCTGTCGATCATCGCCGTGGCGGCGTTCAACGTGGTCTCGTCGCTGGTCCTCGTGGTCATGGACAAGCGCGGCAGTATCGCCATCCTGCGCACGCTCGGCGCGACGCCGGCGCAGGTCGGCGCGCTGTTCCTGATGCAGGGGGGCATGATCGGGGTGACCGGAGTGGCCCTTGGCAGCGGCCTCGGCTTCCTCGCCAGCCTCGGCGTGCCGAAGGGGGTGGCGGCCCTGGAGCGGGCCCTGGGCCTGCGGCTGCTGGCCACGGATGTCTACCCGGTCTCGTTCATCCCCTCGGATGCGCGGGTGTCGGATTTCGTGCTGGTCGCAGCGGCCGCGCTGCTCATGTGCCTGTGCGCTGCCTGTTATCCCGCGCTTCGCGCTGCCCGCCTGGCGCCCGCCGCAGTGCTCCAGGCCGATCACTAGCGAGCGCACGGGCCAGCTTGCGGCGCTTCCACTGCAGTCCCACGCGCCAGCGCCACAGGTTGTTGATCACGAAATAGCCGAGGCTGCCGGAGAACAGGCCGAGGATCAGGCAGCCGACCAGCAACGGCTGCCAGATTGAGCCCAGCTCGCTGGAAAGCCAGCTCCAGCTCAGGCTGAAGGCCGGCATGCCCGGTGGGACTCCGAGCACGAGCGCCCCCACGCGGTAGGCGAGATAGATGATCGCCGGTGCCGTGAGCGGGTTGGTGATCCAGACCAGGCCGACGCTCAGGGGCAGGTTGCAGCGCAGGCGGATGGCGGCGAGCGCGGCGATGAGCATCTGCCCGGGCACGGGCAGGAAGGCCACGAAGGGTCCGACGAAAAAGGCCATGGAGGCCGAGTAGCGGTTGATGTGCCAGAGGTTGCCGCTGTAGATCCCTTCTCCGAAACGGTCGAGCGCACCCCAGCGCTTGAGCCGGGCAGGGGAGGGAGCGAGTTGTTTCAGGGTCTTCTTGGGCATTTCCGGCCTGGCTGCTGCGGACGTGGCCGCGGGCCAGCGATCGTGATGCAGTGCCCCATTCTAACGGTAACGCGCTGCGGCCGCTGTGCCTTTTCCACCTTTCTTTCCGTTCCCGCCATTCCTTCGCCGGCCCGCCCTGCCGGTCACGGCTGCGGATGGCCGCCTGGTCGCCTTCGTGGTCGGGGTGCTCCTCGTAGCCCGGCTGCCGGCCCTGCCCGGGAGCGGCCTGTGGCCCCTGCTGCCGTGCCTGCTCCTGCTCGCGTGGCGGGGGCGCCCGGCGGGCCTCCTCGCCGCGGCCCTGGGCCTCGCCTGGGCCTGCCTGCACGGCCAGGCCCTCCTCGCCCAGCGTCTGCCCCCGACCTGTGACGGGCACAGCAGCGGGCTGACGGGCACCATCGCGGGGCTGCCACAGCGGCGCCTGCTGCGCGACGGCAGCTGGCAGCAGCGCGTGCCTGTCGCTGTGGCTTCCATCGACGATCCGGCCTGCCGCGGGCCGCGGGGGGTCTCGCTCGCCTGGTACGGCGAGGAGACCCTCGCCCCCGGCGAGCGCTGGCGCTTCTTCGCCCGGTTGCGGCTGCCCTGGGGCGAGGCGAACCCGGGCGGCTTCAACCGCCAGGATTTCTTCGCCCGCGCCGGCCTCGACGCCAGCGCGAGCGTCAGCGCCGGGGACGGCGAACGCCTCGAGCCGGCGGGGGCGAGGGCGCCGTTCCACCGCGCCCGGGCCCGGCTCCTGGCAGCCCTTCACGCTGCGGTGGGCGACAGTCCGGCGGCGGGAACGCTGGCGGCGCTGCTGGTCGGTGACCGGGGCGGGCTGGCGGACGGGCACTGGGCGCTGCTGCGCGCCTTCGGCGTCGTCCACCTGGTGGTGATTTCCGGTCTCCATGTCTCGCTGGTGGCGGGGCTGGGGCTGCTGCTCGGCGGCCTGCTCGCACGCTCTGCCGCGCTGGCGGGGTGGGCCGGCGCCTGGACCTGGCTGCGTCCGGCGTGCGCCCTGCTTGCGGCGACGTTCTACGCGGGGCTGGCGGGGTTCAGCCTGCCCACGCAGCGTGCCCTCGCCATGCTCTTCTGCGTCTGCCTGGCGCTGTGCCTCGGCCGCCCGGCGCGCAGCGGCCGCAACCTGCTGCTCGCGGCCGCGCTGGTGCTCGCCGGCAACCCGCTAGCGGCCGTGGGCTCGAGCTTCTGGCTGAGTTTCCTGGCGGTCGCGTGGCTGCTGTGGTTTGCCGCCCGCCAGCGGGGCGCGCCGCGCTGGCGCACGGCGCTGCTCGTTCATGCTTTCATGGCCGTCGCCATGGCGCCGCTCACGGCCTGGTGGTTCGGCGGCACCTCGCTGGTGTCCGCGCCGGCGAACCTGGTGCTGGTGCCGCTGGTCGGGGCGGTGCTGGTGCCCCTGCTGCTCCTCGGCGCGCTCTGCCTGCCCTGGCTGCCCGCTCTGGCCGCGGGCTGCTGGCAGCTCGCCGCCGCAATCGTCGAGCCACTGCTCGCCGTCGCCGCGGCGCTGGCAGACAGCCGGCAGGGCGCGCTCTACCGTGAGACCGGGGGCGGCACCTTCGAGTGCGCGCTCGCGCTGCTCGGCGCTTTCCTGCTCTTCGGCGCCCGGCGGCCGCTGCTGCGCGTACTGGGTGTGCTGGGCCTGCTGCCGCTCCTGTGGCCCGGCGCCGGCTCCCGCGCCGCGATCCCGGAGCTGACCGTGCTCGACGTGGGCCAGGGCACGGCTGCGGTCTACCGCAGTGGGGCGCGTACGCTGGTCTACGATACCGGCGGCGGTGACCCCGCGGGCGCGAACGCCGCCCGTCGCGTACTGCTGCCCTACCTGCGCCAAGCCGGCGTGCGCCGTATCGACACGCTGGTGGTAAGCCACCCGGACCGGGACCACAGTGCCGGCACCGTTGCCGTCCTCGAGGCCCTGCCGGTGGGCGAGGTGCTGCTGGGTCAACCGCTTCCCGGCGTGACCCGCGGGCGGCGCTGCCGGGCCGGTGCGAGCTGGCGCTGGCCCGACGGCACGGTCTTCCGCCTGCTGAGCGCCGCGCCGGGCGAGCGCCTCGGGCGCAACGATGCCTCCTGCGTGCTGCGCATCAGCGTCAACGGCCGCCGCTTCCTGCTCACCGGGGATATCGGCCGGTCGCGGGAGCGCGGCCTCGTGCGCTACTGGCGGGAGGCCCTGCGCGCGGACTGGCTGCTCGTGGCCCACCACGGCTCGGCGAGCTCCACCGGCGCGGCCTTCCTGCGCGCCGTGGCGCCGCGCTGGGCGGCGCTCACCTTCGGCCGGGCCAACCCCTTCGGCCACCCGGCACCGGCGGTTGTCGAACGCTTGTGCCGCAGCGGTGCCCGGCTCGATGGCACCGCGGCCGGCGGCGCGCTGAGCTACCGGGTCGACGACGGCGGCACGGTGACGGTGTTCCGTTACCGGGATCACTACGCCCGCTACTGGCGCCGCGCGCCGCCGCTGACGCCGCTCGGCTGCCGTGCGTATAATCGGGCCAACCCGGGGGTAGAGGAGTAGCCCGTGCTGGAACTGGTGGTAGCCGGCGGTTGGTTGATGATCGTCATCCTGCTGTGCTCGGTCGTCGCGCTGGCGATCTGCATCGAGCGCCTGTACGCCCTGAACCCGCGCCGCATCGCGCCGCCGCAGCTTTCCGTCTCGGTATGGGAGAAGCTCCGCAGCGGCCGGCTGGGCGGCGAGCAGCTGCGCAAGCTGCGCGAGTCATCGCCGCTCGGCCGCATCCTGGCCGCGGGCCTCGCCAATGCCCACCACGGGCGCGAGGTGATGAAGGACAGCATCGAGGAGGCCGCGGGCCACGTGGTGCACGAGCTCGAGCGCTACCTGAACACGCTCGGCACCATTGCCGCCATCGCGCCGCTGCTGGGCCTGCTCGGGACCGTCGTGGGCATGATCAAGGTGTTCTCGGAGATCATGGTGCAGGGCACGGGCAACGCCAGCGCGCTTGCCGGCGGCATCTCGGAAGCCCTGATCACGACGGCCGCGGGGCTGAGCGTTGCCATCCCCGCGCTGGCCATGCACCGGTTCTTTACCGGCCGGGTGGACGAGATCGTGGTCGGCCTCGAGCAGGAGTCCATTCGCTTCGTCGACGCCCTCCACGCGCGGGAGAGCGGGGAGAAAACCCCGTGAAATTCCGGCGCCGGCGGCGGGAGGAGCCGGGGCTCAATCTCACGCCGCTCATCGACGTGGTCTTCCTGCTGCTCATCTTCTTCATGGTGTCCACCACCTTCACCCGGGAGACGCGGCTCCTCGTGGACCTGCCCGAGGCAGACGCGGCGCCGGCCACGCAGGCCCCCCGCCAGATCGAGCTGCTGGTGGACGAGGCGGGCGCCTACCGGGTCAACGGCGAGGCGCTGGTCGACCGGCGCGTGCGCACGATCCAGGCCGCGCTCTACGAGTACTCGCAGGGGGATACGACCCTGCCGCTGCTCATTTCCGCCGACGCGGACACCAGCCACGCGGCGGTGGTGCGCGCCATGGATGCCGCGGGGCAGATGGGCTTCTCCCGCCTCAGTATCGCCACGCTGCGCCCGGGGCCCGACGCCTAGCGCAAGGCGCCTGCGGACGCGGTAGAATGCGCGGCTGCGGGGCGCTGCGCTTCCGGCCCGGTGCCGTGCCGGCGTCCCGGCGAGCAGGAGTTTCAATCATGGCCTTTACCGTCGTCATCCCGGCGCGCTTTGCCTCGACGCGCCTTCCCGGCAAGCCGCTGGCCAGCATCGGCGACCGGCCGATGCTGCAGCACGTGTGGGAGCGGGCCGGCGCCAGCGGCGCAGAGCGCGTGGTGATCGCCACCGATGACGTACGCATCCGCGATGCCGCGGCTGAGTGGGGCGCCGACGTTCTGCTGACGCGGGACGACCACCCCTCGGGCACGGACCGGTTGGCCGAGGTGGCCGCCGAGCTCGCACTCGACGACGACGCCATCGTCGTCAACGTCCAGGGGGACGAGCCGCTCATTCCGCCCGCGGTGATCGACCAGGTCGCCGAGAACCTGCGCCAGCGCCTCTGGGCCTCCGTGGCCACCCTCTGCGAGCCGCTCGGCAGCCGCGAGCAGCTGGACAACCCTAACGTGGTCAAGGTCGTCGTCGACGGCGCCGGCCGCGCCCTGTATTTCAGCCGCGCCCCTATCCCCTATCTCCGCGATGCGAAAGCGGCCGAGGGCCTTACCCCCTGGCGCCGGCACATCGGCCTCTATGCCTACCGCGCGGGCTTCCTGCAGCGCTTCGTGGGCTGGCCCGTGGTGCCCGCCGAGGCCCTGGAGCAGCTCGAGCAGCTGCGCGCCCTGTATCACGGCGAGGCGATTCACGTGGCCGACGCCTGCCGCCCCGTGCCCGGCGGTGTCGACACGCCCGAGGACCTCGAGCGGCTGCGCGCGCACTGGACGAAGGGGCGCGCGGGATGAGCGGTGAGACCGGCGTTCTCTTCGTCTGCCTCGGGAACATCTGCCGCTCGCCCACCGCGGACGCGGTGTTTCGCGAGCAGGTCGCGCGGGCGGGGCTTGCCGGCCGGGTGCGCATCGACAGCTGCGGCACCGCCGGCTACCACGTGGGTGAGCCGCCGGATGCGCGCGCGACCGCGGCGGCGGCCCGGCGCGGCTACGACCTGTCGCCCCTGCGCGCGCGGCAGTTCGATCCCGCGGATTTCGAGCGCTTCGACTACATCCTCGCCATGGACGAGAGCAATCTCGCCCACCTCGAGGCCCGGCGGCCCGAGGGCTATCGCGGCCGGCTGGACCTGTTCCTCGCCCTGGCCCCGGCGCTCGGCCGGCGCGAGGTGCCGGACCCGTATTACGGTGGTGAGCGCGGCTTCGAGGAGGTCCTCGATCTCGTGGAGCAGGCGGGCGAGGCGCTGCTGGCGGAGCTGACCGGTGCCGGGCGCGGCTGAAGAGCTCACCGCGCTGACGACCCTGCGGCTGCCGGCGAAGGCGACGGCCCGCCGCGATGTCGCCGACCTGGGGGCGCTGCGAGAAGCACTTGCCGCCGCCCGGGCCGCGGGCCTGCCGGTTATCGTGCTCGGCGAGGGCAGCAACGTGGTCTTTGCCGGCGACGTGGAGGCGCTGGTGTTGCGCTACACGGCGACCGGCCGCGAAGTGCTTGCCGGGGACGGCGACAGCGTCACGCTCCGCGTCGCCGCCGGCGAGCGCTGGCACTCGCTGGTCTGCTGGTGCCTCGAGCAGGGCTACCACGGTCTCGAGAACCTCGCGCTCATACCCGGCACCGTGGGCGCGGCGCCGGTCCAGAACATCGGCGCCTACGGGGTCGAGCTGGCGCCTTTCGTCGCGGCAGTCCATGCCGTGCGTATCGCCGATGGTAAGACGCTGACGCTCTCGCGGGCGGAGTGCGCCTTCGCCTATCGGGACAGCATCTTCAAGGGCACGCTGCGCGACGCGGTGGTCATCACCGCCGTGGATTTCCGCCTGCCGCGCGCGCCCGCCCCGGTCACGGACTATCCGTCGCTGCGCGAGGCACTCGCCGGTCAGGCGACGCCGCCCGGGCCTCGGGCGGTATTCGACGCCGTCGTGGCCCTGCGCCGCGCGCGCCTGCCGGACCCTTCGACCACCCCGAATGCCGGCAGCTTTTTCAAGAACCCGGTGGTCGACGCAGCGACGGCAGAGGCGCTTGCGCGGAAGTACCCCGGTATGCCGCAGTTCGCAGCCCCCGGTGGCCGCAAGCTCGCCGCCGGCTGGCTCATCGAGCAGTGCGGCTGGCGCGGTGTGGCCGGGGAGGGCGTTGCCGTGCACCCGGGCCACGCGCTGGTGCTGGTCAGCCACGGCGGTGACGGGCGCGCGCTGCTGGCCCTCGCGCAGCGCATCCAGGCCTCGGTGGCCGAGACCTTTGGCTGCCACCTGGAGATCGAGCCGCGCGTGTACGGGGTGGCGTCATGAGCGCCTTTGACGCCGAGGCGTTTCTCAAGACGCTGACCACCCGCTGCGGGGTCTACCAGATGTACGGCGCCGACGGCGGGCTGCTCTACGTCGGCAAGGCGCGCAACCTGAAGAGCCGGGTCGCCTCCTATTTCCGCAACCGGGGCCTCAATGCCAAGACCGTGGCGCTCGTGTCGCGGATTACCGATATCCAGGTGACGGTCACGGCCACGGAGGTCGACGCGCTTCTCCTCGAGCACAACCTCATCAAGAGCCACCGGCCGCCCTTCAACATCCTGCTCAAGGACGACAAGTCCTACCCCTATATCTTCCTGTCGAGCGAGGACAGCTTTCCTCGCCTGGCGCTGCACCGGGGACCGAAGCGGCGCAAGGGGCGCTACTTCGGCCCCTACCCGAGCGCCGGGGCCGTGCGCCGTTCCCTGCACTTCCTGCAGAAGGTGTTCAAGGTGCGCCAGTGCGAGGACAGCTACTTCCGCAACCGCTCGCGCCCCTGCCTGCAGTACCAGATAGACCGCTGTACGGCGCCCTGCGTGGATCTGGTCTCCGAGGCCGATTACGCCCAGCAGGTCGAGAACACGGCGCTGTTCCTCGAGGGCAAGAACCAGGAGTTGATGGTGCGCCTGGCCGACGACATGGAGCAGGCCGCCTCGGAGCTCGCTTACGAGAAGGCGGCGGTGCTGCGCGACCAGCTGCGCCAGCTGCAGCACGTGCAGGCGACCCAGGGCGTGGAGGGCGGCAGCGGCGACCTCGACCTGCTGGCGGCGGTGACCGAGGGCGGCCACAGCTGCGTGCAGGTGCTGTTCGTGCGCGGTGCCCGGGTGCTCGGCAGCCGCACCTTCTACCCCAGCACCAAGCTCGCCGAAACGCCGGAGGGGCTGCTCGGCGCCTTCCTGCCGCAGTTCTACCTGAGCGAGGGGCGGGCGCTGCCGCCGGAGATCGTGCTCAATGCCGCGCCGGAGGATAGCGAAACGCTCGAGGAGGCCTTCAGCCTCCAGGCCGGGCGCCGGGTCCGCCTGCGCCACCGCGTGCGCGAGGCCCGGGCACGCTGGCTGCAGATGGCCGAGCAGACCGCCGCGACCAATCTCGCCGCCCATCTCGCCGGGCGCGAGAGTACCCAGGAGCGGCTGCAGGCGCTGCAGGAGGTGCTGGAGCTCGAGGCCTACCCGCAGCGCATGGAGTGCTTCGACATCAGCCACTCCAGCGGCGAGGCCACGGTCGCGTCCTGCGTGGTCTTCGACGAGAACGGCCCGCGCAAGGCGGATTACCGGCGCTTCAATATCGACGGCATCACCGCGGGCGACGACTATGCGGCGATGGAGCAGGCCCTGAACCGGCGCTTCAAGCGCCTCAAGGCGGGGGAGGGCAGCGTGCCCGATGTGCTCTTCATCGACGGCGGCAAAGGGCAGGTGCAGCAGGCGCTCGACGTGCTGGCCGAGCTCGAACTGGAGGGCATCCTGGTGGTCGGCGTCGCCAAGGGTGCAACGCGCAAGGCGGGTTTCGAAACGCTGGTGCTCGGCGCCTCGGGCATCGAGCAGAACCTGCCCGCCAACAGCCCGGCCCTGCACCTCATCCAGCAGATCCGCGACGAGGCGCACCGCTTCGCCATCAGCGGCCACCGGGCGCGCCGGGACAAGGCGCGGCGCGGTTCGCGGCTGGAGGATATCCCCGGCGTCGGTGCCAGGCGGCGGCGGGAGCTGCTGCGCCATTTCGGCAGCGCTAGGGGCGTCGCCAACGCCAGCGTCGACGAGCTGAAAAAAACCCAGGGCATCAGTGCTACCATGGCGCAGCAGATCTACGACCACCTGCACAGCACGGCGGACTAGGTCGGCAGCTCCAGGAACCACGAGACAGCGCCTTGCCGATCAATATTCCCAACGCCCTGACCCTGCTGCGGATCCTCCTGATCCCGGTCCTGGCCGTGGTGTTCTACCTGCCGTTCCAGGGCCACCTGCTGGTCGCGGCGGGCATTTTCACCCTCGCTGCGGTGACTGACTGGTTCGACGGTTACCTCGCGCGCCGCCTGGGCCAGATGACCCCCTTCGGCGCCTTTCTCGACCCGGTGGCCGACAAGCTGATGGTCGCGGTGGCCCTGGTGCTCCTGGTGGAGCGCCACGACACGCCGCTGTTCACGCTCGCCGCCAGCGTGATCATCGGCCGGGAGATCGTGATTTCGGCCCTGAGGGAGTGGATGGCCGAGCTGGGGGAGCGCACCTCGGTGGCGGTTTCCTACATCGGCAAGGTGAAGACGGCCTTCCAGATGGTGGCGGTCATCGGCCTGCTGGCCATCGACCCGGCGCGCGACGGCACCTGGCTGCTGGGCCTCTGCTACCTGCTCCTGTACACGGCCGCGGTGCTCACGCTCTGGTCCATGGTCGCCTACCTCCGCGCCGCCGCCCACGTCATCCGCGCCCGGGAGGGCATGTCTTGACTGGCGCCGGGGAAGGCCTACAATTGGCGCCCTCACCCAAGGGTGAGCGCTCTTACGGCCCGACGGCCGGTCAAAAGCGGGAATAGCTCAGTTGGTAGAGCGCAACCTTGCCAAGGTTGAGGTCGCCGGTTCGAACCCGGTTTCCCGCTCCAATATCCCCAGGCTCGGTGGCAGAGTGGTTATGCAGCGGATTGCAAATCCGTCTACGCCGGTTCGATTCCGACCCGAGCCTCCAATATCGCGATCGCGCGCAACCAGGCTACTTGCATCCCTCGTGTTGGCCGTGGTCCTGCTCCCCGGACTCGTCGCCCCCTCCATGGCCGAGACCTACCGGCTCACGCTGGCTTCCGAGCCGCCCGCCGGTGGAAGGCTGTCCACGGCCCCGCCGGGCGTTTCTGTGCAGGCCGCCGAGGGCGCCACGGTCACGCTTGCCCGCAGCCGGGGTGCCGAGAGCCGGGCGGCGGGCGTGGGACCCTTCGGCTGGGTTTCGGTGGCGAGCGTACCGGTGCATGCCGAGAGCCTGCGCTTGACGGTAAGCCGCGAGGGAGACGAGGTTCGCGTGCAGCTCGTGGTCGCACGTAAGGCCGGGGACGACCTGCTGCGCTATGAAGGTGACGTGTTCGCCACTCCTGGCGAGTGGCTGCCTCTCTGGCAGCCGGCCGGTGGCGCGCGGGAGACGGGCCACCGCACCTATAGCACCCGTCGTGACGACGACAGCCTCTGGCTGCGTGTCGAGACTGTTGCTGGCGCCGACTAGCGCTCACCAGCGCGGGCTCAGCCTGCCGGCAGTAGACTTCAAGTAATTTCTAGGTACGTTTCCGCGGAAACGCGGGCCCGGGGGGTTCACCTTCCCCCGCCCCGCGCCGGGCTCACCGCTTGGCGCTCATCATCACGACGATGGCGGGTGCACAAAGAATCCAAAGCCAAATTGCGATATCAGGCATGGGTCTGCTCCCCATGGCGTTCGGCCATGACGTTGCCTTATGACTACACTCAAAACGAGTGTATTTCTGAAGGCAGTAGACGCTTCCCAGCCTGTAAAGCGACCGTCACGGGCCGCGGACCCCAGGAGCTGCACCAGCCCCGTCGCGGCGTGTACACCCCTCGCATCACGGCCTACCATGACGGCCCGCATCTTGGAGACAGCCCGATGGCCACAGCACCGACCCGCTCCGACAGTCCGGCCGACAGCAGGCTCGCCGAGCCGCTGACGCTGCCCTGCGGCGCCAGGCTGCCCAATCGCCTTGCCAAGGCGGCCATGACCGAGGGCCTGGCAACGGCCGACGGCGTTGTCACGGAGGCGCTCTGCAGGCTGTACCGCACCTGGGCCGAGGGCGGGGCCGGTCTGTTGATCACCGGCAACGTGATCGTCGACCGGGACCATCTCGAGCGCCCGGGGAACGTCGTGATCCACGGTGCGCCCGGCGAGGAGCAGCAGGCGGCGCTGGCGCGCTGGGCCGAGGCGGCCACCAGCGCGGGCAATACGGCCTGGGTGCAGCTCAGCCACGCCGGGCGGCAGACGATGAAGAAGGTCAACCCGCACCCGAAGGCACCGTCGGCGATCAAGCTCGGTCTTCCCGGCGGGCAGTTCGGCGAGCCGGTGGCGCTGACCGACGCCGAGATCGGCGAGCTGCCGGGGCGCTTCGCAACGGCGGCCGCCGCGGTGCAGGCCGCGGGCTTCGGCGGTGTGCAGGTACACGCGGCCCACGGCTACCTGCTCTCGGAATTCCTGAGCCCTCGCGCGAATCGGCGCGACGACGCCTACGGCGGTTCCGCGGAGAAGCGGGCGCGCCTGCTGCTGGAGACTATCGCGGCGGTGCGCGCGGCCACCGGGCCCGGCTTTGCCGTGGCCGTGAAGCTGAACAGCGCCGACTTCCAGAAGGGCGGTTTCGCCTTCGAGGACAGCCTGCAGGTGGCGCGCTGGCTGGAGGAGGCCGGCGTGGACCTGGTCGAGATCTCCGGCGGTACCTACGAGCAGCCGCGGCTGCTGGGCGTCGAGGGGCTGGAGCCGGCGGAGGAACAGGCCGTGGCGGCGTCCACGCGCGCGCGGGAGGCCTATTTCGTCGACTTTGCGCTGGCGATGCGCGGGTCCGTCAAGGTGCCGCTGATGGTGACGGGCGGTTTCCGCACCCGGGCGGCGATGGAGCAGGCCCTGGCCGAGGGCGTGGACCTCATCGGCCTCGGCCGCCCCCTCTGCGTGCAGACCGACGGCCCGGCGCGGCTGCTGGCCGGTGCCGACAGCCTGCCGAGCTACGAGGCGGACCTGGGCCTGCTGCCAAAGCCGCTGCGCTTCCTCCGCGGCTCCAAGCTCCTGCGCACCCTCGACACCTTCGGCACCATGTACTGGTTCTACGCGCAGCTGGACCTGCTGGGCAAGGAGGGGCACACCGTGCCGGAACTGTCTCCTTTCGCGGCATCGCGGCGTATCGAGGGGCTGCAGAAGACGCTGCTGGCGGCGCGCCGGGGCCAGGCCGGGGGCCGGCCTACTTCTTCCCGGTGATTTCCCCGTAGGCGTCGAGGGCCGCCTGGCGCGCGGCCCTGTGCTCGACGATCGGCGCCGGGTAGTCCTTGCCGAGCTCGACACCCGCGGCTTCGAGCACGTCTTCCGGCGCCTCCCAGGGCTTGTTCAGGTACTTGTCGGGCAGCTGTGCCAGTTCCGGCACCCAGCGGCGCACGTAGGCGCCATCCGGGTCGAACTTCTCGCCCTGCGCCACCGGGTTGAAGATGCGGAAGTAGGGCGCCGCGTCGGCGCCGGAGCCGGCGACCCATTGCCAGCCGGCGCAGTTGTTGGCCATGTCGGCATCCACCAGCGTATCCCAGAACCAGGCCTCACCCTCGCGCCAGTGCACGCGCAGGTGCTTGGTGAGGAAGGAGGCCGTGACCATGCGCACGCGGTTGTGCATGTAGCCGGTGGCCCACAGCTCGCGAAGGCCGGCGTCGACCAGCGGGTAGCCGGTGCACCCGCGCTGCCAGGCGATGAGGCCTTCCGGGTCGTCGGCCCAGGGGAAGGCGTCGAAGTCGGTCTTGAAGTTTTTCTCGCCGAGGGTCGGGAAAAAGCTCAGCAGCTGGTAGGAGAACTCGCGCCAGCCCAGCTCGGCCAGGAACTTGTCCACCGCCTTCGCCGCCGCCCCGTGCCCACCGGCGACCCGCTGTGCCGCGTCCCAGACCCTGCGCGGTGAAACATCGCCGGCGTGCAGGTGCGGCGACAGGCGGCTGGTGCCGTCCCGGTCCGGCCGGTCGCGGTCCTCGGCATAGTTGTCCACGGTCTCCTCGAGAAACTGCTGCAGCCGCCGCTGCGCACCGGCGCTGCCGGGTTCCCAGTCGTCGCTCCAGCCGGCAGCCCAGTCGGGCTTGCTCGGCCGCAGCTGCCAGTCGTCCAGCTGATCGCCGGCATCCGGGGGTGCCTGCCAGGAGAGGGAATCCGGCCGCGCGAGCGGCGCCTTCGGCGGCGCCGCCGCGCGGCAGGCGCGCCAGAAAGGCGTGAAGACCTTGTACGGGTCGCCGTTCTTCGTCAGCACGCTGCCGGGTTCGAACAGCAGGGTGCCGGGGTAGCGGCGCACGGTGATGTCCTTCGCGCCGAGGCGTTCGTTCAGGCGTTCCTCGAGGGCGACGGCCCAGGGCTCGTACTGGCGGGAACAGTAGACGGCGGTCGCGCCGGTGCGCGCGCTCAGCTCTTCTAGCAGCGCCAGCGTGTCACCGCGGCGCAGATAGAGTTCGCCGCCCGCCGCGTCGAGTTCCCCGGCGAGCGCCGCGAGGCTGCCGTGCAGCCACCAGCGGCTGGCGCCGCCGGGCGCGCGTTCACCGGCGGCGTCATCGTCCAGCAGGTAGACCGGCAGCACCGGCCGGCCGGTGGCGGCGGCGGCACAGAGGCCGGGCAGGTCGTCGAGGCGCAGGTCCTGGCGGAACCAGTAGATGATCGGTGCATCGCTCATGCGCTGGCCGCCTTCGCGGTATCGTTGGCGAGTGCGTCGGCCAGGGCCGGCAGCAGGACCTCGGCCGGGGAGCGCAGCCGCAGCCCGGCCAGGTCGTCGGCCCGCGTGCGCCCGGGGTTGAGCAGGGCGATCGGCTTGCCCGCCGCTGCGGCGTCCCGGCAGAAGCGGAAACCCGAGTAGACCTGCAGCGAGCTGCCGACGACCAGCAGCGCATCGGCCGCCGCCAGCGCCTCGCGGCAGGCCGTCAGCCGCGCTGCGGGAATGCTGCCGCCGAAGAACACGACGTCCGGCATGAGCACGCCGCCACAGTGGTCGCAGTCGGGCACCCGCAGCCGGGCGATGTCGGCGTCCGGCAGCTCCGCGTCGCCGTCGGGGCGCGCATCGCCGCGGCCCTCGCGGAGGAAGGGGTTGTCGCGCAGCAGGCGCTGCTGCAGGGCCTCCCGGTCCCCGTGCCGGCCGCAGTGCAGGCAGACCACGCGGTCGAGGCGGCCGTGCAGGTCGGTGACCCGGGCGCTGCCCGCGCGCTGGTGCAGGCGGTCGACGTTCTGGGTTACCAGGAGCTCCACCGCGCCGGCACGCTCCAGCCGGGCGAGGGCGCGGTGGGCGTCGTTCGGGCGCGCATCGCGCACACCGGGCCAGCCCACGGCCGAGCGGCCCCAGTAGCGGCGGCGCCGCGCCGGATCGCGAAGGAAGTCCTGGTGGGTGATCGGCGCGGCGCGCAGCCACGTGCCCTCGGCGTCCCGGTAGGTGGGGATACCGGAGCCGGCGCTGATGCCGGCGCCGGTGAGCACCAGCAGGCGGGGATGCCCCGCGCGGAACGCGAGCAATTGGTCAAGGTCTGACTGTAGCGGGTCGGCCATCCCGTTACTATACGGGGTGGCAGGCGCGCCTGCGCGCCGTGTCCAGGTTTTGCTCCCCCCGCGGGTGGCGGAGCGGCGGCAGACGCCGGAGCGGCCTGAAGGGAAAGCCGAGACGACAGTGAGCAGAAGGAGCAGCGCGACGATGCATGTGCTAGTGACCGGCGGAACGGGTTTCATCGGCTCGGCCCTGGTGCCCCGGCTGCGCGGGGACGGGCACGAGGTCACGATACTTTCCCGCGGAAAGCACGCCGACGGTGGCGGCGTCCGCTACGTTCAGAGCCTCGACGCACTCGCGGACGACGCCGGCGTCGACGCGGTGATCAATCTCGCCGGCGCCTCCCTGAACGGCAGGCGCTGGACCGAAGCCTACAAGCGGGAGATGGTCGCGAGCCGCCTGCATACCACCGCCGCCGTGGTCGCGCTATGCCGTCGCCTGGCGCGACCGCCGTCGGTCCTGGTGAGCGCCAGCGCTATCGGCTACTACGGTGATCGCGGCGACGAGACCCTCGACGAGCAGAGCAGCATGGGCGAGGGCTTCTCCGCCGAGCTGTGCCGCGACTGGGAGGCCGCGGCCCGCGAGGCCGAGGCGCTGGGCACCCGCGTCGTCCTCGCCCGCCTCGGGGTCGTCCTCGATCGCGAGGGCGGCGCCTTCGTGGAGCTGTCGCGCCCCTTCCGCTTCGGCATTGCGAACTGGCTGGGCAGTGGCCGCCAGTACCTGAGCTGGGTGCACCGGGCGGACGTGATCGCGGCTTTTGCCTTCCTTCTCGAGCAGGAGGCCCTCGCCGGGCCCGTAAACGTAACCGCGCCCGCGCCTGTGACCCACCGCACGCTTTGCGCCGCACTGCGGCGCAGGCTCACCACGCTGCCCGGCATGCCCGTTCCGGGCTTCGTGATGCGCATCATGCTCGGTGAGGTGGCCGACGAGCTGCTGCTCGCCGGCCAGAAGGTGCTGCCGAAACGTCTCGAGGCGGCGGGCTTTGCCTTCCATTACCGCGACATCGACAGCGCCGTCGGCCAGCTCCTCGGCAAACCCTAGCCCCCGCCTCGCTGCGCTCTCTCAGGCGCCTTCCCAGGAGCTGACGGCGCCGTAATCCTCGTACGCCGTTCGCACCGTCTCACTGCGGCTCAGCTTGTTCAGTGCCGAGCGCTCCAGCTGGCGCACCCACTCCCGGGAGACGGCCATCTTGTCGGCAATCTCCGCCCGGGACAGCGGCGGCCCTTCGTGCAGGCCCCAGCGGGCGATGACGACCTGCCGCTCCGCCGGCTCCAGGCTGGTCAGCTCCGAGAGCAGCCGCTCGTGCAGCGAGTCGGTCTCGGCGCGTGCTTCCGTGTGCTGGAAGGGCCCGCCGGACAGCGTGTCGAGCAGTGTGCTGTCGTCGTCCTCGTATTGCGGCGTGTCGAGGGACACCCCGAGATTGCGCAACTGGAGGAGCTGCCGGGTTTTCTCGACGCTGAGACCGGCCGCCTCCGCGAGCTCCTCGTCACCCGGCTCGTTGCCGGTCCGGTTTACCAGGTTCAGCTTGATGCGGTAGAGCTTGCCGACCTGCTCCTGTACGTGGGTCGGGTAGCGCACGAGGCCGCCGGTGTCGCCGACGAAGCGGCGTACCGACTGGGTAATCCAGTTGAAGCAGTAGGTGCTGAAACGGAAACCCTTGTCGTACTCGAACTTTTCCGCGGCGCGGATCAGGCCCAGGGTCCCTTCCTGGATAAGGTCCAGGAAGTTCACGCCCTTGCCCCGGTGGCGTCCCGCGATGGAATAGACCAGGCGCAGGTTGTGCATCGTCAGCGTGTCACGCGCGTCGGTGTACTCCTCGATCAGCGACTCGAGCGTCATCCGCGCGGTCTCGTCGAGGGCCGGGCGGGCGCGCTGGCTAATGCGCTGCCAGCTCCGCTGCCAGTCCTGCAGGGCGTTGGCGACGCTGCACGGCACTTCCAACCCCTCGAGGCGCAGGATGACCCCGGCTAGGCCCACGGTGAGGCTCGCCGGGAGCTTCAGGTCGCTGATCAGCTTCGCGAGGTGCCGCTCCGAGCGGCCCCTGCGCAAACCCGCGGCGAGCGCCTGCATGGCCTCCTGTGCCTTGCCGCCGGGCAGGTAGTCGGCGACCTCCCGGCGCAGGATGAAGTGGTGCTCGCGATTGTCGAAGCCGGCGATGTCCAGCGGCGCAAGGGCGCAGTTTCCCGCCCACTCGAGCAGGTAGTGGCGTGCCGCCGCATCGCGGGCGAACAACGCCTGCAGCCCGTGCACGGCCGCCCACTTGCGCGTATCCACCTCGCGCTCCTGTTCCGCGGTGAGGAGCGGATAGCGCCGCGCCTCGGCGAAAAGCCGTTCGAGATCTTTCTCTTCGGTGTCTGCCAAGACTGAATCCACGGGATACCTCTCTTCTGGCTCGTCTTGTTCAGGAATACGGTCGAATGTAGCGGTTTGGACAGGTAAATCGCCCGTTTGTCCCGGTATAAGCACGACAAAATCCGTACATCGGCAGCTTTTGCCCGATCTGGACCAGGTTTTGTCGCGTAACCTGTCGTGAAACACCCAGCGAGGACCTGACAATGGTACAGGCAAATGACAGCTCGACGCCGGCGTCGGAGGCCGGCGAAACCGCGGGCGCCGACGCTGGCGCTCACCTGGAAACCCGGCCGCTCTATGGTATTGGTACGGTTGCGCGGCTCACAGGATTAAAACCGGACACGCTGCGTGTCTGGGAGCGCCGCTACGGGCTCGGCGCGAGCCACAAGTCGGCCACCGGGCGCCGCCAGTATACCCAGGCCGACCTCGAGCACCTGCAGCTGGTCGCGGCGCTCGTGCGCGATGGCGCCCGCATCGGCGAAATTGCCGCCTCGGAGCGCAAGACCCTGGAAATGCTCCTGCGGCAGCGCGGCCGCAACAGCCGCGAACTGCTCGCCGATCGCAAGCCCCGCGTGGCCTTTGTCGGCAAACAGCTGTGCGAATGGCTCGACGGGCACCAGGGCTGCATCACCGGCGTCGATGCCCGGCTGGCCCGCCTGAGCCTCGCGGAGCTCGGTGAAGCCCTGATGGCGGAACTGGGCAGTCTCGACACGCTGGTCGTGGAGTGCCCGAACCTCGCCAACTCGAGCGTAGCGCGGCTGCAGGCCGTGGTCGACCAGCTGCAGCCAGGGCGCACCATCGTCTGTTACCAGTTCGGCAACGAGCGCTGGCTCGAGGAACTGGAAAGCCGGGGCCTGGTCGTGACCTCGCTGCCGCCGGACCCGGCCTACCTCGCTTTCGAGATCACGCGCAGCAGCGCCGAGAAGGCTGTGCGCCTCGGCGAGTCGGACCTCGGCGAGCTGGTCGCCTCACGGCCGCGGGAGTTCAACGAGCTCGAGCTGTCGGCGGCCCGCCGCCTGCGCAGCCGGCTGGACTGCGAGTGTCCGCGGCACATCACGGACCTCATCCGGGCCCTGGTGAACTTCGAGGAGTACTCGGCCTCCTGCTCCGTGGACAACTGGCACGACGCCGCCGTCCACGCCTGCATCTACGCCTATACCGGCCAGGCCCGGCACCTCATGGAGAAGGCGCTGCACGCGGTGCTCGAGGAGCGGGGCGAGGACTTCCAGGCGCTCCTGCGCGAGGAGCGCGCGCGGGGGGTCGACGATGCCGCCTGAGCCCGGGCAGCGCCTGCCGTGCCGCGGCTGCACGGCGGATTGCGCGAACTACGCGACCTGTGGCGGCCGCCCCTGGCGTTACCGCTCCAGCGGTGAGCGCCGTGAGGGTGTCCCGGGCGCCTTGTCGTCGTGCCCGGCCACGCCGTCCGCTTCCGGCGTGGCGGGGAAGAGCGCCGGGAACAGCGCCTGAATAGCGGGCGAGCGCCGCGCCTCCCAGCCCCAGAGGAGTATGGGCGCGAGCGGCGGCACCATCAGCGTATTGAACTGGTAGGCCAGCGCAACGGCATCGGCGGGCGGCGTGCCCGGCGCGGCTAGGAAGCTTTCGCCGAGGGTCAGCATGAGGTCTTTCAAGGCCGTGCTGATGAGCCCGGGCACCAGGAGCAGCCAGAGCACGAACAGTCCACGGGCGAAGCGCTCCCAGCGCCCGGGCAGCGGGGTGGCGAAGTGCAGCGCCGCGAAGAAGGGCATGGAGTAGCTGAGGACGCGGGAATCGATGCGGAAGCCGAGCGCGCCGCCGGCCTGCTCCGCCGGCAGGAAGCTGCCGCCGGCCTCGCCGAGGCTCGACACCACGGTCATGGTCGCACCGTCCAGGTAGACCGAAGCCACCAGCGCCGGCAGCCAGGCCGGGAGGATTTCCGACACCAGCCAGACCGCCGGTGCAGCGAGCACGGCGCCCAGCAGGTACCAGGCCGCAAAGGCCGGTACCAGCAGCAGGAGCACGCGACCGAAAAAGCCCAGGGGGGTCACGCCGGCGCCGCCTCGCGGTTCACCACGCGCAGGTAGAACAGGAACACCACCAGCACGTCCAGCATGATCAGCACCGGCCACAGGTAGAGGTGGGTCTAACTGAACACGGTCATGTTCCACATGCCGAGGTAGAACAGGCTGATGATGCGCAGGATGTTCATGGCCTGGATGGCGAGAAAGCCGATGGCGATGGCGGCGAGCCGCTGCCGCCAGCGGGCCGGGAAGGCGATGACCGCCGCGACCAGCACGATGGCGGCCTCCACCCCGTTGCAGCCCGCCTCGATGGACACCGCGAAATAGTTGCCGGTGTGCCGGATCACCCGGCCGCTGGCGATGACCTGGTCATCGAAGGGCATGATGATAGCCGCGCTGATGTCGGCCAGTGCGGCGGTGAAGGGCTGCACCACGTGCTCCTGCACCGGCTCCAGCAGTTCGACCGTGAACAGGGCCGCAAGCAGGATGAGGAAGACGACGAGGAAGCGCGCCATGGCGGCTCAGCCGAACAGGTTCTGCGCGAAGATCCCGAAGATGATCAACGGGCACACCAGGCGCACGTGCCAGGGCCAGATGCGCCAGAACAGGGTGCCGGCAATCTCCGGGGACCCTTTGCGCAGCTCCTCGAGCAACTGGTCCCGGCGCCAGATCCACCCCGCGTAGATGCAGAAGACGAAGCCCAGCAGCGGCTGGCTGTAGCGCGTGGTCGCCGTCACCACGAGGCCGAAAAGCGTCTCGAAGTTGAGCAGAATCAGCAGGCTGATGGCGGTGATGATGCCGCCGATGAGCAGTACCGCGCTGCGCCGGCTGGCCCCGTGCTCCTCGATCGTATACGCCACCGGTACCTCGAGCATGGAGATGGACGAGGTGAGCGCGGCGATGCTCATGAGGAAGAAAAAGAGCAGCGACACGAAGGCGCCGGCGACGCCCATGCTGGTGAACAGCTCCGGCAGCACGGTGAAGATGAGCGTGTCCTCGGAGATGAGCCCGCCGGCGGCGTCGAAGATCTCCACGCCGTTGTGCAGGGCCACGTACATGGCGGGCAGCACCAGGAAGCCGGCGAGCACGGCGATGCCGATATCCACGCCGGTCACCAGGCCGCCGACCACGGGCAGGTTCTCCCGGTCGTTGATGTAGGAGCCGTAGATCAGCATGGTGCCGACGCCGAGCGAGAGGGAAAAGAACGCCGACCCGAGCGCGTTGATGATCAGCTGCGGCGACAGGGCGGCAGAAAAGTCCGGCAGCAGGTAGACCTTCAGACCCTCCATGGCGCCGTCGAGGGTTAGCACGTAGAGCACGAGGCAGCCGAGGGTTACCAGGAGGATGGGCATGAGCCGGCTGGACCAGCGCTCGATGCCGTCGTGCACGCCCTCGGCGATGATGCCGATCGTGAGCAGCATGAAAACAACGACGAAACTCGCGTTGCGACCGAGGGAAAAGAAGGTCAGCCATGCCGCGATGCCATCAGCGCCGACCAGCGCCGCCAGCGAGCCGAGGCAATGCGCGATCATCCACCCGGCGACGATCGCATAAAAGCTCAGGATGAAGCTCGCCACGACCAGGCCGACCAGCCCGGTGGTCGCCCCGAGCCGCCGCGTGACGGGCCCGCCGGCGATGCGCTGCAGGGCGTTCACCGCGTTGGCGTGGGCGTGGCGACCGATGATGATCTCGGCCATGAGGGCAGGGTAGGCAAGGGTAAAGGCCAGCAGCAGGTAGACCAGCAGGAAGGCGGCGCCGCCGTTGCTCGCGGCCTGGGTCGGGAAGCCCCAGATGTTGCCCAGGCCGACGGCGCTGCCGGCGGCGGCCATGATGAACCCGAAGCGTGAGCTGAATTCGCCGCGCGCGGAGGCCATGGATCTTCCTGTACTTATTCGGTCCGGCGCGAGTGTAGCACGCTAGCGGGCACCCCCGTTCTCGTCTGCAAAGATCGCCGCGCAGGGGTTTGCGCGGTTGCCTTTGCCGGGCTTGATGCCGAGGAGTTTCATGCCGAGTTCGGGAATCAGGAAGAGCAGCTTGGCGGAGGCATCGAGCGTTGCGGCGATCGGTGAGGGGATGATTGCCGGGTTGTTCATCGGCCCCCGGATGCGCACCGAGGAGGGAATCTGTACCGCCCGGGACCGTGCCCGGGGATCGATGCGCACGTCGAGCGACTTGTGTGGGAAGTCCAGCGTGGCCTTGCCCTCGGCGATCATGTGTTTGGTCGCCAGGTAGATGCCCTCGCTGCGGGCGACGCCGTCCTCGAAGAGAAACTTCGCTATGCCGCATTCAAAATTGGTGTTTTCCTGCAGGATGCCCCCGAGGAGCAGCCAGGACACGAGGTCCGTCATCAGCAGGTCGAAGGCGGCCCCCTCGACGTAGCCGTCGGCCACGGCGCCGGCAAGACTGCCGTCGATGTTGGCGACGAGGTCGCCGGGAGCGCTGGCCTGGGTGGTCAGGCCGCCGCGCAGGCTGAGTATCCCCTCGATCTCGCCGCCGTAACCGAGGTCTTCCGCGAGGGCCGTGACCGGCAGGCTAAGCGCTTCGCCGGCGACGCTGATCGCCGCTGCGGTGCCGCTGAAGTCGGCGACACCGCGAAGGCGAACAGCGCCGCCCGCGTAGTCAACGTCGAGACGATCAAGGGTGAAGCGTCGGTCGGCGCCGCGGAGCACGATCTGGAAATCGCTCAGCCGGGTGTTGCTGCCGGTGATATCACCGATATCGAGACGCAGGGCAATGGGGTACGCCGGCACGCGGGAAAAGGCCTTGGCACCGCGCCTGTCGCCCGCCGTTGACTCGTCCTCCGCATCGACCGCGGCCAGCTGCCGCTGTGCCTGCATCCTTGCCAGGTCAGGCAGGTGCAGGCGCGGCGCGTGTAGCTCCGCCTGGAGACCCGTGATACCGCCGCCGTCCCGCGTGACCTCGACGATGCTGGTGAGATCCGTAGCGCCGAGGAAGGCGTGCAGGCCGATCAGCTGACGGTCGGCTGCCAGGTCCAGCACCGCCGTTCCCGCCCCGGGCGGCAGGGCGATGGCATCATCGTCTGCGGGTCGCCGTATGCGGTAACGGGCTTCCAGCTGCGCATGGGGCGCGCTGCTGAGCTCGCGCACGGTGCCGGTCATGGAGAGCTCGATCCGCTCTGCGCCGGCCAGGGAAAGGCTGACGTCTTCGGCGCGCCAGTCACCACCGCTGCGGCGCAGCTGCAGCGACCCCCCGGCGCGGGCGCCGGCGAGCAGTTCGTTCAGCTTACCGGGCAGGGCCTCTCCCAGCTCTGCGAGCGTCAGACCGCTTTGTTCAATCCGAAGGTCTACCGCCTGGAGCCCGATCAACTGGCCGACGCTTCCGCGCAAGCGAGTGCTGCCGCCCAGTGCGGACACCGACGCATCGACTCCCCGCAGCTCGAGGTTGCCCTCGTCGCCCAACAGGTCGGCCACGCCGCCGACCTCCCCGTCGATGGGGAAGGGCAGCGCTTCCCCAGCAGCGGCGACCAGCGGAGCCAGGGGCAGCGCGTCAGCGTACAGCCGCAGTTTCAGCCCGCGGAAGCGCGGGCCGCCTGCTGCGCCGGGGACGAGTTGCTCGATGTCGCCGTTTCCGCGCAAGGTCCCGCTCCCCGCCAGGTCTTCCACCGTGACGGTGAGGTCATGCACCGTGAGCGTCTCACCGGGCCGGCGCACGGTTCCGTTCACCTCCCACGCCCCGGCTTGCAGGGGGGGCGGGGTGATCCAGGGGGCCAGCACGGACGGGTCGGGCCCGCTGAGGCGTACCGCGACTGCGATGTCGGTCGGCAGGGTCTCATCGAGGTACAGCTCCTCATCCACCGGTGCGAGAGCCACGGCGAGGCCTTCTTCACTCTGGCTCTTGAATTCAAAGTGGCGGATCCGCGGCCGGCTCAATGTGCCGTCCAGCTCGATGGCGGTGTCTACCTGGCCGAGGGCAGACAGGTCCGTGCCCAGGAGCGCGGCGAAGGGACCTAGGTCGGTCATGGTGCCCCGTGCGGTCAGGTCAGCCAAGACGGGCTCTCCCTTCTGCCAGTGGAGGCTGCCCGTTGCTGTGAAGGCGGAGTCGGGGCGATTGTCGAGGACCAGCTCCGTGATCTTGAGATCGGCGGCCTGCAGGTTCCCCGTCATCTCCCCGCTGAGCCGGAGCGATCCCTCGAAACCGTAGGCCTGCGGGTCGAGAACCGCGAGCAGGCTTTCCACCTGTCGGTAGGTGCCCTCGACGCCGAGGCGATAGTTCAGGTTGCTGTCCGATGCGGTGACCTCGCCATCGACAGCGATGACGCTTTCACCGTCGGGGTGTCTGATCAAGGCCTCCAGCACCAGCGTGTTGCGTGCCGGTTCCTGCAGGTGGCCATCCGTGAGCAGCCTTCGGCGCGGCAGTTCGACACTCGCGTTGAACTCGAAGCGCCCCGCCTGGCTCCAGGCTCCGTGAATCGAGCGCACCGGAAGCACCTTCGTCTCGGCGCCGCGGGTGATCACGTGGATGGCGTCGAGTTCGAGCACTTCCGGCAGCCAGCGGGTCTGGCGCAGCCAGTCCTCCGGGTCCGGGTCTTCCGTACTGTCGGTGGCGTCCACGTAGGCTTGCACGCTGACGGCGCGTACGGTGGTGCCGCGGAGACTGCCATTGCGCAGGAGATTGATGAGATCGGTGATCTCCAGGCGCTGCACCGCCAGCAATGGCGGCCCGTCGTGGCCCTGCTGGTAAAGGCGGACGCCTGCGACAGAGAGAACGCGCGCCCGTCGGTCCAGCGAGGGGGCCTCGAACTCGAGCCGGTAGGGCGTCAGGGTCTCGACGAGGTACTGGCTTGACGCGAACAGGGCGCGGTCGGAGAGC
The DNA here is from genome assembly GCF_040217025.1 of Pseudohaliea sp. Lineage (GTDB taxonomy): Bacteria > Pseudomonadota > Gammaproteobacteria > Pseudomonadales > Halieaceae > Pseudohaliea. The sequence goes on along the minus strand of NZ_JAVJOA010000008.1, from coordinate 714,864 downwards.
AGGACGGCGAAGCCGCCGGCAACGAGAACGGCGAGAACAGCCAGGCAGGAAAGTAGCCACTTGCGAAGGGCCGACATGATGGTCCGGGGTCGCTGTTACGCGGCCAGTTTAGCATGGCACTGGCCGCGACGGCCGCCGGCGCGCGGGCCGCTGTGCTATGCTCCGCGGCGCGCCCGGATGGTGAAATAGGTAGACACAGGAGACTTAAAATCTCCAGGCCGAAAGGCCGTGCCGGTTCGAGTCCGGCTCCGGGCACCAGCCTGACAACGCGGCGGCCGAACCGGCACGCGTGCCGGCCGGGGTGCCGGACCATCGAGTCCGGCTCTCGCCGCCAGCCTGTCCTTGTCATTCCGCTCGTTTTCTGCCGGTTACCATCGCCCGCGGCAGGTTTTCGTGATGAGCGAGGCTTGAGGCGATCACGCCGAGAATGTGGAGAATGATGAGCGCCAGGCACAGGTTGGCGGCGATTTCATGAATCTCCTCCCAGAACTCCTCGCCTTGCTCGTCGTGTCCGCCCCGGCTGTGCTCTTCGTCATCGTCGTCAGCCACGGCCCGGGGCACGAGAGCGAGTGCGGGTGCCGGTCTGTCCGTCGACATGACGAAGCCGGCCAGCGGCCCCGCGTTCTCCTCAATGGCGTAGACCATCATGCCGCTCACCGTGGTCACGGCGAGCGCAAGCAGCAGCAGTACCGTCATGGCACCGCCGGCCGGGTTGTGCCCGAGGTGGCGCGGCGCCGTCCCCGCGGCGAGGCCGCGGAGATAGTCGATCACTGCCCGCGGGCCGCGCACAAAGTCGCTAAAGCGGGCGTGGCGCGTACCGACGAGACCCCAGCAGAGGCGGAGCGCCACCACAGCGGCAATCGCGTAGCCCGACCAGATGTGCAACGCGCTTTCCTCCTCGCCGGTCAACCAGGCGATGGTGAACGCGATCACCAGCGTCCAGTGTCCCAGGCGCACCAACAGGTCCCAGACCTTGATCTCACTGCCCGGCCTCCCCGCCGGCGGGGCCGTCCCTTCATGTCGTGCAGTATCGGTCGCTGTATCACTCATGGCATCGCTCCTGCGAGTCCCTGTCGTTCCGTTTATCGTGGTGCCGGCTGCCCGTTGCTACAATGCGCCGCATGACGCAGGCGGTCGCAGGTGGTTGATTTGTCGAGCTTTAGGTCGGATGACGCACAGGAAGGACGGCTGTCGATCGCATCCCTGGTGCTCTTCGTGGTTATCGCCTGCCTGGTGGCCTCAGACCTCGTTGCAGACTATGGCGAGGGCAGCGGCATGGCTCACCTCCTCGCGGAGGGCTTCGTCCTGATCCTGGCGTTACTTGGCGCGGTGCTGCTCTGGCGTCGTCTCCGGGCCGCGCGGGTTGCCGTATCCACCCTGCAGTCGGATCTTTCAGAGGCGCAGGCCGAAGCCACCCGCTGGCGCAGCGAGAACGAGCAGGTGTTGCGCGGGCTTGGCGCGGCGATCGAGGAACAGTTCCAGCGCTGGGAACTGACCGGTGCAGAGCAGGAGGTCGCCCTTCTGCTCCTGAAGGGCCTGGGACACAAGGGGATTGCGGAGGTGCGGTCCACGAGCGAGCGCACGGCGCGAGAGCAGGCGAGGGCGGTTTACCGCAAGGCGGGCGTGACCGGGCGGGCCGAGTTGTCCGCCTTCTTCCTGGAGGACCTGTTACTGCCCATGGCGACCGGAGACAGCGCTCCGGGCTGAGCGCGTCAGGCCGAGGGCTCGGCGGCCTGCAGCATTTTCCGCCGCGCAGCGGGCACTGCGTGCAGGAGCAGGGCTGCCGGGCTTCCCGGCAGCCCGTCCGCGACCGGCGGTGCCAGGACGCGGGCTATTTGCGCAGTTTGGTGCTCCTGATGCTTTTACCGACATAGACGCGCGAGTCATCGCACTCGTCGAGATCGCCGAAGATTTCCTTGGACTTCGTGCGGCCGCCGCCATTGGCCATCATCTCCCAGTTACTGCCCATGCGCTTCAGGTCCGTATAACCGTAGACGAGCTTGTAGTCGAAGTCCTGATCGCCGCCGCCGAAGTCGGGGAACCAGTGATAATAGGCAGCATCAGATCCGGCGTCGGACAGGTGCTGTGCCCATTCGACTTCCGCGGACCGCACGTCGGAATAGCGCGTGCCCTCGTTCATCTTGCAGTCGCTCATGCTGATCACCTGCAAGCCGGAGGTGTTGCCTTTCGGTGGCGCCTTGTACATGGCCGAGGCGAGGCCGAGGTGAACCGGACAGTCCATGACCTCTGCGAAGGCCGCAGCGACCTCGCCGCCCTCCGTGATCCAGTGATGGGCACCACGGCCCATCGCGTTGCCGTCTGTTGCGGCGCCCATCCACAGAACGTCAAAGTTCTGCTCGGCGCCGCGATAGTAGGGCGTCAGCAGCCATGCCGCGTAACCGTTTACGTCATGCTCGTCCATGAACGCATTCCATTGTGCGACCACAGGCTCCAGGTCACCATGGCCTTTTCCATCCATGAACTGACAGACATAGAGCTCGACGGGCAGGATCTTCCCCATGCCGTCCTCGGTGACCTGGGAAAAGGAGGCTGCCGAGGCGAGTAACGACGTCGCGACCGCGCACGCCGGAATCCAGTGCTGCATTTTCATTGTTTTCTCCCTTCAGGGTTATTGTGCACTTCTTGTTGGCGATGGCGCTGCCGGGACAGACAGTATAGGAGAGCGCATACAATGCTGCCCGGAAACCTTGTTTGCCTGCAGCCGTGGTTTTGCTTCGCAGAGCTGCGCGGCGCGGCGCGGCGCCCTATATGCTGCCTGCCAGGCAGGGATCCAAAGCGCTGGTTTCAGTTGTCCGGTCTGCAAAGCCCGATGGAAGCCTGAAGCCGCGGGCTTTCGGGCAGGCTTGAAGCCGTGGGCCAGAAAAATGGCGCAGAACCCCATCCTGGACTTTACTTACAACTCGGGATAACCCGTAGACCCAACACCGAGGAGAAAGAACAATGAAAAAAATGGCCATCGCCGCTGCCCTGCTGTCGGCTTCAGCATTGTCCCAGGCAGAACACAAGGACATCATCGCCTTCAAGATGACCGGCGAATGCAGCTGGGGCGAATACATGAAAGTCGTCGAGGACTTCAACGGCTGGGCAAACCCCCGCGGCTACAACGCGCAGATATTCATGCCGCACGACGACAGTGACCTAGAAACCTACTACTGGGTCGGGACAAGCGCTGACTTTGCTGCCTTCGGTACTGCCTACGATGAGTGGATGGCAGGCCTGATGGCCGGTGACTCCGAGCCGCAGAAGCTGAATGACCGCTTCGCGAAGTGCGTCGTAAACCATTCACGCAGCAGTTACGTTGCCTTCTAGACCGGCCGCGCCTGGCCCCGGGTGCCTGCTTAACTGGTTTCTCAGGCGATGATGACGATGAAGGTAGCCGCGGCTGGTATCGAAAGGACGGGCACCTATCTCACTCAGGCTTGCGATCAATCAGCCTGAGCGCTGGCATCGAGGCGCGGTTCCCGCGCTGGCAGCGGGTCTTGCGCCGTCGGCCTAGCGGTCGTGCGTGTTTTACGGGTTCTCGACTCAGCGCGATGAACGATAAGATCGGGGAGCTACATTACCGGCTACCGGGCTGCGAAAACCATTGCCTCTCATTCCCGCGGGAACGTTTCTAGAAGCAACTTTAATTGTGGCGGCTGGGCTGCAGAGAAGCCGTTAGCGGCCGTTTAAAAAGCCGGTCCTGTGTGACCGCTCCCGACCCGTTCCAGCCGTTCACGACAGTTGAGCTACACTAACAGCTACTGACCCAAAGCAGCTGCTCATTTGCATCTTGATGTTTGAAGTGTGGGGAGAAGAACAATGACAAGATTAGTCCTGCTGGTAGTCCTCACCCTGCCTTTTTGTCTGTCGGCCGGCGCGCTCGAACTTGACGAGGAACAGGCCGCCGTGTGGCAGATGGAAGAGACGTATTGGCGTCTCGTAGCAGCTGCAAATGTCGAGGACTACGTCGCTCTTTGGCACGACGATTTCGTCGGTTGGCCGTGTTTTAGCTGGACGCCGACCGGAAAGGCAAATATCGGATCATGGGTTGAGGAAATTCGTGACAACAACTGGTCACTTACGTATGAACTGAAGCCTCAGGCGGTGCAGCTCTTCGGAGAGGTCGCAGTTGTTCACTATGCCGCTGGGTACATATTTGGCTACGGCGACGGCACCAGTAAGGGTGAAGGGGACTGGCGAAAGTTCACCCATACCTGGATGAAGGTGGCTGGTGATTGGCAAATAGTCGGCGGAATGTGTGCGGATCAAGAACCAGTTCGATCTTTGACCAACTAGTGTTCGGAGCGGCAGCTTCTGGCCTGGGGCAGCCTGTCGGCGCCCCTCGGCTGAGGGTCCGCTCCTGAGAAAACAGTCATGCGCGTGTAAGTATCCCGTAACTAGGTCCACGCATTATTTGAGATTTCGGCGCCTTGGTTCGCCGCCAGTTACTCGACGGGACTGAGGGCCCCGAGCGCACTGTGGCCATGATCGGTCTGGATGGCACGTTCCCACGGGCGCGACAAGGTGGAGCGCCTGTGCCACGTGACGGTGGCCGAATCGCGGTGCGATACCTAAGCATTCACTTGAACTCGTTGGCGAGTGACGGCCCGTTCCAGGCCGCCAACGGCCAGGAAGAATCGGCTCTCGTTCCCGACGGAACATTTCCAGAGACGACTTAAAGTGTGGCGGTGCGGCGCGCGGCTATTCGATGACCTCCGGGTCGCGTTACCCGGCCTGAGCCCGTCAGGTCGACGACTCCGCTGCGCGCAGGGCCCTGCGCCCCGCGGCGGGGACCGCGTGCACGAGCAGGCCTGCCGCTATGCCAGGCAGGCCTTCGTAGACCACCGATTCCCACCCCAGCTGGCGCCAGAGGAGCGAGACGCCCAGGCCAACGGTCAGAGCGATGAGTGCGCGCGCCTGGGAGGGGCGTGCACCGAGGGCGAGGGCGATGAGCAGCGGCGCGAAGGCGCTGGCGAGGGCCGACCAGGACAGGATGACCAGCGCGAACACGCTGTCGCTGCCGGAGAGGGCGAGCACGAGAGCGCCGGCGGTCATCAGCACCGTCGACGCCTTGATCAGCAGCGGCCGCTCGATGCGGTGCGGCAGCAGGTCGTGGGTGAGGGCGGCCGAGCAGGACAGGATAAGCGAATCCGCGGTCGACATGGTCGCCGCGAAGATGCCGGCGAGGATCACCCCCACGAGCACGCCCGGCAGCAGCTCCAGGGCCATGGTCGGCAGGGCCAGCTCGGCGTCGAAATCGCCGCTGTCGGCCAGGTAGAGGCGAGACAGCAGGCCCACGGCGGTGGCCGCGAAGTAGAACGCGGTGAACCAGAGGTAGTACCAGGTACGCGCCCGGCGCATGCCCGTGGGCCCTGCGGAGAGGGTCATGAAGCGCACCATGACGTGCGGCTGCCCGATCACCGACAGCCCCGCCGCCATCCAGCCGAGCACGAACAGCGGCCCCCCGGTCCAGCCGAGGAACGCGGGCGCCTGCGGCGTCCAGCGCGTGAACTCGGGGATTTCCTTCCACTCGGCCCAGGCGGCGCCGAAGCCGCCCAGTTCGACCACCGCGACGACCAACAGCAGGCTCATGGCGACGATCATGACCATGGACTGGGCTGCGTCGGTCCAGATGGATGCGCGGATGCCGCCGGCGAAGCAGTAGGCGACGACGAGCACCGACCCGAGGACCGCCCCGGCCCAGAGCGGCCACTCGAAGAGCACGTGCAGGGCCTTGCTGCCGGCTAGCAGCTGTGCGCCGGCATAGCTGATCAGGAACAGCAGGGAGATAGCGCCGATGCTGCGCTGCAGGGCGGTGTTGCGCTCGCCGTGCCAGCGCGCGAGGACGCCGGCGTAGGACACCTCGTCACAGCCTTCGGTGGCGGCGCGGAGCCTGGCATGGATGAAGGTGGAGCCGAGGTAGTCGCCGAGGAGCCAGCCGAGCATGAGCCAGATGGCGGGGAAGCCGGTGGCGTAGGTATAGCCGATTACCCCGATGAACATGTAGCCCGAGTTGTTGGTGGCGACCGCAGACAGCCCGACCAGCCAGGGGGGCACGGTACCGTCGGCGAGGTAGTAGTCGTGCCGCGTGCCCCGGCTCGCCCGCGCCGACGAGAGGCCAATGAGGGTGAAGCCGAGGAGGCAGAGAACGAAAGACGCGACCACGCCGCAGTGCTCGCTTCAGTTCCGCATCAGGACGCGAGGGAGATAGCGCGGCCGTGATCGATTGGCTCCACCAGCCTGCGGTGCAGCGCCACGACGGCGCGCTCGTAGTCGTTCTCGTTGACCACGAACTGCATATCCACCTGGCGGCGGGACTGGTGCATGGCCAGCACCGAGACCGAATCGTCCGCGAGGGCAGTGACCGTGCGCGCGAGGATGCCGGGAATCTGCATATCGCTGCCGATTGCCGAGACGATCGCGACTCGCTGCTGATCCAGCTCGGCGCTCGGGAACAGCGCCTCGATCTCGCGGCGGATCCGCTTCACGGTCTTCAGGTTGCAATTGAGATAGTGGGTGATCGTGTTGGCGTTGATGTCCTTCGACACGATGCCAGCCTTGAAGCGCCGGATGATCGCGAGAATCTCCTGGTCATGGCGGCCCACCTGGCCCGCCATCTCCTGGTCGAAGACCTCCAGCGCGTAGACGCCGCGGCGGCCGGCGATAATCTCCACGCAGGGCGTGCTGCTCACGTACTCGGACGTGATCAGCGTACCCGTGTGTTCCGGCTCGAAGGTGTTCTTCACGCGGAGGGGAATGCCGCTCTGGCGGAGGCCCTTGGCGGCCTTCGGATGAATTGCCTCCATGCCGAGATTGGCAAGCTGGTCGGCCACGTCGTAATTGGTGCGACCAATGGGAACGACTTTGTCCTCCCCGACGACCTTCGGGTCGGCGCTGGAGAGATGGAACTCCTTGTGCACCACGGCTTCGCTGGCGCCGGTTATGACGGCCAGGCGGCTGAAGGTCATCTCGCTGTAGCCGCGGTCGAAGCTCGCCATGAGGCCGTTGTCGCTGTGCGCGTACCCGGTGACGATGGGCATGGTCGTACTCACGTCGATTTCCGCCATGGCCTCGCGGATGCGGTCGTCCAGCGGCAGGTGCTCCTCGCTGCGCCAGGCCGTGAGGTCTACGAAGCAGGCGTTGACACCGTCGCGCTGCAGCAGCTGCGCGGTGTTCCAGGCGCTGTGAGCCTCGCCGAGGCTGGCGAGCATCTCGCGCACCGTGTCCAGGTGGGCCTCCAGGCTGAAGTGGCCGTGGTCACACAGCTTGGCCAGGTTCTGCAGGCAGGCTTCCGCCGAGTACAGGCGCTCGTCGATAAAACCGTTGGCGCGCTTCGTCTCGGCCGGATCCTCGAACAGCTCGGCGTTCAGGGCGTGCATCTCCTCGCGCAGCGTCTCGAACTCCTCGCGCCAGGACGAGTCCTGCTGGCTGCCGGAGAACAGGGCATAGACGCCAGGCCGACCACTCTTCTTGTGCTCGAGCAGGCGGTTCGTGATGCCGCCGTAGGCGGAGACCACGAACACGCGACCGTAGAGATTGTCACTTTCGCCACCGTGCAGGAAGATGTTGTCGCGGACTGCGCGGTAGTCGAGCATCGACGTCCCGCCGATCTTCTCTACCGTGTGGGTATTCACGCGTCGATCTCCTCCGCGTCCAGCTCGTAGGCGCCTTCCGCGTTGTGTACTTCCTTGCCCGACAGGGGCGGGTTGAACACGCAGGCCATGGTCATTTCGCTGAAGGCCCGCAGGATGTGCTCATCGTGCTTGTCGAGGATGTAGAGCGTGCCGGGGGCAATCGGGTACTTCTTGCCGTCCGCCAGCGTCTCCACCTCGCCTTCACCGCTCACGCAGTACACCGACTCCAGGTGGTTCTTGTAGTGCATGCGGAAGTCGGCACCGGCGTAGATCGTGGTGATGTGGAAGGAAAAGCCCATGTTGTCGTTCCTAAGCAACATGCGCGTGCTTTCCCAGTTGTTGTCCGGCGACACGATGCGCCGGCCGGAGGCTTGCGCCTCCGCCAGGGTCCTTACAATCATTCTTGGCTCCTATTGCTTGCAGGTCGGTGGCTGCGGCGCCTTCAGGAGGCGCGGCGCAGCTCGAACACTTCCGTGGCTTCGGGCATTTCGTCGGTCTCGGCGCAGACCTCGGCCACGGCTTTCTCGAGGATGTCGAGGCCCTTGGTCAGGTTGGCGTCCGAGATCGTCAGCGGGCAGAAGATCTTGATGACCTCGTCATCGGCACCACAGGTCTCGATGATCATGCGCTCTTCGAAGCAGTGCGCGGCGATCTTGCCGGCGAGGTCGCCAGAGACGCAGTTAAGCCCCTGGAACATGCCGCGGCCGCGGACGGAGAAGTGGCCCTCGCCGTACTCGTCCGCCATGCGCTGCAGGCGCTTGGCCACGTAAGCGCCCTTGCGCTTCACGCTGTCGCTGAAGGCGTTGTCGGACCAGAACTCGTCGATGGTCGCCTTCGCCGTCAGGAACGCCATGTTGTTGCCGCGGAAGGTGCCGTTGTGTTCGCCGGGCTTCCACTGGTCGAGTTCCGGGTGCAGCAGCACGATGGCCATGGGCAGGCCGTAGCCGCTGATGGACTTCGACAGGGTGACGATATCCGGCTTGATCCCGGCGCCCTCGAAGCTGAAGTAGGTGCCGGTGCGGCCGCAGCCTGCCTGGATGTCGTCCACGATCAGCAACATGTCGTGCTTGCGGCAGACCTTCTCGAGGTTGCGCAGCCACTGGGCAGAGGCGGCGTTCACGCCACCCTCGCCCTGCACGGGCTCCACGAGCACTGCCGCCGGGTGGTCGATGCCGGAACTGCCGTCCGAGAGCAGCTTGTCGAGGTAGGCCGTGGTGTCCACGCCCTTGCCGAGGTAGCCGTCATAGGGCACCCGGGCGATGCCGGCGAGCTGCGTGCCCGCGCCGCCGCGGTGATGCGCGTTGCCAGTCGCCGCCAGCGGCCCGAGGCTCACGCCGTGGAAGCCGTTGGTGAAGGACACGATGGTTTCCCGGCCCTTGACCTTGCGCGCGAGCTTCATCGCCGCTTCCACGGCGTTGGTGCCTGTCGGGCCGGTGAATTGCACGCGATAGTCGAGGCCGCGGGGCTTGAGGATCTTGTCCCGCAGCGTTTTCAGGAATTCCGCCTTGGCACGGCTGTGCATGTCGAGGCCGTGGGTGATGCCGTCTTCGGCAATGTAGGCGAGGAGCTTCTCCTTGAGCACGGCGTTGTTGTGGCCGTAGTTCAGGGCACCGGCGCCGGCGAGGAAGTCGAGGTAGGCGTTGCCGTCCTCGTCATAGATGTGTTCGCCCTGGGCGCGGTGAAAGACGCGCGGGAAGGAGCGTGCATAACTCTGAACTTCCGATTCAGTTTCCTTGAAGATGTTCATGCCGTGTTCCTCTCGTCATTGCGTTGTTCTTTAAAGGTGGATTCTCTGTCCTCGGCCGCCGCGAAGGGGCCGATGCGGACCAGCTGTTCGCTGTCGTGGGCGCCGCCGAAGTGCCGGTCCCGGTCGAACCAGTCGCTGTCAGCCAGCGGCGCATCGCGGGACTCCGCGAGCTTGCGGAACAGCCCCCAGGAGGCGTCGTTGTCGGGCGTGATGCTCGTCTCCATGTAGCGCACGGCCCGGCAGGCGGGGCGCTCGAGGAGATGCTGGAGCATGCGCAGGGCGAGGCCCTGGCCGCGGGCCGCGGCGCCGACCGCCACCTGCCAGATGAACAGGGTGTCCGGCTGCGCCGGGACGAGGTATCCCGAGATACACCCCACCACTTCGCCGTCCTGTTCCGCGACGACGGTGGTCGCCGCGAAGTGGTCGCACTGGAGCAGGTTGCAGTAGAGGGAATTCTCGTCGAGCGGGGGGCACTCGCTGATCAGGCGATTGACAGCTGCGCCGTCGTCGATTGTCGGGCCCCGGAGGCTTGCGGTCTTCCGGGGCCCATCGATATTTTCGGGTGTAATGGTTTAGTCCCAAATCAAATTTGTCCCAAATGATACAGGAATCAGGGCAAAACGCAAGTAAGTTGCCGATTTAGAACATTTTTTTAGGCTGAGGTCGCAGAGTGGCGCGGCCTACAATACTTTTATTACAAAGTAATTACGGCGGGTTTTCGGGCAAGTCCGGCCGGCGTCTAGGCGACCGTTACCCGCTCGATCAAAAGGGCACTGCCGCTGCCCGCCGCCCCGGCGGCGGCGACCAGGCCGCGCTCCAGCCCCCGGCGCTCGAGCTCGTCGAGGAGGGTGATGGCCATGATCGCGCCGGTGGCGCCCATGGGGTGGCCGAGCGCGATCACGCCGCCATTGACGTTGAGCGTCTCGTCGGGGATGCCCAGGCGCTCCCGGGCGACCACGGAAACCGCCGCGAAGGCCTCGTGGATCTCGAACAGGTCGACATCGTCGACGGTGAGGCCCGTGCGCGCCAGCAGCGCCTCGGTGGCGGCCAGGCACCCGGTCAGTACCTGCAGCGGGTCCGCCGCCACGGTGCAGGCAGCGCGGATGCGGGCGCGCGGAGCCAGGCCCAGGCGCTCGCCGAGGGCGGCGTCGCCCACCAGCAGCAGCGCAGCACCGTCGGCCATGGCGGGCGAATTGCCCGCCGTGTGGATGTGCTCGATTGCCGCGAGCTGCGGGTTGGCGGCGAGCTGGTAGGCGTCGACACCGGCAGCACCGGCCTCGGCAAAAGCCGGGGGGAGGGCGGCCAGGTCCTCGGCACGCAGACCCTCGCGGATACACTCGTCCACGGCGGCCGTGCCCGTCGGGGTCTCGATCGGCACCTGGGAGGGTGCGAAGTAGCCCGCGTCCCGTGCCCGCGCCGCGCGCTCCTGGCTGGCCAGGGCGACCGCGTCGGCGGCCTCGCGGCTTACGCCGTTGAGCGTCGCGATCAGGTCGGCGCCGCTGCCCATCATCAGCATGCGGCATTCGGCCGCGAAGGCCGGGTCCAGAAAGACGCGTGCCTTGTCGGCGAGCATGGGCACCCGCGACATCATCTCGACCCCGCCGGCAAGCACGGCGCCCGCCTCGCCGCCGCGGACCTTCAGCGCCGCGAGGCCCAGCGCGTCGATCCCGGAAGAGCAGTATCGGTTCACGGTGATCCCGGGTACGTGATCGGGCCAGCCGGCGTGCAGTAGCGACGAGCGGGCGATATTGCCCGCCTGCTCACCGTGCTGGGTGACGCAGCCGAGGATGACGTCGTCGACCAGCGCCGGGTCGAGCTGCGCCCGGGTCGCCAGGGCGCCGTAAAGCCGGCCTAGGAGTGCCTGCGGGGTCAGCGCGTGCAGCCCACCGGTGTCCTTGGCCCGTGTTCGCGGACTGCGCACCCATTCGTAGAGGCAGGCGTCCGTCATTCACCGACCCCCACCACGAAGCTGGCACAGGTGGTCGTGGAGCCGCCCACGTTGAAGGTGAGCAGGTTCTCGGCACCGCGGATCTGGCAGGCACCGGCGCGGCCGCTGACCTGCCGCGCCCCGTCGAGGACCATGCGCACGCCGGTGGCGCCGACCGGGTGTCCGAGACCGATCAGCCCGCCGCTGGCGTTGACCGGGAAGCTGCCGTCCCGGGCGATGCGCCCGTCCTCCACGGCCTGCCAGCCCTGCCCGGGAGGTGTCAGTCCGCTGTGGTCGAGGGCGAGGTACTCGGTGATCGTGAAGCAGTCGTGGGTCTCGAGTCCATCGGCCTCGGTTACCTCGGCGTAGCCGGCCCGGTGCAGGGCATCTTCGAGGGTCTTCGCCGCGTGGGGGAAGACAAGCGGCTGGCCGGCGCTGAGCGCGAGCTTGCGCTCCAGCAGTAGCGGGGCACTGCGGTGGCCCCAGCCCTTGATGCGGGGAAGGTCCGCGAGCGCCAGCCCCTGGCGCTGGGCGTGGGCGCGGGCCACGTTCTCGCTGGCGAGCACCACGCAGGCTGCGCCGTCGGTGATCTGGCCGCAGTCGAGCTTGCGGATGCGGCCATCGACGACCGGGTTGAGCTGGTCGTCCGGGCCGAAGCAGCCGTCGGGAAAGGTCCAGTTGCGGGTCTGCGCATGCGGGTTGTCGCGGGCATTGCCGAAGTTGATCTCGGCGATGCGCGCCAGGTGCTCCTCGCGGATGCCGTAGCGCTGTTCGTACTCCGCGGTGATGCGATCGAACAGGTGCGGCCAGGGGAACTCTGCCTCCTGCGCTTCCTGGCCCTGCCAGGCCGCCGCCCCGAGGTACTCCGCACCCGTGCGCCCGTCGACGTTGCGCATGAGTTCGAGGCCGACCACGCAGGCGACGCTGTAGTGCCCGGCCTCGATGTCGCGCATGGCCGCGAGGATTGCCATGGACCCGGAGGCGCAGGCGGCCTCGTGCCGGGCCGTGGGAATGCCCGCGAGTTCCGGGTAGACGTGGGCGAAGAAACCCCCGATGAGCCCCTGGCGCGAGAAAAGATCGCCGACGAAGTTGCCAACGTGGCCGACCTCGATCTGCGCCGGCTCGATGCCCGCATCGGCGACGCCGGCTTCCAGCGTCTCGCGGAACAGGGCGTACAGGTCCAGGCCCTCGCGGGCCCAGTTGCGGGCGAAGTCGCTCTGGGCACCGCCCAGGATGTAGACGTGGTTCACGCGGGTCCTCCCCGGGCTGCTACCGCAGCCGCCAGTTCATTGCGGACGACCTTGCCGAGCGGGTTGCGCGGCAGGGCGTCGAAGAGTTCGATGCGTTCCGGGGCCTTGAAGCGCGCGAGGCCGCGTTCGCCGAGCCAGTCGCCGAGCGCCTCGACGCTGGGGGCGCTGGATCCCTCGACGAGCACCAGGCAGGCGCAGACGCGCTCCCCGAGGTCCGGGTCCGCGTAGGCGCAGACGGCAGCCTCGGCGAGGTCCGGGTGGCCTTCGAGCAGCGTGTCGAGCTCGCTCGGCGAAAGCTTCATGCCGCCGCGGTTGATGATGTCCTTGCAGCGCCCGACGATGCGGTAGAAGTGGGGCGGGTCGCCGCTGATTTCCACCAGGTCGCCGGTGCGGAAGAAACCGTCGTCGCTGAACAGCCCGCGATTGTCGTGGCCCAGGTAGCCGTCGAAGACCCCGGGGCCGGCGATGCAGAGCTCGCCGGGCCGCCCCGGCTCGTCGATGATGGCGCCGGTTGCCGGGTCGGCCACGCGGGTGCTTAGCACCTCGGCGCCGTAGCCGCCGAAGGGCATGCCGGCCGCCCCGAGCCGTGGAAACAGCTTCGCGCGCTGCTCGGGTGCCGGTGCGCTGTCCGGCGTGGCGAAGAGGGCGATGCCCTCATTGGAGCCGTAGAAGTTCACCACCGGTTTGCCGTAGCTTTCCTCGAAGACCTCGATCATGGCCGGCGACAGCGGCACGGAGCCGGAGCCGATGGCGCGCAGGGCAGTGAAATCGAACTGTTCCCAGAGCGCCGGCTGCTGCGCCAGGCGGTTGAGGAGCGCCGGCGGGGCGATGGTGAAATTGACCGCCTCGTCCTGCAGCTGCGAAAGGTAGAGCGCCGGGTCCAGCGGGTGGTGCAGGACCACGGTGCAGCCGAGCAGCGCCATGGGAAAGAGAAAGCCGCCCAGGGCGGCCATGTTGACGAAGGGGAAGGGCGCCAGCAGCACTTCGCCGGGGCGGTAGCCGCCGGCCGTCTGCGTGGTGCGGCCCTGCACCAGCCACATGTTGTGCGAGCGCGGTACCCCCTTGGGTGTGCCCGTGGTGCCGGAGGTCCAGCAGACGGTCAGGATCTCGTCCGCGTCACCGCCCCAGTCCGCGTCCCCGTCCCCGCAAGCGGCGGCATCGGCGAGCAGCTCGTCGATGGCCCAGGCGGGCAGGTCGCGCAGCGCGTTCGCGGCCTCGTCGAGGAGTGCCCGCTCCCCAAGCGCGCGCTGCCCGATAAAGGCCCGCGGCTCGAGGGTCGCGGCAAAGCCGGCGATCTCGTGGCGCCCGTACTGCACCGCCAGCGGCGACAGGATGGCGCCCAGCTTGCTCGCGGCGGCGTAGAGCAGGACGAGCGCGTGCGTATTCGGCAGCTGCACGAGCAGTGCGTCGCCCCGGCGGACCCCCCGTGCCGAGAGCGCCCGGGCGAGGGCGCTGCTCTCCCGGTCGAGGGCTGCGAAGGTGAGGCGCCGCGGCGTCCCGGCACCGAGCGCCTCGCTGTTCGGCGGGTCCACCACGGCCGCGCGCTCGCCGTGCTCCGCGGCGAGCCCCGCGAGGAGGCTGTGCAGCGTGTCGTCGCCCCAGTAGCCCGCCTCGCGTTCTGCGGCGATGCGCGCCGCGCTGCTCGTTTTCATCTCAGGCGTCTCCCCTGGCGGCGGCATAGTCCCGGGCGAGGTCGTCCACGATGGCGCTGATCGGCTGTACGGCGTCGATGGCGCCGACCCCCTGGCCGGCGGACCAGACGTCGCGCCAGCGCTTCGCGTCCCCGGCCGCGGCAATGACATCGATCTGCCCGGGGCTCGGCATGGCGTCGGGGTCGTAGCCGGCTTGGACGAGACTCTGGCGCAGCCAGTTCGCGCGCACCCCGGTGAGGGCGTCAGAGCAGACGATATCCCCGCTCGAGGCGGCGACGACCATCGCCTTGTAATCCGGGTCTGCCATGCTTTCCTCGCTGGCGATGAAGCGGGTACCCAGGTAAGCATAGTCCGCGCCGAGCACTTCGGCGGCGCGCACGGCGCGGCCGGTGCTGATGCCGCCGCCCAGGACGATGGGGCCGTCCCAGAAACGCCGCACTTCCTGCACGAAGGCGAAGCCGGCGATCTGGCCGGTGTGGCCCCCGGCCCCGGCGGCGACCAGTACCAGCCCGTCCACCCCGGCCTCCAGGGCCTTGGCGGCAAAGCGCGGGTCGATCACGTCGGCGAAGACCCGGCCCCCGTAGCCGTGCACCGCGTCGACCGCTTCCCTCGGGCTGCCGAGGGCGGTGATGACCAGCGGTGCCCGGTAGCGCACGGCGAGCTCGAGGTCCGCGTGGCGGCGGCTGTTGGAGCGGTGCATCATCAGGTTGATGGCCCAGGGGGCGTCATCGGTCGGGCTGACGGCGGCCGTGATCTCCTCGAGCCACTGCGCGAGGTCGGCCTCGGAGCGGGCATTCACCGAGGGAAAGCAGCCGACGATGCCCGCGCGGCAGCTGGCGATGACCATGGCGGGCCCGGACTGCAGGAACATGGGCGCCTGGAACACGGGCAGGCGGAGGCGGGAGAGGCAGTCTGTCATCGGTCGTCCGTAGTGAGTTTCGCGAATAGTAACTTTTGTAATTAGACCTGCAGTCTAGGGCAGCTTGATGCGCCCGGCAAATACCGGGGTGAGCAAAGCCGAGGCCTGCAGAAAGAGCAACTTGCATAACAGAACTGCCGCTCTATACTCGGGCATACAGCCAGCCAGGCAGGAGTTCCCCATGGGCCTTCCCGCACAGCATCCCGAGTACCCCACCGTGAACCACTGCGTCGGGGGCGTTACCCACTTCGACGACGCGCCGGAATGGATCTACGGCCTTGACAACCCCTACCTGCACGGGGTGTACGCACCGGTGACGCAGGAACTGTCCGCGCAGGGCCTGCGGGTCAGCGGTGAGCTCCCGGCAGACCTGGAAGGGGCCTACCTGCGCAACGGGCCGAACCCGCTGCTTCCGCCGAAAAACCGCTATCACCCCTTCGATGGCGACGGCATGGTGCACGGCGTCTATTTCCGCGAGGGTTCGGTGAGTTATCGCAACCGCTGGGTCGGCACCGATGCGCTGGCCGGGGAGCGGGCCCGGGGCAGCTCCGTGTCGCCGGGCGTCATGGGTCCCTTCGACTACAGTGTCTCGCCCTTCGGCATCAAGGACACCTCCAATACCGACCTGGTTTTTTACCACGGCGATCTGGTGTCGCTCTGGTACAACGCCGGCAACCCCTGCCGCCTCGACGGCCAGACGCTGGAAACGCAGGGCGGCTTCGTGCTCCCCGGTCGCCGCCACGCGCGCATGTCGGCCCACTCCAAGGTCGACTGGGCCACGGGGGAGCTGATCTTCTTCGATTACGGCGACGAGCCGCCCTACATGACCTACGGCATCGCCGACCGCGAGGGCCGGCTGGTGCACGAGACGGCCATCGACCTGCCCGGGCCGCGGCTGCCGCACGACATCGGCTTTACCCGGCACTATGCGATCGTTCACGACCTGCCGTTCTTCCACGACATGGACGTGCTGCGCAAGCACCACCTGCGCGTGCTCACCTTCCACCGCGATATCCCGACCCGCTTCGGCATCGTCCCGCGCTACGGCGACGGCGGCGACGTGCGCTGGTTCGAGTGCGAGCCGTGCTACATCCTCCACGTGAGCAACTGCTGGGAGGAGGGCGACTGGGTAATCATGGACGGCTGCCGCTCGGTGAATCCCATGCCGCAGGCGAAGCCCGGCGAGGGCGAGCTGGCCCACATGCTCGCCTACATGCGCCTCGAGGCGAACAACTACCGCTGGCGCTTCAACCTGCGCACCGGCGAAGTGCGCGAGGGCGACATCGACGACCTGAACACGGAGTTCAACAAGACCAACCCGCTCTTCCACGGCGAGAAGAGCCGCTATGCCTACCACCAGCGCATTCCCCTGTCCCACGAGGGCGGTCACACGCTGCGCTTTACCGGCCTGGTGAAGTACGACAACGACAGCGGCTGCCGCTGGCAGTGGGACTACGGCGACGGCGTCTTCGGCAGCGAGGCGGTGTTCGCGCCGCGCCGCGGCGCCGGCCGCGAACGGGCCGAGGACGACGGCTACGTCATCACCCTGGTGACCGATTCGAACAGTTGGCAGTCGGACTGCCTGGTCTTCGATGCCCGCGACATCGAGCAGGGGCCCGTGGCGAGGGTGCACCTGCCGCGGCGCGTGCCCTATGGCTTCCACGCCACCTGGGCGCGCGGCGAGGACCTGTACCGCGCCTGAGCCGTGAGCGTACTCGTTACCCGCGCCAGCTCCATCAACCGGGCGCTGGACGAGGTCGGTGATCGCTGGAGCCTGCTGATCCTGCAGGAGGCCTTCTGGGGCGGCTCTACCTTCGGCGACCTGCTCGCCGCGACCGGCGCCTCCCGCGGCGTGCTCTCGGACCGGCTCAAGTGGCTGCAGGGTATCGACTGCCTGCGCCGCCGCGACGGCCGCTACCGGCTCACCCGCAAGTCGCTCGACCTCTACGACACCGCGCTCATGGCCATGGCCTGGGAGCGCCGCTACCACCCGGTGCCCGCGGCGCAGGACTTCACGCTGCGACACCGCCGCTGCGGCCAGGCCTTCTCCCCGGTGCTGGCCTGCGATGGCTGCAGGGCCGCGGTGGACGGCCGCGCCGTTTCCTACAGCCCCGGGCCCGGCGCGACCACCGACGAGCGCCCGGTGAAGACGCGCCGTCGCTCCACGCTGCCGGCAAGCGCGGTACCGGGTGCCCGCAACGTCTACCGCCACCTGGTCACCCTCGTCGGCGACCGCTGGACCGCGAACGTGATCGCGCTCGCCTTTCACGGCATCGCCCGCTTCGACGATTTCCACCGCGAGCTGCCGGTGGCCACGAACACCCTCGCCGACCGGCTGCGCCTGCTGGAGGATGCGGGCGTGCTTGCGGCCCAGGCCTACCAGCGGCGGCCCCGGCGCTTCGAGTACCGGCTCACCGGGAAGGGGTGGGACCTGTTTCCCTTCTTCCAGACGCTGCTGCACTGGGGTGACCGCTGGTGTGACCGGCACGGCCTCGGCCCGCCCATGCTGCTGCGCCACGATCCCTGCGGCCAGCGCCTTTACAGCCGCGTGCGCTGCGACCAGTGCGGCGAGCCGCTGGAGGCCTACGAGGTCGCCCTGACCTTCGCCGGGGAGCAGGAGCCGGCAGTTGCCACAGCAAGCGCGGAAAAAGGCGCTGCAAACCGTGCAGGAGGCTTTGCACCATGACCACTGACTACCTCGCCCGGCACCGGGCCCTGTTCGACGAGGCGCTGGCCGCCTGCGCGGACCGCCGGCACTTCAGCGGCTGGCCGGAGAACCCGAGCAGCAAGCTCCACGGCGAGGAACCGCCGGCCGCGGGCAGGGCGCGCTTCGAGGCACTGCTGGGCAAGCCGTTCCCGCTGGAGCAGCCGGCGGAGATCGGCCGTATCGGCGAGGAGCTGTCGCCCTACACCCGCGAGCCGCTGGGCATCGGCTACCCGAAGGTCGCCGTGCCGGAACTCTTTGCCGCCATCGACGCGGCGCGCGGCCCCTGGGCGGCCGCGGATCCCGGGACGCGCGTCGGCCTCTGCCTGGAGATACTGGCACGCTGCGGCGAGCAGCTGTTCGAGAACGCCCACGCGACCATGCACACCTCCGGGCAGTCCTACGTCATGGCCTTTGCCGGCAGCGGCGCCAATGCGCTGGATCGCGGGCTCGAAGCGCTCGTCTACGCGCACAAGGCGATGGCCGACGTGCCGCGGACCGGCCGCTGGCAGCGCCAGTTCGGCCGCGACGGCGTCGCCGACCTGGCCAAGCAGTACCGGCTGCGGCCGCGCGGCGTGGGCGTGGTCATCTGCTGTGCGACCTTTCCCCTGTGGAATGCCTACCCGGCGCTCTGTGCGTCGCTGGCCACCGGCAACCCGGTGGTGCTGAAGCCGCACCCGCGCGCGGTGCTGCCGGTGGCCCTGGTGGTCTCGGCCTGCCGCGCCGTGCTGGCCGAAGCCGGCTTCGACCCGAACCTCGTGACCCTGGTCGCGGACACGCGTGCGGAACCCGCGACGCAGGCGCTGCTGGCGCAGCCGCAGACGGCGATCGTCGACTACACCGGCAGCCCGGCTTTCGGCAGCTGGCTGGAACACAACTGCCCCGGCAAGCTCGTGTTCACGGAAACCGCCGGCTGCAACTCCGTGGTGCTCGAGTCCACCGATGACCTCCACGCCACCGCCCGGGCCATCGCCCAGTCGCTGTGCCAGGCCTCGGCGCAGATGTGTACCAGCGTGCAGAACATTCACGTGCCGGCCGGCGGTGCGCGCGTGGGCGGGGAAACGGTGCCGGTCGAGGCGGTGGAACAGGCGCTTTGCGAGGCCGTGGACGGCTGGCTCGCCGACCCGCGCCGGGCGGCCACGCTCTGCGGCACGCTCTTCGACGATTCGGTGCAGGCGACGGTCGATGCCTGCCGCGAGCGCGCGGCGGCCGGCGGCCGCATCCTGCGCGACTCGTGTCCCTACGAAAACCCGGAGTTTCCCGCCGCGCGCACCGCGACGCCGCTGGTGATCGCCGCGGCGCCGGACGATGCGGACTGGTACCGGCAGGAGGTCTTCGGCCCCGTTTCCTTCGTCATCCGCCACGGCTCCGCGGAGGAGGCGCTGGCCGACGCCACGCGCAACGCCCGCGAGTGCGGGGCGATCACGGCGCACGTCTACAGCACGGATGACGCCTTCATCGAGCGCGCCATCGACGCCTACCACGACGCCGGCGCCTCCGTGGCCTGCAACCTGCACGGCATGCCGATCAACTTCGCCGCGGCCTATTCCGATTATCACGTCACCGGCCTCAACCCGGCGGGCAACGCCTGTCTAACCGACCTCGCCTTCGTCGCCGGGCGCTTCCGCATCGTGCAGGCGAAGTGGCCGGCGGCGGCGCAATCGGGCTGAGCGGCAGGCTGGGAGGCCCCCGCAGCCGCTGCTACACTGCGCTCTCCCGTCGACTGGAGACCGGCCGTGCAGCAACAACTCGAGACCATGCTCGCCATGCAGGACCGCATGAATACGCGGGTCCATCCCGAGTGGCGGGAGCAGGGCTTTGCCTGGTACCGGGCGACCTGGATCGAGTGCGCGGAGCTGCTCGAACACTTCGGCTACAAGTGGTGGAAGCGGCAGCAGCCGGCCATGGAACAGGTGCGGCTGGAAATCGTCGATATCTGGCACTTCGGCCTGTCCATGCTGCTGCTCGAGGATGACGACCACGCGGCACTTGCGACCCGCATCGCCGCGGAGATCGAGCACGAGGCCCCGGCCACCGACGACCTGCGCCTGGCCACCGAGGCCCTGGCGGCCGAGGCGCTGGCCTCCCGGCGCTTTTCCGTGACCGCCTTCCGCGATCTCATGCGCACCGCAGAGCTCGCGTTCGAGGATCTCTACACCGCCTACGTCGGCAAGAACGTGCTCAATTTCTTCCGCCAGGACAACGGTTACCAGGACGGCAGCTACCGCAAGACCTGGAGCGGACGCGAGGACAACGAGCACCTGAACGAACTTCTCGGCAGCCTCGACGGCAGCGCCGCGGACTTCCCCGAGCGGCTCTACGTCGCCCTCGGCGAGCGCTATGGCGCCGGGGGCTGACCAACGCGGGGAGGGCGGCCTGCTCTCCACCTCCGCGCTCGCCAAGAAGCTGCACCTCCCGATCCAGCAGCTCTTTGCCACGCTGCGTGACTACGGCTGGATCGAGCGCAGCGGCGACCACTGGCTGCTGACGCCGAAGGGCGAGTTCGAGGGCGGCGCCTACCAGAACAGCAAGCGTTTCGGCCGCTACGTGGTCTGGCCCGAGACCCTCGCCTCCCATCCGCTGCTGGCGGCGATCGAGTCACGGCAGCGCATTACCGCGCGCGGCATGCGCCGCTACTACCCGCAGCTGCACCCGCAAACCATCAACCGGGCGCTGGCGGAGCTCGGCCTGCAGGAGCACACGCTGCTGGGCTGGGAATTGACCGAGCTCGGCCGCCGTTTCGGCGGCCAGCAGGAGGAGAGCGAGGACTCGGGCGCGCTCTACGTGAGCTGGCCCCACGAAATCATCGACGAGGCCGTGGTGCACCGGGAACTGGGGCGTTTCTCCGAGCACGGCGCGCCGCGGGTGGACGACAGCGCCGAGCCGGACCTGTTCGCGAGCTCCGGCCAGGTCGCCGTCGAAGGCTACGCCGGTATCGACGGCCACGTGCTGCACAGCCCGCTGCAGATGCACGTCTGCAACTGGCTCTACCTCGCCCAGCTCACCCACGCGCACGCCCGCAGCCTGCCGGTGGACGAGACGCTCTGCGCGGACTTCTATCTGCCGGCGGGACGTATCTACATCGACTGCTGGGAAGCAGACGTGCCCGCCGGCGAGCTCAGCGGCCGGCTGCGCAAACGCGACATCTACGAGCAGCTGGGGCTGCGCAGCATAGAGATCAATGCCCGGGACGAGAGCCGCCTGGACGAAGTCCTCGGCCGGCGCCTGCTCGAGTTCGGCTTGCGCTTCTAGCCTTCCCCCGCGCAGCGGTCGATCGCCTCGGCCAGCTTCAGGTCGAGCTCCGTCAGGCCGCCGGCGTCGTGGGTCGACAGCCCGATGCTCACCGAGTTGTAGACGTTGCTCCACTCCGGGTGGTGGTTCATCGCCTCTGCGCAGAGCGCTACCCGGCTCATGAAGCCCCAGGCAGCGTTGAAATCAGCGAACTTGAAGTCCCGGCGCAGGTGGTCGCCGTCGCGGCGCCAGCCGCTGAGCTTGTCGAGGGCCGCCTCGACGGCGGCATCGTTCAGCCGTTCCATGGAAACCTCCGTCACTGGTCGTGGTGTTTGCGGGCGCGTCAGCGCCGCGCGAGGGCGACGGCGCACTCCATGTGGTCAGTGTAGGGGAACTGGTCGAACAGCCCAAAGCGGGTGATGCGGTAGTCGGCGTGCAGCACCGCGAGGTTCTCTGCCAGCGTGTGGGGGTTGCAGGAGACATAGAGCAGGTGATCGAAGCGGCGCAGGCTGGCCAGGGTCGCCGGGTCCAGGCCCGCCCGCGGCGGGTCCACGAAGGCGCAGCGCAGGTCGTGGTCCTCGAGGGGTACCGGCAGCTCCGCGAGGCGGCGGAATGCCCGCTCGCCGCGCAGGGCGCTGCTCATTTCCTCTGCCGAGAGCCGCACGACGGCAGCGTTGTCGACACCGTTGTCGGCGAGGTTGTGGCGGGCATCGCGCACCGACACCTTGGACAGCTCCGTGGCGAGCACGCGCGGGAAATGGCGGGCCAGGGGCACGGTGAAGTTGCCGTTGCCGCAGTAGAGCTCGAGGAGATCGCCCGGGAGCTCGCTCGCGGCCGCGCAGGCCCACTCGAGCATGGCCACGTTGACCGCCGCGTTGGGCTGCGTGAACGCCTGCTCGCGCTGCCGGTAGTGACAGCGACGGCCGTCGACGGTGAGCTGCTCCTTGACCCAGTCGCGGCCGATGACCACCTTCTGGCCGCGGCTGCGCCCGACGATCGCCAGGCCGAGCGCCTCTGCAAGGGCGCTTGCCGCGGCTTCCCAGGCGTCGTCGAGGCGCCGGTGATAGGCCAGGGTGACCAGGACCTCGCCCGTGGTCGCCGCGAGGAACTCCACCTGGAACAGCTTGCGCCGCAAATCGGCGTCATCCCGCAGCGCCCGGCGCAGCGGTTCCATGCGCTCGCGGATCGGGGTGCAGGCGATTGGGAAATCGTCGACCCGCAGCGGTTCCTTCGGCGCCGCCGGGTCGAACATGGCGTAGAAACTGTCGTCGCCCCCATGCCAGAAGCGGAACTCGGCGCGCATGCGGAAAGCCTCCGGCGGCGACGGCGCCACCGTGGCCGCGGGCGGGTCGAAGGGGGCGAGCAGGGCGCTCACGCGCCGGGCCTTGTCCGCCAGCAGCGCGTCGTAGCGGTGGGGCTCGAAGCGGGGCAGGCTCACAGGCAGTTTGCCGGCCGCGGCAGGCCCGCGAGGCGCGCACCGACCTTGGCCGGTGAGCCGGGGAAGAGCTTGAGCAGGTAGAGGCTCGTGCCCTTGTCGGCCCCGAGTTCCTGCCGGCAGTACTTCACCAGCGCCCGCATGGCCGGGGAGCTGTCATAGGTCGCGTAGTAGCGTCGCAGGAGCTCGAGCACCTCCCAGTGGGCTTTGTCCAGGGCGATGCCTTCCTCGGCGGCCAGCGCCGCGGCCACGTCGCGGTTCCAGTCGCTGCTGTCGCGCAGGAAGCCGTCCTTATCCAGCGGGGGCAGGGCCACGGCCGGCTCAGAACCAGGCACGCTGCGTCGCGTGCTGCTCCGTCAGGGCGAGAAAGCCCGCCGAATCCACCGCGGCAACGCGCGGGTCGCAGCGCCCGGTGAGGCCGCAGGCGGCGAGGTCTGCCGCGAGCACGTGCAGCGTCGCACCGGTGCGCGCCCAGGCGTCCAGCGCGGGCGCCGCGGCGTGCCAGGCCCCCTCGCCGTGAAACAGCACCGCATCCCCGTCCCGGAGCTGGGCGAGGGCAGCTTCCGTGGCGTCATCGCCGGGCAGCAGGTTGACCGTGTGCAGGGCCATCAGAAGGACAGCAGGTGCTCGTGCCGGTCCTGCAGTTCGCGCTGCGCCGCCGGATCGAGCACGGTGACGAAGGCAGGCAGGTCGGCGGCGGCCAGGCCGTAGCGGGCCAGGGCCCCGGCATCGGCGTAGACCGCCTCCAGGTCGTACAGCGGCATGGAATCGATGAGCCGGCGCAGGCTCTTGCGGCCGATCGCGGCCGGTTCCTGCGCGGGCGCGAGCTGCAGCACCGCGGGCCCGGCGAAGAGCACGCTGGTCGGCTGGTCGAAGGCGGCGTAGGCCAGCGCGGCGTCCAGGCCCGCCCGCGCCAGGGTGCCGGCGTAGGGCGCGCGGTTCATGACCAGCAGCGTGGACTTCACGGCGCGCCGCCGCCGAAGGTCAGGGCGCGGTCGGCGGCGGCGGTGGCCTCCACCAGCAGGCCGAGGCCGCCGAGGACGAAGCCTTCTGCCAGGGTCGCCGCCGGGCGTTCGAAGCGCGCGGCCTCGTCGCTGTCGAGCACGCCGTGGCGCACGGCGGAGCCTATGCAGGCGACCAGCTCGACGCCGTGCTGGCGGGCGAGCGCCTGCCAGTGCTCCCGGGGCGACGGCTCGTCACCGGGCGGCACGGCCGTGTCGAGGGCCACCTGCGTTCCCGCATCGGAAAAGAACACCCGGGGCAGCGCGTGGCCCGCGTCCAGCGCGGCCTCGCAGAGACCGATGGCGGCGCGGTGTACGGCGGTGGCCTGGGGCGGGGCGAGCACGAGGAGGGCGTAGCGCATGGGCGCGGATTATAAACAAAAAACCCCGGCAGGGCCGGGGTTCCGGGGGCGGGCAGCGCCGCCGTCAGTCGTCGCCGCCGAGCGCCGTGAGCAGGCTCAGCAGGTGGATGAACAGGTTGTAGATGTTCAGGTACAGACCCACCGTGGCGCGGATGTAGTTGGTCTCGCCACCGTGGATGATGCGGCTCGTGTCGAACAGGATCAGCCCCGACATGATGAACACCACGGCCGAGGAGATCGTCAGCGACAGCGCCGGGATCGCCAGGAAGATGTTCGCGATCATGGCCACCACTGCGATCAGCAGGCCCACCATCAGGAAGCCGCCGAGGAAGGAGAAATCCTTGCGGGTGGTCAGCGCATAGGCGGACAGGCCGAAGAACACGATCGCGGTGCCGCCGAGTGCCTGCAGCACGAGCGAAGAGCCGCCCGGCATCGACAGGTAGTAGCTGAGCAGCGGGCCGAGGGAGGCACCCATCACGCCCGTAAAGGCGAAGATCGCGGGCAGGCCTTTCGCGCTGTCCGCCAGGCGGTTGACCACGAACAGGAGGCCGAAACCGACCAGCGTCAGCACGAGGGCGGCGCCGTGGCCGAGACCGAGCGCCATGGACAGGCCCGCGGTACCGGCGCTGAAGAGCAGGGTCATACCCAGCAGCATGTAGGTGCTGCGCAGCACCTTGTTGGTGCTCGCCACCTGCTCCACGCCGCTGTTGGCAACGTTGTAAAGGCTTCTGTTCTCCATCGTTCACTCCGTTGGGACACGTGCTGAAGTAGGACCGGGAAAGCCGCTTTCGGTTCCCTGTCATAGGTGAACAGTATGGGGGCTGTGGGGCGCTTTGCAAGGGTGATCGGCGCCCTCAGCCGAGCCCTCGCGACAGGAGCTGGACAGCGCCGAGACCGGCGAGGATCGACGCCGCGCCCCCCGCGAGCCAGGCGATGCTGCGCCCCGCGGGCGCTGTGAGGCGCCGGGCGCGCTCGCGGTGGCCGCCGGCCGCGGTGAGGCCCAGGGCGATGCCCAGCGCCAGCACCAGCCCGGAGACGTTCCACCACAGCCAGGAGACGCTCGGCAGCGCGAGCGCGATGACCGCATTGCCGGCGATGCCCGCGAGGAAACCGAGGATCGCCGGGGCGCCGCGCGCGGCCGGCGCGAACAGGGCCAGGATGAACAGGGCGAGGAGCGGGCCGTTGGCCATGGAGCCGACCTTGTTGATCGCCTCGAGCACCGTGGGGGCGATGTGTTCCACGCTGAAGGAGAAAGCCACGGCGGCCGCGCCCCAGGCGAGCGTGACCCAGCGGGAGAGGCGGAACAGCTGCTCCTCATTGCGCCGCCGGTCGCGGTCGATGAAGTCCTCCAGCGTGGCCGCCGAGAGGCTGTTCAGCGCCGAGTCGATGGAGGACATGGCGGCGGCGAACAGGCCGACGATGGCCAGGCCCGCAAAGCCCGGGGCGAATTCCCGGGAGACGAAGGCGGGAAACACCAGGTTGATGTTCGCGCTGCCGTCCGCCGTGCGCGGCAGGGAGGCCAGGAACTCGGGCTGGCGCGCGGCGTAGGCGGCAAGGCCCAGGCCGAGGAGGCAGTAGGCCAGCACGAGGGGAAAGCGGAGCAGGCCGTTCAGCACCAGCACGCGCTCCAGGCCGCGTCGGTCCCGCGCCGCGAGCAGCCGCTGGGCCTGGCTCTGGTCGCAGCCGTAATAGGCCACGTAGAGGAAAAAACCGCCGAAGAGCATCGGCCAGAAGCCGTAGTCGTTGCCGGTGGTGAGCCCCCAGTCATCGACCAGCGGGCCGAGGCGGGGGACGAGCCCGTCGAGGTCCGCGAGCAGCGGCTCGGCCAGCCAGGCGACCGCGAAGAGCACGGCGGCCACCAGCAGCAGCATCTGCACCACGTCGGAGATAACCACCGCGCGCATGCCGCCGAGCACGTCGTAGGCGATGGTGATCCCCATCAGCAGGCAGACCGCGACCGGGTAGCTGAGGCCGGTGATGAGTCCCAGCACCGAGGCGACGCCGTAGACCGTGACCCCGGTGGCGACACCGCGAAACACCAGGAAGCAGCCGCTGGCGAGGCGGCGCGCCGCCGGCCCCAGCCGCTCCTCGAGGAAAGCGTAGATCGAGATGACGCCGCTGGCGTGGACCGGAGCGAACAGGAAGCACAGCGCCAGCATGGCCAGGGGCACGGCGAGCTCGTACTGCAGCCAGAGCAGGCCGCCGGCCGCGGCGAAGCCCACGAGAGCCGGCGCCCCCAGCAGGCTGTTGGTGGAGCACTGGGTGGCGATGATCGAGGTGGCGAGGGCCCAGTTGGGCAGGCCGTGGCCGGCGAGGTAGTAGTCCTCCCGCGAATGCTGGTGCCGGCCGAGGCCCACCGCGAGGAGCAGCATCCCCGCGAGGTAGCAGCCGATGACCCACCAGTCGAGGGTGGTCACCGTTTATGCCCTGTATCCGGCCGTGGTTGCAGTAAGGCGCGGCGCTGGCCTAAGGTGAAGCGCCGCGTCTGCATAACGAGGTCATCCATGGTTCGCCTGCTCTTCCTCCTGCCTTTCCTTGTGACGTTGGCCGCGCCGCCGCTTCATGCCGCTGGAAAGGACGTCTCATATTCGGTCGACGGAGAACCTTTCGAAGGGTACTTTGCTGCCGCCGAAGACGCCAAGGGCCTGGTTCTCCTGATCCACGACTGGGACGGCCTCACCGATTACGAGCGCCAGCGCTCGGACATGCTTGCAGAGCTCGGCTACGACGTTTTCGCCGCCGACCTGTTCGGCGCCGGTGTCCGTCCGACGAAGGTAGAGGACAAGCGCCAGCACACGGGCGAGTTGTACGAGGACCGCGAGCGCATGCGTGCGCTCATGCGCGGCGCGCTCGCGGAAGCGCAGCGCCAGGGTGGCGACGTCGGCAATGCGGTCACCATGGGCTATTGCTTCGGCGGCGCGGCGGTGCTGGAGTTCGCCCGCTCGGGCGCGGCGCTGAAGGGCTTCGCGACCTTCCACGGCGGCCTCGGTACGCCGCCGGGGCAGGACTACCGCGCCGTGGCCGGCCCGGTTGCCGTTTACCACGGCAGCGCCGATGCCGCGGTCACGCTCGAGGATTTCGCGACGCTCGCCAGCGCACTGGAAGACAACGGCATTCCCCACGAGATGACGACCTATGGCGGCGCGCCCCACGCCTTCACCGTGTTCGGCAGCGACCGCTATCGCGCCGACGCGGACGAACAGTCCTGGGCGGCCTTCCAGGACTTCCTGGAGCGCACCCTGGACTGACGTCAGGGTGGATGGGGTGGCTGAAAAGCCCTGCAATTTCCCGCTGGCGTTCTAGAATTGCCTGTGGGGGGAACAGGAGAGGAGAGACCCGTGGTAGACCAGGACGCGCCCGGCCTCGAGGCGCACTTCATCCGCATGAAGGAAGCTGTCGCCGGACAGTTGACCCGCTTTTCACTGGTGGGTGCCGTCGTCGACAACCTGCACCAGAAGCAATGGGAAGCCCGGCGCAACGCCGCCCTGGCTGCACTCGGCGAGGCGGCGCTGAAGGCCTGCCTCAAGGACGGGGACCTGAAAGCCCGCCTGCTGCCCCGGGTCGCCGCGGGCGACCGGGCGCGCGTGCGGGCCCTGTTTGCCGGCGAACTGGACAGCCCGGCCACGGCGCCGGCGCAGACAGCCGGAGACGCCGCGGCACCGGCGCCGCAGAGCCGCCCCACGGCCGAGCCCGCGCCCGCACCGCCTGAGGCCGCCGATCCGGCGACCTGGGCCGAGGGCGACTTCCGCCGCTACCTGCGCGAGCACGAGCCGCGCAACCGCACGGAACTGCGCAAGCTGAACGGGTCGGTGTACCGGCAGCTGTACAAGCACCACCCGGCGCTGCTCGAGGAGTTGCTGCCCAGCCAGCGAAGCGGGGCGGGGACCCGCAGGGCCTGAGCCAGGCGCGGGGGCGGCCACCAGGCGCCGGGCCCGACCTGTTGAGCCTCTTACGGAGGCTCTTCGCGGGGCTCCTGGCGCTGTTCTGCGCCGAGGGTCTGGCGCAGGATCCCTGGCCGGCGATGGCGCTGCCCGTTGATCAAGCCAAGGTTCCGGCGGCCGCCGTGCGAGTGCTGCGCGACCCGGCGGGTGCACTGGCACCGGAGCAGGCCCTGGCGCGCCTGCGCGCTGGTGACGCGACGAGCGATGCTGCGCTCAATGCCGGCATCACCGGCGATACCTTCTGGGCAGCCATGCGTTTGCGCAACGCGGCGCCGGAGCGGCGCACCGTGGTGCTCGCTCACGACTACGCCCCCATGGACCGCGTTACGCTGTACGACGCTGAGCGCACCCGGGTCGCGGGCGACGGCGTGCCGCGCGCTGACTCTAACTACCCACGGCGCCTCGCCAATTTCCCGCTGACCCTCGATGCCGGGGAGTCGCGCACGGTCCTGCTGCAGCTGCGCAGCAGTGCCAACATGAACTTCGCGTTCTCCCTCTGGTCGCCGGCGGCCTACGCGCGCTCCGAGGGCATCGTTCTCGCAGCCTACGGTTTCCTTTTCGGTGCTCTTGCGCTGACGCAGTTGTGGCTGCTCTACGGTGTCGTCCTCTACCGGGACCGCACCGCCCTGGCCATGGCGGTGTATCTCGCCGCCTGGGGCGCCTACATCGGCTTCCTCAACGGACTGTTTACGGGCTGGCTCGCACCGCTGTCGACCTCCCTGCTTTATTACGCGCACATCGCCACGATCGGGCTGCTGTTCGGTTCCGGCACGCTGTTCTTTCGCCGTTTCCTGCAGCTCGCCGCTTTCTATCCGCGGGCTGACACGGGGCTACGCGTGCTGCAGTGGGCCAGCTTCCTGGCGCCGACACTTTTCTTCCTGGGCCTCCCCGCCATCTTCGTGTCGTCGGTGTTTCTCCTGCTCACCGGCGTGGCGCCGGTATTCAACTCGCTGTTCGCGGCCTGGCTGTGGGGGCGGGGTCACCCCTTTGCCGGTGTTTTCACTGTAGGCTGGGTCGTGGCGCACGGCAGTGCCCTGCTGAACACGCTGCGCATCGCCGGCCATCTCCCGCCGGCCGACTGGATCGTGCATCTTCCGGCTATCGGTATCGTGATCGCTTTGCCCTGCTTCGCCTGGGGCGTGGCCCGCCGCCTTCGGAAAGAGCACCGGCTGGCGTTTACCGACGCGCTGACCGGCCTTGCCAATCGCCACCGCTTCGAGGCCGTTCTCGACCAGGAGCTATTGCGGGCGGAGCGGAACGGGCAGCGTTTGGCACTGCTCCTGGTGGATGCCGATCATTTCAAGGCCGTTAACGATGCGCATGGTCACGCCGTCGGTGATCGGGTGCTGGCCGAACTCGGTCGGGTGATCGATGGTTGTGCGCGGCGCACCGACTGCGCCGCGCGCATCGGCGGCGAGGAGTTTGCTCTGCTGCTTATCGAGGCGGATCGGGATGGCGCCATGCAGGTGGCAGAGCGCCTGCGGCGTGCTGTCGAGGCCGAACTGCGCTCGCCCGCGGTCACGGTCAGCGTGGGTGTGGCCGCGCACGTGCCGGGGTCGGGCACAGTAAAGGTGCTGCGCGAGCGAGCTGACGAGGCGCTCTATGCGGCGAAGAACGCGGGGCGTAACCGCGTCATTGATGCAGCTGAGCTGGTGGCCGGGCCGGCCGCAGACGGCAACAACTCGACGTGCCCGCGTTGCCGGGGGGGCTTCCAGTGCATGGCGGGCACCGGGAGGCCGTGCCCCTGCGCCGGGGTGGCGCTTGACGACGAGCAGCGCAGCATTATTGCCACCCGCTGGGAAGGCTGCCTGTGCCGCAGCTGCCTGCTCGCAGTCCGGGACGAAACCAAACATCTCGCGGAACGAACGCCGTAGGCGGACGCACGGGTCCGGATCGGACTGCTCGGCACGGTATACTGGCGGGCGTTTTGCAGCGCAGTCGCGGCCATGAGTGAAAACCCCGATGTCATCATCGTAGGCGGCGGCGCCAGCGGCCTCATGTGCGCCATCAGCGCCGGCTATCGGGGTCGCTCGGTGCGGGTGCTGGAGATGGGGCCCAAAGTGGGGCTAAAGATCCTGGTCTCCGGCGGGGGGCGCTGCAACTTCACCAATCGCCGGGCGGACCCGCTCGAGCACTTCCTCTCCGATAACCCCCACTTCTGCATTTCCGCCCTCAGGCGCTATACCCCCGAGGATTTCATCGCCATGGTGGAGGCGGCCGGCATTGCCTACCACGAGAAGAAGCTCGGGCAGCTGTTCTGTGACCACAGCGCCCGCGACATCGTCGCCATGCTGCTTCAGCACTGCGATTGGGCGGGGGTGGAGATCGGCCTCCGGCAGCGGGTGACCGGCCTGCGCGAAGCGGGGGAGGGCGGCTACCTCGTGGAGACGGAAACTGGCAGCCACCAGGCGCCCCGGGTGGTGCTCGCCTCGGGCGGGCTGTCGATGCCGAAGATCGCCAGTGACCTCGCCTTCCGCGTCGCCGACCGCCAGGGCCTCGCGCGGGTGCCCACCCGGGCGGCCCTGGTGCCCTTAACCTGGCGGGCCGACGACAAGGCCCGCTATGCGGCGCTTTCCGGCATCTCGCTGGATGCATCGGTCACGGTGGGCGGGGTGAGCTTCCGTGAGAACATCCTGTTTACGCACCGGGGCCTCAGCGGCCCGGCAATCCTGCAGGTATCTTCCTACTGGCGGGAGGGCGAACGCGTCCTGATCAACCTGCTGCCGGAGCATGACGCCGCGGCCTGGCTTTGGTCCGCGCAGCAGGAAACTCCCCGGCAGCAATTGTCCACGGTACTGCGGACCGCGCTGTCGCGCCGGCTGGTGGAAGTCCTCTGCGAGACCGCGTTCCAGGATGACCGGCTCGGCAGTGTGCCCGCTGCGGTGCTGCAACAGGTGGGCGAGCAGCTCAATGCCTGGCCGTTCCTGCCCAATGGCACCGAGGGCTACCGCACGGCAGAGGTGACGCTCGGCGGCATCGCGACCAGCGAGGTCTCGTCGAAGACCTTCGAACTGAAAAAGCTGCCCGGCGTGCACGTGATCGGTGAGGCGCTAGACGTCACCGGCTGGCTGGGCGGCTACAACTTCCAGTGGGCCTGGGCCTCCGGCTGGTGTTGTGGGCAGCACCTCTAGTCCCGGGACCTGTGTGATGGTTGCGAAAGGGGAGCATTCGCATGACCTTCGCAGCTTTAGCGTCCACCGACGGCTGCGACACGGTGCTCATCTTCAAACGGTGAGCTCCCCCTGCTCGATGGGCAATTCCGTCGTGATCTTCACCCGCGACAGCGCCGCGTTCGAATGGATCTCCTGCACCGTCGGCATCTGCGACAGCTTCTTGCGGAACAGCGTCTCGTAGCTGTCGATATCCCGGGTGACGATCTTCAGCAGGAAGTCGTAATCGCCCATGATCGTGTGGCACTCGAGCACCTCCGGCAGGTCGCGGATCTGCTCCTCGAACTCGGGCAGGGAGCGCTTGCCGTGGGCGGAGAGCTTCACCCGGGCAAAGACCGTAACCGAGAGGCCTAGCTTGCGCTGGTCGAGGAGGGCGACGCGGCGCTCGATGATGCCGTTTTCCTCCAGGCGGCGGATGCGGCGCCAGCAGGGCGGCTGGGTGAGGCCCACCCGCTCGGCGATTTCGGCGGCGCTGAGGCCCGCATCGCGCTGGAGGAGGGCGAGGATGCGGCGGTCGAGCTTATCGAGTTTCACGGGGTCTGACTGCATGAAACCTACTCTTACTTCATTGATTAGGTAGCAATCATACTCAAGCGACTGCCCTAAGGGCAGCAAACAAATAACGCCGACGCGATTCTCGGGCTAAGCTGTGCCTTTTCGTGACGGGAGGACAGGGGCACCATGGGCGTCGACAACATCACCTACGGGGACCAGGCTTCCGTCACCGGCGGCCGCCTTTCCGATATCCAGCCCGGGCAGCGGGCCGGTGCAGCCCGCGGTGCGGAGCTGCTCGCGCGGGCGCTCAGGGCCGAGGGCGTCGACCTGCTCTTCGGCTACCCGGGCGGGGCCAACCTCGAGATCTTCGACGTGCTCGCCGGCGCCGGCATCCGCTGCGTGCGCACGGAGCACGAGCAGGGGGCCGTGCACGCCGCCCAGGGCTATGCCCGCGCGAGCGGGCGGGTGGGGGTGTGCCTCGCGACGTCGGGCCCCGGTGCCACTAACCTGGTCACCGGCCTTGCCGATGCCAACAGCGACTCGACCCCGGTGGTTGCCATCACCGGCAATGTACCGACGCCGCTGCTCGGCAAGAACGCCTTCCAGGAAGTCGATATCGTCGCCATCACCCGGCCGATCACCAAGAAGAGCACGCTGGTGCGCCGGGTGAGCGAGATCCCGGAGGTGGTGCGCGAGGCCTTTGCCCTCGCCGGGGGTAACCGGCCCGGGCCGGTGCTTATCGACATTCCCAAGGATATCCAGCAGCACTACCCCAAAGACGCGGCGGGCAACTACACGCCGCCGCCCATCCCCGCCGTCATCGAGCCGCCGGAACCGGAAGCAGGCGGGCTGGGCGACAACCAGCTCGCCGAGGCCTGCCGGCTGATCGGCGAGGCCAGGCGTCCGGTGATCTACGCCGGCGGCGGCATCGTGGCGGCCGGCTGTGGTGAGGCGCTCCGGCAGCTGGCGGAGGCGCTGGCCTGCCCGGTGACCACCACGGTGATGGGGCACGGCGTGTTCCCGCCGGAGCACCCGCTGGCGCTGGGCTGCCTCGGCATGCATGGGGCGAAAGTGGCGAACGTCGCGGTCAACGAGGCCGACCTGGTGCTGGCGCTCGGCGTGCGTTTCGACGACCGCGTTACCGGGCGTGTGGATGCCTTTATTGCCGACGGGAAGATCATCCATATCGATATCGACCGCACCGAGCTCAACAAGAACAAGACGGTGACGCTGCCGCTGTGCGCCGACCTCGCCTTGGCGCTGCCGCAGCTCGTGGCCTGCGCGCGGACAGCGGAGCGTGGAGACTGGCTCGGTTATCTCGACGGCCTGCGCCGGGACTTTCCGTACCCGCTGCCGCGGCACGCCGACCGCATCAGCCCGCAGCAGGCGATTGCCCGCATCAGTGAACTGACCGACGGCAATGCCATCGTCAGCCTCGGTGTCGGCCAGCACCAGATGTGGGCCATGCAGCACTACCGCAGCCGCCGGCCGCGGGGTTTCCTCTCCAGCTCCGGCTTCGGCACCATGGGCTACGGCCTGCCCGCCGCGATCGGCGCCAAGGTCGCCTGCCCGGATGCGACGGTGATCGACATCGACGGCGACGGCTCCCTGAACATGACCGTGCACGAGCTGGCCACCTGCCGTCGCTACGGGATCGGCGTCAAGGTCGTCCTCATCAACAACCAGTGGCTGGGCATGGTCAGGCAGTGGCAGGACATGATCTATGACGGCCACCGGGCGGAGTCGGGGCTCGCGGACCCGATGGCGGTGAAGGCCGACGATGAGGCCGACATCTATCCGGACTTCCCGACGATTGCTGCCGGTTACCGGATCAAGGCGGAACGAGTCAGCCGCCCTGAAGACCTCGACGCCGCGCTGGAACGCCTGCTGGCAGACCCGGGCGAGACCTACCTCCTCGACGTGATCGTGGCGGCGGAGGAGAACGTGTACCCGATGATTCCCGCCGGCGGTAGCTACCAGGAGATCATCATGGGGCCGGAAGACCTCGTTGCAGGCGCGCGGGAGCGGCAGGGGAGTAACGTCTGAAGGTGCCTTATGCCGCGCAGTTCGTTCCTGAACAAAGCAGGCGCATCGTCGTGCGTCCTCCGCCCGGCGGTCAGCCAGCCGCCGTCGCATAGGTTCCCCGGCCGATGGCCAGCAGCTTGCCTTCCTCGGAATACACGTCGATATCGCAGACCGAGACGGTGCGGCCGATGCGTCGCACCTTTGCATGCGCCAGCAGGTCCGTATTGATCGCGGGCCGCAGGTAGTCGGTGCGGAAATTGATCGTCGGCACGCCGTGGCCCAGCTGCCAGATGAGCGCAAAGTCACCCGCGATATCGATCAGACTGGCGATCACGCCGCCGTGGTGCTGGCCGGTGCCCTCGGCGCGAGCGATGCGGTCGCTGTAGCGCAGGCGCATTACCAGCGTATCAGCCGCGTCGTCGAGCTGCTCCACGCTGAGGTCGAGGACATGGTGGAACGGACTGCCTGCCAGCATCTCGTTAAGGGCGGCAAGGGTCATCTTCTGTTCGCTCATGCAAGTGCTCCTGAGGCTTGGCTGAACCGCTGTCGGTGCCTGTGATGGATAGTGCCCGCTGTTCTCCCCGCCGTTCAGTCGAGGAGTTCCCCGACGGCCGGGAAGTGTGCTGGCGGCGAAGCGAGGGTGACGACGCCGCGCGGTGTATCGAAAGCGGCTTCCAGCAATGGTTCGTCCGCGCTGCGTGTGGTCAGGCCCGGTGCCGTCAAACACGGCAGCAGATCACCGGGTGCGTTCACGCAGAGCGAACGCAGACGGATGTCTGTTGCCATGGCGGTCGAGGGGTGTTCCGTAAGCGAGGACCAGGCGATGAAAAAGGGCACGGCGTTGCCGGCGGGTGAAGGTCCCGGCAGCAACAGGTTCCAGCGCAGCGTGCCTCCTTCACCGGGCAGCTCCCGGGCACCGGCCGTCTCTGCGGCGACGGAGACGCCCGCCCGCTGGAGCAGGGGGGTCACCGCGCTTACCTGCTCCACTCGCACTGCCCACCAGAGGAGGGTCGGCGCGGCCAGGGTGTGCAGGAAGTCTGCGATACGGGTGGGGGGCTGTGCCGGGTCGGGCGCAAACACTTCCAGGTAGCAATGGTCCCTCAGCGCGAGCAGCGCATTGCAGGTACCTTGCCCGGGATGGGAGCCACCGACGACCGGCTCGACGCCGAAACGTTCCGCCAGGTAGTCCTGCCCCGCTGCCAGCGACGGCGAGGCGACCAGCAGGTGATCAATAGCGAGCGCTACCATGGGCCTAAGCCTCCGCCCCGGGCTGATCCGCGACGGTCGTCACCGCCGATGGCGTTGCACGGCCCTCCGCCGCCATGAGCGCCGCTGCCTCCTCCGTGAGGGTGCG
The DNA here is from genome assembly GCF_040217025.1 of Pseudohaliea sp. Classification (GTDB taxonomy): domain Bacteria; phylum Pseudomonadota; class Gammaproteobacteria; order Pseudomonadales; family Halieaceae; genus Pseudohaliea. The sequence goes on along the minus strand of NZ_JAVJOA010000008.1, from coordinate 680,014 downwards.
CCGGTCGATCTTGTGAGTCCCGCCGACGGGCAGCTCGCTCTTGAAGACGATCCGGCGCGGATGCGCGTAGGCGGGGCCGCCGGCCAGGCAGTGATCCCGCAGTTCCGCCTCGCTCACCGCCGACTCCCGCTCGAGGACAACGAACGCGACCGGCACTGCGCCCTTGAGGTCATCCGGGGCGCCGACCACGATGGCGTCGCGCACTGCCGGATGCGTGCCGAGCAGGGATTCGACCTGGGCGGGATACACGTTCTCCCCGCCGCACACGAACATGTCGTCTGCCCGGCCCACGAAATACATGAAGCCGTCGGCATCCCGGCGGAGGATATCCCCGGTGTCGAACCAGCCGTCCACGAACTTTTCCTCGGTCGCCTCCGGCCGGTTCAGGTAACCGTCCGCAAGGGCCGGCGTCCGCAGCTGCAGCCTGCCCTGCTCGGGGCCCGCACCGTCAACCAGGCGCCAGTCCACCCCCGGGCGGGGATAGCCGATCGACAGCGGCGGCCTTGGCAGGCCGTCCCGGTGCGGGCCGAAAACCGCCGGTCCGGCTTCCGTGCTGCCGTAGCCATTGGAAATCTCCGCGTTGGGAAACAGCGCTCGCACCTGCGCAAGCAGTGTGTCAGACAGTGGTGCCGAACCGAGGCTGATGGTTCGCACGCTGTCGAGGCCTTGAGGGCGCTCCTCGCGGGGCAGCGCGGCCATGAGCGCAAACATGGTGGGCACGCCGCTGAGGGTGGTGCAGTGATAGGCGGTCACGGCCTCGAGGTAACGGCGCGCGTCAAAGACGGGCATGAGTACCATGCGCAGGCCGTTGAGCAGGCTGAGCGACGCGAAGAACAGGGCGTTCATGTGGTACATGGGGGCCACGACGACCGTGCTGTCTGCGAACGCGGGGTCGCCGGTTTCCAAGTATTCACCCAGCGCCCAGAGCTGGCCCGCGTGCGTCAGGGGGACCCCCTTCGGCGCGCCGGTGGAGCCGGAGGTGTAGAGTATCTCCGCCAGGTGATGCTTCGGCGGATTGAACGCCGCGATACGGCCCGGGTGCAGGAAAGCACGGAACAGTTCACCACCGCGCTCGTCGAAACCCAGGGCCTGGCGGTCTGGCGGTACCAGGGGTGCGCGCTCCGCATCGAAGAACACGACGGCCGCACCGCTGTCCGCGATCACGTGCGCCACGGTGGCGGGCGGCAGCTTGTGATTGACCGGCACGGCAACGGCGCCCAGGAGCATGCTGCCGAGGTAGCCGACCAGCAGCTCCCAGCGGTTGGCCGAGAGGAAGGCGACGCGCTCCCCGGGCGCGATACCGATATCGCGCAGCCCTCGGGCGAAGGCGCGGGTAGCGTCGCGCAGCTCACCAGCGCTCAGGTGACGGGGCCGGTCGGGCACGCGCAGGTCGACCAGCACCTCGCAGGCCCTGTCGATACTTTCCGGAAGCAGGTCGCCCAGGTTGTTGGGTAAGGTCGGGTTCACGGTACGATCAGGACCTTGCCGACGACTTCGCGGTCCTCGAGCAGCCGCTCTGCTTCTGCGGTTTCCTCCAGCGGGAAGCGGCGGTCGATCTCTGGAGCCAGGCGCCCGTCGTCAATGGCCTGGAGCAGGGCCTCCAGGTCGCTGGGCTCCCAGCCATTGGAACCGATCAGGTCGTGCTCAAAGGTCCACCAGTAGCGGGCGTCCAGGGTGAGCTCATAGCCGGCGGTGGCGCCACAGGTGAGGATGCGCCCCCCGAGGCGCGTGCATTTCTGCGTGTCGATGAGCGTGTCGCCCCCGGTAAAATTGACGGCGACGTCCACGCCGCCGTCGCCGCTCATGCGCGGCTTGCCGATGATCTCCTGAACGCTCTCCCGGAACGGCCGCTCGGCATAATTCACCACCTCATCCGCACCGAGCGAACGCAGACGCTCGGCCTTGCGTTCCGAACTGGCGCAGGCGATGACGCGGGCGCCGAACAACCTGGCGATCTGAACGCAGGCGACGCCGACGCCGCCGCTGGCGCCGAGGACGAGCACCGTCTCCCCTTCGGCAACGCGGCCCCGGGTGACCATCATGCGCCAGGCGGTGCCGTAGGCCAGCGGCAGGCTCGCAGCCTGTTCCAGCGTGACCCCATCCGGTACGCGCAGCAGCTGCCCCGTGGCCACGGCGATGCGCTCCGCCCGGCCGCCGTCGCAGGTCTCGCCGATCATCCCGAAGCGCTTGCCATCCCGGAACACCGGGTCGATGAGCACGCGCTGGCCGAGCCAGCTCGCGTCCACACCGTCGCCCAGCTCAGTGACCTCACCGGCGATGTCGGAGCCGACGATCACCGGCAGGTCGATGCGGATGCCGGGCATGCCGCGGCGGGTGAAGATGTCGTGGTAGTTGACCGCCGTGGCGGCGATGGTCACGACGACTTCGCCGGGGCCGGGGGCCGGGTCGGGATGATCACTCTTCAGCGCCAGAACGCTGCGGTCCCCGTGGGCCGTGGTCAGTACAGCTCGCATGTGTCGCTCCTTGCGGGATCTTTGCGGGATTCGTTGTCTTTGCTTGTCGTTTTAAGGGGTGGCCGCGGGCAGATGCTGTTTGAAAAAGGCGACCTTGCGCGCGAAGGCGTCGACCATGGCCGCGGCATTCAGGGCCGCCGTGCCCCCTAGGGGGATTTCGGTGCCGGTGACCGGGTGCACGACCCGGTCCGAAAGCGATGTCACGAGACCCTGGGAGCTGGCGACATGGCCGGCCCCCGGGTAGGCGATGTGTTCGGCCGGGTAGGCGAAATCGTGGGCACGAAGGCGCGCCAGCACTTGCTCTCCCGCCACGGCGGAAGGCCAGAGTTCGTCGGAATCGCCGGAAAGGAGGAGGACCGGCGCCTCGATGCGCTCGACGGGAATCACCGCCTCGCCGGGCTCCAGCATCCCGCCGAGGAACATGCGGACATAATCCACCGGCATGTCCTCTTCCCGCCACTCACCGTGCTCTTCAGACTCCCGGAACCCGTCCAGCGGCTGGCCCTGCCAGGTCCAGGCCGGCGCGGCCGAGGCTTCCGGCGAACAGCAGCCATCCCAGCGGACGTTGGACGGCACGCCGGCGACCACGGCCGCGAAGGGAGCCGGATTCATCGCCGCGAGCAGCAGCGCGCCCTCACCGCCCCGGGAGCCGCCGGTCAGGCCGATGCGGGGAGCGCCGGTCCGGTCGCGCAGCCAGTCGGCGGCGGTGTAGAAGTACTCGAGCGGGATATTGGCCAGCTCATCCGGGCGGCCCGGGTAGTTGAAGTGTGCCAGGGCAAGCGCGGTGATGCCGTGCGAGGCGAGGAGGGCGGCCGCCCCTTCCGGTGCGCCCCCGCCGGAGCCGGTGATCACCATGACCGCCGGTTTCGGGCCGGAGCCCGCGGCCTCGTAGAGCACACCCTCGAACGGCTCGTCCTCGACAGGCACACGGCGGACCCCGGGTGCCAGAAAGGCAAGCTCCTGCGTTGCGCGCAGTTCGGTAGCTGCTCTGTCGGTCAGCGAGGCGGGCACGAGCGCAGTCACGGTGATGACCGCCGGCTGTTGCGGAGAAAGCGCCGGACGCGAGGGCCAGTCCGGGGCCCGCTCCGGCGTCGGCATCAGTTGATCGGCCGCCAGGGGCAGCATGGACCAGTAAAGGCCCCGCGCGTCGATCCCCGTGTAGGTACCGCGCACCGCGGCCTGCTGCGCCGGGTTCACCGTGCCGTGACTGTTCGCGTGGTAAGTGGCCGTACTGGACCAGGCCTGTCCCTTGTCGTCGGTCAGCGTAGCCGTCAGGGTGACCGCAGCGCCCGGCAGGGCACCGGAAACCACGAGCTCGCCCGGCTCGAAAAGCAGGCGCTGTGCAGGTTCGAGCGTCAGGGAGGGGGCTGCGCCCGCATGGGTCGTGGCAAGCGTGGCGATGACCAGCGCGAGGCCGGCGTTGGTGAGAGCGCTGAGTTTCATGGTGTGTCGTCCTTTAAGTTCTGCTGATCGTCCCTGCCCCCGCTTGCCGGGTCATCCCGGTCCGGCAGCGCGAGCGTCAGCACACACGCGACCGTCCCCGCCCCGCCGAGCAGCATGAGCAGCGGCCCGGACCGCCCGGCAAGCCAGAGTGCCAGACCGGTGAGCGCCACCGCGTTCATCAGGAAATTGAGCAGCAGACCCCAGGCGCGTAGTCGAATCGGGCCGAGTCGTCGTTCGAGAAAAAAGCGGTCAGTCACCCCAGAGCCCCAGACGGTTGAGCACCCACATGATCGCCACGGCGTTGAGCAGCGTGACCTGCACCAGGATGCCAATGTTCCACAGGTAGGAGCGGGAGCGATCCGGACCCAGCACCTCGCGGTCATTGAAGAGCAGGTAGAAGGACCAGCCGACGATGTTGTTGGTCAGGGACAGTACCGCAGCGATCACGATGATAAGGGCGATCGGGTTTGGCAGGAACGCGCCGAGCAGTGCCAGCTGGGGCAGCAGAATGCAGGCTTTCCATCGTGGCGAGTGGACATCCGGTTTCCAGCCGAACGCCTCGTGCATCCCCACGGCGCACGCGATGCTCATGCCCACGGTTGTAGTGATGGGTACCGCGAGGAAGCCCGCCAGAAAGGCAAGCACAGCAAACTGCTCGCCCAGCAGCGGGATCAGGGCGGCGGACAGCTCGGTCGCGGTCTGCGGCAGATCGCCGCCAGCCCGGTGCAGGGTGGCGGCAAACACGCCGACAATCAAGAAGTAGATCAGCAGGAAGGGCAGGGCGAGGCCCGCAAAGATGTCCACCCGGGCGAGGCCCTCGTGCCGTGGTCCCCAGCCTTTTGCGAGGCCCGCGTAGTGGAAGAACACCCAGTCCATCACGCCCACGGCGGCGGCCGATGACGCGATGAACAGATCAATGCCGACCTTGCCCGCCGGCAGCCACGGCACGAAAAGGCCCCGCAGCGCAGCGCCCCAATCTACCCCTACAACCAGCAGGCAGGCCAGGAAGCAGAACAGGATCAGCGCCAGCGTGGCCTTCATGAAGGTTTCGACGAGCACCGTGCCCCTGCGCCCGCCACGGCCATAGCTCAGTGCGATCCAGGAGGTCAGCAGCACGTAGGCCGGCCAATTGAGCGACTGCGGCAGCGACACGCCGAGCTGGTTGCCGAGGGATTCAATCAGATGGGTACCCAGGGCGACCTGGCCGAAGTTGAACGCCACGGCCACCACGACCAGGCCTACGAATGCCGTGAGCACGCGCGCGATCACCAGCCCGTGGCGCTCGTGCTGCTTCTCGATCAGGCGGAACTGACCGCGCGTGGTGATGCGTGCTATGGCCGCCATCATGAACAGCCCCGAGCCGATGGCGATCCAGACGATCCACAGCGTGCGGTAGCCGAACTGCGCGCCGGAGAGCATGGCTGCCGTGAGGGTGCCGGCACCGAGGGTGAGGGCGGCGCCCATGAAGCCGGGGCCGCCCAGCTTGAGGTAGACCGGCAGGCGGCTCAGCCAGGGCCGACTCGCGAGGGCGTCGAGCCTGTCAGCCTCCGCATCGAGCAGCGCCGGCGGAATCGCCTCCGCGAGCGGATAGGCGGGCGCGCCGGCGCGACGCGCTTGTTCGTGTTCTGCCATCGCGGCTTGTCAGTGCACGCGGATCATGTCGTTGAGGATCAGGCCTTGCACGGAGAGCGCCATGGGTTGCCCGCCGTAGAACGGGCCGCCGCCGATCTGCACCGTGCCCAGGTTCTGTCCGTCAGAGGACACCCGGTATTGCCGTACGCCCGTGTAATAGAAGACACCATCGACGACGTCATCCTCGAGGCGTTCCAGCTGCCACTGCTTGACGGCCGCGTCTTCGCAACGGGTTATGGCAGGGCAGAGCCAGGCAGAGAAGGTTGTGCTGTCGCCCACCGCGAGGCCGGTGACCGCCCGGTCGATCACCGGCAGGTCCGCCGGGGAACCGGTTAGTATGACGCGCGCGCCCGGCGCTTCGCCGGCCCCCACGACGGTCTCCCCATCCCTGAGCAGGCTGCGGCCATCGTCTGCGGTACGGAACGTCCGCCCGTCTTCGGTGCTGAGACTGGCCCCGGATTCATCATGCACGGTCTCGATGCGTTCCCAGGCTGCGCGGTCGCGCTCACTGGCGAAAGCCGCCCCCACACGGAGCGTGTCATCCTCAGCGGCGTGCTGCAGGACCAGCCTTTCACCCCGGCTGCCGTCGAAGCTGAAGACGGGGAGCGTGTCGCCCAGGGGTTTCGGTTCCGCTTCAATACGCGCGGTGATGGCCGCGTTTTCGTCAAGCATGGCGTCGAGTAACCCCGCGAGTGCGTCCCGGGGGTGCCAGCGGGTCCCGCTGCCGGCCTTGCCCACAGCGCGAAACACCCCGGCTATCGCGCGCAGGGCATCGAGGTCTGCCATCGGATCCTCATCGAGCAGCAGCAGGTCGGCAGCCGCACCTTCCCGGATGCGGCCGAGATCCTTGCCGGCCTCACCGAGATAGCGCGCCGGCCAAAGCGTCGCCGCCCGCAGCGCATCCAGGCGGCTGAGACCGGCCTGCTCCATCAGCGCAATTTCCTCCGCGACGGCGAACCCGGTCACCACGCCGGGATTCGGCGCATCCGTGCCCACCAGCAGGTTGGCGCCGGTGCGGTAGAGCTCACCCACCAGGGCAAGCTGTGCGTCGAACAGGATCTGCTCGCCGCGGCGGCCATCCTCTGTGGACTGCAGCATCGAAAGCATATCGGTCCACGAACCGCTGACGAGAGGGTGCAGGTAGCGGGCGTTTTCCGGCATCGCCCGAAACTCGTGCATCCGGAGCACGGAGAAGGTCGGCACGATCCAGACGCCGTCGTCTGCAATCAGCGCGACGATGGCGGCCTGCGCTTCACTGTCCAGCAGGTCCTCGATGGTGCGGGTCCCGGCGCCCAGTCCTTCAACGACGGCTTTGGCTTCAGGGTCGAAGAAACGCCACTCGAGATCACCCGGCACCTCCGCCCGTTGTGCGGTCTTGAGGAAACCGTAGAGGTGTTCCATGGTGCGCATGTCGGCAGCGACAGCATGTGATAGCGGCACCGCCCTGGGAACGTGACCGGAATACTCTGCGCCGAGGTCTTTTGCAGCGGCATCGACGGCATCAAAGACCTCGAGGCTCATTTTCGAGTAGATCTTGATGAAGTCGAAGCCGGCGTGCAGCTGGTCCTCGATAACGCCGCGCGCATCGACAGGGTCCCCCAGGGGAACGGTGCCGAAGTGGTGCGGCTCGGCGCCGCCCACGATGCGTCCGGAGGTATAGATGCGCGGGCCTGGAAGGTCGCCGGCGCGAACCTGTTCGCGGAGATCGAGGAGGGAGGGTTCGCCCCACATCGACCGGATCAGCGTGACGCCGTTGGCGAGATAGAGCGCGAGATCCCGCTCGCGCATGGGATGCGCATGCATGTCGGCCAGCCCCGGCATGAGGTAGCGGCCGCTGCCGTCGATCCGGGTCGCGCCCTCTGGTACGGTGACCTCGTCGCGGGGGGCGACGCGAAGGATGCGTCCCTCGCTGATCAGTACGGTCTGCGCCTCCAGCCTTTCCGGTCCCTCCATGGGCAGCACGGTCACGTTCTCGACGGCGAAGACGGGGGCCCGGCTGGCCGACGACTGCGCTGTCGTCGCCGGTGTGTTCTCGCCGCTGCAGCCGCCGAGCACGGCACTCAGAAGAAGGGCCAACAGGCCGCATCGCTGTTGCTTTGTCATGGCGCTTGCCTCCCGGTAGCGGTCTCAGTCTGCACGTGCCGGCGTCGCGTCGAGCGCCGGGAAACGCGCAGCCTGCGCTTCGAGCGCGGCCTGCAGGTCTTCGTGGCTGTGCCAGCGTCCCGCATGTATGACGCCCTCCAGCTGCCAGAGTGCGTCGAGATCCTCGAGGGGGTTCCCCGAGACAAGAATGAGGCTGGCCCCCTTGCCCACCGCGATCGTGCCCCGTTCTGCGTCGAGACCGAGCAGGCGCGCCGCGTCCACGGTGGCCATGCGCAGCACGTCAGCGCGCGGAACCCCGCTCTGCTCGATCATTTTCATCTCGTCGATGGGAGTGAAGCCCGGCACCCAGGCGGGCACGACCGCATCGGTGCCGATGAGCAGCCTGCCGCCGGCGGCGTGCAGGCGTCGCACCAGCTCCAGGGAGCGGGGCAGGGCTTCCCGAAGTGCTGCCTTGGCGTCCGGGGAGAAAATCTCATCGAGGGCGGAGGCGTTTTCCACCGAGGACCGAAGTTCTGGGTGCACCAGGCGATAGCGGGGCTCCTCGACCAGGGCGGCCCGTGACTCCGGCTCGGCGAGAAAGCGATTGATCGCCAGGGTGGGGCAGTTCCAGACCCCCTCCGCGACGGTGAGCGCGACCAGTTCATCCATTCGTGCGTCACTCATGCGCACCAGGGAGACAAACCGCTCCCGTGAACGCCCGCCGTCGGCGAACAGGGCTTCTGCGTCCATACCGTCGAAGTCGTAACCGCGCAGGTGCTCGATGGTCAGCATGCCGGAGCTAAGGGCCTCGTCGATGCCGACTTCGAACGGCACGTGCCCGATCACGGGCAGGCCGTTAGCGCGGGCAGCGTCGAGAATGGCTTCGAAGACCTCGGCGTCGAGCGTGTGATAGGTCTTGATGCCCCAGTAGCCGCGCTCGGCGTAGCCTGCAATCAGTTCAGCCGCCTCGCCGGGTTCGGTGACCTTGGTGGAGAACTCCCAGACGGCGCGCTCACCCTCCAGTACTGGGCTGGTGAAGCGCAGTTGCGGGCCGAGCCAGTCGCCCCGTTCGAGGCGCTCGCGGATCGTGAAGTGCGCCTCGCTGCCGGCGGTATCGCGGAGCAGGGTGACACCGGTGGCGAGGTACATGAGCAGCTGGTTCTCGGCCACGCTCGTTATGGTCGCCTCTCCGGGCTCATCCCGCTCACCCTCGGCGTAGCCTGCGATGTGCGCGTGCATGTCGGACAGGCCGGGCAGCAGCGTGCGGCCCCTGCCATCGATGACCGTTGTGTCCGCAGGTACGTTCAACAGGCCGTGGTCGGCGAGGGCGGCGATGCGCCCCTCGCGGATGAGCACATCCTGCGCGTCCAGCTGATCCTGCGCATTCATGGGCAGCACGGTGACGTTCTGCACCAGCAGGGTCTCGGCATGGGTCAGCGCCGCGAAAACCAGCGAGAGCGTCCACAGCAACGGCTTCACCACCCTGGCGCCCATCAGTAGTTCACCGTCACGCGCAGGCCGAAGACACTCGGATCGCCCACGGTCAGGAGCGGCGGGAACCCGACGGAGGCCAGGATGCCGCCCACCAGGAAGTCCTCGTCAGTCGCATTGTTTGCAAATACACCGAGCTCCAGCCGATCGCTCCTCACCCCCGCATAGAGGTCGAGCGTGGTGTAGGCGTCGGCGATCAGCAGGTTAGTGGTGTCGAAGGCGCGTTCCCCGACGTGGTTGACGTCGGCGCGCAGCCGCATATCCCAGCCGTCGCCCAGGGGCAGCGTGTACTGGGCGGACAGGTTGCCCGAGAAATCCGGCGCCTGGATCATGTCATTACCCGAGAGATCGGGCGACAGGCCGAAAGGGGCTGCCTGCAGCGGGCTCAGGAACTCCGTGTACTCGGCATCGAGGACGCTGAAGCTGAGGGAGAGTTCCAGGGCATCGACGGGAGCATACTGCGCGCTGAATTCGAGCCCGGTCACCTCGGAACCACCGGCGTTCTCGATGAAGCCCACGAGTTCGTTGAAGCTGTTCTGGATCTGCTGGTCTTCCCAGTCCATGTAGAACAGGGCGGCTTCGAAGGACATCTTTCCATCGAGGAGGAAGCCCTTCGCCCCGACCTCGTAGTTGGTGACGTACTCGGGGTCGTAGGTTGCCGGTGCACCGAAGGCAATGGACGGGAAGCTGTTCGGACCGCCGGCGTGATAGCCACGGGAGATCGTCGCGTAGTAGTGCATGGTCTCGCTGGGCTTATAGGAGACGGAGAGGCTCGGGAGCCACTCCTCGAACTTGGAATCCGCTTCTAGCGCCTGGAAGTTGTCCTTTTCCTTGCGCTCCTCCTCGTCGTAGCGCAGGCCCGCAATCACCGACCAGCGTTCGCTGAGAGCGTACTCGACATTGGCGAACAGGGCCCAGTTGGTGACCTCACCGGTCGTGTCCTGAATGGTGAAGTTGCCGTCGAAAGTCAGTAGCCGGTCGCGCTGGTTTTCGAAGTAAAACGCGCCGACCAGCCAGGTCAGGGCTCCGTCGCCGGTCGAGGCGAGGCGCAACTCCTCGCTCCAGCTGTCGTTGTCGATGGCGACATCGAAGTACTCTCCGAAAGGACTCGGGCCCGGCAGCCGGGTGACGTCCGTGCGGATCGACGTTTCCTGGCTGGACGTGCCGGTGATGCTGGTCAGCTCCGCCCAGCCGAAGTCATAGCTGGCGTTGAGAACGATCGTTGATTCCTCGCGGTCGAAACCGCCGAGCACGTCCTGGCTGATCGTTCGATCGAAGTCGTTGAAGTCGAAGGCGCCCTGGCCGACGGCAATGAGACTCAACGGGTCCGGCGGGAAGAATGCCGGCGGCACGTGAGACGGGTCGCCGGCGGCGTCGTCCGCCTCGTTGTAGTCGGCGGTCAGATCCACCGTCAGCCGGTCGCCGGGCGTGAAGCGCAGCGTTGCGCGGGCATTGATGTCCTTCTCTTCGTTGACGTCGTTCTCGCCGGTGACCACGTTATCCATGAAGCCGCCGAACTCGCGGTAACCCAGGGCCAGGCCGCCGGCCAGCACGTCCTCGACCAGGGGGCCGCTCACGGAGCCCTGGGCCAGGTAGGTGCCCCTGGTCCCGGCATCGCCGCGGAAGGAGGCGCGGAACTCGTCGCCCGGCTTTTTGCTGATGTAGTTGATCACGCCGCCGATGGCGTTGCGGCCGTAAAGCGTGGGCTGCGGCCCGCGGAGAATTTCGATCCGCTCCAGGTCGACCAGCGAGGCGTTGTTGCCGGAGCGGTTGAAGCCGTTGGTGTAGCCGTCGATCATCATGACGACGGTGGGGTCACCGAAGCCGAACGGCGCGATACCCCGGATCACCGGCACGGTCGTCTGCCGGCCGATGGTCTCGGCAAACACCAGCCCGGGCGTCATCTGCGCAAGATCCTGAACGCCGACCATGCCGCTCTCCACGATGTCTTTCGCGGTAAAGGCAGACAGGCTCATGGGCACGTCCTGCAGACGCTGTTCCCGCTTTTGCGCGGTGACCAGCACTTCCTCCAGGGCGCGCTTGTCCGCGTCCGTGCCCTGCTGTGCCAGGGCATCCGTGCCGCAGGCGATCGCGACGGCGATAGAAAGGTGCTTGAGCTTTGTGATGTGTGCTTTCTCGTTTCTGTCAGTGACCATTGCAACCCCCTCTGGCGGCTATGATGGCGATGCGCCTTGCATCACTGCTGCCGACCGTAGGCGAAAGGGCGATGCATGAGTTTTGATTTTGGACGAAATACTTTTAAATTCGGCAGTAAGTTATGCTTGAGCGGTTTAAATCCGTCAGATTGTTATGAAGCGACCCGATGACATTGCGCCGGCCCTGCTCGTCTCGGACCAGGAGCTCGTGGGCGCCGAATTCAGCCTGCTGCAGCGCCTGGTGGAGCAGGGCGTCGGTCGCCCCGCGAAGGACGGCGACGCCCCGAAGCAAAAGCCGCCGATGGCCATCGCGCTGGATCCCTCCCGGTCTCCCGCGGCCGGTGGGCTGAGAACCTACCTTCCCCAGGAGACGGGCACAGGGTACTGGGACTTTGTCCAGGTCGTCCCGGGCATTTATACCGGTATCACCGACGCGAGCTACCGGAGGCCCCACCGCCTGGAGCTCCCCGATGAAACGCTCACGAAGATCCGCCTCCTCTGCAGTGGATGCCTGCGGCTGATCGACTCGGGAAAGACCATCGACGCCGGCAGCGTGCACATACACAGCCTCCGCCGCGGGCAGGAACGTCGCTTCGCCTATGAGATCCATTCCGGCGAGCTGCGCATGGTGACACTGCACCTCACGCCCGAGGGGCTTGCGGGCCTCGGCATGGATGGCAAGGCCCTGCATGACTTCGTCGCCCGGGAGCATGCGGCGGGTGACGCCGCTGCCCCGGTGCGCCGTATCGAACCGGCCGACCGGTTGTTGCGCATCGCCGAGGCGATCCTGCTTTCCCGCGACCGTTTTCCTGGCGCTTTCCGGCTCACCTACGTGACGGGAAAGGCACGGGAACTGCTCACGGAGGCCCTGAACGCCCTGTTTTCCGAGGGGAGTGACAGCCGGGCGACACCGCGGCCCCGGGAAACCCGCCTGCGCCGCCGCCTGCAGGAAGCCCAGCGCATCATCGATGCAACGCTGGCGGACCCGCCGACCATCGAACAGCTTGCCCGGATGGTCGGGATTAACCGCACGACCCTGAAAGCCGAGTTCAAGGCCGCCTTCGGCACGACCATCCACCAGTACCAGGCAGCGAAGCGGATGCGCGAGGCGCGGCGGCTGATCGAGGAAACCGCCCTGCCCATGGGCGCCATCGCCGAGCAACTCGGCTTTTCCCAGGCGAGCCAGCTGTCGAGCGCGGTGCGGCGGCACTATGGAACGACACCGCGTGCGCTTCGCCGTGACTACCTGAGTGGTTGACCTTTCCCCTGGCCGGGAGCTCCCCAGTCTGCAATCGCGTTTGCACCGATCGACCGGTATTGCTTGCGGGTGCCGTGAGCTGCCCAGTTTTGAAGTATCAACATTGTTGACACTCTTGTGCGCTGTTCCCTAAGCTCCAAGGGATAGAGCACCAAGGACCCAGAGCATGAAACTGTCGATCCAGAAATGGGGCAATGGCGCCGCCGTGCGCCTCCAGCGTCCGCTGCTGCGCCAGATCCAGTGCGAGATCGGCGAAACGCTCGAGGTCGAGGTTGTCGACGGCGGGCTGTTCCTGCGGCCCACCAGGAAGCCCGAGTTCAGCCTTGATGAACTCCTTGAAAGCTGCACGCCAGAGAAGGTGGGCCTGGACGACGAAGACCGTGAGTGGCTCGAAGACGCGCCGCAGGGGAAAGAGATCTAGCTGGCCGTGAGCTATGTTCCCCGCCGCGGTGACATGGTGTTCACGGACTTTGACCCCGCAGCCGGCCATGAGCAGAAGATGAAGCGCCCCGCCCTGGTCCTGTCCCCGGACGCCTTCAATGAAAAGCTGGGGCTGGCGCTTGTGGCACCCGTGACCTCGACAGTGCGTGGTCACGGCTTCGAGGTAGGCCTGGACGGCATGAAGACAACCGGTGTCGTGCTCTGTCAGCAGGTCAAGGTCATCGATTACCAGGCCCGGGGCCTGCGCTACATCGAGCGCGCGCCATCAGCCATCATTGACACCGTGCTGGCCAAAGTGCGCCTGCTGGTGAGCTAGCGCCGGTCGTTTTTCAGGTGAGCCCGACGGCTTCCAGGGCCGTCTGCAGTTGCCCCCAGCGCTGCGCCAGCGTCCCCGTATACCCCACCGCCATGCGCACCAGCCCATGGCGGATCGCCGCCGCCTCAAGGGCCTCTTCCGGCATCTCGCTCGAGGTGCTCGTGGCCGAGCAGGACATGAGCGTGTCAAAGTAGCCGAGGCTCACGGCCACGTAGCCGAACTGGTGCTCGTTCTGCAGCGTGTGCATGAGCGCCATGGCCTTCTCTTCCGTACCGGCGTCGAGCGTGAGCAGGCCGCCGTGGCCGTAGTTGGGGTGGCGCAGCTGCTCGATCAGCGCGTGGTCCGGGTGCGAGGGCAGGCCGGGGTAGGCGACCGGCACGCCGAGGGCAGCGGTGCGCTCGGCCAGGGCCAGGGCGCGCTCGCCGTGGGCCGCCATGCGCAGCGGCAGGTGGGGCACGCGCAGGGCGACGCTGGCGGCGACGGTGGGGTCCATGGTCGGGCCGAGGATCATCAGCGGCCCGGTGTGCAGGTCCATCAGGCTGCCGATGAACTCGGCGCTGGCGCACACCGCGCCGCCGATCAGGTCCGAGGCGCCGCCGATGAACTTGGTCAGGCTGTGCACCACGATGTCGGCGCCCAAGCGGGCCGGGGAGAGCACCAGCGGCGTGAAGGTGTTGTCCACCACCAGCGGGATGCCAGCCTCGCGGGCGATGGCGGCCAGGCTCGGGATGTCGGCCACGCGCAGCGTGGGGTTGGACTGGCTCTCGACGTAGAGCAGGCGGGTGCGGTCGGTGATGGCGTTTTTGACCGCGGCGAGGTCCGTCGTGTCGACGAAGGCCGTGGTCACCCCCGTCTTGGAAGGCATGAAATCGTGCAGCAGCGCCCAGGTGCCGCCGTAAATCGTGTGGCTGGCCACCACGTGGTCACCGGCGCCGCACAGGGCCAGGATCACCGCGGAGATCGCGCCCATGCCGCTGGCGCTGCAGTAGGCGGCCTCGGTGCCTTCCAATGCGGCGAGCTGGCGGCCGAGGTTGTACACCGTGGGGTTGAAGTGCCGGCCGTAGAGGTAGCAGCCGCCGCTCTCAGGCCCCTTACGGCCGGCGAAGATGTCGGGCATGGTCGCCGGGTCCACCACGGTGAAGGTGGAACTCGCCTCGATGGACATGTTCACGCCGCCGTGCTCGCCGAACTCATGGCGGAGGGAGGCGAGGGCTTCGATAGGGTCGTTGTGGGCATCGCTGCTGGCCATGGAGGCTCTCCCGGATCGCTGTTATGCTGGATTTAATTGCGAGTGATGGCGCCTATCCTGAGCTTTATTTGATGAAGAATGTCAGCAGCGAAGAAAATGCGGTTGCAACCCGCAGTGCGAACCTCGACGAAACAGACTTCGAGATCCTGCGCCAGCTGCAGAACAATGCGCGGCTGAGCAATAAGGACCTGGCTGAGCGGGTGGGCCTGGCGCCGTCCACGACCCTGGTGCGCACCCGCCAGCTCGAGCGCGCCGGCATCATCCGCGGTTATCACGCCAGCATCAACCCGGCGGCTCTCGGCATCGGCCTGCAGGCGCTGATCGCCGTGCGCCTGCGCGAGCACACGGCCGCCGGCGTGGCGTCGTTCCAGGACTACGTGCTCGGCCTGGCCGAGGTAATGCGCCTTTACCACGTGGCCGGCGCGAATGACTTCCTGGTGCACGTGGGCGTGCGCGATTCCGACGCGCTGCGGGATTTCGCCATGAACGCCCTCACCACCCGCCCGGAGGTGGCGCACCTGGAGACGGGGCTGATCTTTTCCTGCGTGCAGGCTGCAGGCGGGTAGGGCGCTTGCACCGGTGCCGGTGAGTCCGAGCCATCAGGCATCCGCTTTCTGTCCCCTGACAAGTAGGGTAAGCTTCCGCGCCATGAGAGCATTGCGCGACAGGTTGCGAGGCCCCCGGGCGTTGCCGGCAATTCTGCTGGCGGCATTGCTTGGCGTCTTTGTCGCGGTCCAGACCGAAGCTCTCGGTCACCTGCACGGCGCCGATGATCCCATCGGCGATTGCTCTCAGTGCCAGCATTATGGTGGCCATGCTGTCGTAGCCAGTACGGCTGAACTGCCGGTGCTTCTTGCGGTACGAGCCGACACCCCCCGACCCCACCGGCAGTCGCCGGTTGCCATCCGCTACCGTCTCCAGGCGCGAGGTCCGCCAGCCGCTTCCTGATAGTCGCAACTTCTTTTCATCTATCAGGAGCTAGTCATGAAACGCACTATCCTTGCGCTCTGTGTGGGCGCTGCAAGTCATGCGATGGCGGAGACTACCGCATCGCGGATGGAGCACGTCATCGTCACCGTGCCCATCCACAAGAAGGCCGCCGAAACCGCACTGCCGGTGACGGTACTCACCGCCGAAGAGCTGCGGCGCCTTGCAACCAGCACCCTCGGCGAAACGCTCGGCGACCAGCCCGGGATTTCCAATTCCTCCTTCGGCCCGGGCGTCGGCCGCCCCGTGATTCGCGGGCAGGCGGGGCCGAGAACGGTCAACCTGTCCAACGGTATCGCCGCCGCAGACGTCTCCAGCCTCAGCCCCGACCACGCCGTCGGCATCGAGCCCATGCTGGCCGAATCCGTCGAAGTCCTGCGTGGACCGGGGACGCTGCTCTACGGCGGCGGCGCCATCGGCGGGGTGATCAATACGGTGGACAACCGGATCCCCGGGCAGCGCATTGACGGCGTACAGGGCGCCGTGGAGTACCGGTACGACGAGGCCGCCGACATGGACACCGGGGTGGTCAAGCTGGAGGGTGGTGGCGGCAACTTCGCGTTCCACGTCAGCGGTACCTTCCGCGAGTTCGATGACCTGGAAATCCCGGGGCTTGCCATCGACGAAGCCGCGGTGGAGCGCCAGGAGGAGTTGCTCGGGCTTGAGCATGGCCATGAAGACCATGACGATCACGCGGGTGAGGAGGACGACGAGCACGAGCACGAACATGAAGAGGAGCTCGAGAACTCCGACGGCTTCATTGCCAACACCGACGGCGAGGCCGACATCTATACCATCGGCGGCAGCTATCACTTCGGCGAGCGCAACTTCGTCGGCTTTGCCTACAACAGCTTCGAGACCAATTACGGTATCCCGCCCGGTGCCCACGAGCACGACCACGGCGATGAGCACGAGGACGGGGAGCACGACCACGAGGACGAGGAGCACGAGCACGGCGAAGAAGAGGAGAACATCCGCATCGACCTCAAGCAGGAGCGCTACGATACCCAGCTGCACCTGCATGATGTCGTGCCAGGGCTGATTGACGTGGCGCGCGGCTTCCTCACCTACACCGACTATGAGCACGTCGAGCTCGAGGGGATGGAAGTGGGCACGCAGTTCGACCGGCAGACTTACGAAGGCCGGCTGGAACTGGTGCGTGAGGGCGTCAACCACGGAGTGCTCGGCCTGCAGTGGCGTGCCGACGAGTTCGAGGCTATCGGCGACGAGGCCTACGTGCCCGAGACAGACTCGACCGAATGGGGGGTTTTCTTCGTCCAGGACTTCCACAGCAACGACTGGCTGTTCGAAGTGGGCGCGCGCGCCGACTACGTCGAGCGCGATCCGGCCGCGGGCTCCGCGGAAGACTTCACCAGTTTCAGCCTGTCGGGTACGGCGCTGTACACGATCAACTCCAACTGGAGCACGGGGCTTTCCCTGTCGCGTTCCGAGCGTGCGCCCTCTACCGAGGAGCTGTTCTCGAACCTGAACAATACGGGCGAGCAACTGGTGACCCACGCCGCCACAGGGATCATCGAGATCGGCGATCCGGACATGGACGAGGAGGTGTCCATGAACGCGGATCTCTCTTTGAACTGGCTGACCGAGCGCGCCTCTGCCGAGCTGACGCTGTTCTACAACACCTTCAGCGACTACATCTTCCTGCTGAACACGGGTACGGCGGTCGACGAGACCCCCGTCTATGTCTACGAGCAGGACGACGCCGACTTTTACGGTGTGGAGATCGAGACGAGCTTCGATCTGGCCAGGCTGGCGGGCGGCGACCTGTCACTGGGTGTCTTCGGCGACATGACTACCGGCGAGTTCGACTCGGCCGGCGACGTGCCCCGGCTGCCGCCGATGCGCATCGGCAGCGAGCTGGCCTGGCGCAGCGATTCGCTGGGCGCCTATGTGCGGGTGCTGAATGCCGATGATCAGGATAACCCGGGCGATTTCGAAACGGAGACTGACGGCTACACCCGCTGGGACGCCGGCATCGATTACAACATCGAGTTTGCCGGTGACACGCAGCTGCTGGCCTTCGTCAAGTGGAAGAACATCGCCGACGAGGAGATCCGCCTGAGCACTTCCTTCCTGCGCAACTACGCGCCGCAGCCGGGGGAGAGCATCGAGGCGGGTGTTCGCCTGATGTTCTAGCGGCATGGCAGCCCGCTTCCTTTCCGGAGCGGGCTGCCTCGCGTGCAGGCTTCTGCGTCGCTTCAACCGGGAGGCTTACGCCGCGCCTCGAGATAGTGCTGCCGCGCCGCCTCGCACTCCGGGTCAAGCAAGCCGGCAAGCAGGCTGTCGGCATCCGACCACGATCGCGCGAGCCCGACCTGGGTCGCTGTCACGGCATCCACGTGGCGCTTGGTCGCCTGCACGGGCAGCGCGGGGCGTTTCGCCACCTCATCAGCAAGCGTGTCGACGGTGGCATCGAGTTCGCTCTCTTCCACTACCCGGTTGAGAAACCCCGCGTCCAGGGCCTCGGCTGCATCGAAAGGCCGGCAGGTGATGACGAGCTCCTTCGTCAGCGCGGGGCCGATCTCACGCACCAGCCGGGGTATGCCGCCCCAGGCCAGGGGTATGCCCAGGTCGACCTCGGGGATGGAGAAACGGGTCGAGCTGGCCGCCACGCGCAGGTCACAGGCGGCGGCGAGGACCAGCCCGCCGCCCACGCACCAGCCGTGAAGCCGGGCGATGGTGATCGCCCGCACCGCCTCCAGCGCATCGGCCATGATACGGCCGGCATCCGCCGCCTCGCGCGCGCCCGTTTCTCCGGGGCCGGGAAAGCCCGCGAGGTCCGCACCGGCGGAGAAGCTGCGGCCGCGGCCACCGACGATGATTACCCGCACCGCCGGATCGGCGTCCAGGGCCTGTGCAGCGGCAGTGAGTTCCTGCAACGTCTGCACGGAGAGCGGGTTGAGCTTGTCGGGGCGGTCGAGCCAGAGGCGGGCGATGGGGCCCGCTTGTTCGATAGACAGTGTTTCGTACATCCAGCGGTCTCCGGGGTCGGACAAGGCCCGGCGGGTAGTGGCGCAATGGACCGGTGCAGTGGTTACCCGTCGATGCCGTGTTACGGCAAAGCCGAGCATACCAGTATGATTACGGCCGACCACGAGGAAGACGCGATGGACGAATTGGAACTGCTTCTGGAGCTGCACCGCGACGGGGAGCGACAGGGACCGGGGGGCGACGACGAGACCCGGCTCGCGATCACCTTGTCGGGGCTCGCGGCACGGCAACGGCTGGCGGTTGCCGATATCGGCTGCGGGACCGGCGCATCGACGCTGGTGCTGGCGCGTGAACTGGATGCATCGATTACCGCGGTGGATTTCCTGCCGCCCTTCCTGGCCCGGCTGGAGGCCCGGGCGGGCGAAGCGGGCCTGGGGAACCGCATCGAGACGCTCGCGGCCTCCATGGACGCGCTGCCCTTCGAGCCGGCATCCCTCGACGCGATCTGGTCCGAGGGGGCGATCTACAACCTGGGCTTCGCCAGGGGCATCGAAGCCTGGCGGCCCTTTCTCAAGCCCGGGGGTGTGCTCGCCGTGTCGGAACTCACCTGGCTGACGCAGGCGCGGCCGGCGGAGCTGGAGCAGCACTGGGCGGGCGAGTACGCCGAAGTCGCCACGGCATCGGCCAAGATCGCCCAGCTGGAGGCAGCGGGTTACAGTCTGCTCGGCTACTTTCCGCTGCCGGAGCGGTGCTGGCTGGAGAACTACTACCGGCCGCTGCAGGCGCGCTTTGCCGCTTTCCTTGCGCAGTTCGATCATGCCGAGGCGGCGGAGGCGATCGTGGCGGCGGAGGAAGCGGAAATCGCGCTCTATGAGCGCTACCAGGCCTTCGTGAGTTATGGCTTTTATGTGGCTCGCAGAGTGAATTGAGCGGTTGAAGGGCTTTCGGGGATGACTCGAACCCGCCTTGGAGCTGTTTTGATCCTCATGCACGAATTCACCGGCCTGGTGGAATACCCTCTCTCCGAATCGCCGCCTGCAGTGGCCGTCTTTAATCCCGTAGTCGGCGGCCCATGCTTGCCTGCATGACCACGCACGTCGTCTTGTCTTTCCATACGCTCCCAGTGCCTTCAGTGAACAGCAGGGCGCCTAACGATACTGCCGGTCCAAGGGCAGCGCGGCGCAGAGGGATTCCTCCGGGGGACATAACGGTCAGCAACAAGCGCCCGTCACACCGGCGTGCACCATATTGGCGGGGTAGGCGACCCAGGGGCGGGGAAAGATGTGCATCCGTCACATCCGAGAGTGGCGCCAAATGACTCTTCTGGCTTGTCGCGGCAACTAAGCTCTAGCTAGCCTGCGCTATACACGTAGACAACGCCTCTGCTCTAGCTTCAGGTGCGGCCGGAGGTTTCGATGAAAGCAAAGTAGCACGCCCGTACCTCACCGTTCTGGTATGCACGGTTATGGTGCCGGTCTAATTTCTGAGTGTCCGCTTTAACGCCCATTCACGAGGATAGAGACATGCGTAACGCTTACCTAACGTTCATGAGCCTGGTCATGCTGGTGCTTGTCACCGCAGGTTCAACAGAAACGGCGAGCGCACAAACGGAGGGCAATGCAATTCCCTACCCCTTGCCGGAATGGGAGGGCGTACAGGGTAAAACCCTTGCCGATTCAAAACCCGATTTTATCGGTCAGCCTAAGGCTCCCAAGGACGCTCCCAATGTTTTGATTGTAATGCTTGATGATGCCGGGTATTCCAATGCGACCTCCTTTGGCGGTGTCATGCAAACGCCAACCCTCGATCGGATCGGTGACGAAGGGATACGGTACACACACATGTCCGTAGCTGCTGTTTGTTCCCCGACGAGGGGCTCCCTATTGACCGGTTACAATATTCACCAGATCGGTACCGGTATCATTTCAGAGTTTGCCACCGGCTATCCAGGATACAACTCGCAGATCGACTACACCACGCCATCCATTGCAAAGATTCTGACCGACAACGGCTATGCGACGGCAGCCTTCGGCAAATGGCACAACACCCCCATGGAAGAAGCCTCGCCCGCGGGCCCGTTCGAAAGCTGGCCCACCGGCATCTGGGGCTTTGAATACTTCTGGGGTTTCCTGGGCGGCGAGACTAACCAGTTCCATCCGCTGTTGTACGAAAACACCACGGCCATTGAAACCCCGGAGACCAATGCAGATGGATCAGTGTTTCATCTGACTCACGGCATGGCCGATCAGGCTATTAAATGGCTGGATAACTGGAAAGGACTGCGAGATGCTCCGTTCTTCATGTACTTCACACCGGGCGCTGTGCATGCGCCGATTCAGGTACCCGAAGAGTGGCGCGATAAATACAAAGGACAGTTTGACGATGGCTGGCACATCTACCGGGCGCAACAGCTGGAGCGTCAGAAAAAGCTGGGGCTGGTTCCGGAAGATGCAGAAATGGTCGATTGGCCCGAATCCATTCCCCGATGGGATTCCTTCAGCGAAGAGGGCAGGGCCTATCTGGCGAGGCAAATGGAAGTCAATGCCGCCTTTCTGGAACATACGGATTATCACGTGGGGCGGGTCGTCGAACATCTTGAAGAAATGGGCGAACTGGACAATACACTGGTTGTCTATCTCACCGCCGATAATGGCGCTACGGCAGAGGGAACGCCGACCGGGACCTTCTCGGAGCTTCTGATGCAGAACGGCTTCCCACCCCTCAGTATGCATCAGCAGCTGGAAAAACTCGAAGAGTTCGGAGGGCTGGACGCCTGGGGCGGGCCTCATATGGCCAACCATTACTCAGTGGCATGGGCGTATGCTTCATCCACACCGTTCCAGTGGACCAAACAGATGGCTTCCCATTTCGGCGGGACCATGTCGGCTACGGCCATACGATACCCGGAAGCGATTGAAGCACGGGGAGAGTGGCGCAGGCAGTTTCAGAATGTGACCGATCTCGTTCCAACCATCCTCGAAGTGACCGGAGTGCCCGCCCCCGACTATGTAAACGGCCAGAAACGGAAGCCGTATCCGGGTAAATCGCTCACCTATGCATGGAACAATCCCGATGCAGAAACAAACCATCCCACCCAGTATTTTGAAATGCTGGGTTTCATGGGCCTGTATCATGAAGGCTGGACGCTTTCCGGGAAGCCCTATCGGATTCCCTGGTCGGTGGATCCATCGGCCCTGGCAAACTTCGATCCCCTGAACACAGAATGGGAGTTGTACAACATTGAAGAAGATCCCGTCCAGCAGGTGAATGTAGCCGACCAGTATCCTGAAAAGGTGAAAGAGCTGGAAAAGATATTCTGGGAAGAAGCTGAAAGATA
The DNA here is from genome assembly GCF_040217025.1 of Pseudohaliea sp. Lineage (GTDB taxonomy): Bacteria > Pseudomonadota > Gammaproteobacteria > Pseudomonadales > Halieaceae > Pseudohaliea. The sequence goes on along the minus strand of NZ_JAVJOA010000008.1, from coordinate 658,196 downwards.
CAATGTATCTCCCGTGGGGGGGTCCCTGGGCAGAACCCTGCAGCCGGAATCCAATCCGCAACGGGCGGCAAAAAAACACTGGGAGCTCACACCCAACGTGTACCGTGTGCCTGAATTGGCCGGACCCGAGATCAAGTCCACAAACTACGAGATCAATGCCTATTTAACCGCCAATGAAGTTACCGAGGGGGTTATCTATGCCGTCGGCGAGCGCATCGGAGGACAGGCACTGTTTATCATGGATGGTAAGCTGCGTTATAGCTATTCTACGCTCGGGTTGTACTGGCACGATTTCGCCGGTGATGTGAACATTCCTTACGGAGATATCAAAATCACGCTGAAACACACCATGAAGGAGCCGAAATTGAACGGTCCTTCTAATGTCGAATTATTCATCAACGATAATAAGGTTGGTGAAATGGACATTATTGCGACGGTCTATGGCGCCTATACCGGTCATGAAACCTTTGACATTGGTCGGGATGAGGGCATGCCGGTGAATGAGGAGTATGCAGACAAAGGTAGATTCAAATTTACCGAAGGACAGTTGCACAAGGTCGTCTTTGATATCAAGAATCCCGAAGAGATTGTGGAAGCTTCTGAGTACAGCGTGATCGATTGATTTGATGATTTTCTAAGGCAAAAACCGCGAGGAGTGCGGCATCTCAACGCCTTGACTTCCTTGAAGTAGTGGCGGTGGGCCAGACCGACTAACCCCCTTCAGCCCGTATCCCCACCCATCAACCTGATACCTGCCATAGGCCCCTGAAACCCCTATTTATACTGCGTTTCGCCTCTCTCCCTTACTTGTCCTGACAGGTATGGAAAGATACAGGGAGAAGGGCTAAAGTATGGGAAAGCGTATGGGGAGTATGGAACGTGGAACGGTTCAGGTTGAAGGCAAACCAGATCGGCACGGCCAGGCCGCCGGGCCTAGTCGCTGACGGGGGAGGGCTGTACCTCTCCACGTCAAAGACCGGCTCGCAGAGTTGGGTCTATCGCTTCCGCAGGAACGGCAAGCTAATCGACCGGGGCATGGGTAGCGTCGAGGACTTGAGCCTGAAGGAAGCCCGTGAGCTTGCCGACGAGTGCCGGAAGGCTGCGAGGCGAGGCGAGGACCCCCGCGCTGTGATCCGTGGCAAGGACGGTGGCGTGACCTTCCGCGAGGCCGCGAAGCAATACATCGAAGCGCAGGCCCCGGCATGGCGCAGCCCGAAGCAAAAGCCCCAATGGGAGTCCTCCCTGAAGACCTATGCGGACAAGTTCATAGGCGATATGTCCGTGGACAAGATCACCACCGACGATGTGCTGCGCGTCCTTCAGCCCATCTGGTACACGAAAACAGAAACCGCCTCACGGGTGCGGATGCGGATTGAGGCGATACTAGCCTGGGCGACCGTCCACGGGCACCGGGAGGGCTTCAACCCGGCGATCTGGAAGGGGCACCTAGACCTTATCCTGCCGCCACGGGAAAAGGTGCAGAAGCGCCAGCACTTCAACGCCATCGACTACAAAGCCCTGCCAGAGCTATACAGCAGCCTTGGGGAGTCCGTTTCCGCGCAGGCCCTACGCTTCACCATCCTGACCTGCTGCCGCACTCACAGCGTCATAGGTGCCCGCTGGGAGGAGTTTGACGAGGACGTATGGACGGTGCCGGGGGAGCGGATGAAAAGCGGCAAGCCCTTCCGTGTGCCCCTGTCGCCTCCTGCGCTCGCCATTATGGAGAAGTTGAACCACGGGCAGGAATGGGTATTCCCCGGCCTGAAGCGCGGCAAGCCTCTCTCCAACATGGCAATGTTGACCTTCCTTCAGAAGAAGCGCCCCGGCGTTACTGTCCACGGGATGCGGAGCGCGTTCCGTGACTGGGCCGCAGAGGAAACCAGCCACCCCAACGAGGTATGCGAAATGGCGCTCTCTCACGTTATCCGCAATGCCGTTGAGGCTGCATACCGGCGCGGCGACCTGCTGGCGAAGCGGCGAGTGCTGATGAATGAGTGGGCCGAGTTCGTGGAGGGCGCATGAGTATCAGCGACATGGATGTGCAGATTTCCCTGGTGTTTATCGGGTTCGACCTCGCCAAGTTTGACGAGTGGCGGGAGGCGTTGCCGGACGGGGGGGCGAAGGCATCTCTAAAGACACTCCGCGACGATGCCGTGGAGCTTGTGCGCCAGCATCGTATAGACGAGGCTCGCCCAACGCTGGAAGTGCTGCACTTCGCATGGCAAACAGATCATACGCTCGCAGTCCTACAGCCCCGCGCCCGTGCCGAGTTGCGCCGTGTCTACGCGAAGAAGAACAAGAAGGCCGAGCGCTTAGGATGGATCAAGCGACAGCTTCAGCGACAACCGCATCTCACCGCCGACGACCTGCACCATGCCCTGCCCGAGGAATTGCGGTGCAGTATTACCTACCTCGCCAAGCAGGTTTCTGAGGCCAGAAAATAATTCCCAAAAGCCCGTTTTGGATGTTTTAGAAACGTCCAGACCGTTTCCTATTGTCTGTCCTGTCGGCGGTATTAACCGCGTTTCAACAGGAGCCAGACAATGTCCGACAAGCAACCGCACCCCTTTTCCCGCAAAGCGTTCTGTGAGCGCTGGGGCATCTCTCACCAGACCTTTTACGACGAGGTAAAGCGTGGTCGCCTGACCATCCGCAAGATCGGTTCGCGCACCATCGTCACCCCCGAAGACGAGCAAGCATGGCTAGACAGCCTGCCGACTGAAGTCAGCCCGTCGAACAATCCTTGGGGCGGCCAGGGCAAGCCCACGGGCGATGCAGCATGAGCCTCCGCGAAGCCATCAACGCCAAGTGCAAGTGGTGCATTTATGACGACCTTGCGCCAGGGAACTGGCGGCAGCAGGTAGAAGCGTGCCCCTGCACTGATTGCCCCCTGTATGCCGTCAGGCCGCGCAGCCGGGGCATGGCAAGGGTAGCCCACCTAATCGGCCGGCAAGGTGCTGACGTGCAGCGAGAAGCGCACGGAATCGGGCAGGACGGACAAGAAAAAGCCCCGGCGGCAACCGAGGCTCAAAAGGATGTCACCGAGCTAGGTAACGAGTGTGAGTATACCACGCCACAGTGACGCGCACGCACTTCTGAGCCTGCTATTGCAGCGCGGTGACAGTGTAGCCGTGGTGAATGGTCGCCTCAGCATCGAGCCTGCCAGTTGTGAGCCTGTTCCCGTCGAGTGGCTCAGGCAGCACTCGCGCCCGATCCTTGTTGACGTGCTGAAAGCGACCGGCATCGACGGCATGTTTCTGGAGTCCTGGAGCACGGGCAACTACGGCAACAGCGCACATCCAGGCGTGACCCTACAGTTTCGCAGCGTCTACGGTCTCGACGCCTACGCAGTCTTTAACGCTCATCTAACTTTTGATCGAGGCCCAAGGAAGGGGCGGCGCTATCCCGGCAAGCGTTTCCGTGTCGGCAGGCGAAGCGCCTTTGTGAAGTTCTGGCGGCGCACTGACCTCCCCGTGCCGAAGCTGTCTCGTTTCTGGGAGTTCATGGGCAACCTCGACGGCATTGCCTTCCAGGGTAATCGCCAGCAAGAGCGCATCGACAAGGCGACATTGCAGCCGGTAACGATCACTGAAGCCGCGATCCGGCGAGCAACCCTCACGGACTTGTCACGGACTGAGCACGGACAAGTTACGGACAACGCACGGACAACCGTCACGGACAAGGAATCGTCTGAAAGCCTTGCCACGTCTTGCGTTGATGCCAAACCAAAGTACGGGCAAAGCAAAGTACGGAACAAGGACGTAAGGGAGTGCGGATACACGGGTACTCCCATATCCCCCTTCAGTAAGAGACCTCAGGAGCAATCGACCGCTGAATGGCTCGATGCCTATGAAACCCATGTTCCCGTTACGGAGGGGCAGCGATGAAACTCAAAACAGGCGATTTCGTTTTTCAGACCGAGTTCCAGACAGACTCGCAGTGCAATCGGTGGCAGCGAGTGTGGCGGCGGCGGGTGCTTCGCGTCACTGACGACCGCATTGCATTGGCTGGCGCTGAAGTGCTGACCCTGCCGCTGGACTTCCCTGGCGACCTGGACTGGCTTCCATGCGAGGGCATGTTGGCGATGGACACCACGTTGTCCTGGGAGAAGTTCACGGAGCGCGGCTACAGCACCAGTTTCCGGTTGGGGAGGGGCGCGGCGTGATCCGCGTCGGCAAGCTACTGGCTCCGGGATACACACCGAAGGCATCGAAGGAGAAGCAGAAATGAAAAATCACATCCGATATATCGAGGATCAGGTTCAGGTTGTCGAAATGTCGCTCGACCAGCTGGAAAGAATCACGGGTAAGTGTTGCGCGGATATGTCCAATGCAGCCGCCGCAATCACGCTGGCAAAGCTGGCGGAATCTATGTTGGAAAACGCGCGTGATGCGTTGGACGGGTGCCGTCGCTCCCTCGATGCGATGAAACACGATGAGTGAGTTGTGCGAAGTGTGCGGCCAAGCGCAACCAGAATGAGGACGATCAATGGCTGAGATGAACTGCCCCCACTGCGGGCAACCGATGGATCACATCTTCGATGAGCGGGTGCGGCGGGTGCGCCGTGCCTGCCGCGACCTGCACATTGACCCATTGCCGGGCGGTTATCTATGGGAGGGTGATGCAGCGCGAGTGATGGGGCTGAGTCCCGACACGCTGCGGAAGCAAGCTGCCGAGGGCCGGTGCCGTGTCGCGTTCGAGCTACGCGGAAACAGGCGATGTTACGCGCTCTCGGATATTGCGGAATTCTTTTAGACCTTTCGCCCGGAAATCGCGGGAAAACCCGGCAAAACGCGGAAATGGCGGCATATTTCGGCATCGGATTCATGCCGTGTAATCGCGGTTTGGGCCTTAAAATACAGGGAGTTTGAGCGATGAATACCGTTATGAATTCACAACTGGAAAACGACCTCGCCAACTTGGTCCACAAGCACCCTGACGTGCTGGGGCATGAGTTCCAGGCTGCGGCGCTGCGGGTGGCCGTTGGGTATTACCCCGACAGCGAGCTAACGCAGTACCTCTCTACTGACGACCTGACCAAGATGCTGGTCGCAGAGGTTGCTACTCGGATTTTCAAGGACGGCGAGTTGACCGCGATCCTGAAGGAGCGCTTTGCATGAACTTGAATAGATATTTGGAACAGGTTGCCGACACCCTCGCCTGGACGCAGGAGCGCCGTGACGCGATCACGAAAAAGGCGGTGGAGGAGGAGCGGACCCTTAGCGTGGATGAGGCGCAGGAGTTCGACCAACTGACCGCCGACATTCAGACACTCACCGAAGACCACAAACGATTCTCAGAACTGGAGGCCACCGAAATGGCACATGCAACGGCAGCGCCGCGAGGGCCTGCAATCATCATCGACCGCGAGAAAGATGAAGCCTTCGAGGGGCAGAACTTCACCCGCCAGATCATCGCTAAGGCATGGGGTATGCAGACGCAGCGCTCGCCCGTGGCGGTAGCTCAGGAGCGTTGGGGCCGCGAGAACCCCCGGCTGGTCAATGTCATTAAAGCTGACGTGCTGGGCGGTGGTTCCGGTTCCGGTGAGTGGGGCAACGAGCTTGTCTCGCAGGATACTTGGCTGGGCGACTTCCAGAACTTCCTTTACGGGCAGACGGTATATAACCAGCTTCCGCTGCGGGAAGTTCCGGCCAACATCACTATCAAAGGCCAGGACGGAGCGGCCAGCGCTTACTGGGTAGGCGAGTCAAAGGCCATCCCGGCGACCTCGGCAGACTTCAACGATGTGACCCTCACCCCGCTGAAGGTCGCATCGCTTGCGGTGGTCTCTAATGAGCTAATGCGGGATTCCTCGCCATCTGCCGAAATGCTGGTGCGCGATGCCCTGGTGGAAGCCATCCGGCAGCGTATCGACACGACCTTTATCAGCACAGCCGCTGCGACCGCCGCCGCCCCTGCTGGCATCCTGAACAACATAGCTGCCACAAGTTCCAGTGGCACCGACGGCGATGCGTTTGCCAACGATGCTAAGGAGCTTATGTATCGCTTTGTTGCGGCGAAGAACTCCGGTGGCCTTTCCTTTGTGATGAACCCGTCCCTGGCGATGGCTATCAGTCTGCTTCGCAATGCTCTCGATCAATACGAGTTCCCGGAGGTTTCAACGACGGGCGGCACGATCTACCAAATGCCGGTGATCGTTGGTGACAACGTTCCTGAAAACGCGCTCATCATGCTGAAGCCGAGTGATATCTACCGCATCGGCGCGGGCGAGATGCAAGTCAGCATCTCCCAGCAAGCCACCATCGAAATGGACGACGCACCGGCAGGCGACACGGACACGCCCACGGCCCCGACGGGCAAATTCGTTGGGATGTTCCAAACCGAGTCCACGGCGATCAAGGTTGTGCAGAGCATGAACTTCGCACGGCGCAGAGAATCTGCGGTGGCCTGGATCAATGACGCAGATTACGGCGGCGCGATCTCTACCTAATGTGGCCCTTTCGGAAAAAGCAGCCTGAGGCAGAAGCTAAGGCGCTCGCCCCTGCCGAGGACTACGGCTGGACTCGGATATTCGACTGGCGACCGGGTGCCTGGCAGAGTCACGCGGCCTACACGACGAGCGATAGCGTTGTTACCCATAGTGCGCTGTTCGCTTGTACGTCGCTTATCAGTGGCGACATTGCCAAGCTTCGGCCCCTGGTACAGCGGCGCTCCGGCGGCATCTGGACGGACGTAAGGGGCAACGCCTTCGCGCTGCTGAGTAACCCGAACAGCTATCAAAACCATATCCGGTTTAAACAGCAGTGGATTGAGAGCAAGCTGCTGCACGGCAATACCTACGTCCTGAAGGAACGCGAGGGCCGACAGATCACGGCGCTGCACGTTCTCGATCCGACCAAGGTTGAACCCCTGATCTCCGATGCAGGCGAAGTGTTCTACCGGCTGAAACGTCACCGGCTGGCGCGTCAACCTGAGGACATTAACGTACCTGCCCGCGAGATCATTCACGACCGTTGGAACTGCATCTACCACCCGCTGGTAGGACTGCCGCCGATCTACGCCAGCGCTGCGCCGTCGCGTATGGGTCTTACCATCCAGGGCAACGCTAAAGAATTTTTCGACAACGCCAGCAATGCCAGTGGTGTGCTGACGGCTCCCGGCAACATCTCCGACGAGACTGCCAAGCGCCTCAAAGAGTATTGGGAAGGTGGCTTCACCGGCTCCAACAGCGGACGGGTGGCGATCCTGGGCGATGGCCTTGAGTATCAACAGATGCGCATGTCTAACGTGGACGCGCAGATGCTGGAGCACCTGAAGTGGACAGCGGAAACGATCTGCTCAACCTTCCGCGTCCCCGGCTACATGATCGGCGTCGGTCAGATGCCTACCCACAACAACATCGAGGCGCTGGTCACGCAGTATTACAGCCAGTGTCTCCAAGTGCTCATCGAGGACATGGAAGCTGCGCTAGATAACGGCATCAACGTCCCAAACGGTCAGCGCGTGCAGCTTGATCTTGATGGCCTGTTTCGCATGGATACGCAGACACACGTTGAATCCCTCGCCCGTGCTGTAGGCGCTGGGATCATGGCACCCGATGAGGCTAGAGCTAAGCTGAACCTTGGCCCTGTCCCTGGTGGTCAGCATCCCTATCTACAGCAGCAGAACTACAGCCTGGAAGCGCTTGCCAGCCGAGGCAGTGCGCCTGACTAGCCGGGCGTGGCTTAGTACTCTGATCGGCGTTATTTCTGGACCGCGCCCGACTGATGTTTTTTACGCGGAAATGATTGAAAGATGAAACCCGAAACGCTGAAGCTGCTGCAATCCCTGGCCGCGCAATTCGAGGTAGACGACCCGCTAGGCGAGTGCCTGCTTGATGAAATTGGCGCTCTCCACGAAAAGCTAGAGGCGGTGGCGGCGAGGGCCGAAGAAGATCCCTCAGTGGTCAATGAACGCCTTGTGTTGGACGTCAGGAGCCAGCTTCTGCGCTGCTACAAGCAGCTTGAGATGCAGGCGACGCACCGGCACAGCAGCCGCAGGCCCAAGCGTGGCCGGCCGGCTTTGGCTAGCGTCTGACAATGGCGAAGTACCTCAAGCGCGAGCCGCAGGCATCTGGCGTCGACGATCCCGCAGAATGGGAGGTCGCTTTGTTCTATTGCCTGGGCTACCCCAAGCCGCGCGACTACAACCCGTTTGCGTGGTTAGAAGCCGATGCGGACGGCTTTTGGGAGAAGTTCGAGGCTGCGCTGCTGAGGGAGTGGGACGGCCCCGGCAAGCCCGAAAGCTGGCACGACTGGCAGTACAACAAAGCCAACGCGCCGGCGTGGAAACGGAAGCGTCCTGATGCCTGACATCGCACGCCGCCAGTAGCTGCCTGGTGGGCAGTGGCAAATCGAGAAGATGACCATCGTGGACGGTTGGCGCACTTGGGAGCCTATCGGCGAGCACCCCGAGGGCGCGGAATGGCGACAGATGCGCTGGGGGTGAAACTCGTGGTGAAATCAGGATAATGCTTTAACACCAACGAACGAATCGAGAGAAGCTGTGCGAGTCACTTTGCGCCCGAAGTACAAGGCGATTCCCGATGACCATGGAGTCTACATGCTCCGTGCCGGCCGAGGCTCCGCCTTCTTCGAGGCTTTCGAGTACAAGGGGCTCGTGTTCTTCGATTTACCAGATGCAAATCTGCCAGCAGTCCGCGAACTCACTGACGACATCAAAAAGGAGCTCCAGCGGGCGAAAGCAAACGCTGACTATATGTGCCATAGGGGCCAGTGGCAGCGACCAAGCCAAGATCTCAATGACTATGACCCAAAGAAAGGCCAGGTCGGCATCAATCATCGCGAGCTCAAAGGCCGGTCTGCGCTCGACAAGCGCACTTTCGATGGGATAGAGACGCTGTACGGGCAGTGCAAGACAGGCGATCTGATCATAGTGCCTGGGCGCGGAAGCGCGGATGCCAGGGTGCTTATTGGAGAGATTCTAGAACCGTACAACGGAACAACCAAAGCAACCGTTACTGACGCGCAGACCGAAGTTGAGCATTCATACCCTGCCGTCAGAGTGCAGTGGCTGTGCGACAGCGTTCTGCGGAAAGACTTCTCTCTCAAGGCGCACACTTTTTTTTCCGCACCGCGGGTTTGGTATGTGGTACCCAGCACAATCCGCGAGGAATTCTACGACCATGCTTATGGTGAGTTTAGCTACGCAAATAAGTCAACGATCAACCTCAAAATCGAGCACAGCGACGGGGTAGAAGACGAAACCTGGGATGCGGATGGCCTTGCTGCCGCCCAGATGCAGAATCTCGTCATGTATCTGGGCGGTGCGTTTGAGGCTCTCGAGCAAGGCAAGTTCGAAGAGTACTCCGGGCTTTCTGTGTACGACGCGCTAAGAAGCCCATTCGTTCGCGAATTCCCAATGTCGTGGCAAACATCGGTTCGATCCCCTGGCGCGGTCACTTATCGGGCAGCGAACGGAGCTAAGTGTCTCTTCCTCGCATTGATGCTCCAAATTATGGGCAGTCCAGAGCTCGCTGCTTTCGAACCGTCGGAGCTTGATGTACATGTCGACAAATGGGACGTTGTGCCAGAGAAATGCCCTTCAGAGCCTATTGAAGAGCACATCCGTACTTACATGCGGATGATCTCAGGCCCTACTTACCGAGAAAACTGCGAGATACAACGTCAATTCCATGATGCGATAGGCGGCGAACCAACTTCTGACATTGATGTCGAAATAGAGCCACGGGACGAAACCCCCAATCTGCATGTCCAGTTGGGTACAGAGGAATAGCTAAGCTTTGGTCACTAACTGTTCGTGGTTGCGAAAATGAAGATGCAGCAAAGCGGCAAGGCGCAGATTATCGTTGCGATAATTACCGCGGGCGCTACCGTAATCGCCGCGATAATTAGCGGCGCGTTTGTCCTAAAAGAGATTGAGGCCGAGAAAATACGTACGGTCTTAGCTCAGCGGGATGCGATTATCAGCGAGTTGGTACAACACACGACTGAACTAGACCAAAATCTTCAGCGGCTGTTTGTTGAGAATCGACCAAGCGGATTAGAGCGGGAGGTTGTTAGCGAGGTGCAGGCAAACCTCATAAAGCAGATGAACATAGTCGACAACCTAGCTCGAACGCTGGACGACCGCGAAAGTCTGGCCCAGGTGAAGAATTACAAGAACCAACTCGCTGTAGTTTCAGACTACGCTGGCGGTGTAAAGAAGCTCGATCCTGGTGAGCTTGCGCCAATGCATAACGCTGTCGGCAAGCTGTACGACGAACGCACACAGCTATTGAGCCACGTCAGCCCTAAGTAGCAGCAGCAACGTAGGGGGGCGGCCTTGGCCTGGATCGTGAGAGCCTGCAAAGCCCCACGGTGGACGAATTTGACGTTCTCCCGTCCACCTAATCGTGGTCCCATAGTGGAGCGCTGCTCTCTGAGCCTCCGACCGCCTGGCCCCACGGTGCGCATACGGGGCCCTAAGACGACTGCAACCGCAGTTGATGCCATCGACCGGAAATGAGTCGCTTTTTGACCTGTGAGCCATAGCTGAGCGGGTCCATTGGCTTTTTTGCCCTGTGGCGCGTCCTGTTGCAGTACACGCAAGCCGCAACGATGTTGGTTTTCTCAGCTGAGCCATTTTCCGAGTGAGGAGTTAAGTGTTCACCCGTGCATTGCAGCAACCTAGCCTGTTTGCGCGTGATGCCGTACCGGCTGACGAGCTCTTCTGCTGAGTTCTGCCACATCGGCGCATGGCAGTAGTAGCATCGACCGTGCTGCCTTCTGAATGCTTCATCGCGGGGAGATTTGAGGGACGTTCTCTTCTTGGCCATATCTGGGACTCCATATTGATTTGGTGTACGGAGTCGCCCTTTCCGAGCCTTCTCCGCCACCAGTCGAGTCCTCGATCTGGCAACAACGCCTGCTTTGGCATTCCACCCTTAGCAGTCGTTTGGAAAGTTATCATGACGTGGCTGGCGCAACCACCCAGAGAGGTGATGTGGCCTGTATCAATTTTCGGAAGCTTCTAGGTAGCCTCCAGCGGCCCAGCCCCACCGTCGCGCAGAACGGGGCTTTCCATACAGCACCTCGCGCAGAAACGGGGGAGTATGGTAAACGGTATAAATATTGAGGGTCTTAGTGCCTGTAAACCGATTATATATCAGCCGCTTACCTGTTTTTTGATGGCGGTGGGCCAGGGATTCGAACCCCGGGAACCTCTCGGTTCAACGGTTTTCAAGACCGCCGCTTTCGACCACTCAGCCAGCCCACCATGAACACGGGATTATACGGCACCCCCGGCGGCTAACAACCACCGCCGGCGGTGCCTTTGCTGCGTCAGCCCTGCTGCCCGGCGACGTCCTCGTTGCCGCGGGGGCCGCGGGGGTCGTTGCTGGCCCGCGGTACGTTGCGTGCTGGGGGCTCGACCGCCGGGGCTGGCGTGTCGCTGAACAGGGTCATGTGGGCCGTCTCGATGCGGACCTCCGTGACCGGTGCCGGCGCAACGCGGGGGTCGTTGACCGCGCGGCCCTGCTGAGCAACGCCACCCCCGATGCCGACCGCGGTGCCTTCACCGGGCTGCTGTTCGTTGGCGGCGGCCTGGCTGCGCAAGGGCTCGGGGTGGGTCGGCTCCGCTGCCGGTGCCGGCGCTGCCTCCTCCGCTGCCGCCGGCGCGGCTTCTACCTCAGCCCTCGGCTCGGTTCGGGTCTCGGCTTCAGCCCGGGCTTCAATATGGGCTTCGGTCACCGCAGCCGGTTCGGTCGCTTCCGCGGTGGGTGGCTCCGCTGCAGCGGCCTCCCCGGTTGCAGCGCCCGGGGCGGTTTTCGGCATCGCCACTTCCGACGCGGCTTCGGCAGCTGCCGGTGCTTCCTCTGCCGCTGCGCTTGCCTCAGCCGGCACTTCGCCGGCCTCGGCGCCCGCGACGTCCTGACGGGCCGCCACGTCGGCCCCGGCTTCAGCGCTTTGCTCGGGTGCGTCCCGGCTGACCTTGTCCGCCAGGGCCCGGGGCAGTTCGACGTTGGCACCGTCGCCGCCGGTCAGGTTCTCCGGCAGGTCGAGGGCCTCGGTCTCGCGGCGGCGGCGCTGCGGCCGGGCGCGCTTCATGTCGCTCGGGCGGCGGCGCAGGGCAAGCTCATCCTGGTCGCTGTCCATCGCCTCGAGGGAGTCGTCCTCGTCCGGGTTGTAGTCGGTGTCGTAGTCGTCAGAGCGGGTCGCGGCCTGGTTGTTGTCCGCGCCGGGGCTGTCGCCATTGCGGCGCGGCTTGCGGCGGCGCCGGCGGCGGCTGCCCGATTTCTGTTCGCCGCTGCCTTTGTCTGCGTCGTGGCTCCCGTCGCTGGAAGGCTCCCGGGCTTCCCGCGGCGCCTCCTGGTCGGCTTCCCCTGCCGTGTCCTGAGCCGCGTCTTCCCGCGGCTTCCGCGGCTTGCGCCGGCGGCGGCTGGAACTCTCACGGCGCTCTTCGCCACGCCCGTCACCACGCTCGTCACCCTGTGCATCGTTCCCGGGTGCGCGCTTGGCCGGCTTGCTGTCTTCACGCGCCTTGCGGGTTTCAGGGGCCGCTTCCGGTGCCGGCGCCACGGGCTCGGCAGGGCCGAAGAGAGTGACTGCCAGGCGCCGGAGCAGGCCTTCGCGCGGCGCGGCGGCCGGTGCGGGAGCGGATTGGGGTGGAGCGGCGGGCGCCGGGGCGCGGGCCGCAGGCTCCTCGGCCGGTTGTACCGGCGCGGCTTCGGGCGCCGCGGCTTCGCGGGCGACCGGTGCCGGTTGCGTCGGCCGGGGCGCTTCGACGATGGCCTTCGGCGGCGGCGGGACGGCGCCGTGGGCGTCGCTGATCTGCTCGGCCTCGGGCACTTCCACGTCGATCTTGTAGCTGGTCTCGTGATCGCCGTTCACCTCGTCGTCACGCAGGCGCTGCACGTCGAAGTGGGGCGTTTCCAGGTTCGGGTTGGGCACCACGAGCACGCGGGAGCGGGTGACGCGCTCGATGTCGGTCAGCGCGTTGCGCTTCTCGTTGAGCAGGTAGGCTGCCACGTCTACGGGGACAATGGCGCGCACCTCGGCGCTGCGCTCCTTGATCGCCTCTTCCTCCATGAGCCGGAGGATGGAGAGGGCCAGGGACTTGGTGTCGCGGATCGTGCCCTGGCCGTTGCAGCGCGGGCAGACGATGGCGCTGGTCTCGCCCAGGGAGGGGCGCAGGCGCTGCCGGGACATTTCCAGCAGCCCGAAGCGGGAGATGCGGCCCACCTGGACCCGGGCGCGGTCCAGCGCCAGGGCGTCGCGCATGCGGTTCTCCACCTGGCGCTGGTTGCGCGAGGCGGACATGTCGATGAAGTCGATGACGATCAGGCCGCCCATGTCGCGCAGGCGGAGCTGGCGGGCAATCTCGTCGGCGGCCTCCAGGTTGGTCTGCAGCGCCGTGTCCTCGATGTTCGAGCCCTTGGTGGCGCGGGCCGAGTTGATGTCGATGGAGACCAGCGCCTCCGTCGGGTCGATAACGATGGAGCCGCCGGAGGGCAGGCGCACCTCCCGCTGGAAGGCGGTCTCGATCTGGCTCTCGATCTGGAAGCGGTTGAAAAGGGGGATGTTGTCTTCGTAGAGCTTGATGCGGTTCAGGTACTTCGGCATCACCATCCCGACGAAATCCGTGGCCTGGCGGTAGGCGTCGGGGGAGTCGATGAGCACCTGGTCGACGTCGTCGCGGAGGTAGTCGCGCACGGCGCGGATGATGACGTTGCTCTCCTGGTACAGGAGCACCGGCTTGGCGTTCTCTTCACCGGCCTTGCTGATGGAGTCCCACAGCTGCAGCAGGTAGGCGAGGTCCCACTGCAGTTCCTCGGCGCTGCGGCCCACGCCCGCGGTGCGGATGATGACGCCCATACCCTCGGGAATATCGAGGACACTCAGGGCCTCGCGCAGCTCGGCGCGGTCGTCGCCCTCGATGCGGCGGGAGATGCCCCCGGCGCGCGGATTGTTGGGCATCAGCACCATGTAGCGGCCGGCGAGGCTGATGAACGTGGTCAGCGCCGCGCCCTTGGTGCCGCGCTCCTCCTTGTCGACCTGCACGATGACCTTGGTGCCTTCCTTGACGACATCCTTGATCTTGGTCTTGCCGTCGCCATCGGAAGCCTTGCGGTAGAAGTACTCGCGGGCGATTTCCTTGAGGGGGAGAAAGCCGTGGCGCTCGGCGCCGAAGTCGACGAAGGCCGCCTCGAGGCTGGGCTCCACGCGGGTGATCTTGCCGACGTAGATGTTGGCTTTTTTCTGGAGACGGGTGCGGTTCTCGATGTCGAGATCGTACAGGCGCTGCCCGTCCACGAGGGCCACGCGCAGTTCTTCCGGCTGCGTGGCGTTGATTAGCATTTTCTTCATGCTGCGACTCACCATTTAAAAGGCTCGCCGGAAAGGCACCCGTGCAGGGCTCCGCGGGGCGTGGCCTCGCGGTGTGGCGGTTGGTCTACCTGGGGAAGGCCCTGGTGAACACGACGCTTGGGAATCTCCTTGCTCGCACGGGTGTCATGACATGCGCCGGCGCGGCGGCGTGCCGCTCGCCGGGGGCCACCACCCGGTGGCCGGGCCCGGCAGCCCTGGGGCGCCGGGCGATGCTGTCTCTGTCTTTCCGGATAACCTTGGTTTTTCGGTTCTTCCCGGGGGCGGGGGCGGGTACTGTCTCCTGGCTGGCGTAGCGCGCGGCTCTGGCGGGGCTTTGGCGGCGCTGCATGGGTTGCAAGCTGCCTGCCAAAGGCGTCGCCGGCTCTTGGTCTCGCGCCGCTGCCCGTGCCTCCTGCACCGGGTCCTTGGCGTGCGTCGATCACCGCGACCTCACTAATGGCGGGGTCTGTCGGGACCGATTTGCCAGCCCGGCACGGGGTGTTTACAGTAGCCGGGCCTCGCACGGGGCGGAGCATAGCAACTATTCCCACGCCACTCAAATATAAGAGGCAAGAGCGGACGCACCATGGGTGAGCAGCACGCCAGCGGCGGCGGCAGGGCGCGTCCCACGGAGCGCAGCGGCGTGCGCATCGTCACCGTGACCGCCCGCAGCGACGGTCAGCGCCTCGACAATTTCCTGCTCCGCGAACTGCCCGGTGTGCCGAAGACCCGCCTCTACCGGGCGCTGCGCAAGGGCGAGATCCGCGTGAACAAGGGCCGCGCCAGGCCCGGCCAGCGCCTGGTGGAGGGCGACAGCGTGCGCCTGCCGCCGCTGCACCAGCCCGCCCGGCGCAAGCCGCCCCCGGTGCCCTTCTACTGGGCCGACCGCCTCGCCGGTCGCGTCGTCCTGGAGGACGAGGACCTACTGGTCATCGACAAGCCCGCGGGCCTCGCCGTGCACGGCGGCAGCGGCGTGAACCTGGGCCTGATCGAGTGCTTGCGCCAGGTGCGCCCCGGGGACCGGGACCTCGAGCTGGTGCACCGCCTCGATCGCGACACCTCCGGGCTCATCCTGGTGGCGCGACGGCCGCGGGTGCTCAAGGAGCTGCATGCCAAGCTCCGCGGGGACGGCGTGGAAAAGGTCTACCTCGCGCTGGTGGCGGGCCGCTGGCCGCGCGGGCTTTCCGAGGTGGATGCCCCGCTGGAGAAGCAGGCCCGGGCCTCCGGCGAGCGCGTGGTGCGGGTGACGGCCGCCGGCCGGCGTTCGGTCACCCGCTTCCGGGTAGTCGAGCGTTTCCGCGACGCGACCCTGGTGGAGGCGAGGCCGCTCACCGGCCGCACGCACCAGATCCGTGTGCACGCGCTGCACGCCGGGCACCCGCTGGTCGGCGACGTGAAATACCAGGGCGAGCGGGAAGCGGCCCTGGCCGAGAAGGGCGGCCTCGACCGGCTTTTTCTGCACGCGTGGCGGCTGCGCTTTGCTCTCGGTGATCCGCCACGGACCTACGATCTCGAGGCGCCGCTGGACAGTGATCTCGAGTCGTTTCTTGAAAAGCTGCGTAATTAGCTGAATATCATGAGAAAACAACCGGTAACCTGATTCGCCCTCGTGACCCCCGCCGCACCGGCGACGGCGCTGCGTCCTTGAAGCCCTTGTTCTGTAACAATTTTTTTGACAACTACCGGGGCCGGCCCTATAGTGCGCGCCTATGTCGACTGGCCCCCTCCCGCGGATGCTGGATTTTCGCAGGGCGGCGTCCCGGGAAGCGCGCCTCAGTGGAAGCTTGCGGCCCGGGGATCTTCCGCGCCTGGCGCCGCTACTCGCGGGTACGGACGGTACCATCGAGGTGTCCATCGACTTCCACCGGGATGAAGAGGGCCGGTTTCTCGCCAGCCTGGCCGTGGATGCCGTGCTGCCGGTCGAGTGCCAGCGCTGCCTGGAGACAGTCAGCGAGACCCTGGCGCCGCGCAGCGAGCTGGCCGCGGTCTGGAGCGACGACCAGGCCCGGCACCTGCCGGCGAGCCTGGAGCCCGTGCTCACCGAGGAAGAGGAAGTCGATCTCTGGGATCTGGTGGAGGAAGAACTGGTGCTGGCGTTGCCGCCCTTTTCCTATCACGACGACCCGGGCTGCATCGACAGGCTGGCCCCGGGCGGGGTACAGCAGGACGTTCCGGCAGAGGCGCCGGCGAGAGACAACCCATTTGAGGTCCTGGCGCAGTTGAAGCGGGACCAGGACTCAGGAGAGTAGGACCATGGCAGTTCAGCAGAACAAGAAGACGCGCTCGCGTCGCGGCATGCGCCGTTCCCACGACGCCCTCGGCGGCAACACGCTGTCCGTCGACCCGGTGTCCGGCGAGACGCATCGTCGCCATCACGTGACGGCTGACGGTTTCTACCGCGGCAAGAAAGTCGTCGACACCCGTAACGACGACTGACCCGATCCGCGCCGGCTCACGCCGGCGTCGGCGTCCCCGGGGCGCCGGCCACCGATGCACGTGCTCGATGCCAGTGCCAGGAGCGCACCGATGACCGACAGCAGCCTCGCGTTCGTCTTTCCCGGCCAGGGATCGCAGCGGACAGGGATGCTACAGGACGCACACGCCCGCTTTGCCTGTGTGCGCGAGACTTTCCAGCAGGCTTGCGACGCCCTGGGCCATGACCTCTGGGCGCTCGTCAGCGGCGACGACCAGGAAGCGCTGAACCTCACCGAGACGACCCAGCCCGTGCTGCTGACCAGCAGCGTGGCGCTCTGGCGTGCCTGGCAAGCCGTCGACGGGCCCACGCCGGCGATGATGGCCGGCCACAGCCTCGGCGAGTTCTCTGCGCTCACCTGTGCCGGCAGTTTTGCCTTCGACGACGCCGTCCGCCTGGTGCGCCTGCGCGGCGAGGCCATGCAAAGCGCGGTGCCGGTGGGCGAGGGCGCGATGGCGGCCGTGCTCGGCGTGGAGGACGCCGACATCGAGCGTGTTTGCGGCGAGGTGACGGCGGCGGGCAGCGGCATCGTCGAAGCCGTCAACTACAACGCGCCCGGCCAGGTCGTGATCGCCGGCGAGCGCACCGCCCTCGACAGCGCGGTCGCGGCCCTGAAGGAAGCCGGGGCCCGCCGCGTCGTGCCGCTGCCGGTGAGCGCCCCGTTCCATACGACCCTCATGACGCCGGCGGGCGACCGCCTGCGCGACGCCCTGGCGGAACTGCCCCTGCAGCCCCCGGCCATTCCGGTCGTGCACAACGTCAACGCAGAAACGGCGAGCGACCCCGCGGTGATCCGTGCGCTGCTGGTCAAGCAGATCTCCAGCCCCGTGCGCTGGACCGACTGCGTTCGCGCGATCGCGGCCAGTGGTGTCAACCGCGTGGCCGAGTGCGGCCCCGGCAAGGTGCTCGGCGGCCTCAACCGCCGCATCGACCGCAGTCTCGAGAGCTGGTACCTGGAGGCGCCCGCCGACCTAGAGGCACTGCACGCGGCCCTGGCGGCCTGACGGGGAAACAGAGGGAGAGCAGCATGAGCGAACAGTCAACGGAAGCCCGCATCGCCCTGGTGACCGGCGCCAGCCGCGGCATCGGCCGCGCCATCGCCCACGCCCTGGCCGATGCCGGTCATCGCGTGATCGGCACGGCGACCAGCGAGAACGGTGCCGCGCGTATCGACGAGGACCTGGGCGACCGCGGTGCCGGGCGCGTGCTCGACGTCG
This sequence comes from Pseudohaliea sp., assembly GCF_040217025.1. Lineage (GTDB taxonomy): Bacteria > Pseudomonadota > Gammaproteobacteria > Pseudomonadales > Halieaceae > Pseudohaliea. The sequence goes on along the minus strand of NZ_JAVJOA010000008.1, from coordinate 640,179 downwards.
CCGACGCAGCATCGGTGGACGGCCTGGTCAAGGCGGTCACCGAGGAGTTCGGTGCGCCGCTGATCCTGGTCAACAATGCGGGCATCACGCGTGACAACCTGCTCATGCGCATGAAGCCCGATGAATGGGACGACGTTATTGATACCAACCTCGGCGCTCTCTACCGCGTGAGCAAGGCCTGTGCCCGCGCCATGACCCGCGCCCGCTGGGGGCGCATCGTGAATATCACGTCCGTCGTGGGCGCGATGGGCAACGCGGGCCAGAGCAACTACGCCGCCAGCAAGGCCGGCGCGGGCGGTTTTACCCGGGCGCTTGCCCGGGAACTCGGCGGCCGAAATATCACCGTGAACTGCGTCGCCCCGGGGTTCATCGACACGGACATGACCCGGGAGCTCAATGAAGACCAGCGCGCGGCGATGCTGGCGCAGATTCCCCTCGGCCGCCTTGGCGCGCCGCAGGAGATTGCCGCGCTGGTCGCCTTCCTGTGCTCGGAGCAGGCCGCCTACGTTACCGGTGAAACCGTGCATATCAACGGCGGTATGTACATGGCGTAGCGGCCGGACGGCACGGGCGGGCGGCCCGGAAAAGTCCTATTACTGCCCTGGAAAAACTTGTAAACTTCGTCCCCTGAGAGGGCGTCTCAATCGGGTACACCCCTTACAGCAGCAGGAGACAACAACAGTCATGAGCAGCATCGAAGAACGAGTAAAGAAGATCGTCGCCGAGCAACTCGGCGTGAAAGAGGAAGAAGTGAACACCGAGGCGTCCTTCGTTGAGGACCTCGGCGCCGACTCCCTCGACACGGTCGAACTGGTGATGGCACTCGAGGAGGAATTCGAAACGGAAATCCCCGACGAGGAAGCCGAGAAGATCACCACGGTCAAGCTGGCCATCGACTACATCAACGAACACCTCGCCTGATTGTTGTAACAGCCCGACCCGAGGCCGCCTCTATTGCGCGATAGGGCGGCTTTTTTTATGGCGCTCTGCATGAAGGCCGGTTTCACGGCGGTTGAGACAGGTCAGGGTTGAAAAGGTCGGGGCGGAACATGACGATCAGGCAACGCGAAACGCTGGACCGGGAGAGCTGAAGCCTTGAAGGGCAGAAGAGTCGTCGTCACGGGCATGGGCGCGGTGACCTCCGTAGGGCACACCGTCGCGGCGAGCTGGGAATCGCTCCTGGCCGGCCGCAGAGGTGCGGCGCCGATCACGGCCTTCGACGTGTCCGACTACAGCACCCGCTTCGCCGCCAGCGTGCGCGACTTCGACGTCTCGCCCTACCTGAGCAGCAAGGAAGCCCGCAAGCTCGATACCTTCGTGCAGTACGGTGTCGCCGCGGGCATCCAGGCGATGGAAGACGCCGGCCTGGAAGTATCGGCGGCCAACGCCGGCCGCGTGGGCTGTGCCATCGGCTCCGGTATCGGCGGTATCGGCCAGATCGAGAAGAACACGGAAGTCGTGCGCACGGCCGGGCCTCGGCGCATCTCCCCGTTCTTCGTGCCCGGTTCCATCATCAACATGATCGGCGGCATCCTCTCCGTGCGCTATGGCATGCAGGGCCCCAACCTCGCGCTGGTCACCGCGTGCACGACGGGCACGCACAACATCGGCCTGGGTGGCCGTCTGATCGCCCAGGGCGACGCCGATGCCATGCTCGTGGGCGGCGCCGAGATGGCGACGACCCCGGTGGGCCTCGGCGGCTTTGCCGCCGCACGCGCCCTGTCCACGCGCAACGACGACCCGGAGGCCGCGTCGCGCCCCTGGGACCGCGACCGGGACGGCTTCGTCCTCGGCGATGGTGCCGGCGTGCTGCTGCTCGAGGAGTACGAGGGCGCCCGGGCCCGCGGCGCGAACATCTACGCCGAGCTCACCGGCTTCGGCATGAGTGGCGACGCCTACCACATGACCCTGCCGCCGGAAGACGGTCACGGCGCGGCGCTGGCCATGCGCAACGCGATCACCGACGCCGGGCTCCCCGCGGAGGCCATCGACTATATCAATGCCCATGGCACTTCCACGAAGGCCGGTGATCTCGCCGAGAGCCGGGCCATCGAGGACGTCATCGGTGCCGCGGCGTCGAAGGTGGCGGTGAGTTCCACCAAGTCGATGATCGGGCACCTGCTGGGGGCGGCCGGCGCAGTCGAGGCGATCATCTCGATTCTCGCGCTGCGCGACCAGGTTGCGCCGCCCACCATCAACCTCGACAACGTCGACGAGGGCTGCAACCTCGACTACGTGCCGCACACGGCGCGGGAGCGGTCGATCCGCCACGTGCTCAGCAACTCCTTCGGCTTTGGCGGGACGAACGGCTCCCTCGTCTTCAGCCAGCTCGCCTGAGCGCCCGGTGGCGCCCGGCCTGTTCATCGATGGCCGTGCGGCGGCGTCCCTGCCCCTTCCTGACCGCGGCTTCGCCTACGGTGATGGCCTGTTCGAGACGCTGCTGGTGCGCGGCAGGCAGCCGGCCTGGCTGGCGCTGCACGCCGACCGCCTGAGCGCGGGTCTGGCGCGACTGGGCATTCCTGAACCGCCCTGGCGCGACCACCTCGCGGCCAGCCTCGCGGCTTTCAATGCGCCGGCGGAACGCTGGCTGACCCTGCGCCTCACGGTCACCCGCGGCGACGGCCCGCGCGGCTACGCGCCGCCGACGGCCCCCGTGCCGCGCACCGTCATCGAGCTTGCGGAGGCACCGCTGGACCCGCTCGCCGCGCCCGCGCCGCTCAACACCGCGCTTGCCAGGCTGCACTGGGCGCGCCAGCCGGCCCTGGCGGGCCTCAAGCACCTGAACCGGCTGGAGCAGGTGCTCGCCGCGCGGGAGTGCCGCGAGCGCGGGCTCGATGAGCTGCTCGTCTGCGATACGGCGGGGTGTCTCGTCGCCGCGACCCGCGGCAACCTGTTCCTGCTCCGCGGCGACGTCCTCGCCACGCCGGACCTCGCGGCCTGCGGGATAGCGGGCACGCGCCGGCGGCTGCTCCTCGATACGCTCGCGCCGGCCCTGGGCCTTGCGGGCGAAGTAACGACCCTCGAGCCCGCTGCAGTCGAGTCGGCGGACGCGCTGTTCTGCTGCAACAGCCTGCGCGGTATCGTAGCGATCGGGCGCCATGAACAGCGGCAGTGGAGGGCACACCCCGTGATCGAGCGGTTACAGGCGACCTACCGGGAGGCCCTGTGCGCAAGCCTTGGCTAGCCCTCGGGCTCCTGGCGCTGTGCCTGGGCGTCGCGCTCGGCACGCTCTGGGTGCTCGACCGCTGGCAGCAGCCGGCAACGCTGCAGGCCGGCGGCTACACGCTGACCGTTGGCGCGGGCGAATCCCTCGCGGGCCTGAGCCGCCGCCTGGAAGCCGACGGCATCATCGACAACGCCCTGCTCCTCGACCTGTACGGCCGCTATACGGGCCTCGATGGACGGATCCACCGCGGCGAGTACCGCCTGTCCGGTGCGCCGACGGCGGCGGAGATTCTCGACCAGCTCGTAAAGGGCGCCGTGATCGAGTACCAGGTCACGCTCCCGGAGGGCATCACCCTGGCGCAGGCGCTCGAAATCCTTGCGCGGGAGGAGGCGCTGGAACGTGTCCTCGAAGGCCCCGGCGACCCGCGCCTGCTCGCCCTGGCACCGGGGCGGCTGTCCGCCGAGGGCCTGTTCCTCCCGGAGACCTACCGCTATCGCCGCGGGGAGAGCGACTGGGCGCTGCTCCAGCGCGCCCACGCGGCGCTGGAGACAGCCCTGGCCGAGGCCTGGGCGGAACGCGACCCGGCCGTGCCGCTCGCCGATCCCTACGAGGCTCTGGTGCTCGCGTCGATCGTCGAGCGGGAGACGGGCGTGCCCGCGGAGCGCGGCCGCATTGCCGGTGTCTTCGTGCGCCGCCTGCAGCGCGGCATGCGCCTGCAGACCGACCCGACGGTGATCTATGGCCTCGGGGCGGCGTTTGATGGCAACCTGCGCCGTGAGCACCTCAAAGATGACAGCAATCCCTGGAACACCTACCGCCATGACGGCCTGCCGCCCACGCCTATCGCGCTGCCCGGGCTCGCTGCCCTGCGCGCCGCGCTGCAGCCCGCCGAGGGCACGGCACTCTATTTCGTCGCCCGCGGTGACGGCAGCCACGTCTTCAGTGACACGCTGGAGGCGCACCAGCGCGCGGTGCGCGAGTACCAGCTCAAGCGCCGGGCCGACTACCGCTCGACGCCGGGGCCCGGCTAGGTGACCGGGCGCGGCCTGTTCCTGACCCTGGAAGGGGGCGAGGGCGTGGGCAAGTCCACGGCCCTGGACCACGTGGCCGGGCGCCTGCGCGAGGCCGGCGTGCCGCTGGTGACCACGCGGGAACCCGGCGGCAGCGCGCTCGCCGAGGACATCCGCGAGGTACTCCTGGCGGTGCGCGATGAACCGGTGGACGACCTCGCCGAGCTGCTGCTGATCTTCGCAGCCCGGGCACAGCACCTGGCCCGGCGCATCCGGCCGGCGCTTGAGGCCGGGCAGTGGGTGCTCTGTGATCGCTTCACGGACGCGACCTACGCCTACCAGTCCGGTGGCCGCGAGCTCCCGGCGCGCTGGGTCCAGCAATTGGAGACCCTCGTCCAGGGTGAGCTGCGTCCGGACTGCACGCTGCTCCTCGATGCGCCGGTAACGCTCGGCATCGAGCGCGCCCGCGGCCGCGGCGACCTGGATCGCTTCGAGCGGGAGCAGGTGGCCTTCTTCGAGCGGGTGCGCGCCACCTACCTGCGCCTCGCCCGGGAGAGCAGCGGCCGCTACCGCGTGATCGATGCCAGCCAGGACCTCGGCGCGGTGCAGGCTCAGCTCGACGTCATCTGTGATGAACTCCTGGCCTGCCGCGAAGGAGGGCGCCCGTGACCGACACGCCGGATGCCCTGCCGCCGGTGACGCCGCCGCTGCCCTGGCAGCACGCGGCGTGGGAGCGGCTCCTGGCCAGCCACGACGGCGGCAGCCTGCCCCATGCGCTGCTTCTCGCCGGCCTGCCCGGCACGGGCGGCGAGCGCTTCGCCCTGGCGCTTGCCCGCTACCTGCTCTGTGCGGCGCCGGCGCAGGGGATGAACTGCGGCGAGTGCAAGGCCTGCCGGCTGACGGCAGTCGGTGCGCACGGCGATTTCCTTGCCCTGGAACCCACGGGCAAGGGGCAGGTTATCTCGGTCGGGCAGGTGCGCGAGGCCATCGCCTTCGGGTCGCAGACGCCGGGGCTCGGGCGCTGCAAGGTACTGCTCATCGCGCCCGCCGAGCGCATGAATGCGGCGGCGGCGAACGCGTTGCTGAAGACGCTCGAGGAGCCGCCCGCGAACACCTACCTGCTGCTGGTCACCGGCGCCGAGAGCCGCCTGCCGGCGACGGTGCGCTCGCGCTGCCAGGTACTGCGCTTCCCGGTCCCCGCGGCAGAGGACTGCCTGCCCTGGCTCGCCGAGGGGAGCGACGTCGAGCTGGCCCGGCAGGCACTCTCGCTCGCCGCCGGACGGCCGCTGCGCGCCGCGCAGCTCCTGCGCGAGGGCGAGGTCGAGGCGGCCATGAAGCGGCGCGCCGCGGTCGAGGCACTGCTCGCCGGGCGCGCGCCCGCGCCGGCTGTCGATGCCGCCCTGGCAGAGCTGCCGCTGGAGGCCTTTCTCGAGCTCCTGGCCCGCGGCCTGCAGGACGCGGTGCGCGCGCTGGCAGCGGATGCCCTGCGCGGACCCCGGGGTCACGCGCTGCTCGCCAGCCTCGACGAGGTGCATGGCGCCGCCCGCGCCGTGGCGGCGGGCGCCAACCCGCAACCGGAGCTGGCGCGGGCGACGCTGCTCGGCGGCCTCGAGGCGCGCTTGGGGGAGCGGGCTGCCGGTGCTAAACTGCGCTCCGTATTCTCGCCGGTGACGCGCTTGTGAGCGACGACCACAGCAGCCGCCAGGGCATTCTCTCCCTGACTATCAAGGACAAGGCAGTCCTCTACTCGGCCTACATGCCGTTCGTCAAGAACGGCGGGCTGTTCGTGCCGACGAACAAGTCCTACGAGCTGGGGGACGAGGTCTTCATGCTGCTCACGCTCATGGAGGAGCCGGAGAAGATACCCATCGCCGGACGCGTAATCTGGGTGACGCCCCGGGGCGCGCAGGGCAACCGCACGGCGGGTATTGGCGTGCAGTTCTCCGAGCAGGACACCGGCGCGAATGCGAAGATCGAGGAGTACCTGGCGGGGCTTCTCACCTCCGAAAAACCGACCCACACCATGTAGAAATCAGTTGAGATGGCGCTTTAGAAAAAGCAGCCAAGCTCTTGAATTTAAGAAATATATAGATAAAAAAATGGGCTCCGTAAAGGAGCCCAGGAAGACCATTAGGAGTGAAACATAAAGGAATTTCTTCCTTCAAAGAGCAATTGGGTTTGCTCCTGCGACCACACATTCCTGCGAGGAAATGGGACCACAGAACAAGTATCGCTCAAACGTGACAATTTTCCATGCCCCTTTGGGGGAATATTTAGTTCATTTTGTTATAACTACAGAGCCTGCCAATCCCCATGCCTGCTAACGCCGTACCTGCGCGCCTGACCGGGGCCATCGAGGGATTCTATGGCCGTCCCTGGTCGGCGGCGGAGCGGCTGCAGTTCGTCACCGATCTCGCCGAGCTCGGCCTCGACGCCTATCTCTACGCGCCGAAGGCGGACGCGCACCTGCGTCGGGGCTGGGCGGAACCGTGGCCGGCGGCGGAGGCCGCGTCGCTGGCGCAGCTCTCGAGGCACTGCCAGGCTGTGGGCCTGGCCTTCGGCCTCGGCCTGTCGCCGTTCCGGCTCTACGCGGACTACGGCCGCGCTGCGCGCCGCGCCCTGCAGGCGCGAATCCACCAGCTCGACGACCTGGGGGCCGCGTTCCTGGCCGTGCTTTTCGATGACATGCCGGGAGACACCGCGGAGCTCGCAGCCCGGCAGGCCGAGATCGTGGCGGACGTGGCGGCCTGGAGCGGGGCGGAGCGCCTGCTGGTCTGCCCGACCTATTACAGCGACGACCCGGTCCTCGATCGCGTCTTCGGCCAGCGCCCGGCCGGTTACCGCGAGGCCCTGGGGGCCGCGCTGCCGCCGCGCGCGGGCATTTTCTGGACCGGCCGCACAGTCTGCGCGCCTTCGATCAGCGGGGGCGACGTCGTCGACGCCGCGGCCGCCTTCGGCCGCCCGGTGACGCTCTGGGACAACTGGCCGGTCAACGACGGCGCGAAGCGTTCCCTGCACCTCTACCTTCGGCCGCCCCCGGACCGGGGAGGGGCCCTCGACGGCGCCTGCGCCGGCCACCTCTGCAACGCCATGAACCAGCCCGTCCTGTCGCTGCCGGCGCTGGCCGGCCTCGCCGAGCTGCACGGCCGCCTGCCCAGCGCGGCGGACTGGCTGGCTGAGCGCCTGGGCCCCGCTGTCGCCGGGGCGCTGTCCGAGGACGCCGCCTTCCTGGAGCAGCGGCCCCGGGACGCCCTCGAGCGGCACGAGGAGGCGCGGCTGCGCGAACGCTACGCTGCACTCGGCGGTGCCGCGGCGCGGGAACTGCTGGCCTGGCTGGATGGTGCCTGGTCCTTCGACCCGGACTGCCTCACGGACTGAGCCGTTACCTGACAGCCGTTTCACGGCAGCCCTTTCACGACACGCTGTAAAGGGCACCAGGGGCCAGTTGAACGGGTAGGGGGCTTGTGGCAGAATCTCGCGCCTTGAAGCGAGCCCGCCAGCCAGCCAATACGACCGAAATCCGCTTGATTTTCATGGACTTGGGTCCAGATGAGGACGCGATTGCCGTTGTGCCTGGCGGGCGCTGGGCGTGTACAGACACGAGTTCAGGCGGAAGTGGCGGAACTGGTAGACGCGCTGGATTTAGGTTCCAGTGCCTTAAACGGCGTGAGAGTTCGAGTCTCTCCTTCCGCACCAGGTGCAAGCGGCCCGCGGGCCGGAGTATGACAGCGTGCGGCGCCGGGCGCCGCCGGCAATCACTGTGAGGACAGACCATGCAGGTTTCCATTGAAACGACTTCCGGCCTAGAGCGGCGGCTGACGGTCGGTGTGCCCGCGGAGCGGGTTGACCAGGAAGTCGACAACCGGCTGCAGCAGGCCAAGAAGAACGTGCGGCTGCCGGGGTTCCGGCCCGGCAAGGTGCCGATGCGGGTCATGCGCCAGCGCTTCGGTGCCGGTGTCCGCCAGGAGGTGCTCGGCGAGGTCATGAGCCAGAGCTTCCAGGACGCGGTCATGCAGGAGAACCTGCGCCCGGCCGGCCAGCCCACCATCGAGCCGCGCAATCTCGAGGCCGGCAAGGACCTCGAGTACGTCGCGACCTTCGAAGTCTTTCCGGAAGTGGCCCTCAAGGACGTGAGCGGCTTCACCGTCGAGAAGCCCGCGGCGAGTGTTTCGGACGAGGACGTGGACAACATCATCGACGTGTTCCGCCGCCAGCAGGGCAGCTGGGAAGTCGTGGAGCGGGCCGCGCAGGAAGGCGACAAGGTCAACATCGACTTCACCGGCACCCGCGACGGCGAGCCCTTCGAGGGCGGCAGCGCCGAGGGCACGGAACTCGAGCTGGGGTCCGGCCGCATGATTCCGGGCTTCGAGGACGGTATCGTCGGCATGAGCGCGGGCGAGGAGAAGACCCTGGCCCTGACCTTCCCCGAGGACTACCAGGAAGAGAGCCTGCAGGGCGCTGCCGTCGAGTTCGCGGTCAGGATGAACAGCGTCAGCGAGCTGGAACTCGCCCCGCTGGACGAAAAGCTCTTCGCGGCCTATGGCGTCGAGGGGGACGACGAGGCGGCCTTCCGCGCGGAAGTGGCCGCGAACATGGAACGGGAATTGCGCAACGCGATCCAGGCGCGGGTCAAGCAGCAGGTCATGGATGCGCTGCTCGAGGCCCATGCCGACCTCGAGGTCCCGCAGGCCCTGGTCTCCCAGGAGGTCGACGGCATGCGCCGGCAGATGTTCCAGCAGTTCGGCGGCGCCAGCGCCGAGAACCTCGACCTCAAGTCCCTGCTGCCGGACGAGATGTTTGCCGAGCGCGCCGAGCGCCGGGTCAAGCTGGGCCTGCTCCTCGCGGAACTCATCAGCAGCCGCGAACTCAAAGCGGATCCGGAGAAGGTGCGCAGTGAAATCGAGGAACTGGCGTCCACCTACCAGGAGCCGGAAGAGGTCATCAACTGGTACTACGGGAACCAGGAGCAGCTCCAGGCCGTAGAATCCAAGGTGCTGGAGGACCAGGCGGTCGAGTCCCTGCTCGAGCAGGCCTCGGTCAGCGAAGCACCCTGCAGCTACCAGGAGGCGATCAGCCTCGGCCAGCAGGCGAACAACGCCTGAACCCGAACCCGCGTCCGCCACGGGGCGGACGCCAACCAGCGCCCGCTCTCGGGCGGGCGCCGTGCGAGAGGAAGTGAGCATATGGCCAACCAGCCCGGCGGATACGAACGGCACCCGGTACAGAATCTCGGCCTTGTGCCGATGGTGGTGGAGCAGACGTCCCGGGGCGAGCGCTCCTATGACATCTTTTCCCGGCTGCTCAAGGAGCGCGTCATCTTCGTCGTGGGCCCGATCGAGGACCACATGGCGAACCTCATCGTGGCGCAGCTCTTGTTCCTCGAGTCGGAAAACCCCGACAAGGACGTCCACCTTTACATCAATTCGCCCGGCGGCTCCGTGACCGCCGGCCTGTCGATCTACGACACCATGCAGTTCATCAAGCCGGACGTGAGCACCATGTGCGTCGGCCAGGCCGCGTCCATGGGTGCCTTCCTGCTCTGCGGCGGGGCGAAGAGCAAGCGTTTCATCCTGCCCAACGCCCGCACCATGATCCACCAGCCCAGCGGTGGCGCTCAGGGCCAGGCCACGGACATCGACATCCATGCCCGCGAGATCCTGATCATCCGCGAGCGCCTGAACCGCCTCATGGCGGAGCACACGGGCCAGCCGATCGAGGTGATCGAGCGCGATACGGAGCGGGACCGGTTCATGGACGCCGCCCAGAGCTGCGAGTACGGCCTGGTCGACACCGTCGTCAGCTCCCGCGGAAGCGCCCCCGCAGGGGTCTGATCGCCCGGGCCGCGGGGGCCGGCGACTTGCAAAGGCGCCGAAAAAACCTCACCCTTGGGCCATAGATAGTGGATGGTGGAAAGACGCGGCGCGAGCCGTGTTCAAGGCAGCCCGGTGCTGCCGGCAAGCAGGCTGATACACAGGCGGTTAGATGAGCAAGGAATCCTCCGGCAGCGGAGACGACAGCGGCAAGCTTCTGTACTGTTCCTTCTGCGGCAAGAGCCAGCACGAGGTGCGCAAGTTGATTGCGGGCCCCTCCGTGTTCATCTGCGACGAATGTGTGGACCTCTGCAACGACATCATCCGCGAGGAGGTCCAGGAAGCCGGTGGCGACGACAAGCAGGACCGGCTGCCGTCCCCGCGGGAAATCAACGACATACTCGACGAGTATGTGATCGGCCAGCAGCGCGCGAAGAAGGTGCTCTCGGTGGCCGTTTATAATCACTACAAGCGCCTGCGCTATGGCAGCAGCGGCCGCGGCGAGGACGTCGAGCTCAGCAAGAGCAACATCCTCCTGGTCGGCCCCACGGGCTCCGGCAAGACGCTGCTGGCCGAGACCCTGGCGCGGCTGCTTGATGTGCCCTTCACCATCGCCGATGCCACCACGCTCACGGAGGCGGGCTACGTCGGTGAGGACGTCGAGAACATCATCCAGAAGCTGCTGCAGAAGTGCGACTACGATGTCGAGAAGGCCCAGGTGGGCATCGTCTACATCGACGAGATCGACAAGATCTCCCGTAAGTCCGACAACCCCTCGATCACCCGCGACGTGTCCGGGGAGGGTGTCCAGCAGGCGCTGCTCAAGCTCATCGAGGGCACCGTGGCCTCCGTGCCGCCCCAGGGCGGCCGCAAGCACCCGCAGCAGGAGTTCCTGCAGGTCGATACCTCGAACATCCTGTTCATCTGCGGCGGCGCTTTCGCCGGCCTCGACAAGGTGATCCGCAACCGCTCCGAGAAGGGCGGCATCGGCTTCTCCGCCGAGGTCAAGAGCAAGGACGAGAACCGCAACGTCGGCGAGCTGCTGTTCGAGCTCGAGCCCGAGGACCTCGTGCAGTACGGGCTGATCCCCGAGTTCGTCGGTCGCCTCCCGGTGATAGCGACCCTCGAGGAACTGGACGTGGCGGCGCTGGTGAAGATCCTCACGGAGCCGAAGAACTCGCTGACCAAGCAGTATTCCAAGCTGTTCGAGATGGAGGGGGTCGAGGTCGACTTCCGCGAGGACGGCCTGCGCGCGGTCGCCGAGCGGGCCATGGAGCGCAAGACCGGCGCCCGTGGCCTGCGCTCCATCCTCGAGAGCGTGCTGCTCGATTCCATGTACAACATCCCGTCCCGGGACGACGTGGCCAAGGTCGTGATCGACGAGTCCGTCATCCGCGGCGACTCCGAGCCGCTGCTGGTCTACCAGAACAGCGAGCCCGCCCGCGCCGCGTCGCCGGACGACTGACGGTCTTCCGCCCGTTCCCGGGGCCGGGTCACCGGCATTCCGGCGACAGGTGCCGGGGCTTGTAAAGTCGCCCCCGCGCCCCAACATTGACCATTACAGGTGACTGACCCGGAGAGACCTATGGGCGATGTAAACGCCTTGCAGCTACCCCTGCTTCCCCTGCGCGACGTCGTGGTGTACCCGCACATGGTACTGCCGCTGTTCGTGGGCCGGCAGAAATCCATCGATGCGCTCGAAACCGCCATGAACGGCGACAAGCAGGTGCTGCTGGTCGCCCAGCGCAACGCCGCCGAGGACAACCCGGGTGCCGACGATATCTACCAGGTCGGTACCGTCTCCAACATCCTCCAGCTGCTCAAGCTGCCCGACGGCACCATCAAGGTGCTCGTGGAAGGGCTGTACCGTGCCGCCGTCGAGTCCGTGGATGACGAGGGCGCCTACGCCGTTGCCGACGTGCGCGAGATCGAGGGCGCAGAGCCCGACGAGAGCGAGGCCGAGGGGCTGGTGCGCTCGACCTCCAGCCAGTTCGAGAAGTACGTGAACCTCAGCAAGAAGGTACCGGCAGAGGTGCTGACCTCCCTGTCCGGCATCGACGAGCCCGGCCGGCTGGCGGACACGATTGCCGCGCACATGGGCGTGGACCTCGAGGAGAAGCAGCGCATCCTCGAGATCGCCGACGTAAAGCCGCGCCTGGAGCACCTGATGGGGCTCATGGAGGCGGAGATCGACCTGTTCCAGGTCGAGAAGCGCATCCGCGGCCGCGTCAAGAAGCAGATGGAGAAGAGTCAGCGCGAGTACTACCTCAACGAGCAGATGAAGGCGATCCAGAAAGAGCTCGGCGAGATGGACGATGCGCCGAACGAAGCCGAGGAGCTGGAGGCGAAGATCAACGAGGCGCGCATGCCCGAAGAGGCGCGCGAGAAGGCCCTCGGCGAGCTGTCCAAGCTGAAGATGATGTCGCCCATGTCCGCCGAGGCCTCCGTGGTGCGCAGCTACCTCGACTGGATGGTGAGTGTGCCCTGGTCGAAGCGCAGCCGGGTCAAGCACGACCTCAAGCGCGCCCAGGAGATTCTCGATGCCGACCACTACGGCCTCGAGGAGGTCAAGGAACGCATCGTCGAGTACCTCGCGGTGCAAAAGCGCGTGCGCAAGATCAAGGGCCCCGTGCTCTGCCTGGTCGGACCGCCCGGCGTGGGCAAGACGTCCCTCGGCGAGTCCCTGGCCCGGGCCACGAACCGCAAGTTCGTGCGCATGGCCCTGGGCGGCGTGCGCGACGAGGCGGAGATCCGCGGCCACCGCCGTACCTACATCGGTTCCATGCCGGGCAAGCTGCTGCAGAAGATGGCCAAGGCCGGCGTGCGCAACCCGCTGTTCCTCCTCGACGAGATCGACAAGATGGGCATGGACCACCGCGGTGACCCGGCCTCGGCGATGCTCGAGGTGCTCGACCCGGAGCAGAACCACGCCTTCAACGATCACTACCTGGAGGTGGACTACGACCTGTCCGACGTGATGTTCGTGTGCACCTCGAACACCATGAACATCCCGACGCCGCTGCTGGACCGCATGGAAGTGATCCGCATCCCGGGCTACACGGAGGACGAGAAGCTCAATATCGCCCTGCGCTACCTGCTGCCCAAGCAGGTGAAGGTCAACGGCCTCAAGAAGGGCGAGATCACCCTGAGTGAAGCGGCGATCATCGACATCATCCGCTACTACACCCGGGAAGCGGGTGTGCGCGCGCTGGAGCGGGAAATCGCCAAGGTCTGCCGCAAGATGGTCAAGAAGATCGCCCTCGGCGAAGCCGAGGCGAAGGCCGAGGTCGGCCCCGAGGGCCTCGAGGACCTGCTCGGGGTCCGCAAGTTCAACTACGGCGTGGCCGAGGAGGAGAACAAGATCGGCCAGGTCACGGGCCTGGCCTGGACGTCGGTGGGCGGTGAACTGCTGACCATCGAGGCGGCGGCGGTCGCCGGCAAGGGGCGCTACGTCAAGACGGGCTCGCTGGGTGACGTGATGCAGGAGTCGATCCAGGCGGCGAGCACCGTGGTGCGCAGCCGCTCCCAGCTCCTCGGCATTCCGGCGCGCTACCACGATGCGCACGACCTTCACATCCACGTGCCCGAGGGTGCCACGCCGAAGGACGGCCCCAGTGCGGGGATCGCCATGGCCACGGCGCTGGTCTCCGTGGCCACACAGATTCCCGTGCGGGCCGATGTCGCCATGACCGGTGAGATCACCCTGCGCGGCGAGGTGCTGCCTATCGGCGGCCTGAAGGAGAAGCTCCTCGCGGCGCGCCGCGGCGGCATCAAGACGGTGATCATCCCGCGGGAGAACGAGCGCGACCTCAAGGAAGTGCCCGACAAGATCAAGGAAGACCTGGAAATCGTCGCCGTGAAGTGGATTGACGAAGTGCTTGCCATCGCCCTGGAGAAGACGCCGGAGCCCCTGAGCGACGACGACTACCTCGCGCCGCCGCCGAACCGGCAGCCCGCCGGCAGCGATGGCGAGGAGGGTGACGAGGCGCGCCTGAACACCCATTGAGGCGCCCCCTGAAGCTGTCGCTCCGGGGACCAAGTTGACCGCGCAGCGGACCGTGGTATAACCTGCCGTCCTTCCTGCGCGGGCCTTTCCAGGCCTGATAAAACAACGCTCAGCACGCCGGAATGGCGTCCACTACCAAAGGGGATCACAGTGAACAAATCCGAACTCATCGATGCAATCGCGGCCGACGCCGACATCAACAAGTCCGACGCGGGCCGTGCGCTCGACGCGGTCATCGACAACATCACCAAGGCACTGAAAAAGGGCGACCAGGTTTCCCTGGTCGGCTTCGGGACCTTCACGGTGAAGCACCGGGCCGGTCGCGAGGGCCGCAACCCGCAAACGGGCGCCACGATCCAGATCGCGCCTTCCAACGTGCCGGGCTTCAAGGCCGGCAAGGCGCTCAAGGACGCGGTCAACAGCTGATCGCCCACCGCCGCTACAACCGGGGCCAGGCTGTCGGCCCCGGAACAGGGAGCGCACTTACCGGGTGCGCTCTTTTTGTATCCGACCCCGTCACTCCCGACTCCACGCCTGACTAACGCGACCGCAACGACCCATGCTCCAGAACATCCGCTCCAACATCCAGGGCACGCTGGCCAAGATCATCATCGGCCTCATCGTGGTGTCCTTCGCTCTCTTCGGTATCGAGTCGATCCTGCTGGGGGGCGGCAACAGCGGTGTCGCCGAGGTCAATGGTGAAACGATCACGCCCTACGACGTGCAGCAGACGGTCAACCTGCAGCGGCGCCAGCTGCTGGCCATGCTCGGCGACGAGGCGGACCCGTCGCTCCTCGACGAGGACCGGCTCACGGCGCAGGCCATCGAGACGCTGATCCAGCGCCAGCTACTGGTGCAGGCCGCCGGCGAGCTCGGGCTGACCACCTCGGAGCAGGCCATCGGCGCCCTCGTGGGCGGCATGGAACAGTTCCAGGTCGGCGGGCAGTTCAACCAGGACCTGTTCCGCAGCGTGCTCGCTACCGCGGGTTTCACGCCGGCGCTGTTCAAGGAGAGCCTGCGGGAGGACCTGGTCACGAACCAGCTGCGCGTCGGTCTCGCCGCCAGTGACTTTGCCACCCCCGCCGAGCTCGAGGTGCAGGCGCGCATCGCCGGCGAGAAGCGGGACCTGCGCTACCTGGCAATCCCCATGGACCGCTTCGACGACAGCGGCACCGTCGAGGACGCGGCCATCGAGGCCTGGTACGCAGACAACCCGGACACGTTCATGACGCCGGAGACCGTCGACGTCAGCTACCTCGAGCTCACCCTCGAGGACTTCGAGGAACCGGTGAGCGAGCAAGCGCTGCGCGAAGAGTTCGAGCTCACCCGCGATACCTTCCAGGTGCCCACCGAGGCCCGTGTCGCGCACATCCTGCTCATCCAGGGCGATGACGAGAGCGACGAGGCCTACGCGGCGCGCGTTGCCGGAGCCGAGGAGGCCGTCGCCGCGGGCGAGGACTTCGCCGCCGTCGCCGGTCGCCTGTCTGACGACATCGGCTCCGCTGCCGGGGGTGGGGACCTCGGCTACACGGCCGGCGACACCTTCCCGGACGCCATGGAAGCGGCCATCACCGGGCTCGCCGTGGGCGAAATTTCCCCGCCCGTAGAGACCGAGGCCGGCACGCACCTCATCAAGGTGCTGGACCGCCGCGAGGGCAAGGCGGTGACCTTTGACGAGGTTCGCGGCCAGCTGGCCCAGCGCCTGCGTGAGGGTGCGGCCCGCGACGAACTGCTGCGGGTGGTGGAGGAATTGCGGGACCTCGCGTTCAACGCAGAAGACCTCGCGTTCCCGGCCGACGAGCTAGGCCTGGCCGTGGAGACCGAGAGCGGCGTGTCCCGCGGGGCGAGCGACGGTCTGTTCGCGGATCCGCGTGTCCAGAGCGCGCTGTTCTCCGAGGAAGTACTGGTCGAGCGGCATAACAGCCCCGTGCTGGAACTGTCCCCGGAGCGTTTCCTGGTCGTGCATGCCGACAGCCACCACCTGCCGGAGCGGCAGCCGCTGGCGGCCGTGCGCGACCAGATTGCCGCGCGGATCGCCACCGAGCGGGCGCGTGCCGCCGCGCTGGCGGAGGGCGAACGGCTGCTCGCCGCGCTCGCCGCCGGCGAGACGCTGGACAGCCTGGCCAACGCCGGCGACTACGAGTGGCAGGTGGAGCTGGGCGCGACGCGCGCGGCGAACGCGCTGCCGGGACCGGTGGGGCGGCGGGCCTTCACGCTGCCGCGACCCGAGGGCGAGGCACCGGTACGCGAACTGGTCGGCGCCCCGGCGGGCGACGTCTACCTCGTCGAGCTGACCCGGGTAACGCCTGGCAGCCTCGAAACGCTGCCCCCGCAGCGCCAGGCGCAGCTGCGCCGCAGCATTGCGGGCGAGTACGGCAGCGTTCTCATCGGTGCCTTCGAGAGCGCCCTGCGCGCGGACGCGGATATCGAAGTCTACTGAGTGTCCGGCGGTGGCCTGGCCTCCGCTATGCTGCGCAGCGGCTCCGGCAGGTAGAGACCCTGCTCCTCGGCGCCGAGCGCCGCGGCCGCCGTTCCCTCCGCGAGCTCCTCGCGATCCCAGCTGCGTAGATCCAGCACCGGGTACTTCACGATCGAAAAATACGGTGAATAGTCGAAGTCCGCGGGCACGCAGAGCTTCGGGTTGCGCCGGTAGAGCACGAGGTGGCCGTCTTCCACGCGCTTGACCAGCGGCAGGATCGGGTGGCCGGCGCTGGCGAAGGCCTCGGCGATCATCGTGGAGCAGACGGTGTGCGTGCCGGGGCCTGCGGCGGCCTCGAACAGCGTCGAGCGCCAGCGCCGCGGCATGATGAACCAGGGGAACAGGAAGCGCAGCAGGTCGAAGATCTGGCGCACGTCGTAGGGCGTGCCCAGGCGGCCGAGGGCATAGCGGAGCACCTTGCGCCGCGCGCCGGGCCCCAGTCCCCGGGGCCGGCAGACCCGCAGGTGCTCGCCCCGGTAGGCGGAGAGGGGCCGCAGCACCGTGCCCTGGCCCAGCTCGCTCTCGATCAGCAACGGTTCTTCGGGCGTCGTGGCCAGCCGCGTGGTCAGCTCCGGGGCCTCGGCGAGGCTCGCCGCCGGGCCCAGGTACAGCGCCGCGTGGGTCCAGGGGCTCTGGGTCACCCAGCCGATCACGTCGCTGACCCGGCTGCGTCCCTCCACGAGGATCACGTCGCCCGGTTGGATTTCCGCCTGCAAGCGCTCAAAATCACTGAGTGGAAAGGCGGGCAGCGGCCGCTTGTGGCCGAGGAAAGCGACCAGTGCGTTCCTCAGGCCGGCGAGCACGTCCTGCCCCCCGCGTTGCTTCCACGCCCGGCCCCCGTCCTGGAGACCCGCCCATGAGTGACAGCCTCGACACCCTTTCGCGGCAGCTCGAGGCCGCGCGTCGCGCCCCCGGCGGCCCGCCGGTAGACCACTGGGATCCGCCCCTCTCCGGCGACATCGACATCCGCATCCTCGCCGATGGCAGCTGGCTGCACGAGGGCGACCCGATCCGCCGGGAGGCCCTGGTGCGGCTGTTCGCCAGCATCCTGCGCCGGGAAGGCGACGGCGCCTACTACCTGGTGACGCCGGTGGAGAAGTGGCGCATCGCCGTGGACCTGCATCCGCTGGTCGTGGAGGACGTCGAGGCGGTCGAGGAGGATGGCGAGGTGACGCTGCTCGCGAGCTGCAATACGGGACGGCAGGTGGCCATCGACGCCGATCACCCGCTGTTCACGGAGCCGGCGGCCGCCGGGGCGGCGGTGGTGCGCCTCGAGCGCGGGCTGACCGCGCTGTTCAGCCGCAAGGCCTGGCCCCGCCTCGTCGACCTCGCGGTCGAGGAGGACGGCGAATCGGTAGTCTACAGCGCCGGCCAGCGGTTCCCCCTCGCCTGAGGCCCCGCCACGGCGGGGCCGTCTCGGCTACATGTTCGGGTAATTCGGCCCGCCGAAGCCCTCGGGCGTCACCCAGACGATGTTCTGCGACGGGTCCTTGATGTCGCAGGTCTTGCAGTGCACGCAGTTCTGCGCGTTGATCTGGAAGCGCTTGCTGCCGCCTGCCTCTTCCACCACCTCGTACACGCCGGCCGGGCAGTAGCGCTGCGCCGGCTCGTCGTAGAGCGGGAGATTGGTGCCGATGGGGACCTCGGGGTCCTTCAGCGTCAGGTGGCAGGGCTGGTCTTCCTCGTGATTGGTGTTGGACAGGAAGACCGAGGACAGCTTGTCGAAGCTGATGACGTTGTCCGGCTTCGGGTAGTCGATCTTCGGGCACTGGTCCGCCGGCTTCATGGCGGCGTGGTCGGGCTTCGCGTCATTCAGCGTGAACGGTAGCTTGCCGCCGAAGATGTTCTGGTCCAGCCAGACCATGCCCGAGCCCAGCAGGAAGCCGAACTTGTGCATGAAGCCGGAGAAGTTGCGCGTGCGGTAGAGCTCGTCGTAGGCCCAGGACTCCTTGAACTTCGTCTCGAAGCTGGCCAGGTCAGCCGGCGCGTCGTCGCCCTTGAGGAGAGCCTCGACCACGGCCTCTGCGGCGACTAGGCCGCTCTTCATGGCCGTGTGGTTGCCCTTGATCTTCACCGCGTTGAGGGTGCCCGCATCGCAGCCGAGGAGCAGGCCGCCGGGAAAGTGCATGCGCGGCAGTGAATTGAGGCCGCCCTTGGTAATGGCGCGGGCACCGTAGCTGAGCCGCGAGCCGCCCTCGAGGTACTTGAGGGTCTCTGGGTGATGCTTCCAGCGCTGGAACTCGTCGTAGGGCGAGACGTGGGGGTTCTCGTAATTGAGGTCCGTGATGAAGCCCAGGTACACCTGGTTGTTCTCGGCGTGGTACATGAAGGCGCCGCCGGAGGAGCCGCTCTCCTTGAGCGGCCAGCCGAGACCGTGGACGACCAGGCCCTGCCGGTGCTGCTCGGCGGGAATCTCCCAGATCTCCTTGATGCCGATGCCGTAGTGCTGCGGGTCGCGGCCGGCGTTGAGGTCGAAGCGCTCCATGAGCTGCTTGCCCAGGTGGCCGCGGCAGCCCTCGCAGAAGAGCGTGTAGCGGGCGTGGAGCTCCATGCCGGGCATGTAGCTGTCCTTCTTCTCGCCCTCCGCGCTGATCCCCATGTCGCCGGTGGCGATACCCTTCACGCGGCCGTCCTCGTGGTAGAGGACTTCTGCCGCGGCGAAGCCGGGGTAGACCTCGACGCCGAGGTTCTCGGCCTGCTGGGCGAGCCAGCGGCAGACGTTACCCATGGAGACGATGTAGTTGCCCTCGTTGTGCGTGGGCTTCGGGATGGCGAAGTTCGGCAGCTTCACGGCGCCTTTTTCGCTGGTGTAGAAGAAGAAGTTGTCTTCCGTCACCTCGGTCTGGATCGGGGCATCCATGTCCTGCCAATCCGGGAACAGCTCGGCGAGGGCGCGCGGCTCGAGGACTGCGCCGGACAGGATGTGCGCACCCACCTCCGAGCCTTTCTCGACCACGCACACGGTGACCTCGTGCTCGTGGGCCTGGGCGAGTTGCATGATGCGGCAGGCGGCGGAAAGCCCGGCGGGGCCGGCGCCCACGATGACCACATCGAATTCCATTGACTCGCGTTCCACGGCTGACTCCTGCATCTTCGCTGCGTCCTCTGCTAATTCTGCTGCTGCTTCCTTCCGGAATTCGCTGCTTCCTTTTGGAAGAGGGGATAAGGGATTGAAAAGAATAGAGATTATAAGCGCCCCGGGGGGCAAAAACTAGCTGCCCAAGGGGTCGTAGAGCGCGCGCAGCTCCTCCCCGAGCATGCCCAGCCCGCGGGCCACGGCGGCCGGGTCCTGGGCGTAGGACAGGCGCAGGCACTGGCGCGCGTGGTTCCAGGCCGGGTCGAGACCGATGAAAAAGCGCTCGCCGGGGATCGCGAGGAGCCCGCGGGCCTTGAGGCGGCGGTAGAGCTCACTGGCGGGCACGGGCAGGTCCTCGAACCAGAGCCAGAGGAAGAAGGCCCCGTCCGGCCGGTGCACCTGCCAGGGGATGCCCTGGAGTTCGCGGTGCAGCCCGGCGAGGGTCTCCTCGCGGCGGTCGCGGTAGAAGGGGCGCAGTACCTCGCTGCCGAGCCGGTCCAGGGTGCCGTCCTCGAGCAGGCGGGTCGCCAGCACCGGGCCGAGGTTGCCGGCGGCCAGGCTGATGATCGTGCTGGCGCTGGCGAAGGCCTGGATGACCGGCTCGGCGGCGATCACGATCCCGGTACGCACCCCCGGCAGCCCGAGCTTGGAGAGGCTCAGGGTCAGCACCGTGTGCTCGTCCCAGTGCGGCGCGGCGTCGGCGAAGGTGATCCCCGGGAAGGGTTCACCGTAGGCGCCGTCGACGATCAGCGGGATGTCCGCCTCGCGCGCAAGGGCCCCGAGGCGGGCCAGTTCGTCGGGGCCGAGGACATTCCCGGTGGGATTGGTCGGCCGCGAGACGCAGAGCGCGCCCACCTCGTCGTCCACGACCAGCCGCTCGAAGTCGACGTGGTAGCGGAACTGCCGGTCCGGCAGCCGCTCGATGGCCGGCGCGGTCGCGGAAAAGAAATCCGGCGCCAGGCCCGCATCGGCGTAACCGATGTACTCGGGCACCAGGGGCAGGTGGATGCGCCGCTGGCCGCCATCGGGCATCGCGCCGGCGAAGAGATTGTAGAGAATGAAGTAGGCAGACTGGCTGCCGTTGGCCACGGCAATGTGCCCGGGCCCCACGTCCCAGCCGTAGCGGGCCTGCAGGTAGCGCGCGAGCGCCTCGCGAAAGGCCGGGTCGCCCTGCGGTGACTGGTAGGCGCCGGCGAGGCGCTGCCACTCGCCCGGGTCCGCCAGCAGCGCTTCCAGGGCGGCCCGAAACGCCGTCTCGGCCGCCGGGACGCGCGCCGGGTTGCCGCCGCCCATGAACACGAGGTCCGGGTCGGCGCGCAGGGCCTCGCCGAGGTCGGTCATGAGGTCGACGACGCCGGAACGGCCGGCGAATTTCTCGCCGAAGCGGCTCAGGCGCACAGCGCGGCGGTGCCCTGCACGGGGCAGAGAGAGGCGTAGCTGATCGGTGTCCAGCCGAGGCCGAGGATGGCGCGCAGCTGCTGGCCCAGCTGCAGCTCCGGGTCCCGCGGGTGCACGGCGATGCGCAGCGGGCGCCCGCGGCGGCGTGCCTGGCGCAGCTGCAGCCGGTTCCACTTGCCGAGGACCTCGGCGCGCAGCCGCGTATCCGCCTCGAAGCCGACCAGCGGCAGGGACACGAAGCGGAACGCGCCGGCCGCGTCGCGCAGGTGGACACCGCGCAGGGATTCGAGCACCGGGAAGGGCTGTTCCCGGAGCGCGCTGCCGCGCAGGCGCCCGAGGGCCCAGGCCGGGGGGATATAGGTTCGCGGTTCCGGCAGGTCGCGGTCGGCAAACCAGTTGCGGCTGCGCCGGGTGAGGGCGATGGCGCCGCTGCGGTCGAGGGCGAGGTGCTCGGCGACGTTGCGCGAAAGGAGCGCCGCGTGCGTGCGGTGCCAGGCGGAACGCGGAGCCGTGCGGTGCACCCAGCCATGCGCGACCAGCTCGTGGCCGGCGTCCGCGAGCTCGCGCAGTACGGCGACCCCGGCATCGTCCCAGCCGGCCCCGGGCACCACCAGCAGTGCGGCCCGGGTGATCCCGAACTGGGCGAGGAGCGCGAGGCAGCCCTGCACGGCCGGGAGCGTGTCCGGCATCACGTCATGGACGGATACGAGGGCCGTCGGTCTCATGCTGGCTCCCTGCGTTCAGTTACCGCCACGGCCTGCAGCAGCTTGTGCCACTCGGCGATGGTTGCGCCGTTCAGGTCTGCCGCGGCCGCCCGGCACTGGCGCTCCAGCAGCTCCCAGCGCCCGGGTCCGTAAGCCTGCAGCGATCGCAGGCAGTCTGCAAGGCTCTCACCGGGGGTGAAGGGCACCAGGCCGGGGCGCAAGGAGGGCCAGTCGTGGATGCCCGCCGCCGTCGACACCAGCGCGGGCCGCCCCCGGGCCATGGCCTCCAGGGCGATGGAACCGAAGGTCTCGAAGCGGGAGGGCAGGAGCAGCAGGCTCGAGCTGTCGATGAGATCGATGAGCGCGGAGCGGTCGAGCCAGCCGGTGAAGCGGACGTTGGCAAGGCCGGCGGCCTGCGTCTCCAGCGCCTGGCGCAGCGGTCCCTCGCCGCCGATGACGAATTCCACGGCCGGCAGGTCCCGCGCCGCTTCGATCACCAGGTCCACGTTCTTTTCCGGCGCGAGGCGGCCGGCGAAGCACACCCGCGCCAGCCGTCCGGGGATGGCGCGCCGCGGCCGCTCGAGGAATTCGAGGGGCAGCGGGGTACCGACGACCTGCACGCGGTCGGCGCCGTAGGCGCGTACCGCGTCGGTGAGGCCGGCGTTGTTGATCAGCACGCGGCTGGCGCGGCGGCAGATCAGCCGGTTGGCGGTGCCGACCACGAGGTTGACCAGCCAGCGGGCCAGCGGCGGCCAGTAGAGCCGGGCGAGGCGCTCGAAATCCGTGTGGAAGGCCGCGACCAGGGGCAGCCTGCGCCGCCGCGCGTACCAGGCCCCCAGGAGGCCGTAGAGCCCCGGGGTGACCACCACCACGACATCCGGCTGGAGCTCGCCCATGTGGCGGCCGATGCGCCGCAGGGGCGGCCCCTCGAGGCGCTGGTTGGGATCGCCGGGCATGGCGATGGAAAGGAGCGGACGGGGCGGCCGGTCGCTCGGCTGGAACATGGCGAGGCTGTCCAGCCGGGCGGCGAGCTGGGGCAGCAGGTCGTGGTAGTAGGCACCGGTGCCGTTGCGTTCCGGGAACGCATCGGAGAAAAAGGCGACACGCAGCGGCTGTTCGCAGGCGTCCGCCGGGCGGGTGGCGGGGACGATGTTCACGCAGCCACCGCCAGCCGCGCCTCGCTGGCGAGCAGGGCGGCGTAGGGCGCGCCGAGCTCCTCGTCCACCGCTTTGGTCGACAGCCCGAAGCTGTCCGCGTCGTAGCGGTGCCGGCCGGCCGGCCCTGCCGGCGGCAGCGGGGGCGGCGGAATGGCGAGCCATGCTGCGAGCGCCCTGCCGACCGCTGCCGGCGCCCTGCGCAGGTCCGCCTGCTCGATAACCCGCACCCGGCCCGGCTGCGCCGCGGCGAAGCCCGCGAGGTCGTCGAGGAAGGCCGCGTAGAGACGGCGGAAGCGCGCTGTCGTGTGCTCGCCACCGGGGTCTGTACCGAACAGGCGGCGGGCCGGCTCGAGGGCGCTGAGCTGCGAGGCGAGCGCCGTGCTCGGGCGGCGCACGCAGAGCAGGAAGGTCGCGTCCGGGTAGCGCTCGGCGAGGTAGGGCGGCCAGCTGGCGAAGGCCGCATTCTTCGACAGGAATCGCTCCCCCGGGTGGCTGTAGCAGTGGCGCTGGATGACCCGGTGGTAGAAAGCGAGCAGGGCGCGGCGGCGCCGCGGCGGCAGCGTCCCGAGGGTGCCCAGTTGCTCCAGCTCCCGGTCGAAGGGAAAGGCCATGAGCAGGAGGAAGCAGCCGGCGGCCGGCAGCAGGCAGAGATAGTCCTCCTCGGCATCGTGAAGGCCGACCGCGTGCACGCTCGCGAAGTCGCCGCTGCCACGGGCGATCGCGGCCTGGGTGATTCGCTGCAGCGGGGCACCCAGGCGACGGTCCAGGCGGGCGAGCGCGCGCAGGGCCCGGCGCTGGCAGATCGCCGGGGCGAGCAGCGCCTCCCAGGTGCGCACCGTGGTAAACGCGCCGCCGGCCGCGAGCAGCCGGTGCAGGTAGGTGGTGCCGCTGCGCGGTATGCCGGTGATGAACACCGGCGCCCGGACGGGCTGCTGGCGGTAGTCCGGATAGAGGATCTCGTCCAGGGCCAGGGCCAGCCAGTGCCCGAGCTGAACCAGCAGGAAGAGGGGAAAGAGAAGCAGGAAGAGCAGCCGCCGCGGCCGGAGCGGCGCCGCCGGATGGCGCCCGGGCCAGGCGCTGTGCAGGTAGCACCGGCCGTAGCTGCCCATGGCTATCAGAAAGCTCTCCAGCATGGTTCCCCGCAAGGCCGGCCCGGAAAGCCCCGCAGTTTACAGGCAACGCAGGGGCAACGGCACCGGGTGTGTACAGCGCACCGGTGCTTCCCCTTCGCCGTCTCCGCTACCGCGCCCCCGGTCAGGGGGGCTATTGACCCCCTCGTGCAAACTCGGCAACATGTCACGCCGATTCCGCCCCCCCGGGGCGCATCTCGGGTCCCGGCGAGTCTGTTTGTCGCGTGATCCCACTCCCTTCCATCCACACGACACTGGAGTTTTCATGAAGGTTTTGGTCGCTGTGAAGCGCGTGGTCGACTACAACGTCAAGGTCCGCGCCAAGGCCGACGGTTCCGACGTCGACCTGAATAACGTCAAGATGTCCATCAACCCGTTCTGCGAGATTGCCGTCGAAGAAGCCGTGCGCCTGAAAGAAGCCGGCGTCGCCACCGAAGTCATCGCCGTTTCCATCGGCGACAAGGCCTGCCAGGAGCAGATCCGCACGGCCCTGGCTCTCGGCGCCGACCGCGGCATCCAGGTCGAGACCGACGGCCCCGTGGAGCCGCTGGTGGTCGCCAAGCTGCTGAAGGGCGTGGTCGAGAAAGAGGAGCCGCAGCTGGTCATCCTCGGCAAGCAGTCCATCGACGGTGACAACAACCAGACCGGACAAATGCTGGGCGCGCTCGCCGGCATGGCCCAGGGCACCTTCGCCTCGGAGGTGAAGGTAGAGGGCGACCAGGTCCAGGTCACCCGGGAAGTGGACGGCGGCCTGCAGACCGTCAGCCTCAAGCTTCCGGCGATCGTCACCACCGACCTTCGCCTCAACGAGCCGCGCTACGCGTCGCTGCCGAACATCATGAAGGCCAAGAAGAAGCAGCTTGACGTCTACAGCCCCGCTGACCTTGGCGTGGAGGTCAAGCAGCACCTGACGCTGGTCAAGGTAGAGCCGCCGGCGGAGCGCCAGGCAGGTATCAAGGTCGAGAGCGTCGATGAGCTGGTCGAAAAACTGAAGAACGAAGCGAAGGTGATCTGATGGGAACCCTGGTAGTAGCCGAACACGATAACGCGACCCTCAATCCGGCAACGCTGAACGCGGTCGCCGCCGCCCAGGCCATGGGCAGCGACATCGACATCCTGGTCGCCGGCAACGGCTGCGCCGCCGTTGGCGAGGCCGCGGCCAAGGTGCCGGGCGTCGGTAAGGTGCTGGTGGCAGATAATGCCGCCTACGATCACGCGCTGGCGGAGAACACCAGCCTGCTGGTGGCGGAACTGGCCGCCGGCTACGACAACATCGTGGCCGCCGCCACCACCAGCGGCAAGAACGTCATGCCGCGCGTGGCAGCGCTCCTCGACGTGGCGCAGATCTCCGACATCATCTCCGTCGAGTCTGCCGACACCTTCAAGCGGCCCATCTACGCCGGCAACGTCATCGCCACCGTGCAGACGGCCGATGCCAAGAAGGTCATCACCGTGCGCGCGACGGCTTTTGACGCCGTGGCCGCCGAGGGTGGGTCCGCCACCGTTGAAGCCGTGGACGCCGTGCACGATGCTGGCGTGTCCAGCTTCGTCGGCGAAGAGCTGGCCAAGTCCGACCGACCCGAGCTGACCGCCGCACCGGTGGTGATTTCCGGCGGCCGCGGCATGCAAAACGGGGATAACTTCAAGCTCCTGGACGGCATTGCCGACAAGCTCGGCGCCGCCATCGGCGCCTCCCGCGCTGCCGTGGATGCGGGTTTCGTGCCCAACGACTACCAGGTCGGCCAGACCGGCAAGATCGTCGCGCCGGAGCTCTACATCGCCGTGGGCATCTCGGGCGCGATCCAGCACCTGGCCGGCATGAAGGACTCGAAGGTCATCGTCGCGATCAACAAGGACGAGGACGCCCCGATCTTCCAGGTCGCGGACTACGGCCTGGTGGCCGACCTGTTCGAGGCCCTGCCGGAGCTGGAAGGCAAGCTCTGACGGGCACGCTTGCCTGACAGGTAACCACCCCGAAAGCCGGCCGCGTTGCCGGCTTTTTTCTTTCTCCGTGGCATCGAGCCGCCGCGTACTTCATATGCTCGACGACGCCGACCAGGCCACCAGGTCGTCATGCTTGCAGACTCTGCCCACAGCTACTGCCCGTCCAGCAGGGTGCCTCCCGCTGGACGGGGGCGATGCAAGCTGGCCCTCCTCAGTCGGGCTGCTTCGATGCCCAGATGGCGAGACGGTGCCTTATCGCTTTCTGAGACAACTGGTCCGGCGGTAGCGGCTGGATGAGCTTGTCGTGTACAAGCAGGCGATAGATGTATTCGAGCTTGTCCGTCGCCGAGTCGGTCGCCTCGAACTCGACGACGCCGCGCTTCTCGCCGTAAGCCGTGCCGAGAGCCATCGCCCTCTTGACTAATTCCTTTTCGTTCTTGAGCTCTTTCATGCGCTGCCACTCCCTTCACTCAGCGGTCGCCGCCCGACGCAGCCCGATCGGCCCTGCCTGGCGTTCTGTTCCCCGCCGGCGCCGTCCTCGCCCACGACCGCGACAGACTGAGCGCAGCCGCGCTCAGGGTGCCTCGGCAAAAACTGCCTGCAGGCCCCTGCTTATCGCCGGCGTTAGGGCTGTATAGTGGTCGAACCCGGGTAGTAGAACGATCTGACTGCTGCCTTCTGTCGCCCATGCGGACGCCAGCTGCTTGCGCAATCGCTCGAGCCCGTCGATGAACATTTGCGGGTCTTCCCCGCTACCTGTGGCGATGAACAGGTTCGTTTTTCGCGGTTCTTGGCCGGAGTCGATAGCAAAAAGAAAATCAAGCTGCCCCTCGAGGTATGGGCTGCCGGCAGCTATACCGGCAAACCTGTCAGGGGCCTTTGCGTACGCGTAGAGGGAAAACAGGCCGCCGAGCGAATGACCAAACAGGTAGCGTTTTTCAGAATCCACCGGGTACCCGCCCTCGATAAGCGGAAACACCTCCTCAATCATGCATTGAAGGAACCTGGCTGCACCGCCGGACTCCGGGTAGTCACTGGAGCGCTGCGGACTCAGATCCCGCACCCGGTGGTTTCCGTTGTCCAGGTCGAGCGTTCCATAACCAATGCCCACGATCACTGCATCGGGCACCGATCCTCCCCAGCCCAATTGCGTGGCAATCGCTGTGACCTGTGGAAACGTATGGTCTCCGTCGAGTGTGTAGATCACCGGATAACGGCGTGTCGGATCGGACAGCGCCCCTGGCGGCGTGCGCACGTAGAGCACGAAGTCATCGCGGACAGACTCGGACTTCAGTCGATGGATGCTGGTTCCGCTGAGAACCGGCAGCTCGCTCGTTGAGACATCGGCATTGGCAAGCGGCGCCAGCAGCAGCGCCACACAAAGCACAACAAGGTCCAGGGTCTTGATCATCGGTGTACCACGTGAATCCAATAGAATGGCCAGCATAATTCATCGCGAGCCTGAGCAGGTACCGCAATGATGCCGTGTGAAACGCACGCCGAGCACAGTCCATAGTATCGACCGCCCTGAACGCTACCTGCCTCTCACACCTCCTGGTCGTTTGCTGCCGCCCAAGACGTGCCCGCTAGATGTCCGCTTGCAACCATATGGCCGATAGCAAACGCTCGGGCCCGCGTTGCCGCAACCCCGGGCAGCGTCCCGTTCAGTGAACTACGCTATCTGCTGGATACCCGGTTGACGGGCGGCGGCGATGGTCGATGCTTGCGATTTCCTGTCCATTGAAAAGCCCGTTCTTCAGGGGGCCATGGGCGCCGTTGCCAGACACGACCTGGTAGTTGCCGTCTCAAAGGCCGGCGGCCTGGGGACCTTGAGCTACCTCCCCCCTGAGAACTTCCGTAGAGAGCTTGCTCGAATCGAAGATAGTCTGGAAGGTCGCTCCTTCGCAGCCAACCTGCTGATGCCCATCATCAGCAAGGCCCATGTTGAGGCCTGCCTGCAGAGCGACGTTCCGATCGTCTCCATCTTCTACGGGTTCAGCAAACGGCTAGTGTCCGCACTCAAGGATGCGGGTAAGAAAGTGCTTTTCCAGGTGGGCAGCGTCGACGAGGCCAAGCTGGTCGTCGCCGAAGGCGCGGATGGGGTGATCGTGCAGGGCCACGAGGCCGGGGGCCACCTCCGGGGCACGGAACGATTGGCTGTGCTGCTACCCAAGGTCCGGGAGGCCCTGCCGAATCACCTGGTAGTTGGCGCAGGCGGCATCCATGACGAAACGAGCGCGGCCAGGTGTCGATCTTTTGGCGCAGACGCGGTGTGCAGCGGCACACGCTTTCTTGCGTCGCCCGAGTCTGCTGCGCATCCAGCTTACAAGCAGCGATTGATCAGTGACTCGAGCACGATCGTCACCAGGCTATTCGGTGTTGGCTGGCGTGATCCGCACCGGGTCATGCCGAACGCTGCGACCGGAAAATGGCTGCGCGGGGATGGCAGTGAGCCGGCGTGGTTACCTGCCTTGCATAGCCTGACCCGCATCTTGTCGAAACTGGCAGGTGGTGACGGCGGCGCGGCGTTAACGGCAAGGCAGGCGCTTTCCCGCCCCCTGTATACCCCCAGTTGCCTGACAGTCGAGATGAACGAAGCGCTGTTGGAGGTAGTGGCGCTGTACGCCGGTGAATGCGTGGGAGAAGTTCGGGAGCTCCAGGGTGCGGCGAAGACGGTGGCGCGCTTGTCTACCTAGCTACCTGGGCTGTGCGCCGCAACGGGCGGTCGGGAGGTTAGAGGCGCGCGGCGCGTTCCCGCGTGAACGTTTCTGGAGACGGCTTGAACTAGGGCGGTGCGGGCCATGGACCGAGCGCGAGCTCCCACCCGGTGTGAGTCGGGTAACGTCCCGGCATCCCTCCCTGCCTAGTCGCGCCGCAGCCGGTCGGAAATGGCGATCGGGGTAGGGTAGTTGAGCACCACGATGTAGGACGAGGCGAGAAGCGTGAGGATCGTCGTCGCCTGGATCAGCAGCGAGGCATCCTGGCTGATGAGCGCCAGGTCGAAGGCGATATAGGCGATGAGCAGCGAGAATTCGCTGGCCTGGCCCAGGCGGAAGCCGAGGTCCCAGGCCAGGCTGCGGCTTTCGCTCATGCCGCCGAGGAGGTAGCGGTAGACCACGGGCTTCAGCGCCAGCACCAGTGCGGCGAGGAGCAGGGCGGGGAGGAGGATCCGGTCCAGCTGGCCGAGGTCGAAGCGGGCGCCCACGCTGAAGAAAAACAGGATGAGAAAGAAATCGCGCAGGGGGCGCAGGCTGCCGGCGATGTACTGGGAGATGGGGCTGGTGGCGATCGTCACCCCGGCGATGAAGGCGCCGATCTCCTCGCTGAGGCCGAGGACCTGGGCCACTTCGGCGACCCCCAGGCACCAGCCGATGGCCACCAGGAAGACGTACTCGTGGAAGCGGTCGAAGCGGGCGATGAGCGGCAGCAGCGCATAGCGTACGGCGACCCAGGCGCCGGCGCAGAGCAGCGGCAGGCTGAGCAGGGACAGGGCGGCGCCCGCACCGCCGGCGTCGCCACCCATGAGCAGCATGAGCACGATGATGGCGAGCAGGTCCTGGAGCAGGAGCATGCCCACCATCAGTTCGCCGGTGTGCCGGTGGTGCAGCACCGTGGTCGGCAGCAGCTTGATGCCGATGATCGTCGACGAGAACATCATCGCGGCGCCCACCACCAGCGCATCGAGCTTGCTCGGCAGGAAGGGCAGGGCCACGGCGTAGGCGGCCAGGAGGAACAGCGCCGAGCTCGCCACCATCACCACCGTCGCATTGCGCAGGGTCGCGAACAGGGCCCGTGGCTGCATGTCGAGGCCGAGCAGGAACAGCAGGAAGATGATGCCGATGTGGCCGATGTCCGAGAGCAGCTTCAGGTCCGGCACGAGGCTGAGGCCGTAGGGGCCGATGCAGGCGCCGAGGGCGATGTAGGCGATGATCAGGGGCTGGCGCGTGTACAGGGCAATCGAGGCAAACACCGCGGCCCCGGAAAAGATCAAAAAGAAAGAGAAGGTGACGGACGTGCCTTCCACGGTAACCCCGGCGCGGTGTAAAGGCGCAGTCTAGCCCGTTGCCGGGCCGCGGTGCACGTCAGGCGCGGCGCCGGAACAACGGCAGGGGCTGATCCACCGCGCCCTGGTAATCGGTGCTGAACACGGCCAGCCGCTCCTGCGCCTGGGCGAGGCGCCCCGGATCGGTGAACTCCAGGGCGTTGAAGCCGCAGCGCCGCAGGTAGTGGGCCTGGTCCGGCAGCAGCGAGCCGCGAGCGCGCAGTTCGCCGGTAAAGCCTGCCTCACGGAGCCGGCGGGCGAGGGAAAAGCCCCGGCCGTCGGTAAACGCCTCGAATTGCACCGCCACGAGCGCGAGGCCGGGCAGCGCGTCGAGGAGCGTCGCCGGGTCGTCCCCGGCCTCGAGCTGAACGGCCGCACCGGCGGGGGAGCCGGCCGCCTGCCACTGCGCCAGCGTGAGGATACGCCGCTCGCCGTCGCCCGGCGCCTGCTCCGCCGGAGGCAGCCAGTCATCGGCGACGACGGCGCCGTCGCGGAGGAGCCTTGCCTGTACCGGAGTGCCGTTAGCGGGCGTTGGCGTTGTCATAGACGCGCTCCTTGAAGGGTTGCATACCGATGCGGCGCAGGGTCTGCAGGAAGGTTTCTTCCTCCAGCCGGTGGTCGAGGTAGACCCGCAGCAGGGTCTCGATCACGTCGGGCATGTCCTCGCGGCGGAAGGAGGGCCCGAGGATCGCGCCGAGGCTCGCCTCCTTGCCCTGGTTGCCGCCGAGGGACACCTGGAAGAACTCCTCGCCTTTCTTGTCCACGCCGAGAATACCGATGTGGCCGATATGGTGATGGCCGCAGGCGTTCATGCAGCCGCTGATGTTGAGCTCCAGGGGCCCGAGATCGTAGAGGTAGTCGAGATCCTCGAAGCGGGCCTGGATGGCCTCGGCGACGGGTATCGACTTGGCATTGGCCAGGGAGCAGAAGTCGCCACCGGGGCAGCAGATCATGTCGGTGAGGTAACCGGCGTTGGGGCAGGCGAGACCCACGGCCTGCAGCCCCCGCCAGAGCGGAAGCAGGTCACTCTGGCGCACGTCGGCGAGCACGATGTTCTGCTGGTGCGTCGTGCGCAGCTGGCCGAAGCTGTAGGCCTCGCAGAGGTCGGCGAGGCGATCGAGCTGTGCCGCGGAGACATCCCCCGGCGGGTTACCCGTGGCCTTCAGGGACACGGTGACGGCGCGGTAGCCGGGCACCTGGTGGGCGTGGCTGTTGCGCCGGACCCAGTTGGCGAAGATCGGCTCGCTGGCGCAGTGCGCTTCGAGCACGGCGGCTTCACCGGCGGCGTCCACGCTGGCGTAGGCGGGACCACTGAAGAAGGCGGCGATCCGGTCGATCTCTGCATCGGGAAGCGTGGTGGGCCCGTCGCGCAGGCTCTCCCATTCCTTTTCGACGGCGGCGGTGAACGCGTCCACGCCCATGGCCTTGACCAGGATCTTGATCCGCGCCTTGTACTTGTTGTCCCGGCGCCCGTGCAGGTTGTAGACGCGCAGGATCGCCTCGAGGTAGGACAGCAGGTGCCGGCGCTCGAGATAGGGGCGGATCTCGCTGCCGATGACCGGCGTGCGGCCGAGGCCGCCGCCGACGAGAACGCGGAAGCCGTTCTCACCATCGGGCCCGGGGACGATCTCGAGACCGATGTCGTGGCTGTGGATGGCCGCCCGGTCCTCCCGGCTGCCGCAAACGGCGATCTTGAACTTGCGCGGCAGGAAGGCGAACTCCGGGTGCAGGGTGGACCACTGCCGGATAATCTCGCACCAGGGGCGCGGATCCTCCAGCTCGTCGTCGGCGACGCCGGCCAGCGGGTCCGTGGTGGTGTTGCGGATGCAGTTGCCGCTGGTCTGGATGGCGTGCATCTGCACGCTGGCGAGTTCGGCGAGAATGTCCGGCACATCCTCGATGCGCGGCCAGTTGATCTGGACGTTCTGGCGGGTGCTGATGTGCGCGTAGCCCTTGTCGTAGTGCCGGGTGATGTGGGCCAGCTTGCGCACCTGCCGCGCGTCGAGGAGACCATACGGCACCGCGATGCGCAGCATCGGCGCCAGGCGCTGCACGTAGAGGCCGTTCTGCAGGCGCAGGGGCAGGAACTCCGCGTCGCCCAGGTCGCCGCGCAGGTAGCGCTCGGTCTGGTCGCGGAACTGGTCGACGCGCTCGTCGACGAGGCGCTGGTCGTAATCGTCGTAGCGGTACATGGAGGAATCAGGTATCGGGACTTGCGCGCACTCTAGCAGAATAAGCCCTGCGCTGATTATTCGATTTCTGCTTAAGCTTAGAACGCGACCGCCGGCGGCGCCGGGCCCCTTGGACCTGTCCCTGCCCCTGCTATAATGCGCGCGCCCGGCCGGTCAGCCGGGCCCCCGAGATCGCCCGGCGACGGCACCACCGCAGGGCATACGACGCGACAGTAAACAAGACCGCAACCCATTCAGAAAGGACGAGCAGGCCCATGGCATCCCAGAGCAACGGCAGTGACGGCGCGGCAGACGCGGTGGCAGTAACGGCGATCATCGCCATCGCGGTCCTGGGCCTGTACCTCTGGCTGTCGGGGATGCCGAGCTAGGCAAGGGTCTCCCGCGCCGCTCAGTCGGCGCCGGCCAGCACCAGCTTTACGACCGTCAGCACGGCGCCGATAAACAGCGCCGTGAAGATGAGCCCCGCCGCGATAAAGGTGCCCGCACGTCCCTGGCGGAAGTCCCGTTCCCGGTTGCGGCTGCTCTGAACGCCGAGTCCGGCTGCGAAGACGCTGCTCACCACCTGCAGGACACCGAGGCCCTTCCTTTCTTCACGGTCCGGGGCGGGTTCCTGCGCCCCGGTCGAAGCGTCCCCGTTGTCCTGCCCGGGCGCATCCTGCCCTGCGGCAGCTTCGTCTTTCGCGGCGCTGTGGTTGCGGTCTTCCATGGCTATCCCCTAGTCCAGGTTGGGCGCCAGCCAGCGGGCCAGTTCGTCCACGGCCATGCCCTTGCGGGCGGCGAGGTCCTCGAGCTGGTCCCGCCCGATCTTGCCCACGTTGAAGTAGCGCGAATCCGGGTGGGCGAAATACCACCCGCTCACGGAGGCGGCCGGTGTCATGGCAAAGCTCTCGGAAAGCGAGACACCGCAGCGCCCCGGCGCATCGAGCAGGTCGAAGAGAGTGGCCTTCTCCGTGTGGTCCGGGCAGGCCGGGTAGCCGGGCGCCGGACGGATTCCGCGGTAGCGCTCGCGGATCAGCGCCGCGTTGTCCAGCTCCTCGTCGGGTGCATAGCCCCAGAGCTCGCGGCGCACCTGCCGGTGCAGGTGCTCGGCGAGAGACTCGGCCAGGCGGTCCGCCAGGGCCTTCAGGAGAATGCTGTTGTAGTCGTCGTGAGCCGCCTCGTAGGTCGCGGCCCGCTCGGCCACGCCATGGCCCGCGGTGACGCAGAAGCCGCCGACGTAGTCCGCCGTGCCCGCGGGGGCGACAAAGTCGGCCAGGCTGTAGTTCGGGTCGTCGTTGCCCTTCTTCGACTGCTGGCGAAGCTGGTGCAGCCGGGCGAGGGGGGCGTCGCGGCGGTCGTCCTCGAACACGACGATGTCGTCGCCGTCCGCGTTGGCCGGCCAGAAGCCCACGGCGGCCCGCGCTGTCAGCCAGCCCTCGTCGATGATGCGCGCGAGCATCGTCTCGGCGTCGCGGTAGAGCTCCCGGGCCTGCTCGCCCACCACGGCATCGTCGAGGATCGCCGGGTACTTTCCGGACAGTTCCCAGGTGAGAAAGAAGGGCGTCCAGTCGATGGTGTCGACGAGATCGGCGAGGGGGAACTCCTCCCAGCTGCGCACGCCGAGGAAGCTCGGACGGGGCGGCGCATAGGCGGACCAGTCCGGAGCGAAGCCGTTGGCGAGCGCGTCGGCGTAGGCAAGGCGGGGCGCCCGCGGCTTGCGGTTGGCCACGCGCTCACGCACCTCGGCGTACTCGGCCCGGCGCTCGGCGACGAAACGGTCCTTGCCCTGGCCGGCGAGCTGCGTCGCCACGGCCACGCTGCGCGAGGCATCCGGCACGTAGATCACGGCATCGTTCTCGTAGGCCGGCTCGATCTTCACTGCCGTGTGGGCCTTCGAGGTGGTCGCGCCGCCGATCATGAGCGGGACGTCGAAGCCCTGGCGCTGCATCTCCGAGGCGACGTGCACCATCTCGTCGAGGGATGGCGTGATCAGGCCGGACAGGCCGATGATGTCGACCTGCTCCTCCCTGGCGACGCGCAGAATCTCCTCGCAGTGCACCATCACCCCCAGGTCGATGACCTGGAAGTTGTTGCACTGCAGTACGACCCCGACGATGTTCTTGCCGATGTCGTGTACGTCACCCTTGACCGTGGCCATGAGAATCCTGCCGTTGGGCTTTGACCCCTCGCGCTTTTCCGCCTCGATGTAGGGCTGCAGGTAGGCGACCGCCTGTTTCATGACGCGGGCGCTCTTCACCACCTGCGGCAGGAACATCTTGCCCTCGCCGAAGAGGTCGCCGACCACGTTCATGCCGTCCATGAGCGGCCCCTCGATGACCTCGATGGGGTGATCGACGGTCTGTCGCGCGGCTTCCGCGTCTTCCTCGATGTAGCTGTTGATGCCCTTGACCAGCGCGTGCTCAAGGCGCTTCGCCACGGGCCACTCGCGCCAGGCGAGGTCCTCCTTGCGCTCGCTGCCCTTGCCGTCTCCCCGGTAGCGCTCGGCGAGGTCGAGCAGGCGCTCCGTGGCGTCCTCGCGGCGGTTGAGGACGACGTCCTCGACGCCCTCGCGCAGTTCCTCCGGCAGCTCGTCATACACCGCGAGCTGGCCGGCGTTGACGATGCCCATGTCCATGCCGGCGCGGATCGCGTGGTAGAGGAACACGGAGTGGATCGCCTCGCGCACGGTGTTGTTGCCGCGGAAAGAGAAGGAGACGTTGGACACACCGCCGGACACGAGGGCGCCGGGGAGCTCCGCCTTGATGAAGCGCGTCGCCTCGATGAAATCCACGGCGTAGTTGTTGTGCTCGGCGATCCCCGTGGCCACCGCGAAGATGTTCGGGTCGAAGATGATGTCGTTCGGGTTGAAGTCGAGGCGCTCGCGAAGCAGATCGTAGCTCCGCCGGCAGATCGCCTTGCGCCGCTCCAGGTTGTCGGCCTGGCCGTCCTCGTCGAAGGCCATCACCACCACGGCCGCGCCGTAGCGCTGGCACAGCCTGGCCTGCTCGAGAAACTCCGCCTCGCCGGCCTTCAGGCTGATCGAGTTCACCACCGCCTTGCCCTGCACGCATTTCAGGCCGGCCTCGATCACGGACCAGCGCGAGGAGTCGATCATCACCGGCACGCGGGAGATGTCCGGCTCCGACGCCACGAGGCGCAGGAAGGTGACCATGGCCGCCTCGGCATCGAGCATGCCCTCGTCCATGTTCACGTCGATGACCAGGGCGCCGTCTTCGACCTGCGCGCGCGCCACGTCCAGGGCCGTGGCGTAGTCACCCTCGAGGACCAGGCGCTTGAAGCGGGCGGAACCGGTGACGTTGCAGCGCTCACCCACGTTCACGAACAGCGTGTCCGCGCCGATGTTGAACGGCTCGAGGCCGCTCAGGCGGCAGGCCGGCGGACGCTCGGGAAGGGCGCGCGGGGCGATGCCGTCAACGGCCGCCGCAATGGCGGCGATGTGCTCGGGCCCCGTGCCGCAGCAGCCGCCGGCAAGGTTGAGGAAGCCGCGGCGGGCAAAGTCGCGGAACTCCGCCTGCATGTCGGCGGGCTGCTCGTCGTATTCGCCGAAGGCGTTCGGCAGGCCTGCGTTCAGGTGCGCGGAGAAGTAGCAGTCCACGGCGTTGGAGAGCTCTTCGAGGAAGGGCCGCACCTCCGCAAAGCGGCGCCCGCAGTTGCTCCCGACAATGAGTGGCCGGGCGTGGGCGATGGCATTCCAGAAGGCCTCCGGCCGCTGCCCGGACAGGTTGCGGCCGCTGGTGTCCGGGAAGGTCACGGAGATCATCAGCGGCAGAGCCTCGCCGCGGTCCTCGAAAACGCCCTGGGCGGCGAAGATGGCGGCCTTGGCGTTCAGCGTGTCGAAGACCGTCTCGATCATGAGCAGATCCGCACCGCCGTCCATGAGGCCTTCCACCGCCTCGCGGTAGTCCCGGACCAGGGTATCGAAGTCGATGTTGCGCGCGCCGGGATCGTTGACGTCCGGCGAGATGGACGCCGTCCGCGGCGTCGGCCCGAGGACGCCGGCGACATAGCAGCGCCGGTCGGGCGCCTCCGCCATGGCGGCGTCGGCGGCCGCGCGGGCCAGGCGCGCTCCCTCGACGTTGAGTTCCCGCGCCAGCGCCTCCAGGCCGTAATCGCCCTGGGCCACGGCGGTGCTGTTGAAGGTGTTGGTCTCGATGATGTCCGCGCCCGCCGCGAGGTAGGCCTCGTGGATGCGGCGCACCACGTCCGGGCGCGTGAGCGAGAGCAGGTCGTTGTTGCCCTTGAGGTCGCCCGCGTGGTCGGCGAAGCGCTCGCCGCGGTAATCCGCCTCGACCAGCCCCTCGCCCTGGATCATCGTGCCCATGGCGCCGTCGATCACGAGGATGCGGGCGTCGAGCTGCGCGCGCAGCTCGCTGTCGATGGGGCTGATCCTGGGCGGTGTGTCGCTGGCCACGGTAACCTCTTGCTGGTTGTGAGAACCCCCGTGCGGCCGGGGAGTCGGCGGTCAAAAGCGGCGTAGTCTAGCAGAACGGCGGGCCTTCGACCGGCTTCCCGCCGGTCGCCGCCCGTTCCGCCCCCTGCTGTCGAAGCGGCAGCCGGGCGTGCCGGCGCTTGCACGCGCCCCGGACCGCCCTGCTATAATACCCGAGTAAATCACTCAGGAAGAAGCGCCGAACATGATCACCATCACGGAAGCCGCCCAGGAATACCTCGCCGAACTCCTCGGCAAGCAGGAGGATGCGCTGGGTGTACGCGTCTTCATCAACCAGCCGGGCACGCCGAGAGCGGAGACCTGCATCGCCTACTGCCGGGAAGGGGACGTCCGCGAGGAGGACGTGGAGCACCAGTTCGACAAGCTGAAGGCCTGGTTCGAGCCGCGCAGCGTGCCTTTCCTGGAGGACGCCCTGGTCGACTTCGCCAAGGACCGCATGGGTGGCCAGCTCACGATCAAGGCGCCGAACGCAAAGATGCCGCGGGTGGGCGACGACAGCCCCCTTGAGGACAGGATCAATTACATCCTCTACAACGAGATCAACCCGTCCCTGGCGGCCCACGGCGGCGAGGTGAGCCTGGTCGAGATCACCGACGACAACTTTGCCGTGCTCCAGTTCGGCGGGGGTTGCCAGGGCTGCAGCGCCGTGGATATCACGCTGAAGAACGGCGTCGAGCGCTCGCTGCTGGATCAGCTACCGCAGCTGGCCGGTGTGCGCGACGTCACCGACCACACGGACCGCAGCCAGGCCTATTACTGACAGCTCTTCTACCGGGCAGCGGCTTCGGCCGCAGCGCCCCGCCGCCGCGCAGGCAGCGCCGCTTTCAGCGCGGCATCGGCCTCACGCAGGCAGCTCTCCGTTTCTTCCCAGCCGATACAGCCGTCCGTAATGGACACGCCATAGGCGAGTTCCGACGGCGGCGCCAGCGGCTGGTTGCCCGCGTTCAGGTGGCTCTCGATCATCAGGCCGACGATGGACTCGTTGCCCTCGAGGATCTGGTTGACCACGTTCTCGACGACCAGTGGCTGCAGCTCGGGCTGCTTGTTCGAATTGGCGTGACTGCAGTCCACCATGATGTTGGTCGAGAGGCCGGCCTCGGCGAGCGCCGCCTCGGCGAGCTTGACGTGGACCGAGTCGTAGTTCGGACCCTGGGAGCCGCCGCGCAGGACGATGTGTCCGTAGCGGTTGCCGCGGGTCGTGTACACGGAGACCCGGCCCTCGTGGTTGATGCCGAGAAAGCGGTGCGGCCGGGCCGCGGACTTCAGGGCATTGGTCGCCACGGTCAGGCTGCCGTCCGTCCCGTTCTTGAAGCCCACGGCGGAGGACAGGCCGCTGGCCATCTCGCGGTGGGTCTGGGACTCCGTGGTCCGTGCGCCGATCGCCGACCAGGCGATGAGGTCCTGCAGGTACTGCGGTGAGATCGGGTCGAGGGCCTCGGTGGCCGTCGGCAGGCCGAGCTCGAGGATGTCCAGCAGCAACCGGCGACCGATGCGCAGGCCGTCCTCGATGCGGAAGGTGTCGTCCATGTAGGGGTCGTTGATCAGCCCCTTCCAGCCCACGGTCGTGCGCGGCTTCTCGAAGTAGGCGCGCATGACGATGAACAGGGTGTCGCTGACCTCGTCTGCGAGGACGCGCAGGCGCCGGGCGTAGTCCATGGCCGCCTCGGGGTCGTGGATGGAGCAGGGCCCCACCACCACGAAAAGGCGCGGGTCCCGCCCGTCGAGGATGTCGCGGAGGACCTGGCGGCTGCGGGTGACGGTGGCCAGGGCCGCTTCGCCCAGGGGGAGGGCACGCTTCAGCTCCGCCGGCGGGATGAGGACTTCCTGCCCGGCGACATTGACGTTGTGAACCGTGTTCTGCGCTTCGCTTTCGCTCATGGCGGTTTTCCTGGCCTTCCTGCTAAAGTCCCTCCGGTGCGCAGAGGGCGCCGCATTCTAAAACAGCGACGCCCGCTTTCACAGGCGCCTCACCTGGGGCGCCGCAACACGGGAGCCCGATGGCCGCCAAACCCCTCTTCGACGTCGCGCCGCTGGCACCCTGGCTGGAGCGCGGCGACACGGTGCTCACCGCCAACCACCGGCTGGCGCGCTACATTCAGCGCGCCTGGGACGAGCGCCAGCGCGCGGCCGGCGCCCGGGCCTGGGCCGCGGCACCGGCTTCGGCGGTAGAGAGCTGGCTCCTGGCGCGCTGGGAGGATGCCGTTGCCGCAGGAAGGCTGCCGCTGCGCCGCTGCCTCGAACCGGCTGCCGTGCACTACCTGTGGCGGCAGGTCATCGCCGCTGACGACGACGGGGCTACCGGGTTCACCCTCCTGCAGCCCGGCGAGGCCGCCCGGCTTGCGCAGCGCGCCCGCGACACGCTGCTTCGCTGGCGCATCGACGGCGGCGACGAGGCGACGCGCCAGCTCTTCCGCCTGGGCGGTGACAGCGCGCACTTCCTGCGCTGGCTGGACCGCTTCGAGGAAGAGCTGGCACGCCTCGGTGCCGCGACCCCCGCGGACTGCCTGCGCGACCTTCTCGAAGACCCGGCGCCGGCCGCCGGTCCGCTCACCCTGGTGGCCTGCCACGACCTGTCACCACTGGTCGATGCCTGCCTGGCACGCCTCGGCGAGCCGCTCGAGGAGGCCCCGCCGGCGGCGCCCCGGGCGATGCCGGAAGTCCGCTGCTATGCCGGGCAGCACGATGAACTGCGGGCGATCGCCGACTGGTGCGCGGCGCTTGCGGCCGCCCGGCCCGGCGCGAGGATCGGCGTGGTGGTGGATGCGGATTCGGTACGCCGGGCGGCGCTCGACTACCAGCTGCGCCGGGCCTTCGACTGCGTCGATGCCAACTACCACCGGCTGCCCGTGAATTACAGCGCCGGCCTCACGCTCGACCGCGCGCCGCTGGTGCGCGATGCGCTGGGCCTGCTCGCGCTGCTCGAGGGCAGCGTGGACCTGTCCGCGTTCCTGGCGCTGCTGCGCTCCCGTTTCCTGCCGCTGCCGGATCGGGACGACGCGGCGATGGTGACCTTCGTCGAGCGGCTGCGTGCCCTCGGCGCGCGGCGCATCGAGCTGGGCCTGTTGCGCTACCAGGCCGGCCGTGCCGGGACCGCACTGGGGCAGCGGCTGCTGGAGCTGCGCGAGCAGACGGAGCGCCCCGGACGGCGCGACGGCCCGGGCTGGGTAGGGCGGTTCCGCGAGTTCCTGGCCGCTTTCGGCTGGCCGGGGACGGGGCTCGATTCTCTCGAGTACCAGCAGTACGGGCTCTGGGAGGAGACCCTCGGCAGCTTCGAGCGCTGTGCCGCCCTCGGCCCGCCGCTCGGCGCAGCGGAGGCCCTGCAGCTGCTGCGCGAGTGCCTCGGCCAGCGTGTTTTCCAGCCCAAGACCGCCGATACGGATATCCAGGTGCTCGGCGCCCTGGAGGCCGCGGGCCTTGCCTTCGACGCCCTCTGGGTCTCCGGCATGCATGCCGGCGCCTGGCCGGCACCGGCGCGGCCCAACCCGCTCATCCCCCTGTCCCTGCAGCGGCGCACAGGCATGCCCCAGTGCTCGCCGGAGGGGGAGCACGCCTTCGCCAGCCGGCTGCTCGCGCGCTACGCCGCGGCGGTGGACAGCCTGGTCATGAGCACGGCGCTGGCGGCGGACGGCGCGCCGCTGCTGCCGAGCCCCTACCTCGGCGACGCCCCCGCGCCGGAGACGGCACCCGCCCCCGGCGAACAGGCCTGGCGCCGGCGGCGGGAGGCCCTCGAGCTCGAAACGGTCGCGGACAGCTGCGCCCCGGCCGTCGGCGGGGAAGGCGTGCGCGGCGGCGCCGGGCTGCTGGAGTCGCAGGCCGCCTGTCCTTTCCGCGCCTTCGCCCGCTACCGTTTGCGCCTCGCAGCGCCGGAGGAACCGGTCACCGGTCTCAATGCCCTGGAGCGCGGCGTGCTGCTGCACGGCGCCCTCTACAGCCTCTGGGGCAGCCTCGGCGACAGCGGGACCCTCGCAGCCCTGGACGGGCCGGCCAGGCGGCGGCATTGCGAGGCGAGCGCCGAGGCCGCCATGGATGCCCTGCGCCCCGAGCGGCGCCAGGTCGTCGGCGGCGCCTGCCTCGCCCTGGAGCAGGCGCGTCTCGCCGATACGCTGGTCGCCTGGCTCGACCTCGAGGCGGCGCGCCCGCAGTCTTTTGCCGTGATCGCCCGGGAAGAGCCCGTCGAGCTGGCGCTCGCCGGGCTGGTGCTGAACCTGAAACTGGACCGGGTCGACCGCCTCGAGGACGGCGGCGAGCTGGTGATCGACTACAAGAGCGGCAGCACCCAGCTCGCCGGTATTTTCCGGGAACGCATCGACAGCCCCCAGCTGCCCCTGTACAGCCTGGCCCGCGGCCCGGCGCTGAACGGGGTCGCCTACGCCCAGCTGCGCCCCCGGGACCTGCGCCTGCTCGCGGCGGGGGTGGGCGAGGGCCTTGCCGACCTCGAGAAAAACCTCGGGAAATACCTTGCCGGCGACCCGGCGGTCGAGGACTGGGAAGGACTGCGCAGCGCCTGGCGGGAGCGCCTCGAGGCGCTGGCCGGGGAGCTGATGGCCGGCGAGGCGCCCGTAGCGCCCACGGCGACCGCCTGCCGCCACTGCGATCTCGCCAGCCTCTGCCGCATCGGCGCGGTCG
The DNA here is from genome assembly GCF_040217025.1 of Pseudohaliea sp. GTDB lineage: Bacteria > Pseudomonadota > Gammaproteobacteria > Pseudomonadales > Halieaceae > Pseudohaliea. The sequence goes on along the minus strand of NZ_JAVJOA010000008.1, from coordinate 598,989 downwards.
AGGACAGCGCCGGCGAGGGCGTCGAGTTCGGCGCCGCGGACAGCGCGCTGCCGGGGGCAGTGGAGTGACGCTCGCGGACGCCGACGCACGGCTCGCCGCGATCGACCCGGCCGCCAGCGTCTGCGTGAGCGCGCCGGCCGGTTCCGGCAAGACGGAGCTGTTGATCCAGCGCTTCCTCGCGCTCCTCGCGCGCGTAGAGCACCCGGAAGCGGTGCTCGCCATCACCTTCACCCGCAAGGCGGCCGCCGAGATGCGCGAGCGGATTCTCGATGCGCTCGCCGACGCGGCCAGCGAGGCGCCCGTGGAAAGCGAGCACGGCCGGCGCACGCGGGCGCTCGCTGACCAGGTCCTGGCCAGGGACCGGGACGCGGGCTGGGGGCTCCTCGACAACGGCAACCGGCTGCGCGTGCGCACCATCGACAGCTTCTGCGCGGAGCTGGCGCGGCAGATGCCGCTGCTCAGCAACCTGGGCGGCTCTGTCGCCACCGTGGACGATGCCAGCGAGCTCTACCGGGAGGCGGCCGAGGGTCTGCTTGCCGGTCTCGACCGGGCGCCGGCGCAGAACCCGGACCTCGCCGCGCTCCTAGCGCACCTCGACAACCACTGGGAGCGCCTCGCGACCCTGCTCGCCTCGCTCCTGGCCCGTCGCGACCAGTGGCTCAGCTACCTCGGCGCGCACCGCGACGAAGCGGCCTCCGAGGCGTATCTCCGCGCGGCACTGCAGGCGCTCGCCGGTGACGTTCTCGGCGATCTCGCCGCCCGCCTGCAACCCGCCGCGGCGACGCTGGACGCTCTGCTGGCCTGGCGCCATGGGCAGGGAGAGGGCGACCGGCTCGAGGGCATGCCGCCACCGTCGCCGGAGGCGCTGCCGGCCTGGCGGGAGCTCGCCGCCGTGCTGCTGACGAACGACGGCGCCTGGCGCAAGCGCGTTACCAGGGCCCAGGGCTTCCCGGGGGGCGGCAAGGTGGAGGCGGTCGCCGCCATGAATGGCTGGCTGGAAACGGTGCAGGCGGATACGGACCTCGCCGAGGCGCTGGCCCGGGTGCGCATCCTGCCGTCGGCGGAGGATGCGGGCGCCTGGCCGGTCCTCGCCAGCCTCGCCCGTCTGCTGCCCCAGGCCGTGGCCCAGCTCTTCATCGTCTTCCAGCGTCGCGGCGCGGTGGACCACTCGCAGATGGCGCTCGCCGCCCTCGATGCGCTCGGTGACGACGACGCCCCGACGGATCTCGCCCTGCGCCTCGATTACCGGATCGAGCACATCCTGGTCGACGAGTTCCAGGATACCTCGATCAAGCAATACGAGCTGGTGCGGCGCCTGACGCGGGACTGGGCCGAGCACAACGCTGCCAACCCCGGGGCGCCGCGCACCGTGCTGGTCGTCGGCGACGGCATGCAGTCCATCTACGGCTTCCGGGACGCGAACGTGAGCCTGTTCCTCAAGGCCCGGGACGAGGGCTTCAACGGCCTGCGCCTCACGCCGCTGCAGCTCGCCAGCAACTTCCGCTCCGTGCGACCGGTCGTTGACTGGGTGAACGACCAGTTTGCCGCGGCCTTCCCGCCGGAAGACGACGTCGTTGCCGGGCGCATCCGCTATACGCCCGCCGTCCCGACCCGCGATGGCGGGGGCGCCGTGGCCGTGCACTGTTTCCGCGGCGAGGACGGGGCGGACCTGGTGGCCGCCGAGGCCGACTTCGTCGCCGCCGGGGTGCTCGCCGCGCTGCGCGACGCCCCGGGCGAAAGCTGTGCCGTGCTCGGCCGCACCCGGCGTCAGCTGCAGCCGGTGTTGTCCCGGCTGCGGTCGGCCGGTGCCCCGGTCGCCGCCCAGGACGTGGATGCGCTGGGCAGCCGGCCGGTCATCCGGGACCTCCTCGTCCTCTGCCGTGCCCTGGCGGACCGCTACGACCGGCTGGCCTGGTTTTCGCTGCTGCGCGCGCCGTGGTGTGGGCTCGGCCTGGCCGACCTTCTTGCCGTGCACGAGGCAACGGCGACCGGCGCGGTGAGCGGCTGGCTGCTCGGCGATCGCCGGGCCCCCGGCCTCAGCACCGAGGGCGCGGCCCGCCTTGCGGCGGTCGCCGCGGTGCTCGCCCGCGCCGAGGCAACCCGGGACCGGCGCGGGCTGCGCGGCTGGCTGGAAACGGCCTGGCTCGCCCTCGGCGGCCCGGCCTGCTACCCGCCGGAAAGCGACGGCGCCGCCGCGCAGTTCTTCGCGCTCGTCGAGCGAGCCGACGCCGAGGCCGCCGGGCTGGACGTGGCTTGGCTAGAGCGCGAGGTCGGCCGCCTCTATGCCGAGCCCGGCGACCCGCGAGCCGCCGTGCAGGTGATGACCCTGCACAAGGCCAAGGGCCTGCAGTTCGACCGGGTGTGGCTCCTCGATATCGCCGGCGGCACCCGCGGCGATGACCGCGAACTGCTGGCCTGGGACCAGCACGTGACCCGGGCGGGGGAGCGCTTCTTCCTGCTGGCGGCGGAAGACCACAGCGACAGGCGCTCGCCGAGCCTGTACCAGTACCTGCGCGAGGAGGCGGCGGTGAAGCGGAGCCTGGAGGCCACGCGGCTTCTCTACGTCGGCGCGACCCGGGCCGTGCGCGAGCTCGTGCTCTGTGCGCGGCCGGGCTGGGACGACCGACGGGAGAGCTTTCGCGCCCCGTCATCGGCAGCGCTGGCGGCGGCGCTGTGGCCGCGCGTCCTCGACGGCGCCGTGGAGCATGTCGTGGACGTGACGGCGCCGGCTGCGGGGGAGGGACCGCCGCCGCTCGAGCGCCTCGCCGCAGTGCCGGTCGCGCCGGAGGCACCGCTGTCGGAAGCGCCGGTCGCCGAGAACCCCTGGGAAGCCGTCGGCCTGCGCGAGCGCTGCATCGGCACCGCGGTGCACCGCGTCCTCGAGGGCCTGGCCGGACGCTACCCGCTGCCCGCGCAATGCGGAGCGGCCGAGCGACACCTCGCCACGCTGTCCCTGGCGCAGGCGGGGCTGCCCGCGATGGATGAGGCCGAGGCCCTGGCCGAGGTGCTCGAGCACGTCGATCGCACGCTCGCTGACGAAGGGGGCCGCTGGGTCCTCGCCGCCCACCCCGAGGGCGCGACCGAGTGGGCGCTGACGGCCCTCGACGATGCCGGTGAACTCCGGCAGCTGGTACTGGACCGTCGCTTCCGGGACGGCGAGACCGGGGAGCACTGGATCATCGACTACAAGACCAGCCGCCCGCTGCCCGGCGAAGCCCCCGAGGTCTTCGAAGCGCGGGAGGCCGAGGCGCATGGCGCCCAGCTCGCGGCCTACCGGGAAGCGCTCGCCGCCATCGTCGGTGGCCCGGTGCGCTCGGCGCTCTACTTCACCGCCCTCGGGCGCCTGCTGCGCTTCCCCTGAATCCTGTCGTCGCTATACTGGTGACGCCCACCGCCCCAGGAGCTACCCCCATGCCTACCCGCCTGCGACTGATGACGGTCCTGTGCTGCGTGCCGCTGGCGCTGGCGGCCTGCGGCGATCGGGGCGACGGCCCGCCGGCAGAAAGCGCCGCCAGGCCCGTGCGCACGATCGTCGTCGGGGACAGCGCCGGCAGCGAGCTGCGCCGCTTCCCGGGGCGGGTAGAAGCGACGCAGCAGGCGGAGCTGTCTTTCCGCGTCGGCGGGCAGCTGCGGGAGATACGGGTGCGCGAGGGCGACCGGGTCGAGGCCGGCGGCGTCATCGCCCGCCTGGATCCGACGGACTACGAGACCGCCCTTGCCGACCGCCAGGCCACCTTCGACAACGCCGAGCGCAACTACCGCCGGGCGAGCGAGCTGGTCGAGAGCGGCAGCATTTCCCGCCTCGATTACGACCGCATGGAAGCGCAGTTCCGCAGCGCCGAGGCCGCCCTCGAGCAGGCGCGGAACAACCTCGCCTACACGGAGCTTCGCGCCCCGTTCACGGGCCGCATCGCCCAGCGGCTGGTGGAGAATTTCGAAGAGGTGCAGGCACGGCAGCCCGTGTTCTACCTGCAGGGTGATCAGCAGCTCGACGTGATCATCGACCTGCCCGAGACGATCATCCGCCAGGTCCGCCGCGGTGACGCGGTGGAAATGGAGGAGGATGTGGCCTCCTCGGACGCCGCACGGGTCCGGGCCTGGGCGACCTTCAGTGACTACCCGGAGCTGCAGCTGCCGCTCTCGCTGCGCGAGGTTGCCACCCGTGCCGATGCCTCCACGCAGACTTACCGGGTAACCTTCAGCATGCCGCCGCCAGAGGCCTTCACGGTGCTGCCGGGCATGACGGCGGAGGTGGCGGTCGATTTCTCGCCCCTGCTCTCCGCCGACCGGGTGTTCTGGCTGCCGGCGCAGGCGGTGCAGGCCGATGCGTCCCTGGCAGCGCAGGTCTGGGTCTACGACAGCGCTTCCGGCACGGTGACCGCCCGGACGGTGGAGACCGGGCGCCTTGCGGACGACCGCATCCAGGTGCTCGCGGGGCTGGAGGGCGGCGAGGAGATCGTCGCCGTCGGGGCACCGTACCTTTCCGAGGGCATGCGGGTGCGGCCCCTGCCGCAGCTGGAGCAGGCGGAACCCCGCCCCGGCGACCGCTGAGGAACGCCCCGTGACCAATATCGGAACCTGGTCCGTCGACAATCGCGTCAGCGCCTGGCTGCTGGTGCTCGTGCTGCTCGGCGGCGGCTACTGGGGCTTTGTCAACATGGGCAAGCTCGAGGACCCCGCCTTCACGATCAAGATGGCGAAGATCCTCACCCCCTATCCCGGCGCCACGGCGCGCGAGGTGCAGGAGGAGCTCACCTACCACCTCGAAGACGCGCTGCAGCGCCTGCCGCAGCTCAAGCGCATCAAGATGTCCGTCTCCCGGCCGGGCCTGTCGGACATCACCATCGAGTTCAAGGATCGCTACGGCGCGGCGGAAATGCCGGACATTTTCGACGAGCTGCGGCGCAAGGTGGCCGACGTACGCCGGGAGCTGCCGCCCGGCGCGGGCGAGCCCATGGTCATCGACGATTTCGGTGATGTCTACGGCGTCTACCTCATGCTCACGGGGGAGGGCTACAGCTGGCGCGACCTCTACGACACCGCGGACGCGCTCAAGCGCGAGCTGGTGCTGGTGCCGGGGGTCCGCAAGGTGTCCATCGACGGCGTGCAGCAGGAGGTCGTCTACGTGGACATCAGCCGGGCGCGGGTCGGCGAGCTCGGCATCTCCCCGGAGCAGATCGCCGCCGTGCTCGGCTCGCAGAACAGCGTCGTCGACGCCGGCAACATGCCCCTCGGTGACGAGTACCTTCGCCTCAGCCCCACCGGTGCCTACAGCTCGGTGCAGGCCATGGGGGACACGCTGATCAGTTCCGACGGGGGCCGCCTGGTGCGCCTGCGCGACGTGGCGGAGATCACCCGCGCCTATCGCGAGGTACCCGGCAAGCTCTACTACCTGAACGGTGCGCCGGGGCTCAGTCTCGGTATCTCCATGGCCGCCGGTCAGAACGTGGTGGAGGTCGGGCAAGCCCTCAGGGCGCGTTTCGAAGAGCTGCGCTCGAGCATCCCGGTGGGCATGCACCTCGAGGCGGTCTACAGCCAGCCGACGGAGGTCGAGAACTCCGTGGCCGGTTTTATCATCAGCGTCGCCCAGGCCATCGCCATCGTGATCGTCGTGCTCCTGCTGTTCATGGGCCTGCGCGTTGGCGTCATCATCGGCGCGGTGCTGCTCATCACCGTGGCCGGTACGCTGCTGTTCATGCACCTGTACGGGATCGAGCTGCAGCGGATCTCCCTGGGCGCGCTCGTCATTGCCCTTGGCATGCTGGTGGACAACGCCATCGTGGTGGCCGAGGGCATGCAGGTCCGCATGCAGGCCGGCGCCAGCGCCCGCAGCGCCGCCGGCGAGGCGGTGGGCAAGACCATGGTGCCGCTGCTCGGCGGCACGGCGATCGGCATCCTCGCGTTCTCGCCCATCGCACTGTCGACGGACAACACCGGCGAGTTCGCCGGGTCGCTGTTCTGGGTGATCCTCATCTCCCTCGCCCTGTCCTGGGTGACGGCGGTCAGCTCGACGCCGCTGCTGTTCGCGCTGCTGATGAAAGAGGCGCCGCCGGCGGCCGAAGGCGCCTACGACGGACGCCTGTTCCGCGGCTATCGACGGCTCCTGGCACAGGCGCTGCGCTACCGGTGGCTGACCGTGGCCGTCGTGCTGCTGCTGTTCGTGGCGGCGGTGGTCGGCTTCGGGCAGGTCAAGGCGGGTTTCTTCCCGGCCTCGAGTACGCCGCTGGTTTTCGTCGATCTCTGGGAGCCGGAGGGTACTGATATCCGCAGGACCCGGGATGACGCGCGGGCGGTCAGCGCGTGGCTGGCGGACCAGCCCGAAGTGACCCAGGCAGCCGCGGTGATCGGCGGTCCGCACCAGCGCTTCACCCTGGTCTACGACGCCAAGGAACCCTCGCCGGTCTATGCCCAGGTGATCGTGCGCACGGAGACACTGGAACAGATCGCCCCGCTGCGCGCACGTCTCGAGGCGATGCTCGCTGTCGAGATGCCCTGGCTCGACCCGCTGGTCAAGCCGCTGCGCATGGGCCCCGGGCGCGACGCGAAGATCGAGGCGCGTTTCTCGGGCCCGGACCCGGTGGGGCTGCGCCGCCTGGCAGAGGAAGCCAAGCAGATCATGCGTGCCGACCCCGGTGCCCGGGACGTGCGCGATGACTGGCGTTCACCGGTGAAGGTGCTGCGCCCCGTTTTCAACGAGCAGGCGGGGCGACGGCTCGGCATCAGCCGCGAGGACCTCGGCAAGGCGCTCAAGTACGGCCACGACGGCGCGGCCGCCGGCACCTTTCGCGACGGCAACCGGGTGCTGCCCATTTACCTGCGCGCCGCCGCCAGCGACCGCGACGATATCGCCAGCCTGCGCGACCTGCAGGTCTGGAGCACGGCCCTCGGCCGCTCGGTCCCGATCACGCAGGTGGTCAGCAGCTTCGAGACACGCTGGGAGAATGCCGTCATTCGCGGCCGGGACCGGCAGCAGACCATCATCGCCTCCTGCAACCCGGTGGGTGAACTGACCGACCCGCTATTCGCGCGGCTGCGCCCCCGGGTCGAGGCGATCGAGCTGCCGCCGGGCTACAGCCTGAGCTGGGGCGGGGAGTTCGAGGATGCGAGCAACGCCCAGGGCGGCCTGTTCAGCGTGTTCCCCGCCGGGGTGCTGCTCATGGTGCTGACCACGGTGCTGCTGTTCGGCAAGCTGCGCCAGCCGCTGATCATCTGGCTCACCGTGCCGCTGGCGATCGTCGGCATCACGGCGGGGCTGCTCATCGCCGACGGCGCCTTCGACTTCATGTCGCTGCTCGGCGGCCTGTCGCTCATCGGCCTGCTGATCAAGAACGCCATCGTGCTCATCGAGGAGATGGACCAGCAGCTGGCCGAGGGCAAGGCGCTGGAGGAGGGCATCCTCGACGCCGGCGTGAGCCGCCTGCGCCCCGTGATCCTCGCCGCGGCGACCACCATCCTCGGTCTCATCCCGCTGCTCGGCGATGTGTTTTTCGTGAACATGGCGGTGACGATCATGGCGGGACTCGGCTTCGCATCGCTGCTGACGCTATTCGTGGTGCCGACGCTGTACGCGCTGCTCTTCAGCGGGAAGAGGGCGCCGGAGGAAACGCCCGGAGAAGCGCCCGGGAAAACCGCCTAGCGGCCGTTCGGGAACAGGCGCAGCTGCTGGCCCGGCTGCAGGTACTGGCCCGGGTCCAGGGCGTTCCAGCTGACCAGGTCATCCACGGTGACGTTGAAGCGGCTGGCAATGCGGTAGAGCGAGTCCCCGGCGCGCACCCGGTAGCCGCGGGGCTTGCGCGGGCCGGCCGCGTCCGCGAGGGCCAGGCTGTCGGGCCACGCGGAGCCGCGCGGGATCAGCAGCGTGTCCCCGGCCCGGATCAGGTGGCCGTCGATATCGTTGACCTCGCGCAGCAGCGCCACCTGCGTGTCGAAGCGGCGGGCGATGCGCACCAGGCTGTCACCCGGCTCGATGCGGTAATGGGCCCAGGATACCCTGTCCTCCGGCGCCAGCGCCGCCACACCGGTGCGGAACCGCTGCGCCCGGTCCACGGGCAGCAGCAGTTCGTCCTGCCCCGGCGCGCTGGCCCAGCGCAGGTGGCCGGGGTTCAGGGCCCGCAGTGTGCGCAGGTCGACGCCGGCGAGCTGTGCCGCCCGCTGCAGCTCGATCTGGCCGCCGGTCGGTACGGCCACGAAGGCCGGCGCGTTGGGAACCGGGGGCAGCTCTGCGCCGAGCGCGTCGGCGTAGTGCACGATGGCCGCCAAGGCGATCAGCCTCGGCACGTAGTGGCGCGTCTCCCGGGGCAGCTGCAGCGACCAGTAATCGGTGGGCCGGCCGGCGCGCTCGTTGCGCGCTACTGCCTTCGCGACGCGCCCTTTCCCCGCGTTGTAGGCGGCCAGGGCGAGGAGCCAGTCGCCGTCGAAATCGTCGTGGAGCGCCTGCAGGTAGTCCAGGGCCACGTCCGTGGCCAGGCGGACGTCCAGCCGGCCGTCGTACCACCAGTCCCGGGGCATGCCCAGGTAATCGGCGGTGGCCGGCATGATCTGCCACAGCCCCGCCGCCCGCTGCGGCGAGACCGCGTAGGGGTTGAGGGTGCTCTCCACCAGCGGCAGCAGCGCCAGCTCCGCCGGCATGTCCCGCGCCTCGACGGCCTCGACGATATGAAAGAGATAGTTGCCGGCGCGTTCACCGACCACCGACAGGTAGCGCGGCTGGGACAGGAAGTGGTCCCGGGCGCGGGCGACGTGGGCATTGTGGATGTCGTGCCAGCGCAGTTCGCGCCGCAGCCGTTCCCAGAGGTCCTCCGGGGGCGGCAGGGGGGCTTCGACCGGCTTTCGCGCCGGGGCCGACACCAGCAGGTCGTCACCGGAGGGGGTACTCTCCTGCGCGACCTCCGCGCCGACCGGCCCCAGGGCCTGGCAGGCGCCGAGCAGGAGCACCGCCAGGACGGCAAGGAAAAGGCGGGTCATCCGCTCGGCCATCATTCAGCAGCCGTGGTTCAGAGAAGCCATGGTTCAGAAACCGTCCTTCCAGGCGCGGAGCTGGGCAAAGCGGCCGACGCTGTCCGCCGCGGGCGTCTGCCCCGCCGCGCTGAGACCGGCGAGGATGCCGTCGGCGTCGGGGCGCAGGAAGGGATTGGTCTCGCGCTCAAGTGCGATGGAGGACGGAACCGTGGGCTCGTCACGCTCGCGCCGTTCCCGTACCTCGGCAACGCGGGCAGCCAGGGCCGCGTTGGCCGGCTCCGCGGCACTGGCGAAGGCGAGGTTGGCCTGGGTGTACTCGTGGGCGCAGTAGACCGCCGTTTCCGCCGGCAGGCCCGCGAGACGCTGCAGCGAGGCGTGCATCATCGCCGGGGTCCCCTCGAAGAGCCGCCCGCAGCCGCCGGCGAAAAGCGTGTCGCCGCAGAACAGCACGGGATTCGGCGAGGCCGCGAAGTAGGCGATGTGGTCCAGCGTGTGCCCGGGCACCGTGAGCACTTCGAAGGCGAGCCCCAGTACCGTGACCGCATCGCCGTCGCGCAGGCGGCGGTCGATGAAGGGGAGGCCGGGGTTGTCGGGGCCGTACACGGTGCAGCCGGTTTCCGCCTTCAGCGCCTCGACGCCGCCGACGTGGTCGAAATGGTGATGGGTGACCAGGATAGCCTCGAGGGCCAGGCCCCGCGCCTCGAGGGCGGTGCGCACCGGCTCCGGGTCGCCGGGGTCGACCACGAAGGCGCTGCCGGCCCCGTCGTCGAAGAGCCAGATGTAGTTGTCGCTGAAGGCGCGCAGGGGCTCGATCGCTGCCATGGGGTCCCTCGCGAAGAAAAGCGGTTGCCAAAGACATCCCGCGCTGGCTACCCTCATAACTTGGCCAGCACGTGGTGCCCGGATGAACCGCGAGTTTAGCGAGATTTCCCAGCAACTGGAAACCTGGTACGCGCGCGACGGCGGCGAGTTCCTGTACGGCGCGCTGCGCGAGCGGTTGCGGCCCCTGCTCGACGTGGCCTTCGGCTATCACACGCTGCAGCTCGGCCCGCTGCCGTTGCGCAACCTCCTCGGCCAGAGCCCGATCAACCACCGTGTGCTCGCCGGCGAACAGGCGGCGGGCGGTGTCAGCCTGGTCTGCCACTGCGATGAGCTGCCGCTGGAAAGCGACAGCGTCGACATGGTGGTCGCCCTGCACACGCTCGACTTCTGTTCGACGCCGCACCAGTGCCTGCGCGAAATGCAGCGCGTGCTCACGCCGCACGGGCACCTGCTCATCATCGGCTTCAACCCGGCGAGCCTGCTCGGCCTGTCCCAGCGCGCTCGCGGCCTCGCGCGCCGCGGCCCCTGGCGGGCCCTGCGCCCCGTGAGCCAGGGGCGCCTGACGGACTGGCTGCACCTGGTCGGCTGCGAACTCGAACACTTTCACCATGTCTGCCCGCTGCCGCTCTGGGGCGGGGACCGGCTGCACCGCATGGTTAGCCGGGTCGACAGCTGGGCGATGCGACGCAACCTCCCGGGCGGCTCCCTGTATATCGCGCACGCGATCAAGGAAGTGCCCAACATCCGCCGGGCCCCGGAACGCCTGGCGGTGCCGCGCCGGCTCATGGGCCTCGTGCCGAAGCCGGCCGCATCCTCCGGCGGCATGCCGCGGCACCCGCGGCGCCAGGGCAGCGATATCGCCGCGTGAAGCGCGTTGCAATGTTCACCGACGGGGCCTGCCGCGGAAACCCGGGGCCCGGTGGCTGGGGAGTACTCCTGCGTTATGGCGACCACGAGCGCGAGCTCTACGGCGGCGAAGCTGCGACGACCAACAACCGCATGGAACTGCGCGCCGCCATCGAGGGCCTGAAGGCCCTGCGCGAGCCCTGCGAGGTCACCCTCACGACCGACTCCACCTATGTCATGAAGGGGCTCACGGAGTGGCTGCCGGCCTGGAAGGCACGCGGCTGGCGCACCGCCGCCAGGAAGCCGGTGAAGAATGCCGAGCTCTGGCAGGCGCTCGACGCGGAGGCACAGCGGCACCAGGTACACTGGGAGTGGGTGAAGGGCCACAGCGGCCACGAGGGCAACGAGCGCGCCGACGCGCTTGCCAACCGCGGCATCGACGAACTCACGATGGAAGCGCCATGAGACAGGTCGTACTGGACACGGAAACCACGGGCCTCGAGGTGAGCCAGGGCCACCGGGTGATCGAGATCGGCTGTGTCGAGGTGCTGAACCGGCGCCTGACCGGCCGCCATTTCCACCAGTACATCAACCCGGAGCGGGAGATCGACCCCGGCGCCATCGAGGTGCACGGGATCACCAACGAGTTCCTGGCTGACAAACCGCCCTTCGCCCGCGTTGCCGCGGCGTTCCTCGAATTCATCGACGGCGCGGAGCTGGTCATCCACAACGCGCCCTTCGACGTCGGCTTCCTCGACAGCGAGCTGCGCCGGGTCGATGGCAGTGAGCCGGGCCTCGCCGCCCGCTGCCGGGTGGTCGACACGCTGCTGATGGCCCGCGACCGGCACCCGGGCCAGCGCAACAACCTGGACAGCCTCTGCCAGCGCTACGACGTCGACAACTCCTCCCGGGAACTGCACGGCGCGCTGCTCGACGCGGAGATCCTCGCCGACGTCTACCTGGCGATGACCGGTGGCCAGACGACCTTCGAACTCGAGGCCTCGAGCCGCGCGGCGGACGGGCAGAGCGGTGGCGCGGAGCCGCGACGGCTGCCGGCGGACAGGCCCCGGCTGCCGGTGATCGCGCCCAGCGCGGCAGAGCTGGCCGCCCACGAGGCGGCCCTGGATGCGATCGCGTCCGCCTGCGGCGGCGAGGTGGCCTGGCGCCGGGGGTGAGCCGGCGCCGGCGGGCACTGCGGGCGCTTTCAGACCATCAAGGCACCGCCATCACCCCGGGGCCCTGACCCCCGGGCGACGACGCTCAGGCGATGAAAAAGTGCACGCAGGCCAGGCCCACGCCGCCGAGGACCAGCGTGTACGGGAAGGCCATGATCACCATGCGGCCGTAGGACAGGCGGATCAGCGGCGCCAGCGCCGAGGTCAGCAGGAACAGGAAGGCCGCCTGGCCGTTCGGTGTCGCCACGCTGGGCAGGTTGGTGCCGGTGTTGATGGCGACGGCCAGGTGGTCGAATTCCTCGCGGGTGATGGTGCCCGCATCCAGCGCCGCCTTTACCTCGCTGATATACACCGTTGCCACGAAGACGTTGTCGCTGATCATCGACAGGATACCGTTGGCGAGGAAGAACATGGCAGGGCGGATATCCGACTCCATGGCCAGCACCGCGTCGATTACCGGCGTGAACAGGTGCTGCTCGTGGATCACAGCCACGATGGCGAAGAACACGACCAGCAGCGCGGTGAAGGGCAGGGCCTCCTCGAAGGCGTGACCGATCTGGTGCTCTTCCACCACGCCGTTGAAGGCCGTCAGCAGCACCATGATCATGAGGCCGATGAGGCCAACTGCGGCCCAGTGCATGGCCAGGCCCACGACCAGCAGCACGGCGACCAGCGCCTGCACGACCAGGCGCGCGTTCATGCGCGCGTTACGGTGCTGTTCCTGCTCCTGCTGAAAGTCCTGCAGGACGATGCGGACGTTGTCGGGCAGCGTGGCGCCGTAACCGAACTTGCCGGTTACCTCCAGCAGCAGACAGGTGAGCAGGCCGCAGGCCAGCACCGGCATGGTCACCGGCGCCATCACCTTGACGAAGTGCACGAACTCCCACTCGGCCACCGAGGCGATGAGCAGGTTCTGCGGTTCGCCGACGAGCGTGCACACGCCGCCAAGCGCGGTGCCGACGGCGCCGTGCATGAGCAGGCTGCGCAGGAAGGCGCGGAACTGCTCCAGGTCCTCGCGGTGATTGGCGTGGATGGTGGCGTCGTCGCCGTGATCATGGTCGTCCGCCGAGCCCTTGCCGGAGGCGACCTTGTGATACACGGAATAAAAGCCGACGCCGACGGCGATCAGTACCGCCGTCACGGTGAGCGCATCGAGAAAGGCGGACAGGAAGGCGGCTACGAAGGAGAACAGGAGCGCGAGCAGCTTCTTGGAGCGCACCGTTAGCAGGATCCGCGTGAACACGAAGAGCAGCAGCTCCTTCATGAAGTAGATGCCCGCCACCATGAACATGAGCAGCAGGATCACCTCGAAGTTGTGGATCGCCTCGTCGTAGACCATGTGCGGCGTGGTCATCCCCAGCACCACCGCTTCGATGGCGAGGAGACCGCCCGGCTGCAGCGGGTAGCAGCGCAGCGCCAGGGCCAGGGTGAAGATGAACTCCGCGATGAGGAACCAGCCGGTGATGAAGGGGCCGAGAGTCATCAGGAGCACGGGGTTGATCAGCAGGAAACCGATAATGGTCTTCTTGTACCAGGCCGGAGACGGGCCGAGGAAGTTCTGCCACAGCGCCTGGGCGGTCGATTCGCTCATGGGAGTTCACTCTGTCCGGGATTGAAAGCGGCGTAGTGTACGGCAAATTCGGTGAGCGGGGTAAGCGCCCGCCCTTGCGGTCTCATCCTCCGCCTGCCTACCATACGCGGCCGTCGCCAGAGCAGACTTTTCACCATGTTCGATTTCGAAACGCCGCCCCCGGCGTCCCGGGACCGCGCACTGCATTTCGTTTTTCGCGAGGGACAGCTCGTGAGCGAGCTGCGCGCCCCGGACGGCTGCGCGTTGAGCGAGGGGCAGCTGGCGGCGAACGGCTGGACCGTCTGCCGGGAACAGTACATCGGCAGCTGGCAGGGGCGGCCCTGCTTCGCCGTGGAAATCGAGAACGAGGCGCTGGACCCGATGCAACACCACTGCGGCAGCCTCTACCAGCTCCTCGGCCGGGTCGAGGAGCCGCTCTTCGCCCTGGCCGGCCGCGCAGCACAACTGCTCGCCTGGGAGCGGGACCACCGCTACTGCGGGCGCTGCGGCGAGCCGATGGCCCTGGACGGGCGTGAGCGGGCGATGCGCTGCGAGCGCTGTGGCCGCAGCGTCTACCCGCGCATCTCGCCCTGCGTCATCGTGCTGGTGACCAACGGCGATCATCTCCTGCTCGCGCGCAACGCGCGCACGCGGCGGCCGTTCTACAGCACCCTGGCGGGTTTCGTGGAGGCGGGCGAGAACCTCGAGCACTGCGTGGCCCGGGAGGTGCGCGAGGAGGTCGGCGTGGAGGTCGATGAGCTGCGCTACTACGGGTCCCAGCCCTGGCCCTTCCCGGACCAGCTCATGGTGGGCTTCCACGCCCGCTATGCCGGCGGCGATATCCGCTGCGAGCCGGGCGAGATCGCCCACGCGGACTGGTTTCACTACCGGGACCTGCCGCCCGTGCCGCCACCGCAATCGATCGCCGGGCAGCTGATCCAGACCTACATCGACGAGATCGCCTGATGGCGGGGGAGCACGACACGTGGAATTCCTGAGTGAGGTCGGCCTTTTCCTGGCACAGGCGGTGAGCGTGGTGCTCGCACTGCTCCTGCTGGTGCTCGGCATCGCCGTGATCGCCCAGCGGCAGAAGAAGGGCGGCAGCGACGGCCACATGGAAGTGCACAAGCTGCACGAGCGCTACCGGCACCACGCCGACACGCTGGCCGAGGCCCTGGACCCGGAGGGCGCCAAGACGGCGGCCAAGGCGCGGGAGAAGTCGGACAAGGCCGCCGCCAAGGCGCGCAGCAAGGCGCACAAGCGGGCGCAGAAGGCGGCCCGGAAGGGCGCCGAGAAGGATGCCGGGAAGGGCGGCGACAGGGGCGCCCCCCGCGAGCGGCCGGTGACCTTCGTGCTCGACTTCGAGGGCGACCTGCGCGCGGCCGCCGCCGAGCAGCTGCGGGAGGAGGTGAGCGCCGTCCTCGCCGCGCGGCGCGAGGGTGACGACGTGATTCTGCGCCTGGAGAGCCCCGGCGGCATCGTGCACGGCTACGGCCTCGCCGCGTCCCAGCTGCAGCGCCTGCGCGACGCCGGCATGCCGCTGACCGTCTGCGTCGACAAGGTCGCCGCCAGCGGCGGCTACATGATGGCCTGTGTCGCCGAGCGCATCGTCGCGGCCCCCTTTGCCGTGCTCGGCTCCATCGGTGTCGTGGCCCAGCTGCCGAATTTCCACCGCTTCCTGAAAAAGCACGACGTCGACGTCGAGCTGCTCACCGCCGGCGAGTACAAGCGCACGCTGACGCTGTTCGGGGAGAACACGGACAAGGGCCGGCAGAAGTTCCAGGAGGAGCTCGAGGAGACGCACGAGCTGTTCAAGGCCTTCGTGCACGAGAACCGTCCGGCGCTGGACGTGGCCGCGGTCGCTACCGGCGAGATCTGGTATGGCCGCCGGGCGCTGGAGGCGGGGCTGGTCGACGAGCTCAGCACCTCCGATGCCCTGCTGACGTCGCTGGCGGCAGAGCGCGACCTGCTGGCCGTGCGCTTCGTCCAGCGGCGCAGCTGGCAGGACCGGCTCGGGGTGGCGGCCGAAGAGGCGGTGACCCGCGCCATCCTCAGGCTCTGGCAGCGGGGCCTCGACCGGCGCCAGGTCTGAGTCCCGGCGTCGCCGCTAACCTTCCGCGCGGCGCAGCGCCGCCACCGCCTGGTGCTGGCTCAGGAAGACTTCGCCGCTCAGGCGGTCGAGGAAATCCGTGCGCTTCAGGGCATCCATCACCGGCCCCTTCACTTCCGACAGGTGCAGCGCGATGCCGCGCTCGCGCAGCCGGTGGTCGACGTTCTCCAGCGCTTCCAGGGCCGACAGGTCGATCTCGTTGACGGCTGCGCACTGCAGGATCACGTGTTCCACCCCCGGCCGCGCGGCGACGATGTCGTAGATGGCGCTCTCCAGGTACGCCGCGTTGACGAAGTACAGGCTCTCGTCGACTCGGATCGAGACGAGGTTCGGGTAGGTCACCACGTCGTGCCGCTCGACGTTCCGGTAGTGCTCCGTGCCGGGCACCGTGCCGACCACGGCGATGTGCGGCCGCGAGGTCTTGTGCAGGTGCAGGGCGATGGAGGCGATGATTCCCGCGAGCACGCCGAGCTCGACCCCCAGCGCCAGGGTGACGGCAATGGTCGCGGTCACCGCGATGAAGTCCGAGCGCGAGTAACGGAAGGCCAGGCGGACGATGCCCCAGTCGATCAGGGAGGTCACGGCGACGATGATCGTGGCCGCCAGCGTGGCCTTGGGCAGGAAGTAGAGCACCGGCGTCAGGAACAGCGCGGCGAGGGCGATACCCGCGGCGGTGAACACGCTGGCGAGCTGGGTCTGCGCCCCGGCATCGAAGTTGACCACGGAGCGCGAGAAGCCGCCGGTCACCGGGAAACCGCTGGAAATGCCGGAGGCCACGTTGGCGGCGCCGAGGGCGATGAGCTCCTGGTTCGCGTCGATGGCCTGGCGCCGCCTGGCGGCGAGGGTGCGCCCGACGGACACGGACTCGACGAAGCCGATGATGCTGACGAGGAGCGCGGAGACGGCCAGCTCCGACCAGAGCTCGGCGTCGAACACCGGGGTGCTGAAGGCGGGCAGGCCGCTCGGAACCGCGCCGACGATGGCGACGCCGCGGGCCTCGAAGCCGCCTAGGTAGCTGGCCAGGGTGGTGAGCACAATGATCAGTACCGGACCGGCCTTTGCCACCATGCCTGCCGCGGTCTCCGAGAGGCCGGCGCGGGTGAGCAGCGGCGCCAGGCCCCGGCGCACCCAGAACAGGAAGAGCAGGGCGGCGGTCCCCGTGCCGAGGGTAACCGTGTTGAAGTCGGAAAGGTGCGCGAGCAGCGAGTGGCCGAGGTCCAGCAGCGTCTCACCGTGCGCGTGAATGCCCAGGATGTGGCGCAGCTGGGACATGGCGATGATGATCCCGGAGGCGGTGATGAAACCGGACACCACCGGGTGGGACAGCAGGTTCGACAGCGCGCCGAAGCGCAGCAGGCCCATGGCGGCGAGCATGAGGCCGGACATCAGGGCCATGGCCACCGCGGCGCTGGCGTAATCGGCGGTGCCGGCCTGCGCGACCTTGCCCACGGCCGTTGCCGTCATGAGTGATGCCACGGCGACCGGGCCGACCGACAGCGTGCGGCTGGTGCCGAACAGCGCGTAGGCCACCAGCGGCAGGATGCTCGCGTAGAGCCCCATCTCCGGCGGCAGCCCCGCGAGGAGCGCATAGGCGAGAGACTGCGGGATCAGCATGATCGTGACGATCACCGCTGCCAGCAGGTCGCTCGCGAGCGTCGGGCCGTCGTAGCCCCGGAGCCAGGCCAGGGGCGGCAGGAAGCGGGCCGGGCCCCCGTTCATGCAGCGCTGGCGCCGGGCTTGCTCCGTTCGGGCTCGACCATCCACTCACGGCCGCGCAGCATGGCCTTCCAGTAGACCGGCGGCAGGATCTTTTCCTTGAGGATCCAGGCCAGCCGCGAGGGTTTCTCCCCGTTGATGAGCCAGCGCGGGAAGCTGGGCAGCAGCTTGCCGCCGTAGCCGAATTCCGCGAGGACGATCTTGCCCCGTTCCACCGTGAGCGGGCAGGAGCCGTAGCCGTTGTAGTGGGCGACGCCGCGCGCCTTGCCGATGTCCTGCAGCAGGTTGTTGGCGACGATCGGCGCCTGCATGCGCGCGGCGGCCGCCGTCTTGGCGTTCGGCGCGTTCATGGCGTCGCCGAGCCCCCAGACGTTGGCGTAGCGCTTGTGCTGCAGCGTGTTCTGGTCCACGTCCACCCAGCCGGCCTCGTCGGCCAGGGGGCTGGCGCGGACGAAATCGGGCGCCGTCTGCGGCGGGACGACGTGGATCATGTCGAAGCGGGTGCTCTCCTCCACGGTTTCGCCGTCGGCATTCTGCGTTGCGAACCAGGCGGTACGGCCCGGCCCGTCGACGCGCACCAGGCGCTTGCCGAAGTTCAGGTCGACGCCGTAGCTCTCCATGTAGGACATGAGCGCCGGGACGTACTCCTTGACGCCGAAGAGCACCTGGCCGGCGTTGTAGAAGGCGATGTCGATGTCGTCCAGGCAGCCGCTGCGCTTCCAGTGGTCCGAGGACATGTACACGGCCTTCTGCGGCGCCCCGGCGCACTTGATCGGCATGGGCGGCTGCGTGAATACGGCGCGGCCGCTGCGCAGCTGGCTCACCAGTTCCCAGGTGTAGGGGGCGAGGTCAAAGCGGTAGTTGGAGGTCACGCCGTTGTCGCCGAGCGTTTCCACCAGGCCCTCGATGCCGTTCCAGTCGAGCTTGATGCCCGGCGCGACGATGAGCCGGTCGTAGTAAACCGGCCGGGCGTCCTCCAGTAGCACACGGTTGTGGTCCGGCTCCAGGTCGCCGACGGCCGCCTGGATCCAGGTCACGCCGCGGGGGATGAGCGACGCGGTGGTCTTCACCGTTTCCTGCTGCGTGAACACGCCGGCGCCGACCATGGTCCAGCCGGGCTGGTAGTAGTGCACGGCCGCCGGGTCGATGATGGCGATGGCCAGGTCCTGCGTGCGCGCCACTAGGCTCGAGGCCACGGCGATACCGGCGGCGCCGGCGCCGACGATCACGATGTCGTAGTGGTCCCGGCGGTGCCCGGGGCCGGCAACGGCGGCGGCCTTGCCCTTTGCCGCCAGGACCTGCGACAGGTCGTAGCCGCAGGCCTTCGCCCGCGCCAGCAGGTCGTCATCGGGCACGCCGAGGCGGCGCTGGTAGAGCGTCCACAGGGTCATGGACCGGGTACCCGTGCGGCAGTAGGCGTGGATCGGCTTGTCCAGCTTCTCCACCACCGCGAGAAAGTCGTCCACGTTGGTCTCGTTCACCTTGCCGGAGATGACCGGCACGTGCGCGACCGCCAGGCCGGCCTCGCGGGCGACCGCTTCGATCTCTGCGAAGGTGGGCTGGTCGTTGGCCTCGCCGTCGGGGCGGCTGCAGAGCAGGGTTTTCGCGCCGGAGGCGACGATCGCCTCGATGTCGGCCGCGGTGATCTGGGCGGAAACGGCGTACTCGTCGCTGACTCTTATGATATCGACGCTCATGACCCTATTCCCCCTTCGGCGCCAGGCGGCCGAGATCCGGGCCGCCAAAGGCATTCAGCGGCAGCTTGAGGAAGAAGCGCTCGCCTTCCGCGGGCGGCATATGACCCGCGCGCATATTGACCTGCAGCGAGGGCAGGATCAGCGTCGGCATGCCCAGGGTGGCGTCGCGCTTCTCGCGCATGGCCACGAACGTTTCCTCGCTGGTGCCGTCGTGGACGTGGATGTTGTCCTTGCGCTCCGCTCCCACGGTGGTCTCGAACTCGAGTTCGCGACCGTTCGGCAGGTAATCATGGCAGACGAAGATGCGCATGTCCTCGGGCAGCGCGAGGATACGCTTGATGGACCGGAAGAGGGTGGCTGCATCACCGCCGGGGAAGTCGCAGCGGGCCGTGCCGTAGTCCGGCATGAACAGCGTGTCGCCGACGAAGATCGCGTCGCCGAGCACGTAGGTCATGCAGGCCGGCGTATGACCTGGGGTATGCATGGCGTAGCCGGTGAGACCGCCGATGTTGATGGCATCGCCTTCGGAGAGCAGCACGTCGAACTGCGAGCCGTCGCGGGCGAAGCGCTGGCCGGCGGCGAAGACTTCGCCGAAGGTCTCCTGCACGGTGGTGATGTGGTCGCCGATGGCGATCCTGCCACCGAGCTCCTGCTGGATGTAGGGCGCGGCCGACAGGTGATCGGCGTGCACGTGGGTCTCGAGGATCCAGTCGAGTTCCAGCTGGTTGTCGCGGATGAAGCTGATGATCTGGTCGGCACTCGTGTAGCTGATGGTGCCCGAGGGATAGTCGAGGTCGAGGACCGAATCGACCACGGCGCAGGCTTTGCTGTCCGGGTCACGGACCACGTAGCTGAGGGTGTTCGTGGGCTCGTCGAAGAAGGGGGTTACCACGGCCTTCAGGGCGCTGCCGGCGGCTTGGGCACTTTGCATGGTGATATCTCCTGGCGTTATCGCTGTCGAGGATTCGCTGCGGGCGCGGCCGGGGCCTGCGCCATCCTTACCCCGGTTCAGCACGAGCCGTGCCAAGGTTGCCCAGGGCAGCTTCCGTGCAGCTCCAAGCCCCTGATAATAAGAGAGTTTAATTCGATACGAGCGTAAACCCCGGGGGTTTACGGGAACTGACACCTCGCGGTACTGTGCCAGCTGTGTCATTATTGGCAGAGCTTACTGACAGTAATGACAAAACATGAACGTTATCGCCCGCGATACCCATCCCACTGTCGCCCGCATGCTCGACAGCTACGATAGCCCCGCGATCCTGGTCAGCCGGGATTACGAGATCCTCGCCACCAACGACCTCTACCGCGAGAAGTTCGGCGAGCTGGACCCGGGCGAGGAGCGTCCACGCTGCTACGCCGTGTCCCACGGCTACGACCGGCCCTGCGACGAGGCCGGGGAGACCTGCCCGCTGCGGGCGGCCACCGCCTCGCGCAACCGGGAACGCGTGCTTCATATCCACCAGACCCCGCGCGGTGAAGAGCACGTGGACGTCGAGATGCTGCCGGTGTTCGACGAGGCCGGCGACCTCGAATTTTTCATCGAGCTGCTTCGCCCCCTGCGCACGGGCAGCGTCAACGAACCCGAACTGGCCATGACCGGCAGTTCGCCGGCCTTCAACGAGATGATGGGGCTCATCTCGCGGGTTGCCCCGGGCGAGGTCGCGGTATTGCTGTCCGGCGAGTCCGGCTCCGGCAAGGAGCTGGCGGCGCACGCCATCCACCAGCACAGCCGGCGGGCAAAGCGGCACATGGTCACGCTCGAGTGCGCGGGCCTCACCGAGACCCTGTTCGAGAGCGAGCTGTTCGGCCATGTCCGCGGCGCGTTCACCGGGGCCAACTTCCACAAGCCCGGGCTCGTCGAGGCGGCCAACGGCGGCACGCTGTTCCTGGACGAGATCGGCGACGTGCCGCTGCCGCTGCAGGTAAAGCTGCTGCGGCTCATCGAGACGGGCACCTACCGGCAGGTCGGCAGCACCGAGGTGCGCCACTCAGACTTCCGCCTGGTCTGCGCCACGCACAAGGACCTCGAGCAGCTCGTCGCCGAGGGGCAGTTCCGGGAGGACCTCTACTACCGGATCAACGTGTTTCCCATCCGAGTGCCTGCGCTGCGCGAGCGCCTGGAGGACCTGCAGGGCATCGCCCGCCGGATCCTCGAGGACCTGGGGGAGGGCAGGCACCATCACCTCACCCAGTCGGCCGCGGACCGGCTGCGCCAGCACCGGTTCCCGGGCAACATCCGCGAGCTGCGTAATATCCTCGCGCGGGCGATGCTGCTGGCGAACACCAACGTCATCGACCGCAACGTGATCGATCGCGCCCTGGCGCCCTCCCGGCATCGGCTGGCGGGGGAGGAGGGGGCCCCTGCGCCGGCGTCCACGTCCACAGTCCCCGAAGACCTGAGCCTGCGTGCGGCCGAGCAGCGCTACCTGCGCTGGTTGCTGGCCCACCTCGGCGGGGACAAGCAACGCGCTGCCGAGGCGGCGGGCATCAGCGTCCGCAGCCTCTATCGCAAGCTCGCCTGAGCAATCGGCTGCCCCCGACGGGGCAGTCGCGAGATCCCCTTGTTGATCCTTGGCCTTGCAGTCGTGCGAGCAGGCATCTTTCTATTTAACATAAAACATTTATCTACAGCGCCACCACCCGGGAACGGCCGGAATTGGCTCTGAAACTTGTTGCAGGAATTCGGAGAATCCAGGGGAGAAAGGTGCCCCAACCTTTTGTATTAAAACAATATTTACTGGTGGCTTTGTCTGTCGGCATGAGCCGCTTGCCCTTCGGCCGGGCTCTCGCTAGCGCTGCCGGATCCCGAGTGCCGTCAGCTGGACCGGTGCCTGCCAGGCTCCGCCGTCCGGCCGGTGGTCTCGCGAAGTTGTTCCAAAAAAGCAGCGCAGTACGGCGCGGGGGTTACCGGCAGACAGCCCGTTCCAGGGGCCCAGCTGCTACAGGGCGCTACCTGTCTTGGGGCGGGAGCGTCGATCGCCGGGAGGAATGCAGTGTGTTTGTTGCTGCCGGGCACGAGAGCGATCGCGGAGCAGTCAGGGCTTCTGCGCAGGCAGAGAGTTCCGAACGGCCATGCTCTCAAGGCAAGATTTGCCGCTACCACGGGAGAGCGACGGCGCGGAGAGAGCCAATGTCTTCCTCGGCGAGGGGCAAACCCCACGAGATTTCACGCTGGCGCGCCATCCTGGCACCGGGCACCTGCCTGTTCGCTTATCCACAAGTGCGCATAACAGTAGGTTATGTAAGGGCGTGCGGGGCGTGGCCAGGTCGGGCGCCGACCGCGCGAGTGTGTGTGCAGCTTCGCTGCACACTCGCGAGCGTGGAACCCTTTGACGCGCTAGAACGGAATATCGTCGTTGCTATCCTGCTCTTCGTTTTGTTCTTGCTCCTCAACGACGCTAAAAGATAGCTCCTTGAATTGCTTTACCAATGCTTCGATTTCTTCATCGTTTCGGTCCGCAAGCTTCACAACGAGATGATTAACTGGTGTTCGTAATTCGTCTAGCTTGTCCAGCGCCTCTTGGTAACCGCCTGTAGCGGTTGCCTGGTGATCGTGGAATTCAATGAACTTTCGAAGTAGGTCCTTGATTGCTATCTGGCTGACCCTACTCAATGGTCGTCTTGATGCTGCCCTAGTCAGCATCAAAATTTCCTCCAGTAGCTCTCTGTCGTTGCGAAGCGGTGGCTCATCATTATCGTCATCATCAGCCTCCATTATCGCTACGATTTTTTCTTCCAGCTGAGGCCACCAAGTTGCATAGACCGTATCAAGTGTCTTTTGAGGTAGCCTGGCATCCCCCATAGCGTTGTTCATCGCATTAATAAGTTTTTGCACATCAGCTTTACTAAACGATGTAGCTTGAAATTGCTTCAAAGGCCCAGTGACATCTGCATTTGTAATGCCGAACAGGATGGGGCAGACGTGTGACTTTTCGAGGCTCTTGGACAGCGCCCCTGCCTCGAAAAGCATCCAGTCGCTATGAATGTTTTCCCTGGTGATGCAAAGAATCCCAAAGGAGGAATCCGAAAGTTCCTGAGATATATCGTTTAACCACCTAGCTCCCTTCTCGATGTCAGAAGGCGTGTAGTATGGCTTTATGGCTTGTATCACGGCAGGAAGCCAATCGCGAAAAGCTTCTGCAACCTTAGCGCTCCTCTCCCCAGACCAGCTAATGAAGACCTTCATATCAACTCCTTCTTGGTTAACTAATCGAGTACGTCTGCGACGCCTGAGCTGCCTGAGATGCCGATTAGTACTCGGTGTTCATCCAGCATCGCTCTCAGGCCGTTGGCGATACAGAACTTGTCCATAATCCGGATGAGGGTCTCCTGGTCGCCCTCGGGTAGGCCTGATACCCGCTCGAACTGTTCCTTGAGTACGGCGCTCAGCCCTGACTTCTCCTTGTCCATCAGCAGCCGGTCGGCTGAGCAGTCCAGGGCGGTCATCAGCTTGTAGAGGGTCGATAGGGTAGGGTCGGCCTTGTTCCGCTCCAGCTTGCTGATCTGGCCCAGGCCCACGCCTGACTTGTTGGACAGCTCGCCCTGGGTCATCCCACGATCTATGCGAAGCCGCCTGAGGTTCTCTCCGAGGCTCATTCTCTGGCCCTCCGGTTGTGTCCCGAGAGTCAATATAACCCCCTGACACACCCTGAAAGGCTTGCTTGGTTCTATAGGATCAACTAGATTGATGCTCAAGGCGTATTGACGCCTTCTCGTTTGGGTTCCTGTTACACCCAAACTACACCCAAACTAACTCCGGAGTTCCGGACAAACTGACGGCCAGAGGGGATCGCCGAGAGGGCGCATGGACTGGTTCATCGACAGGCTTACCGTCCATCAGGAGTACCCTGAGGGCGGCCTGCCGGTCGTCGGCAAGCACGGCATCCTGCGCCACGATATCGCCACCGGCGAGCGCCTCAGCGACACCGTTAACAGCCGCCAGCACGAAGGCTCCTACAGCTCCAGTGTGCAGATCCGCTGCACTGGTTCATCGGTGACGGTCTCTGGCAATCCGTCCAGGTTCAACCGTTCCGACAACCTCTGGGGCTTCACGACCATCGAGCAATGCATGCAGGTCTACAACCAGATCCTTGCTGAGTACGACTTGCCGCCGTTCGCCCGCTGCACTGGCGTCTGGCATGGACAGTCACCGGACGGGAAGCGCGCTCGGATGATCTCCGATGGGGCTGTTATCCGGCACATCGACTGGACGCGAAATCACGCGGTAGGACAGGGCAGGGAACACGCGTTCCTGCGGGGCGCGTCCACGCTGACCATAGGCCGCGGCCTGCAGCCGCACCTGTACCCGAACGGGGCCACCGTCGACTGGGGCACGCATCGGCTCCGCGTTCGAGGCCAGGGCTCCAGCTACCGCTACGACAAGCTCTATATCAAGGCCCACGACCTGGAGACGCATCGTGACAAGCGCCTGAAGGGCGCTTCGAGGGAGGAAATCACCTACTACGACCGACTCATCGAATACTGCAAGGACTGCGGAATAGTCCGAGAAGAGCAGAGCAAGAAAGCCCCGTTCCTGAAAAAGCACCTCACGCTGGCGTTCTACGGGCTGACCTCTGAACAGGACTTTAGGCCGCACCTGACCGACATTGAGACCGCGCTCAAGCGACTAGAGGTGAACCACGTGACCTACGAAACCATAGCGGAACAACTGATCGCCAAAGGCATCTGCACCAGCTCTCAGTCTGCAAATGCGACTGAATCTTATGCTCTCAAGTGGCTGCACGGCACGCCGCTGGATCGCAGCAAAAGCCAGTACCACGTGCACCGTGGGCGGCTGCTGCAGCTCGGCCTGGACATCTCCATGCCGCACGACATCTCCCGGCTGCCGCCGCAGGTGCGCAGCTCGGAGGTCATCGACCTCAAGCCAGCCGTGATGCCCAGCTGGTACCGACTGCCGAGGGTCGCGCAGCTCAAAGCCGCGTGATCGTCCACCGGGAAATCCGGCCGTTCCTCGACAGGCTGGAAGCTATCTACCGGCGCAACCGGAAAGCCCACGCTAGCCGCCAGGCCTTCATGCTGTACTGCATCCTCGTGGACGTGATGCTGTACTGGCGGCACCTCGAGCGCTGGGAGTTCCACCGGCTGCCGCCCAGCGCCCAGGACGAGCTGTACTACTGGTTTACCGAGAAACTCCTGCACATCTGCGACCAGCACGTCGATCTGTACTGGCTCATCAGGGACGTGGACGACAAGCCGCTGTTCACTGATGGACGTGAGCCGGCGCCGTTCTGGCGGAAGCGCGTGCAGGCTCCGCAGCATCAACTGAAACGCATGGAGTACGCCTGATGACACGCCCGGAAGTTGGACTGGAAGCGCTCACCGATGACGAGCTGCACCGCTTGATCGAAGCCACGCCGAAGTGCCGCAAGCTCGGCAT
This sequence comes from Pseudohaliea sp., assembly GCF_040217025.1. Classification (GTDB taxonomy): domain Bacteria; phylum Pseudomonadota; class Gammaproteobacteria; order Pseudomonadales; family Halieaceae; genus Pseudohaliea. The sequence continues at coordinate 573,698 of NZ_JAVJOA010000008.1, read as the reverse complement.
CCTCGACTGCGACGGCATCCCTTGTTTAACCCTGTTTGACTCGCGAGAGGCGACGCAGCCGATCGCCATGGTGCCCGTGGTGTGGGCGCTGGAAGTGATCGAAAAGAGCGTCGAGGGCCTATCCCTGTAGACTCCGGCCCTGGGGCCAGTCTTATCCACAAGTGCGCATAATACATATTATGTTAAATAAAGGATCTGGCCACCGAGTCATCCACAGGCGGGTATGAAGGGACGGCTCCGCCCCGCTACTGGCGGCCGCCGGGACGCTCTGGCACTCTTGAGCGCTTCTTCCGCCACGCGCTCCGTGACGGGAAGACCCACCGGTAAACCAGAGGACACTCCATGCGCGCCTGGCAACTCCCCGCTTTCGGTATCGACCACCTCACGCTCAGCGGCCTGCCGACACCGGATCCCGGCCCCGGAGAGGTCCTGGTGCACTTTGCAGCGGCGAGCGTGAATCCCCGGGACAGCCAGATCATCGCGGGTCACTTCACGCCCAACGTGGACTTCCCGCTGGTGCCCCTCTCCGACGGTGCCGGCACGGTGGCGGCCGTCGGTAAAGGCGTCAGCCGTGTCGCCGTCGGCGACCTCGTCGCGCCGACGTTCTTTCCGAACTGGCTCGACGGCGAGGCACTCGGGGAGGAGCGCAAGATCTCCGGTGGACTCGAAGCGCCCGGTGTGCTGCGCGAATACGGGGTCTATCCCGAACACGCCCTGGTCAAGGCGCCGGCAGGGCTCTCGGCAGCCGAACTCGCCTGCTTTCCCTGCGCGGGCCTGACCGCCTGGACGGCGCTGGTGGAAAAATCCCGGGTCAGCCCCGGGAGCTGGGTGCTGGTCCAGGGCACCGGCGGCGTCGCGACTGCCGCCCTGCAGTTCGCCACGGCGCTCGGCGCCAACAGTATCGTGCTGTCCTCGAGTGACGAGCGCCTGGCGCGGGCCCGGGAACTGGGGGCCACGGAGACGATCAACTACCGGGAAACGCCCGACTGGGGCGAGCAGGCCTACGCCATGGCCGGCCATGGGGTCGACGCGGTCGTCGAGATCGGCGGCGCGGGCACCCTGCCCCAGTCCCTGGCGGCAATCCGCCACGGCGGGCACGTGAACGTGATCGGCTACATGGCTGGCGCCGCGCTCGATCTGACGGTGTTCCCGCTCATCATCCGCAATGCCAACATCCATGGCATCGGTACCGGGCACCGGGCTGCCTTCGAAGCCCTGCTGGCCTTCGTCGGTGAGAAGGGCCTGCGTCCGGTCATCGCCCGGCGCTATGCCTTCGACGAGGCGCCGTCTGCCCTGCGCGACCTCGATGCCGGTGGCTTCCAGGGCAAGCTGGTCATCGATCTGCCCGGCTAGCGTCGACGGGGCGACGCCAGCAGTCTAAGCTGGGGTAAAAACAGGGCAAAAACCCATGGCGCCAGGGAAAGATACCGGGCTCGACGCCGCCATGCTCGAGCGGCTGGAGAAGCTGGCGGTCAACATCCCCGGCGTGATCTACCAGTACCAGCAGTGGCCCGACGGGCGCACGGCCTTCCCCTACTCCAGCGGCGGCATGCTGGCGATCTACGGCGTCCGGCCGGAGCAGGTCGTCGAGGATGCCGGCATCGTGTTCGAGCGCATTCACCCGGACGACTTGGACCGCGTGGCGGCCTCCATCGACGCGTCTGCCGAGGCGCTGACACCCTGGGTGTGCACCTACCGGATCTGCGACCCGGGCAGCGGGGTCCGCTGGCTCGAGGGAGAGGCGACGCCGGAAGCGCAGCCGGACGGCAGCGTGCTCTGGCACGGCTATATCCGCGACGTGACGCTCCGGATCATGGAGCAGCGGCAGCGCGAGGAACTCGAGCGGGATCGCCGCCTGGCCGCCGCGGTCTTCGAGAACAGCACCGAAGCAATTGTTATCTGTGACGCGGACAACCGCATCGTCCAGGTAAACGAGGCCTTCGTGCAGATCACCGGTTACAGCCACGAGGAGGCCATCGGCCGGGATCCCGGGTTCCTTTCCTCCGGGCAGCAGGACAGTGAATTCTACGCTGCCATGTGGGCGGCGCTCGAGCGTGACGGCGCCTGGCGCGGCGAGGTCTGGAACCGGCGCAAAGACGGCGAGCCTTACGCCCAGCTGCTCGCGATCTCGGTGCTCTGCGACGAGGGCGGCACCGTTCGCAACTACCTCGCCGTGGCCACCGACATCACGCCTCTCAAGCGCTACGAGGACGAGCTGGAGCAGCGGGCCAACTACGATCCCCTCACCGGCGTGCCGAACCGGCGGCTGCTCACGGACCGGGTGCTACAGGGGCTTCGCCGCGCCCAGCGCGGCGGCAAGGCGCTCGCCCTCTGCTACCTCGATCTCGACAACTTCAAGCCGGTCAACGATCGCTACGGCCACAGCACCGGGGACGCGGTACTGAGCGAAGTGGCGCGGCGGCTGGTGCAGGAAATGCGCAGCGATGACACGGTCGCCCGCCTCGGCGGCGACGAGTTCGTGCTGCTGTTCAACGACATCGATCCCGCCCGCCGCGAGCTGGTGAACCTGCTCGACCGCGTTCTCGGCGCCGTGCGCGAGCCGCTGCTCCTCCAGGGAGTGGAACACCGGCTCACGGCCAGCATCGGTGTCGCCCTCTCGCCCCCGGACGCGGCGGAGCCTGACCTTCTCATCCGCCACGCGGACCAGGCGATGTACCGGGCCAAGGAACAGGGCCGCAACGGCCACGTGTTCTACGATGCCGAGGAAGATCGCAAGCAGGAGGCGGCCCAGCGCTGGCGGGCGCGGATCGCCCACGGCATCGAGGCGGGCGAGCTGTTCCTGGTCTACCAGCCGGTCATCGACCTCGTCACCGGCGAACCCATCAGCCTCGAAGCCCTGGTCCGCTGGCAGCATCCCGAGCGCGGCGAGCTGCTGCCCGATGCCTTTATTCCCGATGTTGAGGGCACGCAGCTGGAAGTCGCGCTGGGTGACCGGGTGATCGCGCTGGCCCTCACGCAGCTCGACCAGTGGCGGGCCATGGGTCTCGAGGTGCCGGTGAGCGTGAATGTCAGCGCCCAGCAGCTTCTGGAGGGATCGTTCTACGAGAAGCTGCAAGCGCAGCTCGCGGCCCACCCTGCCCTCGCTGCCGCAGACCTGTCGCTGGAGATTCTCGAGTCATCGGCGCTGGCCAACGTCGAGCGGGCCCGACGCGTGCTGGAGGACTGTGCGCGCGGGGGCTTCCGGGTCGCCCTCGACGATTTCGGGACCGGCTACTCCTCGCTCTCCTATTTCCGCTTCCTGCCGGTGGACACCGTGAAGATCGACCGAAGCTTCGTCTGCGACATGCTCCGCGACCCGGCGGACATGGATATCGTGCGCAGCGTCATCGGCCTCGCCCAGGCCTTCGATCGCCGGGTCATCGCCGAGGGCGTGGAGAACAACGCCCTCGCGACGCGGCTTCGCGAGCTCGGCTGCCGCTACGGCCAGGGCTACGGCATTTCCCGCCCCATGCCGGCGGCATCGGTGCCGGAGTGGGTCGAACGGCACGTCGGCTGAAGCGCTCGCAGCGCCGTTCGCGCCGGGGCCGGGACTCGATGCTGGGCTTTGCCGGGGCCTTTGGCGTATGCTCCCCGGGCCCCGATCAATAACTCAGCAAGGGAGTATGCAATGAGCGTTTATCGTTTCCCGCAGGGCGCGGCACTGGTCTTCGGCGGCTCTGGCGGCCTCGGCGGCGGCGTGGTCCGCCTGCTGGCACAGAGCGGGACTGACGTGGCCTTCACCTATCACAAGAACCGCGACGCCGCCGAGGAAAACCTCAAGGCGGTCGAGGACGCGGGCCAGCAGGGTCACATCGGCAGCGTGGATCTTCTCGATCTCCCCGCCGTCGAGGCCTTCGCCGGCGAGGTGAAAGCGAAGTTCGGCCGCATTCACTCGGTCGTTTTCGCCACCGGACCTTTCCTGCACATCCTGCCGATCATGGACGCGGAGCCGCAGGTCTTCTACGACACCCTCGACGCCGACGTAAAGGGCTTCTACCACGTGCTCAAGGCCGTGGTCCCGCACCTGCGCGAAGGTGGCGGCGGGTCCATCACCGCGCTGACCACTGCCGCGATCCCCCGCTACATCGCCACCGATGGCCTCTCCTCCATTCCCAAGGCGGGCGTGCAGCACCTGTGCACGGCGATTGCCCGGGAGGAAGGGCCGAACAACATCCGCGCGAACTGCGTTGCGGTGGGCCTCATTGCGATCGGTCTGTCCCAGGAGATCGATTCGCCCCCCGGCGGCATCCTCGACCAGTGGACAAAGCAGGTTGCCCTCGGCCGCCCGGGCGCGCCGGAGGAACTGTTCGATACGGTGGTGTTCCTCGCCTCCGAGAATGCCGGCTACATCAGCGGCCAGTCCGTGCCGGTCGACGGCGGCTACTCCGCCTGAACCCGACCCGCTGGTGCCGTCCGCGGACGGCACCGGCGGGCCCCGCAGCCAGGAGCGCCGGGCCATGAGCTACTTCCCAGCCGATACCGCCCCCTGCAGCCCCTGCGCGGGCGCCGTCGAGCAGCGGGTGACCCCGAGGACCACGGACCTGGGCGAGTTCGCCGTGCGCCGCGCCCTGCCGGCCAGCGAGCGCCGCAGTATCGGGCCCTTCGTGTTCTTCGACCACATGGGGCCCGCGGACTTCCCCCCGGGCAGCAGCATCAACGTCCGCCCTCACCCGCATATCGGTATCGCCACGATTACCTACCTCTTCGAGGGCGAGATCATGCACCGGGACAGCCTGGGCTACGCGCAGCCGATTCAGCCGGGAGCAGTGAACCTGATGGTGGCCGGCAGCGGCATCGTGCACTCGGAACGGCCGGGCGCCGATGTCGATGTCGCCTCGAGGCTCCACGGGATCCAGAGCTGGATCGCGCTGCCGGCGGAGCAGGAGGAACGCGCCCCGGCCTTTACCCACTACCCGGCGGACAGCCTGCCGGCCGTGGCCGGGGACGGGTCCCGGGTGCGGGTGATCATGGGCCGCTTCGGCGAGCTCGAATCGCCGGTCACGACGTTCTCGGAAACGCTGTACCTCGATGTGTCCCTCGAGGCGCGCGCCGTACTGCCGCTCACCGATGCGCCGGCAGAGCGCGCGCTTTACGTCGTTTCCGGCGCCGTGGAATGCGGCGGCGAAACGATCGGCGAGGGAACGCTGGCGGTGCTTACCCCGGGCCGGCCCGCGGGCCTGCGCGCGCTCGAGGACGCGCGGGTGATGGTTCTCGGCGGCGAAAGCCTGGGCAGACGCCACCTCTGGTGGAATTTCGTCGCCAGCGACCCGGCGCGCATCGAGGAGGCCAAGGCGCGCTGGGCGGCGGGCGGCTTCGACCGCATCGACGGCGACGACGAGTTCATTCCCCTGCCCCGATGAGCCTTCGCGCCCGACGCGGGTTCCCGCTACTCGCGCTGGCTCTGATCCTCCTCGCGGGCCCGGTTCCGTGCTTCGCTGCCGATGCCGGCCCGGCACCCAATCTCGTCCTGGTAGTGGTCGACGACGCCGGTCTCATGGACTTCAGCGCCTACGGTGGCGAGATCGCCACGCCGACCATCGATGCCCTCGCCCGCCGCGGCACGCGCTTCACCCACTACCGCACCTCGCCGCTCTGCGCACCCTCCCGCGCCATGCTGCTCACGGGGCTGGACAGCCACCGCACGGGAATCGCCACTATTCCGGAGATCCTGCCGCCGGAACAGGCCGACGCGCCGGGCTACGGCATGCGCCTCGCCGACGGCGTCACGACCGTGGCCGCGCAGCTGCGCGATGCCGGCTATCGCACGCTGATGACGGGCAAGTGGCACCTGGGCCACGGCGAGGGGGATCTGCCGGTCGACCACGGCTTCGATCGCTCCTTCGCACTCGACGCCTCCGGGGCCGACAACTGGTCGCAGGCACCCTACATGCCCTACTACGACCGTGCGCCCTGGTTCGAGGACGGTGAGCCGGCGACCCTGCCGGAGGACTTCTACTCCTCGCGCTTCATCGTTGACCGGATGGTCGAGTACCTCGATGAGACGCCGCAGGAAAAGCCCTTCTTTGCCTACCTCGCGTTCCTCGCGATCCACATTCCCGTGCAGGCACCGGCCGCCTTCATCGACCCCTACCGCTCGCGCTACGCGGACGGCTGGGCGGCGCTGCGCGAAGAACGCGCGCAGCGGGCCCGGGCGAGCGGCCTGTTTCCGCCCCCGGCCCCGCTGGCGCCCCTGCCCCCCGCGGCCCCGCCCTGGGATGCCCTGGCCCCCGAAGAACAGGCGCTCTGGGCCGCGCGCATGGCAGCGAACGCCGGCATGATGACGGCCATGGACCACGAGCTCGGCCGTTTCCTTGCGGCCCTGACGAGCCGCGGGCTTGCCGACAACACGGTCTTCGTCATCGTCTCGGACAACGGCCCGGCGCCGAGCCGCGCGGACGACGACTGGCGTATGCGGCTGTGGCTGGCAGCGCGGGGCTACCGGCTCGACACCGGCAACATCGGCGGGCCGGGCAGCTATGCGTTCATCGGTCCGGGCTGGGCCTCGGCCGCGGCCTCGCCCCTGGACCGCTACAAGTTCACCGCCGCGGAAGGCGGTGTCCGCGTGCCGCTCATCATCGCCGGCGCCGGCGGCCCGCAGCTGTCCGACGCGTTCACCGTGGCGCCGGATATCGCCCCGACCCTGCTCGAGCTGGCCGGGCGCGGTGACCTGCAGGACGGGCTCGACGGGCGCAGCCTCGTGCCGCTGCTGCGCGGTGAAGCGACAAGCGTCTATGGTTCCGACGAGGCCGTGGGCCTCGAGGTGGCAGGTAATGCCGCGCTCTACCGCGGGCAGTACAAGCTGGTGCGCAACCTGCCGCCCTGGGGCGAGGGACACTGGCGGCTCTTCGACCTGGAAGCCGATCCGGGCGAGACCCGGGACCTCGCGGCGGCGCGCCCGGCACTGCGCGACGAGCTGGCGGCGGCCTACGATCGCTACGCGGCGCGGGTCGGCGTTCAGCCCATGCCCGGGGGCTACCGCTCCACGGAGCAGCTCGAGCGCAATGCCACCGCGCGCCTGGGGGCGGTTTACGGGCCGAAACTCGCCGTGGGCGTCGGGCTCTTCTTCATGGCGGCCCTTGTCGTCTTCGTGTTGCGGCGCCGCTCACAGTAGTTCGTCGAACTCGATCGCAGCGCTGCCGGCCGGCAGGGTGACCCGCAAACCGTCCACGCCGACCCGCAGCGGCCCGTCGAAATGGTGAGGCGCATCACCGAGGAAGGCGCTTTTCAGGTAGGCCCCGGGCAACGGCGGCACCAGGTGATACAGCACGAGCGCCTGCACACCGGCGGCCGCGGCGGCGCGGGCGGCATCCACCGGCGAGGCATGGTAGTCGAGAATGTCCTCCATGATCCGGGCCGTGTTGGCAGCCCCTTCCTGGCTCAACGCATCGCGCAGCGCTCTCACCATCGCGGGAGACAGTGCCTCGTGCAGGAGCAGGTCCGCGCCGCGGGCGGCCTCGACCAGGTTGTCGCTGTAGACCGTATCGCCACTGATAACCGCCGCTCGGTCGCGCCAGGTCACGCGGTAGCCGTAGGCGGGGGCTACCGGCGCGTGGTCGACGAGGAAAACGCTCACCGTGAGCTCGTCCCGCTCGTACACGGGCACGGCGCCGGCATCGCCCGGCGGCGGCGGAATGACCCGGGCCTCGGCACCGTAGCCGGCGGGGTCCGCAATGACTTCGCCGTGGTGGGCGATTCGATAGCCGCGGTCGTGGGCGTAGGCGCGGTTTAGCCCTGCCACGACGTCCTCGACCCCCGGCGGGCCGGCGACGGGGAGTGGCGCCGCCCTGCCCTCGCCGCCGACCCAGTCGACCAGCACGAGTTCGCCGAGGCTGTCGATGTGGTCCGAGTGCAGGTGGGTGAGGAACACCTGTTCCAGTCCGCCCGTCGGGAAGCCCATGGCCGCCAGCTTGCGCGGCCCGCCGGAGCCCGCATCGATGACCAGCCGGTGTGGTCCCGCGAGGATGCCGACGCAGGGTCCCGCCCGGGCCGCGTCGGGCATCGGTGAGCCGCTGCCGCAGAGGTAGACACGGAGGCTGTCCACCGGCGCGGCATCCGCCGCCGCGGCGGCAATGCGGGCGGCGGCCGCGCGTTCGAACAGTTCCTCGCCGATCGGTCGGCGCAGCACGCCGGCCAGGACGACCGTGACCAGGAGCAGGAAGCAGGCTGCGAGCAGGAGTCGACGTTGTAAGCGCATAAGTCAGTTCGGCCAGTAGATGATCGTGTCCGCCGGCGTTACCGGGTCCGCCAGGGTCTTGTCGACCGCCACCGGGGCTTCGATGGTGTGCGGGTAGAGGGGCGCGCGGCGGTCCGCGAGGTGCGCATCGAGCAGCGCCTCCAGCTCCCTCACCACCGGCGCGTTTGCGGCGGCGACGTCGACCTGCTCCGTGGGGTCAGCGGCGAGATCGTAGAGGCGCCGGAACGGCGGTGCCTCGCTGCGCTGCAGCTTCCAGTCGCCGCGGCGCACGGCCGCATAGCCGGCACTGTGCCAGAACAGCGCCTCGTGTACCGGTTCGCGGCTTGCCCCTGTCGCCAGCGGCAGCAGGTTTCCGCCGTCGATCGGGCGGTCTGCCGGCAGGCTTGCACCGGCCGCGGCGGCCAGGGTCGGCATGACGTCGATGTGCGCGACGGGCGCGTCCACCCTCGTGCCCGCCGGGATCGTGCCGGGCCAGCGCAGGAACAGCGGCACGCGCAGCCCGCCCTCGTAGAGCGTCAGCTTCCAGCCGCGGTACGGCGCGTTGATGCCGGCGAGCCCGACGTAGCCAGCACCGCCGTTGTCGCTGGAGAGAAGGACCAGCGTGTCCTCGGCCAGCCCTTCTTCTTCCAGGGTGGCGAGAATGCGCGCGACGCTGCGATCGAGGGCGCGGACCATGGCCGCATACACCCGCAGGCGATGGGGCACGATCTCACCGACCGCCTCGTAGTCGGCCCGGGTCGCCTGCAGGGGCGTGTGCACACCCCAGTGCGCCAGGTAGAGGAAAAACGGCTGGTCCCGGTGCCCGCGGATGACGCTGAGCGCCTCGTTGGTCCAGTAATCGGTAAGGTAGCCGCCGGGCTCGAACCACTTGCCATTGTTGAAGCTTGCCGCGAAGCGCATCCGCGCCCAGAGGAAGCGGTCGATGGGATCGAACGGCAGGTAGGCATTGACCACGTCGCCGTGATCCTCGGGCAGGAACAGGCCGCTCGCCATGAGCAGGCTGTCATCGAAGCCCTGGTCCGTGGGCCGGGAGCCCTCGCCGCGGCCGAGGTGCCACTTGCCGATGTGCGCCGTGTAATACCCGCGGTTCTTCAGGACCTCGGCCAGGGTGACCTCGGAAGCCGGCAGCCCCATGGCCTCGTAAGGCGGCTGGCGCGCGGCGGCCTCCGCGTCGTAGCGCACCGGCGGCATTCCGCTGTCGGCGCTGTTGGCGATGAGGCTCACCGCCCTTCCCATCCCGTCCGGCGTTGGCGTGAACTCGAAGCCGGTTCGCGTGGGGTAGCGGCCCGTCAGGAGCATTGCGCGGGAGGGTGCGCAGCTGGCCGTGCCGGCATAGGCCTGGCTGAACAGTGCCCCCTCGGCCGCGAGCCGGTCGATGGCCGGTGTGCGAACCCGCCCGTCGGCAACCCCGCCGCCGAAGGTGGACAGGTCATTGATGCCGAGATCATCGAGGAGGATGAAGACGATGTTCGGCCGGCCGTCGCGCGCCTGCACCGTGCCCGCCTGCCAGTTCACCGGCTGCGGCGGACCCACGACCTCGCGGGCGGCGCGGAACTCGACGAGCGCGAGCAGGAGGTCCGTTCGGAAGGTCCACACAAGAATCGCCCCGAGGGCGAGCCCCGCCAGCGTGGCGGCCAGTGTTGTTCTTTTCATCAGGCGGTCCGGCGCGGTCGGTGCGGCAAGCGTCGCACAGGGGTACCCGGCGGACAAGGGCGGCAGCAGAGCGGACAAAACCGGCTACACTCGACAGGACGCGTCGAGACAGGGAGACCGCCATGAATGCCATCCTGCCCCCGGACCGCGAGGAGAGTGCTGCCGAGCGCTGGGCCCGCTTCCAGCCCATCGACGGCGGCGACGCCTACGTCGAGAGCCTTCGCGGCCGCGACGTGACGGTCTATCTCTTCGGTGAGCGCGTGGCGGAGCCGGTGGACCACCCGGTGATCCGCCCGTCGATCAACGCGCTCGCCGCCACCTACGACCTCGCCCGGGACGAACCGGCGCTGGCAACGGTGCACTCCCCGCTCATCGACGCGCCGGTGAACCGCTTCCTGCACATCCCCACCTGCCCCGAGGACTTGGTACTGAAGAACCGCATGCAGCGGCGCCTCGGTCAGATCACGGGCACCTGCTTCCAGCGCTGCGCGGGTCTCGACACCATCAGCGTCCTGCACTCGATCACCTACGACATCGACCGGGCCCATGGCACCGCCTACCACGAACGCTACCTCGCCTTCCTCCGCGAAGCCCAGCGCCACAACGTCATCATCGGTGCCGGCATGACCGATCCCAAGGGCGACCGCTCCCGCCGGCCCCACGAGCAGGATGATCCGGACCTGTTCCTGCACGTCACCCGGCGCACGGCCCACGGCCTGTACGTCACCGGTGCCAAGGCCCACATGACCGGCGGACTCAACTCGCACTGGATCTGCGTCATGCCGACCATGAACCTGGCCGAGGCAGACCGGGACTACGCCGTGGTCGGCCTCGTTCCGGGCGATGCGCCCGGTCTCACCTACATCTACGGGCGCCAGTCCTGCGACACGCGCGCCCTGGAAGAGGGCGAAATCGACCAGGGCAACGCGCGCTACGGGGGCCAGGAAACGCTCGTGGTCTTCGACGAAGTGTTCATTCCCTGGGAGCACGTGCTCATGGACGGCGAGTACGAGTTCGCGCAGACCATGGTCTCGCGGTTCACGGCGTATCACCGCGCCAGCTACGTCTGCAAGACGGGGCTGGGCGACGTCATGGTCGGCGCGGCCGCGGCGATTGCCGAGTACAACGGCGCGGACAAGGCCAGCCATATCCGCGACAAGCTGGTGGAAATGACTCACCTCAACGAGACCATCTTCTCCTCCGGCATCGCCTCGTCCCACGAGGCGAAACCGCTGGCCTCCGGGGCCTGGATCAACGACGAGATGCTGTCCAACGTGTGCAAGCACAACGTCACCCGCTTTCCCTACGAGATCGCGCGCTTCGCCCAGGACCTCGCGGGCGGCCTGATGGTCACCCTCCCCTCCGAGGCCGATTTCAACCACGAGGAGGCCGGTCCCCTGCTCGCCAAGTACCTGCGCGGCCGCAGCGATATCCCCGTCGAAACGCGCACGCGCATGCTGCGGCTGATCGAGAACATGACCCTGGGGCGCAACGCGGTGGGCTACCTCACCGAGTCGCTGCACGGCGCGGGCTCGCCGCAGGCGCAGCGCATCCAGATCCTGCGCGGGATGGACCTGCCGCGAAAGAAGGCCTACGCCGAACGCCTGGCGGGGATCGAGGTCATCGCCACGGACGCGGACCCGCCGCCCGCCGGCTAGTCCGCCGGGTCGAGGAAGTCGCGAAGGATGCCATCCATGCGCTGCGGGGCGGCATGGAAGAGTCCGTGGCCGTAGCCCGGTAGCTCGACCCACCGGGCATCCGGGCGCAGCGCGCGGGCGCGGCCGGTCGCCGTCCAAAGGTCATCCCGCGGTCGCACCAGCAGCAACGGCGCCGTGACGCGCTCCAGGGCGGCCGCCGTGTCATAGGCAAGCACCGCGGTCGCGCCCCGTTCGCGGGCCCCGGGCCGCAGCTTCTCGGCAAAGGTCGCCAGCACGGACTCGCGGTCCTGGCCCGGCCCGCGCCAGCGCCAGGAGCGCTGCCACTCCTGCTTCGCCCATTCGCCCGCCTCGTCGAAGGGAATGGCCGGCAGCGCCGCCCCAGCCGCACGCTCTTCCGCGGTGAGCACCGGCACCGCGACCAGCGCCAGGCGCCCGGCCTGCGCCGGGTAGCGCTGCGCCAGCTCGAGGGCGATCGCGGCGCCGGTGTGGTAGCCCACCAGGTCGACCCCGCTGTCGAGGCCGAGAGCGCTCATCGCCGACGCGAGGCGCTCCGCATAGGCACCGATCGTTTGCGGGTCGGGCACCGGGTCCGACATCCCGTAGCCCGGCGTGTCGAAGGCGACCGCGACCCGGTCGCGTCCCAGCAGTGGCAGCAGGGCGCTGAAGACCTGGCCCGAGTTCGGCGACAGGTGGAACAGCGCGACCGGTGCCCTTGCTCGCGCCGTCGCCGCGGGCGCCGTATAGCGATAGTGCACCTGCCCGGACTGAGCGTCCGCGTAGCCCCTGCGCACGGCGCCCCCGGTGTCAGGCAGCGCGGCCGCGGTGCCGCCCGCGACCACGAGCAGCGCGGCGGCAAGAGCACGCGCGCGAGTCATCGGGACGCGCCGATGGTGGTACGGTGAAGCAGCCGGTCGTGGCCCTCGTAGCCGCCGGTGGCCCGGTGGAGCACGGAGCGGTTGTCCCACATGAGCAGCGTGCCCGGCTGCCATTCGTGCCGGTACTGCACGGCCTCGCGGGTCTGCCAGTCGAGCATTTCCAGCAACAGTTCCAGAGCCTCGTCCTCGGCCATGCCCTCGAAGCCGATGACGTAGCCCAGGCAGCCGTAGAGGAGTTCCACCCCCGTTTCCGGATGTTCGCGCACGAGGGGATGGACCCGAGTGGCGAGGGCCTCGGCGGAGGGGCGGATGGCCATGCTGCGGTCGCCGGCCTGGTCGGCCTCGCCGTAGACCCCTTCCGGGGCGTAGCCGCCGCGCGCCGAGTGGATTGCCCGCAGCGGCCTGAGCCGTTCCCGGAGCGCGTCCGGCAGGCTCGCCCAGGCGGCCCGCTGGTCTGCGAACAGTGTATCGCCCCCGCTTGGCGGGATGGTGATGCCGAGGAGGCAGGTGCCCGCGGGGGGCGTGGCCTGGAAGCTCCAGTCCGTGTGCCAGTTCTCCGCAAAGAGCGGCGCCTGCTCGTCCGCGCGCCGGCTGACGGCGATGATATGCTCGCGCCCCGGGATCGGCTCGATGAAGGGATCGTCGCCGAAGGGGCCGAAGTAACGGGTGAAACGCTCGAGGTCATCGTCACCCATGGCCTGGTCCGGGAAGGCGAGCACACCGTGCTCGAGCCAGGCAGCGCGCAGGGCGGCCACGGTCGCCGCGTCGAGCGGTTGCGCCAGGTCGAGACCGCGGACGGTGGCGCCGCAGGCCTGGCCTGAGGGAGTGAGGTCGAAGGGCATGGTCATCGCTTCCTGTTCCTTGCTGTTCACCGCCGGCAACCGTATCGCGGCGGCGCTACGGACGCTATAATCGCCGACTCTCCTTTCTTCAACATTGCTCGAGGAAAAATCCCTAACGTTATGTTTTTTCGAGTTTTATCCAAAAAAACCGTGTGTCTCTTCGCGTGCTTCCTGCCCCTCGCAGGCGGCGCGGGAGCCGCGGGCGACCCCGCGGCTCGCAGCGGCGCCGACGCCTTTGCCCAGCTCGACTACCTGCTGGACACGCCGACGGACACGCGCCTGGCCACCGGGGCCCCGGGCCCGGGCTACTGGCAGCAGCGGGCAGACTACGACATCGCCGTCACCCTCGACGACGAGGAGCAGCGCATCGAAGGACGCGAGACGATCACCTACCACAACAACAGCCCGCACGACCTGCCCTACCTCTGGCTGCAGCTGGACCAGAACCGCTTCCGCCGCGACTCCGACGACATGCTCACCAAGACCGCGCCGGACTTCGCCCAGCTCTCCTACGGTGCCCTCGCCTCGCTCCTCGAGCGCCGCCGCTTCGAGGGCGGCGTGACCATCGAGGCGGTCACCGGGGCCGACGGCAAGCCCCTTCCGCACACGGTCAACCGCACCATGATGCGCATCGATCTCGCCGAACCGCTAGCGGCCGGCGAAAGCCTCAGCTTCTCCGTAGCCTGGTCGCACAACATTATCGACGCCACCGTGGTCAGCGCCCGGGGCGGCTACGAGTATTTTCCCGAGGACGGCAACTACCTCTACGAGATCGCCCAGTGGTACCCGCGCATGGCCGCGTACACGGACTACGCGGGCTGGCAGCACAAGCAGTTCCTCGGCCGCGGCGAGTTCACCCTCGAGCTCGGTGACTACGCTGTCGCCATCACCGTGCCGGCAGACCACGTGGTCGCCGCCACCGGCGAGCTGCAGAACACCGATGACGTGCTGACGTCCGCGCAGCGGGAACGCTTCGAGGCCGCCCGCGACAGCGACGAGCTGGTCTTCGTGGTGACCCCGGAGGAGGCGGCGGCGAACGCCCGCGAGGCCGCCAGCGGCACACGCACCTGGCGCTTCCGCGCGGAAAACGTGCGCGACTTCGCCTTCGCCAGCTCGCGCAAGTTTATCTGGGACGCGCGCCGCGCCCGGTCCGGTGAGCGCGACGTGCTGGCCATGTCGTTCTATCCGAACGAGGCCGAGCCGCTCTGGAGCCAGTATTCCACGGCGGCGATCGCGCACACGATCGACGTCTATTCCCGCTACACCTTCGAGTACCCCTACCCCGTGGCCATTTCCGTGAACGGCCCCGTGGGTGGCATGGAGTACCCGATGATCAGCTTCAACAAGCCGCGCCCCTATGCCGACGGGACCTACTGGGACGTCACACAGAAATCCGAGGACAAGACCTGGGAGCGCAGCAAGTACGGCCTGATCTCGGTCATCATCCACGAGGTCGGGCACAACTATTTCCCCATGGTGGTGAACTCGGACGAGCGCCAGTGGACCTGGATGGACGAGGGCCTGAACACCTTCCTGCAGTTCCTTACGGAACAGGCCTGGGAGGAGGGCTATCCGTCCCGCCGCGGCGAACCCGAGAAGATGACCGAGTACATGGCGAGCGCCACGCAGGTGCCGATCATGACCAACTCCGAATCCATCCACCAGTTCGGCAACAACGCCTACGGCAAGCCGGCCACGGCGCTCAACATCCTGCGCGAAAGCATCATGGGCCGGGAGCTGTTCGACCACGCGTTCCGCCAGTACGCCCAGCGCTGGCGGTTCCGCCGGCCGACCCCCGCGGACTTTTTCCGCACCATGGAGGATGCCTCCGCCATGGACCTCGACTGGTTCTGGCGCGGCTGGTTCTACGGCACGGGCCACGTGGACGTCGCCCTGGGCGAGGTCGCTCTCTACCGCGTGGACAGCCTGGACCCGGAGCGCGAGAAGGCCTGGGAGCGGGCGCAGGCCGAGGGCGAGGAGCCCTCGCTCAGCGACCAGCGCAATGCGGGGAGCGAGCGGCTCCTCGATCGCGAGCCGGGGCTCCGGGACTTCTACAACGAGAGCGACGAGTACCGGGTGACACCCTGGGACTACGCGCAGTATGAAAAGGCCCTGGATCAGCTCACAAAGCGGGAACGCGCCCTGCTCGATACCGCGGAACGCTTCTACGTGGTTACCTTCGACAATGTCGGTGGCCTGGTCACGCCGCTGCCGCTGCGCATCAGCTACGGCGACGGCGCGGTCGAGGAAGTCACGGTGCCGGCGGAAATCTGGCGGCGCAATGCGACCCGGGTGAAGAAACTCTTCATCACGGACCGGGAAATCACGGCCATCGAGTTCGACCCCTACCGCAGCACCGCGGACACAAATGTCGCGAACAACGCCTGGCCCCGCAAGGTCGTGCCCAGCCGCTTCCAGCTGTTCAAGGAGAGCGAGGAGCCGAACCCGATGCGCCGGGATGACGAGGACGCATGGTCGCAGCCCATCCGCTGAGGCAGGGCCGCCGCGCCCGCCTCCTCGCCCACGCGCTTGCGCTGGCTCTCGCCTTCGCCCTGGGCCTCGCCGGCGGAGCGGCAGCGCACCCGTTCCACGCCAGCTATGCCGAGCTGTCCTGGAACGAGGCCGGTGATGGGCTCCAGGTTGCCCTGCGTATCATCCCCGAGGACCTGGAAAGCGCCCTGTCGCGGGACGCGGGGACACGCGTGCTGCTCGACCCCGAGGCCCCGCCTGCGGCGCTTATCGAGGCCTACCTCGAGCGCCACTTCCAGGTCACTGCTGCCGGCGGTACCAGTGGACGACCGGCCTTCCTCGGGCTGGAGGTTTCCTACGACGAGACCTGGCTCTATTTCACCCTGCCCGTGGAGCGCCGCGCCGCGCCGCTGACGCTGCGCAATACGCTCCTTTTCGATGTCGCCGAAGCCCAGTCAAACCGGGTCCGGCGGCTGTGGGCACCGCAGGCCCCGGTGCTGGTATTCACCGGCGAGGAACCCTCGCTGCCCCTGCCGGTCAATGAATGAGAACCCACCCGGAGGCTTCTCCCATGCGCACCCCTGCCCTGCTGGCCCTGGCCGGCGCCCTGCTCCTGCCGCTCGTTTCCGTCACCGCCACGGCCGGCGACGGCCCGCCGCCGAGGGCGCTCTCGGTGCACGGTGAGGGCCGGGTCAGCGCGGCGCCCGACGAGGCCCGTATCGGCCTCGGCGTGCAGGCGCGCTCCCCGGACCTGGCAACGGCCCGGGAAGACGTCAACGCGCGCACGGCCGCAGTCCTCGCCCACCTGGAGAGCCTCGGCATCCCGGCCGGCGACATCAGCGCCCCGGGGCTGACGCTGCGCCCCGAGTATCGCTGGGACAAGGCGAAGGAGCAGCAGGTGCTGAAGGGCTACCTGGTGCAGCGGCGTATCGACGTCCGGCTCACACAGCTGGGCTCGCTTGGCGTGCTCATCGAGGGGGCGGCCGACGCGGGCGCCAACGAGGTCTCGCCGCCGGTGCTCGGCCACAGTGAGGCGTCCCGGCTGCGCCGGGAGGCGCTGGCCGCCGCCGCCCTGGATGCCCGCGCCAACGCTGAGGCCCTCGCCGACAGCCTGGGTATCGCGGTCGGCCCCGTGCGCTCCCTCGATGCCTTCCAGGGGCCGCAGCCGCGGCCCATGGCCAGCGAGATGATGCTGCGCAGTGCCGACGCAGCCCCCGGCGCCGAAACCTACGTCACCGGCGACCTCGTCTTCGAAAGCCGCGTCAACGCCACCTTCGACCTCGTCGTGCCCGGCGCATGAGCCGTGGCGGCTGGGCCTCGAAAGGCGTCCCGGGAGGCTTTTCCCTCCCGGGGCATCCCGCTACACTTCGATCAAAGTCCGGATAACAGGTAGCCGCATGTCAGCGAATCGTCCCTGGCTCCGCACAGGGCTGGCCCTCGCCACCCTTCTCGCCACCGCCCCCGTCGCGGCGAAGATCTGGTACACGGATTCGCAGTCCGAGACCGCGGCTGAGCTCGTCGAGCAGCTCGAGGAGCGCCATTACGCGAAGCTCGAGTACGACGACGAACTTTCCTCGTCGCACCTCGATAACTACATCGAGAGCCTCGATGGCGGGAAGATGTTCTTCACCCGGGCCGACATCGAGTCCTTCGAGCAGTACCGCTATGTCATGGACGAGGCCCTGCCGCGCGGTCGCCTGGACGCGGGCTTCGAGATCTTCAACCGCTTCGAGGACCGGCTGACGACCCGCCTCGAGCAGGTCGTGGAAACGCTGCCGGCGCTGTATGCGGCGATGGACTTCAGCCGCGACGAGACCTACGCGGTGGACCCGGAGCTCCGGGACTGGGCCGGCGACGACGCGGCCCTGGACGAGCGCTGGCGCAAGCACCTGAAAAACCAGGCCCTGAGCCTGCGCCTCGCCGACAAGGACGAGGACGATATCGTCGATACGCTGCTCAAGCGCTACCGCACCCAGCTCACCCGCGTCCGCCAGTACAACGCCCAGGACGTGTTCCAGCTCTACGCCAACGCCCTCACGGAACTCTACGACCCGCACACCAACTATTTCTCCCCCCGGCGCAAGGAAAACTTCGACATCAACATGAGCCTGTCCCTCGAGGGCATCGGCGCCGTGCTGCAGCTCGAGGACGAGTACACCAAGGTCTCGCGGCTGGTCGCTGCGGGGCCTGCCGACAAGCAGGGCGAACTCAAGCCCGCGGACCGCATCATCGGCGTGGGCCAGGGTGACAGCGGGCCCATGGTCGACGTGATCGGCTGGCGCCTCGACGAGGTGGTCGACCTGATCCGCGGGCCGAAGGGCACCACCGTGCGCCTGAACGTGATCCCCGCGGACGCGGCTTCGACGGAGGTGCACAAGGAGATACAGATCGTCCGCAACACGGTGAAGCTCGAAGAGCAGTCGGCGCACAGCCGCGTGCTCGAGGTGCCGGCCGGCGACGACAGCACGATCAAGGTCGGGGTCATCGACATCCCTGCGTTCTACATCGATTTCGAGGCCATGCGTCGCGGCGACGACGACTACAAGAGCACCACCCGCGACGTGCGCCGGCTCCTCGATGAGCTCGAGAGTGAGGGCGTTGAAGGTATCGTGGTCGACCTGCGCAACAACGGCGGCGGCTCCCTGCAGGAGGCCAACGAGCTGACGGGCCTGTTCATCGAGTACGGGCCGACGGTGCAGATCCGTCACTCCTCGCGGCGGGTCTGGCGCGACGGCAAGCGCATGCGCACGGCCTACTACGACGGCCCCCTGGTGGTTCTCATCAACCGGCTCAGCGCCTCCGCCAGCGAGATCTTCGCCGGCGCGATCCAGGACTACGAGCGCGGCATCATCGTCGGTGACCGCTCCTTCGGCAAGGGAACGGTACAGACCCTGGTCCCGCTCACCGAGGGACAGCTCAAGATCACCGAGAGCAAGTTCTACCGCATCTCGGGCGACAGCACGCAGCACCGCGGCGTCGTCCCGGACATCACCTTTCCCTCGCTCTACGACCCGGAAGATATCGGCGAAAGCTCTCTAGAGCACGCCCTGTCCTGGGACCAGATCAACCCCGTGCGCCACCGCCGCTACGGCGACCTGGACCCGCTGATCCCCGAGCTCTCCGCCCTGTTCCAGGAGCGCAGCGCCTCGGACCCGGACTTCAACTTCCTCGTCGACCGGGTCGCCCTCGCCGACGAGAACGACGACATCCAGGTCGTCTCGTTGAACGAGGAGACCCGGCGCGCCGAGCGCGAGGCCCGCGAGGCCCGTGCGCTGGCCATCGAGAACAAGCGCCGGCAGGCGCTGGGCGAGGAGCCGCTCGCCTCCTTCGATGACGAAGCCGTGGAAGACGAAGTCGGGGAGGACGAGGCGGCCCCGGACGGCGAGGAGGAAGAGGACGAGGCCGACGTACTGCTGAGCGAGGCGGGAAACATCCTGGTCGACGCCCTGCTCATGCGCAAGCAGGCCTACGCCATCCACAGCCCCGAGGAGGAATAGCGCCCGGGGCGGCGCTGCGCTGGCTGCTGCGCCGGGTCAGCGCACCACCCGCCCCTCCACGGGGCTGTACCAGCCGAGTTCCGCCGCCAGGCGGACCACGTCGCCGACGATGATCAGCGTCGGCGGCTCCGGTTTTTCTGCTTCCACCACGCTCATCATGGTGCCCAGGGTGCCCGTGATCACGCGCTGCTCCGGGCTGGTTGCCTTCTCCACCAGCGCGACCGGCGTGGCCGGATCGCGGCCATGGGCCACGAGCTGCTCGCAGATGATCGGCAGGCCGACGAGCCCCATGTAGAAGACCAGGGTCTCGGTCGGCGACTGGAACTCCTCCCAGCGATGGCGGAGCTCGCCGTCCTTCGTGTGCCCGGTGACGAAGCGCACCGACTGGGCATAGTCCCGATGCGTCAGCGGAATCCCCGCGTAACAGGCGGCGGCGTTGGCCGCCGTGATGCCGGGCACGATCTGGAACGGAATGCCGGCGCGGGCCAGCTCGTCCATCTCTTCGCCGCCGCGGCCGAAGACGAACGGGTCGCCGCCTTTCAGGCGCACCACGCATTTGCCCTGGCGCGCCAGCTCGACGAGGGTGCGGTTGATCTCGTCCTGCGGGACGGTGTGTTCGGCGCGGCGCTTGCCCACGTAGAGAAGCTCGGCGTCGCGGCGCGCCAGCTCCAGGATGCCCTTGCCCACCAGCCGGTCGTACAGGATCACGTCGCCGCGCTGCAGGAGCCGCAGGGCCCGGAAGGTGAGCAGGTCCGGGTCGCCGGGACCGGCGCCGATGAGGAACACCTCGCCCCGCGGCGCCTCGCCCCGCGCCAGGAGCGCATCGACGGCCGCCGCGGCGCCCGCCTCGTCGCCCGCGAGCACCTGCTCCGCAATGGGTCCCTCGGCCAGCTGTTCGAGGAGCCGGCGGCGGGCGCTCTCGTCGCTGACCGCCGCGCGCACGCGATCGCGGCAGTCGCCGAGGAAGCGTGCGAGGCGACCGAAGCCCGCCGGCAGCTGGGTCTCCAGGCGACGGCGCACGGCGCGGGCGAGCACCGGGCTGGCGCCGCCGGTGCCGATCGCCACCAGCAGCGGGTCCCGGTCGACGATGGCGGGGAACGTGAAAGAGCACAGGGCCGGCGTATCCACCACGTTGACCGGGAGGCGCCGCGCCGCCGCTTCGTCGGCCACGGCCGCGTTGACGGTCTCGTCCGCGGTGGCGGCGATCACCAGGTCGCGGCCGGCGAGATCGCCGCGGCGGTAGCGCCGGCGCAGCCATTCCCCGCCGTGCTGCTCGAGCAGCGTCGCCAGCGCCGGGTCGATTGCCGGCGCCACCACGGTGACCCGCGCGCGCGCCCGGCAGAGAAAGCGCGCCTTGCGCAGGGCCACGGTGCCGCCGCCCACCAGCAGCACGGGCCGGCTTTCCAGGCGCAGGAAGACCGGCAGGGCGTGCATGGTCAGGCGCCCAGCACAGCCCGGCCGCCGAGGTACGGGTGCAACGCCTCGGGCAGCCGAACGCTGCCGTCGGCCTGCTGGCCGTTCTCGAGGATCGCCACCAGCGTGCGCCCCACGGCGAGCCCGGAACCATTGAGCGTGTGCAGCAGCTCCGGCTTGCCGCTTTCCGGGTTGCGCCAGCGCGCCTGCATGCGCCGGGCCTGGAAGTCACCGAAGTTGCTGCAGGACGAGATCTCCCGGTAGGCGGACTGCCCCGGCAGCCACACCTCGAGGTCGTAGGTCTTGCGCGCGGCGAAACCCATGTCGCCGCCGCAGAGCAGCACCTTCCGGTACGGCAGCCCCAGGCGCTGGAGCACGGTTTCGGCGTGACCGGTGAGCAGCTCCAGCGCCGCATCGGCGTCGCCGGGGCGCACGAAGCGGACAAGCTCGACTTTCTCGAACTGGTGCTGGCGGATCATGCCGCGGGTGTCGCGGCCGTAGCTGCCCGCCTCGCTGCGGAAGCAGGGCGTATGGCTGGTAAAGGCGAGACCGCCCTCTCCCAGCTCGGCGTCCTCGAAAATGCGGTCGCGGCCGAGGTTGGTCACCGGGACCTCTGCCGTCGGGATCAGGTAGTACTCGTGGTCACCTTCGAGGCGGAACAGGTCCTCGGCGAACTTCGGCAGCTGCCCGGTTCCGCGCAGCGAGTCCGCGTTAACGATATAGGGTACGTAGAGCTCCCGGTAGCCATGCTCCCGCGTGTGCAGATCGAGCATGAACTGCCCGAGCGCGCGATGCACGCGGGCCAGTTCGCCGTGCATGACGACGAAACGGGAGCCGGTGATCTTCGTGGCCGCTTCCGTGTCGAGGAGGCCCAGGCCCTCTCCCAGGTCGACGTGATCCCGGGCCTCGAAAGCGAAGGCCGGGGGCTCGCCCCAGCGCGAGACCTCGACGTTCTCATCCTCGCTTGCCCCCTCGGGCACGGTCGGGTCGGGCAGGTTGGGCACGCCGGCGAGCCACGTCTCGAGCTCCCCCTGGGCCTCCCGGGCCGCCTCCGTGGCACTGTGCAGGCGCTCGCCGATGAGCGCAAGGCGCTCGTTCACCTTCGCCTTGGCCTCGTCGACGGACATTCCCCCGCCCACGAGCTTGCCGATTTCCTTGCTTGCGGCCTTGCGCTCGGCGAGGAGCTCCTGGCTCTCGATATCCGCCGCCCGGCGGCGACCGTCGAGCGCACGGAAGGTCTCGACGTCGAAGTGGTAGCCCCGGCGGGCGAGTGCCTCGGCGACGCCCTCGGGGTCTTTTCTGAGTTCGCGAACGTCCAGCATGTTCTCTCTGTCCTGTGTTCGTTCCGGTCGCCGCGGCTCAGGCGAGGGGCCGCAGCAGGTACATGGTGCCGGCGGCGGCGAGTACGCAGCCGATCACGCTGGCCAGCACGTAGGCCAGCGCGAGGGCGGGCTCACCCTGCTGCCACAGCTCCACCGTCTCGAGGGAGAAAGTCGAAAACGTGGTGAAGGCGCCGAGAAAACCCACCATGAGCACACTGCGCCAGTCCGGGTGCAGGCTGCCGCGCTCCAGCAGCACGAACACGGCGCCGATGCCTGCGGAGCCCGCGAGGTTGACCAGGAAGGTTCCCACGGGCCAGGCGCTGGCCCAGAGGCTGTGCACGAGGCTCCCCAGCAGGTAGCGGGCCACGGCGCCGCCGGCGCCGCCGAGGGCCACGAAGAGCAGGTATTTCATGGCGCAGAATGCCCTTGCCGTCCTGCGGCGGGATTGTACGGCCTTTGGCGGCGCACCGACAGGCGTGCCCGGCTAGTCGTCCGGGTAGCGCTGCCTGCTGCTGGCGGCGTCGAGCGCCCGGAAACGCTCGAGCCGTTCGGCGATGCGCTGCTCCAGGCCGCGATCCACGGGGTGGTAGAAGCGCGCGTCCCTCAAGGCCGGGGGAAAGTAGTTCTCCCCGGCCGCGTAGCCGCCCGGCTCATCGTGGGCGTAGCGGTAATCCGCGCCGTGGCCCTCGGCCTTCGCGAGCGCTGTCGGCGCATTGCGCAGGTGGTTCGGCACTTCCTCGCTGCCGCCGCTCTCGACAGCCGCAGCGGCCGCCTTGAAGGCACTGTAGACGGCGTTGCTCTTGGGCGCGACGGCGAGGTAGACGACGGCCTGCGCGAGCGCCAGCTCGCCCTCGGGGCTGCCGAGCCGCTCCAGCACCTGCCACGCGTCCAGCGCAAGACCGAGGGCCCGCGGGTCGGCGTTGCCGATATCCTCGCTGGCCATGCGCACGACCCGCCGGGCCAGGTAGAGCGGGTCGCAGCCCCCGTCGAGCATGCGGCAGAGCCAGTAAAGGGCAGCGTCGGGCGCACTGCCGCGCACGGCCTTGTGCAGGGCGCTGATCTGGTCGTAGAACGCGTCGCCACCCTTGTCGAAACGGCGCAGCGATTGCTGCAGCACCTCGTCGAGAAGCGCGTCGTCGAGGGGCAGCGCCGTGCCGTCGTCGCCGGCGGCCAGGTCGACCGCCAGTTCCAGCAGGTTCAACGCCCGCCGCCCGTCCCCATCGGCCTGGACGGCGATGCGCGCGAGAGCGCCCGGGGCTGCCGCCGGAGGGTGCGGCAGGGCCGCCAGGCCGCGCTCGAGCAGCGTCTCCAGCTCCTCGCGCGCCAGCCCCCGCAGCTTGTACACCCGCGCCCGGGACAGCAGCGCGCTGTTGAGTTCGAAGGCCGGGTTCTCCGTGGTGGCCCCGATGAAGATCAGCGTGCCGTCCTCCACGTAGGGCAGGAAGGCGTCCTGCTGGGCCTTGTTGAAGCGGTGCACCTCGTCGACGAAGAGCACCGTATCGCGGCCGCGGGCGCGGGCGGCGAGGGCCGCGTCGACCGCGCCGCGGATATCCTTGACGCCGGAGAGGACGGCGGAAAGCTGGAGGAACTGCGCATCGGCTGCCGCGGCGGCGAGGCGCGCGAGGGTCGTCTTGCCGACCCCCGGCGGCCCCCAGAACAGCATGGAGTGAAGCTGGCCGCGGGCGAGCGCGGTCGTCAGCGGCTTGCCGGGGCCCAGGAGGTGGCGCTGGCCCACGAAGGCATCGAGGCTCGCCGGGCGCAGCCGTGCCGCCAGGGGTTCGTAGGCACCGTCCGCGGTGCCGGCGAAGAGGTCGTCGCTGCCGCCGGCCGCCATGGCTCAGTCGTTTTCCCGGTACACGTCCACACCGTCCGGGGGCGTGAAGTCGAAGGTCCCCTCGGGCAGCGGGGACTCGTCCAGGCCGAGGAAGCGGATGGTGATGGCCTGCCCGAGCCGGTCGATGATCCGCATGCTGACGGGCAACGCGCCCGCGAAGCCGAGCTCGGCCTCGCGAAAACCCGCGTCCGACGCGCGCGGCACGACCCGGTAGCGGTCCGGCCCCAGCGCCTCGACATCGAAGGCCTCGGCGAGCGCCGGCGCGTCGGCGGCCAGGAGCAGCAGCGGCGCAGCGGCACCGTCGTCAAAGCGGCGGCGCGTCGCCGTCGCCAGGTCGCGGTCGTAGTGCCAGAGCACTCCGTCACTGGCGATCAGCAGCTGGCTGTCCGGCTCGGTGATCTCCCAGCGGAACTGGTCCGGCCGGCGCAGGCTGAAGCGGCCGGCACTGCGGGCGGGGGTCGCCGCACCACCGTTCTCGACCGACTGCTCGAAGGCCCCGCTCAACTGCGCCAGCGGCGCCAGCCGGCCCGCGAGGGCCCCGGCGGCATCCGCCGCACCGGCGCCGGGCGCAAGGGCCAGCAGGCAGGCAAGGACCAGGATCCGCAGGAGCAAGGATCAGTCCCCGACCGGGGGTGGCGCGAGCACCTCGCGCTGACCGTTGCTGCCCATCTCAGACACCACGCCCGCCGCCTCCATGGCCTCGATCAGCCGGGCGGCGCGGTTGTAGCCGATGCGCAGCTTGCGCTGGACGCTGGAAATAGAAGCCCGGCGACTCTGCGTGACGTAGTGCACGGCCTCGTCGTAGAGCGCATCGTCCTCGTCGTCCCCATCCTCCGACTGCAGCTCCCCCGGGGTGACGGCAACGCCGCTGCCCTCGTCCAGGAGCCCCTCGATGTAGGCCGGCGCCCCCCGGCGCTTCCAGTCGAAGACCACCCGGTGCACCTCGTCGTCGGAGCAGAAAGCGCCGTGGACCCGGTTCGGCAGGCCCGACCCGGGCGGCAGGTAGAGCATGTCGCCATAGCCCAGGAGCTGCTCGGCACCACCCTGGTCGAGGATGGTCCGCGAGTCGACCTTGGAGCTGACCTGGAAGGCGATGCGGGTGGGGATATTGGCCTTGATCAGGCCGGTGATCACGTCCACCGAAGGGCGCTGGGTGGCCAGGATGAGGTGAATCCCCGCCGCGCGCGCCTTCTGCGCAATGCGCGCGATGAGCTCCTCGACCTTCTTGCCGACGATCATCATCATGTCGGCAAACTCGTCGATCACCACGACGATGAAGGGCAGCCGCTCCAGCGCCGGCGCCTGCTGTTCCTCGTCGGTCTCCGCAAAGATCGGGTCCGGCGTCCACAGCGGGTCGACGATCGGGGTGCCGGCCTTGCGCGCCTCGTCGAGCTTGCGGTTGAACCCGGCGATGTTGCGCACGCCGAGCGCCGCCATGAGCTTGTAGCGCCACTCCATCTCCGCCACGCACCAGCGCAGCCCGTTGGCCGCATCCTTCATGTCGGTGATCACCGGCGTGAGCAGGTGCGGGATACCGTCGTAGACCGACAACTCGAGCATCTTCGGATCGACGAGGATCAGGCGCACCTCCTCGGGGGTCGCCTTGTACAGCAGCGACAGGAGCATGGCGTTCACGCCCACGGACTTGCCCGACCCGGTGGTGCCCGCGACCAGCAGGTGCGGCATCTTGGCCAGGTCGGCAACCACGGGCTGGCCGGAAATGTCGTTGCCCAGGGCCAGGGTCAGCGCGGACTTGGACTGGTCGAAGGCGCGGGACGACAGCACCTGGCGGAAGTTGACGACCTCCCGGTCCTCGTTCGGGATCTCGATGCCGACCACGCTCTTGCCGGGGATGACCTCGACCACGCGCACGGAGATCACGGCAAGGGAGCGCGCGAGATCCTTGGCCAGGTTGGAGATGCGCGACACCTTCACCCCCGGTGCCGGCTGCAGCTCGAAGCGCGTGATGACCGGCCCGGGGTAGACGGCGGTCACCTCCGCCGAGACGCCGAAGTCCGCCAGCTTCAGTTCCAGGAGCTTGGAGAGCTTCTCCAGCGCCTCGGCGGAAAAGCCCTTGCTGGGATCCTTGATCTCGGCATCGAGCAGTTCCAGCGGCGGCAGCTCGCCGGTGACCGGCGCATCGAAGAGCGGTTTCTGCTTCTCGCGCTCGACGCGTTCGCTGGTCTCCACCTTCGTCTCCAGCGGCTTGATCTTCGGCGGCTTGCGTTTCTTCTCCTTCTCGACGTGCTGCGTGATCACGGCCTTGCGTGCTTCGAGATGGCGCTCCCGTGCGCGCCGGTCGCGCAGGCTGTCGATGCGGGCCACGCACCAGCTCCGCAACTGCTCCAGCCCGCCCAGCGCTGCGGCGCCGAGACGGTCCATGAGCCGCAGCCAGGACAGGTCCGTGAAGATCGTCACCCCGAACAGGAAGACGGCAACGAGAATGAGGCGGCTGCCCACGGCGCTGAAGGCGCCGGAAAAGGCGCTGCCGATCGCCTGCCCGAGAATGCCGCCCGCCCCCTGCGGCAGCGCGGACTGGCCGCTGTCGTTGAGGGCGGCGAGCGCCGTCCCCGCGACCATCACCAGCACGAAGCCGAGCAGGCGGATACTGACGTGGGTCCAGTCGAAGGGACCGGGCTGGTGCCGCTCGAGGAAGATCACCAGCGCGCGGTAGCCGAGCATCACCGGGAACAGGTAGGCGGCCCAGCCGACCAGGGAGAGGAATACGTCCGCCAGCCAGGCGCCCGTGGGCCCGCCGAGGTTGCGCACCGCACCGCCGCTGCCGGTGGCCGACCAGCCGGGATCCCCGGTCGAGTAGGTCACGAGCGCGAGCAGGAGGTAGAGACAGGCCGCGCTGATACCGATGAAGGCGCCCTCGCGCCAGCGCGGGCCCCAGGGGCTCTCCGTTGTTTTCGCCGTTCGCGCCACGCGCCGTCCTCGAGCCGCCGCCCCGGAGGGCGGTAAAGCGGATAGTTTAACCAATCAAATCAGAAAGTTATAGGGCAAAGCTCGATTGCTTTGCAAAAAGTGAGCAGCCTTTGCCGGCACCGTCGCGATACTTTACCATTAGCGCCCTTTTCGACTCCCGCCAAACGCAAACAGGACCGGTCCATGAGCGAACCCCAGCACCACCCCCTGATCATCCTCGGCTCCGGCCCCGCCGGCTACACGGCCGCGGTCTACGCGGCCCGCGCCAACCTCCGGCCGGTACTGATCACGGGTATGCAGCAGGGCGGCCAGCTGACCACGACCACGGAGGTGGAGAACTGGCCCGGCGGGCCCGCGGACCTGCAGGGCCCGGCGCTGATGCAACAGATGCTGGAACACGCGGAGCGCTTCGATACGCGGGTGATCTTCGACCACATCGAGGCGGTGGACCTGTCCCGGCGCCCCTTCCTCCTCGAGGGCAGCGGCCGCTACAGCTGCGACGCGCTGGTCATCGCCACCGGCGCCTCCGCCCAGTATCTCGGACTGCCGAGCGAACAGGCTTTCATGGGCAAGGGCGTTAGCGCCTGCGCCACCTGCGACGGGTTCTTCTACCGCAACCAGCGCGTCGCGGTCATCGGCGGCGGCAACACGGCGGTCGAGGAGGCCCTCTACCTCGCCAACATCGCCGAGGAAGTCGTCCTGGTGCACCGCCGCGACGCGTTGCGGGCAGAAAAAGTCCTGCAGGATCGGCTGTTCGCCCGCGAACGCGAGGGCAAGGTCCGCATCCTGTGGAACCACGTGCTCGACGAGGTGCTCGGAGACGACAGCGGCGTGACCGGCATGCGCCTGCGCTGCACCATGGACGACGCGCTCAAGGAGGTGCCGCTGTCCGGCGTATTCATCGCCATCGGCCACAAGCCGAACACCGATATCTTCGCCGGCCAGGTGGCCATGCGCGAGGGCTACCTCACCGTCACCAGCGGCACCGACGGCAACGCCACGGCGACCAGCGTGCCGGGGGTGTTCGCCGCCGGCGACGTCGCCGACCATGTCTACCGGCAGGCCATCACCTCCGCGGGCTTCGGCTGCATGGCCGCCCTCGACGCCGAGAAGTACCTGGACGCGCTGAAAGACGGCTAGCTCCCGTGCCGCTGCTGCAGTTCCTGGCGCCGGACGACCCCTTCCCGCCCAGCAGCGAGGCCCTCGACTACCCGAGCGGTCTCCTCGCCGTCAGCGAGGACCTCGGCCCCGAGCGGCTCCTGGCGGCCTATCGTCGCGGCATTTTTCCCTGGTTCGAGGAGCCGCAGCCCGTGCTCTGGTGGACGCCGGATCCGCGCCTGGTCTTGTTTCCGGCGGAGTTCCACTGCGCCCGCAGCCTGCGCCGCACGCTGCGCCGGCAGCGCTTCCGGCTCACCGTGGACGCCTGCTTCCGCGAAGTGATGGAGGCCTGTGCCGCCCCGCGCCCCGGCCAGGACGGGACCTGGATCTCGCCGCGCATGGTGGCGGCCTACGCTGCGCTCCACGACGCCGGTCATGCCCACAGCGTCGAGGCCTGGGACCGGGAAGGCCGGCTCGCCGGCGGCCTTTACGGCGTGTGCATCGGCGGGGCCTTCTTCGGTGAGAGCATGTTCAGCCGCGCTCCCGATGCCTCCAAGGTCGCCCTCGCCGGTCTCGCCCACCTCCTCGAGGCCGGCGGCGGCCGGATCATCGACTGCCAGGTCGAGACAGATCACCTCCTTTCCCTGGGAGCCCGCCCCATCCCCCGGGTGGACTTCGAGGCGATGCTTGCCCAAACTGTGGATGACGAGATGGAACCGGGCGCCTGGCGCCTGCCGGCAGAGACGGGAGCATTGGCGTGACGTCCTCACTGCGAGATCTCAAGGTCTACACCACCTACCCTCACCGCTGCAGCTACCTGGAGCAGGAGGAGGCGACCACCCTGTTCATCGACCCGCGCCAGCCGGTCGACCAGGTGCTCTATACCAACCTCTCGCTGCTCGGTTTCCGCCGCTCCGGCAACCACATCTACCGGCCCCACTGCGCGCACTGCAATGCCTGTATTCCGGCACGGATTCCGGTCGCGCAGTTCCAGCCGAACCGCAGCCAGCGCCGCAGCTGGCGTCGCAACAGCGACCTCTCGGTGCGCGAAGCCGGGCATATCCGCGACGACGAGTGCTACGGTCTGTACGAGCGCTACATCCGCGAGCGTCACGCCGACGGCGACATGTTCCCGCCGGACCGGGAACAGTACGAGTCCTTCCTCAGCAACGCCTGGGACTGCACGCGCTACTACCAGTTCCGGGAGAACGACCGGCTCCTCGCCGTGGCCGTGGTGGACGAGATGCTCGACGGCCTGTCGGCGATCTACACCTTCTTTGATCCCGAGGCCGCCGACCGGGGCCTCGGGCGCTACGCCATCCTCTGGCAGATCGAGACCGCCCGCGCCCGCGACCTGCCGCACGTCTACCTGGGCTACTGGATCCGTAACTGCCGCAAGATGGCCTACAAGGCCGAGTACCGGCCCCTGGAACTCTACCGGGAAAACCGCTGGCAGGCAGTGGACCCGGGCGATGAAGACGAGCTGTTCTGAGCGCGGCTGCCCCGCCCTTCCCCAGCGTTCCTTCATGCACCCGCGACCTGCTTCGGGCCGGTGGCATCCCGGCGAGCTTTCCGGCAAAATGCGCGCTCGTCGTTTCAGGACCCCGGGGTCATATGGCAAAGGAAGACCAGATCGAGATGGAAGGGGAAGTCATCGACACCCTTCCCAACACCACCTTTCGCGTCAAGCTGGAGAACGGCCACGTCGTGACCGCGCACATCTCCGGCAAGATGCGCAAGAACTACATCCGTATCCTCACCGGTGACAAGGTCCGCGTCGAGCTGACGCCCTACGACCTCACCAAGGGCCGGATCACCTACCGCGAGCGCTGAGGCGCGCGCTCAGCCCTCCTCGGCGAGCGCAGCCTCCTCTTCCTCCACCCGCACTTCCAGCGCGTCCCCGGCCCTGTTCAGGCGCACGTAGGCGGTGCCGCCCGTGGCCAGGGGCCCGAAGAGCACCAGGTCTGCCAGCGGTTTCTTGATGTGTTCCTGGATGACCCGCTCCATGGGCCGGGCGCCCATGTTCCGGTCGTAGCCCTTCTCCACCAGCCACAGGCGCGCATCCTCGTCGACGTCGAGCAGTACCCGCTTCTCGTCCAGCTGCCCCTGCAGTTCCGAGAGGAACTTGTCGACCACGGTGAGAATGACGTCCTCCCCCAGCGGCTCGAACTGCACGATGCTGTCGAGGCGGTTGCGGAACTCCGGCGTGAACAGCTTGTTGATCGCCTCGAGGGCGTCGGTGCTGTGGTCCTGGGTGGTGAAACCGATGGTGCGCCGGCTGACGTTCTCGGCGCCGGCGTTGGTGGTCATAACCAGGATCACGTTGCGGAAGTCCGCCTTGCGGCCGTTGTTGTCCGTGAGCGTGCCGTGGTCCATCACCTGCAGCAGGAGGTTGAACACCTCCGGGTGGGCCTTCTCGATCTCGTCGAGGAGCACCACGGCGTGCGGGTGCTTGGTGACCGCCTCGGTGAGCAGCCCGCCCTGGTCGAAGCCCACGTAGCCCGGCGGTGCGCCGATGAGCCGGGACACGGTGTGCCGCTCCATGTACTCCGACATGTCGAAGCGGATCAGCTCGAGGCCGAGGATCTTGGCCAGCTGCCGGGTCACCTCGGTCTTGCCCACGCCGGTGGGCCCGGCGAGGAGGAATGAGCCGATCGGCTTGTCGCCGCCGCGCAGCCCGGCCCGCGCCATCTTGATGGAGGTGGACAGTGCGGTGACCGCCTTGTCCTGCCCGAAGACGACCATGCGCAGGTTGGCCTCGAGCTTCTGCAGCACTTCCTTGTCGTTGCTGCTGACGGTCTTCGGGGGGATCCGGGCTATCTTTGCCACCACCGCCTCGACATCGGTCTTGCCGACGACCTTCTTGCGCTTCGACGGCGGCTGCAGCTGCTGGTAGGCGCCGGCCTCGTCGATCACGTCGATGGCCTTGTCGGGCAGGAAGCGGTCGGTGATGTAGCGGGCGGAGAGATCCGTGGCCACGCGCAGCGCCTTGTCGGTGTAGCGCAGGCCGTGGTGCTCCTCGAAGCGGGACTTGAGGCCCTTGAGAATCTTGTAGGCGTCATCGGGGCTCGGCTCGAGCACGTCCACCTTCTGGAAGCGGCGGGACAGGGCGCGGTCCTTGTCGAAGATGCCGCGGTACTCGCTGAAGGTGGTGGAGCCGATGCAGCGCAGCTTGCCGGAGGTGAGCAGCGGCTTGAGCAGGTTGCTCGCGTCCATGACGCCGCCGGAAGCGGCCCCGGCGCCGATGATGGTGTGGATCTCGTCGATGAACAGGATCGCGCCCTCGCGGCGCTTGAGCTCGGCGAGCAGCCCCTTGAAGCGTTTCTCGAAGTCGCCCCGGTACTTGGTGCCGGCAAGCAGCGCCCCCAGGTCCAGCGCGTAGACGCAGCCGTCCTTGAGCAGTTCGGGCACCTCGCCGTCGACGATCATCTTGGCGAGGCCCTCGGCGATGGCCGTCTTGCCCACGCCCGATTCGCCGACCAGCAGCGGGTTGTTCTTGCGCCGGCGCGCCAGCACCTGGACCACCCGCTCCACCTCCGCGATGCGGCCGATGAGCGGGTCGATGCGGCCGGCCTCGGCCTCGGCGTTCAGGTTGGTGGCGTAGGTATCGAGGGGGTTGGCCTCGGCCTCTTCGGCGCCGGCCTCGGCAGTGGCGCCGGGGATCTGCTCGTCATCGCCCTCCTCGTCGGACACCTTGGAGATACCGTGGGTGATGTAGTTGACCACGTCGAGGCGGGTGACGCTCTGGGTTTTGAGGAAGTAGACGGCCTGGCTTTCCTGCTCGGAGAAAATCGCGACCAGGACATTGGCGCCCGTCACCTCGCTCTTTCCCGAGGACTGCACGTGGAACACGGCGCGCTGCAGGACCCGCTGGAAGCCCAGGGTAGGCTGGGTCTCGCGCTCTGCGTCGTCCTCCGGGATCAGCGGCGTGGTCGAATCGATGAACTCGACGAGGTCGCCGCGCAGGTTGCTGATCTCGGCGCCGCAGGCCTTGAGGACCCGGATGGCGTCGTTGTTGTCGAGGAGCGCGAGGAGCAGGTGCTCCACGGTCATGAACTCGTGCCGGCGTGCCCTCGCCGCCCGGAACGCGTCGTTGAGGGTCTGCTCAAGATCCTTGCTCAGCATGGCCAGTGCTCCCCGGGGTTCAACCCTCCGATGCCTCGATTTCGCACAGGAGCGGATGCTGGTGCTCCCGTGCGTACTGGTTAACCTGCGCCGCCTTGGTCTCGGCGATATCCCGGGTGTAGACGCCGCAGACGCCCTTGCCCTGGGTGTGCACCGTGAGCATGACCTGGGTCGCCTGCTCGCGGTTCATGAGGAAGAACAGCTCCAGGACTTCGACCACGAACTCCATGGGCGTATAGTCGTCGTTGAGGAGGACGACCTTGTACAGCGGGGGCTTCTTGAGCTCGGGCCGCGCATTCTCCAGCGCGAGACCGCCATCGGCGTCGTCTTCCTGCGCGGACAGGCGCACGGGGAAACGGCTGCGCATCATGCTCACGATACTGCTCTTCGGCTCCCTTGGATTCAATGCCAACGCCTGCATTATAAGACAAATCTCCTTGAATCCCAGCGCGGCCCGACGGGACTTCGCAAGTAAAAAAAGCAGGTCCCGGCTCTCCGGCGCGGAGGCGGCCGGGGGCCCCGAGCCACCTCCGATTTCACGTTTCCCCGGGCACCCTTCAGGACCCGCCTCGCCGGGCGAGTGCGGGGCCAAAAAAAAGGCCCGCTTAAGCGGGCCTCTGGCGCGGGGCGATGCCCTCACATGTGCTCGATGAGCGCGTCGCCGAAGCCGGAGCAGCTGACCAGGGTGGCACCTTCCATGAGGCGCTCGAAGTCGTAGGTCACCGTGCCGGCCTGGATGGCGCCGTTCATGCCGTTGATGATGAGGTCGGCCGCCTCGTTCCAGCCGAGGTGGCGCAGCATCATTTCGGCGGAAAGGATCAGCGAGCCCGGGTTGACCTTGTCCTGGCCCGCGTACTTCGGCGCGGTGCCGTGGGTCGCCTCGAACAGGGCCACGGTATCCGACAGGTTGGCGCCCGGGGCGATACCGATGCCGCCGACCTGGGCCGCCAGGGCGTCGGAGAGGTAGTCGCCGTTGAGGTTCAGCGTGGCGACCACGCTGTAGTCCTTCGGCCGCGTCAGGATCTGCTGCAGCATGGCGTCGGCGATCACGTCCTTGATGACGATCTGCTTGCCGTTGTTCGGGTTCTTGATCTCGACCCAGGGGCCGCCGTCGAGAAGCTCGCCGCCGAACTCTTCCTGGGCCAGCTGGTAGCCCCAGTCGCGGAAGGCGCCCTCGGTGAACTTCATGATGTTGCCCTTGTGTACCAGGGTCACGGACGGCAGGTCCTGGTCGATGGCGTAGTGGATGGCCTTGCGCACCAGGCGCTTCGTGCCCTCCTCGGAGACGGGCTTGATGCCGATGCCGCAGTTCTCGGGAAAGCGGATCTTGGTCGCGCCCATCTCGTTGATGATGAAGTCGATGACCTTCTTCGCCTCGTCCGTATCCGCCTGGTACTCGATGCCGGCGTAGATGTCCTCGGAGTTCTCGCGGAAGATGACCATGTTGCAGTCGCCGGGGTTCTTGACCGGCGAGGGTACGCCCTCGAACCAGCGTACCGGGCGCAGGCAGGTGTAGAGGTCGAGCTCCTGGCGCAGGGCCACGTTCAGGGAGCGGAAGCCACCGCCCACGGGAGTGGTCAGCGGGCCCTTGATCGCCACGGAGTAGGTCTTGATCGCCTCCAGGGTCTCACCGGGGAACCAGTCGCCCTCGTAGAGTTCGGCGGCCTTCTCGCCGGTGTAGATCTCCATCCAGGAGATCTTCTTGTTGCCGCCGTAGGCCTTCTCAACGGCAGCATCGACCACCTTGATCATGACCGGGCTGATATCCACGCCGATGCCGTCACCCTCGATGTAGGGGATGATCGGGTTGTCCGGGACGCTGAGGCTGTGGTCGTCATTGACCGTGATGCGTTCACCCGTCTCGGGCACCTGGATGTGCTGATAGCCCATTGAATGTCTCCAGTACTGTGTGGTTGGATGGCAAGCGGTGTCGCGCCCTTGTGGGGCCCCGCTCAAGCGGCACACAGTGTACCAGATTTGCCCCGGCGACTCCGCCCCGCGGGGCTTGGCAAGGCCGCCTCCGCGGCACTGTCCGGGAGACTTCCGTGGCCGAGATCATCCTGTTCAACAAGCCCTTCCGGGTGCTCAGCCAGTTCAGCGACAGCGAGGGCCGCCGCACGCTCGCGGACTTCCTCGACGCCCCCGGTTTCCGCGCCGCCGGCCGCCTCGACTACGACTCCGAGGGGCTCCTCCTGCTCACCGACGACGGGGCGCTGCAGCAGCGCATCGCCAACCCCCGCCACCGGCACTGGAAGACCTACCTCGCGCAGGTCGAGGGCGAGGCCACGGACGCCCAGCTTGCCGCGCTGCGCGCGGGGCCGCCGCTCAAGGACGGCCCCGCCCTGCCCTGCAGGGTCCGCCGCCTCAGCCCGCCGACGTTGTGGCCGCGGGTGCCCCCGGTGCGCGAGCGCCGGTCGGTGCCGGACTGCTGGCTGGAGCTGTCGCTGCGCGAGGGCCGCAACCGGCAGGTGCGGCGCATGACGGCTGCCGTCGGCCTGCCCACGCTGCGCCTCGTGCGCACCGCGATCGCCGACTGGACCCTCGGCGACCTCGCCCCCGGTGCCTGGCGGCGGACGCGGGTGCACCTACCGGCCGTGCCGGCGCGGGGCCGACGGTGAGTCGCTGGGCGCCGCGGGCCACGGTCGCCACCGTGGTCTTCGACGGCAGTCGCTACCTGCTGGTAGAGGAGCGGGACAAGGCGAGCGGGGAGCGGGTCTTCAACCAGCCGGCGGGGCACCTGGAGCGGGGCGAGGGGCTGGCCGAGGCCGCGCTGCGGGAAGTCCGCGAAGAGACCGCGTGGCAGGTCGAACTCACCGGCCTCATCGGCGTATCGCTCTACACGCCGCCGGCGGGCAGCCCCGACTTCCTGCGTACGACCTTCCTGGCGCGGCCGCTGTCGCCGCTGCCCGGCGCCGCCATCGACGAAGACATCGACGCGGTGCACTGGTTCCGCTACGAGGAAATCCTCGAGCGTTCTGCTAGAATGCGCAGCCCGCTGGTACTCGCCGTCGTAGAGCGCCACCGCGCCGGCGCCATCCACTCCCTGGAACTGCTCTTCGACCCTTGACTGGCCTTCCGCAACACCGTGACAGCACTGACGCCGTGACCGCCAACGCTTCCAAGACCGTTATCGTCGGCATGTCCGGCGGCGTCGACTCGTCGGTCAGCGCCCTCCTCCTGCTCGAGGCCGGCTACCGGGTCGAGGGCCTGTTCATGAAGAACTGGGACGAGGACGACGGCACGGAGTACTGCACGGCGAAGGCCGATTACGCCGACGCCCAGGCCGTGGCGGATCGTCTCGGCATCACCCTGCACGGCGCCAACTTCGCGGCGGAGTACTGGGACAACGTCTTCGAGCACTTCCTCGCCGAGTACCGCGCCGGCCGCACGCCGAACCCGGACATCCTCTGCAATCGCGAGATCAAGTTCCGCGCCTTCCTCGACTACGCGCTGCACCTGGGTGCAGACTGCATTGCCACCGGGCACTACGCCCGCCGGGGCAGCGACGAGGCGGGCCGAGCCACGCTGCTCAAGGGCCTGGACGGGAACAAGGACCAGAGCTATTTCCTTCACGCCGTCGGCCACGAGGAACTCGGCCGCACCCTCTTCCCCCTCGGCGACCTGCCGAAGCCGCGGGTCCGGGACCTGGCCGCGGGTGCGGGCTTCGTGACCCACGACAAGAAGGACTCCACCGGCATCTGTTTCATCGGCGAGCGCCGCTTCAGTGATTTTCTCCGCCAGTACCTTCCCGCCCAGCCCGGCGACATCGTCAGCCTGGACGGCGAGCAGCTGGGCCGCCACCAGGGACTGATGTATCACACCATCGGCCAGCGCCAGGGCCTGGGGATCGGCGGGCGCGCCGGGCGCGAAGAAGCGCCCTGGTACGTGGTGGGCAAGAACCTGGCGGCGAATACGCTCCTGGTCGCCCAGGGCAATGACCACCCCGCGCTCTACAAGGAGACGCTGGGGACCGGCGCGCCGACCTGGGTCAGCGGCGAGGCGCCGCCCCTTCCGCTGCGCTGTGCTGCGAAGATCCGCTACCGCCAGGCGGACCAGGACTGCACGGTCCACGCGGACGGGGACGGCCTGCGCGTCGTCTTCGACACGCCGCAGCGCGCGGTCACGCCCGGCCAGTCGGCGGTGTTCTACCAGGGCGACCGCTGTCTCGGCGGGGCCATCATCGAGCGCGCGGCCTGACCTCGTGGCGGCAGCGTTGAAGGAACAGGCCATCGCCCTGGCCGGCGTCGCCCAGGCGGCCCGGCTGGTCGGCCAGGCCGCCCGTACCGGCAGCTACCCGGACCGCTTCCTCGCGGCATCGGTGCACAGCCTGTTCCAGTTCGACCCGCCGGATACCGCGGCCGTCTACGATGGCCTACCCGGGGTCAAGCTCGGCCTCGACACCCTGGCGGCGATCCTCGCCAACCGGCAGGCGCCGGAGCACCGGGAGGTGGTGCGCTATCTCTTCGCCCTTCTCTACCTCGAGCGCCGTTTTGCGGCGGACCCGGAGCGCATGGCCGTGGTCCGCTCCCGCCTCGAGCACGCGAGCTTCAAGGCGGAGCATTTCAGCAGCCACGTCGGCCCGGTCTGCCACAGCCTCGCGGGCATCTACCAGGATACACTGAGCACCCTCCGTTTCCGCATCAAGGTCACGGGCAGCGCCCAGCACCTGCAGGATCCGCGCACGGCCGACACGGTGCGTGCGCTCCTGCTCGCCGGGGTGCGCTCCGCCTACCTCTGGCGCCAGCTCGGCGGCCGCCGCTGGCGCCTCGTCCTGGAGCGTCGCCGGCTCCTCGCCACCTGCCAGGCGCTGTCCCGGGAACTTGGGGTGGTGTAACATCCCGGCTTTTTCCGGGGAGGCATCCATGGAGCTCTCGGCCTTAACCGCGGTCTCGCCCATCGATGGTCGCTACGGCGACAAGACCCGCGCCCTCCGCGATATCTTCAGCGAATACGGCTTGATCAAGCGCCGCGTCCTGGTCGAAGTGCGCTGGCTGCAGCAGCTCGCCTCCCACCCCCGCATTCCCGAGGTCCCCGCCCTGTCAGAGGCCGCGAACGCGCGGCTGGAGCAGCTGCTGGCTGACTTCGGCCCCGAGGCCGCCGCCCGCGTCAAGGCGATCGAGGCGACGACCAACCACGACGTCAAGGCCGTCGAGTACTTCCTCAAGGAGCGTATCGCCGACGCGCCGGAGCTGGCCGCGGTCAGCGAGTTCGTGCACTTCGCCTGCACCTCCGAGGACATCAACAATCTCTGCCACGCACTCATGCTCCGCGACGGCATCCAGGGCGTGCTGCGCCCGGCGCTGGCGAGGGTCGAGGCGAGCCTCGCCGCCTTCGCCCGGGAGCACGCCGAGCTGCCCATGCTCTCGCGCACCCACGGCCAGACCGCGAGCCCGACGACCGTCGGCAAGGAGTTCGCCAACGTCGTCGCCCGCCTGCGCCGGCAGTTCGCGGCCCTCGACCGCTGCGAATACCTCGGCAAGATCAACGGCGCCGTCGGCAACTACAATGCGCACCTCGCTGCCTACCCCGACGTCGACTGGCCCGCGAATGCGCGCAGCTTCGTCGAGTCCCTGGGCCTCGGCTTCAATCCCTACACCACGCAGATCGAGCCCCACGACTACATGGCCGAGCTGTTCGACGCCCTGGGACGCATCAACACGATCCTTGTCGACTTAAGCCGGGATGCCTGGGGCTACATCTCCCTCGGCTACTTCCGCCAGCGCACCGTGGCCGGCGAGGTGGGCTCCTCCACCATGCCGCACAAGGTGAACCCGATCGACTTCGAGAATGCCGAGGGCAACCTGGGCCTCGCCAACGCCCTCTTCGACCATCTCGGCAGCAAGCTGCCGGTGAGCCGCTGGCAGCGCGATCTCACCGATTCCACGGTGCTGCGCAACATGGGCGTGGCCGCCGGCTACAGCCTGATCGCCTACGCCAGCCTCGACAAGGGCCTGGGCAAGCTGCAGGTGGACGAGGCGCGTCTCGCCGCGGACCTCGACGGGGCCTGGGAAGTGCTCGCGGAGGCCGTGCAGACGGTCATGCGCCGCCACGGTATCGAGCAGCCCTACGAGAAGCTCAAGGACCTGACCCGGGGGCAGGCGATCAACGCCGAGCGCCTCGCCGCCTTCATCGACGGCCTCGAGCTGCCGGAAGTGGCCCGGGCCGAGCTGCGCGCCCTGACGCCCGCGGCCTACACGGGCAACGCGGCCTACCAGGCCCGCGCCCTGGACTGACGCCGTGGCCGCCGAGCCGCTCGCCATCGACTGGGACGCCTTCCTCGCCCACGACTGGCAGCAGCGGCCGCGGCTCTTCCGCGGCGCCCTCCCCGGCTTCAAGCCGCCGCTGGACGGCGACGACCTCGCCGGCCTCGCCATGGAGCCGGAGGCCGAGGCGCGCATCGTCGAGCAGCGGCCGGACGGCTGGCTGCAGGCCGACGGCCCCTTCGCGCCCGAGGACTACGACCGCGACCATCCCTGGACGCTGCTCGTGCAGGGCGTCGACCGCTGGGCGCCGGGGGTCGGCGCGCTGCTGGATATCCTCGCCCCGATCCCCCGCTGGCGCATCGAGGACGTGATGGTGTCCTGGGCTGACGATGGCGGCAGCGTCGGTCCGCACTACGACAACTACGACGTTT
Source organism: Pseudohaliea sp. (assembly GCF_040217025.1). Lineage (GTDB taxonomy): Bacteria > Pseudomonadota > Gammaproteobacteria > Pseudomonadales > Halieaceae > Pseudohaliea. The sequence continues at coordinate 535,156 of NZ_JAVJOA010000008.1, read as the reverse complement.
TTCTGCTCCAGGGCAGCGGGCGCCGACGCTGGCGCATCGGCGACTACTGCGAGCAGGACTGTGAGCTCCTGCCCCACCCCACGCTGCGCCTCCTCGCCGCTTTCGAGGCGCGCGAGGAGTACCTGCTCGAGTGCGGCGACATGCTCTACCTGCCCCCGCGCATCGCCCACTGGGGTATCGCCGAGGGCGCGTGCACGACGTATTCCCTGGGCCTGCGGGCCCCGCGCCTGAACGACATGGTGTCGCGCTGGGCGGACCGGCTGCTCGAGAGCCTCGACGACGAGCTCTTCTACCAGGACCGGCACCTGAAGCCGGCCCGTCGCGCCGGTGAAATCCGCCCGCGGGACCTCGAGCGCGCCCGGCTGCAGCTGCAGGCCGCCCTCGACCAGCTCGAGGGCAACGACTGGTTCGGCGAGCTGGTGACGGACAACCCGCGCGCTGAACCGGCGGGCCCCGAAGAGATCGACGCAGCGCGGGACCGCCTGGCCGCCGCGGACGGCGCCGCCTGCGCACGCCCCGGTGCGCGCATCGCCTGGCAGGCGGATGGAGCGGGGCTGCTGGTATTCACCAATGGGGCGCGACTTGCCGTCGCGGGCAGCCTGCGCGACAGCGTGATACAACTGGCGGCAGGTGAGCCGATCGCCGGCGCGGCGCTTCGGGCGCTGCGCGAGAGTACCGACGGCGAGCGCCTGTTGGCGCACTGCCTGGACTGGGGGGCCATCGATGTCTATTGAGCCGACGCTGTCCCGCGCCCGCTGGGCGCAGGACGAGGAGACGCTGAAAAAGTTGCGGGAAACGGTCTTCGTGCAGGAGCAGCAGGTGCCGGCGGAGATCGAGTGGGACGGCCGCGACCGCGACGCGGTGCACGTCATCGCCCGCGACGGCGAGCAGGCCATCGCCTGCGGGCGCCTCCTCGCCGACGGCAAGATCGGCCGCATGGCCGTGCTGCCCGGCTGGCGCGGCCGCGGCGTCGGTGCGGCAATCCTGGCTGCACTGGTCGACGAGGCAAGGCAGCGGGGGCTGCGCCGGGTCTACCTGCACGCGCAGACCCAGGCCGAGGGCTTCTATGCCGCCGAGGGCTTCAGCGCCGAGGGCGTGCGTTTCGAGGAGGCCGGCATCCCCCACGTGGCCATGGCCCGCGAGATCGACTTCCTGGACTGCCCCGTGCCGGTGGCGCCGGTCTACCAGCCGGAGCCCTTTGCGACGCTGTTCCTGTCGCTGGCGCGCAGCGCCCGGCGCCAGCTGGCGATCCTCAGCCCCTCCCTGGACCCCTCCCTGTTCGAACCGCCCGGCGTGACCGAGGCGCTCACCGCCCTCTGCCGCCAGACCCGCGAAGCGGAGGTGCGCATCCTCGTCGCCGACGGGCGCGCCCTGACCGCGCGGGGCAGCGGCCTCCTCGCCCTCGCCCGGCGTTTGCCGAGCAAGCTGTTCCTGCGCGAACTGCCGGAGCACCCGCAGTGGCCCGGCGACAGCTGCGTGCTCCGCGACCGGGACGGTCTCCTCGCGCTGCCCGCCGACCCCCTGAGCGGCGGCACCTATCACCCGGACGACCGGCCCCGGGTGGCCCAGGAACTGGATCGTTTCGATACGCTGTGGCGCCACGGCCAGGAGACGGCGGAGCTGCGGGCCCTGCACATCTAGTGCCCCGGCCGGCAGCCGGCACCGGGACCGCGCGCCCGGGGCTAGACGAGATCGACGATCTGGCGCGCGGCGTTGTAGGGAGTGGTGCGCTGTGCCTCGACGTCGGCCTCGAGCCGGGGCAGCAGGTCCTTGAGCGCCGGCTGCGACTGCAGCCGCGCGAGCAGCATCTCGCGCACGAGCTGGTGCATCCAGTCCCGGTACTGCCGCGCGCGGCGGGCGTCGAAGGCGCCGAGCTTCTTCGCCTCAAGGTAGTAGTCCACCACCATGCCCCAGACCGCATCGATCTGCAGCCGCTTCAGGGCGGAGCAGGTCATCACCCGCGGCGTCCAGAAGCTGGTGTGGCGCAGCAGGCCCATGGCGCTCAGGTAGTGCTGCCGGGACTGGCGCGCGAGTTCCTCGCTGGCGCCGTCGGCCTTGTTGATCACCAGGGCGTCGGCGAGCTCGAGGATCCCCTTCTTGATTCCCTGCAGCTCGTCGCCGCCGCCCGGGAGCATGAGCACCATGAAGAAATCGACCATGGCCGCCACCTGGTACTCGGACTGGCCGACACCCACGGTCTCCACCAGGATCACGTCGTAGCCGGCGGCCTCGCACAGGAGCATGGTCTCGCGGGTCTTCTGGGCGACGCCGCCCAGGGTGCCCTCGGAGGGCGACGGGCGGATGAAGGCCTCGTCGCGGCGGGAGAGCTCCTCCATCCGCGTCTTGTCGCCGAGGATCGAGCCGCCGCCGAGCGGTGAACTCGGGTCCACGGCGAGGACGGCGACGCGCTTGCCCTGATCGATGAGATGCAGGCCGAAGGCCTCGATGAAGGTCGACTTGCCGACCCCCGGCACCCCGGTGATGCCGACGCGGACACTGTGTCCCGTCGCCGGCAGCGCGTCCTCGAGCAGCGCCTGCGCGGCATCCCGGTGCGCGGGGAGCCGGCTTTCTACCATGGTGATGGCCTTGGCAAGCGCCCGGCGGTCGCCGCGCTTCAGCGCATCGACATCAACGGCGGCCATTCAGTCGCCGACGGCCTCGTTGATGGCCGTGAGTACTTCCCGGGCCGCGCTGGGGATGGGCGTACCGGGGCCGAAGATGCACTTCACGCCGGCCTCGCGCAGGACGTCGTAGTCGCCGCGCGGGATGACACCGCCGGCGATGACCACGATGTCGTCCGCGCCCTGCTTGCGCAGTTCCTCGATGAGGGCGGGCACGAGGGTCTTGTGCCCGGCGGCCAGGGACGACGCCCCGACCACGTGCACGTCGTTCTCGATCGCCTGGCGGGCGACCTCGTCCGGCGTGGAGAACATGGGCGAGAGGTCGATATCGAAGCCGACGTCGGCAAAGGCCGTAGCCACCACCTTGGCGCCGCGGTCGTGGCCGTCCTGGCCCATCTTGCAGACGAGCATGCGCGGACGGCGGCCGTGGCGCTCGACGAAGGCCTCGATGTCGCCGGCGATGGCCTGCCAGTCGCCGTCCTCCTTGAAGGCCGAGCCGTAGACGCCGGACACCGTCTGGGCGTGGGCGTTGAAGCGGCCGAACTCGCGCTCGAGGGCGAAGGAGATCTCGCCGACGGTGGCGCGGCGGCGGGTGGCTTCGATGGACAGTTCCAGGAGGTTGCCCTCGCCGGAGACGGCGGCCTGGTAGAGCTGTTCGAGGATCTCCTCGACGGCCTGCTCGTCGCGCTCGCCGCGGATCTTCTCCAGCCGGGTGAGCTGTGCCTTGCGCACGGCCTCGGTCTCGATCTCCAGCACCTCCACGGCGTCGTCGTAGCCGGAGCGGTACTTGTTGACGCCGACGATGACATCGTCGCCGCGATCGATGCGGGCCTGCTTGCGCGCGGCGGCCTCCTCGATGCGCAGCTTGGGCATGCCGCTCTCGATGGCCTTGGCCATGCCGCCGGCCTCCTCCACTTCCTCGATGAGCTCCCAGGCCCGGTCGGCCATGTCCTGGGTGAGCTTCTCCATGAAGTAGCTGCCGCCCCAGGGGTCGACCACGCTGGTGATATGGGTCTCTTCCTGGATGATCAGCTGCGTGTTGCGGGCGATGCGCGCGGCGAACTCGGAGGGCAGCGCGATGGCTTCGTCGAGGGCGTTCGTGTGCAGCGACTGGGTGCCGCCGAACACCGCGGCCATGGCCTCGATGGTCGTGCGCACGACGTTGTTGTACGGGTCCTGCTCCGTCAGCGACCAGCCGCTGGTCTGGCTGTGCGTGCGCAGCATGGAGCTCTTCGGGTTCTGGGGGTCGAACTCGGAGACGATCCGGGCCCAGAGCAGCCGCGCCGCGCGCAGCTTGGCGATCTCCAGGTAGAAGTTCATGCCGATGCCCCAGAAGAAGGACAGCCGCGGCGCGAACTCGTCGATGTGCAGGCCGGCCGCCAGCGCGGTGCGGATGTATTCCTTGCCGTCGGCCAGCGTGTAGGCGAGCTCGAGGGCCGCATCCGCGCCGGCCTCCTGGATGTGGTACCCGGAGATGGAGATCGTGTTGAAGCGCGGCATGTGCCGCGAGCAGTGGGCGATGATGTCGCCGATGATCTTCATGCTCGGGGCCGGCGGGTAGATGTAGGTGTTGCGGACCATGAACTCCTTGAGGATGTCGTTCTGGATGGTTCCCGCCAGCTGCTCCTGGGCGACGCCCTGTTCCTCGGCGGCGACGATGTAGCCGGCGAGGACCGGGAGTACGGCGCCGTTCATGGTCATGGAGACGGACACCTGGTCCAGCGGAATGCCGTCGAAGAGAATCTTCATGTCCTCGACCGAATCCACCGCGACGCCCGCCTTGCCCACGTCCCCGGTGACCCGCGGGTGGTCCGAGTCGTAGCCGCGGTGCGTGGCGAGGTCGAAGGCCACGGAGATGCCCTGGCCGCCGGCGGCGAGCGCCTTGCGGTAAAAGGCGTTGGACTCCTCCGCTGTGCTGAAACCGGCGTACTGGCGGATCGTCCACGGCCGCCCGGCGTACATGGTGGCCTGCGGGCCGCGCAGGTACGGTGCCATGCCCGGCATGGTATCGGTGTACTCGAGGCCCTCGAGGTCCGCCGCCGTGTACAGCGCCTTGACGTCGATACCCTCGGGCGTGTGCCAGGTCAGCTCCGACGGGTCCCGGCCCTTCATCTGCTTCGCGGCCAGCTCGCGCCAGGCCTCGGGCGTCGCTTTCTCGCGGTCGTAGATCTTCTTGCTCATGTCAGTGCTCCGCGCCCGGCTGGTTGAGCTCGATGAGCACACCGTCACAGCTCTTCGGGTGGATGAAAATGGTCAGGCAGCCGTGCGCCCCGGGGGCGGGTTCGTCGGCCAGGAACTGGTAGCCCTTTTCCCGCAGCCGGGCGACATCGGCGTGGATGTCGTCGGTGCGGAAGCAGAGGTGGTGGATGCCGCCGCCGCGTTTCTCGAGGTACTTCGCGATCGGGCCCTCGCCGCGCAGCGGGTGCACGAGCTCGATGCTGGTCTCCGGTAGCGGGAAGAAGGCCGTGGCCGTCTTTGCGGCCTCGACGTCTTCGGTGCCCTCGAAGGGCAGGCCGAAATCCTCCAGGAAGCGCTTGATGGCCGCTTCCAGGTCCGGCACGGCGATGGCGATGTGGTCCAGGGCTGTGATCATGGGGTCTCCTCAGACAAGCTGGGCCAGGAATTCGTCGGTGGCGGCACGACGGCGGGCGGCGACCTCCTCCGGGGACTCGATGACGATCTTCTCGTCGGGCGTGATCTTGTACAGCGGCTGTCCCTTGCTGATGATCAGGCCGTCGTCCTCCACCAGCACCTCGTCCACGGTCCCGGCGAAGGGCGCGTAGACCTTGTTGAACATCTTCATCACCTCGATGATATAGAGCGGGTCGCCGGCATCGAAGTGGTCGCCGGCGCGGACGTAGGGCTCGTGGGCCGGCGTCTCGCGGCTGTAGAACATACCACCGCTCTCGGCGAGGATCTCGTCGGCCTTGGCGCGCGGCGGCGGTACCAGCACCTTGGCCATGGCCGCCTGGTGCTCTGTATCGAGGAGTCGCTCCGGGATGTGGATGCTCAGGTCCGCGTTCACCGAGAGCTCGAAGAAGCCGGAGGCTTCCGCCAGGCTGGGCAGCACCGCGAGCAGTTCCATGCCGGCCTGGAAACCGCGGTGCGCAGCGCGCGCGGCGGCCCACTGCGCTTCCTCGACCCCGGCCGGCGCACGGTCCTCCCGGAGCCGCGACTGCAGCGCCAGCCAGTCCTCGTCGCCGGTCACCGCGTGCAGCTCCCGGTAGAAGGCGAGCCCCGCCTGCAGGATCTCGTGGTCGTGGTCCCAGATCACCGAGGCGGCGGGCGCCTCCGGGTCGTAGTCCATGTCGAGGTAGTGATAGGTCTCGTCGAGGAGCACGAGGGGGTTGCCGTTCCAGCTGATGTGCCCGTCGACCACGGTGTAGCTGTCGCGCTGTACGCTGAGCCAGCCGGCGAGCATGTGCGGCTGCGCGAGCAGCAGCTCGAGGGGACGCAGCAGCAGGGTCTGCTTGCGGTCGAGGGCCGAGCCGAGGGCCTTGCCGGCGTCGCCCTCGTGGCCCGCCAGCAGGTGCCGGCGCAGGCCGTCCCAGGCGTGGTGCAGGTCGATGTCGTTGGCGCGCGCCTTCAGCTCGCCGACCGCCGTGAGGTACGGGACGATGAAGCGCGTGGTCGGCCGCGCGTTGATGTTGTTGCCGATGAACCAGTTGACCAGGCCATAGTGGAACTCGAGGTTCGTGGCAAGGTCCTTGCCGCGCATCTGCGCCTGGCGGATGGTCTCGGCCATGCGCTGGTAGGCCTCGAGGCGGGTCTCACCCACCGTGAGGAGGAGCGCGATGTTCGAATCGTAGGCACCGGCCAGCGTGTACTTCATGAAGGTGTCAGTGTCCGGGTTGTGCAGGCTGATCCCCTGGTCGTCCCGGATCTCGCCCTCGATGGGGTCCGACCAGTACTCGATGATGCCGCCCGCCGCCGGCTTGAGCGCCTGGTTGGTCGCGTTCAGCCGCGCCTCGACGCTGTCGTTATGGCGCACTTCGCGGGTCGGCTCGGGCAGGTTGGGGCCGTGCGCGGCGAGCAGCACCATCGCCTCGACCAGGGACTCGACGACGAAGGAGTCCGTCGCGTCTTCGGGATTGGTGAAGCGGAGCGCGTAGCAGAGCTCTGTCACCCGGTGCTCCACCTGGATGCGGGTGTTCATTTCCATGAAGAAATGCTTGTCGCGGTCGACGATGCACTCGAAGGTGGAAACGGAGTCGAGGCCGACGGCCTTGCCGAAGCGCGCGGCCTCGTCTTCCATTTCCTCGAGGGTACGGATCTCCTGCTCGAGGATCCGCGCCTCCTCCAGGTTGCCGTCGGCCTCGGCCTTCGCCAGGGCCGTGCGCAGGCTCTCGTCGGTCACGGAGACCTCGAGCAGCTTCTGCTCGTGCATCTGCAGCGAGCAGTCGCGGCCGCCGAGGGTGATGCACCAGTTGCCGTTGCCGAGCACCTGGATTTCCTGGTGCCGGGTGGTCTCGATGTTGAGCTCGACGAGGATGTTCTTGTTGTCGCCGACCCCCGTGGTTTTCACCTCGTTGAGGATCTCCCGGGCCAGCTCCGGCGTGCGCGCCGCCTCGCCGATAGCGAGGATGCGCTGCCCCTTGCCACCGCCGCCGCTGATCGCCTTCAGGCGGACGCGGTTCTCCGGGAAGTCTGTGGCCATCTTCTCGACCACTTCCGTCAGCGTCTCGCACAGCTCGTCGACCGTGTACAGGTCGACGCCCTTGTTGTAGGAGGCCGCGAGCACGTGGTCTGCCAGGTCCTCGGGCGCCAGGTCCCGGTCCTCGAACAGCGACGCATCGACCGCCAGGCCTTCCTGCGCCGCGAGTGCCTTGAGCGCCGCCGCGTCCGGGTGCTTCTTGAGCAGGGTAAGCGCTGTCGCGTTGTCGACCCCGGGCGTCACGGAAACGCCCGCTTTCAGCGCCGTGCGCTTGGCCTCGTCCTTCAGGCCGGCGTCGTGCACGGTGCGCGCACAGGGCCCGATGAAGTTGAGTCCGGCCGCCTCCATGGCCGACACCATGGTCTCGTCCTCGGCCATGAAGCCGTAGCCGGCAAAGATGGCGTTGTAACCGTTTTCCCGGGCGATGTTGATGATCTGCCGGATACGCTGGCCCCGCTCCTCCTTGTTGGCACCGGTGTAGTCGGGCACGCGGTGGATGCGGTCCGGGTCCGTCATCGCGCGCAGCTCCGGGGCGAGGGCGTTCTGGTAGGTGATCGAGTCCTTCTCCGAGAGCAGGATACCGAAATAGGTGATGCCCATTTCCCGGAACACGTCCATGGCTTCCTTGCGGATCGGGCCGCGGCAGATGATCAGCGGCGCAATGTGCGTGCAGTCGAACTGGCGCACCCAGGGTGAGCGGTGGCGGCCGAGGCGACGGTCGGCGTGGATCAGCGGGTTGTGCAGGTAATGTTCGTTGGACACGGGATTTCCTTATCGTTGCCGGGGCGCAGGATCAGTGGAATTCGCGCTGCACGGAGTCAAGCGGCGCGGGCGTGTAGTGACGGAGACAGAAGTCCATGTGTTCCGCCAGGGCCTGGCGCAGCTCCGAGGGCATGACGATCTGGGAGATGGAACCGAGGCTCAGCGCCTCGTTCGGATTCATCAGCTCGCGCTCGTAGCGCCTGGCGAGTTCCGCCTCCTCGGCCTTGACCCAGGCGTCGACGAGCCCCCGGGCAGCATCCTTCGCTTCGGCCGGGCTCAGCCCGGCGGCCTCCTGCGCACGGGTCTCCGCGGCCAGCCGTTCCGCGACGGCGCCGCGGATCTTGCGCAGCTCGTCCTTGTACACGTACTCGACGCCCGCCGGCCCCATGACGGCCACGCGCGTCGTCGGCAGCGCGACCACGAAATCGGCCCCCGTGGGGTAGTTGTTGTAGGAGGCATAGGCCCCGCCGAAGGCGTTGCGCACGAGCACGAGGAAGCGCGGTGTGCGCAGGTCGACGATGGCATCGAGCATGGCGCGCCCGGCCTGGACGATGCCGCGGCTCTCCTGGTCCTTGCCCGGGAGGAAACCCGTGGTGTCTTCCAGGAAGATGATGGGGATGTTGTAGAGATTGCAGAAGCGGATGAAGCGCGCGTTCTTGTAGGCGGCGTCGATGTCGATCTGCCCCGAGGCCACCGCGGAGTTGTTGGCAACGAAGCCGATGACATTGCCGCCCATGCGGCCCAGCGCGGTGATGGTGTTGCGGGCACGCTCTGCCTGCAGTTCGAGGAAGTCACCGTGATCGCAGAGCTGCTGGATGAGCACGCTGATGTCGATCGGCGTGTTGAAACCCGTGGAGGAATTGAAGGCCTTCTTGAGCAGGATGTCGATGTCCCAGGTCTTGCGGCTGACCGGGTCCGACGACGGCTGGTGCGGGGCGAACTCGCTGTTGCAGCCGGGCAGGTACTTGAGCAGTTCGCGCACCTTGCGCAGGGCGGCCACCTCGTCGGGCACCACGAAGTCCGTGACGCCGCTCTGGCTGTGCACGCCGGGCCCGCCGAGCTCGTCCGGGGTCACGTCCTCGCCGAGCACGGACTTCACCACGCCGGGACCGGTCAGCCCGAAGAAGGTATCGTTGGGCTGGATGAGGAAGCTGCCCTGCCGCGGCAGGTAGGAACCGCCGCCGGCGTTGAAGCCGAACATGCACATGATGCTCGGCACCACGCCGCTGATCTTGCGCAGGGCGGTGAAGGCATCGGCGTAGCCGTCGAGGCCGCCGACACCCGCGGGTATGTAGGCGCCGGCCGAGTCGTTGAGGCCGACGAGGGGAATGCGGCGCTTCGCCGCGAGCTCGAACAGGCGGGCCAGCTTCTTGCCGTTGGTGGCGTCCATGGAACCGGCACGGACGGTGAAATCGTGACCGTAGATGGCGACGTCGCGACCGCCGACACGGATCAGGGCAGTGACCAGCGAGGCGCCATCGAGGTTCGGCCCCCAGTTCTGGTATAACACCGTCGGCGGCTCGTCGGCGAGAAACTTGATCCGCTCCCACACCGTCATCCGCTTTTTCAGGTGCTGCCGCTGCACGTTGCGCACACCGGCGGCCTCGTAGGGGCGGGCCTGCAGCGCCGCCCCCGCGCGCAGTGCGTCCTCGTAGGGCCCTGGCTCCGAGGCGATCTGCCCCGGTACCTCGAAGGTCCGTTCCACGGTTGCTGCGAACGGGTTTTCGAGGCTGGCGTAGGGCGTCTGCTTGTCTTCACTCATGGCGTGGTCCACCGTGGCTTCGGGGTTATTGTTGCTGGCAGGCGCCCGCGGGGAACGCCGCGCCGCCAGTAGGCACGCAGCACGGCGCGGGGACACCCGGATTTCGGGGCAAAGACGATAGCCCCCGGGGGCTGTTAAGTCAATGGAAAACAACAGCTTATGAAGAAAACCAGAGTGCCAGTCCAGCCCCCGGGTCAATCCCGGCCATGCTGACGGTGAGTACATCTCGCGGGACCGTTGAGACGGTGCCCTACCGCGATGACCCGCTCGCGCACTACCGTCGCCTCGCCGACCTCCCGGACCCGGTGCTCCTGGACAGCGGCGGGGAAAGGGGCCTGGACCTGGTCGCCGCGGCGCCGCTTGCAGACCGCAGCCTGCGCCTGCCCGCGGCGCCCGATGCCGCGGCCGTCGCCGGTTTCTTCACCGCCCTCGAAGCCCTGCACGCCGATCGACCCGCGGTGGACGACGTTCGCACCGGCCTGCCCTTTGCCGGCGGCCTGGTCGGTGTCGTCGGTTACGATGCCGCCCTGCCCCTGCACGGGCTCGCCGGGCGCTCCGGCCCCGCGGGAACCCCCGCCGCCCTCGTTCACGAGTACCCCTGGGCCGTGCTGCAGGATCGCGCCCGCCGCAAAGCCTGGCTGGTCGCGCGACCGGGGGTGGCTCCGGCCCTGCGCCGGGACCTGTGCTTGCGGCTGCACGCGCAGGCCGCCGACTCGCCGGCCGCCTTCGCGCTGGAGCGCCCGTTCACGCCTGACCGTGACGAAGCCGGCTACCGCGAGGCCTTCGAGCAGGTACAGGCGTGGATCCGCGCCGGCGACTGCTACCAGGTCAACCTCGCGCTGCGCTTCACGGCGCCCTTCCGCGGGGACCCCCTCGATGCCTATGCCATGCTGCGACGCACCGGCAGTGCGCCCTTCGGTGCCTACCTGCCGCTGGGCGACGGCCGCGCCCTGCTCTCCCGCTCCCCGGAGCGCTTCCTCGCGGTCAGCGGCGGCGTGGTCACCACGGAGCCGATCAAGGGGACCCGCCCCCGGGCCGCGGACGCCGCCACCGACCGGGCCATCGCGGAGGAACTCGCGGCATCGACCAAGGACCGGGCGGAGAACCTCATGATCGTCGACCTGCTGCGCAACGACCTCGGGCGCAACTGTCGACCCGGCAGCATCCGTGTCGAGGAGCTGTTCGCCCTGCGCAGTTTTCCCGCCGTGCACCACCTGGTAAGCACCGTCCGCGGTGAGCTCGCGCCCGGTCACAGTCCGGTGGCCCTGCTTCGCGACAGCCTGCCGGGTGGCTCCATCACCGGCGCGCCCAAGCGCCGCGCCATGCAGATCATTCACGCCCTCGAGCCCGCGCCCCGGCAGGCCTACTGCGGCACCCTGTTCTACCTCGACGACGCGGCCCGCATGGACAGCAGCATTCTCATCCGCAGCCTGCTGGCGGAGGACGGCGAGCTGCACTGCTGGGGTGGGGGCGGCGTGGTCGCCGACTCGGCCTGCGACGCGGAACACCGCGAGATCTACGACAAGGTCGGCGGTTACCTGCGCACGCTGGAGTCAACGCTACCCTGAGGGCTCAGTAGGTCGGCAGGTCCACGTGGTCGAAGAGCGTCTCGACCTCGCCGCGACTGCGCGCAGCGAAGGCCTCCTGCACCAGTTCCCGGGTAAGGTGCGGGGCGAAGTCTTCGATGAAGTCGTACATGTAGCCGCGCAGGAAAGTGCCCTTGCGGCAGGCGATGCGGGTCACGCTGGGCGCGAACAGGTGACCGGCGTCGAGGGCAACGAGGTCACGGTCGTTGTTCGGGTCGTGGGCCATGCTGGCGATAATGCCGATACCGAGGCCGAGGCGGACATAGGTCTTGATTACGTCGGCATCCGCGGCGGTGAACACGACCCGGGGCGTGAGCCCCGCGGCGGAGAAGGCCTCGTCGAGGCGAGAACGGCCGGTGAAGCCGAACACGTAGGTCACCAGCGGGTGCGCGGCGACATCGGCGAGCGACAGCTCGCCGCCCTGGGCGAGCGGGTGGTCCCGGGGCACGATCACGCTGCGGTTCCAGCGGTAGCACGGCAGCATCACCAGGTCGCCGAACAGCTCCATCGCCTCCGTGGCGATGGCGAAATCCACCGTGCCGTCGGAAGCGAGCTCGGCGATCTGCATCGGCGTGCCCTGGTGCATGTGCAGGGACACCTCCGGGTAGCGCTCGATAAAGCCGCGGATCACGGGCGGCAGCACGTAGCGGGCCTGCGTATGGGTGGTGGCGATGGAGAGCGCGCCCTTCTTCTCGTCGCAGAATTCCTGCGCGACCTGCTTGATGCTCTCGACCTTGCGCAGGATCTCCCCGGCGGTCTCGAGGATGACCTCACCGGCCGGCGTGACGTGAGTCAGGTGCTTGCCGCTGCGCGCGAAGATCTCCACCCCGAGCTCATCCTCGAGCAGGCGGATCTGCTTGCTGATACCCGGCTGGGACGTGAACAGGCTCTGCGCCGTCGCGGAAACGTTGAGGTCGTGGTGAGCGACCTCCCAGATGTAGCGCAGCTGCTGCAGTTTCACGCGATGCTCCCCCTGTGCCTCGTGGCGCATGGCCCCGCGCCCCGGCGAGGGGCTGCTTTATGAAGAATAGCCATCAAGGTAACGGCATTCCAGTGCCAGCTGTAATAAGGCTCAGCGGGGGTCGTTAGCGACACCGTGGGGCACATGGCCCGTCGCCACGTGGGAGCCGGCCGAGCGGCAGTAGGTCTCCTGGTCGTCGAAGAACACGTCGGCCTGGTAGGCGCGGAGGAAATCCGCCTTGTCCAGGCCGCCGAGGAAAATGGACTCGTCGATGCGGATGTTCCAGGCCCGGAGGGTGTGGATCACGCGTTCGTGGGCCGGTGCGGAGCGGGCGGTGACCAGCGCAGTGCGGATCGGCGCTTCCGCCGGGGGAAAGGCCTGCTGCAGCTCGTGCAGCGCAGCGAGGAAGGGCTTGAAAGGCCCGCCCTCGAGGGGCTTGCGCGCCGATGCCCGCTCGCTGGCGGTGAATGCCTCGAGCCCCTCGAGCTTGAACACGCGCTCGGCCTCGTCGGAGAAGATCACCGCGTCGCCATCGAAGGCAAAGCGAAGCTGGTCGTCGGCGCCCTTGGCGCCCTTGGACGAGACCAGGGTGGCAGCGGCGACACCGCACTCCAGCGCGTTGCGCACGTCCTCCGGCTCCGTGGACAGGAACAGGTGGCAGCCGAAGGCATTGACGTAGCGCCAGGGGCTGGCGCCTCCGCAGAAGGCCGCCCGGCTGATGGCGAGCTCGTAGTGCTGGATGGAGTTGAACACCCGCAGCCCCGTGTCGGCGCTGTTGCGCGAGAGCAGGACCACCTCGACCCGGGCATCGCCCTCGAGGCGCTGGTTGATGCGCAGGAGCTTCTCGACCAGGGGAAAGGCCTCGCCGGGGGCCAGGGGCTCCTCCTCGCGGGCGACCTGGTACTCGGAGTAGGCAGCCAGGCCCTGCTCCTCGAAGACCCGGTGGCTCTCACCGAGGTCGAAGAGCGCGCGGGAGGAGATGGCAATGACCAGCTTGTTGTCGAGGGTAACGGGCATGGCGCAAGCATAGCGCGCGGCCGCCGCCCCGGGGAAGCGCCCGACCCTGCCGCGGCAGCGGGGCCGTATCAGCCCGCCCGCAGCAGTCCCCGTTCTTCCAGGTCCAGCAGCAGCAGCTGCTGCAGAATGAACTCCCGGCTCGTCTCCGGGTGGTCGAGGTGGATGCGCTCGAGGTAGTGCTTCGCCTCCTCGTGCTGCGGGTGGTGCAGCAGTGCACGCACCGTGCGAGCCAGGAAATGCGCCGGCTCTTCGCTGAGCACCTTGATGCGGCGCAGGCTGGCTGCCAGGGCCAGTTCCTCGTCGGTCATCTCCGTGCCGAAGGGGTAGTCCGGCAGCAGCCCACCCTGGCGGTAGCCGGCGAGGGCCTCCTGCAGGCGCCCCGGGAGATTGTGACGCTGCGCCGCGGGAACGCGATAGTCCTCCGGCAGCTTGCCGGCGGCCTTGGCCGCCTGCGCCAGCTCGTCCTGGAAGCGGCTGTCGGCGACGGCGATGAGCCGCCGGATCACCTCCGCGTCCTCCTGGCCGCGCAGGTCGGCCACGCCGTACTCGGTGACGATGATGTCGCGCAGGTGCCGGGGAATCGTCGTGTGCCCGTAGTGCGGAACGATGTTCGAGGAGAGCCCCTTGCCGCTGCCCCGGGTCGCCCGGATACAGAGGATGGAGCGGGCACCGGGCAGGTCGTGCGCCATGGCCACGAAGTTGTACTGGCCCCCGACCCCGCTGATGACGGTGCCGTCCTCGAGGGCATCGGAGGTCACCGCGCCGCTCAGGCTCACCATCATCCCGGTATTGATGAAGCGGGCATCCCGGCGCTGGGCGCAGTAGAGCGGGTAGTTCTGCAGCAGCTGGTTCGTGCGCAGCACGCTGGTCATGCAGATGGCATCCCGCGTCTCGTCATCCAGGTTGCAAAGTTTTGCATAGAAGTCCCGGGGCCCGAGGAAAAAGCCACCGTGTATCACGTGACCGTGGCGCAGCCGGGCGCCGCCGACCGCCTCCAGCAGCCGCTCGCGGGTTGTGCCGGCGTCGAGATCATTGGCGAATTCCCCGCCCTCCAGGGTGAGGGTCGCGCCGGCCAGCCCCAGCCCCTCCGGCAGCAGGCCCCAGTATTGGCCCTCGGCGAGCGAGGCCGCGTCGAGCGTTTTCGGCAGCACGCCGTGCTGTCGCGCGTAGCGGAACAGCGAGTCGTCGACCGTGTCGGTGATCGTCCCGTCGTTCAGGCCCTGCTGCAGCGCCAGGTTGTCGTAGACGCGACGGTTGACGATACCCGCCTCCATCAGCTGCAGCATCCCGTTCACGAACATCTCCGTGGAGACGTACAGCCCGTCCTCGAAGCGTCCCCCGGCGGCGTTGCCGCCGAGGGCGCGAAGCACTGCGCGGTAATCGGCGGTGCGGCGGTGCCGGAGCAGAAGGGCGTGGGCCAGCGCGTCGCCGAGCGCGCCGATGCCGATCTGCAGCGTACCGCCGTCGACCACCAGGCTGCTCGCGTGCAGCGCGGTCGCGTAGTCGGCCAGCGGAATGGCCGGGTTGGGCACTGCGAAGAGCTGCCGGTTGAGCGCGGGATCTTCCAGCAGCAGGTCGAAGGTCTCCGGGGGCACTTCCGCATCATTGGTCATGAAAGGCAGGTCCGGGTGCACCTGGGCGATACTCAGGTAGCTGCCGGGCCGCTCGCGGTGCAGGCAGTCGAGCAGGTCGAGGGCCGTATCCGGGTTGCAGGAAAGGCTGAGGCGACGAGCGCCGCCCGAGCCCCGGGAGGCGACGAGCTGGACCAGCACGTTGACGCCGGCGGCGCAGAGGTCCCGGGCGATGTGCGTATAGTTGCTGGAGATGTAGTGCTGCTGCGCACTGGCCAGCCCTTTCATGGAACCGGCCTTGAAGTAGAGCTCGCTGACCGTGATGTTGTCCGGGAGCCTGCCCGCCCGCAGCGCCTCGAGGTACGCCAGCCCCTCGTAGTCGCCGAAGAGGCGCTCGATGATCGGCCCCGCCAGCTCCTTTTCCACCGGGTCCCTGGGCACCGGGACCTCCAGCGACAACGCGGTGTAGATGTGCAGCTTGAGACTGCGGTCCGCTTCGGCGCGCCGGTAGAAGGCATTGAGCAGCTGAACGGGCTTGCCGAGGCCGAGCGGCGCACCCAGGCGGATGTCCTTGCCCACGGCCGCGATCGCGGCGTCCACGCAGGCGTCGGGAGAGGTTTGCAGCTCGGTCATGGCGGTTTCCCCTGTTCTTATCTTCGCCAACGATTGCACAGGGCGCGGCGGGCGGCGTTGCGCGAGATCAAAACCGCCGTCGATCGCGCTCAGTGCGCGCGGGCGAAGTATTCGCGGGAGATGCGGAAGACCAGCGGCCCGAGGAGCAGGAGCGCGATGAGGTTGGGGATCGCCATGAAGGCGTTCAGCGTGTCGGCGAGCAGCCAGATGAGGTCGAGCTGCACCACGGTGCCCACCGGCAGGGCCAGCACCCAGAGCAGGCGAAAGGGCAGGATGCCGCGGGTGCCGACGAGAAAGACCACGCAGCGCTCGCCGTAGAAGGACCAGCCGATGGTGGTGGTAAAGCCGAACAGGCACAGGCCCAGGGTGACGATGATCTCGCCACCGGGGAAGGCACCGCCGAAGGCCAGGGAAGTCAGGCTGGCGCCGCTGACCCCGGTGGGCAGCACGTCCATGATCACGATCACCAGGCCGGTCATGGTGCAGACCACCAGCGTGTCGATGAACGTGCCGAGCATGGCGATCATGCCCTGTTCCACCGGCGAATCGGTGCGCGCCGCGGCGTGGGCGATCGGCGCGCTGCCGAGGCCCGCCTCGTTCGAGAAGATGCCCCGGGCCACGCCGAAGCGCAGCGCCGCCCAGACCGTCGCGCCGGCGAAGCCGCCGGTGGCCGCCGAGCCGGTGAAGGCCGAGCGCACGATCTCCGCCACGGCGCCGGGCACGGCATCGGCGTGAAACAGGATGACCAGCAGGCTCATGAGCAGGTAGCTCGAGGCCATGAGCGGCACCAGGTAGCTCGCCACCTGGGCGATGCGCTGGATACCCCCGAGGACCACGGCGCCCACCAGGATCATTAGCACGATGCCGGTGAACAGCGGCGGTACCGCGTAGCTGTCGTTGAGGACCTGGGCAATGGAATTGGACTGCACCGTGTTGGCAATGCCGAAGCCGGCCAGGCTGCCGAAGATGGCAAAGGCGTAGGCGAGGAAATGCCAGCGGCGGCCGAGGCCGTTGCGGATATAGTACATGGGCCCGCCGCTGTAGTTACCGTCCGCATCCTGCTCGCGGAAACGCACGGCGCACACCGCCTCGGCGTACTTCGTGGCCATGCCGAAGAGCGCCGTGAGCCACATCCAGAACAGCGCTCCCGGCCCGCCGAGGGCGAGCGCCGTGGCCACGCCGGCGATATTGCCGGTGCCGATGGTCGCCGACAGGGAGGTCATGAGCGCGCTGAACGGCGAGATGTCGCCATCGCCGCTGCCGGTGCGGCCGCGCAGCAGCAGGCCGATGGCCCGGGGCAGGCGGCGCAGGGTGGCGAAGCGCAGGCCGAGGGTCAGGAAGACGCCCGTGCCCAGCAGCAGCACGAGCATGACCGGCCCCCAGGCCCAGCCATTGACGGTGATGATCAGGTCGCGCACGGCGGGCTCATGTCGGGTTCAGCCGGGTCGGGGGTTTTCAGTCGCCGATGGCTTTCAGCGTGCCTTTCGGCAGCTTGGCATGCACGTGGATGCGCTGGAACTTCAGCGTCGTGTTCTCGCCCACGTTGAGCACCATGTAGTTGTCGTCGAGGGCGGTGATGCGGCCGAGGATGCCGGCGCTGGTGACCACTTCGTCACCCTTGGCCAGGCTGCCCACCAGGTCCTGGTGCTCTTTCTGGCGCTTGCGCTGCGGCCGGATGGCAATGAAGTAGAAGATCGCGAACAGGCCGACGAGAAAAACGATCTGGAACAGGCCGCCACCGGGCGGCGGCTCGGCGCCCTGGGCGTGGGCGGCTGCGATAAACGGGATCATGACGGTCCTTCTTGCACTGGTTGCGTTGGTTGCTCGGAAAAGGGGGTGGCATGCCGACGCGGCAATGTAACGGGTTTGGGCGTCCCGGGCAAACGACGGCGCCGGCCAAAACCCTAGGCGTTCAGCTCGAGGTCGAAGACCATGGTCTGCGGCGCATGGTCCGAGAAGCGCTCCTCCTTGTAGATGGATGCCGCGCTGACGCGGTCCGCGAGGCCGGGCGTGATCACCTGGTAGTCCAGGCGCCAGCCGACGTTCTTCGCCCAGGCCTGGCCCCGGTTCGACCACCAGGTGTACTGATCCGGTCCCGGCTCGACCAGGCGGAAGCTGTCCAGGTAGCCGAGCTCGGCGTAGACGCGGTCCAGCCATGCCCGTTCCTCCGGCAGGAAGCCCGAGTTTTTCTGGTTGGCCTTCCAGTTGCGCAGGTCGATTTCCTTGTGACAGATGTTCCAGTCGGCGCAGATGACGAACTCCCGGCGCTTCCGGCGCAGGCTGCGCAGGTGGTCGTAGAAGCGGTCCATGAAGGCGTACTTCTTCTCGAGGGCCGCTTCGCTGCTCGACCCCGAGGGCAGGTAGAGGGACACCACGGAGAGCCCCTCGTAGTCGGCCTGCAGGTAGCGCCCCTCGTCGTCCGCCGGGTCCCAGCCCAGGCGGTCGATGACCCTGCGCGGCCGGACCCGCGAGTAGAGCGCGGTGCCGCTGTAGCCCTTGCGCCGGGCGTCGTTGTAGTAGCAGTGATAGCCCGCCGGGTAGAACGGGCTCTCATCCAGCTGGTGCTCCTGCGCCTTGGTCTCCTGGATGCAGACGATATCCGGCTGCTCGCGCTGGAGCCATTCGAAGAAGCCCTTGCGGGCCGCTGCACGAATGCCGTTCGCATTCAGCGTGACGATGGAGACCATCGCCCGCTACAGGCCGAGTTCATCGATGAGGGCCAGCACGTCGTCGTGGTGCGACTTGGTCTTGACCTTGTCCATCACGTGCTTCAGCCGGCCGTCCTTGCCGATGATGAACGTGGTGCGCAGGATGCCCATGAACTCCCGGCCCATGAACTTCTTCAACCCCCAGGCGCCATACTTCTCGGCGATGGCGTGGTCCTCGTCGGAGAGCAGCGTGAAGTTCAGCTGCTCCTTGTCGATGAACTTGCCCAGGCGCGCCACCGGGTCCGGGCTCACGCCGAGCACAACCGTGTCTTTCTTCGCGAGCGCCTTGCTGCTGTCGCGCAGGCCGCAGGCCTGCACCGTGCAGCCGGGCGTCATGGCCTTGGGGTAGAAATAGAGAACCACGTTCTTGTCGTCGCGAAACTGCTTCAGGCTGACCTTGTTG
Organism: Pseudohaliea sp.; assembly: GCF_040217025.1. Lineage (GTDB taxonomy): Bacteria > Pseudomonadota > Gammaproteobacteria > Pseudomonadales > Halieaceae > Pseudohaliea. The sequence goes on along the minus strand of NZ_JAVJOA010000008.1, from coordinate 516,478 downwards.
CCGTCCTGGTCGGGCAGCGCGAAAGCCGGGGCCAGATTGCCGATCTTGGGAAATGCCATGGTGGACTCCTCGTTAACTGACATCGTTGCTCGCCTGCGCCGGGGCTCACCCGCCGGCGTCGCGGCGGCGGTAGATGGTTTCCACGGCCAGGGGGTAATCGCGGCCGGCTTCCCGGTCCGCGAAGAAGGCGCGCAGCGCCCGGTAGATGCTCGGGAACGCGAGCTCGTCCCAGGGCACCTCGTCGCGGTGGAACAATCGCGTATCCGTGCTCTCCGGGCCTGCCGCGTGGCTGCCGTCCACCAGCGTACAGCGGTAGAACAGGTAGACCTGGTTGATGTAGGGCACGTCGTAGACGCGGTAAAGCGCGAGATCCCTGACCTGCGCCCGGGCCTCCTCCCAGGTCTCCCTGGCGGCGCCCTCCTCCGTCGTTTCACCGTTCTCCATGAACCCCGCCGGCAGGGTCCAGTAGTCCCGGCGCGGCTCGATGGCGCGGCGGCAGAGCAGCACCTGCTCGCCCCAGGTCGGCAGGCAGCCGACGATGACCCGGGGGTTGATGTAGTGAATCGTCTCGCAGGCGGTGCAGACAAAGCGCTCCCGGTCGTCACCCGGCGGAATGCGGAAGTCGACGGCCGCGCCGCAGTCACTGCAGAACTTCATGGGCTCAGGACACCACGAGGGCGCGGTAACCGCCGCGGTAGAACACCAGGGGATCGCGCGTGATGTCCGCGGCAAAGCGGGTCACGCGCCCGACGATGATCGTGTGGTCGCCGCCTTCGTGCGTTGCCGCGAGCTCGCACTCGAAGTGGGCCAGGGCCCCGCTGATGACCGGGGCGCCGTTATCGCCGGCCGTGAAGTGCGCAGCGTCGAGCAGGTGGCCGCCGGGCTGTGCGTAGCGCACCGAGAGCGCTTCCTGCTCTGCCGAGAGCACGTTGATGGCGTAGTGCTGCGGCGTGGCGAAAACGTCGAAGACTTCCGAGTTGTTCTGCAGGCTCCACAGGACCAGGGGCGGGTCGAGGGACACGGAGGAAAAGGAGTTTACGGTGAGCGCCTGCGGCTGTCGTTCACCGTCGAACGCGGTGACCAGGCACACCCCTGTGGTGAAATTGCCAAGGGTGTTGCGCAGTTCCCGGGGATCCAGTGCCATACTCGCTACTCTTGCCTGCTTGCCGTGGTCGTGTCCGCCGCGCCGGCCCAGCGCGCCGCGCGATCGAGGTCGCCGCGCCGTGCCTCCACCCAGCGCGCTTCGCCCGCCCAGTGTTCCTTTTTCCAGAAGGGCGCGCGGGTTTTCAGGTAGTCCATGGTGAATTCACAGGCGGCGAAGGCATCGCCGCGGTGAGCGGCGGCGGCGCCGACCCACACGATTCTAGCACCCGGGGCGAGTTCGCCAATGCGGTGGACCACCCCGATGGCGAGGAGCGACCAGCGCTGCGCCGCGTCGTCGAGAATCGCCTCGACGGCGCGCTCCGTCATGCCCGGGTAGTGCTCGATGGTGAGGCCCGTGAAAGCCTCGTCTCCCGGCGGGCGCCGCACCAGGCCGGTGAAGGTCGCCACCGCGCCCGCTGCCTCCCCGCCCCCGCTCCCGGCCAGGAGCGCTGCCTGCAGCGCCGCCGGGTCGAAATCGGCCTGCTGTACACGACAGAAGCGGTGCATGCGGTCAGCCGCCGGTCACCGGGGGGAAGAAGGCGACCTCGTCGCCGGGACCGAGCGCCGCGTTGCCGTGCACCACGGCCTGGTTCACGGCACAGACGAGGTTGGGCTGCGCGAGCACTTCCCGGAAGGCGTCGCCGCGCGCCGCCAGCGCCTCGCGGAGCGCGTCGAGATCCGCCGGCAGCGCCTCGCCGTCGAACTCGCATTCCGCCGTGCCGAGACGTTCGCGCACGCTGGCAAAGAACAGCACTCTCACGCCGGCGACCCGTCGCGCGTGTAGTCGCCGGAGCGGCCGCCGCGCTTCGCCAGCAGCCGCGTCGCGGCGATGGTCATGTCCCGGTCGACGGCCTTGAGCATGTCGTACACGGTGAGCGCCGCCACGGAAGCCGCCGTGAGGGCCTCCATCTCCACCCCGGTGCGCCCCGCCACCGCGCAGCGGGCGACAATGCGCACCCCCGGCAGCTCATCGCAGGCCGTGAGCTCGACGTCGATGCGATCCAGGGGCAGCGGATGGCACAGCGGAATCAGTTCCGCGGTGCGCTTGGCTGCCTGGATGCCGGCAATCCGCGCCACCGCGAACACGTCGCCCTTGGCGGCGTTGCCGGCGCGCAGGAGTTCGAGCGTCGCCGGCGCCATGACCACCTCGCTCCCGGCGATTGCCTCCCGGCGGGTGACGGGCTTGTCGCCCACATCCACCATGTGGGCCTCGCCGTTCTTGTCCAGGTGTGTCAGTTCCGCCATTGCCCCGGCCCTGCGCGCATTGGCCGGGCAGTCTAGCCAAAGGGCGTGCGTGAAGCCAGAAATACCAATAGCCCGGCGGCTGTGGCACAGTCTGCGCCACCTTGCTTCAGCGGTGCCGCTGTGACGACCGAGAACAAGAACGTCCGCGACGACAGCTTCAGCCCCGGTTACAAGCGCTTCGTGCTGGTGATGCTGACCGTCGTCTACGCCTTCAATTTCATCGACCGGCAGATCCTGGTGATCCTGCAGGAGCCGATCAAGGCCGACATGGGCCTCTCGGACGCGCAACTCGGGCTGCTCTCGGGCTTCACCTTCGCCGTCATCTACGTAACCGCCGGCATTCCCATCGCCTACCTCGCGGACCGCGGCAACCGCCGCAATATCGTTGCGGCAGCGCTCACGGTCTGGAGCGCCATGACCGCCCTCTCCGGCCTCGTGCAGAACTACGGCCAGCTGCTGCTGGCCCGGGTCGGGGTCGGCCTCGGCGAGGCCGGCGGCAGCCCGCCGGCGCACTCGATGATCAGCGACTACTACCCGCCGGAGCACCGCGGCACGGCGCTCTCCTTCTACTCCTCGGGCATCTACGTGGGGATTCTGCTCGGCTATGCCTTCGGCGGCATGCTCGCCGAGACCTTCGGCTGGCGGGCAGCTTTCATGGTCGTGGGCGTCCCGGGGATTCTCTTCGCCCTGGTCCTCGTCCTGACCGTCAGGGAACCGCCCCGGGGCCGCTGGGACGCCGCCGGCAGCAACGACCACCGGCCCGGCATCGGCGAAACGCTGCGCCTGCTCCGTGCGCGGCCCTCCTTCTGGTACGTGGCAATGGGCTGCGCGCTCACCTCCTACGTGGCCTATGGCAACGGCAATTTCCTGCCCTCGCTGCTGATCCGCAACCACGGCATGAGCGTGGGCGACGTCGGCCTCGTGCTGTCACTGGTGGCGGGCCTGTCGGGCGCGATCGGTACCTTTCTCGGCGGCTACCTCGGCGACCGCCTCGCCGTCGGCGACCGCCGCTGGTACGTGTGGGTCCCGATCCTCGGCGGCACGCTGGCGTTCTTCCCCTATTTCTACGTGGTGCTCGGCGAGAACACGAAGGCGGTGTTGTCCGTCCTCGCCGTGGTCTCGGTGGTGAACTCGCTCTACCTCGGCCCGAGCATCGCGATCTCCCACGCCCTCGTGCCCCCGCGCATGCGCGCGCTGACTTCCGCGGTGCTGTTCTTCGTGCTCAACATGATCGGCCTCGGGCTCGGCCCGTTCCTCACCGGTCTCGCCAGCGACCTGCTCGCCCCGGTAGCCGGCGACCAGAACCTGCGCTGGGCCATGGTCCTTACCGCCTGCGTGGGCCTCCTCGCCCTCGCCAGCTTTTTCCTCGCGGCGCGGCACCTCCCGGCGGACCTCGCACGGGCCGGCAGCCCCGGCAGCGGCAGCCGCTCCTGACTCTGTTAAGCTGGGGCCATGTTCACGCTCCCAGCGGTAACACACACGGCCAGTGGCGACTGGCGCCGGGTCGGTATCGAGATCGAGTTTACCGGCCTCCCGCTTGCGCGCGCGGTCGAGGTCGTGGCCGCTGCCATCGGTGGCGAGCGGCGCGAGCAGGACGCCGCCCACTGCATCCTGGCGGTCCCGGACGCCGGTGACTTCGCCATCGAGATCGACTGGGCCTTCCTCAAGCGCCAGGCCGCCGAGCAGGACGGCGGCAGCGGCGAGGGCTGGATTGAACTGCTCAGCCTCGCCGCGGAGCGCGTCGTACCGCTGGAGGTCGTCGGCCCGCCCCTGCCCCTGGACCGGCTTGAGGCACTGCTCGACCCGCTGGTCGACGCCCTGCGCGAGGCCGGCGCTGCCGGTACCCGCGACACGGTAATCGCCGCCTACGGCGTCCACATCAACACGGAAGCACCCGACCTCGAGGCGACCACGCTGTGGCGCTATGTCGCGAGCTTCGCCCTGCTGCAGTGGTGGCTGGTGGACGCGCATGCCGTCGACCTCGCGCGGCGGGTCAGCCCCTACGTGGATCTCTACCCCGAGGCCTACACGCGCGAACTGTGCGAGGCGGGTCCGCCGGAAAGCACCGGCGCGCTCCTCGCGGCCTACCTGCGGCAGAACCCGACCCGCAACCGCGCTCTCGACATGCTGCCCCTGTTCAGTGAGCTCGATGCCGGGACGGTGCAGGCCGCGGTCGACGACGACCGCGTGAAGGCACGACCGGCCTTCCACTACCGGCTGCCCAACTGCCTCATCGACGACCCGGCGTGGTCTCTCGGCGATGCCTGGGAGGGCTGGCGCGTCGTCGACGACCTCGCCCAGCGTCCGGCGGACCTCGAGGCCCTCGCCGCGGCCTTTCTCGACCGGTGGCGCCCGCTCCTGGGCGTGGACCGGGCCGCCTGGTGCACGGATCTTTCCCCATGGCTGCGCGACCGCGGATTGGTGTGACCGGGACCGCGCGGCGCTTCGCGCCCGCCTGGTGGTGCACGCGGCTGGCCGTCGCCCTGTGCGGGGCCCGCGCGGCCCGCATCAGCCTGCGCCACGAGCAGGACCCGGAGGACATCGACGCGCTGGTGATCGGCGGCGGGAACGACATCGCGCCGGAGCACTACGGCGGCGTGCTCGAGGGGCCGGTGCGCACCGACACGGCGCGGGACGCGCTGGAGATCCACTGGGTCCGCGGGGCGCTGGAGCGCGGGCTGCCGCTGCTCGGTATCTGCCGCGGGGCCCAGCTCATCAACGTTGTCCTCGGCGGCAACCTGCACGCCGATATCCGCGCCCTGCGCAGGCGCACGCGCAACCGCCCCGGCCTCCTGCCCACCAAGCGCGTGGACCTTGTGGGCGACTCCCGCCTGGCAGAGCTGACGCGTCGCCAGCGGCTGCGGGTGAACAGCCTGCACCACCAGGCCATCGACCGGCCCGGCGAAGGCCTGGCCATCACGGGCCGGGACCTCGACGGCCTGGTGCAGGGCGTCGAGCACCGCGAGCGGCCGGTGCTCGGCGTGCAGTGGCACCCCGAGTACCTCCTCTACCTGCCCGCCCAGCTCGCCCTGTTCCGCTGGCTGGTGCGCGCTGCGAGGCGCCGTGACTGAACTCGCGGTCCTCTTCGCCAGCGCGTTTCTCGCCGCCACGTTCCTGCCATTCTATTCCGAGGTGGTGTTCCTCGCGCTCCTCGCCGACGGCAGCACACCGCTGCTGCTCGTGGTCGTGGCCACCGTCGGCAACACCCTCGGCGGCCTGGTGAACTGGGTCCTCGGTCGCGCCCTGCTCACCTTCCGGGACCGGCGCTGGTGGCCCGTCAGCGACCGGCAGCTCGGCCGGGCGACCGCCTGGTTCGGGCGCTACGGCTACTGGAGCCTGCTCTTTGCCTGGCTGCCCCTCGGCGGCGACGCGCTGCCGCTGGTGGCCGGCACCCTGCGCGCGCCGCTGTGGAAGGTCGCGCCGCTCCTCGCCATCGGCAAGGGACTGCGTTACGCCGCCCTCGCGCTCCTGGCCGGCGCGCCCCTCAGCGCCTGAGCCGCCCCGGGGACCGCCGCTGCTGCCGGAGATTTGCCAGCGCCGGCAAAGCTGGCTAGCGTAAGGCCTCCCACCTGACTGGAGCGCCGTAATGCGTCGACCTGCCCGCCCCCGCCTCGACCGTTTTCCGGCGCTGGCCTGCGCCCTGCTCGCTGCCGCCTTCGCCTGCATGGGTAGCGCCAGCATAGGCCTCGCCGCGCCGGCAGAGCCGGACCCGGCCGGCGCCGGTTTTTTCGCGGAGCGCCTCGCGCGCATCGATCGGCACATGGCCGCCGCCGTAGAGGCCGGGACCATGGTCGGCGGCGAGGGACTCATCGCCCGGGGCGGGAAGATCGTCTACCACGCGACCTGGGGCGAGCGGGACCGCGAGGCGGGGCTGCCGGCCACCCGGGACACGCTCTACCGCATCTACTCCATGACCAAGCCCATCACCACGGTCGCCGTCCTGATGCTCTACGAGGAGGGACGCTTCCTCCTCGGTGACCCGGTGGCAAAGTACCTGCCGGAACTGGCGGACCTCACGGTTGCCGAGAGCCTCGACCCGAACACCCCGCTCGCTACCCGGCCGGCGGCGCGGCAGCCGACGATCCGCGACCTCCTGCGCCACAGCGCCGGTTTCAGCTACGGACTTTTCGGCGACACCAGCGTGGACCGCGCCTACCGCGACGCCGCCCTGTTCCAGCAGGAAGACCTCGGCGCGTTCACGGCGGCGCTCGGCCGCCTGCCGCTGCAGTACGAGCCCGGTACCCGCTGGCACTACAGCGTGGCCGTGGACGTGCAGGGGCGCCTGGTCGAGGCGGTCAGCGGCATGGGGCTGGGAGCGTTCCTGCGCGAGCACATTTTCGAGCCCCTCGGCATGATCGATACCCACTTCGTGGTCCCGGAGGGCAAGCGCAGTCGTCTCGCGCAGCTCTACTCACCCCGGGGCGCGACCATGGCCTGGGATGCGCCCTGGCAGTTCAGTGACGAGCAGGCGCTGGAGGTCGCCGACCCGGAACTCACCCGCGGCTACCTGGAGGGGAACGTGTTCGAGAGCGGCGGCGGTGGCCTGGTCAGCACCGGAGAGGACTACCTGCGCTTCGCACGCATGCTGGCCGGTGACGGTGCGGTGGACGGCGTCCGCCTGCTGGCGCCGCTTACCGTGCGCCACCTGCGCCGCAACCATGTCGCGGGGCTCGCCACGGACGACCTCTACGCGATCGACGGCTTCGGCCTGGGTGTCGGCGTGAGCATGGACCCCGGCGTCACCGGCGAACTCGGCGCCGACGGCAGCTACGGCTGGGGGGGTGCCGCGGGTACCCTGTTCTGGGTCGACCCGGTAGACGATATCGTCGGCATCTTCATGACCCAGAGCGTGCCCCACCAGACCACGCTGGCGGACACGTTCCGGGTACTTACCTACCAGGCGCTGCTGGAGACACGACGCGACGGCGTCGGCACTGCCTGCGCCGCCTTCTGAGCGGGCGCAGGCGGGCTTTCCGCTCAGGCGGTTTCGGCGAGGAAGCCGAACAGTTCCTCGAGGTAGCGCTCGCGCTCCTCGAGGAAGGGTGCGTGGCCGCACTCGGGGAGCTCCACCGCGCGGGCGTGGCTGTTGTTCTCCGCGACCCAGCGGCAGATCGGCGGTGCCACAAAGCCGTCCTGACCACCGACATAGCTGAGGATGGGCAGCGCCAGCCCGGCCAGCAGCTCGCGCTGGTCGAGCGGGCCGAGCTCGGCCAGCGTTGCGATCGCCCGCGGCGACGCCTCGGTGAACACCCGCCACATCCAGTGCTCCAGCGCCTCGCCCACGGGCCTGGCGCAGACTGCCTTCGAGAGTGCGTGAAGGAAGGTGATGCGGTCTTCGCTGAGACCCTGCACGGTGGCCGCCATGTCCTCCGGTGTCCCACCGAGGGCGAGATCCGGCTTCTGAACGTAGATCGGGGAGGCCGCGCAGGTCAGCACCAGGCCTTCGCAGCGCTCGCCGAGCCGGCCCGCCGCCGCGACGGCGACCGCGCCGCCGAGGGACCAGCCGTTCAGCACCACCCGCTCGAGACCGAGCTGCTCCACCAGGGCCACGACATCAGCGGCGATGGCCTCGATGCCCATGTCGGCGAAGTCCTTGTCGGAGCCGCCGCAGCCGCGGTGGTCCACGAGCACCACCCGGTAGCCCTTGTCGAGGAGCGCGAGCAGTACGGCGTCCCAGACGCGCAGGCTCATGCCCCAGCCGTGCAGCAGCAGCACGGTGCGCTCGCCGCTGCCGTGATCCTCGAAGTAAACGTTGCCGTCGTCGCGTTGCAGGTAAGCCATGGGCGTCACACTCCTGATCTCAAGATGGTCATGATGTGCTTCTCGTAATCTGCGAAGAGCCTGTCGATGTCCAGCGACTCCGCGTCCACCAGCCACTGGTAGATGGTCCCGAACATGAAGGCGCAGTAGCGCACCGCGAACTGTTCCGCGTCGATGGTCGGGGAGATATCCCCGTCGGCGATGCCGGCCTCGATCCACTGGCGAGCGTCCTTGCGGTAGATCGCGTGGTGATCGGCGAGGGTGCCGCGGATGTCCGACTCGTGGCCGAGCGATTCGTACCAGAGCAGGTACATGGCGCGCAGGTAGCTCGGCTCGCTGCGGAAGAAATCCCGCTGGGCGTGAATACCGGCGCGTATGGCCTCGATGCCGCGCTTGCCCTGCAGGCGCTCGCCGAGGTGCTCTTTCCAGCGCTTGTCAAAGCGCCCGAAGAGCTCGCGTAAAAGACCGTCCTTGGAACCGAAACGATAGCTCGCGAGGCCGCGGCTGTAGCCCGCGCGCTCACCGATCTCCTTCAGGGTCATCTTGCGCGTGCCGAACTCGTTGATGAGCTCGATGGCCGCCTCGAACATGCGCCGGTCGGACAGGGCCGTCCGCTCGGCCTGGGTCAGCGGCCCTTCCTCGGCCCGGGATGGCTGTGGCTGTGGCATCGGTGCCTCTCCTCGTCAGGCTGCGGCGTCAGGACACGCGCAGGATCTCGAACTCACCGGCATCGCGGCGTTCCCGCAGGCGCTTCTTGTCGATCTTGCCCACGCTGGTCTTCTCGATGGCGTCGACAAAGACCCAGCGCTCGGGAATCCAGAAGCGGGCAACGCGATCGCGAAGAAAGCCGCGCAGCTCCTCGGCGTCCAGGCCCTTGCGCTCACTCGCCACGATGGCCAGCGGGCGCTCCTGCCAGCGCTCGTCGGGCACGGCGATGACAGCGGCCTCGGTCACGTCCGGGTGGGCCGCCAGGGCATTCTCCAGGTCCACGGACGAGATCCACTCGCCGCCGGACTTTATCACGTCCTTGGTCCGGTCAGTCAGCTGGACGAAGTGCTTGCAATCGATATGGCCGACGTCGCCGGTACGCAGCCAGCCATCGTCGGTAACACTGTCCGCGGCGTCGATCCCGTGGTACGCGCCGGTCACCCAGGGCCCGCGCAGCTGCAGCTCGCCGACCGTCTCCCCGTCGCGGGGCACGGCCTCGCCGTTGTCATCCACCGCGCGCACCTCGATACCGGGGACCGGGCGCCCGCTCTTGGCGCGCCAGCGCGACTCGGGCACGCCATCGAGCGCCCTCGGCGGGTGCGAGAGCACGCACATCGGGCTGGTCTCGGTCATGCCCCAGCCCTGGAGCAGCGGGACGCCCCAGCGCTCGCGCACGGCCTCGATCATCGCCGGCGGCACCGCGGAGCCGCCGGAGACCAGCAGGCGGAAGCAGCGCATGTCGAATTCCTCCTCCGGCACCCGGAGCAGGTCGCCTAGCACCGTGGGCACCATGGCACTGAAGGTCGGTCGCTCGCTGCCGATCAGGCGTACCAGCTTGTCCGGCTGCACGTGGGGCCCCGGCATCACGAGGTCGCTGCCCGAGAACCAGCCGCTGTAGGGCATGCCCCAGGAGTTGGCGTGAAACATGGGCGGCAGCAGCAGGAGCCGGTCGGCCTCGCAGATGCCGAAGGTATCCGTCGCCCGGGAGGCGAGCGCGTGCAGGTAGGTCGTCTTGTGGCTGTAGACGACGCCCTTGGGATTGCCCGTGGTGCCGCTCGTGTAGCACACGGCCGCGGCGGCATTCTCGTCCAGCGCCGGCCAGGGATAGTCGTCCGCCTGCTGGCTGACCGCGGCGCGGTAGTCGTGGCTGTGAATCGTGCCGTTGCCGGGATCCTTGGCCTCGCCGACGACGAGCAGGTGCTGCACGGTCTCCAGGAGCGGCAGCGCCGGCGTGAGGACGTCGAGCAGCTGCGCATCGACGATCAGCACCCGGTCCTCGGCGTGGTTGATCACGTAGGCGATCTGCTCCGTGGACAGGCGCACGTTGATCGTGTGCATGATCGCGCCCATGGACGGGATCGCCAGGTACGCCTCCTGGTGCTCGCGATTGTTCCAGCTGAAGGTGCCGACGCGGTCACCGGGACGGACGCCCAGGTCGCGCAGCAGGTTGGCGAGGCGCACCGCGTTCGCCGCGATGTCTGCATAACGCGTGTGGGTGACCTGTTCGCCATCGAAGTCGGCGACCACGCTATCGGGAAACACCGTCGCGCCATGACGCAGGATCATCTGTACGGTCATGGGCATGTGCATCATGGTGGCGGGCATGGGCGCGTAATCGGCCATTTACCAGTCTCCTTTCGCTGCGGCGGCGGCCTCGGCCAGGAGCGCGGGCACATCCCGCTCGATGCCCCGGGCGTAGGTGGTGTCGACCTTGCCCCGGCGGAACAGGACGTAGGCGCCCTCGACGATGGCGGCGAGACGCCAGAAGGCAAAACACAGGTAGTAGTCGAGACGCTCGAGGCCGATTCCGGTCTGCCGGGACCAGCGCTCCGCGAGCGCCCGGCGGCTGTGGACCCCCGAACGCCGGCTGACCTGCTGGATCTGCGGGAACCCGGGCGGGTCCGCCCGGCGCTGGTCGCCCCAGAACATGAGCAGCAGCGCCAGGTCCGACAGCGGATCGCCGATCGTCGCCAGCTCCCAGTCGATGATCGCGGCGAGGCCGGGCCGGTCCGGCAGCGACAGCGTGTTGTCCAGGTGATAGTCGCCGTGGGTGAGCGCGCCCGGGTGGTCGGCGGGCTTTTCGGCCAGGAGCCAGTCCGCCAGGGCCTCGAGCTGGGGCAGCTCGCGCACCTGGTCGCCGCGGCGCACCTCCCGCCAGCGCGTGACCTGGCGCTCCAGGAAGCCCTCGGGGCGCCCGAAGCCGTCGAGCCCCAGCGAGGCCCAGGGCAGCTTGTGCACGAGGGCGAGCTCGTCCACCAGTTCCTCGCCGAGCCGGTTCACTGTCTCGACGCTATCGGGGTAGGCGGCCGGGAGCGTGTCCGTGATCGACACGCCGTCGACGTGGCGCACGACCAGGAACGGCCGGCCGAGGATCGCCGGATCCTCGCACCAGGCGACGAAGCCCGGCACCCGGGCCCGTCCGGAAAGCGCGCGCAGGACCTTCCCCTCGCGCTCGATTCCGCGGTGCGCCTTCGCCGATACGGCGTTTTCCGGCGGCGTGCGCAGGACGAGCGGGCCGTCGTCGCTGGAAAGGCGCAGGGTGACGTTGGCGTTACCACCACCCAGCTCTCCGGCGACGCGAGCGCCGGAGACACCGGTTACCGCCGCCAGCCAGTCCCGCAGCGCCGCTTCCCGCTCCGGACTCATTGTCCCGGGACCCCGAAACTCGACAGCAGGCCGCCATCCACGGGCACGAAGGCACCGGTCATGTAGTCGCTGGATCCCACCCAGTGGATGACGCGGCCGATATCGGTGGCCTCACCGTAGCGGCCGAGAGGAATCGTCTTGCGCATGGCTTCAAGCGCCTTTTCGGACACACCACCGGTCATCTCCGTGAGAACGAGCCCGGGGATCACGAGGTTGACGCGGATGCCGCGGGGCGCCAGTTCTATCGCCAGTGCCCGGGTCAGCCCCGCCAGCCCGGCCTTGGACGCGGCGTAGGCGGAGTCGCCGGGGAAACCGCGGAAGCCGACGACGGCGCCGACATTGACGATTGCCCCACCCTCGGCGAGGTGGGGCTCGACCGCCCGGATGGCGTTCAGCGCTCCGGTGAGATTGACATCCAGTACCGCCTGCCAGTCCTCCGGCTTTAGGCGCCCGACGCGGCCGCCGCGGTGCAGGCCGGCGTTGTTGACCAGGACGTCGATGCGCCCCCACTCGGCGAGCACACGCTCTGCCACCGCCTCGAGCTCCTCGGGGCGGGAAACGTCTGCGCGGCAGGCGATGCAGTTTTCGCCGCGCTCCGCAGCGAGTTCGTCGAGGCCGTCGCCCCGGGCAACGAGGGCGACGCGACCGCCCTGCGCGAGAATACGGTCGGCGGCGGCCAGCCCGATCCCTCGGGAGGCACCGGTTACAATCCAGGTAGTCGGGTATTTGTCCATGGCATCCTGCGCTGGGCGGTTATTAGTATTTGCTTGTTTGCGACTAGCAAGTTTAAACTTGCGGCTTACCAAGTCAAGGCGCACGACCCAGGAACAGCCCCGCAAGGCGCGCCGCGATCGACGCAAGAAGCCAGACAATAAACGGGAGGCCGCGTGAGCTGGAGTTTCGAGACTGACCCTGAGTTTCAGCAGAAGCTGGATTGGATCGACACCTTTACCCGGGAGGAGATCGAGCCCCTCGACCTCGTCTTCCGCGGCCCCGGGGACCCCTGGGACCCGGACTCCCCGGCCGCCCGGGCCATGGCGCCGCTGCGCGAGATCGTCAAGAAGGAGAAGCTCTGGGCCTGCCACCTCGGTCCCGAGCTCGGCGGCGAGGGCTACGGCCAGGTCAAGCTCGGCCTCATGAACGAGATCCTCGGCCGCAGCCGCTTCGGCCCCAGTGTCTTCGGCTGCCAGGCGCCGGATTCGGGCAATGCCGAGATCCTGGCCCATTTCGGCACGCCGGAGCAGAAGGCGAAGTACCTTCAGCCGCTCCTCGACGGCAAGATCGCCTCCTGCTACTCGATGACCGAGCCGCACGCCGGCGCCGACCCGGCGGAGTTTACCTGCACCGCCGAGCGAGACGGTGACGAGTGGGTGATCAACGGCGAGAAGTGGTTCGCCTCCCACGCGCGTTTCTCCGAGTTCCTGCTGGTGATGGTCGTCACCAACAAGGACGTCCCGATCCACAAGGGCGCCTCCATGCTGCTCGTGGAGAAAGGCACGCCGGGCATGGAGATCATCCGCAACTGCGCGGTCGGCCCCTACGTCGAGCAGGGGGACGGTGTGCACGGCTACCTGCGTTTCAGCAACTGCCGTGTGCCGGCCGAGAACCTCCTCGGCGAGGAAGGCGGCGGCTTTCTCGTCGCCCAGACCCGCCTCGGCGGCGGCCGCGTGCACCACGCCATGCGCAGCGTCGGCGTGCTGAAGAAAGCCATGGACATGATGTGCGAGCGGGTGAAGAGCCGGCGCACCAAGGGCGAGCTGCTCGCCGACAAGCAGACGGTGCAGGAGAAGATCGCCGACAGCTACACGCAGATCCTGCAGTACCGGCTGCACGTGCTCTACACGGCCTGGCTGATCGACAAGTACAAGGAATACAACCGGGAGGTGCGCAAGGAGATCGCCGCGATCAAGGCCGCCACCCCGAAGGTGCTGCAGGACGTGATCTACCGCGTCATGCACCTGCACGGCAGCTGGGGCATGTCCGACGAAACGCCCCTGATGACCATGTGGGCCAACATCCCGGAGCTCGGCGTGGTCGACGGCCCCTCGGAGGTGCACAAGATCACGGTGGCGCGCACGGTCCTGCGCGATTACGAGCCCTCCCCGGGCCTGTTCCCCACCTACCACACACCCACGCAGCGCGAGGCCGCCCTGAAGAAGTACGGCCACTACCTGGAAGACTAGGCGGGAGCCGGGATAGCAGGGGTAAGGGCAGCGGCGCCTCCGCGGGCCGGTGCCAGCGCGCGTCGAGGGGGAGGCAGAGGCAATGGAGAAGCGCACGGTTGCAGTAGTCGGCGGCAGCGGTGGCCTCGGTGCCGCCATCTGTCGCCGCCTGGCGTCGGAAGGCAACGGCCTCTGTATCGGCTACCACCGCAACGGCGACGCGGCCCGCGACCTCTGTGAAGAACTCGTCGCGGCGGATGTACCGGTGCACACTGCCGCGGTGGACCTGCGCGATCCGGCTGCCGTCGACGCATTCCTGGCGCAGGCCGGCAGCGATGACTGGCCGCTGCAGGCCGTCGTCAATGCCACGGGGCCGGCAATCCCGCTCTGCCCCCTGGTCGATGTCTCGCCGGAGCAGTTCCGCACGATCATGGAGACCGACGTGTTCGGTGCCTTTCACCTGCTCACGGCCGCGGCACGGCGCCTGCCGGCCGGTGGTGCGCTGGTGCAGCTGCTGACCACGGCCGTGCTGCGTACCCTGGAGAACGACGGCATGTCCGGCATCCCCAAGACCGCCATCGCCGGCATCGTGCGCCAGCTGGCGCGGGAAATCGCCAGCGCGGGCAAGCGCATCAACGCCGTCGCCCCCGGCGTCATCGACGTGGGCATCGTGCACTCCTCCTTCACCGCCGACGAGACGGCCCAGGAAGTGATCCGCCTTTGCCTCGACCGCACGCCGGCCCCGCGCCTCGGCCAGCCCGACGAGGTGGCTGCGACCGTCAGCTTCCTGCTGAGCCCCGAGGCCGGCTACATCAACGGACAGATCATCGGCGTCGACGGCGGCTACAGCGCCTGACGCCGCCAAGCAGCAGAGGACAAGACTCCATGCCCAAGGCCCTGCCCCACGCTCTCCTCGCCACGCTCCTCCTCGCAACCGCCGCCGCTGCCATCGGCGCCGACGACAGCGCGCCGACCCCCGCCGCCCTTGCGAGCCGCGGCGAGGCCGTCTACCTGCGCCACTGTTCCAACTGCCACGGCATGTCCCTGCGCGGCTCGCCGCATGGCAACGCGCTCCTCGGGCCGGTCTTCCTCGACAAGTGGGGACAGGCCGCCCCCGTCGACCTGCTTCGCTACACCGCCGCCAACATGCCCCCCGGCGGCACCTCGGTGCTGCGTAACCGGGACCTCGCGGCGGCCGTTGCTTTCGTCCTCGAGCGCAACCGCGAGGCAGCGGCGGGCGAGTTCCCGCTGCTCGATCCCGCCGGTCTCGCCCCGGCCGGTGAAGGCGATGGCGAGGACGCAGGCGAGGAAGGCTGGTTCAACTTCACCGAGGCGGGGACCATCGACCAGGCCGCGCGCAGCCGCGGCGGCTTCCGCGGGCGCGGCCTCGACAGCTACTCGCCGGTCACCGAGGCGATGCTCGAGAACCCGCCGCCGGGGGACTGGCTCAGCTGGCGCCGGACCCGCGACGGCCACGGTTACAGCCCCCTGGCGCAGGTCAACCGCGACACCGTCGGCGACCTCAAGCTGGCCTGGGTGCTGGCGATGCGCGACGGCAGCAACCAGGTCACACCGCTGGCCCACGACGGCATCCTCTACGTCACCCATCCCGGCAACATCATCCAGGCCGTGGACGGCGCCAGCGGCGAGGTGCTCTGGGAATACGCCTACAGCTTCCCCCCCGCGGCGAAGACCCTGGGCGGACCGGTGCGCAACATCGCCATCTACGAAGACAAGCTGTTCCTCAGCACCTACGACGCGGCCATCGTCGCCATCGACGCGCGCACCGGCGAGCAGCTTTGGCGGACGCCGAAAGCGGATTACCGGGAAGCCTACACGCACACGGCCGGTCCCATCGTCGGCGGCGGCGTAGTGCTGTCCGGCATCAACGGCTGCGAGCTGTATACGAAGGCCGGCTGTTTCATTACCGGCCACGACCCGGACACCGGCGAGGAGCTCTGGCGCACGTCGACCATCGCGCTGCCGGGTACGCCCGAGGGCGAGACCTGGGGCGGCCAGCCGCAGGCGCTGCGCGCCGGCGGCGACGCCTGGATTGCGGGCTCCTACGACGCCGAGCTGGACCTGTTCTTCATCGGCACCTCCCAGGCCAAGCCCTGGGTCGCGGCAAGCCGCGGCATGAGCGCGCGGGACCAGGCCCTGTACACCAACAGCACCCTGGCCCTCGACCCGAAGACCGGCGAGATCGCCTGGTATTTCCAGCATATCCCCGGCGAAACCATCGACATGGATATCGGCTTCGAACGGGTGCTCGTGGACATCGACGGCAGGGCTGTCCTGCTGACCATCGGCAAGGACGGCCTCCTGTGGAAGCTGGACCGCGAGACCGGGGCATTCATTGCCGTCAAGGAGACGCTGCCCCAGAACATCTTTGCGGACATCGACCGCGAGGAAGGCCGCGTGCGCTACCGCGACGATATCCTCGAAGCGAAGATCGGCGACACGATCCAGGCCTGTCCCGGGATCTACGGCGGCCACAACTGGCAGGCGTCCGCCTACAGCCCCGAGACAGGCAGCCTGGTGGTCCCGCTGCACCGCCTCTGCTCGGACATGATCGGCCGCGAGGTGCCGCTGGAGGAAGGCGGCGGCGGCTACGGCGGGGATTCACGCACTTACGAAATGCCCGGTGCCGGCGGCAAGCTCGGCAAGCTCGCCGCTTACGACGTGCGCACGCTGGAAGAGCGCTGGTCCCACGAGCAGCGCGCGCTGTTCCTCACCGGCGCCCTCAGCACCGCCGGCGGCCTGGTCTTCATCGGTGACCTGGACCGCTACTTCAAGGCCTTCGACGCGGAGTCCGGCGAGGTGCTCTGGCAGACGCGCCTCGGTGCTCCGCTCCACGGCTACCCGATCACCTACAGCGCCGGCGGCAAGCAGTACATCGCCGTACCCACCGGCATCGGCGTCTTCCGCGCTCTCACCGCCGTGCTCTCGCCGGAGATCTACCAGCCGACGAACGGGCAGGCGCTCTACGTGTTCGAACTGCCCGACTAGGGCTCGCGCAACCGCGCCGCCAACGGTTTCCCGCCCTTGCGCCGCAACACGGCGAAAACCGTTGGCGCACGCGCGAAAGCCCGGCCTCACCCGGGCAGCGAACACAAAAAAACCCCGACCGTCACCGGCCGGGGTCCCTGCGACAGCGGCAGCCTGGCGCTAGTCGGCGTCCAGCCCGGTGCGGCCCGCCTCGCGGATGATCGGCTGGTATTCGGCAAAGGCCGGACCCTCGACGGTCGCGCCGATGGTGATGCCGGCGTCGGTGGTGAGCGTGTGCCCCGTGGTGTAGCCCGATTCGTCGCTCGCCAGCCACAGGGCGGCCTGGGCCACGTCCATGGCGAGGCCGGCGCGGCCGTGCAGCGGTGACATCTCTGCGAGGGCGCGCTCGGCACCGGCGATATCGGTCGGGTCCCCGGTGAGCACGTTGGCGACCATCGGCGTCGCCATGCTGGCGGCGGCAATGGTATTGACCCGCACGCCGCTGCGGGCGAGCTCCGTGGCAACACTCTTGGTGAGGCCGACCACGCCGTGCTTGGCAGCCGTGTAGGCATGGGGGCCGAGCCCGCCGAGGATACCTGCGGTGCTGGCCATCGTGATGATCGAACCGCTCCGCTGGCCCGCCATGATCCGCGCGGCGTGCTTCATCGCGTAGAAGGTGCCGTTCAGCAGCACGTCGATGCTGAAGCGCCACTCCTCACCGGGCGTGGTCGCAAGCGGTCCAACAGAACCGACGATGCCGGCGCAGTGAAACAGGGCATCGAGGCGGCCAAAGCGCTCGACGGTCGCGTCGACGGCGGCGACCAGGTCGCTCTCCTCGGTGACATCACAGTCACGGTAGAAGGTCCCCTCCCCCAGGCGCTGTGCCAGGGCCTCTCCGGCCTCCCGCTGGATGTCCACGATGGCGACCTTCGCCCCCTCGCGGACGAACAGTTCGGCGGCCGCGGCGCCGATACCGCTAGCGCCGCCGGTAATCAGCGCGCTCTTGCCTTCCAGGCGCATGTCGTTCTCCCTTGCCAGGTTGTTGTCGCTTTGCGGTGACTTTGCTGTAGCTTTCCGGTTGACGGGCAGCGCGCGACGGCGCTCAGCCCGCCTGGTTGATGAAGTCGTGCGGTGCCCGCTGCCCGACCGTCGCCGCGGGCAGGTCACCCATGCCCTGGCTGCAGGACGGCTCCAGGCGCATCCAGTCGGTCAGACCGGTGCGCTGCACGATCTTCCACTCGCCGTCGCGGCGCTCGAAGCGATCCACGTAGCGGCCGCCCACCAGGTAGTCCATCTCGCTGTCGTAGGCCATGGGGCCGGCGAGCGGATCGCCCTTCGGGCGCATGAGATGGTAGGCGGTGAAATAGGATTCGACCCGGGCCGCATCGCTGCCGTCAAACTCGATCAGCGTATTGCCGAGCTGGTGATGGGTGCGGGCACAGGTCGAGAGAAAGCCGAACGCGAAGGCTATGAAGTCCCCGGGCTCCTCCGGCGACGAGGGCGCAGACGGATCGGAGGACGGGCCTTCGTAGAAGTGATTGTGCCGGGAGCCGGGGTGGAACACGCTGCGCAGAAGCGCCTCGTCCATGCGGTCGATGGCGCGTGCATAGCGGTGGATGACGTCCCTGATGGCCTCCCTGGCCGCGAGTTCTTCCGTTGTCATCATCACCGTTCCTCCCCGGCTCCCGGGTCCTGGTTACTGCATCAGTTGTTGAAGTTGTAGACCACTTCCAGGCCGTAGGTCCGCGGCCGGCGCACGGATGCGTAGGACCAGAGACCGGCGACCTCGTAGCCGTGGGTGAAGGTATCCTCATCGGTCAGGTTGCGGCCGAAGAGACTGAACTGCAGGTCACCGATCGCGTAGTTGACCGACGCATCCACCAGGCCCTGGGAGCCATTCTCCGACTCGATGTTGTTGGTGATCGAGGTGTAGTGGTCGTCGATGTAGCGGTAGGAGCCCCGCACCCAGGCGTTGCCGCCGCCGACTTCCCACTCGTAGGTGGCGTCGATGGTGCCGGTCCACTCCGGCGCGCGGCGGAACTCGAGGTTGCTGAGATCCACGACCGCACCCTCGACGTCCGTGTACACGAAGTCGTCGTACTCGGAGTCCAGGTAGCCGAGATTGGCGCGCAGACTGAGACCGTCCGTCACGTAGGCCTGCATGTCCAGCTCGAAGCCGCTGATCGTCGCCGAGGACGGGTTGATGACCACGGTCTTCTGACCCGTATCGGTCTGGTCCGAGGGCAGCTGCAGCTCCTCCTGCTTGTCGTTGTACTCCATGGTGAAGATCGTCGCGTTCAGGCGCAGCCGGTTATCGAAAAGCTCTGACTTGATCCCCAGCTCGTAGTTGTCCACGGTCTCCGGCTCATAAGGCTGGATCGCCTCCTCGAGGCTTGCCACCCGGCCATTGAAGCCACCGGAGCGGTAGCCCACGGAGTAGGTGGCAAACAGCATCACGTCTTCATTGTGGAAGTACTTGAGGCCAATGCGCGGGGTGAACTCGTCCCACTTCTCGCTCGGGTGCGACGTACGGCCCTGGTCGAGGGTATTGACCTCACCGAACTGCCGGGACTCCTTCTCGTCCTCGGTGTAGCGGCCGCCGAAGGTGAAGGTGAACTTGTCGCTCAGGCGCCAGTCGGCCTCGAAGAAGGCGGCGATGGACTCGGTGGTCTGGTTGGTGGTCTGCGGGATGTCGAGGACGAGGCCCGGCACCGCAAAGCCGATGTAGCTGCGCATGCGGCTCTCGTACTCAGAGTCCCAGAGGAACACACCGGCCTGAGCGGACAGTGCGCCGCCATCATCCCAGGTGAAGCGCAGTTCGTGGCTGTCCTGCTCCCATTCGCCGGGGCGCTGGGTGTGGTACAGCAGTTCCGGCACGCCATCCCAGTCCTGCAGGCTATCCTCGTCGGACTCCCAGCGGCCGTAGATGTAGTCCAGTCGAAGCGCCTCAGTGATGTCCCAACGCGCCTCGAGGATGTGCGTCTCCGTATCGAAGAATGCGTCCATGAAGGCCGGAACGATGGCCTCGGTGGGCGTTATGTTGGTTTCGAAGGAAGGTGGCGCCGGCGGGCGACCGCCACCGCCGGCCACGCCGAGCGGATCGCCGGTGATTGTTTCGCCGATGCTCGGTGCGCAATAGCCATACGCCGTGCAGAACAGCTGGTCCGGGCGGGTGAGGTTGACGAGCGCCGGCGTGTCCTGGTCGAGCTCTTCCCGGTTGTAGGTGTACTCCAGCTCAAGGGTTTCCGTGGCGTTCCAGAGGAAGTTCGCGCCGAGGTTGGTGTACTCCTGCCGGCCCTGGTCGCGATTGAAGGTCTTGTTGTCGTAGTAACCCTCGCCCTGGTCGCGGATTGACGCGGTCAGCTTGACGGCGAGGTCATCGGTGAGCGCGAAGTTGAAGATGCCATCGGCGTACCAGGTATCGTAGTTCTCGACGCCGGCGCGGAAGCGGCCGCCGAGCTCGCCGGTGGGCCGGGTACGCTCGAGGTTGATCATGCCGCCGACGGTGTTGCGGCCGAACAGCGTGCCCTGCGGGCCGCGCAGCACCTCGACGCGGGCGAGGTCAATGCTGCGCAGCAGCGCACCGGCCGTGGAACCGATGAACACACCGTCCACGCTGACGCCGACCGCGGGGTCAAAGTTCTTTTCGAGGTCGGCAACGCCGACACCGCGGATGAAGATGGCGGCGGTGCCGCCTGGGCCCTGGCCCGTGTCATCGACGATCAGGTTCGGGGCAATGTTGGCAAGGTCCTGGATGTCCCGGGCGAACTGCCGCTGGATTTCCGTCTCGCTGAGGGCACTCACCGAGATGCCCACATCCTGCATGCTCTCCTCGCGTTTCCGCGCGGTAACGGTGATTTCCTCGAGCATACCCTGCTGGGCGTGCACGACCGGTACGGACGTGATGCCGACACCGGCCGCGGCCAGCGCGATAACCAGTTGCTTCTTACCGTTCTTCATGGGGCTTGCCTCCTCGGCGGTACATCATTGCTGTTATTACTCTGGGTTACGGTTTTCTGCTGTTGTTTACAGGCGGGACGCCTGCGGGCGTCCCCGCTGTCAGCCCGGCGCCACGAGCGGCGTGCCGTTCACCGGGTTGAAGTAATGGATGGTCACGTCGCGCTGCTTGATACGCCAGGTGCCGTCGCGGCGCTCGACCAGGTCTTCGTAGGTCGCACCGACGATCTGGCAGACGCTCTCGCCCGCGAGCCGGCCGACACAGTCGACGTCGCAGACCGAGCGAGCGCGGTCCGCGCTCTCGAAATGGATGACGTTGTTGGTGGTGAGGTGATGGCTCTCGTCCCAGGCCGGCCAGAGAACATCCTTCACCGCTTCCCGTATGCCGGCATGGCCTTCGAAGGCGCCGAAGGGCGGCCCGATGTTCCAGGTGCAGTCCTCCCACCAGATAGCAAGAAAGCGGTCGAAGTCGCGCTTGTCGAAACCGTGGCAGTACTCGGAGGCCAGGTCCACGATGGACTGGCGGCTCTCCAGCTGGTCTATGCGGGCCAGCAATGCCTCGATGGTCGCGGCATCTGCACTCATGTCTTGCTCCCCTGCCCTGTTATGGTCCCTGCGGGCTTATCTCAGGCTCGGTAAGACGAATTGCTTGTTTGTGTCTAGCAAGTGTATCCGACCGGAACGCCGGGTCAAGCGCCTCCCTGTGAAAAAATGCCGCTCAGCGATCGTGGGCCAGGGTGATCCAGTCGCCTGCGGGCGCCATCAACTCGGGGTCTTTCCGGCTCGCGTTGCCGACGGCCCGGGCAAGCGGCGCGAGGCGCAGGGGAAATTTGAGCTCGGGGGCAAACAGGGGATCGTCGCTCGCAATCGCGCTGCCATTGTCGAGCCAGCGCTGGGCCTCGGCGGTGGTCAGCAACACCGGCATGCGCCGGTGCCAGTCGCGAAACGCCGGCGCGGCATCCGTGGTCACCAGCGTGCAGGACAGCAGGGGCCTCTCCCCGCCCTCCCAGACATCCCACAGCGCGGCGACGGCGAGGCCCTCCTCCGCGTTGGTGATCAGCCAGGGGACCTTTCCGGCTTCCTCCCTGCGCCACTCGAGGAAACTGCTCATGGGCACGATGCCCCGCTGGCGCCGGAACGGGCGGCGGAAGGCGCGGCTGTCGGCGAGCGTCTCGCAGCGTGCGTTAAACATCGCGTAGCGCTGGTCCACCGCGGGCGCCCAGGAGGGTGTCAGCCACCAGCGGGCCTCACCGACGCCTTCGCGGCGCAGCAGCGGCACCGACTCTGTCGGCGCGATGTTGCAGCGCGCCGGCGGCAGCTGCACGGAGATGCCCAGGCTGTCTAGCAGCGCGTCGAGCCCCGGGGTGTGGACGATGTTGAAGCGACCGCACATGGTCAGCGCAGCGTTGCCGCGAGGAGCAGCAGGGCCAGCAGGACGGTCGCCGCCAGCGCGGTACGCCAGCTGCCGACGGCGAGTTCCAGCGCACCGAGTCCTGACGCCAGCCCGCGTCGGGGATGTTCTGCAGAGGGCTCCCCGCCCGCTCGCCGTGCGGGCAGCCCGAAAGCGGACGCCTCCCAGGCCGTGAGCTTCGCAACGAGCGGCGGAAGCAGCCGGGAAAGCAGCGGTGCCAGCCCCGCCGCCAGCAGGGCGAAGGCCGCCACCGCGACCACGGCTGCGACGGCGGCATGCGCACCACCCAGGCGCCAGCCGAGCAGCGGTACAGCCAGCAGCGGCAGCGCTGCGAGCAGCAGGGCCGCGGCACTGCGGTAGCCGGCGAGGAGCAGCAGGGCGCCGCGACTCCCCGCGGACAGTGCGGCAAAGGCCGCTACGACCGGCGACGCCGACAGCGCGCCGGCCGCTCCGGCCACCGTGGGCACGACGGCGTTGCCGGTAGCCTTGGCGAGGAGCAGGGCCAGCTCGAACGCCGCGAGGTCTCCGAGCACCAGGACGGCGATGACGGCGGGCAGTCGCCCCGGGGCACCGGCGCCGTCGCCGAGCCGCGCGGCGAGCAGGCTGTAGGTCGCGAGCGTGAAACCGGCGAGGAGCAGGAGCAGGTCCGACGCCACCAGGGCGGCACCGAGCGCGCCCTGCGCCAGGAGCAGGCAGGCGCTGCCGCCCGGGCCCTTCCCATCACCGCGTCGCCAGAGCGCCAGCGCAAAGCAGGGCGCCAGCAGCGCCACTGCGACCGCGCCCGGCATGCCGGGGATCGTGCCGGCCCCGAGCATGACCCACGACAGGTCGAGCGCCCCGGCCGGGACCAGGGCCGCAACGGGCAGCAGCGCCGCGAGGGGCGGCAGCCAGCGGCGCCCACCGGCCGGCACGAGGGGCAGCAGGGGCGCGACCAGCAGCGGCACGAAGGCGAACAGCATGGCCAGCTTCATGGCGCGTAGAACTCCCGGCGCACCACCAGGGTCGCCCACTCCTGGGGGCTGTAGGGTACGGCCGCGAACAGGCCGGCGAGGATCACGAGCAGCGCGGTGATCACCGGCGGTACGAGCAGCGCTAGCGCCGTCTCGGCCCGGGCGCCTACGGCAGGCGGCGGCCACGGACCGGCGGGCGCACGGAACCAGGCCCGGTGCAGGACGGGCAGGAAGTAGGCGGCGTTCAGGGCACTGCTGCCGGCGAGGACGACGACCGCCCAGGTATCCCCGGCCTCCAGCGCACCGAGGCCCAGGTACCACTTGCTGATGAAGCCGGCCATCGGTGGCAGCCCGATCATCCCCAGGGCGGCGACGGTAAACGCCGCGGTGGTCAACGGCATGCGCCGTCCCACTCCGTCCAGCTCGCTGACCTTGTGCAGTCCCAGCGTTTCGGCGTAGTTGCCTGCGCAGAAGAACAGCGTGATCTTCATCAGCCCCTGGTGCACCAGGTGGACGATACCGCCGATGCTGGCAAGGGGCCCGACGATCGCCACCCCGAGGGCGATGTACGACACCTGCGATACGGTGGAGAAAGCCAGGCGGCGCTTGAGGTCATCCTGCGCGAGCGCGCGGAGCGAGCCGTAAATGATCGTGAAGGCCGCCACCGCCGCCAGCGCATCGATCACGCCGAGCTCGGCCGCGTACTCCACGCCGAACACGTCGTAGACGATGCGGATGATCCCGAAGGCGCCGGCCTTGACCACGGCGACCGCGTGCAGGAGCGCACTTACCGGCGCGGGCGCCACCATGGCGCGGGGCAGCCAGCCGTGCAGCGGCACGAGCGCCGCCTTGACACCCACACCCGCCACCAGGAGGAAAAAGATCGCGGCAAGCACCGCCGCCGGCGCATCGGAGCCGTCGAGAAAGCCGCGGGGGGTGAAGGTGAGCGTACCCGCTACCGCATAGAGCCAGGCCGTGCCGAGCAGCAGCGCCGCGCCGCCGCCGATGGTGTAGGCGAGGTACCGGTTGCCGGCCGCGCGGGCCACGGGCGTTTCCCGGTGCGCGACGAGGGGGTAGGTCGAGAGCGTCAGCAGCTCGTAGAAGAGCAGGAAAGTGAGCAGGTTGCCGGCCATGGCGACGCCGACCGTCGCGGTGACGCAGAGACTGAAAAAGCCGAAGAAACGCGCCCGGTTCGGCGAGTTCTCCAGGTAGCCGATGGCGTAGATCGTGGTCAGGAACCAGAGCTGTGCCGACAGCGTCACGAAGAGCAGCGCGAGCGAATCGGCGCGCAGCGAGAACGCGATCCCGGGCAGCAGGGGAAAGGAAACGGCATAGCTGACGCCCCGGGACACCCCCCAGAGCATCACCCCCACGAGCAGAAGCTTCGCGGTCGCCCCCGCCAGGTTGAGCGCGCTGCGGAGACGCACGGCCCGCTCCGGCAGGAAGAAGATCACCAGCCCGGGCAGCAGCGAGCTGGCCAGCACGGCGAGCGGCAGCAGCGCGTGCTCGTTCACGGCAGCCCCCCCAGGAGCCCCAGCAGCGGCTGCCCGAGAAAGCCCAGCGCCACGGCGCTGCCGGCGAGAGCGAGCGCCGCCCACTCCATCCGCCGCGGCAGCGCCGTGGCATCGGGCCGGTCACTGCCGCCGAAGGTATGCTCGATGAGCTTGAAGATGTACACGGCCGCCAGCAGGCCGCCGAGAAGCACGACAGCGACGAGCCACCACTTGCCCGCGGCAATGCCGGCCTGCAGCAGGAGCCATTTGCCGCTGAAGCCACCGCTCGGCGGCAGACCCATGAGGCTCACCCCTGCGAGCGCGATTGCGCCGGCCGACAGCGGCATGTGGTGCACTACCCGCTCGAACCCGTCCATGCGGTCGTGCCGGGCGCGCCGGGCCAGGTTGCCCACCGCGAGGAACAGCCCGGCCTTCGCCAGCACGTGGGATACGAGCAGGAGGACGAAGGCCCCGTAAGCGTTGAGCCCCGCCGCCGGCACCAGGGCCAGCGCGACCAGCAGGTAGCCGAGCTGCGCCACGGTGGAATAGGCGACCAGCAGCTTCGCCCGCGCCTGCAGCACCGCCTGCAGCGAGCACCAGAGCACGCCCGCGGCCCCCAGGGCCGCAAGCAGCTCGGCGACCAGGGGCCAGGCCCCGTCGTACAGGGACAGCCAGAGGCGCAACACCAGGTAGAGCGGCGCCTTGACGGCGAGCGCCGACAGCGCGGCACTCACCGGCGGGGTCGCGTTGGCGTGCGCCGGCGGCAGCCAGAAGTGCAGCGGGAAGACGGCGGCCTTGAGCAGCAGGCCGGCAACCATCAATGCAAATGCGACCGCGCCCCCCGGCAGGTCCGTGCCCTGCCCCGCCAGCTGCGCGAGGTCGAGCGTGCCGGCCGCCCGATAAAGCAGGGCCACGCCGAGCAGGTAGGCCAGGGACCCGGTCAGCGTTGCCAGCAGGTAGCGCAGCGATGCGGCCAGTGCCGCCGGTCCGCCACCGAGCGCGGCAAGGGCGACCGCGGACAGCCCGAGCAGCTCGAGGGTCACGTAGAGATTGAACAGGTCGCCAGCCACGAAAAGCCCGTTGAGGGCCGCGAGAAACAGGAGGAAGAGGCCCGCGAAGTAACGCCGCTCCGGTTCCGCGTAGGCCGCACTGGCATGCAGCGCGAGCCACGGGGCGGCGAACGCCGTGACCAGTACGAGGACCGCCGAGAGCCCGTCGGCACGCAGCGCGATGCCGAGCGGGGCGCCCCAGCCGCCGACATCGTGCGCCAGGGCACCGGCGCCCGGGAGCGTCGCGGCAAGGAACAGTCCGAGTGCCAGGTTGCCCGCCGTGCCGGCGGCGAGGAGAAGCCCCACGGCCCGTGGCGCAAGCAGCGCGAGCAGGCCGCCGGCCAGGGGCCAGAGCACCAGCAGCGGCAGCAGCTGAGAACCGCTCACGAACCGCCCTGCCCGTCCGCCGGGTCGTCGTCGGCGGGTACCGCCAGGCGCAGCAGCAGGTTGAGCCCGAGCGCCGTCGCCGCGACGGCGACCACGATGCCGGTGATGACCAGGGCCTGCGGCAGCGGATCGCCCGGCGCCGCCCCGGCGACGAGAACGAGAAACACGCTGCTGCCCATGACATTGACCGCCAGCAGGCGGCGCAGCGGGTGTGCCGCGACCACGAGGGCGTGAAAGGCGAGGCAGAACAGCGCACAGCCGAGCACCGCGTAGAGGGCCTGCCCGGTCACGGCTCCCGGTCCTCGAGTTCCCCGGTGCCCAGGAACAGGGCGACCAGCGTCACGGCGATGGAAAGCAGCGCGAAGCCCTCGATGACGAGGATCAGCGTCCCCGCGTGAGCGGGCGGCAGACCGAGCAGCACCCCGCCGGCCGAGAGCGTGCCGGCAGCGACCGCGAGGAAAACGGCGACGCCCAGGCCGGCGAGGGGCCATAGCAGGTGCTCGAGGCGCCAGAGAAAGCGGTCGCGCCCGGCTAGGAGCGCGAGGATACCCGCGGCGGCGAGAAGCGCACCGCCCTGGAAAGCCCCCCCGGGCCGTGTCGCGCCGGCCCAGAGGAGGTAAACGGCGACGAGAACGAGCACGGGCAGGAGCAGCGAGGCGAGTTCGCGCAGCACACCGCCGACCGGCGCGCTGCCGCGGGGCGGCGGCAGCGGCGCCAGGCAGCGCACCCCCGCGAGGGCAATGAGCAGGACCACCAGCTCCAGCAGCGTATCGTAGCCGCGGAAGTTGAGCAGCACGGCCGTTACCGGGTGGCTCACGCCGCTGGCGTCGAGGGACCCGGCGATGAGCGCGGGCACGTCGCGGCCGGGCGCGACGGGACGGGTCACGGTCCAGGCGAGCACCACCGCCAGCCCTGCGAGCATGACCGCGAGCGCCGCGCTGGCGAGCCTTTTCAAGGCCGGTCCTCGTCCCGCCCGCGCAGCCGCGCCACGGCCGCCATGAGCAGCGCCCCGGTGAGCCCCGCGCCGATCGCCGCCTCGGCGAGCGCGACGTCTGGGGCCTCCAGGCGCATCCAGGCCAGGGCGAGGAGCATGCCGAAGGCCACGAAGAAAACCACCGCCGGGAACAGCGCCCGCGTGTAGAGCGCCCGCCACGCCGTGAACAGCAGCGCGACGCCGAGCAGGAGGTCCGGTGCCAGGGGCAACCCGGTCATCGCTGCCATGGCTCGACGCCGCGGCGCAGCGCCGCCCGGGCGATGACGTGGGAGACGGACGCGCTGGCCAGGAGGACCAGGCACCAGGTTACGAAGAGCTTCGCCGCCACCGCTGCCGAGCCCGCCTCGAGGGCGAGGCCCAGGAGCAGGAAGCCGAGGCCCACGTTGTCTGCCTTGGTCAGCGCGTGCAGCCGCGAATGCACGTCGGGGAAACGCAGGAGACCGACGGTACCGGCGAGAAAAAACAGCGCGCCGAGGACCATGCAGGCCAGCGCCAACCCGTTCATTCGCTTTCTCCGCGCGGCTGCCAGACGCGGCGCACGAAGGCGACCGCGGTAATCGCAGCGAGCAGCGCAAACACCAGGGCGACATCCCGGAGGGCCGGCATGCCGCGGGTATCGGCTTCCATGGCAAGGAGCGCGACGGCCGTCGTGCCGAACAGCTGCGTGCTCAGCATGCGATCCGCCGGC
The DNA here is from genome assembly GCF_040217025.1 of Pseudohaliea sp. Classification (GTDB taxonomy): domain Bacteria; phylum Pseudomonadota; class Gammaproteobacteria; order Pseudomonadales; family Halieaceae; genus Pseudohaliea. Next base: position 488,897 of record NZ_JAVJOA010000008.1, on the reverse strand, counting down.
GTCGGCCCGGCGAGCACGCGCCAGAGGCCGGCGAGAAGGTTGGCGAGAAGGAACAGCGCCAGCCCCGTATGCACCGCATCGAGGTTCACGGGGAGAAAACCCGTGCCAGCCGTGCCTCCAGGCCGGCGAGAGCGGCCTCGTGCCCGCCGGCCTTGTCCAGGACATGAACCCAGACCGTGTCGTCGCGGATATCCGCACTCAGCGTCCCGGGCGTCAGCGAGATACTGTTCAGGAGCAGGACGCGGGGCAGCCCGGGCGGCAGCGCCGTGTCGAAAGGAACCAGCGCCGGCGCGAGGCGCAGGCGCGGCGCCAGCGCCCGTCGGGCGACGTCGACCGCGCCGAGCAGCGAATGCCAGGCAAAGTAGCCCAGGAATGACAGGACGGGCAGCAGCCGGAACCCCACGGGCGGCAGCAGGCGCAGGCTCAGCCACGTCGCCAGCAGCACGGCCGGCACCCCGAGGGACCAGCTCCCCGGCTCGAAGCCGGCAAGCACGCCCCAGAGCAGCGCGTAGAGAACGGCGCGGAAAGCGCCGGCGCGAAGGAAGACAGCACTCGAAACAGCGGGCACGTCAGCTCATCGGCAGCGAAAGGATGAAAGCCAGCATAGACCGCTGCGTGAACGCAGGTCAAAAAAGCCTTTTTCCGGCTCTGAATCAAGCAGGGGGCACTGCGGGATGGCGGTGGGGGAGGGATTCGAACCCTCGAACGGTTTCCCGTTACACACTTTCCAGGCGTGCGCCTTCGACCACTCGGCCACCCCACCGAAGGGCGCGCATCATAGCAGCTTACTGACGATGGAGTCGATACTGTGGGGCCCTGCCCGGCGTGCTGCTGCGCCAGGGGCTGATGTCGAGGCCGCCGCGGCGCGTATACAGGGCCTGCACGGCCAGGGTCTGCGGCGACAGGACCGCGGCCAGGTCGAGGAAGATGCGCTCGACGCATTGCTCGTGGAAGTCCTGGTGTTCGCGAAAGGCGACCAGGTAGGCCAGCAGTGCGCCGCGGTCCAGTCGCGGCCCCCGGTAGCTGATGACCACCGTCGCCCAGTCCGGCTGCGCCGTCACGGGGCAGAGAGAGCGCAGCAGGTGGGAGTGCAACGTTTCCTCTACCGGCTCACCGGCGTCTGCACGCAGCAGCTCCCGGTCGGGTGCCGCGGCCGGGCCGGCAAGGGGAGCCTCGTCGATACAGGCTCCCGGCGCGGCGATGCCGTGAAAGGCCGGGTCTTCGAGCCCCGCGAGCGTCACCGAGACCGTGCCGCCGGTAGCCTCTCCCAGGTCCCGCGCGATCGTGTCGCGCACGGCGGCCGCATCGTCGAAGGTACTGCCGTTCAGGGCGTTCAGGTAGAGCTTGAGCGACTTGGACTCGACCATCCGCGGCGAGGCGGCCGGCACCTCGATGCGCCCGACGGCGACCCGCGGCCGGCCGCCGGCCTCCAGCCAGGACAGCTCGTAGGCGTGCCACACATCGGTGCCGGCGAACGGCAGGCTGCCCTCCCCCAGCCCGAGGCGCGCCCTGCCCTCGCTGCGCTCGATGGGAAACAGCAGCCCGGGGTCGTAGCGGGTGCTGCCGGCGACCCGGCGGCCTAGCGGGCTCTCCCGGTTCACGGCCAGCTACTGCCTCAGCCGCTTGCCGCTGGACAACAGGTGCATGGCGTAGAAGAAGAGCAGCACCGTAAAGCCGGCGATCATTGCGAAGGCAAAGGTCACGTTCACATCGGATACCCCGAGAACGCCGTAACGGAACGCGTTGACCACGTAGACCAGCGGGTTCAGCTTCGACACGCCGGCCCAGAACTCCGGAAGCAGGTCCAGGGAGTAGAAGACGCCACCGAGGTAGGTGAGCGGGGTAAGGACGAAGGTCGGGATGATGCTGATGTCGTCGAAGTTGTTCGCGTAGACGCCGTTGATGAAGCCCGCCAGCGCAAAGAGCGTCGAGGTGAACAGCACGACGAGCGCAACGATGCCGATGCTGTAGATCGGCAGGCGCGTGAAGAACAGCGACACGGCCGTGACGATCAGGGCCACCAGCAGTCCCCGGGCGATGCCGCCGAGCAGGAAGCCGAGGAGGATCACGTAGTTCGGCGTCGGCGAGACCAGCAGTTCCTCGACACTGTGATTGAACTTCGAGCCGAAGAAGGAGGACACCACGTTCGAGTAGCTGTTGGTCACGATGGCCATCATGATCAGGCCCGGCACGACGAACTCCATGTAACGGAAGCCGCCCATGTCGCCGATGCGCGAACCGATCAGGGAGCCGAAGATCACGAAGTACAGCGACATGGTGATAGCCGACGGCAGCAGCGTCTGCGGCCAGATGCGCAGAAAACGGCGGATCTCTTTGCGCAGCAGGGTCATGAGAGCGATGTACTGTTCCGAGAGGCTCATGCGGCGCTCTCCACCAGGTTGACGAACATTTCCTCGAGGCGGTTGGCGCGGTTGCGCATGCTGGTGACCCTGACGCCGATGGCGCTCAGCCCCTCGAACACCTCGTTCACGTGCTGGCCCTTCTCCACCTCGACTTCGAAGCTGTGGTCGTCCAGGCGGCGCACCACGAAACCGGGAAGCTCGAGCGGCTCGGGCAACGTGCCCGCGCTGTCTAGAATGAAGACCTCCCGGTGCAGCCGCCGCAGCAGGTCGCGGATCGAGCTGTGCTCGACGATCTCGCCGTGGTTGATGATGGCGATGTTGCGGCAGAGCGCCTCGGCCTCTTCCAGGTAGTGGGTGGTGAGAATGATCGTGGTGCCGCCCGCATTGATCTGCTTCAGGAAGTCCCACATGGACCGGCGCATCTCGATATCGACGCCGGCGGTCGGCTCGTCGAGGATGAGCAGGCTGGGTTCGTGCACCAGCGCCCGGGCGATCATCAGCCGGCGCTTCATGCCCCCGGACAGCATGCGCGAGGCGTTGTCGCGCTTCTCCCACAGGCCCAGGGCGCGCAGGTATTTCTCGGCGCGCTCCCGGGCGAGCGGCAGCGGCAGGCCGTAGTAGCCGCCCTGGTTGACGACGATGTCGCCCACCTTCTCGAACATGTTGAAGTTGAATTCCTGCGGAACGATGCCGATGTACCTCTTGGCGCCCGGGAAGTCGACGTCGATATCCACGCCGTAGACCTCGATGCTGCCCCCGGTCTTGGCCACCAGGGAGCAGATGATGCCGATGGTTGTGGATTTGCCCGCGCCGTTGGGGCCGAGAAGCGCAAAGAAATCCCCCTGCTGTACCTGGAGGCTGATACCCTTAAGGGCCTCGAAGCCCCCGGGGTAGGTCTTCTTGAGCGCATCGATTTTCAGAGCCGGGACCATGAACTACCCTTAGTAAGTCTGTAAGGCCGTCGGGAAAACGACCAGGAAAGCCCCCCATTCTACCCGTAAAGGCCGGGGGCCTAGAACCGGAGCCACCATGGACGATGTCGAATACGCGGAGTACTGCCGGAGCCTGCTGGAGAACTTCGCCCGCGAGTTCCTCGAGCGCACCCGCGAGCTCGGTCCCCAGGACGGCCTGCGCGAACTGGCCCTCGCCTTTGGCGAGGTGTCGGCCGGCGGTGTTGATTACTACGACCGGGGCCGGGAACTGGTTTCCCGCCTGTTCACGTCCTACCCGGAGTTTGCCCCCACTTTCCCCCGCGAACTGCTCTGGTTCCTGGGCGGCGAATGCCTTCACTACATGCCGGACGAGGAAATCGCCGAGTTCGAGCGGCGCCGGGAAGATAGTGCTTGACGCTTACAGGCACCCTTTTTACAATGCGCCGCTCTCGAAGAGAGGTCACAGCGTCCCCTTCGTCTAGTGGCCTAGGACACCGCCCTTTCACGGCGGGAACAGGGGTTCGAACCCCCTAGGGGACGCCATTTTTCCTGCGGGAATAGCTCAGTTGGTAGAGCGCAACCTTGCCAAGGTTGCAGCCGGGCGGGCAGCCGGGGGCGCCCAGCCTCGCCGGTACCGGCGACCAACTAACGGTCGGTACGAAGCACGGAGTGCGGGAATAGCTCAGTTGGTAGAGCGCAACCTTGCCAAGGTTGAGGTCGCCGGTTCGAACCCGGTTTCCCGCTCCAATCCCAGAACACAGCTCTTCGACCTCACCCAACCACCACGCAATCCATCGCTTCAGCGATCTCGCGTGCCTGCGCACTGCCGCCCTTCACCGGATTTCCGGCGAGTTCCCGGCGCAGGGGGTAGTCACGGCGCAGCCGGTCGAAGGCGGTGGAGCGATCGATCCCCGCAACGGCGAGCGCCTCGCGCAGGCGCCGGTCATCGTCCTGCGGCTGGTAGCGGCCGAGCAGCAGCGCCCGAAGGAGCTCTCCGCGCTCCTCACCTTCCGGCAGCGTGAGCGCAGCGGCCGGCTGCGGCACCAACGCGCCGGCAAACGCCGTGCCGAGCGCTGCGTCCATCGCGGCGACCACGCGCTGTGTGCCGGCCAGCCGCGCCTCCAGCGAATAGCCGGCGATATGCGGTGTACCGAGGCTGACCCGCTCGAGCAGCGGCGCCGGCACCTCCGGCTCCGTTTCCCAGACGTCGAGCACCGCCCTCCCCCGTCCGCTCGCCAGCCAGGCCGCCAGGGCGGTGTTGTCCACGACCGGGCCGCGGCTTGCGTTGATGACCAGCGCACCCTGCGCCAGTTGTTGAATGGCCCGTTCATCGATGAGGTGCCGGCTCGGCCAGGGAGCCTGCTCGGTCAGGGAACAGTGAAGCGTCACCACTTCGCAGGCGAGCACCTCGGCCAGCGCAGCGGGCCGCGGGATGGTGCCGTCGGCGAGCCAGGGGTCGGTAGCACACCAGCTCACGCCGAGCGCATTCAGCCGAGCGCCGAGGCTGCGCCCGACATGCCCGTAGCCGACGATACCGACCCGGCCACCCTCGAGCAGCCGCGCCAGCGGCTGCTCGAGCGACGCCAGCACTGCCAGTACGTACTCGACCACCGCATTGGCGTTCGCTCCGGCCGCGTCGGCAAAGGCCACATCGAGGCGGCCGAGGGCGTCGCGGTCGACGTGATCGGTCCCGCTGGTTGCCGTGCCGACGAAACGCACCGGCGTCTCCGCGAGCAGCGCCTCGTCCACGCGGGTAACGGAACGCACGAGCAGTGCGTCGGCGTCGCGCAGCTCGGCCCGGCCGATGGCCCTCCCCGGCAGGGGGCGAAGGGTGGCCCCCGCTGCCGCCAGCGCCTCGAGGCCGGGCATGTTCTCGTCGCAGACAATGAGCATGGCTCAGCGAAGCGCCGCCGGGGAAAACTGCATCGCGTTAACCGCGCGACCCTCAGGAAAACGCACCACCAGGGCCGCCAGGAACCGCCCCGCCCGTCCCCCGGGCCCGCGGACCTGCCAGGCACTGGCCTCGGCCGCGACGGCGGCGGCGAAGCGCTCGCGGTCTGTCGTCGTCAGCTCCCCGTCGAGATTGTCGAGGCTCAGGCGGAACGGCAGGCCACAGCCCTGCGCGAACAGCCACTCGAGGCCCTGGGGCCTGGCCTCGACCGCCTCGAAGTCACGCTGCGCCGCCGCGTTGCGACCGTCCGGCGCGTACCAGTAGCCGTAGTCCGGTAGCCGGCGCCGCGCCGGGCCGGCGATACACCAGTGCGCGACCTCGTGCAGGGCGCTGGCCGGGTAGTCGGCGCGGTAGTGGATCGTGTGCCAGTCATCCGGCGCAACGGCCGGCTGGTACAAGGGCTCCTCGGCCCCGCCGACCAGCCGCGTGCGCTCCTTGCCCCCGAAGCAGTCGACGAAGACCTGCTCCAGGGCGGCGGCCGTGACGCTCACGGTGCCTTGCGGACGAGGAAGCGGAGCTCGCCGCCCTCCTCGCTTTCCTCCACCAGCTCGTGGCCCAGGAAGTGGCAGAACTGGGGAATGTCGCGGCGCGTCGTAGGGTCCGTGGCGCGCACGGCGACGAGGTCACCGGCCGCCGCGTCGCGGATCGCGTTGTGCAGCAGCATGACCGGCTCGGGGCAGTAGAGCCCCCGGGCATCGAGTTCGTGGGTGGTCGGAGCCGTCACGACGCGTCACCGAGCAGGTCCCGCGCGCGATCGCGGGGCACCAGGTCCCAGCTTTCGCTGTCGACGTCGAACAGCAGCTGGAGATCGCCTGCCGCGAGCTGCCGGGAGAGCGCCTCCCGCTTCTCGGCGAGCGGCACTTCACGCTCGCCGTAGTCGGTACCGTCCCGGCTGGCATACTCCTCGAGCAGCGCAGCCAGCGTTTCCGGGGGGACCCGCTCCGGCGGAATGCGCAGGAAACTCGCCACGGCGCCTCAGGAGGCGGGCTTGACGAACTTCAGCGTCATGCGGTCGCTTTCACCGATAGCGAGGTAGCGGTCGCGGTCCTTGTCCCCGAGCGCAAAGGTCGGCGGCAGGGTCCAGACCCCTTCCGGGTGGTCCGCCGTGTCTTTCGGGTTGGCGTTGATCTCCGCGCTGTCGGCGAGTTCGAAGCCGGCGGCCTCCGCGGCGGCGATGACGTGAGCCTCGGTGACATAGCCGGTGTTCTTCATGTCCTCGATGGAGCGGCCCTCCGGCGCGCGGTGCTGCACGACGCCGAATACACCGCCGGGCTTGAGCGCCTCGAAGACCGCGGCGAACACCGGGTCAAGGGTACCGCCGCGCAGCCAGCTGTGAACGTTGCGGAAGGCGAGGACCAGGTCGGCGGAGCCCGCCGGGGCGATGTCGATCGTCGCCGGCGGCGCCAGCGTCGAGACGACCACGCCGCCGTACATTTCGTTGTCGGCGCCCAGCTTGCGCAGGAAGCCACCGAGGGAACGCCGGGCGTAGGCACCGCTGTTGACGTCGAAATGCGCGGCGTAGAGCTTGCCCTCGCCCTTGAGGAGCGGAGCCAGCACCTCGGTGTACCAGCCACCGCCGGGGGACAGCTCGACCACGGTCATCCCTGGCTCGAGGCCGAAGAAGGCGAGAGTCTCGGCCGGATGGCGCCAGTCGTCCCGGGCGCGGTTCTCTTCACTGCGATGCTCGCCAGCAAGGGCCGCGGCGAAATCCGGGGCGGCCAGGGCGGCCCGGGCGGGAAGGAGAAACAGGGCGACCAGCAGCGGGATCAGGATTTTCATGGTTCGTCCTTAGCGTGAGGAGGATGTCGCGGTACTATACGAAGTTCCCCCGCCAATGTGGAGACACGTCGTGCAGAAAGCCATCGTGGTCAGTTTTATCGCCGACGACCGGCCGGGCATCGTGAAGCGCCTCGCCGCCATCGTTGCCGAGCACGGCGGCAACTGGGAAGACGCCCGCCTGTCCCAGCTCGGCGGCAAATTCGCCGGCCTCGCCCTGGTCAACCTGCCCGCCGCGGCGGAGGGCGCACTGCGCGAGGCGCTCGACGGCCTGGCGGGCGAAGCCATCGACTGCAGCGTTGCCGATGCCGGTGACACCGCTGCGCAGGAGGGCGCGGTCATTACCCTCGCCCTGGTCGGCCCGGACCGCCCGGGCATCATCCACGAGGTCACCCGCGCCCTGCACGGCGCCGGGCTGAACCTGCGCCGCCTCGAGAGCGCGGTGCGCAGCGCGCCGATGAGCGCGGAGCCGCTGTTCCACGCGACCCTGGAAGCGCAGGCCCCGGCAAGCCTCGACCGCGCGACCCTGGAGCAGGAACTGGACCGTATCGCAGAGGCCATGAGCCTGGAGATCGACCTGCTGCAGCAGGACTGACGCCGGCAGGACCGGCACGAAGCAAGGCGTGCGTCAGGAAGACCCGCGGCGCCGGCGCCAGAGACGGCGCAGCGAGAGCAGCAAACCCGCCGCCGCGGCGGCAGCGAGGATTACCAGGAACAGGGCGCCGAGCGCGCCCAGCAGCAGTTCGAGGAACTGCGCCTTCGGCATGTCGAACTGGGTGACCGCCGCCCAGGGCAGCGCGGCCATGGCGCAGACGGCGAGCAGGATCGTCCGGGTATTGCGGCGCCAGCGGCGCATGGCTCAGGAACCGGCCGTCGCCGGGATGACCGGGGTCGGACTGACGATGCCGGCGTTCTGGGCCCGCTGTCGCAGCAGGTGATCCATGAGCACCAGCGCCAGCATCGCCTCCGCAATCGGCGTCGCGCGGATGCCGACGCAGGGGTCGTGCCGGCCCGTGGTCACTACCTCGACGGCCTCCCCGGCGGTATTGACGCTGGCTCCCGGCTGGCGGATCGACGAGGTCGGCTTCAGCGCCAGGCTGACGGTGATGTCCTGGCCGCTGGAGATGCCGCCGAGCACGCCGCCTGCGTTGTTGCCCACGAAACCCTCCGGTGTCAGCGCGTCCCGGTGTTCGCTCCCCTGCTGCGCCACGCAGGCGAAGCCGGCGCCGAGCTCCACGCCCTTGACCGCGTTGATCCCCATCATGGCACTGGCGATGTCCGCATCCAGGCGGTCGAAGACCGGCTCGCCCAGCCCCGGGGGAACACCGGTGGCGACCACGTTGATGCGCGCACCGACGGAATCACCGCGCTTGTTGAGGTCGGCCATGTAGGCTTCCATCGCCGGCACCTTCTCCGGATCCGGGCAGAAAAACGGGTTGCTCTCGACCACGTTCCAGTCCAGCTGCTCGGCAACAACAGGACCGAGCTGCTTCAGGTAGCCGCGCACGGTGACCCCCGCATACTCCGCGAGGTACTTCTTCGCGATGGCCCCGGCGGCGACGCGCATGGCTGTCTCCCGCGCGGAAGAGCGCCCGCCACCGCGATAGTCACGGCGCCCGTACTTCTGCTGATAGGTGTAGTCGGCGTGCGCCGGCCGGAACACGTCCTTGATCTTGCTGTAGTCCTTGGAGCGCTGGTCCGTATTCTCGATCAGGAGCCCGATGGGAGTCCCGGTGGTAACGCCCTCGAAGACGCCGGAGAGAATCCGCACCTCGTCGGCCTCGCGGCGCTGCGTGGTAAAGCGCGACGTGCCCGGCTTGCGGCGATCCAGGTCCGGCTGCATGTCGGCGCTGCTGAGCGCCAGGCCGGGCGGGCAGCCGTCCACGATACAGCCCAGTGCCGGCCCGTGGCTCTCGCCGAAGGTCGTCACCGTGAACAGCTTGCCGAAGGTGTTGCCAGCCATGTCTCAGTCCTGCCCTGTCACCGCGCCGGAATTATACGTGAGGTCCCCGGCGTGGTCGCGGAGCTCCCGCGCGGTGATCGCCGCGACCCCGTGCCCGCCACGCTCCAGCTCGACCCAGGTGAAGGGAAAGCGCGGGTAGCGGGCCTCCAGGGCCGGCCAGCTGTTGCCCACCTCGAGCAGCAGCAGGCCGTGGTCCTCGAGGTGCGCTGCCGCCACGGGCAACAGGCGCTGTACCAGGTCCAGGCCATCGTGCCCGGCGCCGAGGCCCGCGGCGGGCTCGTGCCGGAATTCCGCAGGCATGGCGGCGAGGTCTTCGCGGTCCACGTAGGGCGGGTTGCAGAGAATGATATCGAAGCGCTCACCGGCGAGCCCTTCGAAGCCGTCGGAGCGGCGCAGGCTCACCCGCTCTTCGACACGGTGGCGGGCGACGTTCTCTGCCGCCAGCGCGAGGGCGTCGCTGTCCAGGTCCGCGAGTACGGCCAGGAGCCCCGGCGCGTGCACGGCGGCGGCGATGCCGAGGCAGCCGCCGCCACAGCAGAGGTCGAGCAGGCGTTGCGGCGGCGGGCCGGCATACCAGGGCTGGTAGCCGCCTACGATAAGCTCGGCCAGCGGCGAGCGGGGCACCAGGGCGCGCGGGTCGCAGCGGAAGCGCAGGCCGGCGAAGTGCGCCTCGCCGAGGAGGTAGGGCAACGGGCAGCGCTCCCCGATGCGCCGTTCCAGCACGGCGACAACTCTATCCCAGTCTGCGGCAGCCAGCGGCCGGCCGGCGACCTCCGGCCCGTCCTCGAGGCCGAGCACGCCGAGGACGAGCTGCACGGCCTCGTCCCAGGGATTGTCCGTGCCGTGGCCGAAGGCGACACCCGCGTCGTCCAGGCGCGTCGCGCAGCGGGCGACGGCGCCGGCGAGCGTGTCCGGGGGCAGTTGCCAGGGCGCGTGATCGTTCATGGAGCGCATGTTAACATCGCGCCGCGGCCGTCGGTCGCAGACAGTCAGGGGAAACAGGCAGATGAAAGAACACTGGGCAGCGATCATCGAGGGAATGGGCGAAGACCTTGCCCGTCCCGGGCTCAAGGACACCCCGGAGCGGGCGGCAAAGGCCTACCAGTTCCTGACCCGCGGTTATCACCAGTCCGTGGACGAGGTGGTCAACGAGGCCCTGTTCCCCTCCGACTCGAGCGAAATGGTCGTGGTGCAGGACATCGAGCTCTATTCGCTGTGCGAACACCATATCCTCCCCTTTATCGGCAAGTGCCACGTCGGCTATATCCCCACCGGCAAGGTGCTCGGGCTGTCCAAGATCGCGCGCATCGTGGATGTTTTCGCGCGCCGGCTGCAGATCCAGGAATCGCTGACCACGGAGATCGCCGAGACCATCATGGCCGTCACCGATGCGGCGGGCGTCGGGGTCATCATCGAGGCGAAGCACATGTGCATGATGATGCGCGGCGTCGAGAAGCAGAACTCGGTCATGAAAACTTCGTCCATGCTCGGCTCCTTCCGCGAAGACCTGAAAACCCGGGACGAGTTCCTCGGGCTGCTGAGACTGCGCCAGTAGCGGGAGCGCCTTTACCGGAGCCGGTTCAGCCGAGCTCAGGGCACCGCGCTGCCCTCCCCCCGCACCGTGAGCAGCTCCATGTGCAGGTACTGCCGGTCCGAGGTCCTTGCGCTCGCATACATTACGAGCCGCTGCTCGCCTTCTCCCCCGCGGAGGGCATAGACCCGGTAGCGCTGCGAGCTCTCGGTACCGTAGAGCACGCGCTGGTGAAAAACCCGGTTCGCCCACTGGACGCTGCCGCCGCAGGAGCGGGCCTCGCAGGCGTAGAGCAGTTCACTGCCCGGCATGGCCTCGACCTCCATGGTCGCGTCCTCGAACAGGGCCCGGGCGCTGAAGCCGTCCACGATACGCCAGGTATAGCGCGACAGGTGCCCGGTCAGGCGCTCGCTGTCCTCCAGGCGCCAGTCCCCGCGCACCTTCTGCATCGGGCCGAGCCCCACCACGTGATCGAGCACCGGCTCGCTGGCCTCGTCGACGACCTCCGCGTGCGGGAAGCGGTCATAGCGCGCCAACAGCGCCTCAGCCGATCCCTTCTCCGCACCGGCGGGAACCGCCAGGCACGCCCCCAGCAGGGCCGCGAGGCAGGTGTAGCGAGCGGGATGACGGTGCCGGCGGTCGGCGGGGCAATGGGGCAAGATCCTGCTCCTGTCGGCAAGCATGGGCGAACGCGTATGGTGACGGATTTTCCCGGGGCGTCAAAGCCCGTAGTCCGGCGGAGCGGCGAAGAAACAGAGGCTTGCGCAGCCCGGTGCAAAGACCTCGGCGTCCAGCACCGCGTAGGACCCGGGCGAGAGCGCCGGTACGCGGCCCGGATCGCCCAGCCAGCGATCGACCAGCCCGGACACCAGCGGCTGGTGCGAGACCAGTACGCGGTGCGCAGCAGCGGGCAGGCGGGCAAGGCAGGCCTCGACATCTTCCGGTTCCGCCCCGGGAATCAGCGCCTCCTCATCCAGCACCGGCAGGCCCAGCGCCTCGGCGAGATAGGCCGCAGTCTGCCGGGTCCTCACCCAGCGGCTCGCGTGGAGGCCGTCGGGCAGTGCCAGTCCCCGCTCTTGCAGGGCTGGCGCGAAGGCGGCGGCGCCCCGGCGCAGGTCCGCGTGGCCGCGGTCAGTCAGCCGGCGCTCCCGGTCCGGCCGCCCGGGGGCTGCCTCGCCGTGGCGCCAGATCGTCACCAGCATCGCTAGCGCCCTGCGAGCTCGAGCAGCAGCCTGTTGAGGCGATCGACGTAGCTGGCCGGATCGTCGAGCTGCCCCCCTTCCGCGAGCGTCGCCTGGTCGAAGACCACCCGGGCCAGGTCGCCGAAGCGATCCTCGTCACTCTCCCGGTCGAGCAGCGCGATCAGCGGATGCGCCGGGTTGATCTCCAGGGTCGGCTTGCTGTCCGGCACCGGCTGCCCGGCGGCCTCCATGATCCGGCGCATCTGCGCGCCCAGCTCGTGCTCGCCGACCACGAGGCAGGCCGCGGAGTCCGTGAGGCGCGCACTGGCGCGCACGTCGGCCACGTCGCCTTCGAGCGCGCCCTTGATCCGCTCGAGGAGACCCTTGCTTTCCTCTGCCAGCTTTTCACTCTCCGCCTTCTCGTCCTCGCCGAGATCCAGCTCGCCGCGGGCCACGTCCTGCACCGGTTTACCCGCGTACTCCTGGAGATGGCTCATGAGCCACTCGTCGATGCGGTCGCTGAGCAGCAATACCTCGATGCCGCGCTTGCGGAACACCTCGAGGTGCGGGCTGCGCCGCGCCGTGTTGAAGTTCTCCGCCACCACGTAGTAGATCTTGTCCTGGCCATCCTGCATGCGTGCCAGGTAGTCGTCGAGGCCCTGGTCCTGCACCTCGCTGTCCGTGTGCGTGGTAGCAAAGCGCAGCAGGCTGGCGACCTTCTCCTTGTTGCTGAAATCCTCGCCGGGGCCTTCCTTGAGTACCTGGCCGAATTCCTTCCAGAACACGGCGTAATCATCCGGCGACGACTTCGCCAACTTGCCGAGCATGTCCAGCACGCGCTTGGTCAGCGCGCCGCGCATGCTGTCCACCGCCGGATCCTGCTGCAGGATTTCCCGCGACACGTTCAGGGGCAGGTCGTTGCTGTCGATGACGCCCTTCACGAAGCGCAGGTAGAGCGGCAGGAACTGCTCCGCGTCGTCCATGATGAAGGTGCGCTGTACGTAAAGCTTGAGCCCCCTCGCCCCTTCCCGGTTCCAGAGGTCGAAGGGCGCGCGCCGCGGCACGTAGAGCAGGCTCGTGTACTCCAGCTTGCCTTCCACCCGGTTGTGGCTCCAGGTGAGCGGGTCCTCGAAATCGTGGGACACGTGCTTGTAGAAGGCCTTGTACTCGTCGTCGCTGATGTCGCTGCGCGAGCGGGTCCACAGCGCCGTGGCCTCGTTCACGGTCTCCCAGGCAGGCTCTGAGCCCTCGGCGCCGTTCTCGGTCTCCCCGTCACCGGGCTCCTCGGCCTTCGCCATCATCACGGGCACCGAGATGTGGTCGGAGTACTTCTTGATGACACTGCGCACGCGCCACGCGTCGGCGAACTCGCTGCAGTCCTCCTTCAGGTACAGGGTGATGGCCGTACCGCGCGCCTCCCGGGGGCGGTCCTCGATGGAGAACTCGGCCTCGCCGTGGGACTCCCAGAGCACGCCCGCGGTCGCGGGCTCACCGGCCTTGCGGGTGTGCACTTCCACGCGCTCGGCGACGATGAAGGCCGAGTAGAAGCCCACACCGAACTGGCCGATAAGCTGTGAATCCTTCTTCTGGTCACCCGTGAGGTTGTCGAGGAAGGCTGCGGTCCCCGACCGGGCGATGGTGCCAAGGTTGTCGATGACTTCCTGCCGCGTCATGCCCACGCCGTTATCACTGATCGTGATGGTACGCGCGTCCTTGTCCAGGACCACGCGGATGGCATAGTCGGCATCGCCCTCGAGGATGGCATCGTCCTCCAGCGACGCGAAGCGCAGCTTGTCGATGGCGTCCGAGGCGTTGGAGATCAGCTCGCGCAGGAAGATTTCCCGGTTGCTGTAAAGGGAGTGGATCATCAGGTGCAGCAGCTGCCGCGCCTCGGTCTGGAAGCCCAGGGTTTCTTTCTTGACGTCCGCGGTCATGGATTCCTCACTGTGCGTCCCGTGAAACCCCATGCGTGGGGTCGCATCACTGGATTTTCAAGGGGTTCGAAGCCATATTAGGGCGATAACGACACCAACAGAGGTACCCCCCATGCCGTCACCCCGCCCCGCGACGCTCGCGGCACTCTTCCTCGGCCTGCTCGTCCTCGCCGGCTGCGACGGAGGCAACGGCGACACGCTCATCATCACGCCTCCGCCGGCACCGGAGTTCCTGCCGATTGCCAGCCCGACCGTGAGCGATCCGCCGGACGCGGGATCGCCCGTGCTGCTGACCACGACCTTTGACCTGGCCGGGGTCGGCTACCGGCAGCGCGAGTTCTTTTTCGAAGGGGAAGCAAACCGCTTCCGCAACGTGAATGAATTCCAGCCGGACGGACGCTGGGAGGCGGAACCCGCGGGCACGGCTGCCTACAAGAGCCGGCTGATCGTCTACCGCCCGGAGGACCCGGCGGACTTCAGCGGCACGGTCTTCGTCGAGTGGCTCAACGTCACCAGCGGGTTCGACATCGCGCCCAGCTGGGGCACGGGCCACGTCGAGCTGCTGCGTCGGGGCCACGCCTGGGTCGGGGTCACCGCCCAGCGCGTGGGCATCGAGGGTTCGGAGAACGGCATAGCGCCGCTGCACCTAAAGGCCGCCAACGCGGATCGCTACGGCAGCCTGGAACATCCGGGCGATTCCTACTCCTACGACATGTTCTCCCAGGTCGCGCAGGCGCTGCGGGAACCCGGCGAGGTCGACCTGCTCGAGGCCCTGGCGCCGACGCGGCTCATCGCCATGGGCGAGTCCCAGTCCGCCGGGCGCCTGCTGACCTACGCCAACGCGGTGCACCTGCTCTACAACCCCTGGGACGGCTACATGATCCACAGCCGCGGCGACGGCAGCCCGCCGCTGGCTCAGGCACCGGAGGTGGAGGTGCCCACGCCGGAGACGGTGCGCATCCGCGATGACCTCAACGTGCCGGTGATGAACTTCCAGACCGAAACCGACGTGGTACTCCTCGGCGCCGCGGCGGACCGGCAGCCCGACAGCGCGGGCTTTCGTCTCTGGGAGGTCGCGGGCTCGGCCCATGGCGACTACTACACCTTCGTCGGCGGGCGCTCCGACACCGGCGCAGAAGCCCTGGCCCCGGTTGTCGTTGAGGAGGACACCATCCTTGGCTTCCTGCAGTGCGACAGGCCGATGAACGCCGGCAGCATGCCCTGGGTCTTCAAGGCCGCGCTACGCACCCTCGATGAGTGGGTGGGCGGCGGCGCCGCACCACCGGAAGCGCCCCGGCTGTCGCTCACGGACGACGGTGCCATCGAGCGCGACGAGTTCGGCAATGCCGTCGGCGGCATCCGCACGCCCTACGTCGACGCTCCGGCTGCCTCGCTCAGCGGCGAGGGCAACGACGGCGCCGCGCTCTGCTTCCTGTTCGGCACCACCGAGCTGTTCGACGCCGCGACCATGGCATCACTGTACACGGACCGGGAGGGCTTCATCAGCGCCGTCAACGATGCCGCCGAGGACGCCGTTGCGGCCGGCTTCCTGCTGCAGGAGGACGCGAACCGCATCATCGGTGCGGCCGGACTGCAGTGGGACAACGCCCCGGTGGAGTAACTTCGGAAATTCGCGATCAACAAAAAAGGGGCCCTCAGGCCCCTCGGTACCGGGTGTGCCGGCTTACCAGCCGGTGATCTCGCCCAGGGCCTTGCCGATATCGGCGAGAGAGCGCACGGTCTTGACGCCCGCGTCTTCCAGGGCCGCGAACTTCTCGTCGGCCGTGCCCTTGCCGCCGGAGATGATCGCGCCGGCATGGCCCATGCGCTTGCCCTTCGGCGCCGTGACGCCGGCGATGTAGGACACGACCGGCTTGCTGACGTTGGCCTTGATGTAGGCCGCCGCCTCTTCCTCGGCCGTACCGCCGATCTCACCGATCATGACGATGGCTTCCGTTGCCGGGTCCTGTTCGAAGAGCGCGAGGATGTCGATAAAGTTCGAGCCCGGGATGGGGTCGCCGCCGATGCCGACACAGGTGGACTGGCCGAAGCCGGCGTCCGTGGTCTGCTTCACGGCCTCGTAGGTGAGGGTCCCGGAACGCGACACGATGCCGACCTTGCCGGGCTGGTGAATGTGGCCGGGCATGATGCCGATCTTGCATTCGCCCGGGGTGATGACGCCCGGGCAGTTGGGCCCGACCAGCCGCACACCCAGTTCGTCACACTTCACCTTGGCCTCGAGCATGTCGAGGGTCGGGATACCCTCGGTAATGCACACCACCAGGCGGATACCCGCGTTCGCCGCCTCGAGGATCGAGTCCTTGCAGAACGGTGCGGGGACGTAGATCACGGACGCGTCGGCGCCGGTTGCCTCCACGGCCTCGGCCACGGTGTTGAACACCGGGAGGCCCAGGTGCTCCTGGCCGCCCTTGCCCGGGGTGACGCCGCCGACCATCTGTGTGCCGTACTCGATGGCCTGCTCGGAGTGGAAGGTACCCTGGGAACCGGTGAAGCCCTGGCAGATGACCTTGGTGTTCTTGTCGATCAGGATACTCATCAGGCTTCACCTCCCGCTGCTTTCACCGCCTGCTGTGCCGCGTCCGTCAGGCTGGTCGCGGCAATGATGTTGAGCCCGCTTTCCGCCAGGACCTTGCGGCCGAGCTCGGCGTTGTTGCCCTCGAGGCGCACGACCACGGGGACTTCCACACCGATTTCCTCGACGGCGCCGATGACCCCCTCGGCGATGAGGTCGCAGCGGACGATGCCGCCGAAGATGTTGATGAGGACGGCCTTTACCTTGTCATCACTCAGGATGATCTTGAAAGCCTCGGAGACACGCTCCTTGGTGGCACCGCCGCCCACGTCGAGAAAGTTCGCGGGCGCACCGCCGTGGAGCTTGACGATATCCATGGTGCCCATGGCGAGGCCGGCGCCGTTGACCATGCAGCCGATGTTCCCGTCGAGGGCCACGTAATTGAGTTCCCACTGCGCCGCATGCGATTCCCGCGCGTCTTCCTGGGAGGGGTCGTGCATCTCGCGGAGCGCGTGCTGGCGGTAAAGGGCATTGCTGTCGACGCCGATCTTGGCGTCGAGGCAGTGCAGGTTGCCCTGCTCCGTGATCACCAGCGGGTTGATCTCGATGAGCGCGAGATCCTTCTCTTCGAACAGCCGGGCGAGGCCGAGAAAGATCTTCACGAACTGCTTGACCTGGTCGCCCGAGAGGCCGAGCTTGAAGGCGAGCTCGCGGCCCTGGTAGGGCTGGGCGCCGACCAGTGGATCGATGGCGACCTTGAGGATCTTCTCCGGTCTTTCCTCGGCCACCTTCTCGATCTCTACGCCACCCTCGGTGGATGCCATGAAGACGATGCGCCGCGTCGAGCGGTCGACCACGGCGCCGAGGTACAGTTCGTCGGCGATGTCGGTACAGGCCTCGACCAGGATCTTCGAGACCGGCTGGCCGTTCTCGTCGGTCTGGTACGTGACGAGGTTGTTGCCCAGCCACCTGGACGCGAACTCGCGGATCTCGTCCTTGGTCTTGACCAGCTTCACGCCGCCGGCCTTGCCGCGGCCGCCGGCATGGACCTGCGCCTTGACGACCCAGCTATCACCCCCGATGAGATCTGCCGCCTCCACGGCTTCACGGGGTGAATCCACCGCGTAGCCCTTGGAGACCGGCAGGCCGTAGTCGGCAAACAGCTGCTTGCCCTGGTACTCGTGCAAATTCATGTTGTGTCCCGTTCTGTGTTGCGAGAAAGCCGCTCGGGGTATTGGGCTCAGCGGTTCTTGTTATGCGTTGTCGTGCCCCCCGGGCGGCGCTATTTGCGCTTGCGGTTCGCGACGTGGATGGCGTGACCATCGACGGCCAGTGCCGCCTCGTGCACAGCCTCCGACAGGGTCGGGTGGCCGAAAACCATGAGCGCCAGGTCTTCCGCGCTGGAACCGAACTCCATCGCGATGACCACTTGCTGGGTGAGGTCCGCCGCCGACGGGCCAACGATGTGGCAGCCGAGGATGCGGTCCGTCTCGGCATCGGCGAGGATCTTCACCATGCCTTCTGTGTCGTTGGCCGCAAGGGCGCGGCCGCTGGCTGCGAAGGGAAAGACGCCGGCCTTGTAATCCACGCCGTCTGCCTTCAGCTCCTGCTCCGTCTTGCCCACGGCGGCCACTTCCGGGTGCGTGTAGATCACCGAGGGTATGCAGTCGTAGTTGAGCTGCGCGGGCTTGCCGGCGATGCGCTCGACGACCATGACGCCCTCTTCCGAGCCCTTGTGCGCCAGCATCGGGCCGCGGACGACGTCACCGACGGCGTAGACGTGCGGCGCTTCCGTGGCGCAGAAATCATTGACGTAGATGAAACCGCGCTCGTCCAGGGTGACACCGCTGTCCGAGGCGAGGAGCTCTTCCGAGCGGGGCCGCCGGCCCACGGAGACGATCAGCTTGTCGAAGGTCTCCGTGTGCGAACCCTCCGCTGTATCG
Organism: Pseudohaliea sp.; assembly: GCF_040217025.1. GTDB lineage: Bacteria > Pseudomonadota > Gammaproteobacteria > Pseudomonadales > Halieaceae > Pseudohaliea. The sequence continues at coordinate 470,790 of NZ_JAVJOA010000008.1, read as the reverse complement.
TAGGTGACCTCGACCTTGCCTTTCTTCAGCTCGGTACCGGTGACGCGGGCGCCGAGGCGGATGTCCAGCCCCTGCTTCTTGAAGATCTTGTGCGTTTCCTTCGCGATCTGAACGTCCATCATCGGCAGGAAGTCGTCGAGCGCCTCCAGCAGCACCACCTCGGCGCCGAGGCGGCCCCAGACGCTGCCGAGCTCGAGCCCGATGACGCCGGCGCCGATGACGCCGAGACGCTTCGGCACCTCGGTGAATTCGAGAGCGCCGGTAGAGTCGACGATGCTGTCACCGTCCACTGGGGCCGGCGGGATGCGCACCGGTTCGGAGCCGGCGGCGATAATGACGTCGCCCGCTTCCACGACCCGGCTGTTGCCGTCCTTGTCGGTCACCTCGACGTTCGCGCCGCTGACCACCTTGCCGCGGCCCTGGATCACGGTCACGCCGTTGTGCTTGAACAGGCCGGCGATGCCGCCGGTGAGCTGGCCGACGATTTTCTTCTTTCTCTCCTGCATGGCCGCGACGTCGATCTTCGGCTTGCCGATACCGATCCCGTGCAGCGCAAAGCTGTCACGCGCCTCGGCGAACTTCTGGCTGCTGTCGAGGAGAGCCTTCGACGGGATGCAGCCGACGTTGAGGCAGGTCCCGCCGAGGACGGCGCCGTCCTTGTCGTCGACCCACTGCTCCACGCAGGCCACGGACATGCCGAGCTGCGCGGCCTTGATCGCCGCCACGTAACCGGCGGGGCCGGAGCCGATCACTACGATGTCGAATTTCTCAGCCATGCTCTCTCCCGTGATTCAAAGCGTTGCAGCGGTTACAGCTGGAGCAGGATCCGCGCCGGGTCCTCGATGAGGTCCTTGACCGCGACCAGGAACTGCACGGCGGTCTTGCCGTCGATGAGACGGTGATCGTAAGACAGCGCCAGGTACATCATGGGCAGGACGACCACTTCGCCGTCAACCGCCATGGGGCGCTCCTGGATCTTGTGCATCCCGAGGATGCCCGTCTGCGGCGGATTGAGGATCGGCGTCGACATGAGCGAACCGAACACCCCGCCGTTGGTCACGGTGAAGGTACCGCCGGTCATGTCGTCGATGGTCAGCTTGTTCTGCTGGGCCCGCTTGCCCATGTCGGCGATGGCCGCTTCGACGTCGGCGAGGCTCATGAAGTCGGCGTCGCGCAACACCGGCACCACGAGGCCGTTCGTCGTGGACACGGCCACGCCGATATCCTGGTAGCCGTGGTAGACCACGTCGTTGCCGTCGATGGAGGCGTTGACCTCGGGGAAACGCTTCAGTGCTTCACAGGCGGCCTTGACGAAGAAGCCCATGAATCCCAGCCGGGTTCCGTTGTGCGTCTTCTCGAACTGCTCCTTGTACTTCTTGCGCAGCGCCATCACCGGCGCCATGTTGACCTCGTTGAAGGTGGTCAGCATGGCGGTCTGCTGGGTGGCGTCGAGGAGGCGCTCGGCGATGCGTGCCCGCATGCGGGTCATCGGCACGCGCTTCTCGACGCGCTCGCTGCTCGGGCCGCGCGGAACCTCGACGACGGCGTCGGGGTCTGCTGCCTCGGGCGCCGGTGCCGGTGTCGCGGCCGCCGGCGTATCGGCCAGGTGCCTGAGCACGTCTTCCTTGGTAATGCGGCCGCCCTTGCCGGTACCCTCGATCGCCGCCGGGTCGAGCTTGTGCTCCTCGACCAGCTGCCGGGCAGCCGGGCCGAGGGCCGGCGCCTCCGCGGCGGCCGCGCGCTCCGGCGCCGGGGCAGGCTTCGCGGTGCCGCCCGCTTTCCCGGCGGACTTCTCCGGCTCCGATGCCTTCGGGGCGGGCGCGGCTGCGCCGGTCTCCAGCGTTGCCAGCAGCGCCTGGCTCTCGATGGTGTCGCCCTCGGCCGCGTGAATCTTGCTGATCACGCCGTCTTCCGGGGCCACCACTTCCATCACGACCTTGTCAGTCTCTATCTCGACGATCAGCTCGTCACGGGCGACGCTGTCACCTTCCTGCTTGTGCCAGGTCGCGATCTCGCCGTCGGCGACGGACTCGGGAAACGCCGGTGCCTTGATTTCGATTGCCATGAAGCTTCCTTACTGCTGCCCTGTCACGCTGCCGAGGCGGGCAGCGTGAGGGCCTCGTTGATAAAGCGCTGCTGCTGTTCGAGGTGCAGCGCCATGTAACCGGCCGCCGGCGCGGCAGAAGCATCCCTGCCGACGTAGCCGAGGTAGATGTGCTCCAGGTGCGAGTACATCACCCGGCGCATGTGGTGCTGGCTCGAGTACCAGGCACCCTGGTTCATCGGTTCTTCCTGGCACCAGACCGCGTCCAGGAGGTTGGGGTACTGGCTGAGCACCTGCAACAGCTCCGCCTCGGGGAAAGGATAGAGCTGTTCCAGGCGGATGATCGCGATGTCCTCGATGCCGCGCTCCCGGCGCTCGGCGCGCAGGTCGTAGAAGACCTTGCCGGCGCAGAGGATCACGCGCTTGACGTTGCGCTTGGCCTCGAGATCCGGGTCATCGAGCACGCAGTGGAAGCGGCCGCCGGCGAGTTCCTCGACGCTGGACACGGCCTCCTTATGGCGCAGCAGGCTCTTCGGTGACATGACCACCAGCGGCTTGCGCAGCGGCCGGATCGCCTGGCGCCGCAGCATGTGGTAGACCTGCGCCGGCGTGCTGGGCACGCAGACCTGGATGTTGTGCTCGGCACAGAGCTGCATGAAGCGCTCTAGCCTCGCCGAGGAGTGCTCCGGGCCCTGCCCCTCGTAGCCGTGCGGCAGGAGCATGGTCAGCCCGCAGAGACGGCTCCACTTGTGCTCCCCGCTGGTAATGAACTGGTCGATGACCACCTGGGCGCCGTTGGCGAAGTCGCCGAACTGGGCCTCCCAGATGACCAGGCCTTTCGGCGAGGTGGTGGCGTAGCCGTACTCGAAGGCGAGCACGCCCTCCTCCGAGAGCAGCGAGTCGTAGATGTCGAAGGGCGCCTGGCCCTCCGACACGTGCTGCAGCGGAACCCAGGCACTCTCGTCCTTCTGGTTGTGCAGCACCGCGTGACGGTGCGAGAAGGTGCCGCGGCCCACGTCCTGCCCGGTAAGGCGCACGGGGTAGCCGGCCTCGAGGATCGTGGCGTAGGCAAGGGTCTCGGCAAAGCCCCAGTTCACGGGCATGGCGCCCGCGGCCATCTTGCGCCGGTCCTCAAGGATCTTGCTGACCTGGCGCTGCAGCGGGAAACCCTCCGGCGGCACGTTCACCTCGTGCGCCAGTTTCTGCAGCTTGTGCAGGTCCATGGACGTCTCGCAGGTCAGGGTCCACTCGTGGCCGAGGTAGGGGGTCCAGTCGACGAACAGTTCCTTGTTCGGCTCGGAAACGAGAGAGCTCACCAGGGGCTCGCCGCGGTCTAGGGACTCACGGTAACCCTCGACCAGCGTGCGGTCCTCGTCCTCGGTAATAACGCCCTCGCCGATGAGCCGCTCGGCGTAGAGGTCTCGCGTGGTCTTGTGCTTGCGGATGGCCTGGTACATGAGCGGCTGCGTCACCGACGGCTCATCGGCCTCGTTGTGGCCGCGGCGGCGGTAACAGATGAGGTCGATGACCACGTCGCGCTTGAACTCGTTGCGGAAGTCCACGGCCATCTGGGTGACGAAGAGTACCGCCTCCGGGTCGTCGGCGTTGACGTGGAAGATCGGCGCCTGGACCATCTTGGCGACGTCGGTGCAGTACTCCGTCGAACGCGCGTCCTCGCGCTTGCTGGTGGTGAACCCGACCTGGTTGTTGAGGACGATGTGTACCGTGCCCCCGGTGCGGAAGCCGCGGGTCTGGGACATCTGGAAGGTCTCCATGACCACGCCCTGGCCGGCAAAGGCCGCATCGCCATGCACGACGATCGGGGCGACGGTGTCACCGACCGGGTCACTGCGCCGGTCCTGGCGGGCGCGCACGGAGCCCTCGACTACCGGTGCAACGATCTCGAGGTGCGAGGGGTTGAAGGCGAGCGCGAGGTGGAGTTCCCCGCCCGGGGTCATTACGTTGGAAGAGAAGCCCTGGTGGTACTTCACGTCGCCGGAGCTGTCGTACTGGGCGCGGCCCTCGAACTCGGCGAACAGCTCCGAGGTTTTCTTGCCGAGGATGTTGACGAGGACGTTCAGCCGGCCGCGGTGGGCCATGCCAATGACGATTTCCTTGGCGCCGTAGGAGCCGATGCGCTGGACCATCTCGGCGAGCATGGGGATGAGGCTCTCACCGCCCTCGAGACCGAAGCGCTTGGTACCGGGGTACTTGGAAGCGAGGGAGCGCTCGAGGCCGTCGGCCTTGATCAGCCGGCGCAGGAGCTGGCGTCGCACATCAGGGCCGTAGTCCGGCGCGGAGCGGACCGATTCCATCCGGGTCATGATCCAGTGGCGCTGCTCCGTGTCCACGATGTGCATGAACTCGGCGCCGATATGATGGCAGTAGGTGCGCTCGAGGGCGTCGACAATCTCACCGAGGGTGGCGTTCTCGCGACCGATATGCAGGCTGCCCACCTGGAAGGCCGTGTCGAGGTCGGCCTCGGACAGCTCGTGGAAGGACAGCTCGAGGTCGGCCACGTGCTCGCGCTCGGCGAGGCCCAGCGGGTCGAGCCGGGCCTTCTGGTGGCCGCGCTGCCGGTAGGCCGAGATGAGCTGGACCACCCGTACCTGCTTGCGCTCGTACTCCGTGGCCTGGGCGTCGTGAGCGACCGTTGCCTCCGTACGCACGCGCATCTTGCTGATGCGGGCGAAACGGTCGCGGACCGTGGAGTGGGGTATGTCCTTCAGGTGCGCCACCTGGCTCTCGACCAGGGGGAGCTTGTCGAAGTAGTCGCGCCACTGCTCGGGAACCGAGTTCGGGTCGCGGAGATAGGATTCGTACAGGTCTTCGACGTAGGTAGCGTTGCCGCCAGCGATGTGGGAGCTGCGCCAGAGGAGCTCCATTGTGGGCTGCTGCATGATGTCCTTCCGAACGGTCACCGCCGACAGTTGTGGGGGCGGGTGCCGGCGCGCCCGCAATAGCGCGCGTATTATGCCAGTTTAACCGGAAGGTTAGAAGAGAAGGCGCGCCTCAGGCGGCGCGCGACAGCAGCATGTTGCGGATGTGTCCGATGGCCCGGGTGGGGTTCAGGCCCTTGGGGCAGACGTTGACGCAGTTCTGGATCCCGTGGCAGCGGAACACGCTGAAGGGGTCGTCCAGCTTCGCCAGGCGCTCCTCCGTGGCCGTGTCACGGCTGTCCGCCAGGAAGCGGTAGGCCTGGAGCAGGCCCGCTGGGCCGATGAAGCGGTCCGGGTTCCACCAGAAGGACGGGCAGCTCGTGGAGCAGCAGGCGCAGAGGATGCACTCGTAAAGGCCGTCCAGCTTTGCCCGGTCCTCCGGCGACTGCAGCCGCTCGATGGCAGGCGCCGGCGTGTTGTTCTGCAGGTAGGGCTGGACTTTCTCGTACTGCTGGTAGAACAGGCTCATGTCGACCACCAGGTCGCGGATGACCGGCAGACCCGGCAGCGGCCGGATGACCAGCTTGTTGCCCTTTACCGCCTCGGACAGCGGTGTGATGCAGGCGAGGCCGTTCTTGCCGTTCATGTTGAGGCCATCGGAGCCGCAGACCCCTTCGCGGCAGGAGCGACGGTAGGTCACTGAACTGTCCTGCTCTGCCTTGATCTGCTCCAGCACGTCCAGGACCATGACATCCTTGCCGCCGGTGTCCACCTGGAACTCCTCCATGCGCGGCTCGGCGTCCGTCTCCGGGTTGTAGCGATAGATACTGACTTGCAACATCGGTCTGCCTCTCAGTAGGTCCGCACTTTCGGCTGGAAGGTGTCGACGGTGCGCGGGGTGAAGTTCACCGCCCGCTTGCCGACCCGCCGCTCCCCGGGGAAGTAGAGGGAGTGGCACAGCCAATTCTCGTCATCACGCTCCTGGAAGTCCTCGCGGGCGTGGGCACCGCGGCTCTCCGTGCGCTGTTCCGCGGCGACGGCCGTGGCCTCCGCGACCTCGAAGAGGTTCTGCAGCTCGAGCGCTTCCAGGCGCGCGGTGTTGAAGGCCTGGGTCTTGTCCTCGAGGTGGACGCCGGCGATCCGCTCGCGCAGGTCGTCGAGCTTCTCGATGCCCTCGCGCATGAAGTCGCCCTTGCGGAACACACCGAAGTGGTTCTGCATGACGTTCTGCAGTTCCTTGCGCAGGTCCGCCGCCTTTTCGCCACCGCTGGACTCGTTGATCCGTCGCAGGCCGCGGGCGGCCTCGTCGATATCGTCGCTGGAGGGATCGCGCAGGTCGATGCCCTCGCGCAGCGCACTCTCGATGAACAGGCCGGAGGCGCGGCCGAAGACGACGAGGTCGAGCAACGAATTGCCGCCGAGGCGGTTGGCGCCGTGGACGGACACGCAAGCCACCTCGCCGCAGGCGTAGAGCCCGGGGACGATCTGATCGTTGCCGTCGGCGTCGATGGTCAGCGCCTGGCCGTGAACGTTGGTGGGGATGCCGCCCATCATGTAATGGCAGGTGGGCACCACCGGGATCGGCTCCTTCACCGGATCCGCGTGGGCGAAGGTGCGCGACAGCTCGCAGATGCCGGGGAGGCGGCTCTCAAGCACTTCCTCACCGAGGTGGTCGAGCTTCAGGTAGACGTGGTCTCCCTCGGGGCCGCAGCCACGCCCCTCGAGGATCTCAAGCACCATGGAACGCGCGACCACGTCGCGGCCGGCCAGGTCCTTGGCGTTCGGCGCGTAGCGCTCCATGAAGCGCTCGCCGTCCTTGTTGATCAGGTAGCCGCCCTCGCCGCGGCAGCCCTCGGTCACCAGCGTGCCGGCACCGTAGATTCCCGTGGGGTGGAACTGCCACATCTCCATGTCCTGCATGGGGAAGCCGGCGCGGAGGGCCATGCCCACGCCATCGCCGGTGTTGATGTGCGCGTTGGTCGTGGAGGCGTAGATGCGCCCTGCCCCGCCCGTGGCGAAGACGGTGGCCTTGGACTTCACGAAGACCGTCTCGCCGGTCTCGATGCAGATGGCGATGACGCCGACCACGGCGCCGTCCTGGTTCTTGACGAGATCGACAGCGAACCACTCGTTGAGGAACGTCGTCTGGTTCTTCATGTTCCCCTGGTAGAGGGTGTGCAGCAGCGCGTGGCCGGTTCGGTCCGCCGCGGCGCAGGTGCGCGCGGCCTGGCCGCCCTCACCGAAGTTCTTGGACTGGCCGCCGAAGGGGCGCTGGTAGATCCGGCCCTCTTCCGTGCGCGAGAACGGCAGGCCCATGTGTTCCAGCTCGAAAATGGCCTCGGGGCCCACGCTGGTCATGTACTCGATGGCGTCCTGGTCACCGATGTAATCGGAACCCTTGACCGTGTCATACATGTGCCAGCGCCAGTCGTCGTTCGGGTCGGCGCTGGCGATGGCACAGGTGATCCCGCCCTGGGCCGAGACCGTGTGCGAGCGCGTCGGAAAGACCTTGGAGATGACGGCCGTCTTGTAGCCCGACTGGGCCAGCTGCAGCGCCGCACGCATGCCGGCGCCGCCGCCACCGACGATAACGCCGTCGAAGGAGATGGTACGCATTCCTAATTACCCCAGAGGATCTGGATGCCCCAGATCACGTAGATGAACAGCAACAGGCTGATGCACAGCTGGAGGCCGATGCGGAGCACGTTGCCCTTGGAGCCCATGAGCCGCTCCGTGAGGTAGTCCGTCAGGACGGACCACATGCCGATCCAGGCATGGGCGGCGAGGGAAAGCACCGCGAGGAGCGTGAAGATCCGCATCCAGGCGGTGGCGAAAAGCGCCTGCCAGCCGGCATAGTCGACACCCGTGGCGACGACCCAGCCGATGACGAGGAACCAGGCGAGAAGCACCACGGCACTCACCCGCTGCAGTAACCAGTCGGAAAGGCCCGACCGGCCGAGACTCGTGACCGCGGTTACCATAGCGACACCCCCAGGAGAATGGAAAGCACGACGGCGGTGGCGATGACCAGGCGCGAGCCGAGAATGCCGCCCTCCATGCTCTCGCCGATACCAAAGTCCATGATCAGGTGCTTGATACCGGCCAGGCTGTGGTAGATGAGCGCCGTGCCCACAATCCAGAGCGCCGCCTTCGCCGGCAGGCTGCCAAGCAGCTCGCCGAGACGCGCAAAGCCTTCGGCGCTCGACAGGCTCGTGTCGAGCGCCCAGAGCATGCCGATGCTGGCGACGAAGAGAACCACGCCGGAAATGCGGTGGCTGATGGAGGCCCAGGCCGTAATGGGCAGGCGCATGGTGCCGATGTCTAGATTGACGGGACGGGTATCCTTCACAGTGCTTTTCCGTTCTTTTCCGGGCTGGGTGGGCGCCCGGCGGGCGGACCGCCGGGGCTTGAAAAATGCGGGCGAAGTATATTGGGTGGGCCCGGGAAAAACAATTGGCGCCGGCGGCAGCCCGGCCTTCGACCGAGCTCCGGTAATCGCCCCGAAGCCCTGAAAGCAGGGCTTTCGCGCCTTCCCACGGGGCGCCGCAACCCCCCGCCCTGCGTTGACAAAATCGGCTTACTCTCTATAGTTGGGCCCCCACTGACCAGCGCATCGGGACCCTCTATGAGCGACTTGAAAGCAACCCTGACGGTAGACGGCATTGACGGAGCGATCGAGCTGCCGGTGCACGAGGGGACCATCGGTCCGCGCGTGGTCGACGTGGGCGCCCTCACCGCCAACGGGATGTTCACCTACGACCCGGGGTTCGTTTCCACCGCCGCCTGCGAGTCCCAGATCACCTACATCGACGGCGCCAAGGGTATTCTCCTGCACCGCGGCTATCCCATCGACCAGCTCGCGGAACACTCCGACTACCTCGAAACCTGCTACCTCCTTCTCTACGGCGAACTGCCGGACAAGACGCAGAAAGATCAGTTCGTGCGCACCGTGCACAACCACACCATGGTCCACGAGCAGATCCGCACCTTCTACAACGGCTTCCGCCGTGACGCCCACCCGATGGCGATCATGTGCGGCGTGGTCGGTGCCCTCTCTGCCTTCTACCACGATTCCCTGGACATCTCCGACGAGCATCATCGCCAGGTGGCCGCTTTCCGGTTGATCGCGAAGATGCCGACACTCGCCGCCATGAGCTACAAGTTCTCGATCGGCCAGCCCTTCATGTATCCCGACAACAGCATGGGCTACGCCGAGAACTTCCTGCACATGATGTTCGGCACGCCCTGTGAACCGAGCCGGATCTCTCCGGTGCTGGCCAAGGCCATGGACCGTATCTTCCTGCTGCACGCCGACCACGAGCAGAATGCCTCCACGTCGACGGTGCGCCTGGCGGGTTCCTCCGGCGCCAACCCCTTTGCCTGCATCGCCTCCGGCATCGCGGCGCTCTGGGGCCCGTCGCACGGCGGCGCCAACGAGGCCGTGCTGAACATGCTCGAGGAAATCGGCGATGTCTCGCGGATCGACGAGTTTGTCGCCCGGGCCAAGGACAAGAACGACCCCTTCCGCCTCATGGGCTTCGGCCACCGGGTGTACAAGAACTTCGACCCGCGGGCAAAGGTCATGAAACAGGCCGCCGACGAGGTCCTGGCCGAGCTCGGCATGGAAAATGACCCGCTCCTGGCGATCGCCAAGCGTCTGGAGGAGATCGCCCTCTCCGACGAGTACTTCATCGAGAAGAAGCTCTACCCCAACGTCGACTTCTACTCCGGCATCATCCTCAAGGCCCTGGGTATCCCCACCAGCATGTTCACGGTGATCTTTGCCGTGGGCCGTACCGTCGGCTGGATCGCCCACTGGAACGAGATGATCTCCGGCAGCTACCGCATCGGCCGCCCGCGCCAGCTCTACACCGGTTACGCGCAACGGGACTACCTGCCCCTGGACCAGCGCTGAAAGGCGCGCGTCCATGCACAGGGTAGTCATCAGCGGCACGGGGCTCTATACCCCGCCAGAGGCCATCAGCAACGAAGAGCTGGTCGCCTCCTTCAATGCGTGGGCCGACAGCTACAACCGCGAGCACGCCGAGGCCATCGGCCGCGGCGAGCTGCCCGCCCAGGCCCACAGTTCGGTTGAGTTCATCGTCAAGGCGTCGGGCATCCGCTCTCGCTACGTCGTGAACAAGTCGGGCATTCTCGACCCCGGGCGCATGGTCCCGGACATCCCGGAGCGTTCCGACGACCAGCCTTCGGTGATGTGCGAGATGGCCGTCGCCGCGGCCCGGGAAGCGATGGCTGCCGCCGGCATCGGCCCGGGCGACATCGACGCCGTGCTCGTCGCGGCCTCGAACATGCAGCGTCCCTACCCGGCCATCGCCGTCGAGGTGCAGGACGCACTGGGCATCCGCGGCTGGGGCTTCGACATGAACGTCGCCTGCTCCTCGGCGACCTTCGGTATCCAGCAGGCGCGGGACGCCGTGGCCATGGGCAGCGCCCGGGCGGTCCTCATGGTCAACCCGGAAATCTGCACCGGGCACCTGAACTTCCGCGACCGCGACTCCCACTTCATCTTCGGCGACGTGTGCACTGCCGTGGTGCTGCAGCGGGCAGACCTCGCCACGCCTGCCGAGCAGTACGAGGTGGTAGACAGCCGTCTGCAGACGCTCTATTCGAACAACATCCGCAACAACTTCGGCTTCCTGAACCGGGCCGCCCCGGACGGCATCGGGCAGCCGGACAAGCTGTTCGTGCAGGAAGGCCGCAAGGTGTTCAAGGAGGTCTGCCCTGCCGTGGCGACGCAGATCTCGGAACAGCTGGAGGCTCTGGCGCTGCCCGCCTCGGCCCTGAAGCGGCTGTGGCTGCACCAGGCCAACCTGAGCATGAACCAGCTGATCGCCCGGCGTGTCCTCGGCCGTGACCCATCTCCCATCGAGGCGCCGACGATCCTCGACGAGTATGCGAACACGAGCTCCGCGGGCTCCGTGATTGCCTTCCACAAGCACCGGGACGACTTCACCGCCGGCGACACCGGCGTGCTGTGCTCCTTCGGCGCGGGCTACAGCATCGGCAGCATAGTCCTGCGCCGCCGCTAGGCGTTCACCCGGCCGCCGCCCCGGCGGCCGCGCACCAGGCCTCGACGGCCGCAAGCAGGCGATCCATCTCCTCGTCGGTACCGATGCTGATTCGCAGGTACTCGCTGATCCGCGGCCGGTCGAAGTAGCGCACGATGATGCCCTCCTCGCGCAGCGCCGCAAACAGCGGGGCCGCCCCACCTGCCGGCGGACGCGCGAAGACGAAGTTGGCCGCCGAGGGGAGCACCGAGAAACCCAGGGCCTCCAGGGCGCCCGTCACCCGCTCCCGGGTTGCCACCACGCGCCGGCAGCTGTCCTCGAACCACGCCCGGTCCTCGAAGGCGGCGATCGCCGCGCGCTGGGCGATGACGTCCAGCGGGTAGGAGTTGAAGGAATCCTTGACCCGGACCAGGCCCTCGATAAGCGCCGGGTCACCGAGGGCAAAGCCGACGCGCAGCCCCGCGAGGGCACGGGACTTCGACAGGGTCTGCACCACGAGGAGGTTCGGATAGCGCCCGACCAGGGCCGCCGCGCTGCGGCCGCCGAAGTCGATATAGGCCTCGTCGACGACCACCACGCAGTCGCCATGGCGAGCCACGAGCCGCTCGATCTCCGGGAGCCCGAGCAGCCGCCCGGTGGGCGCGTTCGGGTTGGGCAGGATGATTCCGCCGCAGTCCGCCGGGAACGCGTCGACCTCGACGGCGAGTGCCGCGTCCAGCGGTACGCGCACCGCCTCGATGCCGTAGAGGCCGCACCAGACCGGGTAGAAGCTGTAGCTGATCTCGGGGAACGCGAGGGGCCGCGGCTGCTTGAGGAGCCCGAGGAAGGCGTGGGCCAGGACCTCGTCGGACCCGTTGCCCACGAAGACCTGCTCTGCGGCGAGGCCGAAATGCCCGGCGATGCAGTACCGCAGGGCCACGGCGTCCGGGTCCGGGTAGCGGCGGAGGCTGTCGCCGTCGATGGCTGCGATGGCCTCGAGGGCGCGCGGCGACGGGCCGTAGGGGCTCTCGTTGGTGTTCAGCTTGAGCAGCCGCGGGTGCCGCGGCTGCTCACCGGGCACGTAGGGGCTGAGACCGCGCACGGCCTCGCTCCAGAACCGGCTCACGGCGCGGCGTCCCCCGGCGACGGCTGTCCCGGCTCCTCCTGCATGTACGCACGCAGCTCGGCCGGCTCCATGTGCCTGACGTCCAGGCCGCGGGCGAGGTAGATCACTTGCTCGGCGATGTTGGCGGCGTGATCGCCGATGCGCTCCAGCGCCCGCAGCGCCCAGAGCTCGTTGAGGATCGGGCCGATGTTGCGCGGGTCCTCCATCATGAAGGTCACCAGGCTGCGCATGGCCGAGTGGTACTCGGAATCCACGCCCTCGTCGTCGACGACGACGTTGACGGCCATGGCCACGTCCTGGCGGGCGAAGGCGTCGAGGGCACTGCGCAGCATGGCGCCGACGTGCTTGCCGATGCGCCGGACCTCCGGCGAGCCGCTGCGCGCCGGGGCCTGCTCGGAGAGCGTGATCGCCTGGCGTGCGATCTTGGTCGCCTCGTCGCCGACCCGCTCCAGGTCCGTGGTCACCTTGGCCACCGCGATCACCAGGCGCAGGTCGCTGGCTGCCGGCTGGCGCCGCGCGAGGATGCGCGAACATTCCTCGTCGATGCGCACCTCCATGGCGTTCACCTCCTGGTCCGCGGCGATCACCGCCTCGGCCTCACCGCTGTCGCGCGTCAGCAGTGTCTCCACCGCACGGGCCACGGCCGCCTCGACCCGCCCGCCCATCTCCAGCAGGTGGTTGCGGACGGCTTCGAGTTCGGCGTTGAACTGGCCGGAAATGTGTTGCCTGTGGCTATCGCTCTGCAAGGGGGTCTCCCGCTGGCCGGTCAACCGTAGCGGCCGGTAATGTAGTCTTCCGTCTGGCGCTGCTCGGGGTTCGTGAAGAGTGTATCGGTTTCCCCGAACTCCACCAATCGCCCCATGTACATGAAGGCGGTCATGTCGGATACGCGGGCCGCCTGCTGCATGTTGTGGGTCACGATGACGATGGTGTAGCGGGTCTTCAGCTCGTAGATGAGCTCCTCGATCCGCAGGGTGGAGATCGGGTCGAGGGATGAAGCCGGCTCGTCGAGGAGCAGCACCTCCGGCTCTACCGCGATGGTGCGGGCGATCACCAGGCGCTGCTGCTGGCCGCCGGAGAGGGCAAGGGCGCTGTCGTCGAGCCGGTCCTTTACCTCGTCCCAGAGCGCCGCCGCGCGGAGCGCCTTTTCCACGGTCTCATCGAGGACCCGCTTGCGGTTGATGCCCTGGATGCGAAGCCCGTAGGCCACGTTCTCGAACACGGTTTTCGGGAACGGGTTCGGCGCCTGGAAGACCATGCCCACCCGCCGGCGCAGGCTGGCCACGTCCACTGCCGGGTCGTGGATATCCTCGCCGTCGAGGCGGATCCTGCCGCTGATGCGGCAGCCCTCGATGAGATCATTCATGCGGTTGAAGCAGCGCAGCAGGCTGGACTTGCCGCAACCGCTCGGCCCGATGAAGGCGGTCACCCGCTGCCGGGGAATGGCGAGGTCGATGCGGTCCAGGGCCGGCGCCGCGCTGCCGTCGTAGTGCAGGGACAGGCTGTCCGCAACCAGCGCCGCACCCTCTGCGGACACGCGGGGTGCTGGTGCCCGGCGCAGGGCCTGGACGTTGATCGAGTGTTCTGTCATGGCCGGGAGCCTATCAGGTGTCCAGGGACTTGTATCGCTCCCGCAGCCGGTTGCGCAAGATCACCGCCGCGAGGTTGAGCACGAGGATCAGGGCCACCAGCAGGAACGCGGTAGCGTAGACGAGCGAGCGGGTGGCATCCGGGTCCGGGCTGTGGAAGCCGATATCATAGATATGGAAGCCGAGGTTCATGAATTTCTGTTCGAGATGCAGGTAGGGAAACTCGTCACTTACCGGCAGCTTCGGCGCGAGCTTCACGACCCCGACCAGCATCAGCGGCGCGACCTCGCCCGCCGCCCTGGCCACGGCGAGGACGAGGCCGGTCATCATGGCCGGCGTCGCCATGGGCAGGACCACGCGCCAGAGCGTTTCCGCCCGGGTAGCGCCGAGGGCGAGGCTGCCCTCGCGCACCGAGCGCGGAATGCGTGCGAGCCCCTCCTCCGTGGCCACGATGACCACCGGCAGGGTCAGCAGGGCGAGCGTCAGCGACGCCCAGAGCAGCCCGGGGCTGCCGAAGGTCGGACTCGGCAGCCGGTCGGCGAAGAACAGCGCGTCGATCTCGCCCCCCAGCACGTAGACGAAAAAGCCGAGGCCGAACACCCCGAACACCAGGGACGGCACGCCGGCGAGGTTATTCACGGCAATACGCACCAGGCGCGTCAGCGGTCCCTGCCGGGCGTACTCGTGGAGGTAGACGGCGGCGAGCACCCCCAGGGGTGTCACGAGGACCGCCGTGAGCAGGACCAGGGCCACGGTGCCGAAAATCGCCGGGAATACCCCCCCGTCCGTATTGCCCTCCCGCGGGGCGCCACTCACGAAATCCCAGAGCTGGCTGAAATAGAGCCCGAGGCGGGCCGGCAGCGACAGCGCATTCGGCTGGTAGGCGCGCAGTACCGTTGCCAGCGGCTGCTCGACGCGCTGGCCGTCGGCGAGCGCAACCTGAAGGGTGTAGCGCTCGACCGCGCGGCGCAAGGAGCGCCGCTCGGTCTCGACGGCCGCCAGCCTTTCCCGCGCCGCCGTAACTCGCGGATCCGCGCTGGAACGCAGCCGGGCCAGGGCCGCGCTGGCGGCCGCGAGCGGTCCCTGCTCGAGCGCCCGCAGCGCTTCCCGCGCCTGCACGGTGGCCGCAAGCGCTTCCGCCAGCGCCGTCCGCAGCGCCGGGCCGTCCCCCGCTACGAGGGTCGTACCGTCGTCGCGCAGCGCCAGCGGGTAAGCGAAGAGCGGCCCCCACTCGCTGCGCTCGAGGACCGTCGCCGCCGGCGGCGTGCGCTCCTCGACGATGTCCGAGGCCAGCAGCCAGCGGAACTCCGGCGCGCCGAGGTCACGATTGCCCAGGCGCAGCAGCAGCCGCTCGCGCTGTTCGGGTCCCGGCCCCGGGGCGAGACCGGCCTCCCGCAGCTGCAGCGCCGGAACATTCCGCCGGGCGAGCACGTGACCGAGGAGCGACTCGGTCGCCCCGCCACCCTCACGCACCTCCAGCGCCTTCAGCGATCCCGGCCAGAAGTGACCCAGACCCCTCACGGTGAGCAAGGCCACCAGGGCGAGCACGGCAACCAGCGCCAGGGCCGCAGCGGCGGCGGCCAGCCACTCCAGCGCATCGCCACCCTGGCGGCGCAGGCCGGCGCCGAAGCGTTCACGGACGGAGCGGCGGCGGGTGGTCACGGCTCAGCCCGCCGCATAGCGGTAGCGCAGCCGCTGCCGCACCAGCTCCGCCAGCGTATTGATGACGAAGGTGAACGCGAACAGCAGCAGTGCCGCCAGGAACAACACGCGGAAGTGCGTGCTGCCGACGATCGACTCGGGCGCCTCCATCGCGATGTTCGCGCTCAGGCTGCGCAACCCGGTGAAGGGATCGACGTCGAGGATCGGCGTGTTGCCGGTTGCCATGAGCACGATCATGGTCTCGCCGATGGCCCGGCCGAGGCCGATCATCAGCGCCGAAAAGATACCCGGGCTCGCCGTGGGCAGGACCACCCCGGTGAGCGTCTGCCAGCGTGTCGCCCCCAGGGCCAGACTGCCGTCCGAGAGACCCCGCGGCACGGAGAAAATGGCGTCCTCGGTGATGGAGAACACCGTGGGCAGGACGGCAAAGCCCATGGCCATGCCGACCACAAGCGCGTTGCGCTGCTGGTAGGCGATACCGAACTCCCGCTCGAGCCAGCCGCTGACATCGCCGCCGAAGCAGGCGGTCTCGATCAGCGGGCTCGCGGCAACACTGGCCCAGGCCAGCAGCGCCACCACCGGCAGCATGAGCAGCGGCCGGTAGCCGAGGGGCACGCGGCGACGCCAGCGTCCCGGCAGCGACGACCACAGCGCGCCCACCGCGACCACGCCTGCGACCAGCACGAGGGGCGCCGCGAGCACGCCCGCGAGCGCATGCTCGACGCGCGGCGCCAGCCAGAGTCCGGCGATGAAGCCGAGCACGACCGTGGGCACGGCTTCCATGAGCTCGATCCCCGGCTTGACCACGCGTCGCAGCGGCCGCGCCATGAAGTAGGCGGTGTAGACGGCGGCGAGAACCCCGAGCGGCGCCGCAAACAACATGCTGTAGAGGGCCGCCTTGAAAGTACCGAGCGCCAGGGGGGCGAGGTTCAGCTTTGGCTCGTCGCCCGCGCCCGCCGGCGAGGACTGCCAGACCCGCGCCGGCGCCGGGTAGTCCGGGTGCCAGGCCGAGGCCCAGAGGGAAGTGAAAGAGACTTCCGGGTGCGGGTTGCGCACGCGGTAGTGGTGTACCGTTTCGCCGACGCGGACCGCGAACGCCGTTCCGTCAGCGGCGACCGCCACGGCCTCGGCACCGGCGGCCCGCGGCAGCCGGGTCGCGAACAGGCGTCGCTCCGCCGCGGTATGCCAGGCCTGCAGCCGGCCGTCAGCCGCCAGCGCGAAGACCACCGCCCGCTGCGGCTCCGCGACCAGCCAGCGCACCGGCAGTCCGCCGCTGTCGAGGCGTCGGAAGAGCGCCCAGGGCCTGTCGGGCGCGGCACTGGTGCGGCCGAACTCGAGCAGCTCGCCATCGCCGGTGGCAACCAGCACCGCACGCCCGCCGGCGAGCCGTACACTGGGGCCGGCCGGTCTGGCCAGCAGCCCGGCCGTCTCGAGCCCGGCCAGGAGCGCCGGGGACGCCGGGTCCGGGCCCCGCCCCCCCGGCAGCAGCGCCCCGTCCCCGGCGGCTTCGCTGTGGCTGTAACTGATGGCAGCCGGCTGCAGCAGGGGCGTGACCTCCCAGAACAGGTAGAGCAGCATCAGCAGGATCGTGCCCAGCACCCCCACGCCGGCGGCGCCGACGAGAGCACTGGTCGCGCGGTCGACCCAGCGGCGACGCCGATCGACGCGGATGCCGGCCAGGCGGCTCACAGGCCCAGGGCCTCGCGCTGCTCGGCGATCAGCGCGGCCGGCAGCGGTACGTAGCCGTCCTGGAGCACCAGGCGCTGGCCCTCCCGGGAATAGATGAAGCGGAAGAACTCCCGTTCCAGCACTGCCAGGGGACGACCGGGCGGTCGATTCACGTAGGTGTAGAGGTAGCGGGCGAGCGGGTAGCGGCCGCTGCCGGCGTTTTCCGCCGTCGGCGCGACGGCAGGCCCGGCGCCGTCGCTGATCGCGAGGGGACGCACGCCGGCGGACTGGTAACCGAGGCTGGAGTAGCCGATAGCGCCGGGGGAGGCCCCGACGGCCTGCACCACGGAAGCAGAGCCGGGCAGCTCGTTGACCAGGGGATGGAAATCCCCCTCGCAAAGCACCTCGCTGCGGAAGTAGCTGTGGGTGCCCGAGGCGGTGTTGCGCCCGTAGGCCACGACGGGGCGCCGGCGCCAGCTGCCGCCGAGACCGAGGTCTCCCCAGTGGGTGAAGCGCCGGGGGGTGCCGCAGCGCCGGGTGATGGAGAAGACCGCATCGAGTTCCGCGAGGGAGAGCGCCCTGAGCGGGTTGTCCTGGTGCACGAAGACCGCCACCGCGTCCACGGCAACCGGCACGGCGGTAGGCGGATAGCCGAAGCGCTCGCGGAAGGCATCCACCTCACGGCCGCTCATGGCGCGGCTCATGGGTCCGAGTTCCGCCGTGCCCTCGGCCAGCGCCGGCGGTGCCGTCGCCGAGCCCGCTGCCTGCACCTCCACGGTGACCGCAGGGTGATAGGCACCGAAGGCCCGCGCCCACAGCGACATGAGATTGGCGAGCGTATCGGAACCGGCGCTTCCCAGGCTCCCGACCAGGCCCGAGGCGGGCTCGTAGGGCGGCAGGGTGCGGTCACCCAGCGCCGGCACGGCGACCAGGGCCAGCAGCAGGCAGGTTAGGCGCCAGGCTCTGCGCGCCCGCATGTTCAGGCGCTGAACGCCAGGGTAAAGGTACTGCCCTCTCCCGGCTCGCTGTCGATGCGCAGCTCCGCGCGGTGCGAGGCGGCCACGTGCTTGACGATGGCGAGGCCAAGACCGGTACCGCCCGTGGCGCTCGAGCGGCTCTCGTCGACGCGGTAAAAGCGCTCCGTCAGCCGCGGCAGGTGCTGCTCCTCGATGCCCGGCCCCTGATCCACCACCGATAGCAGCAGCTCGTCGCCCTGCCGCCGCCAGTGCACGAGCACCGGCCGGTCCTCCGGGCTGTACTTGATGGCGTTGAGCACGAGGTTCGAGATGGCGCTGTGCAGCTCGCGGTAGTCGCCCGCGACTCCGTCGCGCGTATCCAGGCGCAGCGCCACGACGCGGTCCGGGTGCGAGTGCGCGAGTTCGTCGCGCAGTTCCTCGACCAGGCTCGCGATGTCGACGCGCTCGGTCTTCTTCTCGCTGCGCACGCTCTCGATGCGCGAGAGCCAGAGCAGGTCGTCGAGGAGGTTTTCCATGCGCCGGGCCTGCAGCTCCATCTGCTCCAGCGGCTTGTGGAACCGGGGGTCGAGGCGATCCCCGGCGGCCATGAGCGTCTCGAGGTAGCCCTTGAAGACCGTGAGCGGCGTGCGCAGCTCGTGCGAGACGTTGCCGACGAAATCCCGGCGCTGCTGTTCCAGCTGGAGCATGCGGGTGACGTCGCGCACGAAGAGCAGGAAGTCGCCGTCGGCAAAGGTGGTAATCTCCATCTGCAGGAAGCGCTGTGCGCCGCCCTTGAGGCCTACCTGCAGCGGCTGGGAGAAGTCGCCGCCAATGAAGTACTCGTGGAATTCGGGCAGGCGGACGAGGTTGAGGATCGGCTGCCCCCGATCCCGGGGATACTCGAGGCCCAGCAGCCTGCGGGCGGCCTCGTTGCACCACTCGATGGCCCCGGCCTGGGTGAGGATGACCACGCCGTCGCGCATGGACGCGAAGGAGCTCTGCAGGTAGTCCACGGTGGACTGCAGCCGGCTGCGCGCCTCGCGGTTCTCCCGCTGCAGGCGGTAGATGGTGTCGTAGACCACGCCCCAGATGCCGAAACTCTCCGGCGGCGTCTGCTCCGGGTTCTCGAGCCAGCGGCGCATGCGCCAGATCTGGTAGAGCCAGACGCCGCTGATCGTCGCAAGGCCCAGCGTGAGCATGGCAAGGGGATAGCCGAACAGCCAGCCGGCCAGCGCCGAAGCGGCCAGCACCAGCAGCAGCTTGCGCAATTCCCCACGCCAGCTACCCGCCAGGTTCACCCGGTAGGAGCTCCCCGCGCGGAGAAGCGGTAGCCCGTGCCGCGCACCGTCTGGATCAGCCCGCTGTAGTCGCTGGCACCGGCCGAGAGAGCCTTGCGCAGGCGGCGGATGTGGACGTCGACGGTGCGCTCCTCGACATACACGTTGGCGCCCCAGACCTGGTCTAGGAGCTGGTTGCGCGTGTAGGCACGTTCCGGGTGGGCCATGAAGAACTGCAGCAGGTTGAATTCCGTCGGACCCATGTCGAGCGGCTCGTCGGCGAGGAAAACCCGCCGGCTCTTGCTGTCGAGCACCAGCTCGGAGACCTGCATGCGGTCGTTCGCTTCCGCCCCGCCGGCGCGGCGCAGCAGCGCCTTGATGCGGGCGATGAGTTCCCGCGGCGCGAAGGGCTTGGTGATGTAGTCGTCGGCACCGACGTCGAGGCCCTGGATGACGTTGTCCTCCGCGGTCTTCGCGGTCAGCATGATCACCGGTATCTCCCGGGTCGCCTCGTCGCGCTTGAGGCGACGGAGAAGCTCGATGCCGCTGCCCCCGGGAAGCATCCAGTCGAGCAGGACGATGTCCGGCCGCTGGTCGACGATGGTGGCATGGGCGTCCTGGATGTTATCGGCCTCCAGACAGCGGTAATCGACGATTTCCAGCGCCATGCGCAGCATGTCGCGGATTGCGAACTCGTCGTCGACCACCAGGACGGTGCGTTCACTCATGGCACGGTAGCCTGCATGGGGATTTGTCCGCGAAGTCTGCCGCCGCACTGTGACAATAACATGACAGATCGGGCCCTTTTTGCAACAGAGCCGTCACAGTCGGGGGGCTCCGCTGTCGAACGCGACACCGGTCGCAGGCGACGCCCGTCGAGCGCGACCCCGGTCTGAGCGACCCTGTCTGAGGCGACCCCGTCGAACGCGACACCGGTCTGGGCGACCCCGTCAAAACCAGCCGAAGAACCAGCCGTCGTCTTCCAGCTCCTCCTGGCACGCCGCGAGCTGCCCGGTGTACAGCGAGGACCGGCGTTCGACCTTGCGCGCCACCGAGAGCAGCCAGTCCTTGTTGCGGAAGCTGCCCCGGGCGAAGCCGCCGTGGCCCTCGTGATAGGCGAGGTAGAGCCGGTAGGCGTCGTTCGGGCGGATCCCGTTGCGACGATTCGACTGGTGGTTGTACCAGCCGATGAAATCGATGGCATCGCCGAAATCGTCGCGGTCGGCGCCGTAGTTGCCGGCGCTGCGCTCGTAGGCTCGCCAGGTGGACTTCAGCGCCTGGCTGTAGCCATAGGAATCGGAGGGCCGCGGCCCGGGGATGAAGCCGAAGATCTTCTTCCGCGGCGGCTTGGCTTTGGCGACGAAGCGCGACTCCTGGTGCATGATCGCCATCAGCACCGGCACCGGGCTGTCCCAGCGCTTGCTCGCGTCGCGGGCATCGTCGTACCAGCCGTCCTTGTCGCGGAAGATCTCGCACAGGTTGTCGAGGTCCCGCGGCGGCGTGGTGGCGCAGCCGGCGAACAGCAGGCAGAGCGCTGTCAGCAGGACGGTCCTCACGGCCGCCCCCCGTGCTCTTCGAGAAAGGCGAGGAACGCCGCCTCGTCGATCACCGGCACGGCCAGCGTTTCCGCCTTCGCCAGCTTGCCGCCCGCCCCCGGGCCGGCGACCAGCGTATGGGTCTTAGCGGAAACACTGCCGGCCACGCGGGCCCCGAGCGCCTGCAGCGCCGCGCTCGCCTCGTCCCGGGTCATGCTCTCGAGCTTGCCGGTGACGACCCAGGTCTGCCCGGCCAGCGGTGCGTCGGCAACGGCCGCCTCCGCCTCGGGCCAGTGCACCCCGGCCTTGCGCAGGGCCTCGACCACGGCCTGGGTCGCCGGGTCGTCGAAGAACTGGCGCAGGTGATCGGCGACCACCGGCCCGACGTCGTCGACGGCGAGCAGGCTTTCCTCGGAGGCCGCCGCCAGCGCCTCGTAGCTCCCGAAATGGCTGGCCAGGGACCGCGCCGTGGCCTCACCCACCTCGCGGATGCCGAGCGCGAAGAGAAAGCGCGGCAGCGTCGTCACCTTGCTCGTCTCCAGCGCAGCGAGCAGGTTGTCCGCGCTCTTCTCGCCCATGCGCTCGAGCCCCAGCAGATCCTCCCGGCGAAGGGCGTAGAGATCGGCGACGGTCTCCACGAGGCCCTGCTCCACGAGCTGCTCCACGAGCTTGTCGCCGAGCCCGTCGATATCCATGGCCCGGCGCGACGCGAAGTGGCGCAGGGCCGCCATGCGCTGGGCGGCGCAGACGAGGCCACCGAGGCAGCGCAACACGGCGCCGCCCTCCTCCCGCTCCACCGCGGAACCGCAAACCGGGCAGGCAGTGGGCGGCACCACCGGCGCCGCGTCCTTCGGGCGCCGGTCCGCCACCACCGAGACCACCTGGGGAATCACGTCGCCGGCGCGGCGGACGATCACCGTGTCACCGACCATGACTCCGAGGCGTTCGATCTCATCGAGGTTGTGCAGGGTGGCGTTGCTGACGGTGACCCCGCCGACAAAGACCGGTTCGAGCCGCGCCACCGGCGTGATGGCTCCTGTGCGGCCGACCTGGAATTCGACCGCGTGCAGCAGCGTGAGCTCCTCCTGGGCGGGAAACTTGCGGGCGATGGCCCAGCGCGGGGCCCGGGAGACGAAACCGAGACGCTCGCGCAGGGCGAGATCGTTGATCTTGTAGACGATGCCATCGATGTCGTAGGGAAGCTCGGCGCGCCGCGCCTCGAGGCGGCGATAGTAGCCGAAGCAGCCGTCGATGCCGGTCACCAGCGCCGACTCGCGGTTGATGCGCAGGCCCCAGCCGTGCAGGCACTCCATGATCGCCCAGTGCGTAGCCGGCAGCGGACCACCGCTCACCTGTCCCACCCCGTAGCAGCAGAGCTGCAGCGGCCGGCGGGCGGTAACGCGGGAGTCGAGCTGGCGCAGGCTGCCCGCCGCCGCGTTGCGCGGATTCACGAAGCCCTTCTCGCCACGCTCGGCCGCCTCCCGGTTCAGCTGCGCGAAGCCCTCGTGCAGCAGGTAGACCTCGCCGCGCACCTCGAGCGTCGCCGGGTAGCCCTCGCCGCGCAGGCGCAGGGGCACGGAGCGTATGGTGGCCACGTTCTCGGTGATGTCCTCGCCGGTGGTGCCGTCACCGCGGGTGGCGGCACGCTCGAGGGCGCCGTCGCGGTAGAGCAGGCTCACGGCCACGCCGTCGAGTTTCGGTTCACAGGCAAACTCGAGCGCGGCGTCCGGATCCCCGAGACGGTCCAGCACGCGTCGGTGGAACTGCTCGAATTCCTCGTCGCTGAAGGCGTTGTCCAGGGACAGCATCGGCTGCTCGTGGCGGACGCTTTCGAAGGCATCGAGGGGCGCCCCACCGACACGGCGGGTGGGTGAGTCGGGGCGCGCCAGGAACGGGTGGGCCGCCTCGAGGGCCTGCAGCTCGCGCAGGGCGCGGTCGTATTCGGCGTCGGGAACGGTCGGCTGGTCGAGCACGTGGTACTCGTAGTTCCAGCGCTCCAGCCTGTCGCGCAGCTCGGCGGCGCGTGCCTCGGGACCAGCTTCCGTCACGGTGATCAGCGGCTTCCGGCGAGGAGACGCCTCTCGAGATCGCGGATTTTCTGGCGGCTGTGCTCGAGGGACTGGCGGGTGAGCGCGCTGCGCGACTCGTCGAGCACGTCACCGCGGAGGTTGCGGGCCACGGCCTGGGCGGTTTCGAGCATGTAGTCGAAGGCCTTCATCATGTCGTCCGGGCCCGGGAGCGTGACGAAGAAGAGAAGCCCGGGCGTCGCCAGCTCGCTCATGCGATCGATGTCGAACACGCCGGGCTGCATCATGTTGGCAACGCTGAACTGGATTGCCCCGCGCCCGGCTGCCTGCTCGTGGCGGTGGAAGAAGTCCATGTCGCCGAAGCGCAGGTCGCAGGCGAGGAGTATCTGCAGGATATCGTCGCCGCGAAAGCCGGCCGGGTCCTGCGCGATGACGTG
Organism: Pseudohaliea sp.; assembly: GCF_040217025.1. Classification (GTDB taxonomy): domain Bacteria; phylum Pseudomonadota; class Gammaproteobacteria; order Pseudomonadales; family Halieaceae; genus Pseudohaliea. The sequence continues at coordinate 447,582 of NZ_JAVJOA010000008.1, read as the reverse complement.
CAGGATGAAGACCTCCGGGTCCTCGCCGCGCGGCAGGCGCCCGGCGCTACCCTCCGGCCTCGGCTCGGGCTCGTCATCCGCCGGCAGGTCCTCCAGCCAGTCGAGGTTGCCGGGCTCTTCCCGGTCGCTGGTGCTCACCCCGTTGACGAGCCCGTCGTCGGCCGGCGCGCGGCGGGCGGCCTTGCGCGCGGGCCGCGGCGGCGGGCCCGCGGCTGCACGGCCTGCGCCGGAAGCCGGCCCGCTGCCCTGCGCAGCGCTGTCTTGCGCGCCACCGCGCCGCGCGCCGCTGCCGTCCGCGCCGTCGGCGGCGGCCGCAGCCTGCACGGCCTCGTCGTGCTCCCGGGCGGCGCGCACGAGATCCTCGCGACGAATGACCCGCGCGCCGCCGTTGGGCAGCTCCTGGATCACGCTCGGGTGTTCCTGCAGCTCGTCATCGTCGCCCTCGCCGACCCGGCGCAGCTTGACCCGCACCTCGGCCTGCCGCTCCGCGCGCACCCGCCGCCAGGCGTCGACCAGCACCGCCGCGATCAGCAGCACGCCGATGATGACCATCCAGTCGCGTATCGTCAGCTCCATGCTCCAGCGCCCAGTTCGCCGTCAGCTTGCCGCCAGTTCCGCCGCTTCCTCCACATCCACGGCCACAAGGCGAGACACCCCGGGCTCGTGCATGGTGACCCCGAGCAACTGGTCGGCCAATTCCATGGTGATCTTGTTGTGGGTGATGAAGATGAACTGCACTTTCTCGGACATCTCCTTCACCATGCGAGCATAGCGCCCCACGTTGGCATCATCCAGCGGCGCGTCCACCTCGTCGAGCATACAGAAAGGTGCCGGGTTGAGCTGGAAGATCGAGAACACGAGGGCGATCGCCGTCAGCGCCTTCTCCCCGCCCGAAAGCAGGTGAATCGTGCTGTTCTTCTTGCCCGGGGGACGCGCCATGATCGAGATCCCGGTGTCGAGCAGGTCGTCGCCGGTCATCTCGAGGTAGGCATTGCCACCGCCGAAGACCCGCGGGAAGAGCTCCTGCAGGCCGCTGTTGACCTTGTCGAAGGTCGCCTGGAAGCGGCTCCGCGTCTCCCGGTCGATCTTGCGGATGGCTGACTCGAGGGTGCCCAGGGCACTCTCGAGATCCTCGTTCTGCGCGTCGAGGTACTGCTTGCGCTCCGACTGCTGGCTGTACTCGTCGATGGCCGCGAGGTTGATCGGGCCCAGCCGGGCGACGCGGGTCGCGACGCGCTCGAGCTGCTGCTGCCAGCCCTCCCGCGTGGCCTCTTCCGGCAGGCCCTCGAGCACTGCAGCGGGGTCCTGCGCCAGTTCTTTCAGCTGCCGGCCGACGTTCTCCCGCTGCACTTGCAGCGTCTGCCGCCCCAGGCGGCACTGTTCGAGCTCGGCCCGCGCCGTGGCCACCCGCTGCTCGATGGCGGCGCGGGCCTGCTCATCGCTGCGCAGGGCATGCTCGACCTCCGCCACGCGCTGGCGCGCCTCGGTCAGCTCGGCCTCCGCCGCGGAGCGCAGCTGGAGCTGGGTCTCGAGCTCCGTCTCGAGCCCGGCCACCGGCGTGCTCGACTCCTCGAGGCCACTGGCCAGGCCCGCCCGGCGCTCGCTGAGCTGGGCGACCTGCGCCTCGGTGCGGGCGATGGAGCTGCGGATCGTCTCGACCTGGGTCTGCAGCGAGCGCAGGCGCATGGCCGCCTGGTGAGCGGAGTCGCGGGCCTGGCGCGCCGCCTGCCGGCAGCCGTCCAGCTCGCCCCGCAGCCGGTCACGCTCCGAGAGCAGCGTCTCGCGCTCGCCGGCGTCGGATTCCATGCGCTCGATCGCCTCCGCCAGTACCTGCCGGGCCTCGGCGATCGACGCCTGCTCACCCTCGAACTGCGCCCGCGCGTCCTCCGCGTCCCGCGCCAGTGCCGCGCGGCGGGCCTCGAGCTGCTCGACCCGGGCTTCCTGGGCCTTCAGCTGCGCGGCCGCATCGGCCTGGCGGCGGCTGGCCGCCTGCTGCTCGCGCTGCAGCGCCTGGCGCGCTTGCTCCAGGTCCCGCAGGCGCCCGGACTCCGCCGCCTGCGCGGCCTCGAGCTCGCGCACGCGTTCCGCGGTCGAGACCACCGACGCAGACAGGGCCTCGAGCTCCTGCTGGCGCCGGATGACACCGTCGCCTTCCGCCTCCCCCCGGCGCAGTGACAGCCAGTTCGGGCCGAGCCACAGGCCGTCGGGCGTGATAACGGATTCGTGGCCGGCGAGCTGGCCGCGCAGCGCCAGCGCCTCGGCTTCGTCGGCGGCCGTGCGCACCGCCGAGAGCAGCCCGGCGACCCGGCCGCCGCAGTTCACCTCGGCCGCCAGGGTGCCGGCCCGCGCCGGGGGCATCGAGGCCCGGCCCACGAGCGTCAGGTGCCCCGCGGCGAGCCCGTCCAGGCGCTGGCCGAGGCTGTCAAGATCGTCGACGCAGACCGCGTGCAGGTAGTCGCCGAGCACCGTTTCCACCGCGCGCTGCCAGGGCGCGGCGACGTCGAGCTGGGAAAGCAGCCGCGGCGCCGCCGCCAGGCCGTTGCCGTCCAGCCAGGCATCGGCACCGCCCGAGGCGTCCTCGGCCGCCGCCTGCTGCAGGGCCTCCAGGGAGGCCTGCCGGCCGCGCAGCTGGGCGAGCTCCGAGCGCGCGGCGTCGAGCTCACTCGCGATCCGCGTGCCCTGCTCCCGGCTCGCGGCGAGATCGCCTGCCAGGGCCTCGCCCTGCTCTTCGTACCCGGCAATCGCCAGCTCCGCCTCGGCGAGTTCCTCGCGCAGGGGGGCCGGGTCCTCTTCACCCTCGGCGGGCGCCAGCTCCCGCTGCTCGCCGGCGAGCTGTTCCATGCGCGCCTGCAGGCGCTTCAGCGCGTGCTCGAGGTGCTGGATCCGCGACTGCTGCACCTCGGCCTGCTGGCGCGGCTCGGCGGCGCGGTGATTGAAATCGTCCCAGCGCTGCTGCCAGCCCTGCATCGCCTCCTCGGCGGCGGCGAGCGCGGTCGCGGCCTCCTCGGCGGCGGCGTCGAGCACCTCGCTCTCCGGCGCGAGGCCCGCGAGTTCCTCCTCCCAGGCGACGAGACGCTCGCGGTCCTCCTGCAGGTGACGCTCCGCCTCCTCGAGATTGCTGCGCGTCTGCGCGAGGTCGTCGCGCAGTTGCCGCGAGCGCTCCTTCTGGTGCTGGATGCTCTGCTCGATGCGCGCGACCTCGGCGCCGAGCGTGTAGTAGCGGCCCTGCACCTCGTTGAACACGTCGCTGCGCTCGGTCTGCTCGACGCGCTGCTGTTCGATGCGGGTGTCCACCTGCTGGTGCTCGGCGAGAACGGCCTCCAGGGAGACCTCGAGTTCGCCCACCCGGTGAGCGCTGGCCGCGGTCTCGCTGTCGAGTTCCTTCCACTCCAGGGCGAGAAGCTGCGCCTTGAGCGTGCGTTCCTCTTCCTTGAGGGCGCTGTATTTCTCGGCCGCCTGCGCCTGTCGCTGCAGGTGCTGCAGCTGCCGCTCGAGTTCGTCGCGCAGGTCGGTCAGGCGCTCGAGGTTCTCGAGGGTGCGGCGCATGCGCGATTCCGTTTCCTTGCGCCGCTCCTTGTATTTGGAGATCCCCGCCGCCTCCTCGATGAAGATGCGCAGTTCCTCGGGGCGGGACTCGATGAGGCGGGAGATCATGCCCTGCTCGATGATGGCGTAGCTGCGCGGCCCGAGGCCCGTGCCCAGGAAGATGTCGGTGATGTCGCGGCGGCGGCAACGGGTGCCGTTCAGGAAATACTCGGACTGGCCCTCGCGGGTGACCTGCCGGCGGGTGGAGACCTCGGCGTAGCTCGCGTACTCGCCGCCGACGCTGCCGTCACTGTTGTCGAAGATGAGCTCGATGGAGGCCTGGCCGACCGGCTGGCGATTCACCGAGCCGTTGAAGATGACGTCTGCCATGGACTCGCCGCGCAGGTTCTTCGCGGAGCTCTCGCCCATCACCCAGCGCACGGCATCGATGATATTCGACTTGCCGCAGCCGTTCGGGCCCACCACGGCGGCCATGTTGGAGGGAAAGGTCACCGTGGTCGGGTCGACGAAGGACTTGAAGCCCGCCAGCTTGATGGACTTCAGGCGCATGGAATGGCGGCTTCGCGGGACGGGCTGGTGGCAGTATCAACTGGAGCTTTCTTCTGCATCATTATGATTTTCTTAGGATTTCCCTTGATTTTTTGCGAAAAAAGGACAGCACGCGCTCCCGGCGCCCCACAAGATGTAGTGTATCCACCTTCTGCGGACAACATTATGCCCGGTCTCGCCGGGGCGCGAAAGGCCCTTCAGCCGGCCGTCGGGGCCAGGGATACCTCCACCGAGGCACTGTCGTCGGCCGCCGCCGTGACCGGGCCGGCGCTGCCCGCGAGGACCGCATTGGCGAGGCCGGGCTGGCCGCCCGGGGATACCTGCACGAAGACCCGCACGGCACCGGCTGTGGACAGCTTCTGGCCGGCCATGCTGTTGCGGTCATCCAGGCGCAGCGTACGCGGCAACTGGGCGGCGGGGAAGCGCTGCACCGCGATCGGCATGCGGCTGGACGCGTCTTCCCGACGCGCGAGGACGAACACCGTCTCGCTGCCGTCGAGGGCGCCCTCGGCCGGCGCGTTGACCGTGACCACGATGCCCGGGCCCGCCGCTTCGGTCTCGCCGGGGGCCGCTCCGGCTGCATCACCGCCGGCACCGCCGAGGCGGGCGCGGGCGCTGGCGATCACGTCCGCGAGCATCTGCGCGCTGGGCGATCCCGGCGGCTCCTGGGCGGCGAGGCGCTCCCAGTAATCGATGGCGGCGCGGTAGCGGCCGTTCTCGAAGGACGCCATGCCGAGGAGCCCCAGCGCGGTGCGCTGCCGCGGGTCCGTGGCGAGCGCCTGCTCTGCCAGGCGCTGGGCCTCGGGGGAAAGCTCGCGCCCGGCAGCGAGGAAGCGCGCCTGCGCCGCCAGGGCGAGGGCCTGCGCATCGCCCGGTGCGCGGCTGGCAAGATCCGTGTAGGCGTCTGCGGCCAGCGCATAGTTGCCGCGTGCCATGTGGTAGCGGCCGAGCAGTGCGCGGTAGCCGAGATTGCCCGGACGCTGCCCCACCCGGGCGCCGATATCGCTCATGAGGGCGTCGATGTCCGCCGCCGGCGTGTCCTCCCCCAGCGCGTCGAGACGCTGAGCCAGGGTGACGTCGGGCATGGCCCCAAGCTGCCAGTACAACCAGCCGGCCGCCACCAGCATCAGCGGCGGCAGCAGCCAGGCTGCCCGGAAACGCCGTTCGGCGATGGCCGAGGCCGGCGCCGGGTCCTCGACGCCGTCTTCGAGGACCCGTAGCCGCGCGTCGTCGAGCAGGTCGGCCTCACCACTCTCGGCGAGCTCCTCGCGGCGCAGCCGGAACCAGTCGAGGTTGGCGGCATCCTCCGCCCGGGCCCGGGCGCGGGCACCGGGGCGCAGGATGAACAGGGCCGCCAGCGCGACCAGCGCCGCGCAGCCGAGGAGAAAGAAGATCATTCTTCGCGGTCCCTCGCAGCCAGAAGCGCCTCGAGGCGCGCCTGCTCCTCGCTGTCGAGTGCCGGCGCCCCGTCCCCGCGCGCCCGGCGCAGGACGAGGGCCGCGAGCCCGGCTCCGAGGGCGAGGAAGAGCACCGGCGCCAGCCAGAGCAGCGCGGTATTGCGGTCGAAGTCGGGCCGGTAGCGCACGAACTCGCCGTAGCGACGCACCATGTCCTCGAGGATTTCCTCGTCCGTGGCCCCTGCTTCGAGCTGCCGGTACAGCAGCAGGCGCAGGTCCTCGGAGATCGGCGCGTTGGAGTCGGCGATGTTCTGGTTCTGGCACTTCGGGCAGCGCAGCTCCTGGCTGAGCTGCCGGTAGCGCACTTCCAACTCCGGCGAGCTGAAGTCATAGGTCTCGATCACCGCTGCCGCCGGCAGGGTGAACAGCGCAAGCAGGAAAGCCACGGCCAGGCGCATCAGGAGCCGCTCCCCGCGCCGCGGAGCTCGCGGAAGAGCGGCCCCAGGGTGTTTTCCCAGATGCGGTCATTGACTTCGCCCACGTGCCGGTAGCGGACCACGCCGTCGGCGTCCACGAGGTAGGTCTCCGGCGCGCCATAGACGCCGAGGTCGAGCCCGAGGGTCCCTTCCGCGTCGACGATGTTCGCTCGGTAGGGATTGCCGAGCTCCGCGAGCCAGCGCCGCGCGGCGGCGCTGTCGTCCTTGTAGTTGATGCCGTAGATCGGCACGCCGGCATCGGCGAGCTTCTCGAGGTAGGCGTGCTCCGCCCGGCAGGTGATGCACCAGGTCGCCCAGACGTTGAACAGGGAAACCTCACCGGTGACCGCCGCGTTGGTCAGGGTCTCACCGCCGTCGAGGGCAGGCAGGGAAAAGCTCGGCAGGGGCCGGTCGATCAGTGCCGAGGGCAGCTCTTTCGGGTCCAGCTGCAGCCCCCGGGCGAGCAGCAGTGCGAGGACGCCGAAGAGCGCCAGCGGTATGAAGAGCTTAAGCCGGGGCGCCACGGGCCGCCTCCTCGCCTGCCGGCGCGCGCTCCGCGGCGCGGTGCCGGCGGTAGCGGCGATCGGCGACGGTGGTCAGGCCGCCGATGGCCATCAGCAGCGCGCCGAGCCAGAGCCAGCGCACCATCGGCTTGTAGTGCAGGCGGATGGCCCAGGCCCCGCTGGTGCCCACCGGTTCACCCATGGCCACGTAGAGATCGCGGAACAGGCCGGCGTCGATGGCGGCCTCGGTCATGACCGAGCCACTGGCGAGGTAGCGGCGCTTCTGCGCCGCCAGCCGGGCAACCGGACGGCCGTCCCGGCTCACGGCAAAACGCGCCTCGTCGGCCAGGTAGTTGGGCCCCTCGACGCGAGCGAGCTCGGTGAAGGTGAAGCGATAGCCGGCGAGGGTCTCGCTGTCCCCCGGGGCCATCTTGAGATCGTGCTCGATGCTGTACTGGCTGACGGCGACGGCACCGATGACGCAAGCGGCGAAGCCGAGGTGAGCCAGCTGCATGCCCCAGTAGCTCGCCGGCAGGCGGCGCAGCCCGCGGCCCAGGCTCGGCGCAGCGCGCACCCGGTTGGAGAGGTCCCGGGCGAGGCCGAGGGCGAGCCACGCCGCGAGCGTCACGGCCAGCGCGACCCAGAGGTTGTAGCCCTCGCCGAACAGGGGCAGCAGGAGACCGCAGGCGACGGCCGCCAGGCCGGGCAGGAGCAGCTCTCGCTTCCAGCGCGCGGCGCTGTCCTGCTTCCAGCGCGACAGCGGGCCGATGCCCATGACGGGCATGACCAGGGCCATGAGCGGCACGAAGACGGCATTGAAGTACGGCGGGCCCACGGAGTACTTGCCCAGCTCGAAGGCATCCATCACCAGCGGGAACAGGGTGCCGAAGAGCACGGTGAGCGTGGACACCGTGAACACGAGGTTATTGACCAGGAGCAGCGTCTCCCGGGACAGCCAGGCAAAGCGGATGCGGCTGGTCACCGTGGGCGCGCGCATGGCGTAGAGGCCGAGAGAGCCGCCGACCACGATGGCGAGGAAGGCGAGGATGAACAGCCCGCGTGCGGGATCCGTGGCGAACGCGTGCACGGAGGTGAGCACACCGGAGCGGACGAGAAAAGTGCCGAGCAGGCTCAGGGAGAACGCGAAGATGGCGAGCAGCACGGTCCAGCTCTTGAACAGGCCCCGCTTCTCGGTCACCGCGAGCGAGTGCAGCAGCGCCGTACCGGCAAGCCAGGGCATGAAGGAGGCATTCTCCACCGGGTCCCAGAACCACCAGCCGCCCCAGCCCAGCTCGTAGTAGGCCCACCAGCTGCCGAGCATGATGCCGGCGGAGAGGAACGCCCAGGCGACATTCGTCCAGGGCCGGGACCAGCGCGCCCAGGCCGCGTCGAGACGCCCGCCGAGCAGCGCCGCGATGGCGAAGGCGAAGGCGACACTGAAGCCGACGTAGCCCATGTACAGGAGCGGCGGATGGATGATCAGGCCCGGGTCCTGCAGCAGCGGGTTCAGGTCATTGCCGTCCGCCGGCGTGCTCGGCAGCAGCCGCTCAAAGGGGTTCGACGTGAACAGGGAAAAGGACAGGAAGCCCACGGCGATGATGCCCATGACGGCGAGCACCCGCGCCAGCACCACGGTGGGCAGCTGCCGGCTGAAGGCAGCCACGGCGGCCATCCAGCCGGCGAGGATCGTCACCCAGAGCAGCAGCGAGCCCTCGTGGTTGCCCCAGAGGGCGGAGAACTTGTATACCCGCGGCAGCAGGCTGTTGCTGTTGGCCGCCACCACGCGCACGGAGAAGTCGTCCTGGAGGAACGCCGTCGCCAGGCAGCCGAAGGCGATTGCGCAGAATACCAGTACCCCGACCGCCAGGGAGGGCGCGAGGGCCATGGCACCGAGGTTTCGGCGCCAGGCGCCCCAGAGCGGCACCACGGCGAGCGTCACCGCGAGGCACAGCGCCAGGATCAGGGCAAAATGTCCGAGCTCAGGGATCATAACAACTGCCCCTCTGCGCTGCGGCCGGCTTTCTCGAGGGCATCGGCCACCTCCGGCGGCATGTAGTTCTCATCGTGCTTGGCGAGGACCTCGCTGGCGACCAGCACCCCGTCGGCGCCGAGTACGCCGGCGGCGACAGCGCCCTGCCCCTCGTCGAACAGGTCCGGGAGGATCCCCTCGTAGACGACGGGGACCGTGGCCTGGTAATCGGTCACCGCGAAGCGCACGGCCAGGCTGTCCTCGCTGCGCTGCACCGAACCCTCGACCACCATGCCGCCAACGCGGATCGGCGTGCCCTGCGGGGCCAGCCCGGCGGCGACCTCCGCCGGCGGATAGAACAGGTTGATGTTGCCGCGGAGAGCGTACACCGCAAGACCGATGGCCAGCGAGGAAAAGGCCACCACGCAGAGGACGATGATCAGGCGCTGTTTACGAACCGGGTGCATGTACTGCCTCCTTGGAACCGTGGGCGGCCTCGCGCCGCAGCTCGCCGCGCACCTCCCGGAGCAGGCGCCGGCGCCGCCGGCCGGGCGCGCTGAGCAGGAGCGCCAGGACCAGCAGCGTGATGCCGTAGGCAGCCCAGACATAGGGGCCGTGGCCCTCCATCGCCAGCAGCGCCTCGAGGCTGTCGAAGTACATCAGGCCTCACCGCCGGCGAGCCGACGCACCCAGCCCGTGCGCGTCTCCCGGGCGAGGATCTCGGCGCGCATGTTGCCGAGCAGCGCGCAGGTAAAGAGCCCGTAGAAGGCGACGATGGACAGCAGCAGCGGGTAGAGCATGCTCGGATCGATGCTGGAGTCGCCGGTGAACTTGATCGATGCCGGCTGGTGCAGGCTGTACCACCAGTCCACGGACTTGTAGATGATCGGAATGTTCACCGTTCCCACGAGGCTGAGGACAGCGCAGGCGCGGCTGGCAGCCGCCTTGTTGTCGTAGGCTTCGTAGAGGGCGATGACACCCAGGTAGAGGAACAGCAGGATGAGCATGGAAGTGATGCGCGCGTCCCACACCCACCAGGTGCCCCAGGTCGGCTTGCCCCAGATTGCACCGGTGACCAGCGCAATGAACGTGAGCGCCGCCCCCACGGGGGCCGTGGCCTTCATGGCAATGTCCGCCATCTTCATCTTCCAGATCAGGCTGATGGCCCCGGCCAGGGCCATGACGTAGTAACCGGCGAGGGCCACCACGGCCGCGGGCACGTGAATGTAGATGATGCGGTAGCTGTTGCCCTGGCGGAAATCGGGCGCCGTGAACAGCAGCCCCCACGCGAGGCCGGTGACGAGGGCCAGCACGGACAGGGGCAGGAGCCAGTTCAGCAGGTTCCCCGCAATGCGGTAAAGCCAGGGGGGGGACCCGAGTTTATGGAAGAAGGACCACATGGCGGCGCGCATTATACAGCGGTGCACTTACCAACAACAAAGCAATTCGCGGGCCTCGCGCCCGCAGACTCAGGCATCGACGCTGATACGCAACCCCGCGCCGATGGCGAAGGGGCCGAGGGCCGCGGCGAGGCTGAACAGCGCGCCGAGGATGGCCAGGAACGGCCCCACGGGCAGCCCCGCGAGACCGGCCTCCACCGCACCGGCGCCGAAGATCAGCACCGGCATGTAGAACGGCAGCACCAGCAGCGCGATGAGCATGCCGCCGCGGCGCAGCCCCACGGTGAGTGCCGCGCCGATGCTGCCGACAAAGCTCAACACGCCGCTGCCGAGGAGCAGGCTCGCCACCAGCACCGGCAGCGCCGCTGCCGGCAGGTTCAGCATCACCGCGAACAGCGGCGCGATGGCCGCCAGCAGCACCCCCGTGAGCAGCCAGTGGGCGAGCACGTAGGCGAGCACGGAGAGGTAAAGCGGCTGCGGCGACAGAAGCAGCTGTTCCAGGCTGCCGTCCTCGAAGTCCGAGCGGAACAGGCCCTCGGCGCTGAGCAGGTTGGCCAGCAGCGCGATGATCCAGAGGATTCCCGGGGCGAAGTCCGCGAGCCGGTCCGGCGCCGGCCCGAGGCCGAGGGGAAACAGCGCGACGACCATGGCGAAAAACAGCAGCGGGTTGAACACCGCCACCGGGCGGCGCAGCGCCAGCGTGAGCTGCCGCCGCAGCAGCCGCCCCGCGAAGGCCAGGGCGCCGGGCGCACCGCTCACGCCGCGAGCCCCGCGCCAAGCACGACCGCGTCCACGCGGTAGCTGACGGCGAGCGGCTGGTGCGACGTGAACAGCACCGCCCCGCCCCGCTCGGCGTGACTGACGAAGAGCGCCTGCAGCGCGGCCACGCCATCCCGGTCGATGGCGGTAAAGGGCTCGTCGAGCAGCCACAGCGGGCTGGTGGACAGGTGCAGGCGCGCCAGGTTCACCCGCCGGTGCTGGCCGGCGGAGAGGCTGTGCGCGGGAACGTCCTCGTAGCCGTAAAGCCCGACCGCGGCGAGCGCGGCCTCGATGGCCGCGTCGTCATGGCTGCCCTCGCCGGCGGGATGCCAGCGCAGGTTTTCGCGCGCCGTGAGCAGCCCTTTGACCGCGGGATGATGGCCGAGGAACAGGAGCGGCGCGGATCGCGTGACGCGCCCCTCGAAACCGTGCCGGGAGAGTCCGGCGAGGATGCGCAGGAGACTGGTCTTGCCGGCGCCGTTGGCGCCCTCGACCTGCACCAGCTGGCCCGGGCTGACGGTGACCGAGAGGCCGCTGAAAAGCTGCCTGCCGCCCCGCTCCAGGGCCAGCCCGCTCGCACTCAGGAGCGGCGCCACGTCGGCCACTTACAGGTTGACCGCGCGGATGCGCAGTTCGCCCCCGGCCTCCGGCGCCTGTTGCTTCAGCCCCGCGAAATCGAACAGCGCGCGGTCCGCGAGCTGTGACGGGGCGACGTTCGCGATACTGCGGAAGATCGTTTCCGTGCGACCGGGGTAGCGCTTCTCCCAGTCGGCGAGCATCGCCTTGACCTGGACACGCTGCAGGTTCTCCTGGGAGCCGCAGAGATTACAGGGGATGATCGGGAACCCCTTGACCGTCGCGTAGGCCGCGAGATCCTTTTCCCTGCAGTAGGCCAGCGGCCGGATGACCACGTGGCGGCCGTCGTCACTCAGCAACTTCGGCGGCATGGCCTTCAGCGTGCCGCCGAAGAACATGTTGAGGAACAGGGTTTCGACGATGTCGTCGCGATGGTGCCCGAGGGCGATGCGGGTCGCGCCGATTTCCTCCGCAAAACCGTAGAGCGTACCCCGGCGCAGCCGCGAACAGAGGCCGCAGGTCGTCCTGCCCTCCGGGATCACGTCCTTGACGATGCTGTAGGTGTCCTTCTCGACGATGTGGTAGGGGACACCGAGACCCTCGAGATAGGCCGGCAGGACGTGCTCCGGGAACCCCGGCTGTTTCTGGTCGAGGTTGACGGCGACAAGCTCGAAGTCGATCGGCGCGCTCTGCTTGAGCGACAGCAGCATGTCCAGCATGCCGTAGGAGTCCTTGCCACCGGACAGGCACACCATGACCCGGTCGCCCTCGCCGATCATGTTGTAGTCCACGATGGCATTGGCAACGTTGCGCCGCAGGCGCTTCTGCAGCTTGTTGAACTCGGTTTTTTCCTTGCGGGACAGTTCGGGCACGGGAGGCGTCCGTCGGGTGGCGGCCGGGGCGCAATGCTAGCGCAGGGGCCGGCGCAGCGTCCACCGGACCGGGCGCCGGCAACTTGCTTTTTTCCCGGCGCTGCGCAGACAATATCGGCCCCGCTGGACACCCATCGCCACGCAGTCAACGCACGCAGCCAAAAAAGGAAGCCTCATGAAAGCACCTGTTCGAGTCACCGTGACCGGCGCCGCCGGCCAGATCGGCTACGCCCTGCTGTTCCGCATCGCCTCCGGCGCCATGCTCGGCGACGACCAGCCCGTGATCCTGCAGCTGCTGGATATCACGCCGGCCCTCGACGCTCTCGAAGGCGTGCGCATGGAACTCGATGACTGTGCCTTTCCGCTCCTCGCGGGCATCGTCTGCACGGACGACCCGGACACGGGCTTCAAGGACTGCGACTACGCACTGCTCGTCGGAGCGCGCCCGCGCGGCCCCGGCATGGAGCGCAAGGACCTCCTCGAGGCCAACGCCGCGATCTTCTCCACCCAGGGCAAGGCGCTGAATGACCACGCGAGCCGCGACGTGAAGGTGCTGGTGGTGGGCAACCCGGCGAACACCAACGCGCTCATCGCCCAGCGCAATGCGCCGGACCTAGACCCGCGCAACTTCACGGCGATGATGCGCCTCGACCACAACCGCGCCAAGACGCAGCTCGCCCAGAAGACCGGCAAGGCGGTGACCGACGTGCGCCACATGACCGTGTGGGGCAACCACTCCGCCACCCAGTACCCGGATCTCTTCAACACCGAGGTTGCCGGCACAGCGGCCATGGAGCTCGTCGACCAGAGCTGGTACGAGGAGACCTTCATCCCGACGGTGCAGCAGCGCGGCGCGGCCATCATCAAGGCCCGCGGCGCGTCCTCCGCCGCCTCCGCGGCGAACGCGGCCATCGACCACATGCGCGACTGGGCCCTGGGCACGCCCGCCGACGACTGGGTTTCCATGGGCATCCACAGCGATGGCTCCTACGGCATCAGCGAGGGCCTGATCTATTCCTTCCCGTGCCGCTGCAAGGACGGCCAGTGGGAAATCGTCCAGGGTCTCGACATCGGCGAGTTCAGCAAGGGCCGGATGGCGGCAACGGAACGGGAACTCACCGAGGAGCGCGACGCGGTCAAGCACCTGCTGCCCTGAGGACACGAGCGCCATGGCCAGGGACCGGGACCCTGCACGCGCACGCAGCTACCACCACGGTAACCTGCGCGCCGAACTGCTCGACACGGCCATCGCCGAGCTGGCGGAGGGTGACGCGGAGTCCCTGAGCCTGCGCGCCCTCGCCCGCCGCATCGGTGTCTCCCAGACCGCGCCCTACCGCCACTTTGCCGACAAGGAGGCGCTGCTCGCCGCCATGGCGGTCCGCGGCTACCGCGATCTCCTCGACACGCTGCGCCGGGCCGGCGAAGCCGCCGGCGCGGAACCCTCGGAGCAGCTCGCGGCCTTCGCCCATGCCTATGTCAACTACGCGGCCGACAACCCGGCGCTGTTCAAGCTCATGTTCGGCCCGCTGCTGCAGCCGCCGGAAAAGTTCCCCGCGCTGCGCGATATCAGCCGGGAAACCTTCGCCGTGGTCCAGCAGATCCTGCAGCGCGGCATCGAGCTCGGCCGCTTCCGCGGCAGCGACGAGGTCCGCTACCTCGCCAATGTCGCCTGGGCCAGCATCCACGGCATGGCCACGCTCCGCGTCGACGCGCCCGCTCTCTTCGAGCGCCACGTGGACCTGCACCGCCAGGTCGACCTCGGTGTCGACAGCTTCCTGAACGGCATCATCGCGCGCTAGCTCAATACCCTTTCCGGCGGGCTCATCGCACACTGCCGGTGCAGCCGCTTCAGCCGGCCTCCTCACGCAGCACCGCAAGCGGCGGGGTATTCACGACCCGCCGGCAGCCCCAGACGCCGAGCGCGGCGATCAGCGCGGCCGAGCCGACGAGGCCGATGGGCCAGAGCCAGGGGGTGGGCCGGTAGGTCATTTCCAGCACCCGCGTCTGCAGCACCCAGGCGGACAGTTCCGCACCGAGCGTGGCGAGAACCCCGGCAAAGAGACCGAGGGCCGCGAACTCGATGGCAAGGCCGCCGAGCACCAGGCCCCGCCGTGCGCCAAGGGAGCGCAGCAGCGCGCTCTCCTGCAGGCGGCTGTCGACGCTCGCCTGAACGCCGGCGACGAGGACCAGCGCGCCGGCGAGGAGGATGATGGCGAGCACCAGCTCGATGGCGGCGCTGACCTGGCCGACAATGCTGCGCAGCTGGGACAGCACCATGTCCATCTCGATCACGCTGACCGTGGGAAACTCGCGCAGGAGCCGGTTGAGGAAGCCCTTGTCGCTGCCGAGGTGGAAGCTGGTCATGAACGTCGCCGGGTAGTCGGCCAGCAGCCGCGGCGGGAAGATCATGAAGAAGTTCGGCCGCATGCTCTCCCAGTCCACGGCGCGCAGGCTGGTGACGGTGACCGTGAGGGCACGGGCGCCGATGCGCAGCTCTAGGCGGTCGCCGGTCCCGGCGCCGAGCCGCTCGGCGAACTCCTCCTCCAGCGACACCACGCCCGCATCGCTGTCGGCGTCCCACCAGCTGCCCGCAAGCAGTTCGTTCCCCGGCGGCGGCGTTGCGGACCAGGTGAAATTGGCCTCGCGCTGCCGCGGGCCGTCCTCGCCGTCGTCCGTCGGCAGCGCTTCACCGTTCACCGCCATGACCCGGCCGCGGATCATCGGGTAGAGACCCTCGGCGGCAATGCCGTCGGCGCGCAGCCGCTGCTCCACGGCGGCCACCTCTTCCGGGGCGATGTTGAGGATGAAGTGATCCGGGGCCTCGGGTGGAAGCTGTGCCCGCCAGCTGTCGATGAGCGAGCTGCGCACCAGGGTCAGGAGGAGCAGGAGCATGATGGCTATCGCGAACATCACCACCTGCAGGGCATTGCCGGCCCCCCGGCGCTGCAGGCTGGCGAGCGCCAGCCGCCAGATGCTGCCTGCGCGCATGCCCGCCAGGCGGCCGCCGCGCAGCAGCAGCACGGCTGCGCCGCCGCCCGCGGCCACGGTAAGCGCAAGCCCCGCGAGGACGGCGCCGGTCAGCGCCAGGTCGCGCGAGTACCAGGCCATGAGGCCGCTCACGGCGGCCAGACCGAGACCGTAGTCGAGCAGGCCGCGCCCCGAGTCTAGCGGCAGGTCCCGGCGCAGCACCCGCAGGGGGCTCGCCCCGGCGAGGCGCCACAGCGGCGGCCAGGCGAAGCAGCCGAGGCAGACAAGCGCCGTGATGCCGCCGACGAACCAGGGGCGCCAGCCGGCGGGGCCCGGGTCGAAGGGCAGCCGTGCCGACAGCAGGTCGAAGGCGGCACCCTGCAGCAGCAGGCCGGCGAGGCAGCCGGCAGCGGTCGCGCCGAGGCCGAGGAGCGCAAAACTGCCGCCGTAGAGCCGACCCACGTAGCCGCTGGTCGCCCCCAGGCTCTTCATGATCGCCACGTAATCCGCGTGCCGGGCGCAGAAGCGACGCGCCGCGAGGGCAATGGCCACGGCTGCCAGGAGCACACCGAGGCTGCCGGCCAGCAGCAGGAAGCGCTCGGCCCGGTCCAGGGCGGAAGCGACCCCGGGCTGCCCCTCCTCCACCGAGAGCAGGCGCTGCCCGGGCGCCAGCTCCCCGTCGAGCCAGTCGCGGAAAGCGGCCACGGCGGCGGGATCACCGGCGTAGAGCTGCCGGTAGCGGACCCGGCTGCCGGGCTGCACGACCCCGGTGGCAGGAATGTCGTCGACGTGCAGCAGCACTCGCGGGCCCAGGCCGAGGAAGCTCGCGCCGCGGTCCGGCTCCGTGCGCACCGCCGCGGTAACCCTGAAGCGCGCCTCACCGACCTCGACGCTGGCGCCGGGCTCGATGCCGAGCAGGGCGAAGAGTCGCGAATCCAGCCACAGGGTCCCCGGCCCGGGCCCGCCCGCACGTCCGGTGGCCGTGCCGAAGGGCTCGCTACTCGCCGTGAGTTCACCGCGCAGCGGGTAGGCCCCGGAAACAGCCTTCACCGCACCGAGGGCCATCGCCTCGTCGCCGGTACTCACCATGCTGGTGAAGGTCAGCACCCGGGCCGTGCGCAGGCCGCGCTCCGCCGCGCGCTCGAGCCAGGCCGCGGGCAGCGGCTGGCTGGCCTCCACCACGAGGTCCGCGGCGAGAAAGCGGTGGCTCTCCTGCGCCAGCGCGCCCTGCAGGCGCGCGGTGAACGCGCTGATCCCGGTGACCACCGCGACCGCGATCACCAGTGCCGCTACCAGCACGCCGAGTTCGCCGCCCCGCCAGTCGCGAGCGAGGAGCCGCAGTGCACTGCCCCCGGGGAGCAAGGAATGCTTCACGCCTCCTCCAGCTCCCCGGCGGTCATGCGCAGCCGCCGCTCGCAGCGCGCGGCCAACCCCTCGTCGTGGGTGACCAGGACCAGGGTCGTGCCCTCCTCGCGGTTGAGGGCAAACAGCAACTCGACGATCCGCTCGCCGGTGACCGTATCCAGGTTGCCGGTCGGCTCGTCGGCGAAAAGGATGCGCGGCTCGGCCGCAAAGGCGCGGGCGATGGCCACCCGCTGCTGTTCGCCACCGGACAGCTGCCGGGGATAGTGCCCCGCCCGTTCGCCGAGACCCACGCGCTCCAGGTAGCGGCCGGCCCGTTCCGCCGCCTCGCCGTCGCCGCGCAGTTCGAGCGGCAGCATCACGTTTTCCAGCGCCGTGAGGGCGGGCAGCAGCTGGAAGGACTGAAAGACGAAGCCGATCTCGCGCGCACGCAGCAGCGCGCGCCCGTCTTCGTCGAGGTGCCCGAGGGAAACGTCGCCGATCTCGATAGTGCCCTCGCTGGCCAGGTCGAGGCCCGCGAGGAGACCCAGCAGCGTGGACTTGCCGGAGCCCGAGGCGCCGATGATGGCCACCGTCTCTCCCGACTTGATTTCGAGGTCGATGCCTTTCAGTATCTCGAGTTCCCCGCCCGCCACAGGGACCCGCTTGCGAAGCGCACGCGCCGTGATCATCTATCTCTCCTTGTTCCGCCGTTTACGCCGGCTGGCCGCCGTCGGATTGTTGCTGCTGCTGGCGGGTGCGTCGGGCGCCGCCGCCGTCGACGGCGCTGCAGGCAGTGGCGACGGGCGGCGACTGCTCGTGCTCGGCGATAGTATCAGCGCTGCCTACGGGCTGTCCCTCGAGGAGGGCTGGGTCGCCCTCGCCGAGGCCGCGCTCGCGGACCGGGGCCTGGCCGTCAAGGTGATCAACGCGAGCATCAGCGGCGAGACCAGCGCAGGCGGCCGCCGGCGCCTGCCGGCCCTGCTCGAGACCCACGAGCCGGACGCGGTGGTCATCGAGCTCGGCGGCAACGACGGCCTGCGCGGCTACCCGGTGGCGCAGCTGCGGGAGAACCTGGCGGCAATGGCCGAGGCCGCACAGGCGAGCGGCGCCCGCGTCCTCCTGCTGCCCATGGAGATTCCCCCGAACTACGGGCCGCGCTACACGGGCGCCTTCCGCGACAGCTTTCCACGGGTCGCCGAAGCGACCGGTGCCGGGCTGGGCCCCTTCCCCCTCGAGGCGGTAGCGACGGACCCGGCCCTGATGCAGCCGGACGGCATCCACCCGACCGCGGCCGCGCAGCCGCGCATCGTCGAGACATTGCTCCCGGCCCTCGAAGCGGTGCTGCGCCCGTGAGCGCGCGCGAGCAGAGCCCGCTGCAGAAGCGGCTGTACACGATCATCTTCGGCACCGAGACCCCGGGGGGAAAGTGGTTCGACATCGCGCTGATCACGGTGATCCTGGTCAGCGTCACGGTGATCATTCTCGACTCCATGCCGGACTACCACGCCCGCTACGGAGACCTGTTCCACGATATCGAGTGGGGCTTCACGCTGCTGTTCACCGCCGAGTACCTGCTGCGCATCTGGATCGCGCAGAACCGCCGGGCCTACCTGTTCAGCGTCTACGGCATCATCGACCTGCTGTCGATCCTGCCCACCTACCTCGCCCTGCTGATGCCGCAGACGGCCCCGCTGCTCATCATCCGCCTGCTGCGCGTCCTGCGTGTGTTCCGGGTCCTGCGCCTGTTCGCCTACCTCAACGAGGCCAACCAGGTCGCCGGCGCCCTGCGCCAGTCGGCGCGGCAGATTTTCGTGTTCTTCGCCATGGTCGTCACCACCATGGTGATCTTCGGCTGCCTGCTCTACGTGATCGAGGGGCCCGACAACGGTTTCGACAACATCCCCGTGAGCATCTACTGGGCTATCGTGACCATCACCACCGTCGGCTACGGGGATGTGGTGCCGGTCACTCCCCTGGGCCGCCTCGTCTCGGCCATGGGTATGCTCGTCGGCTACGCGATCATCGCCGTGCCCACGGGCATCTTCACCTCAAAGCTCATGAGCGGCGCGGCCCGCAAGCTGACTGTCAACTGCCCCCAGTGCGCCCGCGCCGGCCACGAGCCCGATGCGCGCCACTGCAAGTACTGCGGCGCCGGCCTTTTCGACGACAAGGAGTGACCCTCCCCGGGACAGTGCTCCCGGCTACCGCCGCCCCGATCATGCCCCACCGGCGCCTCGTCGCCGGCTCGCCCCCTCGCGCGCTTTTTGGTAGCTTCGAACGCAGCTTCACATAACGATAAGGCACAAGGAGCATCGCCATGCGAAACCGCACCCTGCCCCTTTGCGTCGCCGCCGGCAGCGCGCTGCTTGCCCAGCACCCCGCCCTCGCCCAGGACCGTCGCCTCGAGGAGGTGATCGTCACCGCGGAGAAGCGGGCCACCACCGTGCAGGATACGCCCATCGCGGTCACCGCCTTCAGCGGAGAGGAGCTCGACCGGGCGCTCATCAACAAGCCCCTCGACATGCAGTTCAACGTGCCGAACATGCTGATGAGCAAGGACAACTTCACCACCGCCCAGATATCGATCCGCGGCATCGGCAACCTCGCCATCGGGGCCGCGGCGGACAGCGGCACGGGCATGCACTTCAACGGCGTGTACCTGAACAACGGCCGCATCTTCGAGAGCGAGTTCTACGACGCGAAACGCGTGGAGGTGCTGCGCGGCCCGCAGGGAACGCTTTACGGTCGCAACACGACCGCCGGCGTGGTGAACCTGATCACCCGCAAGCCCGGCGACGAGTTCGGCGGCTTCGTCAATGTCGAGGCCGGCAACTACGCGCACCGCAAGTTGAAGGGTGCGCTGAACATCCCGCTCACGGACCACCTTTCGCAGCGCTTCGCGGTCTTCTACCTGGAGCGCGACGGCTTCGTGGACAACCTCTTCACCGGCGGGGACATCGATGGCCGCGACATGTACTCGCTGCGCTCGGCCACGCGCTGGCAGAGCGAGCGCACGGACGCCACGCTGACTATCCAGTATTTCGAGGAGGACTCGGACCGCATGCGCGGCAGCGCCCAGCGCTGCCGCCGGGACCCGGAGGGTGTGCTCGGCTGCCTGCCCACCGGCCTCGCCAAGGAGCGGCCGCACAGCGGCGCCACGATCACGGGTTTTCTCATCAACGGCCTCGTGGCGCCGATCACCGGGCTGCCCTTCCCCGAGGACGACTTCGTCAATTCACCCTTCTCGGAGGACCCGCGGGAGCAGTACCTCGACTTCACCCCGGTCTACCAGGTCGAGGACACGGTGATCTCGCTGGAGATCGACCACGATATCGGCAGCCTGACGCTGAGCTCCGTGACCGGCTACCACCGGTCGGACTTCAGCGCCCGCAACGACTATGACTTCACTGTCGCCTCGGAACCCTGGCCGCTGCCGGTGACCGTAGACCGCGGCCCGGATGGCCCGATCACCGTGGACCGGGCCTACTCGACTGACCGCTCCACCACTGAGCCCACGCAGTGGAGCCAGGAGCTGCGCCTCGCTTCCAGCAGCGACGGCCCCTGGAACTTCATGGTCGGCGGCTTCTACCTCGATTACGAGTCCGACGTGCACTACTACGTCTACTCGGCGGCCCTCGAACTGTTCGGCAGTATCGCCGGCATAGCGCCGCAGCAGCGGCTGTTCGACAACGACACGCAGGACTACCGCCTCGAAACCTGGGCTGCCTTCAGCGAACTCTACTGGCAGGCGCGGGACGACCTGCTCGTGACTCTGGGGCTGCGCTACACGGAGGAAGAGAAATCCTCTCGGCAGCGTACCATCTACCTCAATTTCCTCAGCGACCCGACCCAGCCCGACGGCGACTACGACGCTTTCGGCGGCAGCTGGGAAGAGCCGACGGGCAAGCTCAACGTGACCTGGGACCTGAGCGACGACGTGATGACCTATGCGACGCTCTCGCGCAGTTACAAAAGCGGCGGCTTCAACCCCATCGCCGCCGAATCCCCCCTGCTCGCGCTGGACCCCTCCCTCGCCACCTTCGACCCGGAGTACATCAACAGTCTGGAGCTCGGCGCCAAGACCCGGCTCTTCGACAACACGCTTCAGGCCAACGTGACCTGGTTCTACTACGACTACGAGGGGCTGCAGATCTCCAAGATCACCAACCAGACCTCCCTGAACGAGAACTTCGATGCGACGATCCAGGGCTTCGAGGGCGAATTCATCTGGGTGCCGGACCAGCACTGGCAGGTCAGCGCGAACCTGGCCTGGCTCGACAGTGAACTGGACGGCGGCAGCAGCCTCGACCCGGCCGATATCAACGGCCTGGGCACCACGGAGAACATCGTCTCCACCCCCAACGCCAACGTCTACGTCGGCCCGGGCTGTCCGGGGGGCGTGGTGCCGTGCGCCGGCATCGAGCAGAGCCTCGACGGCAACACCCTGCCGAACGCGCCCGAGTTCTCCGTCAACCTCGGTATTGCCTACAGCTGGCAGCTGAAGGGCGGCATGGACCTCGTCGCGGCAACGAACTACTACTGGCAGGACGAGTTCTACACGCGGGTGTTCAATACCGGTAACGACATCGTCGATGCCTGGGACGTCTGGAACGCGACGGTGACCCTGCACGGCGCGGACGGGAGCTGGTTCGCCGAACTCTGGGGGCGGAACCTCCAGGACGACGACTTCGTCACCGGCCAGTACCTGGGCGATCAGAACGTCGGCCTGGCGACCAACCAGTTCCTCCTCGAGCCGCGCACCTGGGGCATGACCCTGGGCTATCGATTCTGAGCCTGCGCTTTCGAAGCGGCAGGTCTGAGGCAGCGATCCCTTCCGGTGCTTTCAGATCAGCGCGCCTGCGTTGCGGCGATGAAGTCACCGAGCAGGCGGAACTCCGCCTGCCGGGGCGACTTGCGCCGCCAGAGAAGGCCGATCTGCCGCTCCACGCCCGCTTCGTCGAAGGCGCGCACGACGATGTCCGTGCTCGCCAGCAGGTTGGCCTCGAGGGCCATGCGTGGCAGGAGCGTCACGCCGATACCGTTCGCCACCATCTGCACGATCGTGTTCAGGCTCGTCGCCTGGTAGGGAACGCTCACCTCGGCGTCGCGCAGCTTGCAGGCCTCGAGGGCGTGCTCGCGGAGGCAGTGACCGTCCTCGAGCAGTAGCAGGTCAGCACCGCGCAGCGCCGCCGTCTTCAGCGGCCTGGCCCGGGCGAGCGGGTGCGATGCCGGGCAGGCGAGCAGGAACTCGTCGGCGAGCAGGGCCCGTTCCTCGACCCCCTGCGCCGGGAACGGCAGCGCCAGGAGCAGCACGTCGAGCTCGCCGCGGTTCAGGGCCTCCACCAGGTGCTCGGACAGGTCCTCGCGGATGAACAGGCGGAATTCCGGGTAGGTCTCGCGCAGTTCCCGGAGCAGCGCGGGCAGGATGAAAGGCGCGATTGTCGGGATGACGCCGAGGCGCATGGCGCCGGCGAAGGGCTCGGCCGCGGCGCGGCAGGAGGCGACGATGTCCTCCACCGCGAGCAGCACGTTGTTGGCCCGCGCGACCACGTCCTCGCCGAGCACCGTGAGCAGCACCTGGCGGTTGCTGCGCTCCACCAGCGGCGCACCCAGCGTGTCCTCGAGCTCGGCAATGCCGGCACTCAGCGTGGACTGGGAGACATGGCAGGCGCGGGCAGCGTGGCCGAAGTGGCCGTGCTCGGCGACGGCAGAGAGATAGCGGAGCTGTTTCAGGGTCGGCTGGCGGCTCATGGAAACACTCGCAAATGCAATCGATTCCACCGAATATTCCCAGCAATTTTTTTTAATTGCCAGAAGCCACGCCCTCCATTAGCTTGGACAGGCTGCCGCCGGAGGGTGGCATCAACACCCGCGCACAAACCGAGAACCGGTCAACCCAAGGAGAAGCCCTATGTCACTCAAGGGAAGCAAAACGGAACAGAACCTGAAGGACGCCTTTGCCGGCGAGTCCCAGGCCAACCGCCGCTACCTCTACTTCGCCGCCAAGGCGGACGTCGAGGGCTACAACGACGTGGCAGCCGTCTTCCGCTCCACCGCTGAAGGCGAGACCGGCCATGCCCACGGCCACCTCGAATACCTGGAGGAAGTCGGCGACCCGGCCACCGGCCTGCCCATCGGCGGCACGGCCGAGAACCTGAAAGCTGCCATCGCCGGCGAGACCCACGAGTACACCGACATGTACCCGGGCATGGCGAAGACGGCCCGCGACGAGGGCTTCGACGAGATCGCCGACTGGATGGAGACGCTGGCCAAGGCCGAGCGCAGCCACGCGAACCGCTTCCAGAAGGCCCTCGACAACCTCGACGCCTGATCGAAGCGCGGCCCGCCCGGCGGGCCCGACCCCCGCGGGGCCGCGCTTTGCGGCCCCGTGTCGTTGGGCCCGCCCCGGAACGGAACACAAGGGAGGAAACGCCCCATGCGTGAAGGCAGCCTGGAAGCACCGACCCGGCACCCGGTCGCCTGGAAGACCGAAGCGTTCTGGGACCGTGAGCAGCTCAACGCGGAGTTGGAGCGGGTCTACGACATCTGCCACGGGTGCCGTCGCTGCGTGAGCCTCTGCGACGCCTTTCCCACGCTTTTCGATCTCGTCGACGAGTCGGACACGATGGAAGTCGATGGCGTCGACAAGGCCGATTACAACCAGGTCGTGGACCAGTGCTACCTCTGCGACCTCTGCTACATGACCAAATGCCCCTACGTGCCGCCGCACGAGTGGAACGTGGATTTCCCGCATCTCATGCTGCGCGCCAAGGCCGTGAAATTCCGCGAGGAAGGAGCGCGCCTTCGGGACCGCGTTCTTACCAGCACAGACCGGGTTTTTGCCGCCGGCACGATCCCGCTGGTGGATGTCACCGTCAACGCGCTGAATGGCAGCAGCGGCTTCCGCAAGGCCCTCGACGCTACCCTGGGCATTCACCACGAAGCGCCGCTGCCGCCCTTTCACCGCGACACGCTGCGCAGGCGCGCGAGGGGTCTGCACCGGGACATCGACCCGGCGCCGGTGGGCGAGACCCGGGGCAGGGTCGCGCTCTACGCAACCTGCTACGGCAACGCCAATACGCCGGAGGTCGGCGAGGACTTCATCAAGGTTTTCCAGCACAACGGTATTGCCATCGACGTGGTGCCCAGGGAAAAGTGCTGCGGCATGCCCAAGCTCGAGCTCGGCGACCTCGACGCCGTGGACAAGCTCAAGGAGGCGAACATCCCCGTGCTCGCGGCGCTCGTTGACCAGGGCTATGACCTCACGGCCCCGATACCCTCCTGCGTCCTCATGTACAAGCAGGAATTGCCGCTCATGTACCCGGACGACCCGCTGGTGCAGAAGGTGAAGGGCGCGTTCTACGACCCCTTCGAGTATCTCTGGCTGCGCCACAAGGGCGGCGCCCTGACAACGGACTTTCCCAACGCCATCGGCCAGGTCGCCTACCAGGTGGCCTGTCACCAGCGGGTGCAGAACATCGGGCTCAAGACCCGCGACGTGCTCGCCCTGGTGCCGGGCACGGAAATCACCGCCCATGAGCGCTGCTCGGGCCACGACGGCACCTACGCGGTGAAAAGCGAGACGCGCGCGAAATCCCTGAAGATCGCCAGGCCGCTGGTGCGCAAGATCGACCAGCAGGAGCCGGACCACGTGACCAGCGACTGCCCCATGGCGGGCACCCAGTTGGCTCACCTGTCCGAGAAGGTCGACCGCGCCACCCATCCCATGACGCTGCTGCGCATGGCCTACGGACTCTGATCCCGACGCCAGGATGCTGCACCCATGAGCTTCAGCACACATGAAAAGCAGGAGGCTGCAATGACCACGCACCTGACCCGCGACGACCTCTGGTCCCTCGAACAGTACTCGGAGGAACGCCCGGCCTTTCGCGCCAGGGTCATGGCGCACAAGAAGACCCGCCAGGTCGCCCTCGGCGAGCACGCGCGGCTCTACTTCGAGGACGCGCTGACCATCAAGTACCAGATCCAGGAAATGCTGCGCATCGAGAAGGTCTTCGAGGCCGAGGGCATTCTCGAGGAACTCGAGGCCTACAACCCGCTGATCCCGGACGGGCACAACTGGAAAGCCACCTTCATGATCGAGTACGAGGACCCGGCAGAGCGCGCGCTGCGCCTCGGTGAGATGATCGGCATCGAGGACAAGGTCTGGCTGCAGGTCGGCGACAGCGAGCGCGTCTACCCCATCGCCGACGAGGACCTCGAGCGGGACACCGCCGACAAGACCTCGTCCGTGCACTTCCTGCGCTTCGAACTGACGCCGGCCATGATCGCCGCCGCGCAGAGCGGCGAGCCGATCAGCGCCGGCGTCGACCACCCGGCCTACGCGATCGAGGGCGGCCCGGTCGACGACGCGGTGCGCGCCTCCCTAGTGAACGACCTCGCCGACACCCAGGTCCACTGAGGGCGCTGCCGGCGATGGAACTGGTTGTCTTCGACCTCGACGGCACGCTTCTCAACCGGGAATCGGCGATCTCCACCTACACGCGGGAGACGCTGCAGCTGCTGTCCCGCGCCGGCATCGCCTATACGGTGGCCACCGGGCGCACGCTGCACGGCGCCCGCGACCTCCTCGAGGGACACGGTTTTCTCCTGCCGCAGGCCTTCAAGAACGGGGTGGTGATCTACAACCCGGACCTGGGGCGCTACAGCCACAGCCACCTGCTCACCCAGGACGAGATCCGGCAGGTCCTGGAGGCGTTCATCGGCCAGTCGATCACACCTTTCCTGTTCACCATCGAGCCCGGTGAGCGGCACGCGGTGTATCACGCGCCGCTGCAGACGCGCGCCGAGGAGCGGCTCGCCGACATGTTCCGCGGCGACCGGGACCTGCCGGTGCTGCCCCTCAGCGAACTGCCCGCCGACGCGGATATTGCCAACGTCAGCGCGCTCGGGCCGGAGCGCGGTATCCGCGCGGTGGTCGATGCGGTCGCCGACGAACCGGGGCTGGTGGCCTACATGGGCACGGCCATCGAGGACCGCGACCTGTGCTGGGTAGACATCCACCACCACGCCGGTACCAAGGGCGATGCGGTCAGCTGCCTGAAGCAGGAACTCGGTCTCGAGCGGGTGATCTGCTTCGGCGACAGCGACAACGACCTCAGCATGTTCGCCACCGCGGACGAGGCCTACGCCCCCGCCAACGCCAAGCCCGAGGTGCTGGCGGCAGCCAGCGCCGTCATCGGCCACCACGACGAAGACGGCATCGCACGCTTCCTGCGCGAGCGCTTCGCCCTTGGCTGAGCCCGGCTGGCGTCGCCCTTCCCTGGCCGCCGCGCCCGGCCCGCGACGCTAGCGCCGCCGGCGCGTGGCGGCCGTGGCCTCGGCGGCCAGCGGGTCTTCCGGCCAGGGATGCTTCGGGTAGCGGCCGCGCTGCTCGCGGCGCACCGCCGGGTAACCCTCGCGCCAGAACGATGCGAGGTCCGCCGTGACCTGCAGCGGCCGCCCCGCCGGCGACAGCAGGTGAACGAGCACCGAAACACGCCCCCCGGCCACGGTCGGCGTCTCGGCACAGCCGAACAGCTCCTGCAGCTTCACCGCGAGCACCGGTGCCGGCCCCTGCGTGTAATCGAGCCGCACGGCCCGCCCGGAGGGCACGGTGAGCGCCGCCGGCGCGTCGCGTTCCAGCCGCACCGCTCCGTCGCCAGGCAGCAGGCCGGCGAGGCAGGCGCGGACATCAAGGCTGCGAAGATCGTCGAGGCCGCGCGCCGTCCCCAGCCAGGGGGCCAGCCATTCCTCCAGGGACGCCAGCAGCCACGCATCAGAAAGGTCCGGCCAGGCGTCGGGCGCCAGGCTGCGCAGGAAGGCAACGCGCGCCCGCCACTGCTCGCCGGGGGCGTCGAGACCAAGCGCCTCGATGCCGAGCTCCCGCAGCCGCGCCAGCAGCAGCGGCTGCGCCCGCGCCGGGTCCGGCGCCGGCAGTGTCTCGCTCGCCAGCAGCAGCGCACCGAGCTGGCGCTCACGGCGGGCTACGGCGCGCTCCTGCGCCGGCTCCCAGCGCACGACCTCGCGCTCCGTGACCAGGCCGGCGAGCGCGCCGTCGAAGGCGGCGGGATCGAGGGGCGCGGCGAGGCGGATACGATCCGGCGCTTCCCGGTCGCCACCGCTGGCGGCGGCGATCGCCAGCCAGGGCGCTGCGGCCAGGGGTGAGGCGCCGGGCAGTGCCGCCCGGCGTCCGTTGGCAAGCTGGTAGACAGCCTGGCGGTCGCGCGCGACGCGGCGGCCCACGCGCTCGGGATAGGCCCGGGCGAGCAGCGGTGCCGGATCGCCGCCGGCGGCAACGTCGACTCCGAGCATGCCTCTCAGGCGTCGCACCTCGCGGCGCACGGCGTGGTGCCAGGCCCGGTCCGCCGAACCGACGCGCTCCGTCGCTAGAGCCTCGAGCAGCGCGCCGAGATCCTCGTCAGCATCGGACGGCGGCCGCTCCTCGAGCAGTGCCGCAAGCTCGCAGGCCAGTGCCTGCTCGCCCCCCGGCGCCGCCGTCAGCAGCATGTGAGCCAGGCGCGGATGCACCGGCAAGTCGAGCATGCGCCGGCCCTGGCGGGTCAGGCGGCGGCGCCCGGCATCGACCTCGAGGGCACCGCAGCGTTCGAGGAGGTCACAGGCCGACGCAAAGGCTGCCTCGGGTGGTGCCTCGAGCCAGTCCAGCTCGCCGGGACCCCCGGCACCCCAGCCGAACAGCTCGAGCGCGAGCGTCGCGAGGTCGGCGTGGCGTATCGGCGGCGGCCGCTGTGCCTCCAGCCGGTCGTGCTGCTCCCGGCTCCAGAGCCGGTAGCAGCGTCCCGGCCGGACGCGTCCGGCACGGCCGGCGCGCTGCTCCGCACTGGCCCGGGAGATGCGGCGGGTGAGCAAACGCCCCATGCCGCTGGCGCGGTCATAGCGCGGCTCCCGGCAGAGCCCGCTGTCGACCACCGCGTCCACGGCGGGCAGAGTCAGGCTGGTCTCGGCGATGTCCGTGGCGAGGATGATGCGCCGCTCCCCGGCAGCAGGCGGTGCCAGCACCGCCTGCTGCCGGGGCAGCGAGAGGCCGCCGTGGAGCGACAGCACTGGGCCCGTCCCGGGAGCGAGTGCCGCCGCGGCCCGGCGGATCTCCGCCTGCCCCGGCAGGAAGACGAGCGTGTCCCCGCGGCTGTCCGCCTGCGCCTGGCCCACCGCTTCCAGGAGTGCCTTGAGGGGCAGCTCACCCGCGGCGGCGGACGCACCGTAGCGGATGTCCACGGGGTGGGTCCGGCCTGCGCTGTACAGG
The DNA here is from genome assembly GCF_040217025.1 of Pseudohaliea sp. Classification (GTDB taxonomy): domain Bacteria; phylum Pseudomonadota; class Gammaproteobacteria; order Pseudomonadales; family Halieaceae; genus Pseudohaliea. The sequence continues at coordinate 419,961 of NZ_JAVJOA010000008.1, read as the reverse complement.
CGCGGGGCATCGGGCAGCAGCCTGGAAACGTCCAGGCCGTCGAGCGTGGCGGACATGAGGAGCAGACGCAGCGGGTCCTCGTCACGCAGCAGCGAGCGCGCCTGCAGAAGCAGCGCCAGCGCGAGATCCGCACCGACGCTGCGCTCGTGGAATTCGTCGAGGATGACGAGGCCCACACCCTCCAGCGCCGGGTCCGCCTGCAGGAGGCGCAGGAGAACGCCGTCGGTCACGACCTCGAGACGCGTCCGCGGCCGGGAGCGACTGTCACCGCGGACCCGGTAGCCCACCCGCTCGCCGGGCGCTTCGCCGAGGCTAGCGGCGATAAACGCCGCCGCGCTGCGCGCCGCCAGGCGCCGCGGCTCGACCAGGAGGATGCGGCGGCCTTCGAGCCACGGCGCGTCGAGGAGGTGCAGGGGAACACGGGTCGTCTTGCCCGCCCCCGGCTCGGCCTGCAGGAGAGCCTCGCCACCGTTGGCAAGTGCCCGGGCCAGCTCATCGAGAATCGCGTCCACGGGCAGCGACTCGTGCCCGTCCGCGGCGGTGCGTTGCATGGTCCTTTCCTTCGCTCCGGGCCCGCATGATAGCGGCGCACGGCCGCCAGTGTCCCGCGCGAGCGGGGTAGCCTGGCGCCCGGATTTTGCTATGCTCCGCCCTTTCCGAAGCGAGTGGGACGCCGTGCCAGCGCCCGACAACCCCGACCAGCGCCCTGCTCCAGGCCGGCGCACCCTCTTCCTCTGTGCCTGCTTGCTGCTCGCCGGCTGCGGCGACGGCCCCTGGAACAACCCGCACCCGCCCCCCGAGGAAGACAAGCTCACCTATTACTCGGTCATGTCGCCGGCACCGCCCAAGCACCTCGACCCGGCGATCTCCTACGCGACGGACGAAGCGCTTTTCCTCATGCAGGTCTACGAGCCGCCGCTGGGCTACCATTTCCTCAAGCGCCCCTACGAACTCGAACCGCTGGGCGTAGCGGCCATGCCGACGGTCACCTATCTCGACGCGAGCGGCGACCCACTGCCCGGGGAGCGGGCCGATGAAGCCACCTACACCCGCTATCACCTCACCGTGCGCGCCGACGCCCGTTACCAGCCGCACCCCGCCTTTGCGCTCACGGATGACGGCGCGCCGCGCTACCGCTTCGACGACCCGGCCGAGGGCCGCCGCTACCGGCAGATCAGCGACTTTGCGCACACCGGCTCGCGGCCGGTGCGGGCCGAGGACTACGCCTACGCCATCAAGCGTCTCGCCGACCCGAAGGCCGGTTCGCCGATGATCGGCTTCATGGGGCGCTACATCGTCGGCATGGAGGCGCTGACGGCCGAGCTCGGGGACGCGCCGCGAGACGGCTGGCTGGACCTGCGCGACTTCGACCTTGCGGGCGTGGAGGTCCTCGACGAGCGCAACTATACGATCACCATCAACGGCCGCTACCCGCAGTTCGTCTACTGGCTCGCCATGCATTTCTTCTCGCCGGTACCGGCGGAAGTGGACGCCTTCTTCCACAACCCGGGCTTCAGCGAGAGCAACCTCACCCTGGACTGGTGGCCCGTGGGCTCCGGCCCCTTCATGATGGTGAAGAACGATCCGAACAGCGAGATCGTCCTCGAGCGCAACCCGAACTACCACGGCGACGTCTACCCGAGCGAGGGCGCGCCCGGCGATCGGGAAAAGGGCCTCCTCGAGGATGCCGGCAAGGCCATTCCCTTCATCGACCGCGCCGAGTTCCGCCTGGAGAAGGCGGTTCTGCCGCTGTGGACCAAGTTCCTCCAGGGCTACTACGACCGCTCCGGCGAGGTCCACGGCAACACCAACAGCGTCTTCGACCGCGCCTTCGTGGTCGGCCCCGAGGGCCTGGAACTCGCCGACGACCTCGCCGACCACGGTATCACCCTGTCGCCGGACGTGAAGCCCGGGCTCTACTACTATGGCTTCAACATGCGCGACCCGGTGCTCGGCGGCTACACGGAGGAACGGCGCAAGCTGCGCCGGGCCCTGCAGATCGCCTTCGACGTCGAGGAGTACCTGAACATCTTCTACAAGGGCAACGGCATCGTCGCCCACTCGCCGATACCGCCCGGAATCCCCGGGCACAGGGAAGGCCCCGAGGGCATCAACCCTTACACCCACGACTGGGTGGACGGCGAAGCCCGGCGCAAGCCGATCGAGGAAGCCCGCCGGCTAATGGTCGAGGCCGGCTACCCGAACGGGCGCGATGCGCGCACCGGCGAGCCGCTGAAGATCTTCATCGACGTGCAGAGCCAGGCCATCTCCACGACGAGCATGAACTGGATCGACCGCGCCTTCTCGCGCATCGGCGTGCAGGTGGAGTTCCGCCCCGCGGACTGGAACCGCACCCGGGAGAAGCTGCTCACGGGCAACACGCAGATCTTCTCCCACGGCTGGCTGGCCGATTACCCTGACCCGGAGAACTTCCTGTTCCTGCTCTACGGCCCGGAGAGCCCGCTGGTGTGCAACTGCGACGGCACCAACAACGCCAGCTACGAGCGGCCCGAGTACGACGCACTGTTCGAGGCCATGCGCGTGGAACCGCCGGGCCCGGCCCGTGACGCCATGGTGGCACGGATGGTCGACATGTACCGCGAGGACGCGGTCTGGCTCTATGCGTATTACCCCAAGGACGTCTACCTGAACAATGCCTGGGTGCACAACACGAAGCGCCACGGCATTTCCAAGAACACCCTGAAGTACCTGCGCATCGACCCCGGGCTGCGCGCTGCGAAGCGACGGGAATGGAACCAGCCCGTGACCTGGCCGCTCTATGCCGGCACCGCGGCGGTCATCGCTCTGCTCCTGCCCGGGGTCGTCGCCTACCGGCGGCGGCAGCGGGCAACGGCGCGCTAGAAGCCAGAAGAGGACCTCCCGTGTTTGCCTACATCGTCCGCCGCCTGCTCTACGCCATCCCCATTCTCATCGGCGTCAACCTGCTCACCTTCGTGCTGTTCTTCGTGGTCAACTCCCCGGACGACATGGCCGTCTCCCAGCTCGGCGCCAAGTACGTTACGCCGGAGGCAATCGAGAACTGGAAGGCGAAGAACGGCTACGACAAGCCCCTTTTCTACAACCAGGCGGCCGAGGGCCTCGGCGCGGTAACGGAAACGATCTTCTTCGCCAAGTCCGTGCGCCTTTTCGCCTTCGACTTCGGCCGCTCGGAAAGCGGCCGCGACATCAGCACGGACGTGCGCCGGCGCATGGGGCCGAGCCTCGCGGTCGCGCTGCCCACCTTCATCGTCGGCATCGGCGTGAACATCTGCGTAGCGCTCATGGTGGTCATGTTCCACGCCACCCGCCTCGACCGCGCGGCGGTGATCGTGTTCGTGGCGCTGATGTCCATCTCCTATCTCTTCTACATCATCGGCGGGCAGTACCTGGTGGCGAAGACCTGGCGCCTCGTGCCCATCAGCGGCTTTCACGTGGACGGCCAGGTGTGGAAGTTCCTGTTGCTGCCCGTGCTCGTGGGCGTGGTCGCCGGCATCGGCGCCGGGGCACGCTGGTACCGCACGCTGTTCCTCGAGGAGGCCAACCAGGACTACGTGCGCACGGCCCGCGCCAAGGGCTGCAGCGAGCTGGCGGTACTCTTCCGGCACATCCTCCCGAACGCCCTGATCCCGATCCTCACCGGGGTGGTCGTGCTGGTGCCGATGCTGTTCATGGGCAGCCTGCTCATCGAGTCCTTCTTCGGCATTCCGGGGCTCGGTTCCTACATGCTCGACGCCATCAACTCCCAGGACTTCGCCATCGTCCGCAGCATGGTGTTCATCGGTTCCATTCTCTATATCGTCGGCCTGATCCTCACCGACATCTCCTACACCTGGGCCGACCCCCGGGTCCGCCTGTCCTAGGAGCCGGCGAAGCCCATGAAACCCGTCATCCTCTGGTCCGACGCCCTCATCTTCCTGCTGGTGGCCGCTCTCGTGCTGTTCTTCTGGCGGCTGCGCCGCGACCCGCAGGCCCGGGAGCGCTGGCGCCAGGTCTTCGCCTCCCGCCTGGGCATGGCCGCCTTCACGGTGATCGTCGCCTACGTCGGCATCGCCCTCCTCGATTCCCTGCACTTCCGCCGGGCGCTGCCGCCCCCGGAGGGCGTCACCACCGATGAGGTCTTCTACGACAACCAGGTCAGCAGCGTGCTGGATACGCTGACCGCGGGCATGGGCGAGCGCTTCGAGCGGACCTACTCGGCGCCTTTCGCTCTGCGCTCTTTCGAGAAGCAGACCTTGAAGGACGACGCCGGCAACACCGTGCGCGACTTTCCACCGCTGCGCCACGCCGGAGCGAACCTTGACGATCCCGCGGACAAGTGGGGCGATGTGGCCCGGCGCAGTGCCGTCGCCCTGGCCTGGGGCCTCGCCCTCGCTGCCCTGCTGATCCTGCCGCAATGGTGGCTGCTGCGGCGCAGCGCCCTGCCCTGGGAGAGTTCCTGGTGGGTGCAGGGGGTGCTGGCCTGCCTTGCGGTCTGGGTGGTGAGCATCAGCCGTCACTACCACGTGCTCGGCACCGACCTCGGCGGCACGGACGTGCTCTACCAGTCCCTCAAGGGCATCCGCACCGGCGTGCTCATCGGTGCCCTCTCCACGCTGGTGATGCTGCCGATCGCGGTGACCCTGGGCGTCAGCGCCGGTTACTTCAAGGGCTGGGTGGACGATGTCGTGCAGTACCTCTACACCACCCTGAGCTCCATCCCGGGGATCCTGCTCATCGCCGCGGCGGTGCTCTTGTTCCAGGTCTACATCGACCTGAATCCCGACGCCTTTCCCACCGGGCTCGAGAAGGCCGATGCCAAGTTCATCGCCCTGTGTTTCATCCTCGGGGTGACGAGCTGGTCCACCCTGTGCCGGCTGATCCGTGCCGAGACGCTGAAGATCAGCCAGCTCGGCTACGTGCAGGCCGCCCACGCCTTCGGGGTGAGCCACGGGCGCATCCTCGCCCGGCACATCCTGCCGAACACGATGCACATCATCCTCATCACCTTCGTGCTCGATTTCAGCGCCCTGGTACTGGCGGAAGCGGTGCTGTCCTACATTGGTGTCGGCGTGGACCCGAGCATGGGCAGCTGGGGCAACATGATCAACGGCGCCCGCTCCGAGCTGTCCCGGGAGCCGGCGATCTGGTGGACCCTGAGCGGGGCCTTCCTGTTCATGTTCCTGCTGGTGCTGTCCGCCAACCTGTTCGCCGACCTCGTGCGCGACGCCTTCGATCCGCGCACGCGGCTCGGACCGGAGGCCGCATGAATCAGCAGGCTGATACGCTGACCCTCGAGGGCCTTTCCGTCGAACTGGCGGAGACGGCCCAGGCGCTGGTCAAGGATGTCGCCATTCACCTTCGCGCCGGGGAGATCTTCGCCCTCGTGGGGGAATCCGGCAGCGGCAAGTCCATCACGTCGCTCGCCGCGATGCGCCTGCTGCCCGACGCGCTGCGCGTCGGCAGCGGCCGCGCGCTCATGGGCGACACGGACCTCTTCGCCCTGCCCGAGGCGCGCATGCAGACCGTCCGCGGCCGGCGCATGGCGATGATCTTCCAGAACCCCATGAGCGCCCTCAACCCGGTGCAGACCGTGTTCCGGCAGGTGGCGGAGACGCTGTGCCTGCACACGGCCCTGCGCGGTGCCGCCCTGCGCGACCGCGTGGCCTCGCTGCTCGAGGAGGTGGGCATACCCGACCCGCGCCAGCGCATGGGCTTCTACCCGCACCAGCTCTCCGGGGGCCAGCAGCAGCGGATCATGATCGCCATGGCGCTGGCCTGCGAACCGGAAGTCCTGATCGCCGACGAGCCGACCACGGCGCTCGACGTGACCATCCAGAAACAGGTGCTCGAACTCATCCGCGAGCTCGCCCGCTCGCGGCGCCTCGCGGTGCTGCTGATCACCCACGACATGGGTGTCGTGCGGCAGACCGCCGACCGGGTCGGTGTCATGTACCGCGGACGCATCATCGAGGAGGCCAGCGTAGCCAGCTTCTTTGACGCGCCGAAGGAGGCCTACAGCCAGCGCCTCATCGATGCGCTGCCGGGGCAGGATGCCTTCCTGCCACCGGTGCAGGCACCGCCGCTCCTCGAGGTGCGCGACCTGAAGGTACACTTCCCGGTGCGCGGCGGTCTCCTGCGCCGGGTGCAGGACGTCACCCGCGCGGTGGACGGCGTCTCCCTCACCCTTGCCCGCGGCGAGACCTTCGCCCTGGTCGGCGAGTCGGGCAGCGGGAAGTCGACCCTGGGCCGCGCCATCCTCGGCCTCGAGGCCACGAGCGGTGGCGAGATCCACTTCTACGGCACCCGCATCGACGGCCTGGACCGCGGCGCACGGCAGGCCTTCCGCCGCCGCATCCAGGTGATCTTCCAGAACCCCTACAGCTCCATGAATCCGCGCATGGCGATCGGCGCGATCATCGCCGAGGGCATGCTGAGCCTCGGCGTGGAGGCCTCGGAAAACCGCCGCGAGGCGCGGGTGGCGGGCCTGCTCGAGCGGGTCCGGCTGCCCGCGGAGTGCGCGCGTCGCTACCCGCATGAGCTCTCCGGCGGACAGCTGCAGCGCGTCGCCATCGCCCGCGCCCTCGCCGTGGACCCGGAGCTCATCATCTGCGACGAACCGACCAGCGCCCTCGACGTATCCATCCGCGCCGACGTGCTCACGCTCCTTGCGGAGCTGCAGCGGGAGGACGGGGTGGCGATGCTGTTCATTACCCACGACCTGTCGATTGTGCCGGGGCTCGCCCACCGCGTCGGCGTCATGCGCTCCGGCCTGCTCCTGGAGACGGGCAGCGCGGAACGGGTATTCACCGCGCCGGAGCATCCCTACACGCGGGAGCTGCTGGCCGCCGTGCCCCGCGTGAAGCGCTGAGGGCAGCTACTCGAGGCGCAGGTCCACGGCCTCCACCTCTGCCTGCAGGCAGGCGATATCCTCCCGCGCACAGACCTCGACCGGCAGGTTCGGCTGCCGCCGCTCGAGCAGGTATTCCGCCCCGAACACCACGCCGGGGAGCACGAAGAACAGGCCGCCGATATAGCCGAGAGCCCAGCCCCGGTGCCCCTCGACGCGGCGGCCGAGCCACTGGCTGGAATGGATCGGCAAATCGCGCAGTACCGGCACCAGGGTGAACGCGAGCACGCCGAACACGTTGTAAAGCAGGTGCACGAGCGCAATCTGCAGCGCCAGCTCCTGGTTCGGCCCCGTTATCGCCGTTGCCGCCAGCAGCGCGGTGACACAGGTACCGATGTTCGCGCCGAGGGTGAACGGGTAGATCTGCCGGGTCGAGAGCACCCCCGCGCCCGCCAGCGGCACCACCAGGCTCGTGGTCGTGGACGACGACTGCACCAGGACCGTGACCAGGGTCCCGGACGCGATCCCGGTCAGGGGCCCGCGGCCGATCGCCGTGTCGATGATCCCCTTCGCCCGCCCGGTCATGGCGGCCCGCAGCAGGCCGCCCAGGCAGAGCACCGCGGTGATGATGCAGCCGATGCCAACGGTAATGGTCAGCAGGGCCGCCGGTGTCTGCGGCAGCAGGCCGCCGAGCAGGTCGCGCAGGCCGTGCCCCAGCGGGTCCGTGGCCGCGCCGACGAGGTTGAAGCCGCCGACGGCCGCCTCCGGCCCGCCGCTCAGCGCGGCGGCCAGCACCTTGCCCATGCGCTCCAGCGGGTGGAACAGGATCTCGACCGGTAGAAACACGACGATGCTGTACAGGTTGAAGAAGTCGTGCACCGTCGCCGCCTCGAAGGAGGCGCGGAAGGCGCCGCGCTGGCGGAGGTTGCCGAGGCTGACGATGGTATTGGTGATCGTCGTGCCCATGTTCGCGCCCATGATCATGGGCACGGCGATGGACACGGGCACGCCGCCGGCGACCAGCCCGACGATCACCGAGGTGACCGTGCTCGAGGACTGCACCAGGGCCGTGGCCAGGGTGCCGAGAATGACACCCACCACCGGGTTGCTGGCGAAGGCAAAGATGGCGGCGGCGCCGTCGGCGCCGCCGGAGGCCCACTTGAAGCCGGTGCCGATCGTGCTGACGCCGACCAGCAGCAGGTAGATGAAGAAAGCCACGCCGGACCAGAGCGCGAGAGGAGAGGGATGCTTGACCACCCCGGCCTCTTCGGCGACGGCGGCGACGGGTTCAACAGGCATGGGAGTGTCCCGGCACGAGCATTCCCGGCAGTGTCGCTGTCGTTAATGACAACGCGGTGACAGGCCCGTGACAGTGGCCGGCGGCGCTTGACGCAGGTCAACGATGGGGCCGCTTCGATGCGCCGGAACGGCATCTGTCTTATTTCTGACACGGTGCCGTCACACAACTGCTTTTTCCTTGAAGCACCTGCCAGAAAGACGACGTCTACACCGGGAGAACCCATGACTCGCAAGACCCGACTGGCCCTGCCATTCCTTATCGCCCTGGGCACCAGCGCCGCGCCGCCCCTGCTGGCCCAGGGGGATCTCGAGCAGATCGAGAGTGAAGGGCTCGCCCGCAGCGAGGAGCGCCGCGAGCGCCAGGCGACCGTGGATGCGCTGAACACCGAGAACCGCCGGCTCCTCGAGGACTACCGCGGCGAGCTGCGCATCGTGCGCGGCCTCGAGGACTACGTGGCCATGCTCGGCCAGCAGCTGACGGCCCAGGACGAGGAAATCACGGCCCTGGAGCAGTCCATCGGCGACGTGGCGGTGATCGAGCGGCAGATCCTGCCGCTGCTCGCCAGGATGCTCGACAGCCTGGAAAGTTTCATCCGCCTCGACGTGCCCTTCCTGCTGCCGGAGCGGGAAGCCCGCGTGGCGCGCCTGCGGGCCATGCTCGCGCGCTCGGACGTGACCACGGCGGAGAAGGCGCGGCGGGTCTTCGAGGCCTACCAGGTCGAGAGCGACTTCGGCCGCACCATCGAGGCGTACAAGGCGAAGATCGATCCCGGCGGCGGCAGCGTCGACGCGGACATGCTCCGCGTCGGCCGCGTGGGCCTCTACTACCGCACCATCGGCGACGGCCGCCTCGGCTACTGGAACGCTGAGCAGGGGCAGTGGTCGCCGCTGCCGAGCTCGCCCTACCGGCGCCTCGTGGAGCAGGGGCTGCGGGTGGCGCGGCAGGAGATCGCCCCCGAGCTGGTGAGCATTCCCCTGGTACCGAGCGAGGTCGAGCGCCCATGAACACCCTGAAGTACCTGCTGGCGGCCCTGCTGCTGCCGACCCTGCTCCTCGCCGGCGCCGTCCGCGCGGAGGTCACGGAGAACGACACCGCCCTCACGCTCGAGTCCCTGCTCGAGGCGGTCCGCGAGGGCCGTGTCGGCGACCGCGCCGAGGACCGGGAACGGATCGCGCGCTTCCGCGCCGAGCAGGCCGAGCGCGAACGGCTCCTCGCCGAGGTCCGTGACCGCCGCGCGGAACTCGAGGCACGAAGCGCCGCCATGGAGACGCGTTACGAGGAAAACGACCAGGCGATCGGCGAACTCGAGGAGCGGCTGCGCGAGCGCATGGGCTCGCTGAAGGAGCTGTTCGGCGTCCTGCAGCAGGTGGCGTCCGACGCGCAGGGACAGTTCCACGTGTCCCTGACCCGCCTCGAACACCCGGCCCGGGGCGACTTCCTGATCGATTTCGCGGGCCGCATGGGCCAGGCGAACCGCCTGCCCGCCATCGCCGAGATCGAGCGGCTCTGGTTCGAGCTGCAGCGCGAGATGACCGCCTCCGGCAAGGTCCTGACCGCAGAGCACCCGGTGATCACGGCCGAGGGCGCCGAGCGCACCCTGCCGGTCACCCGCATCGGGCTGTTCAACGCGGTCGCCGGCGGCGACTACCTGCAGTTCATCCCGGAGACGGGCCGCCTGGTGGCCTTCTCGCGGCAGCCCGCCGAGCGTTATACGGCGGGCCTCAAGGCGCTGGACAAAGGCGGCGAAGAGCCCGTCGCCGTGGCAATCGACCCGACCCGGGGCCAGCTCCTCGCCATCCTCACCCAGGCGCCGGACCTCGTCGAGCGCATCGCCCAGGGCGGCTACATCGGTTACGCGATCATCGCCCTCGGCTGCGCCGGCGTGTTGCTGGCTCTCGTCCGCCTGCTGCTGCTCTGGAACGAGACCCGGGTCGTGCACCGGCAGCTTCGCGACACGGCCACACCGCGGCCGGACAACCCGGTCGGCCGCATCATCCTCGCCGCCCGGGAGGAGGACGCGCCGGACGTGGAAACGCTGGAGCTCCGCCTCGGTGAGGCGGTGCTGGCGGAAGTCCCGCGTCTGAACCGCTTCCTGCCGCTGCTCAAGATCATCGCCGCGGTGGCACCGCTCATGGGCCTCCTCGGGACCGTGACCGGCATGATCGTGACCTTCCAAGCGATCACGCTGTTCGGCGCCGGCGACCCGCGGCTCATGGCCGGCGGTATCTCGCAGGCCCTGATCACCACGGTGCTGGGCCTTTGCGTCGCCATCCCCATGCTGCTGCTGCACAACCTCGTGCAGGGTCGCGCCCAGGGGCTCACGGAACTGCTCAAGCAGCGGGCGATCGCCCTGGTGGCGGCGCGGGCCGAGGCCCGGCGGGAGACAGCGCCGGCATGAGCCTGCTCCTCGAGCGCTGGCTGCCCTGGCTCGCCGACCTGCTCCAGCTCGGTGGACCCGTGCTCGGGCTGATCCTGGTCATCGCCTTCACCATGTGGGTGCTGCTGTTCGAGCGCCTTTTCTACCTTTTCGCGGAGTTCCCCCGCGAGCTCGAGCGCGCCGAACGGCACTGGCGCAGCCGCCGGGAGCGTACCAGCTGGTTCGCCGCGCAGGACCGCAAGGCGGTCACCGGCTACCTTGGGTCGCGGCTGGGTAAGAACTTCTCGCTGATCGCGACGCTGATCAAGGTCTGTCCGCTGCTCGGCCTCCTCGGCACCGTGATCGGCATGCTCGAGGTGTTCGACGCGCTCGCCGCTACCGGCTCGAACAACCCCCGCTCCATGGCGGCCGGTGTCTCCAAGGCCACGGTGTCGACGCTGGCGGGCATGGTCGTGGCCATCGTCGGCCTCCTCGCCCACAGCCTCTCCGAGCGCCGTGCGGCCGCGGTGCGCCAGGGCCTCGAGGCCCGCTTCACCCAGTTCGAGGATCGCGACCATGCGTGACTACTTCTCAGCCATCACCGATGACAGCGACGAAAGCGGCGTCGATATCACGCCCATGCTCGACGTGGTCTTCATCATGCTCATTTTCTTCATCGTCACTGCCACCTTCATCAAGGAGGCAGGGATCGATGTCGACAAGCCGGAGGCCGCCACCGCTGTCGTCCAGGAGAAGGCGAGCATCCTGGTCGCCATCGACGCCACGGACCAGGTCTGGATCAACCGCCGCCCCGTCGACCTGCGCTCGGTGCGCTCGATCATCGAGCGGCTCCATGCTGAGAATCCCAAGGGAACGGTGGTCATCCAGGCGGACCGGGAATCGCGCAACGACACGCTGGTACGGGTCATGGACGCCTCCCGCCGGGCCGGCGTCTACAACATCGCCCTCGCCGCCGATGCGGGCTGAACCCCCCGTCGGCGAGGCCCCCCGCCGCTCCGCCGCGCTGCGACCCCTTTTGCCGGGGCTCGCGCTTCTCGCGGCCGCCGGAGTCGCCCTGCTCCTGGCCTGGTTCATGTATTTTCTCACCCACTCGAGCGAGCTGCGCCTGAACGATTCCGACCGGGTGCAGATGCTGGATTTCGTCCGCCTCAAGCGTAACGAGACGACCGCGCGCAAGGACCGGCGCCCGGACCGGCCGGAGCCGCAGGAAGCGCCGGAGGTGCCCCCCATGGAGGCCAGCAGCAACGCCGGGGGCGAAGTCCTCGCGGTCTCCGCCCCCAGCGCACCGCTCGACGGCCTCGACATCGGCCGGGGCGGGCTCGGCCTCGGCGGCGACGGCGAATACCTGCCGATCGTCAAGGTCGCACCCGTTTACCCGCGGCGGGCGCTGGAGCGCGGCATCACCGGGCAGTGCCTGGTCAGCTACACGGTCACTACCAGCGGCACGGTGCGGGACGTCTCGGTGATCGAGGAGTACTGCGACGACCCGCTGTTCCGGCGGCCTTCCATCGAGGCGGCGCTGCGCTTCAAGTACAAACCGCGGGTGATCGACGGCACACCGGTCGAGGTCACGGATGTCTACAACATGTTCCATTACGAGAAACAGCCTGGCCAGGAAGGAGGCGGACGATGAAACGGTGGTCGGCAATGCCCGGACTGCTGCTGGCGCTGCTGCTGGGGCTGGCCGGCGCGGCGCAGGCCGCCGGCGAGGCGGTGGTCGGCATGAGCGAGAAGGTCTTCGAGGCGCTGAACGAGGCGCAGGCCGCCCTGGATGCGGAAGACAGCGCGGCGGCGCGCGGCATCCTCGAAGCGCTCCTCGAGCGGCGCAAGCTTTCCGCCTATGAGACCGCGCACACGCTGAACCTGCTCGGCTACTGCCTCTACGAGGCGAACGACCTCCCCGGCGCGCAGGCAACCTACGAGCGCGCCCTGGCCCTGGAAGAGCTGCCCGGGTCCATGCAGGCGATGCTGCTGGTGACCCTGGGCCAGGTGAGCCTGGTACAGGAAGACCACCGCGGCGCCGAGGGCTACCTGCGCCGCCTGCTGGCGCTGCCGGAACAGGACCTGCCGCGGCACCGGGTGCTCCTTGCCGCCGCCCTGATCGGGCAGGCGCGCTTCGCCGATGCCCTCGAGCCGCTAAAGAGTGCCATCGCCGAAGCCGGCGCGGACGGCTCCGCCCCGCCGGAGCAGTGGCTGTCCATGCTGGCTTCCGTGTACTACGAACGCGAGGACTATCCCGCCATGCGCGAGACCATGGCGCGCCTGGCGACGCTCTACCCGCGGGAGCAGTATCTCCTCAACCTCGCCGCGCTCCACGGCCAGCTGGGCGACAGCGGCCGGCAGCTGGCACTGGTGGAGGCGCTGCGCGACGACGGCCGCCTGTCCCAGGAAACGCGCCTGGTGATGCTGGCCAACCTGTTCCTCGCCGAGGGCCTGCCCTGGGAGGCGGCGCGACTGCTCGAGGCGGCCATGGACGACGGCCGCGTGGCGGCCGACCGGCGCAACCTCGAGACGCTCTCCCAGGCCTGGTATCTCGCCGCCGAAACGGAGCGCGCCATCGAGCCGCTGGCTGCCGCCGCGGCGCTGGCGGAGGACGGCGAGCTCTATCTCCGCCTGGCGCGGCTGCACATGGACGCGAATGCCTGGGCCGCTGCGCAGGAAGCTGCCGGGCTCGCCATCGAGCGCGGCGGACTGCGCGAAGAGGGCCATGCGTGGCTGGTGCGCGGCATGGCCGCCGCGCGGCGCGAGCAGTTTGGCACGGCCCGCGACTACTTTACCGAGGCCGCGCAGCACAGCGACGCCGCCCGCTACGCGGCCCAATGGCTGGCATGGATCTACAGCGAGGCGGAAGCCGCCCGGCAGCGGGAACAGCTGGGCAGCTGAGCCGGCGGCTGCATTGCCGTCGCCGTACCGGGACACCGATAATGGGGCCATGTTCGACGTCCTGACCCGCCAGCTGTTCGCCACGCCGCCCCGCGAGACCCTCTACCACTACACCTCCCTCACCGGCGTTCTCGGCATCGTCGGCAGCGCCGAGCTGCGCGCCAGCGACATCCGCTACATGAACGACTCCACGGAGCTGCGTCACACCCTCGACCTGCTCGGCCGGCAGGTCACGCGGCGGATACTCGCCGGCGTGGACAACCCCGCCCTGCTCAATGCCTTCCTCGAGTGGCTCTCACACCGGGTGGTCAGTGGCCCGATGCTGTTCGGCGCCTCCTTCCGGGCGAACGGCAACCTGCTGAGCCAGTGGCGCGGCTACAGCGTCCACGGCAAGGGGGTCAGCCTGGGTATGGCGCCCGCGCACATCCTCGCCTGTGCCGAGGCCCGGGACTTCCAGGTGGGACGCTGCATCTACGCGCCGAGCGAGCAGGAGCGGCTCATCGGGCACATCATCGACGCCGTGGAAGCGCTGGGCGCCGCATTCGAGGTGGAGGGCGGGGAACGCGGCGAAAACCGCTGGCTGCCGCTGTTCCAGCGCATCGAGGGCGATCTCCTGCGTATCGCGGCGGTCCTCAAGCACCCGGCCTTCGAGGAGGAGCAGGAGTGGCGCATCGTGTCACCGGTAATCACGGACGTTGCGTCGGGCCGGGTCGCCTTCCGCGAGGGCAGCTCCATGCTCATCCCCTACTACCCCTTCGACCTGAGCGACGCACACGGCCGGCTGCCGCTGGAGCACTGCTACCTCGGCCCCACCGGCAATATCGACCTGTCCATGAACTCCCTGCGCCTGTATCTCGACGGCCAGGATGCCCGGCCGCGCCGCGGCATCACCTACTGCGACATCCCCTACCGCAAGCGTTAATGACCGCCGCCGGTGGTCCCGGACAACGGGCCGCGGCGCGACCAGGGAAAGAGCACGGGCGTGCGCTCGAGGTAGTCGCGGTAGGCCGGGTCGTCGCCCCAGCGCTCGCTTCCGCGGCGCTCGAGCAGCGGAATCCCGCTCACCCGGGTCAGCAGCAGGTAGACGAACAGCGGCGAAACCAGCGTGACCAGCTGCCAGCCGGACAGGAGCGGCAGGGACGCCAGCGCCACCCCCAGCCACAGCAGAATCTCCCCGGCGTAATTGGGGTGGCGCGAGTAGCGCCACAGGCCCTCGTCGATGAAGGCCCCGGCACCCGCCCGGCGACGGAAGGCGCGCTTCTGGGCATCGGCCGCGGTTTCCACCGCGAACCCCGCCACCCAGAGTGCGGCGCCGAGCAGGCCCAGCGGGCCGAGGCCGCCCGGCGCGGCACTGCCCAGGGCCGCCCAGGCGGCCCCGGCGGTCACCAGCACCCAGAGACCCTGCAGCGTCCAGGTGAAGAAGAAACGCGGGCCGTCGTGCTTGATGGGATCGAAGCGACCGTCACCACCGTCCTGGCGCACGCGCCGGAACAGGAACGCGCCGAGGCGCAGCGCCCAGAACAGCACCATGCCCGCGAGCAGCAGGCGCGCCGGCCCGCCGGGCCCCGCGAGGTAGCCGGCGACGGTCAGGACGACGTAGGTGCCGCTCCCGGTCAGGTCGTAGAAGTGTTCCGTGCGGGCCAGGAAGGAGGGCAGGAACACCAGCCACTGGATGGCGAGCGCAGCTGACGCGCAGAGCGCGAAGACCGGCAGGCCGAAGACGGTGGCCCCCTGCCAGGAGCCGGCAGCCGCGAGCCCGCCGGCCAGGGCGAGCACGAGCGCCAGGGCAGCCGCGAGGCGCATCAGGCCTGCGGCGTGACCAGGAACTTCTGGCCCGTGGCCTGGCGGCCGTAGACGGACAGGGCCTCGAGGGTCAGCGCCTCGGCCAGGGAGACCCTGGCCGTGTAGTGGCTGGCGAAGGTGCTGGTCAGCTCGTCGGCAACCCGGCGCTGCATGCGTTGCATGCGCTCGCCCCCGGCCCGCTGCAGGAAGTTCGGCAGCAGCCAGCCCCCCACGGCCCAGCTGAAGCCGAAGTTGCGGTTGATGGTGGTCGGCGTGTAATCGAGGGCGCCGTAGATGTAGACCTGCTTGAACACGTCGGAACCGTAGCGGCTGTAGGCATCCATCTGCTCCACGGCAACGGCTTCCATGCAGCCGAGGATCGTGCCGGCGAGGCGGCCACCGCCGATGGCGTCGAAGGCCAGGGTCGCGCCGGTCTCCCGCAGCGCGGCGGTGAGGTCATCGCCGAAGCTGTCGGCCGCGGAGTTGACCACGTGCGCAGCACCCAGGTCGCGCAGCAGCGCTTCCTGCTCCGGCTTGCGCACGATGTTCACGAGTGGCACGCCGTCGGCGATGCAGATGCGGTTGAGCATCTGGCCGAGGTTCGATGCTGCCGCCGTGTGCACCAGTGCCTTGTGCCCCTCCATGACCATGGTCTCCACCATGCCCAGCGCGGTCATGGGATTCACGAAGCAGGAAGCCCCCTGCTCCGCCGTCGTGCCCTCGTGCAGGGGCAGGCACTGGGGCGCCTTGACGCAGCGGTACTGGCTGTAGAGCTCGCCGCCGAAGACGCCGACGGTGCGTCCCATGAGCGCCTGAGCAGACGGGTCGTCACCGGCGGCGACCACGGTGCCGGCGCCCTCGTTGCCCACGGGCAGCGCCTGGCCGATCCGCCCTGTCATCATGCGCATGGCATTCTCGGGAACGTCGGCCTCGATCACCGGACGCTCCGGCGTGCCCGTGGCGCGGGCCGTGGTCATGTCGGCCGTGCCGAAGAGCAGGCCCAGGTCCGAGGGGTTGATCGGTGCCGCCTCGACGCGCACCAGCACCTCGTCCGCCGCCGGCGCGGGCACCGGCACTTCGGCCAGGCGCACTTCGAGGACCCGGTCCTCGCGCAACAGGGACTGGATCTGCAGGGCCGTATCACTCATGGTCTCGTCTCTCGGGCTGGGGAAGGTCGCCGGACTGTAGCGGACTTGGCTCCGCCCGTGAACCCGCCCCTGCGTCCGGCGTGACGCCCCGTTATACTCCGCCGCGAGAACGCAAGGAGCGCACCCGATGCTGCCCCACCAGGTACTGGCCGCCGACAACGACCCCCTCGCCGACGCCGACGCCCTCCGCCGGCACATCGAGCGGGCCCTCGCCGTCCGCCCCGCCGGGGGCTGGGAGCTCGCCCTAGGCTACCGCCTGGTGCAGCAGTGGTTCAGCCCCATTGTCGTCGGCGCCGAGCGCCTGCCGGACGAACCGTGCCTGTTCGTCGGCAACCACGGGCTCTTCGCCGTGGACGGCCTCGTCATGCTGCCGGTGATGCTGCACGATTACGGACGCTTCCTGCGGCCGATGGGCGACAAGTTCCTGTTCACGGACCCGCGCCTCGCCGACTTCCTGGTCAGCCGCGGCGCGACCATGGGCCACCCGGAGGTCTGCAGTGCCCTGATGGAGGCACGGCAGGACATCCTCGTCTTCCCGGGCGGTGCGCACGAGGCGGTGAAGAGCAAGGCCGAGAAATACCGGCTGCAGTGGAAGGACCGGCTGGGCTTCGTGCGCCTCGCGGCGAAGCACGGCTATCGCATCGTACCCTTCGGCCTGGTCGGCCCGGACGACTTCTACGAGCACCTCGTGGAGGGCGAAGACCTCGCCGGCAGCCCCCCGGCGCGCTGGCTCATGGCCCGGGGGCTGCTGCCGAAGGACCTGCGGCGCGACCTCGTGCCGCCGCTTGCCCGGGGCAGCCTCGGCACCCTGCTGCCCCGGCCGCAGCGCTGCTATCTCGGCTTCGGCGAGGCGGTCGACCTCGCGTCGTTCAAGGGCCGGCGGGTCGGCAGGCAACGCCTCGCCGCCCTGCGCGACGAGGTCGCCGCCCGTATCGAGGTGCAGCTGGAAGGCCTCCTCGCGGCCCGGGAACAGGACCGCGGCCGGGAAGGCCTGCTGCGGCGCGTACTCAGCCTCTAGCGGACGACCGTCTAGTCCGCCAGGGCCCGGGCCAGCCGGTCCGGGTGCCGCCAGTAGCCGCCGAGCACCCGCCAGCCGTAGAGCACCGCGTTGGCGATGAGCGTTGCCACGAAGCCCCACCAGCTCACCAGCGGACCCACCGCGAGCCCGAGGATCAGCCAGACCTGCAGCAGCAGCATGGCGACGTGCACGGCGATGGACGTGCCCATCATCCAGCGGGTGTCGCCGGCGCCCCGGAGGGTGCCGCCGCAGACCAGGATCACCGCGTCGGCCATCATGTAGCAGGCCATGCCGACCATCATCGGCTGGCCGACAGCCAGGATCGGTGCGAAATCCGCCCCCGGCGTGGCGAAGACCTCGAGCAGCGGCACGCGGAACATAAGGAAGCACAGCGCCAGTACCCCCGAGTAACCGAGACCGATGAGCAGACCGGCGCTGATGACCTGGGTCGCCCGGGACAGGTCACCGGCGCCCACGTAGCGGCCGATCAGGCTCATGACGGAGATGTTCAGTCCCATGAGCGGCACGTAGGACAGCATGTCCCAGTTGAACACGATGGCCATCGCCGTGCCCTCGGCCACGCCGTAGGCCTGGTAGAGCAGCAGGAAAAGGTTGAAGGTGCCGACGCCGATGAACACCTCCAGCCCCGACGGGAACCCCAGGCGGAGGAAACGCCGGAGGATGCCCCGGTCGAGCTGGAAGGACTCGCGCACCTTGAACTGCGCCGCGTGCACCGCGTTGAAATAGAACAGCGCATAAAGCCCGATGGTGAACGCGGCGGCAATCACCGTGCCCAGGGCCGCGCCGGCGATGCCCAGGGCCGGCAGCCCCAGCTTGCCGAAGATCAATACGTAGGACAGGGGGACGTTCAGGCACACGCCGATCACGTCGCAGATCATGACCACCCGCGTGCGCCCGATCCCGGAAAAATAGGAAGCCAGCGTATTCTTGAGCAGGAACAGGAACGCCCCGCCCAGCAGGGTCAGGAAATAGGTGCGCTCGAGCGCCGCGAGCGCCGGTTCGTGGCCCATCCACAGGAACATGTCACCGAGCAGGAATGCCGCGAGCAGGATGAGGGGCTGGCTGCCCAGCGCGATCAGCGCGCCTTGGGTCACGACCTGCGGGCAGCGCTCGAGACGCCGCTGCCCGTAGTACTGGGCCACGATGGCGTTGCCGTAGGAGAGGATCCCGTTGAAGAAGCAGACCGTCAGGAAGAAGCTCACCCCGCCGCCGAGGGATGCGGCGACGTGGGTCGCATCGATGCGCGACAGGAAGAAGCGGTCCGCGAACATCATCAGGGCAAAGGCCCCCTGGGACACGACCATCGGCAGTGCCAGGCGGAACAGTTCCCTGAGGGTGGCGAACGAGTACACGGGGCTCTCCCGGGATCGAGGGGGCCGCGTATTCTACGCCGCTTGGGCGCCGGCGCCACCGCGGCGCCGGCGGGAAAATTACTGTCTGGGGACGCCGAGCGTCTCGAGACGGGCGATCATGTCCTCGGCCGAGGTGCTCGGCCGCACGGAGCGATCGATGTAGGCGATTCTGCCCTCGCGGTCGATGTAGAAGGTGTGACGCTTCGCAAAGCCCATGGTGTAGACCCCGTAGGCACGGGCGACTTTTCCCTCGGGATCCGACAGGAGCGGGAAGTCCGCTTCCGTTTCCTCGGCAAAGGCCATGTTCTTGTCTACCGGGTCCGTGCTCGCCATGAAGTAGCTGACGTCGAAGCGGCGCAGTTCCTCGCCGCTGCGCGCCAGCGACTTGCACTCCACGGTGCAGCCGGAGGTGAAGGCCCGGGGGAACCACGCGAGCACGACCGGCTGCTCACCGCGGAAGTCCGCCAGGCGATAGGTCTTGCCGTCCGAGGCCTGTAGTTCGAAGTCCGGCGCCGGGTCGCCGACAGCGAGCTCCGCGTTCGCGACGGCGGGCCTGAGCAGGGCCAGGAGGAGCAGGCAGGCGATGACGGGCAGGGTTCGTGCGGTCATGGGCGATTCCTCGCGTGAGATGATGCTTAAGCTACGCGCGGGGCCTCGTTCGGATCACAGGCAGTTCTTGCGCCGAGCACGGGCGCTTTACCCGCCCTGCCTTTCGGTATAGCCTCCTGTGACGGTCGGCGGGTTCACCGCCCCGGCGTGGCGCGTGTAGTGACCGGTGCCCGCAAGCGACAGCGCCGTCGACAGCAGCGTCGACGAGCCAGATGAAAACGGATATTCAAGCAAGGGGATAGCGAGATGAACGCGAAAACGGTACTGGGTGCACTACTGGTTTCCACCCTGGTCCTGGCCGGGTGCAGCAAGGAAGACGTCGACAGCGCCACCAACAGCGTCAAGGAAACCGCGGACAAGGTCGGCGATTCCACCAAGAACGCGATGGACAAGGCCGGCGACATGGCCAAGGAGGCCGGTGACAAGACCAAGGAAGCCATGGACAAGGCCGGCGAGAGCGCCAAGGAAACCATGGCCAAGGCCGAGGACATGGCCGGCGACATGATGAACGACGCCGAGGAAGGCGCGGAAGAGGCCGGCGACGCCATGAAGAAAATGGCCGAGGATGCGGAAGAAGGCGCCGAAGAGGCCGCCAACGATGCCAAGCGTGCCATGGAAGACGCCATGGACTGAGCGCCGGCTCCGCCGGAACCGCCGCCGGGCTCCTGCTCCGCGGCGGTTTTTTTTGCCCGTTCGCAGGATCCCGTGGCGAAATGCTGCATCTGACCATCGGGCCGGAGCGCCCGCCCCAACCCTCCCCTTGATCCGTGTCAATTCAAGTTACCATTTTCATGTGTTAACTTTAATTGACAGTCAGAGGGAGGTACGGGCCCATGCGAATCGTCTTTGTCCATCCCAACTACCGCTCCGGCGGTGCGGAAATCGCCGGTAGCTGGCCCCCAGCCTGGGTCGCCTACCTCGCCGGCCACCTGCGCAAGGCCGGCTTCAACGATATCCACTTCATCGACGCGATGACCCATAACCTCGAGGAAGAGGAGGTCGTGCGGCGGCTGGTGGAGCTGCAGCCCGACGTCATCGGCACCACCGCCATCACGCCATCGATCTACATGGCCGAGCGCCTCCTCGAGCTTGCGCGGGAACACGTACCCCAGGCACTGCGGGTGCTGGGCGGCATCCACGCGACCTTCATGTTCAAGCAGGTGCTCTCCGAGGCGCCCTGGGTCGACGTGATCGTCCGCGGCGAGGGCGAAGAAATCTTCACCCAGCTCATGGAAGCGGTGAACCGCGGCGAATACCTGCAGACCC
Source organism: Pseudohaliea sp. (assembly GCF_040217025.1). GTDB lineage: Bacteria > Pseudomonadota > Gammaproteobacteria > Pseudomonadales > Halieaceae > Pseudohaliea. The sequence goes on along the minus strand of NZ_JAVJOA010000008.1, from coordinate 399,379 downwards.
GCGACCAGATCCGCGGTATCGCCTATCGCGACGGCGAAGAGATCGTCGCCACCCCGGCGGCACCGACCATCAAGGACCTCGACGCCCTCGACCCCGACTGGACCCTCCTCGAGTGGGACGAATACAAGTACATCCCGCTCAACACCAAGGTCGCCATTCCGAACATGGCCCGCGGCTGCCCGTTCACCTGCTCTTTCTGCTCGCAGTGGAAGTTCTGGCGCGACTACCGGGTCCGCGATCCGATCAAGGTGGTGGACGAGATCGAGAAGCTGGTCAACGAACAGGGCGTCGGCTTCTTCATCCTCGCGGACGAGGAGCCCACCATCAACCGCAAGAAGTTCATCCAGTTCTGCGAGGAGCTGATTGCCCGGGGCCTCCCGGACAAGGTCAAGTGGGGCATCAATACGCGGGTGACGGACATCCTCCGCGACGAGGAGCTCCTGCCGCTCTACCGCCGGGCCGGGCTGGTGCACGTCAGCCTCGGCACGGAGGCCGCCGCGCAGATGAAGCTCGACCAGTTCAACAAGGAAACGAAGGTGGAGGACAACCGGCGCGCCATCGAGCTCCTGCGCGACGCCGACATCTTCATCGAGGCGCAGTTCATCGTCGGCCTCGACAACGAGACCGCCGAAACCCTCGAGGAAACCTACCGCATGGCCTGGGACTGGCAGCCGGACCTCGCCAACTGGGCCATGTACACCCCCTGGCCCTTCACGCCGCTGTTCCAGGACCTCGGCGACAAGGTCGAGGTCTTCGACTTCTCGAAGTACAACTTCGTGACGCCGATCATGAAGCCAGAAGCCATGGACCGGGGCGAGCTCCTCGACCGGGTCATGAACAACTACCGACGCTTCTACATCAAGAAAGCGCTGTTCCACTATCCCTGGCGCGGTACCGGGTTCCGCCGGCGCTATCTTCTCGGCTGCCTCAAGGCCTTCGCCAAGGCCGGCTTCGCCCGCACCTTCTACGATCTCGGCAAGGCCGGCTACTGGGGGCCCCAGTCCAAGGACAAGGTGGACTTCCACTTCGACACGACGCGGAAGATCGCCAAAGCACAGCTCGACGACTGGCAGTCCATGCAGGATCGCGCGGCCCAGGCCCGGGCCCGCAAGCAGGCCGAGCAGCCGGATGCCTACGACATGCTGGCGACCGATGCCATGGCCGCGGACACTATCGTCAAGGCCTGCGGCGGCGGCGAACAGCAGCTGAGCGAGGCGGAGATGGATGCGGCAGGGCGCGCTTGAAGTGGCCGCTCCCCGGAGCGCCGGCGATGCCGGCGCGGGTGGCGCCCGTATCGGTCCGAACAGCGTCCTCCAGCTAGTCCCGGTGCTCGACGCCCAGCTGGGGGCCCTTGCCCGGCAGCGCCTGCTCGCCAGCGCCGGCCTGAAGGAGCTGCCCCCGGACGACGGGCTGATGCCCGAGGCGCCGGCGGCGCTCCTGCACCAGGAACTCCGGCGCCAGTACCCTGCCGAGGCCGCTGAACTCGCCCGGGAAGCCGGCGAGCGCACCGGCGACTACATCATCGCCCACCGCATCCCCACCGTCGCCCGCCGGGTGATCCGCAAGATGCCGGCCTGGCTCGGTGCGCCGCTGCTGGCCAGCGCCATCGAGAAGCACGCCTGGACCTTCGCCGGCTCCGGCACCTTCCGCGTGGTCTCGCGCCAGCCGCTGGTGTTCGAACTGGTGGACAACCCCGTGGTGCGCGGGGAACACGCCGACCGCCCGCTCTGCGACTGGCACGCGGCCGTGTTCCAGCGCCTGTTCAACGTGCTCGTGGACAAGCACATGAAATGCGTCGAAACCCGGTGCTGCGCCATGGGGGCCGAGAGCTGCCGCTTCGAGCTCACCTAGCGTTTCTGCCCGGCGTTTCTTCAATGGATTTCCGCCCCGGGTTTCTGCCCGGGGTTTCTGCAGCGCCCCCCGCGCGGCGGGCGCTGCCCTTGCATTCCCCCGCGGGCACCGTATGCTCGCGGGGAATCCACCGCCTGGGGGCACCGATGGCCGGTCACCGCGATGGCGCCTGGCCCTTCCGCTGGGACCTGCTGCTGCGCTACCGCTATATCGAGATCATCGCCCTCTGGGAGGGGCGGCTCACCACGCGCCACCTCTGCGAGACCTTCGGTATCGGCCGCCAGCAGGCCAGCAAGGACATCAACAGCTACCGCCGCGAGGTGGGGCCCGGCAACCTCGAGTACGACAAGCACCTGAAGGGCTACGTGCCCGCCCCCGCCTTTACGCCCAGGGTGACGGCCGGCCTGGCCGACGAGTACCTGCAGCTGGCCGCGCGCAACAACGAGCTCGCCAACGTCTTCGAGTCGCTGGCGCTGGGCCTCGGCAACATCGAAGTGCTGGGGCTCCCGGTGCGGGACGTGCAGGCCACCACCCTGCGCCCCATCCTGCAGGCCGCGCGCCAGCAGCGGCGCATCGACGTCGACTACGTGTCGGTCAACAACCCGGACCGTGAGGGGCGCATCATCGTGCCGCACACACTCGTCTACACGGGCCTTCGCTGGCACGTCCGCGCCTGGTGTGAAAAGAACGCCGGTTACCGGGATTTCGTGCTCAGCCGCTTCCGCGGCGAGCCGGACATGATGGACGGCTCCACGCACGGCGCCGGCGCCGACGCGGCCTGGCAGCAGCGCGTGCAGCTCCGCCTGCGGCCGGACCCGCGGCTGAGCCCGGCGCAGCAGGCCGTGGTGGCGGCAGACTACGGCATGAGCGACGGCGAGCTCGCCATCGAGACCCGCGGCTGCCTCGTGCCCTACGTGCTCCAGCGGCTGCAGCTCGACCCGGCCCGGGAGCCGGCGGCCCCGGCCGCGCAGCAGGTGGTGATCGCGAATCCCGATGCGATGAGCCGCTGGCTCTTCCGCGGGTGACGGCCATGAGTGAACGCCCCACGCTGCGCCAACTCGAGTACTTCATGGCCGTCGCACGCTGCGGCAGCCTGCGCCGCGCCGCCGACGAGCTCGCCATCAGCCAGCCGACGCTGACGGCACAGATCGCCCGCGCGGAGGCAACCCTGGGCGTGACCCTGTTCGAGCGCACGCGCAGCGGCGCCCGCCTGACCCCCGCCGGCCGGCGCCTGGAGCCCCATGCGCGGCGCGTGCTGGAAGCCGTCGAGGAGCTTGCCAGCGCTGCCGATGCCTCCCGCGGCGGCGCCGCGGGCACCTACCGCCTGGGCGTCAAGTCCACGCTGGGCCCCTACCTGCTGCCGCGCATCCTGCCGCGGCTGCACGAGCGCTACACGGACCTCAAGCTCTACGTGCGCGAGGACTCCGTGCGCCGGCTGGAAGAGGGCCTGGAGCGCGGGGAGTACGACATGATCGTGACCGCCCTGCCCATCAACTCGCGGGAAATCCGCGCGGAGACACTGCTGCGGGAGGATATCCGCCTGGTCATGCCCGTGGACCACCCCCTCGCCCGCAAGCCACGCCTCACCGGGGCGGACCTGGCCGGCCAGCAGATCCTGACTACCGAGCAGGGACACCTCTTCTCGCAGCTCGTCGAGCAGGCCTGCGCCCGTCTCGGCGCCGAACTGCTGCGCGACTACCAGGGCACGAGCCTCGATGCACTCCGGGTCATGGTGGTCATGGGCATGGGGCTGGCGTTTCTGCCCGCGCTGTACATCGCCTCGGAGATCGACGATGACACGGGCCTCGCCGTGCGCGACATCGAGGGCGAGGGCATCGCGCGGATCCTGGTACTCGCCTGGCGCGGGGGTTCGCCGGCGCGCGCTTTCTACCGGCGCCTGGCGGCGGATATCCGCGAGCTCACCCAGGAGGAAGTCGGCGACGTGGTCCAGGTACTGTCTGGGGATTAGCGCCCGGGAGAAGCCCTGGCGCGAGGGCCCTACAAGGCGGCGATGGCCCCGGGAAGACTGCAGCCGGAGAGGTGCAACGCCGGCGGCGCCATGCTCACGGTAAAGGGTGCGGCCCGCCCGAGCGCCGAGAGGCCCAGGAGGTTGCGCCCGCCCCCGGGCATCACGGCGACCTCGACCGGGCCGATATCGCAGTGCTCCCCGATACGGAACTCGGCCACCTCGTAGACCGTCAGCGGCTGCAGGCGGTTGTTTGCCAGCCGCGCCGCGACCCGGCGCACCTCGCGCACGGCGCCACGGGCTTGCAGCTGATCGAAGAAGGCCTCGCTGACCGTCACCAGGCCGGCGCCGGTGTCGACCAGGAAGGAAGCACTGATGCCCCCGGCTTCGGCGTCGACGTAGAGGCTGCCGCCCGGCGCCTGCTCCAGGGGGACGGCTTCCAGCGGCGGGCTCTCGAGTACCGGGGCGTCGCGGGCGGTACCCTCGGTGACCCCGTCCGGGGCCGACGACTGCGCGAAAACGGCCGCGGGGAGCAAGGCGCTCACTATCAGGGCAAGCCCTTGGTGCAGGCATTTCTTCACGGGGTCATGGCCAATCTGCGTCGACATTGCTTCCTGACGTTTGCAAGGGCCGAGCCAACACAAAATAACCAATCAAATCATATGGTTAGGCCATACCGCGGGAGAAAGCCACGCACTCTTTACGGGCATACGCCCAATACTGATGCAACCTGCACAACTTGCGATCATCCGAGGGTTTCAGCCACGCCCTGGGTGATAGCCAATTACTATATTAATTACTCAGTATTTATGTCAGGCATTGTTCCCGGCTATGGCATAGTTTCATCGAACGTAGCAAGCGAACACCGCCAAGGAGGTGTGTGATGAAGACAACGAAGATTCTCGCAGCCCTGGTCGCCGGCGCCCTCGGCGGCACCCTCGCCACCGGCGCCGTCGCCGAAGCGCCTTCGACAGGCGAAACGGTCACGGTCTGGGCCGTGGATCACAGCGGCCGTCCGCCCTTCAAGCGCGAGCGCGTGGAAATCCCGGTCGTCGACACGGCACAGCTGGAAGTTGCCGAGGAGTCCGTCGAAACGGTCACGGTGTGGACGGTCGACCGCAGCGGCAAGCCGCCCTACGATCGCCGCCGTGAAGAACTGCCGGTGACGGACATCGCCGCGCTGGAAAGCGCAGTAGCGGAAGAAGAGCCCCTGTTCCGCGGTCGCCCGCCCTTCAAGCGGCACCGCTAAACGCATCCGGCCCGCCCCGCGGGCCGCACCAGTCCCTCCCCTCGGCGCTACCACCCACCTTTGGGTAGCGCCTTTTTTCGTTTCCGCGCGGGACCTATTCCCTGCGCACTGCTGCGCCTCCACTGCCCGCGTCCGCCTCGTCCGCCAGCTCGGCCCGGTGTCCGTAGAGCCGGTAGAACAGCTTGATCCAGAAGGGTGAGAACAGGGTGGTGTAGGCGATCACGAGGACCATCGCGGCATAGCTGGCATCGTCGAAAACACCGGCGCTGCGGCCGAGCTCGGCGAAGATGAGCCCCACCTCCCCCCTCGGAACCATTGCCATGCCGATGGCGCTCTTCATCAGCCAGTGTTCCCGGAAGAGCAGGTAGCCGCCGGCGATCTTGCCGGCGATGGCCACGACGGCGAGCGAGAGCGAAAACAGCCAGACGAAGGCCGAGCCCCAGTCGACCTGGCGCAGGTCCAGGGAGAGACCCACGGTCACGAAGAAGATCGGCGTGAACAGCTGCACGATCGGCTTCATGTCCCGCTCCACCTCGTCCGCGAAGTCGCCGTCGCGGGCCAGGGCGGCGCCGAAGGGAAGAAAGAAGCGCCGGGACAGGGCGAGGCCGGCGGCAAAACCGCCGAGGAGCTCCGGCGCGCCGACCGCGTGCGCCATCCAGGCGAAGAGCAGTACGAGCGAAACGATCACCGTGGCCACGAGCCCCGGCATATCCGTAACGCGGCCGTAGCGGCTGATCACCGCGGACATCGCCTTGGCCGCCACGGGCGCGAGCACGAAGAACAGCCCCACAAACAGCGCGAGCCGGGACACGTTGGCCAGGGACAGGTCCCCGGAGCGGGAGAACTCGTAGAGCAGCGCCAGCAGGAGCACGCCGAGCACGTCGTCGATGACAGCGGCGCCGAGGACAACCTGCCCCTCGCGGCTGTCCTGGCGGCCGACGTCGCGCAGGATGCGCACCGTGACGCCGATACTGGTCGCGGTGAGCGCACCGCCGACAAACAGCGAAAGCAGCACGTCCAGCCCGAACAGGAAGCGGCAGAGCGCGTAGCCGAGGACGAAGGGCATGACGAAACCGCCGAGGGCGGCGACCACGGACTGGCGGCCAGAGCGCGCCAGGCGGTTGATGTCCGTTTCCAGGCCGACCTCGAAGAGCAGGAGAATGATGCCGATTTCCGCGAGCAGGCGGATGACCTCCGTCGCCTCGATCCAGCCCAGAACGCTCGGCCCGAGCACGATGCCGGCCACCAGTTCACCGATGACGCCGGGCGCACCGAAACGCGTGGCGATCTCCGCCGCGAGGCGGGCGGCCACCAAGATGAGGGCGAGCTGAAGGAAGAAAGCAGAGGCTTCCATGATCCGGCGGGCCTTGCGGGAGACACGGATAAAGTACGCTATCATCACGCGCTCCCGCCACCCCGGAGGAAACCCATGGAAGTCGCCGCTGCACCGGCGCGGGCGCTGGTCTTCGGCGCCAGCGGCTATATCGGCAGCAACCTCGTGCCTTTTCTCGTCCGCGCCGGCGTCCCCGTGCGCGCGGCGGCGCGCAGCTTCGAAGTGCTCGCCGCCCGCGGCTGGGACAAGGTGGAGCTGGTGCAGGCGGATGCGCTGCAACCGCAGACCCTGCGCACGGCGGTCGCCGGCATCGACACCGCCTACTACCTCGTCCACTCCATGGCGGCCGGCAACGCCTTCACCCGCCTCGATCTCGAAGCGGCGGCCAACTTCGCGGCAGCCGCGGCCGACGCCGGCGTGCGGCGCATCGTCTACCTCGGCGGGCTGCTGCCCGAGGACGCGAGCGGCGCGCACCTGGCCTCCCGTCGCGAGACCGGCGAGGTCCTGCGCCGCGGCCCGGTCCCGGTCACCGAGCTCCGCGCCGGGATCATCATCGGCCCGGGCTCTGCAGCCTTCGAGGTGATGCGCGACCTCACCCTGAACCTGCCGGTCATGATCACCCCCCGCTGGGTGCGCGCGAAGTCACCGCCCATCGCACTGGACAACCTCCTCGAGTACCTGCTCAAGGTGCCGCAGTTCGAGGAAACCGCCGGGGCGATCCTCGATGCCGCCGGTCCCGACTATCTCAGCTACACCGACATGATGCGCCTGGTCGCTGACGCGGCCGGCAAGCCGCGCCCGCGCATCATTCCCGTGCCGCTGCTGACGCCGGGGCTTTCCTCCTACTGGCTCGGGCTGACCACCGCCGTGCCCGTGGATATCGCCCGGGCCCTCATCGGCGGGCTCAGGCACGACTTTCCCGCCGACGACAGTGCGCTGCGGCGCCTCGTTCCGCAGCGCCTCCTCGGCGTGCGCGAGGCGATCGAGGCGGCCTTCGCGGCCGAGCGCCGCCATGCGGTCGCGGCGCGCTGGACCGAGGGCGCCTTCGCCCTGCGCGGCTACCGCCACGACACCGCTTTCTACGCCAAGCGCGCCGGCGGCACCGCGCTCGCCGCCGCGCCACCGGAGGCACTCTGGGACCAGCTTATCCGTATCGGCGGGCGCAATCGCTATTACTACATGAACTGGCTCTGGACCCTGCGCGAGCTGGTGGACTGGCTGGTGGGCGGCGCCGGGTTCAGCCGCGGCCGGCGCGACCCGGACGACCTGCGCCTGGGCGACGTGGTGGACTACTGGACCGTGATCGGCATCAACCCGCCGCGCCACCTGACGCTCTACTTCGGCATGAGAGCGCCGGGCGCAGGCGCGCTCGAATTCGAGCTCAAGCCGGAGGGCGCCGGCCGTACCCGGATCACGGTGAACGCCTACTGGCATCCGCGGGGCGTCTGGGGCCTGCTCTACTGGTACTCGCTGGTGCCCGCGCACCTGTTCCTGTTCCGCGGCTGGACCCGGGTCATCGCCCGCCGGGCAGAGGCCGCGGCAAGCGCCTGAGACCACTGGCGGGCGCCGCGCCATCCGGTACACTACGGCGCGGACCCGTCCCCCACCGAGGAGGCCCCATGGCCCGCACCCTGTTCTTCGCGCTGCATGCCCTCGCCCTGCTGGGCCTCTACGCCGCCGGCCTCGACAGCCTTTTCACCTGGCTGCTGTTCCTCGCGCTGCTCGGGACCTTCGCGCTGGGCCTTGCCGACCTCGCCCAGACCGAGCACAGCCTGCGCCGCAACTTTCCGCTCTTCGCCCGGGCCCGCTGGGTCGCCGAACACCTGCGCCCCTTCGTGCGCCAGTACCTGCTCGAATCCGACATGGATGGCGCACCGCTCAACCGCATGTTCCGCTCCATCGTCTACCAGCGCGCCAAGGGGGACCTAGACTCCGTGCCCTTCGGCACCCGGGTCGATACCGACCGCGAGGGCTACGAGTGGATCGGCCACTCCATCGCCGCGCTCAATATGAACGACCTCGATCGCAATCCGCGGGTACGCGTCGGCGGGCCCGACTGCGCCCGCCCCTACGATGCGTCCATCCTCAACATCTCCGCAATGAGCTTCGGCGCCCTCTCGGCCAATGCGGTGCGCGCCCTCAACAAGGGGGCCAGCATCGGTGGTTTCTACCAGAACACCGGCGAGGGCGGCCTTTCCGACTACCACCGTGCCTACGGCGGCGACCTTACCTGGCAGATCGGTACCGGCTATTTCGGCTGCCGCAACCCGGACGGATCCTTCTCGCCGGAGCGGTTCGCCGACACCGCGGCCCTCGATGCGGTGCGCATGATCGAGGTAAAGCTGTCCCAGGGCGCCAAACCCGGCCATGGCGGCATCCTGCCGGCGAGCAAGAACGACGAGGTGATCGCGCGCATCCGCGGCGTCGAGCCGCACACCGAGGTGGTATCGCCCTCGGCGCATACGGCCTTCGACTCGCCGCGCGGGCTACTCGAGTTCGTCGCCCGCCTGCGCACCCTGGCGGGCGGCAAGCCGGTCGGTTTCAAGCTGTGCGTGGGGCGGCAGAGCGAGTTCATCGCCATCTGCAAGGCCATGGTGGAGACGGGCATCAAGCCGGACTTCATCACCGTGGACGGCGGCGAGGGGGGCACCGGGGCCGCGCCCCTGGAGTACAGCAACTCCGTCGGCATGCCGCTTCGCGACGGCCTGGCGTTCGTGGTCGACTGTCTCATCGGCTTCGGCCTGCGCGACGATATCCGCGTCATCGCCTCCGGCAAGCTCATCACCGCGTTTCACCTGGCCAAGGTCCTCGCCCTGGGTGCCGATCTCTGCAACAGTGCCCGCGGCATGATGCTGGCGCTCGGCTGCGTGCAATCGCTGGTGTGCAACACCAACCGCTGCCCCACCGGCGTGACCACGCAGGACCCGCGGCTGACCCGCGGCCTCGACGTGGAAGACAAGGGCGAGCGCGTGGCGCGCTACCATCACGAAACGGTACACGCCCTGCTCGACATCGTCTCCTCCGCCGGCCTGCGCGCCCCCGGCGAGCTGAATCGCTCGCACATCTACCGCCGCGTCGACCCGGAGCGGGTTGCCCGCTACGACGCGCTCTACCCCTACCCCGGTGTCGGCGACTTCCTGCGCCACCCGGCCCAGGGGCCCTACGCGCCCTTTATCGAGGAGGCGAACAGCGACTGCTTCCTGCCGCGCAGCTACGTGTTCGCCGGCGAGGCCTGAAGACGCCACAGCGCTCCGCCCTTGCGCTGGATCAAGGTCAGCTGCCGTCCATTGTATTAGCTTTAGCTAATATGCTTGATGGAGGCATCTCATGAAACGCTGTCACCTTGTCACTGCTCTCGCGGCCTGCCTTGCGGCTACCGCCCCGTCCCTGGCCGGGGACACCGATCCGCGCCAGGCCGAGGCGAGGACGCTGGTCAAGCGCTTCGTCGGCACCGTGAAGCCGCTGCTGGCCTCGACGATCCAGGAACGGGGCCCCGTTGCGGCCATCGAGATCTGCGCCGAGCAGGCGCCCGCGCTGGCGGACCAGCTGAGTGAGGAGACCGGCTGGTCCGTGGGCCGGGTCAGCCTGAAGCCGCGCAACGCGGAGCGCGCGCAGCCGGACGCCTGGGAACGGGAGCAGCTGGAACGCTTTGCCGCCCGCGCCGCCGACGGCGAGCCCGGGCCGATGCTGAACCACGGCGAGGTCGTCGACGGCCGCTACCGCTACATGCAGGCGCAGCCGGTGGGCGGTGTCTGCCTCGTCTGCCACGGCGAGAGCATCGAGCCGGCCGTGGCCGAGGCGATCAGGGCGTACTACCCGGACGACCGCGCCACCGGTTATCAACTCGGCGAGATCCGCGGCGCCATCACGCTGATAGCGCCGGCGGAACACGCCGGCCCCTGAGGCCTCAGGGCCCGGTGAGTTCCCGGATGATGATCGACCAGTGGTCCAGGGCGTCATAGAACGCCTTGACCGGCACGCGCTCGTTGAGGCCGTGGGCGTACATCTCGTCCGGGTTCATGAAGATGCCGCTCACGCCCCAGGTGGGAACGCCGGCGTTGCGGAAATGCATGCCGTCGGTACCGCCTGATTCCATGTAGGTGACCATGTCGAGGCCCGGGTAGCGGCTGTGCACGGCCTTGCTGACAGCGGCGAGCACATCCGCGCGCATCTCCGAGATGGGGCTTTCCGTCGGCTCGCCGAGAAGCCTGAACTCGGCGTCCGGGTTGGCGACCGCCGCCTTGAGTTCCGCCTCGATCTCCGCGACGGAGATACCGGGAAAGATGCGGCAGTTCACCGTGGCCGTGGCAGACTGCGGCAGCGCGTTCTCGGCGTGACCGGCGTCGAGCATCGTGACCACGCAGGTCGTGCGCGTGGTGCCCACGTAGGACGGCTCCCGGCGCAGCCGCTCGGCGGCTTCTGCGTCCCCCGGATCGTAGGCGAAGCGCAGCATGGCGTCGCCCAGCTCTCCTCCCAGCTTCTCGCCCACCTTCTGGAAGTAGGCCAGGGTCATCTCCGTCCAGCGTACCGGGAAGCGATGCGCCTCGATCGCCTTCACCGCGCTCGCCAGTTCATAGATCGCGTTGTCGTCCCGGGGCCGGCTGCTGTGGCCGCCGGGGTTGCGCACGGTGACCTCCCAGGTAGCGTAGGTCTTCTCCGCGGCCTGCACGTTGTAGCTGATGGCGCGCCCGTCGGCGGAGAGGTCGCCGCCGCCGGCATCGGAGTTGAGGGCGAATTCCGCCTCTACGAGCTCGGGCATCTCGTAGGCCATCATGCGTGTCGTCACCATGCCGCTCTCCTCGTCCCCGGAAAACGCCAGGATGAGATCGCGGTCGGGTACGAAGCCTTCCTCGCGGAGGCGAAGGAAGGTACTCGTCAGCTGCGCCACGCCGAACTTATTGTCGATGGTGCCGCGGGCATAGAAGTTCGTCTCGTCCCGGGTGAGTTCGAAGGGCGGCCGCTCCCAGTCCTTCGCGTAGGCCTCCACGACATCCATGTGCCCGAGGAACAGGATCGGTTTCTTCCCGGCAGAGCCGTCGCCCCGGTAGGTCACGATGAGGCTCGCGAAGCTGTCCTTCGGCACCACGCGGACATCCTCCGCCGGGAAGCCTGCCTCGAGAAACAGGTCCGCGAGGTAGCGCGCCACCCGGGGCGTATTGCCCGTTGTCTTCGAGGTGTCCACCTCGACGATATGGCGGTAGATCTCCAGGGTGCGCCGGGCGTGTTCGCCGGGCACCGTCTCGGCGCCGGCCGCGGCGCCGGCGGCGGCCGTGCAGAGCGCGAGCGCGAGGAGCAGGGTCTTCATTGTCGTTGTCTCCAGACGGGTCCATGGGGGGGTGCCCGGCGCCGCTGCCACCGGCCGGGGCAGTGCGCGATGCTGTGGCGCAGGACGGCCATTCCGGTACACTGCGGCCAAGCATAACAGTAACGAGGCAAGGAGCCCCCATGCGTCGCATTGACCTGACCAGTGCCGGTTTTCTCCTGCTGGAGAAGCGCGAGACGCCCATGCACGTGGGCGGCATCAACCTGTTCACGCTGCCCGACGGCGCATCGGAGCACGAGTTTCTCGGTGACCTCCGGGAGCTCTTGCGTGATACCACGGCGTTCCGCAGGCCCTTCGGCGAGTACGTTGTCACGGGCAAGACCGGTCTCTATTGGGAGAAGGACGAGCACATCGATCTCGATTATCACGTGCGCCATTCAGCCCTGCCCGCGCCCGGGCGCTACCGGGAGCTCTTCGCCCTCGCCTCGCGGCTGCATACCACGCTTCTCGATCGTACCCGGCCTCTGTGGGAACTGCATCTCATCGAAGGCCTGCAGAACCGGCAGTTCGCCGTGTACAACAAGATCCACCACGCCGCCATCGATGGCGTCGGCGCCATGCACCTGACACGGAGCATGTGCTCCGAGGACCCGGCGGAACGCATCGACTACGGTCCCTTCTCCCTGGAGGCCTACGAAATCTACAAGGAACTGCGCTTCGGCTCGCGCAGCAAGCCGCAGCCACCAAGACAGAACGAGCTGCGCAACGTGGTCGATGCGATCAAGCACCAGTACGACTCCTCCATGCACCTGGTCACCGCGATGCGGCGCTTCGGCGCCGCCTTCGTCGGCCGCGGCGGCAACCTCGCCGTACCCTGGCACAACGTGCCCAAGACCACGCTGAATACCCGGGTCTCCGGCGCCCGCCGCTTTGTCGCCCAGTCCTTCGAGTTCCAGCGCGTGCGGGCGGTGGGCAAGGCTATGGACGCAACGGTGAACGACGTGGTGCTGGCCATGTGCTCCGGCGCGCTGCGCCGCTACCTGCTGACGCGCGACGAGCTGCCCAGGCACTCGCTGAAGGCGATGGCACCGGTCTCCCTGCGCGAGGAAACGGACCTCGACTCCACCAACGCCGTGGGCTTCATTACCGCGGACCTCGCGACCAACGTCTACGACCCGGAGAAGCGGCTGCGCACGATCCAGGATTCGATGCGCGCGGGGAAAGACCTGCTGCGCTCCCTGTCCTCCCGCGAGGCGGCCCTGTTCATGCAGCTTACCCAGGTCCCGGCGCTGCTTACCTCGGTCCTCGGCCTGGCGTCCCGCTACCCGGCCTTCAGCACGGTGGTATCCAACGTGCCGGGCCCGCGGGAGCGGCTGTACTGGAACGGCGCCCGCCTGGACGGCCTCTACCCGGCCTCCATCGTCTTCGACGGCTTTGCCATGAACATCACCATGGTCAGCTACGTCGACAAGCTGGACTTCGGCATCGTGGCCTGCCGCCGCTCCCTGCCGCAGGTGCAGCGCATGATCGACCACCTCGAGGACGCGCTCGCCGAGCTCGAGCTGGTGGCGGGCACGGCAGCCGCCCCGGCGCGCAGCCGCCCGGCACGGGGCCGCGGTACGAGGCGGCCGGCTCGCCAGGGCGCCGGCATCAGGCCGAAGCTCGCTGCCAGCGACAAGGCCCCCGCGAAGTCCCGTGCCGCCGCGAAGAAGAGCGCAACGCCGAAGAAGGCGCCCTCGAAGCGGGCCGCCGCGAGCAAGGCACCGGCGAAAAAGGCCGCAGCGAAAAAAGCGGCTGCAGGGAGCGCGGCCCCGAAGAAGGCAGCTGCGAAGAAAGCCACCCCGAAAACAGCAGCGAAGAAAAAAGCGGCACCGAAGAAAGTCACCCCGAAGAAGGCCGGCTCGAAGAACGTCACTCCGAAGAAGGCGGCGGGCAAGCGCCGCGCCGGGAGCGCCCAGTGAGCGACCACCTGCTGCTCGGCGGCGCGGCCGGCAGCCAGGTCAAGCTCGCGCTGCGCTACGCCAACCGGCACGGCCTGGTGGCCGGCGCCACGGGCACCGGGAAAACCGTCACGCTGCAGTGTCTCGCCGAGGGCTTCTCGGATGCCGGCGTCCCGGTGTTCCTCGCGGACGTCAAGGGCGACCTCTCCGGGCTGGCCAGCGCCGGCAGCAGCTCGACCGCGGTCGAAGAGCGCGTGGCGCACATCGGCATGGACGGCTTTCACCCGCGACCCTACCCGGTCGCCTTCTGGGATCTGTTCGGCGAGCGCGGCGTTTCCGTGCGCACCACCGTCACCGAGATGGGCCCGCAGCTCCTGGCGCGCCTGCTGGAACTCAACGATACCCAGGAAGGCGTGCTCACACTGCTGTTCGAGGTCGCCGACGACGAGGGGCTGCTCCTGGTCGACCTCGCAGACCTGCGCACCGGTCTCGCCTACCTCGCCGAGCACGCCGGCGAAATCTCCGGCACGGTCCGCGTCGCGCGCAGTTCCGTGGATGCGATTCTCCGCCGCCTGCTGGTGCTGGAGCGGGCCGGCGGCGACCGCTTTTTCGGCGAGCCGGCCCTGGCCCTCGATGACCTCATGCAGTGCGCGCGCGACGGCCGCGGGGTGGTCAATATCCTTGCTGCGGAAACACTCATCGACAACCCGCGCGCCTACGCGATGTTCCTGCTCTGGCTCCTTGCCGAACTGTTCGAGACGCTGCCGGAAGTCGGGGACCCGGACAGGCCCGTCCTGGTCTTCTTCTTCGACGAGGCGCACCTGCTCTTCCGCGACGCACCATCGGTGCTGCTGGAAAAAGTGGAACAGGTCGTGCGCCTGATCCGCTCGAAGGGCGTCGGCGTCTGGTTCGTCACCCAAAGCCCCGCCGACATTCCCGACCCGGTCCTCGCCCAGCTCGGCAACCGCGTCCAGCACGCGCTGCGTGCCTACACGCCGAAGGAGCGACGCGCCGTGCGGGTGGCGGCCGAGTCATTCCGGCCGAACCCGGCCCTCGACACCGCGGCGGTCATCGGCGAACTCGGCGTCGGCGAGGCACTGGTTTCCACCCTGGGGCCGAAGGCGGTACCGACGCCCGTAGAGCGCGTCCTGCTGCGGCCGCCCTACTCCCGCATGGGCCCGCTCGGCGACGCGGAACGCGCGGCGCTGGTGGCGGCGGACCCGAACCAGCGCCGCTACGCGCAGGCGGTCGACCCGCGTTCGGCCCACGAGATCCTGCGCGAGCGCATGGAGAAGGCACGCCGGGATGCCGAGGCGGGCCCGGCACAGACACCGGCGCGCAAACGCCAGCCGCGCAGCCGGGAGAGCGCCGGGGAGGCTTTCGTGAAGAGCGTGGCACGGAGCCTGGGTTCGGCGACCGGCCGGCGCCTCGGCGAGCGGCTGCTCCGCGGCGTCCTGGGTTCCCTACTTAAATAAATCAGTAGCTTAAAGAATTAGTTTAATGTAATTTCTTGCCGATGAACCGCTGTCCGGCCGCCACCACGGCAAGCACGAGGAAACCCGCGACGACGCCCAGCAGGGCCCCGGCCAGCAGCGGACCGAGCAGTTCGCCCGCCGGGCCGAAAGGCGCGGCTGCCTCGACCACCGCGTGTTCGAGCGCAGGGGCGCTGTGCAGCAGGATGCCCCCGCCGACCATGAACATCGCGGCCGTACCGACGACGCCCAGGGCCCTCATGAGCCAGGGCGCAAACGCCAGCAACCCTCGCCCGAGGAGCTGCAGGGGCGCGGACCCGCGTTCCGCCAGGTAGAGGCCCGCATCGTCCAGCTTGACGATCGCCGCGACCAGCCCGTAGACACCCACGGTCATGATCAGCGCGATCGCGGAGAGCACGCCGACCTGCGTCGCCAGGGCCTCGTCGGCGACGATACCCAGGGTGATGACGATAATCTCCGCGGAGAGGATGAAATCGGTGCGCACGGCGCCGCGGATCTTGTCGCGCTCCACCTGCCGCGGGTCCGCCGCCGGGTCCGCCAGCCGCTCGACCAGTTCCCGGTGCGCCTGCTCCTTGCTTTCCCGCGAGGCCGCGACGGCGTGCCAGAGCTTCTCACCGCCCTCGTAGCAGAGGAACAGCCCCCCGCAGACCAGGAGCGGCGCGATCGTCCAGGGCGCAAAGGTCGCGAGAACCATCGCCGCGGGCACCAGGATCACCTTGTTGCGCAGGGACCCCACGGCGACCGCCCAGACCACGGGAAGCTCCCGGTGCGCCCGCACACCGGTGACTTTCTCCGCGTTGACCGCGAGATCGTCGCCGAGGACCCCGGCGGTCTTCTTCGCCGCCACCTTGGACATGACCGAGACGTCGTCGAGGATCGTCGCGATGTCGTCGAGAAGAACGAGGAGACTGCTGCCCGCCACGGCGTCGCCTCAGCCGCGCCGCGGCGCCGGGAGCATGTTCGAACGCGGGTAGCGCGGGCGCTTGCCCGTCGCGAGGTAGCGCTGGATCGCCTCCTGCGAGCGCAGGGCCACCGCTTTCTTGCGCCGGGCGACAAACTGGTTTTTCTGCAGCGGATCGAGAATCCGCGCCTTCTGGTTGTCGTGCCACTGCATGTCCAGCACATCCTGCAGCACGCGCTGCGCATCGGCATCGAAGATGGGCACCAGCACTTCCACGCGGTAATCGAGGTTGCGCGTCATCAGGTCCGCCGACCCGATGTAATAACGCGGCTTGCCACGGTTGTAGAACACGTAGACCCGCGGGTGCTCGAGGTAGCGGTCGACGATGCTGATGCCCTCGATATTGTCCGAGCGGCCGGGCACACCCGGCAGCAGGGAACACATGCCCCGGATGATCAGGCGCACCTCCACGCCCGCCTCGCTCGCTTCATAGAGCTTCAGCGACAGCTGCTTGTCGACGAGATTGTTGCACTTCACGGTGATCGCAGCGCGATGCCCCTTGCGGGCGTTACGGATCTCCGCTTCGATCATGTCGATGATCGCCGGCCGGGTGGTGTGCGGCGATACGAGCAGCAGGCGGTACTCGGGGCGCTTGTAGGTGTACTTGAGAAACTCGAAGACGTTGGCGACATCCTCGCCGATGGTCTGGTCGTAGGTGAGCAGCGTGAAGTCCGTGTACAGCCGCGCGGTCTTCTCGTTGAAATTGCCGGTGCCGATGTGGCTGTAGTAGCGCAGCCCGCCCGGCTCACGGCGCTCGATGAGCAGCAGCTTGCTGTGCACCTTCAGGCCCGGGATGCCGAAGATGACCTCGATGCCGCCCTCGGTGAGGCGCTGGGCCCAGTTGATGTTCGCCGCCTCGTCGAAGCGCGCGGCGAGCTCGACCACGGCGCGCACGCGCTTGCCGTTGGCCACGGCATTGAGCAGCGCGTCGACCACCCGGGACTCGCTGGCCACCCGGTAGAGGCAGATCTTGATGGATTCCACCGCGGGGTCCAGGGCCGCCGTCTTGAGCAGGTCGATGACGTAGTCGAAGGGGTGATACGGGTAGTAGAGCAGGATGTCCTGCTCGCGGATGTTCTCGAAGATGCTGTTGGCGGCGTCCAGCTCGGGCACGCGTACCGCGGGCAGCGGCTTCAGCTCGAGGTACTTCGGCCCCACCCGGGGAAAGCTCATGAAATCCTTGGAGTTGTGGTAGCGGCCGCCGGGGATCAGGCTGTCGTAGTTGCCGAGATCGAAGCGGGCGACCAGGAAGTCGAGCAGGTGCCGGGGCATGTCGCCGTCGTACACGAAGCGTACCGGGTCGGCGCGCTGGCGCTGCTTGAGGCTCATGGCCATCTTCTCGATGAGGCTCTCGGTAATGCCCGCATCGAGCTCGATCTCCGCGTCCCGGGAAAACTTGAAGCAGTAGGCGGAGGCCTCCTCGATGGGCAGAATGCCGCGGAACATCTGCGGCAGGCAGGCGCGAATCACGTTGTCGAGAGCGATGAAAACGCGCCCGCTCTTGCCCTTGCGCCGGGGAATCTCGACGAAGCGGTTGAGCCGGTCCGTCGGCACCTCGACCACGGCATAGGTGTGCCGGTCCGCGGCAACGAGGTCGATGGCGAGGTAGAGCGACTCGTCGTTGAGCACGGGAATCGCCTGGCCCTCGTAGAAGAGGATCGGGTCCAGCTCCGGCAGTACCTTGATGGTGAAGTAGTTCTGCACGAACTCGGCCTGGTTGGGCTCCAGCTGGCGCTCGTTGATCATGTAGATGCGCCGGCGCTGCAGCGCCTTCATGACCTCGTTGTAGACACGCTCGAAGTCGCGCTGGGACGCGACCACCGAGTCCTGGATTGCCGCGAGCAGGTCCTTGGCCTGCTGCCGCGTGGACCCGCGGGAGACGGAGATGAGCCGGCGCACCTCGGCCACGCGCACGCGGAAGAATTCGTCCAGGTTGTTGGAGAAGATACCGAGGTAGCGCAGCCGCTGGATCTCGGGCACCGTCGGGTCGGCGGCCTCCTGCAGCACGCGGTCATTGAAGCGGAGCCAGGACAGCTCCCGGGGCATGAAGAGTTTCTCGTCGAGGTCCGCTAGGCGCGGCTGGATGGGGCTGGTCATGGTGCTCCTGTCCTGCTGCCACCGGGCCAATCCCGGCTTCGCACGTCAATATGACAGGAACGGCGGGGCCCTTCCACCGCGCCCCGCCGACGCCAACCTCAGGTGCCAGGCTTCAGCGCCACCACGTCCGTGTTGAGGGTCTGCAGGACCGCCTCCGCCGTGTTGCCGAGGAGCTTGGCCTTGACGCCGGTGCGACCGACCGTGCCCATGACCACGAGCTGGGCGCGCGAGCGCGCCGCCTCGGAGGTGATCACCTTGGCCACAGGGCCGCGCTTGGTGCGGAAGGCTTTTTCCGGGATGCCGTGGGCTTCGGCGAGCTTGCTGATGCGCGGCTGCATCGCTTCACGCTGCTCCTTTGCGTAGCTGTCCGGGTCGACGATGTCGAGATCCGCCAGCAGCGTCGGGATCTCGATGGCGGCGATGATGCGCAGCTCCACGCCGAGCGCATCGGCGTAGGACTTCGCCCGCGCGAGCACCGCGTCGTTGAGCTCCTGCTTGGTGCGCGAGCGGGTACCGAGATCCAGCGTCGCCAGCACCGGCTTGGTGCGGCTCCACTTCTTCTCGGCGGCAATGAGCACGGGAGCCGGGCATTCCCGGAGCAGGTGCCAGTCCGTCGAGGTGTAGGTGAAGGTGCCGCTGCGGTTGCCGGTCTTGACCACGAGGTCGTACTTACCGCCGGCGCAGCGCTTGCTGATCCACTCGTGGATATCCTTCATCCAGACCACGCGCAGGGACACGTCCTGCCCGGGCCGCGCGTGGCTGTCGATGCGCTCGCGCAGGGCCAGCTCACGCTGGTCGAGGAGTTGCCGCTTGAGCTTCTCCTGCTCCGCCTTGTCGCCGGTGAGCCGGCGCAGGGAGGCATAGGCGAAGGCGACCACGTCGACACTGTGGCCCAGCTTGTGGGCCAGCTCCAGGCCCCGTGGCGTAGCGACGCACTTGTCGTCAAGATCGGCAATGACCAGCAGCTTTCCCATGATGACCTCGTCCGGGGGATTTGCGCCCATTATAGACGGCGCAAACGCCGAGGCCAGCCTCAGCGGTGGGCGCGGGCGAGAAAGTCGAGCACCCGCTGCGCCGCCTGCGCCGGGTGCTCCAGGGGGAACAGGTGGCCGCCCGGGCAGCTGTGCAGCGCCGCCGTCGGCTGCAGCCGCCTCCAGCGCAGGAACATCGACTTCGTGAGCGTGTCCGAGTGCTCGCCGCGCAGGCCGAGCGTCGGCAGGCGCAGGCGTGCCAGCCGCGGCCAGACCAGCGGCGCGCTGGCGTAGATCGCCGCCTCCCAGGCCGCGGGAAAGGCCAGCTCGACGCCGCCACCCGCCGCGGGCTTGCAGCTCGCCGCCACGTAGTCGGCCAGGGCCTCGTCGTCGAAGCCGCGAAAGGCCCGCTTGCCCCGGTAGAAGTCGAAAGCCGCTTCCTCGTCGGCGAAGTGCTGCGGCCGCCCCAGGGTACGGCGGATCATGGGCATGCGCTCGAGGCGCCGCCGCGGCGTCAGGCGGGTCGCCAGCACGAGGCGCGTGGGCAGGAACACCGGGTCCATGAGCAGCAGGCCGCGGAAGCGCTCCGCCTCGCGGCCGGCGGCGAGCAGGCCGATGGTCCCGCCCATGCTGTGGCCGAGGAGCCAGGGACGCTCGAGGCCCGTCGCCCGGGCCGTGTCGAGCAGGTCCTCGGCAAACGCCGACCAGCGCAGCCGCCCCGCCGGCGGCTCGGGCGCGCCCCAGAGCGGCCGGTGGCGCACGGCGACCACGCGGCAGCTGCCCGTGAGCCGCTCGAGAAACTGCCGGTAGCTGGCGGGCGGATAGCCGTTGGCGTGGGCGAAGAGCACCGGTGTGCCCTCCCCGCCGAAATCCTCGATGCGTTCGTCCATGTCCCCTCCGCGCAGTGCGCTGCAAGGGTACTCGAAGCGCGCCGGGCGGGCAGCCCTCGAAATCGACCCCGGGCTGCGTATACTGCCGCGACAGCCACGCATCCCACGCCCGTATCGCAAGGAGACCCCCATGGCCCTGGAAACGCTAGCCGCCAGCCGCTGTTTCGACGGAGAGCAGCTGCGCCTGCGCCACGCCTCCACCGCCCTCGACTGCAGCATGACGTTTTCCGTCTACCTGCCGCCGCAGGCAAACGCGGGGCCGGTACCGGTGCTGTACTGGCTATCGGGCCTCACCTGCACGGACGAGAACTTCGTCACCAAGGCCGGGGCCCAGCGCTACGCCGCCGAGGCCGGCATCGCCCTGGTCGCGCCGGATACCAGCCCCCGCGGAGACGGCGTGCCCGACGACGCGGAGGGCGCCTGGGACTTCGGCCTCGGCGCGGGCTTCTACGTGAATGCCACCGAGGCGCCCTGGCGCGACCACTACCACATGTACGACTACGTCGTGCACGAGCTCCCCGCGCTGGTGGCCGCGGAGTTTCCGCTGCGCGATGGCCCGGCAGCGATTGCGGGGCACTCCATGGGCGGCCACGGCGCGCTGGTGGCGGGGCTGAGAAACCCGGAGCGCTACGCGAGCATCTCGGCCTTTGCGCCGATCTGCGCACCCTCCCGTTGCCCCTGGGGCCAGAAAGCCCTCGGCAACTATCTCGGTGAAGACACGGCGCTGTGGCGCAGCTGGGATGCCGAGGCGCTGCTCCGGGACGGCGCGACGGCGCGCCCGCTGCTCGTGGACCA
Source organism: Pseudohaliea sp. (assembly GCF_040217025.1). GTDB lineage: Bacteria > Pseudomonadota > Gammaproteobacteria > Pseudomonadales > Halieaceae > Pseudohaliea. The sequence goes on along the minus strand of NZ_JAVJOA010000008.1, from coordinate 378,570 downwards.
GGGCGAGGCCGACGGCTTTCTCGCCGAGCAGCTGATGCCCGAGCGCCTCGAGGCGGCCTGTGCCGATGCCGGCATCGAGGCGACCCTGCGCCGCCAGCCGGGCTACGACCACAGCTACTACTTCATAGCCAGCTTCGTCGGCGAGCACATCGCCTTCCACGCGGAGCGGCTCGCCGGAGCCTGAGGCGTGACGGGCGAGCGCGGGAAACTACTCTCACGAAGCGTGTAGCGGGGAGCGACCGGGCGGCGTGAGCGTCGCTCGCCCGGGCTAGCGGCAGGCGGGATAGAGCAGCCAGGCCCACTCGCGGGGCCGGAACGGGCGCCAGTCGTCCGCGGGCTGGGCGAGACGCTCGGCGACGAGGAACCAGATCGCGGGGTTCAGGGTCATGCCGCAGTGACTGCCGCGCACCTGGATGCTCTGCGTCTGCGCATGCGCCGCCTCCGCCACCTGTCGCGCCGTGCGCCAGTTGCAGATGCCGTCCCCCTTGGAATAGACCGCCGTCGTCGGTACCGGTGGCGCCGTCGGCAGCACGGTTTCCGGGATCGGCAGATCGTCCCGCGGGTTCAGGCTCGCGAAGAGCCGCGCCGGGTAGGAGCCGGTCCAGCGCCCCTCACCGAAGGGGCTGCCGAGGGAGATCACCTGGCGAACGCTCGCCGACAGCTCCCGCGCCAGCTCCCGGGCGAAAATGCCGCCCAGGCTGTGGCCGACGAGAGAGATCGGTCCGCCGTAGCGCGAGGCGAGGAACGCGACCCGTTCGACCAGCGCCTCGAGCACGCCGTCCCGGGGCCCGAGGTTGCGGCCCTGCGCCCAGCCGTGCACGGCGTAGCCCTGGCGCGTGAGATAACGGCGGAAGGCCGCGTTGTAGCCGTCGGAACCGAGAAATCCGGGCAGGATCATCACCGGGTGTCCGTCGCCGGCCGGCGCGCTGGCGAGCAGGCCGCGGGCGAGGCGCAGGGAGAGCACCTCGAGCACCACGCGGTGCGCCTCGGTCAGCGCCAGCAGCGGATGCGGCGGCGGGACATTGCTGTCGACCGGTGGCCGGGGCCGGCCCCCGGTCGGCATGGACTGGGCAAGCGCCTGGTTCAGCCTGGACCTCCTGCACGGTGTGCGGGGCGCTTCTTGCGGGAAGCGGAATATCGTTATGAGCAGGGAGCATAGCGCACGCGGGCTGCCCCGGAAAGGTAGCCTCGCGCGCGGTGCAGGGGACCCGCAGCGGCACCGCGGGGCGGCCTCAGAGGCGGGAAAACGCCTTGTTCAGCTGGTAGCGTCGCGAAGTGACATGACGCTCCATGTCCTCGACCCGGCGCAGGGCCGCGTCGAGCCGCTCCTGGGCCCGCTCGAGACGCACGCTGGCGCTCTCGCTGTAGCGGAACGGGTGCTGCGGGCGGTAATCGTGGCGGCGCTCGTCGTACTCCATGGGGCGCTGCGGCGACGGCTCGTCGACGCCCTCGCCGGGGATCGAGCCGCGCGGCCGCGGCGCCAGCAGCAGCCAGCCGGCCAGGTAGGCCCACAGCGCCAGCGTACCGGTGAACAGGAACGCGGCGATAAACAGCAGGCGTACCACCCAGTGGGCGACATCCCAGTAGTCGGCAATGCCTGCGCAGACGCCGGCCAAGCGGCTGCGGCGGGTGTTGCGGTAAAGGTCCATGCCCCAGCCTGCACGCTTGCGCGCGCCGAAGCTCCGTGGGTCCCTGTGGCTCATGATGAGGCCTCCTTTCTGCGACCGCGGCCGTCCTGCTGCCGCCAGTCGGGTTGTTCGTCGTCCAGGATCGATTCCAGGGTAGCGATCCGCTCCGTCAGCCGGTCCACGGTCACCAGCATATCCTCGATCCGCTGCCGGTCCTCCTCATTGAGGCTGCGGCTGGAGCGGTTGACGCTGCGGTAGTGCATGACGATCCAGATCGGCGCCACCACCACCATGAACAGCACGGTGGGGACGAATAGGAATTCCCAGTAGTCCATTGATCGATCCTGTGGTCGTGAGTGTCTTCAAGGGTATACCAGCCGGCCTAGGCCTTCCCCCCGGTCTCCCCGCTCTGTCCGCCCTCCTGGCCGTCGCCGGCCCGGCCCTCGCCGCGGACCTCGCGGCGCAGCCGCGCCAGCTCCTCGTTCAGGCGCTCGTCCTGCTGCAGGGCGTCGATCTCCGCGGCGAGACCGGGGGAGACGTCCCGGCCCATGTCCATGACGTCGAGCTGGCTCTCGAGGTTGTCCATGCGACGCTCGAAGTGCTCGAAGCGGGTGAAGGCGTCGTCCAGGGCCTCGCGATGCACCTGCCGCTTGACCTTGATGCGCGACTCCACGGTCGCATTGCGCATGACCAGCGTTTTCTGCTTCGCCTTGGCGTCCGAGAGCTTCTGCTGCAGCTGGCCGATTTCCTCGTTGAGGTGCGCGACGTGCTCGTCCGTGGCGGCGAGCTCCGCATCCACGGCGCCGATCTCCTCTTCGAGCTCGCGCTTTTCCTGCAGCGCCGCCCGGGCGAGATCCTCCCGGCCCTTGCGGATCGCAAGCCTGGCTTTCTCTTCCCAGCCGCCGGCCTCGCCGCGCAGCTGCTCGAGCCGGCGGGCCGCCTGCTTGCGGTCGGCGATGACCCGCGCGGAGGAGCTGCGCACCTCCACGAGCGTGTCCTCCATTTCCTGGATGATGAGCCGGATCATCTTCTCCGGATCTTCCGCCCGGTCCAGCAGCGAGTTGATGTTGGAGTTGATGATATCGGTCATGCGGGAAAAAATGCCCATGGTCAGTCTCCTGTGCCTGAACGGGACCCGTTACCATCGCAGCCATCCCCGGGGGCGCCGAGGAGATTGATCGCCTCGATCACGACCACTACCTGCAGCAGCGTCAGCAGGCCCGCGGAGGGGCCGGTGATGCTGGCGATGGCGGCAGCGATGAGCGCCAGCGCCAGGTAGATGAGCAGTCGATCGGGGCGTGCCTGCAAGGTCCTGGGTCCTTTTTCATGTGCGGGCCGGGGTATCCGGTCGCGTCGCAGTAGCGGTTACAAGCACCGGACCAGATCCCCTTTATTTGATTTAAAACATAGAATTAAACTATTTACTTCGCGTAGATTATTAGTTATTGATCAGAAAAGATGGTGGATTTAACCTAATTTTGCGCTGGAAATCCCAGTGCATTAGGTCTAAATAACCACCATGCGCGCCCCCGACAGCATGATCGGCAACTCCGAGGCCCTGGCCGCCGCCCTGGACCACCTGTCCCGGCTGGCACCGGTGAACCGGCCCGTCATCGTCCTCGGCGAGCGCGGCACCGGCAAGGAGCTGGCCGCCGAGCGCCTGCACTTCCTGTCGGCGCGCTGGGATGCCCCCTTCATCAAGGTGAATTGCGCGGCCATGGCCGAGTCCCTGCTCGAGTCGGAGCTCTTCGGCCATGAGCCCGGGGCCTTCACCGGCGCAACCGCCATGCACCGCGGGCGCTTCGAGCGGGCCGACGGCGGCACCCTGTTCCTCGACGAGCTCGGCACCACGTCCGCGCGGCTGCAGGAGAAGCTCCTGCGCCTGGTCGAGTACGGCGAATTCGAGCGCCTGGGCGGGCAGCGCACGCTGCAGGTGGACGTGCGCGTGGTGGCCGCCACCCACGCCGACCTCCCCGCCCTCGCGGCCGCCGGCGAATTCCGCCACGACCTGCTGGACCGCCTCGGCTTCGACGTGGTGTACCTGCCGCCGCTGCGCGAGCGCCGCGAGGACATCGAGGAGCTCGCCGAGCATTTCGCCATCCAGATGAGCGCCGAACTCGGCTGGGACCTGTTCCCCGGCTTCAGCGCCGGGGCGCTGGCGCGGCTCCGCGAGCACCCCTGGCCCGGCAACGTGCGCGAACTGAAGAATGCCGTGGAGCGCTCCGTGTACCGCTGGGGAGACCCGTCCGAGCCGGTCGCCGAGGTGGTACTCGACCCTTTCGCCGAAGCCCGTCCGATAGCGCCCGACGCCGCACCGCCGGCCGAGGCGCTCTCCGTCGCGCCGCAGGCGGATGCCGGGGATGCCCCGCTGCGCGAGCGCGTGGACGCCTACGAGCGCCGATTGCTCGAGGACGCGCTGGCCCGCCACGGGCACCACCAGAAGCACACCGCCGAGGCCCTGGGGCTTTCCTACGACCAGCTGCGCGGCCTGCTGCGTCGCCACGGCTTGCGTTCCCGGCGCCGGCGGCGCGACACTGCCACTGACCGTTGACCACCAGCCACTGAACCCGGAGCCCCACCATGGACCTTTCCCTCAGCGACCCCTCCCTGCTCAAGACCGGCGCGCTCATCGACGGCACCTGGACCGAAGCGGATGACGGGTCGCGCTTGCCCGTGGCCAACCCGGCCACCGGTGAGACGGTCGCCGAGGTCGCGAAGGCCGGCGCTGCCGAGACCCGCCGCGCCATCGAGGCCGCGGAGCGCGCCATGGCCGACTGGCGCCGGCGGCCCGCGAAGGAGCGCGCGAAGCTGCTCCGGGCCTGGTACGACGTGCTCATGGCGAACCAGGAGGATCTCGCCCGTATCATGACCGCCGAGCAGGGCAAGGTACTGGCAGAGTCCCGCGGTGAAATCGCCTACGGCGCGTCCTACATCGAGTGGTTCGGCGAGCAGGCCAAGCGTATCGACGGCGACATCCTGCCCGGGCCCGCGCCGGACAAGCGTATCCTCTGCCTGCGCGAACCCGTCGGCGTGGTGGCGGCGATCACGCCCTGGAATTTCCCCAACGCGATGATCGCGCGCAAGGCGGCCCCGGCCCTCGCCGCCGGCTGCACCGTCGTCATCAAGCCCGCCAGCGAGACACCGCTGTCGGCCCTTGCCATGGCGGAACTCGCACTGCGCGCCGGTATTCCGGCGGGCGCGATCAACGTGGTCGCCGGCAGTTCCTCGGCCATCGGCGGGGAACTCACCGCTAACTCGACCGTGCGCAAGCTCACCTTCACCGGCTCGACCCCGGTCGGCAAGACCCTGGTCGAGCAGTGCGCGAGGACCCTGAAGCGCACCTCCATGGAACTCGGCGGCAACGCGCCGTTCATCGTCTTCGACGATGCCGATCTCGATGCGGCGGTGGCCGGGGCCATGGCCTCCAAGTACCGCAACAGCGGCCAGACCTGCGTCTGCACGAACCGCTTCCTCGTGCAGGCGGGCATCCACGATGCCTTCGTGGAGAAGCTGGTGGCGGCCACCGCCGACCTCGCCGTCGGCAACGGCCTCGACGACGGTGTCGCCATCGGACCGCTGGTGAACACCCGCGCCGTGGACGATGTCGACGCCCTCGTGCGCGGCAGCGTCGACGCGGGCGCCGCCGTGGCCCTCGGCGGTGCGCCGCACGACCTCGGCCCCTGCTTCTACCAGCCCACCGTGCTCACCGGCGTCACCGCGGGCATGCCGGTGTTCGACAACGAGATCTTCGGCCCGGTGTCCCCGGTGATCCGCTTCGAGGACGAGGCCGAGGCCATCCGCCTGGCCAACGACACGCCCTTCGGCCTCGCCAGCTACTTCTACACGCGGGACCTCGGCCGCGCCTGGCGCGTCGCCGAAGGCCTGCAGTACGGCATCGTCGGCGTCAACGAGGGGCTGATCTCCAACGAGATGGCACCCTTCGGCGGCGTCAAGGAGTCCGGGGCGGGCCGCGAGGGCTCCAAGTACGGCATCGACGACTACACGGAGATCAAGTACGTGCTCATGGGCGGTCTCGGCGGCTGAGGGGGCGCGGCCGTGCTGTCACTGCTGGTGGCGTTCTTCCTCGTCGCCATCATCACCTCGTTTCTCTGCTCCCTCTGGGAGGCCGTGCTGCTGTCCATCACCCCGGCCTACGCGCGCCTGCAGCTCGAGCAGGGCGGCCGGACCGGGGCGCGGCTGGAGCGCTTCAAGCGCAACATCGACCGGCCCCTGGCGGCCATTCTTACGCTGAATACCATTGCTCACACCGTCGGCGCCATCGGCGTCGGCCAGCAGGCTGCGCTGATCTGGGCGGACGCCAACCCGCTTATCACCTCGCTGGCGGTGCCGGCGACCATGACCCTCGCCGTCCTCATCCTCTCGGAGATCATTCCCAAGACCCTGGGCGCGAGCTTCTGGCAGCGGCTGGCGCCCTTCACGGCGCGTTCCCTCGCCTTTATCATCGCCGCGCTCTACCCGCTGGTCTGGGCCTGCCAGCTGGTCACCCGCAGCCTCAACCGCAGCCACTCCGCCTCGGTGCTGACACGCTCCGAGTTCCTGGCCCTGGCCGAGCTCGGTGCGCAGGAGGGCGTCTTTGCCCGCGGCGAGACCGCGATTATCCGCAACCTGCTGCGCTTCAAGGACGTCACCGCCCGCGACGTGATGACCCCGCGCATGGTAGTGCGCACGGCGGACGCCGGCACCAGCGTCGGCGCCTTCCTCGGCGCCAACCCGGGGCTGCGTTTCTCGCGTATCCCGCTGTCCCGGGAGGGCCGCAGCGAGGACATCAGCGGCTATTTCCTGCGCACGGAAGCGCTGGAGAGGCAGGCTGCGGGCCAGGCGGAGCTGGCGCTGGGCGAGCTGCAGCGGCCCATTCCCGTGGTGCAGGAAGCCTCGCCGCTGCCGGCGCTGTTCACGAGCTTCCTCGAGAAGCGCGAGCACATCGCCCTGGTCATGGACGACTACGGCGGCATGGCCGGCATCGTCACCATGGAGGACGTGATCGAGACCCTGCTCGGGCTGGAGATCGTCGACGAGTCGGACGCCGTCACTGACATGCAGGCGCTGGCCCGGCGGAACTGGGAGTCCCGGGCACGGGCCCGGGGCATCCTCGAGTGGCCCGAGGGCGCGGCGGAGCCGCGGGACCGGCCGGCCGACTGATCAGCGCAGCGTGCGCTCCAGCGCCGTTTCCCAGGAGTCGCGGCGGCGCCGCCGCGCGGGTGCCGAGAGGCGCACCCGGAACTCCTCCCCGGCCTGCCAGATGCGGCGGATATCCGACGTCCCCCGCCACAGGCCGATACCCACACCCGCGAGGTAGCTCGCACCGGCGACCGTGGTCTCGATGACCTGTGGCCGGATCAGCTTGCGCCCGAGCACATCCGCCTGGATCTGCATGAGCAGGTTGTTGGCCGATGCGCCGCCGTCCACGCGCAGGGGCCGCATGCGCCGGCCGAGGTCCTTCTCCATGGCGCCGAGAATGTCCGCGTTCTGCAGGGCGATGGCATCGAGGGTGGCGCGGGCGATGTGGCCGCGGGTGCTGCCGCGGGTGAGGCCGGTGATGAGACCGCGCGCCTCCGGCACCCAGTGCGGGGCGCCGAGGCCGGTGAGGGCGGGGACGAACTCGACACCGCCGTGGTCCTCGACTTCCGCCGCCAGGGCCTCCACGTCCGCCGAGCGGCGGATCAGCTTGAGGCCGTCGCGCAGCCACTGCACCGCGGCGCCGCAGATAAAGGCGCCGCCCTCCAGGGCGTAGACGGGCCTGCCGCCCTCCCCCAGCTGCCACGCCACCGTGGTCAGCAGGCCCGCATGGGAGTGGAGCAGTTCGTCGCCGGTGTTCATGACGATGAAGGAGCCGGTGCCGAAGGTGCACTTGGCGTCGCCGACGCCGAAGCAGGCCTGGCCGAACAGCGCCGCCTGCTGGTCCCCGGCCATGCCGGCGATGGGAATGCCGTCCGGCAGGCCGCGGACGCCGCGCGTGTGCCCGAGGGTGCCGCTCGTGGGCACGATCTCCGGCAGCAGCGCCAGCGGTACCTCGAACAGCTCTGCCAGCTCACTGTCCCAGGCCAGCCGCTTCAGGTTCATCAGGCTGGTGCGGGCCGCGTTGGACACGTCGGTCACGTGCCGCTCGCCGCCGGTGAGCTGCCAGACCAGGTAGCTGTCCACGGTCCCCGCGGCCACCCGGCCGGCGTCGAGCCTGCGCCGGATGCCCGGCGTGTTATGCAGCAGCCAGCGGAACTTGCTGGCCGAGAAATACGGGTCCAGTACCAGGCCGGCCTTGCGGCGCACGGTCTTCTCAAAGCCCCGGGACTTCAGCGTCTCGCAGAAGTCCGTGGTCCGGCGGCACTGCCAGACCACGGCGTTGTTAAGCGCTTCGCCCGTCTCCCGGTCCCAGAGCAGCGCCGTCTCGCGCTGGTTGGTGATACCGATCGCCGCGATCTCGCTGGCCTTGCACACGCCCTTGCGCAAGACGCCGCGGATGCCCTTGTCGACGGACGCACGGATGTCATCGACGCGGTGGTCCACCCAGCCGGGCTTCGGGTAGTGCTGCGGGAACTCGTTGTTCACGCTGGCACGAAGCCGCCCCGTCGAATCCATGAGGGCGACGGTCGTGCCGGTGGTGCCCTGGTCAATGGCGAGGATGTAATCAGCCATGGCTCAGTGTCCTTTCCCGTGTCTAGGTCCCGTAACCTTCGATGGCCTTGAGCTCGAGGAAGTCGGTGAAACCGTGGGCGCCCCACTCGCGGCCGTTGCCGGACTGCTTGTAGCCGCCGAAGGGCACCGCGAAACCGCCCCACTGGTCGTTGATGTGGATGTTGCCGGCGCGGATCTTCGCCGCCACCCGGCGGGCATGCTCGATGTCCTCGCTCTGGACGTACGCCGCGAGACCGTAAGGCGTATCGTTGGCAATGCGCAGCGCCTCCTCTTCGCTGTCGTAGGGGATCATGACCAGCACCGGGCCGAAGATCTCCTCGCGGGCGATGGTCATGTCGTTGCTGACCTCGGAGAACACCGTGGGGCGCACGTAGTAACCGCGCTCGAGCCCCTCGGGCTTGCCCGGGCCGCCGCACACGAGCTTTGCGCCCTCGGCGATGCCGCGCTCGATAAGGCCCTGGATTTTCTGCCACTGCACCTCGGAGACCACCGGCCCGACCTGCGTCTTCTCGTCTGCCGGGTCGCCGACCACGGTTTCCCCGGTGACCCGCAGCGCGATGGCCTCCGCCTCGGCAAGCCGGGACCGCGGTACCAGCATGCGCGAGGGGGCGTTGCAGGATTGGCCGGTATTCTCGTACATGCCCTCGACGCCGCTCGCCACCGCCTTCTCCAGGTCGGCATCCTCGAGGATGATTTTCGGCGACTTGCCGCCGAGCTCCTGGGTGACGCGCTTCACCGTGGGCGCCGCATTCTGTGCCACCAGCGTGCCGGCACGCGTCGACCCGGTGAAGGACATCATGTCGACGCCCGGGTGTTTCGACAGGAAGGTGCCGACGCCCGGGCCGTCGCCGTTGACCATGTTGTAGACCCCGGCCGGCACACCGGCCTCGTCGAGGATCTCCGTGAAGATCCAGGCCGACAGCGGCGCGACCTCGCTGGGCTTCAGGATCACCGTGCAGCCCACGGCCAGGGCCGGCGCCACCTTGCAGGCGATCTGGTTGACCGGCCAGTTCCAGGGCGTGATCAGGCCGCAGACGCCGATCGGCTCCTTGACCACGCGGTGCGGACCGATGTCTTCCTCGAACGGGTAGTCGCGCAGGATCTTCGCCGCCTCCTTGAGGTGGCCGAGCCCGGTGAAGGCCTGGCTGCCGCCGGCGAGACGCTTCGGCGCGCCCATCTCCTCGCTGATGGCGGCGGCGACATCGGCGAAGCGCCGTTCGTAGACCGCCGCGCACGCCTCGAGGAGCTCCACGCGCTCTTCGCGGCTGGTCTGCGAGTAGCTGTCGAAAGCGCGCCGGGCCGCGGCTACGGCGCGGTCCACGTCGGCCTCGCCGCCGAGCGAAATGCGGGCGCAGACCTCCTCCGTCGCCGGGTTGATCACGTCGTGCGGGCGTGGCTCGGCCGGTTCGACCCATTGGCCGTCGATGTAGAAGCGGGTGTAGTCGCGCATGGGTGTCTCCGTGCTCCTTGGCTTGCTTGACGCCGGCCAGTGTAGCACCGCCCCCGGGCCCCTTCAGCCGGTGGGGGCGGAGTTGCCACTGTGGGCGCCTTCCCCGACAATATGTGCCCCGTCAACATCCGCCCAGGCAGGAGTGTGCCCATGAACATGGACATCGGCAGCGACGAGATGACCCTCTTCCGCGACATGGCCCGGCGGGCCTTCGAGCAGGAGATCAGCCCCCATTTCGAACAGTGGGAGGAAGAGCACCTCGTACCGCGGGAACTCTGGCGCACCCTCGGTGAGGCCGGGCTGCTCTGCCCGGATGTCGACGAGGCCTATGGCGGGGCCGGCACCTCCCCGCACGTGACCCTCGCCCTCATCGAGGAGCTGTCGGCCATGGGCTTCGGCGGGATCGCCAGCGGCTACGGCATCCACTCGAACATCGTCGCCCCGTACATCATCCATCACGGCACCGAGGCACAGAAGCAGCAGTGGCTGCCGCGCATGGTCTCCGGCGACGCCGTGGGCGCCCTGGCCATGACCGAGCCGGGCGCGGGCTCCGACGTGCAGGCGATCCGCACCAGCGCGGTCCGCGACGGCGATGGGTGGATCCTGAACGGCTCCAAGATCTTCATCACCAACGGCATCCACGCCGACCTCGTGATCGTCGCCGCGATCACGGACCCGGGCAAGGGCGCCAAGGGCACCAGCCTGTTCCTGGTGGACGCGCACCTGCCCGGTTTCGAGAAGAGCAAGAAGATCGAGAAGATCGGCCAGCACAGCTCCGACACGGCCCAGCTGTTCTTCCAGGACGTGCGCCTGCCCGCAGATGCCCTGCTCGGCGAGGAAAATCGCGGTTTCGTCATCATGATGGAAGAACTGCCCCGGGAGCGCCTCGGCATCGCCGCCCAGGCGGTGGCTGCCGCCGAGGGTGCGCTCGCCCTGACCGTGGACTACGTGCAGGAGCGCAAGGCCTTCGGCCAGGCCATCGGCGCCTTCCAGAACACCCGCTTCAAGCTCGCCGACGTGAAAACCGAGATCGGCCTCAACCGGGCGCTCTACGAGCAGTGCGCCGACGAGTACGCCCGCGGCGAACTCACCGCCGACAAGGCGGCGATGCTCAAGCTCGCCTCCTGCGAGATGCAGTGCAGCACCGTCGATGAATGCCTGCAGCTCTTCGGCGGCTATGGCTACACCAGCGAGTACCCGATCTCGCGCTTTTATACCGACGCGCGGATCCAGCGCATCTACGGCGGCTCCTCGGAGATCATGCGCGAACTGGTCGCGCGCACCCTGCTCGGCAGGTAGCGCCTCAGGCGATCACGCCGTCGGCGCGCAGCGCCGCCAGTTCCTCGCCGGAGAGGCCCAGCAGCCCGCCGAGGATTTCCTCGTTGTGGCTGCCGACCGCGCCGCCGGGCCAGTCCGTGCGGCCCGGCGTCGTCTCCAGCCGCGGCAGGATCGCCGGAATCTTCAGCGGCTCCCCGTCCACCTCCACGGTCTCGAACAGGCCCCGGGCCTGGAAGTGCGGGTCCGCGACCATGTCGGCGACACTGTAGATTGGCCCCACCGGTACGCGCGCCGCCTCGAGCTGCTCGATCACCGCGGCCGCCGGGAGCCCTGCACACCACGCCGCCAGCGCCGCGTCGATGGCCGCCTCCTGGCGCACGCGCCCGGCGTTATCCGCGAGCGCCGGGTCCTCGGCCATGTCCGGCCGTCCCGCGACGACCATCAGGCGCTTGAAAATCGAGTCGCCGTTGCCGCCGATGATCACGTAGCGGCCGTCGGCGCAGCGGTAGGTGTTGGTGGGCACGATACCCGTGAGCGTCGTCCCGGCGGGCTCGCGCACCAGGCCGGCGCCGTCGAACTCGGGCACGACCGCCTCGAGCAGGTTGAAGACGGACTCGTACAGGGCCACGTCGATGGTCTGGCCCTCGCCGCTGCGCTGGCGCTGGATGATCGCCAGGGCAATACCCAGGGCGGCATGGATCGCCGACAGCGTGTCGCCGAGAGAGATGTTCGGCCGCACCGGCGCCTTGCCGGGCTCGCCGTTCAGGTAGCGGAAACCGCCGAAGCCCTCGGTCACGGAGGCGTAGCCGGGCTTGTTGGCGTAGGGACCGGTCTGCCCGTAGCCGGAAATGCGCGCGTAGATGAGCTTCGGGTTGCGCGCCTTGACCACCTCCGGGCCAAGGCCCCACTGCTCCATCGCGCCGGGCCGGAAGTTCTCCACCAGCACGTCGGCGCCGTCGAGGAGTGACAGCGCCAGGGCCCGGCCGCGCTCGCTCTTGAGGTCGAGGGTCACCGACTTCTTGTTGCGGCCGAGACTCCGGTACCACAGCGACGTGCCGCCTTTCACCTCGCGCCAGCCGCGGATCGGGTCGCCCCCGGGGGGCTCGACCTTGATCACCTCGGCGCCGAAATAGGCCAGGATCGTTCCCGTGAACGGCCCCGCCAGCAATTGCCCCAGCTCGACGACGCGCAGGCCCTCCAGCGGCCGCGTTCCCTCCCTCATGGTCTCCCCTTCCCCCCGTTGATCCGCGGCGCAGTTTACCCGCCACCCGGGAGGCTGGCGAGAGTCCCGTCCGCAGCGTCATCCCCCGGGTGCTGCTGGCACGCACCGGGGCATCTGCTAGCATAGAGCGGAGCGCGGGCGCAGTGCCCGCGCCATATCCCAAAAGGCCAGAGGAGAAATCCACCCATGCCGATGCCCCTGAAACGCACCCTCGCCGCGGCCGCCGTGGCGGCCTCCATCGCCGCCGCGCCGCTGGTCAGCGCGCGCCTCGATTCGGACGAGCCGCTGCAGTCCTACCGGCAGTCCTACTTCGCCATCGTGGCGATGAACTTCGGCCCGATCGCCGACATGGTCAAAGGTGACATCCCCTGGGATCTCGAAATGCTCCAGGGCTGGGCGGATGACCTCGAGACGGTCACCGAGCTCGACCTCCTGCGCGGCTTCGCCCCCGGCTCCGAGAAGGGCATGACCCGGGCCAAGCCGGCCATCTGGGAGAACATGGACGATTTCGAGGCCAAGCTTGCGGACCTCAGGGAAGCCGCCGAGGCGCTCGACGAGGCGGCGGAAGGCGGCGACCGGGCGGCCATCGCCGAGGCCGTGAAGGCCACGGGCGGCGCCTGCAAGGCCTGCCACGACGAGTACAAGGCCAAGGACTACCTGTACTGATCCCCGGCGCCGAGGCAGCCCCCCGCCGCGGCGCCGCGGTCTTCGTCGCCGGCGCCAGCGGCTACATCGGGCGCGCGCTGGTCCGCGAGCTGTGCGCGCGCGGGCACCGCGTGGTCTGCCTGGTGCGGCCGCGGAGCGGTGTCGGCGGCCGGGAAAGCCCGGCGGACCTCGCCCGCGACCTTCCCGGCGCGGAGCTGCGCGTGGGCGACGTCTCCGACCCGCGCAGGCTGCGTGAGGACGGTTTCGCCGGTGAGACCTTCGACGCGGTCTTCTCCTGCCTCGCCACCCGCGGCGGCGGTATCCGCGATGCCTGGAACGTGGAGTTCGAGGCCAACCGGGTGCTGCTGGATGCGGCCCTGGCGGCCGGGGTACCCCGCTTCGTGCTGCTCTCAGCGATCTGCGTGCAGCGGCCGAAACTCGCCTTCCAGCAGGCCAAGCTGGCCTTCGAGGAGTCCCTCGCTGGCAGCGGCCTCGCGTATTCCATCGTCCGCCCCACGGCGTTCTTCAAGTCCCTTGCCGGGCAGGTGCCCCGGGTCCTCGCCGGCAAGCCCTACCTGCTCTTCGGCGACGGCGAACTCACCGCCTGCAAGCCCATCAGCGAGCGCGACCTCGCCCGCTACCTCGCCGACTGCCTCGACGACCCGGCAAGGGAAAACGCCGTCCTGCCCATCGGCGGCCCGGGCCCGGCGCTGACGCCGCGGGCCATGGGTGAACTCCTGTTCCGCCTGAGTGGCCGGCCGGCGCATTTTCGCAGCGTCCCGCCGGGCCTGTTCACCGCCGTCGGCGGCGCCCTCGGTACCCTGGGGCGGGTGTTCCCGCCGCTCCTCGACAAGGCGGAGTTCGCCCGCATCGGCCACTACTACGCCACCGAGTCCATGCTGCTCTGGGATGAAGAGCGCGGCGCCTACGATGCCGACGCGACACCGTCCTTCGGCGAGGACACGCTGGAGGGGTTCTACGGGCAGGTGCTGACGCAGGGCCTCGCCGGCCAGGACCTCGGCGACCACGCCCTGTTCTGAGCCCGGCCCCGCCGGGTCACCACCAGGAAGAGACGGGCTCCGGTGCCGCGGCGAGGATGGCCAGCAGCGCCAGCGCAACCAGGTCGAGCAGGAACAGCCAGCGCGCCACGGGCACCGCGGGGCCCGTGCCCTCGCGCCCGGCCGCCGAACCGCGGAACATGGGCACGAGCAGCTGCTGCTTCCTGCCCCACTGGTAGAAAGCGACGGTGGCGATGTGCAGACCGACGAAGGCCAGGAGCACGTTGAAAGCGGTTTCGTGAAAGGCGCCGAGCTTGTCGGCGACTGCCCCGTCCACTGCCGCGTAGAGCGGCCCGTCGAAGAGGATGCCGTCGCTGTTGTAGAGGCCGCTCACGGCCTGCGCCAGCAGCAGGGCCCAGAGCGCCATCGCGGACCAGCCGCCGAGGGGGTTGTGCCCCAGTGTCTCCCGGTGGCCCTCGCGCAGGTAGGCGAGGATCGCCCGGGGGCCGCGCAGGAAGTCAGCGAACCGCGCCTGGGGACTGCCGCAGACGCCCCAGGCGAGGCGCGCGAGCACCAGGCTGAGCACCGTGTAGCCGATCCAGGCGTGAAGCTCCAGCATGCCCTCCTCCGCGGTCCACCAGGCGGCGGGCAGGCACAGGGTGATGACCCAGTGCGTGATCCGCACCGGGAGATCCCACAGCGGGTGGCGGACTTCAGGGCCGCTCATCGCGCCCGCGCTCCGAGGGAACCAGGGGCTGGCAGCCCGTGGGCAGGTCCCGGCACTGGAAAACCCACTGCCGCCCCTCGAGGACGCAGCGGTGCCGCGGCCCGGCAAGCCCCGGATCGCCGCCATCGTACGCCGCATCGCCGGGGTAGATGGTGACCAGTTGCTCACCTTCGCGGCCGAGCACCGGCTCCACCCGGGGGACCGGCGAGCGTGCCTCGACGGCGAGCATGGTCGCGAGGTCCGGGTAGGCGACGAGGTTGAGCAGGGTCACGTAGGTCGGCGGCATCAGGTTGAGTTCCCCGGCCGCGTGTTCCGCCAGCGCCTCCGCCAGCCCCAGCCAGCGCGCGGCGTGGATCTCGCCGTTGTCGATAGTGACTTCCGCATCGGCCGCCAGCGGCGCAGCGAAGAACCAGGTGGCGAAGCGGCGCTTTTCCACCGCGGGGGTGGTCCAGTGGCTCAGCGGCACCATGGCGTCCGGGTCGGCGACCACGCCGGCCTCTTCTGCCGCCTCGCGGGCGGCGGCCAGGCGCGCGGCACGGTCCAGATCACCCCCGGCCGCTGCCCGGTCCGCATCGTCGATGGCGCCGCCGGGAAAGACCCAGAAACCGCCGGCGAAGATCAGCGCCTTGTTGCGTTTCAACAGCAGCGTTTCGAGCCGCCCGCCGTGCTCGCGCAGGAGCACGACGGTACTCGCGGGCCGCACCGGTACCGCGTCGGTCACGCTCAGCGACCGAGCAGTTCCAGGAGCCCGGTGACCGTCGCCTCGACGCCCAGGGTGATCGAGGGCTCCGGGGCCACTTTGAACAGCGGCGAGTGGTGCGACGGCACCGGCGGGCCACCCGCGCTGGCGGCATCGAAGGCCGCCTGCGGGGTACCGCCGACCGCGAAATAGGTGCTCGGGATGTACGGGTCGGTCACGAAGAAGGGAAAGTCCTCCGCACCCATGCCCTCGCGCTTCGCCGTGTTGAACACGTCTTCGCCGAAACGCTCGCCCCAGCGGGCGGTGAGGCGCGCGGTGAGCTCCGGGTCGTTCAGCGTCGGCGGCGTGCTCTCGTCGGAGACGATTACCTCGGGCAGGAGGTCTTCCGGCAGGCCCGCGGCGCGGCCCGTGTTCTCGGCGACGCGGCGGATGCCGTCGAGGAGCAGCTTGCGCGCGGCGGTGCTTTCACTGCGCACCGTCAGCTTGAGGTGGGCGCGGTCGGAAATGATGTTGTGCTTCGTGCCGGCGTGGAAGGCACCGACCGTAATCACCCCCGGCTCCCGCGGCGCCAGGTTGCGGCTGACCACGGTCTGCAGGCCGAGGACGATCTGCGAACCGACCAGTACCGGGTCGATGCCTGCATGCGGGCTGGCGCCGTGGGCGCCGATCCCGTGCACGATGATGTCCACCGTGTCCGAGCCGGAGTACGGCGCGAGGGGCGCCGAGAGCCTGCCGGTGGGGATACTGGAGGCCACGTGAAAGGCCAGGGCCTGGTCGGGCTTGCCGAAACGCGCCCAGAGGTCGTCCTCCATCATGACCCGAGCACCGGCGATCACCTCTTCGGCCGGCTGGCCGATGAGCATGAGCGTGCCGGACCACTCGTCTCGGCGCGCCGCCATCTGCCGCGCCGTACCCACGAGCGCCGTAATGTGCACGTCGTGCCCACAGGCGTGCATCACCGGCACCTCGTTGCCGTTGCGGTCCACCTGCGTCGCCTCGGAGGCGTAAGGCAGCCCCGTTTTCTCAGGAACCGGCAGCCCGTCCATGTCCGCCCGCATCATCACCGTGGGGCCGTCGCCGTTCTCCAGGATGGCGACGATACCGGTGCGCCCGACGCCCTCGGTCACCTCGAAACCGGCGTCGCGCAGTTCGGCGGCGAGGCGCGCGGCGGTTTCCGTTTCCATGAAGGAGAGCTCGGGATTGCGATGAAAGTGCTCGAAGAGCGGGGCGAGGTGCGTGTCGTAGTCCCGCTGCACGGCATCGGCAAGCTCATCCGCCAGCACCGGCGCCACGGCCAGGCTCAGGGGCAGGCAAAGGGTACGGAGGATCGTGCGCATGAAAACTCCCGGAAGTTGCGTGGGTGCCCGCTCAGCGCTGGGACATGGAGACGTCGAAGCCGAGACCGCGGGCGCGCTCCCGCGCCGACTCCTGCTCCCCGGCTTCTCGGCTGCTGATCCACAGGTTCGTGGAGCGCGTGCCGCTGCGGCAGAAGGCGAAGACCGGCCGCTCGCCGTCGTCGAAGAGCTGTGCCATGGCACCGGGGTCATCCCCGGGGTAATTGAAGGCATTCAGCGGGTAGTAGTGGTACTCGAGGCCCGCGGCCTCCGCCGCGGCGGCGAACTCTGCGGAGCTCGGTTGGTCCAGGGCCTCACCGTCCGGGCGGTTGTTGATGATGACCCGGTAACCGGCCTCGGCCAGGGCCGGCAGGTCCGCCGGGCTGATCTGCCCGGAAACGCCTACCGTGTCGGTGAGCTTGACGATCTGCATGGGCACTCCTTGCTGGCGAGGGCCGCGCCCGCGGCGCCGCCCTGTCGTCTTGCGGGGGCCGCAGTATAGCCCGCGACGGGACGCGACTCTAGGGAACGAGCGTCGCGCCGACGCCGAGCCCGCGGGCCCCGTCAACGCACAGCTTGATACCGACCACCACGAGGAACACGGAGATGATCCGGTAATACACCGCGGGGCGGGACAGGCGCACCAGCCAGTGGCCGATACGCACACCCACCGGCGCCAGCGGCACCAGCACCAGCGAGTACAGCAGGTTTTCCGCGGAGAACTGGCCGAGCAGGTAATAGGGCAGGAGCTTCAGGGCATTGACCACGGCGAAGAACAGGCCCGCCGTGCCCGCGAAAACCAGCGGCGGCAGGCCCTTCGGCAGCAGGTACATAGTCAGCGGCGGACCGCCGGCGTGGATCGAGAAACTGGTGAAGCCGGCGAGGCCGCCGAAGAAGCCCGCGGTACCGGGGTGGTGGTCGCGGCCGGTCATGGCCTGCAGGCCGAGCAGGGTCAGCACACCGAAGCTGCCGGCGACGAACCCGACCAGCAGGCGCAGCCAGTGCTCGTTCATCACGTCCAGGGTGAGGTAGCCGAGCACGATGCCCACCACGGCCCCCGGCAGGAGCAGGCGCAGGGCCCGCCCGTCGAAATGCCCCCAGTAGGTGCGCACGACTACCGCGTCCATGACGCAGAGAATCGGCAGCAGGATCGCCGCGGCCTGCGCCGGCGGCATGACCAGCGCCATCAGGGGCACGGCAAGAATGGCGACGGCGCCGCCGAAGCCGCCCTTGGCGATACCGTACAGCAGCACGCCGGGTACGCACACCGCGTAAAAGGCCGGGTCGCCGAGCACCGCTCAGTCCACCAGCCCGAGCTCGTCGGCAAGCACCCCCGTGAGTTCCTCCCGCGGCCGCTCGGGCACCCGCAGAGGCTGGCCGGTGAGCCGCTCGGCGAGGTCGCGATAGCTGGCCGACACCTGCTCGAAGAGCGCCCGGGGCAGGACCCAGTCGCCGGCCAGCGCCCGCCGGGCGTCCATGCGGTCCTTGTCCAGCAGCACCTGCGGATCCGGCGCACCGGCCAGCAGCGCCTGGCGGAAGGCCTCCTTGGAGAACTCCACCACCTTGCCGGCGCGGTGGGCGGCGCCATCCCAGATCCGCGAGGAATCGGGGGTGCCGACCTCGTCGAGGTAGATGAGCTGCTCGCCACCGTCCGGGGTGTCGCTGCCACCGGGGCACCGGACATAGCCGAACTCGAACTTCGTATCGACGAAGACCAGGTCCAGCGCCGCCAGCTCTCGCTCGATAAGGCGGAATCCGGCCGCGAGCAGCGTGCTGTAGTGATCGACATCGGCGGGTCGGGCGAAGCCGAAGCTGGCGCTGTGGGCGAGCAGCTGTTCGCGGCTGACGTTGACGTCGTCCGCCTCCGGCACGCCGGGGATACCGCGCAGCACCCCCTTGGTGGAGGGCGTCATCAGCAGCTCCGGCAGGCGGCTGTGCTCGCCGAGGCCCTCCGGCAGGTCGATGCCGCAGAAACGCCGCTCCCCCCGCGCGTAGGCACGCCAGAGCGAGCCGGTGATGTACTGCCGGGCGATGGCCTCGATCGCCAGCGGCCTGGCCCGCTGCACGACCCAGAGCAGCGGGTGCGGCGCCTCCAGCAGGTGCGCGGGCGCGAGCCCCTCCGCGGCGAAGCGACGGAACCAGTGTGCGGCGATCGCGTTGAGCGCCGCGCCCTTGCCGGGCACGCCGTCCCAGCCTCCCTCGGCCCGCCAGAGGCAGTCGAAGGCGGAGAGGCGGTCCGAGATCACCATGATGCCCAGCGCCGCACCCGGAAGCACCGGGTAGCCGCGGCGCTCCGCGAGGCGCCGCGAATCGGCCTCGGTCAGCCAGTAGACCGCCCGCACCTTGCCGCTGTGCACCGGGGCACCGGTGCGAATGGGAAGGTCGTCGTTGACCGCAAGTACCTGCGCTGCGCTGTCCATGGTGCGCCTCCGGCGGAAGGAGGCGCATGATAGCAGACGCGACCTGCGCGCCGCTTTCGTGGCATCGGCCCCGCTTTGTTATAGTGCCGGGCCTTTGCCGCTGAAGAATTCGCCATGCCCCGCCGCCGCGCCGCCACGCTCCTCCTGCCTGCCCTGGCCGCCCTGTCGGCACCGCTCTCCGCGGCGATCGAGGAGGTGGTCGTCGTGTCTCCGCGCCTCGACAGCACGGTGGAGCGCTCGCCCTTCGCCATTACCGCGGTCACCCTCGAGGATATCCAGCTCGGGCGTCAGCAGATCGGTATCGACGAGGCCCTGACCCGGGTGCCCGGGGTGTTCTTCCAGAACCGGTACAACCTCAACCAGGATCTGCGCATTGCCATCCGGGGCTTCGGCGCCCGGGCACAGTTCGGCCAGAGCGGCATCCGCATCGCGGTCGACGATATACCCCTGACCACGCCGGACGGGACGAGCCAGGTCGACGATCTCGACATGGGCTCCATGGGACGGGTCGAGGTGCTGCGCGGACCCTCCGCAGCCCTCTTCGGCACGGCCGCCGGCGGCGCCATCAATATCTACAGCGAGAAGCCCGCGGCCCGGCCAACCCTGGAGACCCGGGCCACGGTAGGGGAATACGGCCAGCGGCAACTGCAGCTGAAGGCCAGCGGCAGCAGCGGCAGGCTCAGCTATCTTGCCAGCGTGCGACGGCAGGACCTCGACGGCTTCCGTGATCACGCGCGGGCCGAGACCACCACCCTGAACTCCACGGTCCGCTACGAGCTGGATCCGACCCTGGAGCTGACCGCGGTCTTCGCCGCCCTCGACAAGACCGCGCAGGACCCGGGCGCCCTCACGCCGGCAGAACTTGCCGAAGGGCCCCGCGACCGCGCGCGGCAGAACAGCATCGACTGCAACGTGCGCGAGACCGCGGACCAGTACCGCACCGGCGTGGTCCTGCGCAAGGCGCTGGGCGAGGGACAGTCGCTCCGCCTGCGCGGCTACCTGCTCGATCGCGAGTTCGACGCCCGGCTGCCCTGCCCTTTCGTGGACCACACCACCTTCGATCGGCGCTACCTCGGCGGCGGCGCCGAGTACCAGCTGGCCGGCTCCCTGTTCGGGCTCGACAACCGCTTCATCGCCGGCTTCGAGCTGACGGCCCAGGAGGATGACCGCGAGCGCTTCGACGCCGACAGCGAGGGCAACCGGGGGGCGCTGACCCAGCGGCAGCGGGAGTCAGTGGACAGTAGGGCTTTCTACCTGCAGGACGAGCTGGCGCTGGGCGATGCGCTGGCGCTGCGGTTGAGCGGACGCTACGAGTCGCTGGACTTCAAGCTGCGCGACGACTTCCTGGTAGACGGCGACGATTCCGGGTCCATCACCTTCGACGAGTTCACGCCGATGGCGGGACTGCTCTGGTCGCCGCTGTCCTGGGCGAACCTCTATGCCAACGTGTCGACGTCCTTCGAGACACCCAGCCTGAACCAGCTCGAGAACCCGGCGGGCCCGGGCTTCCTGGAAGCCCTGGAGGCGCAGACCTCGACCAATTACGAGGTCGGGGTGAAGGGACTTTACGGCGACCGGCTGCGCTACGAGGCTGCCGTTTTCCGTATCGACCTCGAGGACGAGCTGGTGCCCTTCGAGGCGAACGGCGATGTGTTCTATCGCAATGCCGGTTCCTCGACCCGGGACGGGCTGGAGGTCGCCGCGGAAGCGCGCCTTGCCGAGGGGCTGCGCCTGACCGTCGCCTGGAGCTACAACGATTTCCGCTATGACCGCTACAGCGCGGGGGGCGAGACCTTCGACGGCAACACGCTGCCGGGGGTGCCGGAATCGCAGCTCTTCGCCGAGCTGGCCTGGACCCACAGCGCGGGCTGGTACGCGACCTGGGACCTGCTGCGGGTGGGTGAACTCTACGCGAACGATGCCAACAGCCCGGCGGCGCGGGTGGATGGCTACACCGTCAGCAACCTCCGCTTCGGCCGCCAATACCGGTTGGGGGCGCTGGCCGTCAGCCCCTACCTCGGCATCAACAACCTCTTCGACGAGAGCTACTTCGCCAACATCCGCGTCAACCAGAACTTCAACCGGTTCTTCGAGCCGGCACCCGGGCGCAACGTCTACGGCGGGGTGGGCGTCAGCTACTGGTTCTAGACCGCGCGTCCAGCCGGCACTGCCACCCGGCGCGAGCAGTCGGCGCTGCTAGTCGGCGTCCATCGGCGCAATCCCCACCGCCTCGCGCACGCGCCGCATGAGGGGCACCGCCTCGGCCCGGGCGCGCTCGGCGCCCGCCTTCAGCACGGCCTCGATGTGCCCCGGGTCCGCCATGAGCGCCTCGTAGCGTTCGCGGGCCGGCGCCAGCTCGTCGTTGATCAGCTCGAACAGCTGCTTCTTCGCCTCGCCCCAGGCGATGCCGGCGGCGAACTCGGCGCGCATGCGCTCCACCTCGGCCGGCGGCGCGAACGCCGACCAGACCTGGAACACCGTGGAGCTGTCCGGATCCTTCGGCTCCCCCGGTTCGAGGAGATTGGTCTTGATCTTGTTGATGGCCTTGCGCAGCTTCTTCTCCCCCTCGAAGAGCGGGATCGTGTTGCCGTAGCTCTTGCTCATCTTGCGGCCGTCCAGGCCCTGGAGCACGGCGACGCTGTCGTCCACCACGGCGTCCGGGAGCGTGAACAGCTCGGCGAACTTGTGATTGAAGCGCTGGGCGATGTCCCGCGCCATCTCCAGGTGCTGGAGCTGGTCCCGCCCCACGGGCACATGGGTGGCGTTGAACATGAGAATATCGGCGGCCATGAGCACCGGGTAGTTGAACAGGCCCATGGTCACCCCGTAGTCCGGGTCCTCCCCCGCCTCCTCGTTGGCCTGCACCGCCGCCTTGTAGGCGTGGGCGCGGTTCATCAGGCCCTTGGCCGCACTGCAGCCGAGGATCCAGGTGAGCTCGGGGATCTCGGGCACGTCGGACTGGCGGTAGAACACGGCGCTGTCGGTGTCGAGGCCGAGGGCCAGCCAGGTCGCGGCGATCTCCCGGGACGAGCGCCGTACCTGCGCCGGGTCGGCGCACTTGATCAGGGCGTGATAGTCCGCGAGGAAGAAGAAATACTCCGCGCCGCCGGCGTTGACCGCCTCGATCGCCGGCCGGATGGCGCCGACGTAATTGCCGAGGTGCGGCGTCCCGGTGGTGGTGATGCCGGTGAGATACCGCTGCTTGCCCATGCCCCTGGCCCCTTCGGAAAAGGCGCCAATGATACCGGTTTTGCCGGTCAATGCTATGCGCGGTCAGGGGGCCGGGGCGTGGCGGGCGCGGGCTCGAAGGCCAGGGCGCGGAGGTAACGCGGCGCCAGCGCCGGGCCCTGCCAGGGCGCCACGGGGGGCGCCGGCACCGCGCCGGCGGCCAGCGCCTCGGACAGGGTTTCGATGCGTGCCGCGGCGGCCCGGCTGTCGGCTTCCGTCTCCCCCTGCACCGGGTAGCGGAAGCGCGCCGGGTAAAGCTCCCGGTAGGCCAGCGCATCGGGCACGCAGGGCACGCAGCCGCGGGCCACCGCCTCGAGCACCGCGATACCCTGGAACTCGTGCAGCGCCGTCGACAGCACGATGTCCGCGGCCGAGAGCAGGGCCAGGTAGTCCGATCGCTGCGACAGGTAGCCGCAGTGCACGAGGCGCTCGCCGAGGATCGCCGGCAGCGCCGCGAAGGCCCCCGGTTCGCGGCGGAAGCGGCGGCCGACGAGAGCGAGCTCGATCGGACGCTCGCCGGCGGCGAGGTGCCCGGCAAGCCGCGCGAGCCGTTCGGGTCCCTTGTCGTACTCGAAGCGGCCGAGCCAGGCCAGTCGCAGCGGACGCCCGCCGGCGCCCCGGTAAGGACCGTCACCGCTGAACGGGTGTGCACCCGCCCCCGGGACATCCACGTCGGCGGCGAGGGGAACGGGAAGGACCTCGCTCCGCACCGCCAGGGTGTCGACGATGCCCGGCGGCACCCGGTCCGGGAGGCGCCCGAGGAGATCGGCCGCGCCCGCCAGGAAGCTGTCACGGTTCCAGGCGGAGTTGAAGGCGAGCCGGTCAGCCGCCAGCGCGCTGTACAGGCTGGTCACCTGGGCCTCTAGCCGGCCCTGCTGCCGAGCGCCGGGCGGGTAGGCGAACTGGTTTTCGTGGAAGTAGAGCAGCGTCGGCAGCGATGCCAGCGCCGGCACCAGCCCGCGCAGCGTCGCCAGGTCGACGACGGACGTGGCCAGGAGAGCGTCGTAGCCGGCCTCCAGGGTCGCCCGCTCGGCGCCGGCCCAGTACAGCGCGTTACCGCGCAGGCGCCAGCTGAAATGGCGCGGCGGCAGCGTCAACGCTGTGAACCGGTGCTCCGGAAGCAGCACCGCGAGGCGGCGGCGCCAGTACTCGTGGCTGTCCGCCGCATAGGCGGACAGCAGCAGGACGCGCCGCGTCAACGCGGGAAAAGCGGTTCCGGGGCCTCGTAGAACGCGCGCAGGACGCGGCACAGCGCCAGCGCGTCCTCGCTGCCCGCGGTCTCTCGGATCGAGTGCATGGCAAAGGTGGGGACACCGACGTCGAGGGTGCGTACCCCGACCTCGGCCGCGGTGAGCGGGCCGATGGTGCTGCCGCAGGCCATGTCCGTGCGGGTCACGAAGCTCTGCACCGGCACGCCGACCTGGCCCGCCAGCTGGCGGAAGAGCGCCGAGGTCTCGCTGTTGCTCGCGTAGCGCTGGTTCACGTTCAGCTTGATCACCGGCCCGCCGCCGATCCGCGGGCCGTGGTTGCCGTCGTGCCGGTCCGCGAAGTTCGGGTGCACGGCGTGCGCATTGTCCGCCGAGATCAGCATCGAGCGGTCGACGAGGCAGGCACAGGCTTCCGCATCACCGGCGATGCGCGCAAGCACGGAGCGCAGGAACGGGCCCTGGGCGCCGGCGGCGGAAACGCTGCCGACTTCCTCGTGGTCGTTGCAGACGAGCAGCGCCGGCTGGCGGCCGTCGCTCTTTAGCAGCGCGCGCAGTCCCGTGTAGCAGGAGAGCAGGTTGTCCAGGCGCGCACTGGTGATGAACTCGCCCTGCAGCCCGACCTGCGCCGGCGGCTGCGTATCGTAGAGGTTGAGCTCGTAGTCGAGCACCTCCACCGGGTCGAGGCCGAGACCGCGCAGGTGCTCCGCGAGCAGGGTGCGCAGCGCGGGCTCCTCACCGTCACCGGGAAGGCACAGGAGCGGCAGGATGTCGGTCTGCGGGTTGACGCTGCGATTGCTGTTCGCCTCCCGGTCGAGGTGGATCGCCAGGCTCGGAATGACCGCCACCGGCTCGCGCAGATCCACCAGGGCCGTCGCCAGGGCGCCGTCGCGGCGGCTGTAGCTCACCCGCCCGGCGAGGGACAGGTCCCGGTCGAACCAGGGATTCAGCAGCGCACCGCCGTAGACCTCGACGCCGAGCTGGTAGCAGCCGTGCCGGGTCAGGTCCGGGTTGGGCTTCACCATCAGGCAGGGGCTGTCGGTGTGGGCCCCGACCATGCGCAGGCCCGCGGTGCGCTCATCGCCGAGGCGGAAGGCGACCAGGCTCGAGCCGTTACGGGTGACGTAGTAGCGCCCCCCGGGCTCCAGGGACCAGCTGCGATCCTCCGGCAGGGCGCTGTAACCCGCTTCCTCTAGCGCCCCGGCGAGCGCGGCCACGGCATGAAACGGCGTGGTGGCGAGGCGGAGAAACGCGAGCAGACCCTCGTTGAAGGCGGCGCTGGCCATGTCAGTCCTCCTCTCCGCCGTCCCCGCCGTCCCCGCCGTCCCCGCCGAGGGCGGCGATAGCACGCATGCGGGCGTAGAGGCTGGACGTATCCCAGCGTCCGCCGCCCATGTGCTGCACATCGGCGTAGAAGGCATCGACCAGGCTGGTCAGCGGCAGGCCGAGCCGGTAGCGGTCCGCCTCCTCCAGCACCAGGCCGAGGTCCTTGCGCATCCAGTCCACGGCAAAGCCGTGCTCGTACTCGCCGGCGAGCATGGTCTTGTAGCGGTTCTCCATCTGCCACGACTGCGCCGCGCCCTGGGAGATGACCTCGACCACCGCCGCGGCGTCGAGGCCGGCGCGCTCCGCGAAGGCGAGCCCCTCGGCGAGCCCCTGGACGACGCCGGCAATGCAGACCTGGTTGACCATCTTGGCGAGCTGGCCGCTCCCGGCGGGCCCGAGACGCCGGGCACAGCGCGCGTAGGCGGAGAGCACGGGCTGGGCGTGGGCGAAGGCATCCTCGTCGCCACCGACCATGATCGTGAGCGCGCCGTTCTCGGCGCCGGCCTGGCCGCCGGAGACGGGCGCATCGAGGAACGCGATGCCCCGGGCCGCAGCGGTCGCCTGCAGCTCTCGGGCGAGCGCCGCGGAGGCGGTCGTGTGGTCGACGAGGAGGCCGCCGGCCGCCATGGCCGGGAGCGCGCCGTGCTTGCCGAGGACCACCTCGCGCACATCGTCGTCGTTGCCGACGCAGACGAACACCATGTCGGCGCCCGCCGCGGCCTCAGCCGGCGTCGCGGCGTGTGCGCCGCCGTGCTCCGCGCACCAGGCCGCCGCGCGGGCAGTCGTGCGGTTGTAGACGGTCACCCCGTAGCCGGCCGCGGCCAGGTGTCCCGCCATGGGATAGCCCATGACGCCGAGGCCGATAAACGCGAGTTTCATGGCGACTCCAGTGCGGAAAGGACGGGCATTATGCCAACCACAGCGCGTACAGCACCAGCGCCAGGCCGACCCGGTAGGCCGCGAAAGGCAACAGCCCGAGGCGCGCCACCCAGCGCAGGAACAGGGCGATGCAGCTGTAAGCGCAGGCGCCGGCGAGAAGTGCCGCCAGCGTCAGCGGCAGCCACGGCGCCGCCTCCGGTGCGGCCGCGAGCTCCGCCCCCTTGAGCAGCCCCGCCCCCGCGATCACCGGGATGGACAGGAGAAAAGAAAAGCGCGCCGCCGCCGTGCGCTCGACACCGAGGAGCATGGCCGCAGTCATGGTGATCCCCGAGCGGGAGGTCCCGGGGACGAGGGCGAGCACCTGCGCCAGCCCCACGGCCAGGGCGACCGCGACGGTGACCGCAGCGGCCCCCCCGCGCCGGCTCGCGCGGTGCGCGGCCACCAGCAGCAGCCCGAACAGCAGCGTGGTGCTGGCTATCACCGGGAGGGTGCGCAGCTCGGCCTCGATCCAGTCCTCCGCCAGGAACCCTGCGACCACCACCGGCAGCGTCGCCACCGCCAGCGCGAGCACCTCCCGCGCCGGTGCCGTCAGGCGGCGCTGCAGCAGCGCGCTGCCGGTGCCGGCGGCGAGCGCGGCGAGGTCGCGGCGAAAGTAGAGAAGGACCGCGGCCAGCGTGCCAACGTGCACGGCGACATCGAAGGCCAGCCCCTGGTCCGGCCAGCCGAGCACCAGGCCCGGGATCACCAGGTGCGCCGAGCTGGAGATCGGCAGGAACTCCGTCAGCCCCTGCACCAGGGCGAGGAACGCCGCCTGCCACGGTTCGATCACTGCGCCCGGCCCTGCTCGGCGAGGGTCTTCCAGCGGTCTCCGCCCTGTACGTAGAGGGGCGAGACGGCGTCGGCGCTGCCGATAGCACCCGCGGCAAAGCTGGCGCGGGCGAGGGGCACGAGGTCTTCGGCCTCGGGCAGCAGTGCCGGCGACGCACCCGCGAACGGGGGCAGGCCGGCCGGGAACGCATCGGCAAGGGCGGCGCCGGAGCCAACCAGGTAGAGCGGACGCCCGGCGGTGGCGGCCGCGATGGCGCCCGCTGGCAGCGCCCCGGGGCGACAGACGGCGGGCGCGGTGAGCGCCCGCGGCAGGCCGCCGCCGGTGTCGTAGAGCGCCCAGTAGAGCTCGCCGATACGCGCGTCGATGGTGCTGAGGACAACAGCGTCCGGCGCCGCTGCACCCTGCCGCAGCGCCGTGCTCGCCTGGGCGGCGAGGGTCGGTATACCCGCCACGGGCAGGCCGAGGCTGAACGCGAGACCCTGGGCGGCGGCGGCCGCGATGCGCAGGCCGGTGAAGGAACCGGGACCCCGCCCGTAGGCGATGAGGTCGAGACCGAGAGCCGCCAGGGGCGTGTCGCCGGCAAGCTCGCGCAGGAAGGCGAACAGCCGCTGCTGATGCTGCCGCGGCACCACCTCGTGCCGACTGCGCACTTCCCCGCCGAGGGCGAGGGATACGCTGCAGGCATCGGTCGCCGTTTCCACGGCGAGCACGGCGGTGCCGTCGCTCATGGCTTGCTCCGGGGTCGCGAATCGGGGCGCAAGTATCCCATACTTGGCCGGCGCTCACCCAGGGAGACCCCATGTCCAGCACGCCGGCCGCTCCGCCGTCCGCACCGGTCCTCGGCCTGCTCCTCGCCGGCGGCGCCGGTCGTCGCGCCGGTGGCGCCGACAAGGGGCTGCTCCCTTTCGGAACCACGACCCTCGCCGGGGCCGCGGCCGGGCGCCTGCGTCCGCAGGTAGACCGGCTGCTGGTGGCCTGTAACCGCAACCATGCGGACTACAGCGCCCTCGCCGACGGCATCGTGTGCGACCGGCGGCCGCCCTACCAGGGCCCGCTGGCCGGTGTCGAAGCGGTCCTGCCGGCTCTGCCCGAGGGCTGGCTCCTCGCGCTGGCTCCCTGCGACGTACCCCGGCTGCCCGCCGACCTGGTCAGCGGGCTTCGCGCCGCCCTGGCCGACCGCGAGCGCGCCGTCGCCTGGGCGCGTGCGCACGGCCGCGACCACTATCTCTGCGCGCTGCTCACCGGCAGCGCGGCGCAGGGGGTGACCGCCTACCTGGATGCCGGCGGGCGCAGCGTGCGCGGATGGTACGCAACGCTCGCGGGCGGGGCCGTGGATTTCACGGGCCCGGCCAGCGACTTCGGGAACTACAACACGGGGACCGCGGGCCGCCCCCCGGGACGCGGGATCAGCTGATGCCCAGGGCCTCGAAGACCCGGTCACGGATAGCCTCGACGGAGCCGACGCCCTCGACGCGGTGGCAGGCCGGGGCGCGCTCGCCCTTCATCTCGCGGTAGAAGGCGACCAGGGGGCTGGTCTGCTCGTGGTAGACCGCCAGGCGCTTGCGCACCGTTTCTTCCCTGTCGTCGTCGCGCTGCACCAGCGGCTCGCCGGTGGCGTCGTCGACGCCGGGCTCCTTCGGCGGGTTGTGCTCCACGTGGTAGACCCGCCCGGAGGCAGGGTGTACACGGCGCCCGGACAGGCGGCCGACGATCTCCTCGTCGTCCACGGCGATCTCCAAAACATGGTCGAGGTCCACGCCGGCGTCGACCATGGCCTGCGCCTGGGGAATGGTCCGCGGGAACCCGTCGAAGAGGAAACCGCGCTCACAGTCGGGCTGCGCGATACGCTCGTTGACCAGGCCGATGATGATGTCGTCCGATACCAGGCCTCCGGCGTCCATGACCGCCTTCGCGGCGAGGCCGAGCTCGGTCTCGGCCTTGACCGCCGCGCGCAGCATGTCGCCCGTGGAGATCTGGGGAATCCCGAGTCGCTCGGTAATGAACTTCGCTTGCGTTCCCTTGCCGGCGCCGGGAGCACCCAGAAGTATCAAACGCATACGCATTCCTCGTCGTTGCAGTCGCTGGGGAGACGCGGCGGTAGCTGCAGCGCACACCGACCCCGCCCGGAAGGGGCACAACCTTACACAGCGGCTCAGACAGGCACAAGAGCGGGCCTACCCGGCTTTGGTCGAAGCGAGGGCGGCCTTGGCCGCCGCCCAGCGCTGTTCCAGGGCCTCGGCATCGAGCTCCTCCAGACGGCGGCCCTCGGCCTGCACGGCGTCCTCCATGGCGCCGAAGCGCGCCTCGAACTTCGCGTTCGCCCCGCGCAGCGCCGTCTCGCCGTCCACCTTGAGCTGGCGGGCAAGGTTCACGCAGGTGAACAGCAGGTCGCCGAGTTCCTCGCTGATCGCGGCGCCCTCCCCGGCCGCGACCGCCGCGCGCAGCTCGGCGAGCTCCTCGTCGAGTTTCTCGAACACCCCCGCCGGACCGTCCCAGTCGAAGCCGACACGGGCGGCGCGTTTCTGCAGTTTCTGCGCCCGCGGCAGCGCCGGCAGCGCCGTCGGCACGTCGGCCAGCGCGTGAGCCTGGTCCCGGGCCAGCCGCTCCACGGCCTTGATCGCCTCCCACTGCTCCTTGACCTGCTGTTCATCAAGGTCGCCGCGGACGACCCCCTCGATGTCGCCATCGGCGAAGACGTGCGGGTGTCGGCGCACGAGCTTGTCCGCCAGCGTGTGCACGATGCCCGGAAAGTCGAACAGCCCGGCCTCGCGGCCGAGCTGGCCGTAGAACACCACCTGGAACAGCACGTCGCCCAGTTCCTCGGCAACGTGGTCGAAGTCCCCGTGCTCGATGGCCTCGGCGAGCTCGTAGCACTCCTCGATGGTGGAGGGGACGATGCTGGCAAAATCCTGTTTCAGGTCCCAGGGACAGCCCGTTTCCGGGTCCCGGAGCCGTTCCATGATGCGCAACAGGTCGTCGAGGCCGTAGCGGTCTTGGGGCACGGGGCGCTCCTTCAGCGGTCCAGGCGGGCGGCGGAAATGACGTTCTTCAGGCGGTTCAGGCGCTCGAGCAGCTTGGCGAGGGAGCCGAGGTCGCTGATCTCGACCGTCAGCTGCATCGTCGCCGTATGCGTGTTCTTGTTCGAGAGCGTGTTGATGGCGAGCACGTTGATACGCGCGTTCGCGAACAGCGCGGTGACGTCGCGGAGCAGGCCCTGGCGGTCATAGGCCTCGATCGCCAGGTCGACCTCGAAGCGCTCGCCCTCGGCCGCGCCCCAGTCGACATCGATGATGCGCTGCGGCGCCTCCTCCTGGAACTGCATCACCCGCTGGCAATCCGCCCGGTGCACGCTCACCCCGCGCCCCTGGGTGATGTAGCCCACGATACGGTCGCCGGGCAGCGGCTTGCAGCAGCCGGCCATGTGCGTGAGCAGGTTGCCGACACCCTGCACCTCGACTTTCCCCCCGCGGCCGCGGCGGCGCCCCGGTGGTGTCGCCACGCGCAGCTTGGGCTGCGGACGGTCGCCGACGAGGCCCTGCGCGGCGTTGACCACCGTCGAGGAGGACAGGTCGCCGGCACCGACGGCGGCGTACATGTCCTCCACGGTCGGCTGCTGCACCTTGGCGGCGATGCGCTTGTAGTCGACACTGGTCAGGGCCATGCGGCGGAACTCCCGCTCCAGCAGCTGGCGGCCGGCGTCGATGTTCTCCTCCCGCGCCTGGCTCTTGAACCACTGCTGCACCTTCGCCCGCGCCCGGCTGGTGCGCAGGTATCCGAGCCCCGGCTGCAGCCAGTCCCGGCGCGGCTGGTCCTGGCGCCCGGTGAGAATCTCCACGCGCTCGCCGGTCTGCAGGGCATAGGTCAGCGGTACGATCTGGCCATTCACCTTGGCGCCGCGGCAGCGGTGCCCGACCTCGGTGTGCACGTGGTAGGCAAAGTCGAGGGGGGTGGCGCCGGCGGCGAGGCTGACCACGTCGCCCTTGGGCGTGAACACGTACACGCGGTCCTGGGTGATGTCGGCGCGCAGTTCCTCGGCAATGCTCTCGGCGTCCCCCTCCTCGTGCCAGTCGAGCACCTGCCGGAGCCAGGCGATCTTCTCGTCGTAGCTGCTGCCGAGACGCCCGTCCGGGTCCGAGCCCTTGTAGCGCCAGTGCGCGCAGACGCCGAGCTCCGCCTCCTCGTGCATCTGGAAGGTGCGGATCTGCACCTCGAGGATCTTGCCCTCGGGACCGATCACCGCCGTGTGCAGCGAGCGGTAACCGTTCTCCTTGGGGTTCGCGATGTAGTCGTCGAACTCGTTGGGAATGTTGCGCCAGAGCCCGTGCACCAGGCCCAGGGTCGCGTAGCAGTCAGCGACGCTCGGCACCAGGAGTCGCACGGCGCGGATATCGTAGACCTGGGAAAAGCCGATGCCCTTGCGCTGCATCTTCCGCCAGATGCTGTAGATGTGCTTGGCCCGGCCGGAGATCTCGAACTGGATATCGGCATTGTGCAGGACGACCTGCAGTTGCTCGGAGACCCGGCGGATGAACAGGTCGCGCTCCCGGCGCTTGCCGTCCAGCAGCCGGGCGATCTTGCCGTAGGCGTCCGGGTGCAGGTAGCGGAAGGACAGGTCTTCCAGCTCCCACTTGAGGTGACCGATACCCAGCCGGTGCGCCAGCGGCGCGTAGACATCGAAAACCTCGCGGGCGATTGGCTCGCGGCGCTCGCGGTCGTTCTTCACGGCGCGGATCGCGCAGGTGCGCTCGGCGAGCTTGATCAGCGCCACGCGCACGTCATCGACGATGGCGACGAGCATCTTGCGCAGGTTGTCGCGCTGGGCATCGGCCTGCCCGAGCACCCGTTCGTCGCCGGTCTTGCGCAGGTCCGATACCGCGGCCATGCGCAGCACACCCTCGAGCAGCTGCGCCGTGGCGCTGCCGAAACGCTCCTCGACCTGCGCCACGGGCAGGCGCTCCTCGCGTACGGCGCGGTACAGCAGGCCGGCGATGAGGCAGTCGGCGCTGACCTGCAGTTCGGCCAGGATCTGGGCCGTTTCCAGGCCGGCGAGCAGACAGTCGGAATCGGCGCACCAATCGCCGAGATCGAGGCCCGGCCGGGCGACGGCATCGGCGGCGCAGTGGGCCGCCGATGCCACCCGCTCGGCGTCGGTCGTCTCCAGCGCCAGCGGCAGCTGCGCGAGCCAGGCGCGCACGTCCGCATGCCCGTCTTCGCCGATCCATGCCTGGTCGCGAACCCGAACCACTGCCGCGCCTCAGCCGCCCGCGCCGAAGACGCCGGTGGACAGGTAGCGGTCGCCGCGGTCGCAGATGATGGCGACGATGGTCGCGTTCTCCACTTCCGCCGACAGGCGCAGCGCGCCGGCCACCGAGCCGCCGGCGGAGACGCCGCAGAAAATGCCCTCCTCGGCGGCGAGGCGGCGCATGGTCTCCTCGGACTCCTCCTGGGAGATGTCCATCACCCGGTCGACCCGGGCGGGCTCGAAGATCCTTGGCAGGTAGGCCTCCGGCCAGCGGCGGATCCCGGGAATGCTGGCACCCTCCGTTGGCTGCAGGCCGACAATCTGGACATCCGGGTTCTGCGCCTTCAGGTAAGCCGAGCAGCCCATGATGGTGCCGGTCGTGCCCATGGAGCTCACCAGGTGGGTGATCCCGCCGCCCGTCTGCTGCCAGAGTTCCGGGCCGGTGCCCCGGTAGTGGGCCAGCGGGTTGTCGGGGTTGGAAAACTGGTTCAACTGGCGGCCGCGGCCCTCCTGCTCCATCGCCTCGGCGAGATCGCGGGCGCCCTCCATGCCGGCCTCGCCACTCACCTCCACCAGTTCAGCGCCGTAGGCCCGCATCGCGAGCTTGCGTTCACTGCTCGCGCTCTCGGGCATGATCAGCACCATGTGGTAGCCGCGGATCGCCGCCGCCATGGCCAGCGCGATCCCCGTGTTGCCGCTGGTCGCCTCTACCAGCGTATCGCCCGGCCGGATATCGCCGCGGCGCTCGGCCTCGACGATCATGGACAGCGCCGGCCGGTCCTTCACGGAGCCGGCGGGGTTATTGCCCTCGAGCTTGGCCAGCAGCGTATTGCTGGTCCTGCCCGGCATGCGCTGCAGCCGGACCAGCGGCGTGTTGCCGATGCAGCTCTCGATGGTGGGGTAGTCGGGCATGGCACTCCCTTCCCGTGACAGGCCGCAGAGTATAGTAGGAGCGACGCCCCCGCCGCGACCCACCGGTGGAGGGCGCCGCGGGGTCCCGCGATCAGCCGTCCTGCCGCTCCCGGCGGCGCAGAAACAGCTGCCGGCTGCGCAGCGGGCGCTCCCCGAGCAGCTCGCCCAGGGCGCTGCGCAGGACACCCTTGGCGGCCTTCCCGGCACTGCCGGTAAAGTCGCCGGATGCCGCGCGCAACAGGTCGGCACCGGCGAAGGTCGTGCCGCCGGCCCCGGGGCGCTGCGCGCAGACGCCCACCCCCGGCTCGAACAGGTAGCGGCCGGAGGCCGCCACCGCCACGCCGGCGCGGGCGTCGCGGTCGAAGGCAAAGGCGTAGCCCAGCGCCTCCAGCAGTTCGCACTCGAAGCGCCGCAGCGCCGGTTCGATGGGCTCGCCGTCGGCCAGCGAAGCGAGCACCGTCGCGTAGCTCGCGAAGACCGCGGGCTGCGGATCGTCCCGGTGCAGCAGGCGCACGAGCAGCTCGTTCACGTAGAGCCCGGAAAGCAGCGCATCGCCGCGCAGCGGTGCAAGGCCGCCCCCCGTTTCGACGCCGGCCAGGGTCTTCAGTTCCCCGCGGCCCGCGAGGCCCACGAGGAGCGGCGAGAAGGGCTGCAGCAAGGCCCCGGGGCTGCCGCCCCGGCTGCGCCGGCGCAGGCCGCGGGCCACCGCACCCACGCGCCCGTGCTCGGCGGTGAGCAGCTCCAGCAGCTGGCTGCTCTCCCGGTACGGGCGCCGGTGCAGGAGGTAGGCCGGCTGCAGGGTCTGCCGCAAGGGCTACCGCTCGTCGTAGCCGAGGCTCTTCAGGGCGCGCTCGTCGTCGGCCCAGCCGGCGCGAACCTTCACCCAGAGGCGCAGCATGACCTTCTGGTCGAAGAGGCGCTCCATGTCCTTGCGTGCCTCCGTGCCGATGGCGCGCAGCCGCGAGCCGCCCTCCCCGATGACGATGCGCTTCTGCCCGCGGCGCTCCACCAGCACCAGCGCGCTGATGTGCAGCACGCCCCGGTCCTCGGCAAACTCCTCGATCTCCACCGCGGTGGCATAGGGCAGCTCGTCGCCGAGCTGCCGGGTGATCTTCTCGCGCACGATCTCCGCGGCGAGAAAGCGCTCCGTCCGGTCCGTGACCTGGTCTTCCGGGAAAAAGAAATCGCCGGCCGGCAGCAGCTTCAGCACCTCGGCGTCGAGTTCGTCCAGGTTGTGCTCGCGCAGCGCAGAGAGCGGCACGATGGCGGCGAAGTCCGCACGCTGGCTCAGCGCCTCCAGGTGGGGCAGCAGCACGCGCTTGTCCGCGAGCAGGTCGACCTTGTTGACGGCCAGGATCACCGGCGCGCCGCTGGCGCGGACCTGCTCCAGCACGCGCTCGTCTTCGTCGGTCCAGGCCGTGCGATCCACCACCATGATGACCACGTCCACGTCGGCGAGCACGGACCGGGCGGCGCGATTCATGACCCGGTTGATCGCCCGCTCGCCGCCCGTGTGCATCCCCGGCGTATCGACGTAGACGGCCTGCCAGCCGGCCTCGCTGCGGATACCGAGGATCTGGTGCCGCGTCGTCTGCGGCTTGCGCGAGGTGATACTGAGCTTCTGCCCGACGAGGTAGTTGAGCAGCGTGGACTTGCCCGTATTCGGGCGTCCCACCAGGGCGACGTAGCCGGCCCGGGCCTCCTCAGCCATGGTCCAGGATCTCCAGCACCGCCCGCGCCGCCGCCTGCTCAGCCCGCCGCCGGCTGCTGCCGCTGCCCCGCGCCTCGCAGGCCGGGGCTTCGAGGCGGCAGGCCACCTCGAATTCGCGGGCGTGCTCGCTGCCCTCCACCGACACCAGCTCGTAGCTCGGCAGGGGCAGGCCGCGGCCCTGCAGGTGTTCCTGCAGCCGTGTCTTCGGATCCTTGCTCGCCCCCGCGCCGGCGAGCGCCGCGAGCTCTTCGCCGAGGAGGCGATCGACGAGCGCGGCGCAGGCCGCCGGGCCGCCGTCGATGAGCACGGCGCCGACGACGGCCTCGAGGGCATCGGCCAGGATGGAGCCGCGGCGGCGTCCGCCGCTCTTGCGCTCCCCGGGGCCGAGGCGCAGGTGGTCACCGAGGCCGAGGCGCCGGGCCACGGCGGCGAGCGTATCGCCGCGCACCAGGGCGGCGCGCATGCGCGAGAGGTCGCCCTCGTCGGCATCCTGGAACTGGTGGAAGAGGCGCTCGGCGACGTAGTGATTCAGTGCCGAGTCGCCGAGAAACTCGAGGCGCTCGTTGTTCCGGCGCCCGACGCTGCGGTGAGCGAGTGCGCGCTCGAGGAGTTCGCGGTCGTCGAAGCGATAGTCGATCGCGCCCTCGAGGCGGTCAAGCTGCACCGGGGACTCAGTCCGAGTAGCTGCGGCCGGCTTCGTACTTGAGGTCGTCGAACTTGATGACCGCATCGATGCGCCAGGCCACCGGAACCCGCGCCTCGTAGCGCGCATCGATCCAGGTCCGGCCCTCCTCGCGGAACACCTCGATGTCCTTGTAGTCGATGCCATAGATCTGGTTCGTGTTGAGCAGCGTGGCCAGCTTGCGGCGCACATCGGCAATGGTGTCCTCCTCGCGGTTGTATTCCTCCGCGACCTTGGTCACCACCTCCCGGACCTGCAGGTATTCGATATAGGAGGGCGCCATGCGCAGGCCGACCATGATGAAGAACCCCACCATCATCGCGATGATGAGAATGGCCGGGAGTGACAGCCCCCGCTGCCGTTGGAACCGCCTGTGGTAATGCCTGTGGATCGCCGCCATGCCAGTGCTCCGCTGTCGTCGCCCGTCTAGTCCGGTACGTTATTCTATGACACCGACGCGGCTGAAGCTCGGGATACTGAACAGCGAGTCCCAGTGCATCCAGACCGCGAACGCCTTGCCGACTATATCCTGTTCACTCACCTGCCCCCAAACGCGGCTGTCGCTGGAATTGTCCCGGTTGTCGCCCATCATGAAATAGTGCCCCGGGCGAACGGTAATCGAGAAGTCCCGCGCCGGCCGCGCGAGATCCGCCTGCACGAGGTGGTTGCGGCCGCCGAAGGCGGCGAGGCTGACACGCTGCCGGGAGCGGGCGCCGGGCACGACCGCCAGGGGCTCCTCGGGCACGAGCTCCCCATTCACGTAGAGCCGCTTGTTGCGGTAGGTCACCTGGTCGCCGGGGACGCCGATGACCCGCTTGATGTAGTAGGTCTTGTTCATGTGCGGCGGGAAGAACACCATCACGTCGCCGCGCTCCGGTTCGCCCAGGTCGATCACCTTCGTGCGCAGCACCGGCAGGCGGATGCCGTAGGTGAACTTGTTGACCAGGATGTAGTCGCCCACCTCCAGCGTGGGGACCATGGACGACGAGGGTATCTGGAACGGCTCCACCACGAAGGAGCGGAGCACGAAGACCACGAAAAGCACCGGGAAGAAGGATTTCGAGTACTCCACCACCACCGGCTCGGAGCCGGCCTCCTCTCCCCGCCTGCGCCGCGCCGGCGCGAGCACCAAAGCGTCGAACAGCCAGGCGCCCCCGGTGAAGGCCACGGCGAGGAGAAGGATCAGGGGGAAATCGATACTCATGCCGGCCTCAGCTGTCCACCTGCAATACCGCCAGGAAGGCGGACTGGGGAATTTCCACGCGGCCGACCTGCTTCATGCGCTTCTTACCGGCTTTCTGTTTCTCCAGCAGCTTGCGCTTGCGGGTCACGTCACCCCCGTAGCACTTGGCGGTCACGTTCTTGCGCAGGGCCTTCACGGTCTGCCGCGCCACGATCTTGCTGCCGACCGCAGCCTGGATCGCCACGTCGAACATCTGCCGGGGGATCAGTTCCTTCATCTTCTCGGTGAGCTGCCGCCCGCGGTGCTGCACCTGGTCCCGGTGCACGATGATCGCCAGTGCGTCGACCCGCTCGCCGTTGATGAGTACATCAAGGCGGGCGAGGCTCGCCGCCTCGAAGCGGTCGAAGCCGTATTCCAGGGAGGCGTAGCCGCGGCTCACGCTCTTCAGCCGGTCGAAGAAGTCGAGCACCACTTCCGCCATGGGGATGTCGTAGGTGAGGGAGACCTGGCTGCCCAGGAACTGCATGTCCTTCTGCTCACCGCGCTTCTCGACGCACAGGGTAATCACGTTGCCCAGGTACTCCTGCGGCACCAGGATGCTGCAGCGGGCGATGGGCTCGCGCATCTCCTCGATGTCGCCGACGTCCGGCAGCGCCGAGGGGTTGTCGACGTAAATGACCTCTCCGCTCTTTTTTACTACCTCGTAGATGACCGTCGGCGCCGTGGTGATCAGGTCCAGGTCGTACTCGCGCTCCAGCCGCTCCTGGACGATCTCCATGTGCAGCATACCGAGGAAGCCGCAGCGGAAACCGAAGCCGAGAGCGTCGGAGGTTTCCGGCTCGTAGAAGAGCGAGGCGTCGTTCAGCGTTAGCTTGGCGAGGGCGTCGCGGAAATCCTCGTAGTCGTCCGTGGATACGGTAAAGATTCCCGCGTACACCTGCGGCTTGACCTTCTGGAAACCCGGCAGCGCCGGCACGTCCGCGTGCTGCGCGGCAACCAGCGTATCACCCACCGGGGCGCCGGCGATGTCCTTGATGCCGGCGATGACGTAGCCCACCTCCCCGGCCTGGAGCCTGTCCGTCTCCCGGCGCTTCGGGGTGAAGATGCCGACACCGTCCACCTGGTGGATCTTGCCCGTGGACTTGGTGACGATCCGGTCGCGCTTGCGCAACACGCCCTGCTTCACCCGCACCAGCGATACCACGCCCAGGTAATTGTCGAACCAGGAGTCGATGATCAGCGCCTGCAGCGGCGCCTCCCGGTCACCGCCGGGCGGCGGAATGTGGGCGACGAGATACTCGAGGACGTCCTCGATACCGAGGCCGGTCTTAGCGCTGACCAGGCAGGCCTCGCTGGCATCGATGCCGATGATCTCCTCGATCTCCTTGCGCACCTTGTCCGGGTCCGCCTGCGGCAGATCCATCTTGTTGAGTACCGGCAGCACCTCGAGACCCTGCTCGATGGCGGTGTAGCAGTTGGCGACGGACTGCGCCTCGACCCCCTGCCCGGCATCCACCACCAGCAGCGCGCCCTCGCAGGCGTAGAGGGAGCGGGACACCTCGTAGGAGAAGTCCACGTGCCCGGGCGTATCGATGAAATTGAGCTGGTATACCTGCCCATCGCGGGCGGTGTAATCGAGGGTGACGCTCTGCGCCTTGATGGTGATACCGCGCTCGCGCTCGAGGTCCATGGAGTCGAGCACCTGCTCGGCCATTTCACGATCCGTGAGGCCACCACAGTGCTGGATAAAGCGGTCCGCGAGCGTCGACTTGCCGTGGTCGATATGGGCAATGATCGAGAAGTTGCGGATGTGTTCCAGGTCGCTCACTCAGCAGGGTCCGGCGCCGACGCGCATGAAAGGGCCCGCGACCCCCTGGGCCCCGTGCCGGCAATGGGTGGCGGCGCAGGGCGCCGCCGGTTCTAAGGGCGCGGATTGTACCCCAGCCCGCCGGCGCCTGCTATGCACAGCCACCGGGGCAGGGCCCGGTGCGCGCAGGCCCCGGCAGGGGCACTACTCGGGCAGGCGCAGGCCGATGAACAGCGGCGCGCCGCGGCGGATGAGCCGCAGGGGCACGGAACTGCCGGGCTTCTGCGACTCCAGCGCCTCGCGCAGGCTGTCGAGGTCCTTGACCGGGGTAGAGCCCACGAGCGTGAGCACGTCGCCGGCGAGGATACCCGCCTCGTCCGCCGGGGAATCGGGGATGACACTGCGCACGACCACGCCGCCACTGATGCCCCAGCGCTCGAGGGTTTCCGGTGCCGCGGTCTCCGCCGTGATGCCGATGCGCGCGCTGTCGCCGTCGCCGCCGGTCGAGGCGGCCCGCGGGTCGTCGTCGGCATCGAGGCCGCCGACCTCGACCTCGAGCGTCTGGCGCCGGCCGTTGCGCACGACCACGGCGTCGACCTCGGCCCCCGGCCGGAGCAGGCCGACCACGTGCGGCAGGTCGGCGGACGTGTCGATCGTCTCGCCGTCGAAGCGGATGATCACGTCACCGGGCTCGATGCCCGCGGCCTCTGCCGGGCTCCCGGGGGCCACCTGGGCCACGAGGGCGCCCATGGGCCGATCTAGGTTGAAGGACTCGGCCAGGTTGCGATCCACGTCCTGGATGGTAACCCCGAGCCAGCCCCGGGTGACACGGCCCTCGGCCTTGAGCTGCTCGACGACGTTGCGCACGACGCTGACGGGAATGGCGAAGGACAGACCGATGGAGCCGCCGCTGCGCGTGTAGATCTGCGAGTTAACGCCGACCACCTCGCCGTCGAGGTTGAACAGCGGGCCACCGGAGTTGCCGGGGTTGATGGCGACATCGGTCTGGATGAAAGGCACGTAGTTCTCGTTGCGCTCCGTGGGCAGGCTGCGGCCCATGGCCGAGACGATGCCGGCGGTTACCGAGTAATCGAGCCCGAACGGCGAACCGATGGCCAGCACCCATTCGCCCACGGCGAGGTCGTCGTCCTCGTCGAGGCGCAGCACGGGCAGGTCCTCCGCCTCGATGCGCAGCAGCGCGAGGTCCGAGCGCGGATCGGTGCCGATGACCTCCGCATCGTACTCGCGGCGATCGATCAAGCGCACGACGACACTGTCGGCGCCTTCGACCACGTGGTTATTGGTGACGATGTAGCCGTCCTCGGAGAGGACGAAGCCGGAGCCGAGGGACATGCGTTCGCGCGGGCCCGGCGGCTCGCCGCGGAACTCGAAGAAGCGGCGCAGATACTCCGGAATCTCCTCCGTGTCGAAGCCCGGGTGGGCGCCGCTGCGGCTTTCCACCAGGATCTTTACAACCGCGGGGGATTGCTCGGCCACGATCTTGCGAAAATCCGGGAGCTCGCGGGCCGAGGCCAGCGCGGGCAGGAGAAGAAAGGCGAACAGCAGCAGCGACCGGTGCAGGATGCCTTGTGGAATCATGGCTAACTCCTTGGCAGAGATGACGAATAAAGAGGGGGAACTCTAGCGAAGCGCGAGGGGTTCCGCAGCACGCTCGACGATTTCTGACAGCGCCGGCTGCAGGCGCCGGTCGTAGCGGTGGCGCCAGCCGTGCCAGCGCACGAGCAGCAGACCGCTGGCCAGGCCGGCCACCGCGCCGACCGCCGCGGGCCCGTCGCCGGGCAGCCCGGCCAGCGCCGGCAGCGCGGCGCCGGCAAGCAGGGTGAGGAGCGGCAGTGCATACACGATGAGGGAACCGCGCAGCACGACGGCCTCGGGCAGCTCGATCATGACCTGGTCGTCGATGCGGCAATCGGCGGGCGCCAGGCGAGGCCCGGGCAGCACGCGGACGAGGCCGCGCCGACCGCTGGCATAGCGCTCCAGCAGGCCGTGGCCGCAACCCTTGCTGGCCGCGCAGGCGCCGCAGGTGCTCTTGCGGATGGTCTCCACCCAGACGCTCCCGTCCTCCACCGCGACGACCCGGCCCGTTTCCCGGAGCATGCTCAGCGCACCCGCTGCACCGCGTCCGCGACCATGCGGGCGGTGTTGACGGGGATCTCCCCGAGGACGGTGATGAGCACCGGGTCCGGACCCAGCGTGAGGCCCCGGGTGTAGGACACGGTGCTGCCCTCGCGGACCACGCCCTCACCGGGACGGAGCGGTTCGCCGAGGCGCTCGACAAAGACAGAGAAAGTCGCCATGCCGTCAGTATAGGAGCGTCGCACGCTCTGCGCGGCCGTTTCATCGGTAGGGACAAAGCCGGCGGGCAGCCAGCCGGGCGTCCAGCCCAGGCCCGTTTCCGGGCCCGCCTGCGGCGCGGCCGGGTGCGCGTGTGCGGTACGGTGGACGACGGCGGCCGTCGGCCGCTCGGACGCCGCAGGCGCATCCCCGCCAATGTTGACGCTGGCGAACTGGAACTGCTCCAGGGGCCTGCCGCCGGCACCGAGGACCGTGCCCTTGAGGAGCACCGCGGACTCGCGATCGAGCTCGAACACGTAGCCGTAGCGGTACATGTCCCGCGGCTGCAGGAGCAGGCGCACGGCGCGGCGCCCGGCGACGCGCTCACCGGGCCCGGTGCTGATCCGGTAGTGCCCGGCGAGGCCGCATTCGCCCTGTGCAAGCGCGGCGGCGCGCAGCAGCTGCTGCCCCGGGCTGTCGCAGTCGAGGGGGTGGTCGCCGCGCACGACCTGCGCTTCCTGCCCGGTAAGCAGGGTGAGGTCCTCGGAGACGAGATCGCCGTCCACGCGATGGCGCAAGGCCATCATGCGCAGGCTGTTGCCCCGCTGTAGCGTGAGCACGCCCTCGTAGCTGACGGCACCGGCGCGCCCGGCCAGTGCCTCGAGGAGCGCCACCGCCTCCGGGTCGGTCTCCGGGCAGCCCTGGGCGAGCGCCGCGCTCCCGGTCGCGGCGAGCACCGGCCAG
Organism: Pseudohaliea sp.; assembly: GCF_040217025.1. Taxonomy (GTDB): domain Bacteria; phylum Pseudomonadota; class Gammaproteobacteria; order Pseudomonadales; family Halieaceae; genus Pseudohaliea. The sequence continues at coordinate 337,474 of NZ_JAVJOA010000008.1, read as the reverse complement.
AGCAGCCAGCGCAGCACGACAGCGGCTGTCATCAGCGATCGATCTCCGGCACGCGCGCGAAGGGAATCAGCCCCTGGGGCGTGTTCAGTGCGGCCTGCTCGGCGTGGTCCTGGCTGTAGAGGCGCAGGCGCTGCCGGGCGAGCTCGTCATAGGCGCCCGCGGCGGCGGGCTGGAGCGCCGGCACGGCCCGCGCGCCATAGCTCGCGCGTACCGGCGCGGCACCGATGGTGTTGACCAGGCCGACCGGCGCCGCCACGGGCCCCGCGCCGGGTCGGTCGCCGACGCCGGCGAGTTCCCGGCCGCCGAGCACGACAACCGCCGTCACCGAGGCGGCAATGGCGAAACTGGCGACGGAGCGCCAGCTCCCTGCGCCCTTGCGCCGCGGCACGGCCTCGGCATCGATGGCCTGCCGGACCGCGCCGGAGATATCCACCCTGGCTGCCGCGGCATGGCCGTGGAGCGCATCCCGGGCGAGATGGTAGCGGGACCAGGTGGCCCGCACCTCCGCGTCCTCGGAACGCGCCAGCAGCCGGCGCAGGGCGAGGTCGTCACCCTCCCCGTCCATGACCGCCGACAGGGATTCGCGCAGTGCCTCGTTCATGCCTCACTCCAACCGTTCACTGGTGTTTCCTCCGGTCCGCTGCCGGCTCTCCGGCAAGCTGGGCCCGGACCCGGATGTCGATGGCTTCGCGGGCGCGGAAGATCCGCGATCGCACGGTGCCCACCGGGCACTCCATGACATCGGCGATGTCCTCGTAACTGAGACCATCAAATTCCCGCAACGTTACCGCGGTCCGTAAATCTTCCGGCAATTCCTCGATGGCGGCTTCCACCACCGCCTTCAATTCCTCGCCGAACAGGGCATTCTCGGGGTTTTCAAGGTCGCGCAGGGCGCCGCCGCTCTCGAACTGCTCGGCATCCTCCACCTCGATATCCGCCCCCGGGGGCCGCCGCGACCGCGACACCAGGTGGTTCTTCGCGGTATTGATCGCGATGCGGTAGAGCCAGGTATAAAACGCGCTGTCACCGCGGAACCCCGGCAGCGCCCGATAGGCCTTGATGAAAGCCTCCTGGGTGACGTCCTGCACCTCGTCCGCGTCCTGCACGTAGCGACTGACCAGGCCGAGAATGCGGTGCTGGTACTTCAGCACCAGCAGGTCGAAGGCGCGGTTGTCGCCGCGCTGCACCCGGTCCACCAGTTGCTTGTCCGTCGCTTCGGCCGTCACCGGCGCTGGCTCTCCCTGCTGCGTCGCGACCCGGCGCCGGCGACGCCGTTCCGTGGCCCTTCCCTGTGGCTGGCCCCATAGACCACGGGACCGTGGGGAAGTTCAACGGTTTCCGTCCACCGGCATTCCCGGCTGCCAACAATTCCCGAAATGCCTGCCACGATATGCATTTACCGATGCGCGAGGTGCTCGTTTATACTCGCGCCAAGCTTCTCACGGCGCGTCCCCTTTTGCACTTTCGCGACCTTCAGCACAGGCAGCAGCCGGCGTGCCTGCCAGGGCACCGCACTCCGCCCGGCCGGGACCGCGCCTGATGGGGCATCACTGGCGGCACGACGTGCTGGTGATCGGCAGCGGCGCCGCGGGGCTGACGACCGCCCTCAGCCTGCCGGCGACGCTGCGGGTCGCCGTGCTCACCAAGGGAGACCTGGAGCAGGGCTCGACCTACTGGGCGCAGGGCGGTATGGCCGCCGTGCTGCACGACCGCGACAGCGTGACCTCCCACGTGGAGGACACGCTCCGCGCCGGCGGCGGCCTCTGCCACCGCGACATCGTCGAGTACACCGTGGCCAACAGCCGGGCCTGTGTCGACTGGCTCGTTGACCAGGGCGTGCACTTCGACCGCCGCGAGGCGGAGCAGGGTCACGAGTTCCACCTGACCATGGAGGGCGGCCACTCCCACCGCCGCATCATCCACGCCGCCGACCAGACCGGCCGCGCCATCGGCGATGTGCTCGGCGAGCGCGTCCGGGCAGCGGACAATATCGAGGTGTTCACGGACCGCATCGCCGTCGACCTCGTCGTCCGTGACGGACACTGCCACGGCGCCTACATCCTCGACCTCGGCACCGAGCACGTGGATCTCTTCGAGGCGCCCGCGGTGGTGCTCGCCACCGGCGGTGCCAGCAAGGCCTACCTTTACACGAGCAACCCCGATGGGGCCAGCGGCGACGGCATCGCCATGGCCTGGCGGGCCGGCTGCCGCGTCGCCAACCTGGAGTTCAACCAGTTCCACCCGACCTGCCTCTACCACCCGCGGGCAAAATCCTTCCTGGTTTCCGAGGCGCTGCGCGGTGAGGGGGCCGTGCTTCGGCTGCCGGACGGGGAGCGCTTCATGCCGCGCTTCGACGAGCGCGCCGAGCTGGCGCCGCGAGACGTGGTCGCCCGGGCCATCGATCACGAGATGAAGCGCCTGGGGGTCGACTGTGTCTACCTCGACATCAGCCACAAACCGCGGGATTTCCTGGAAGCCCATTTTCCGACAATCATGGCGCGCTGCCGCGACTTCGGCATTGACCTCGCTTCCGAGCCCATCCCCGTGGTGCCCGCGGCCCACTACACCTGCGGCGGCATCGTGGTCGATCGCGACGGCTGCAGCGACCTCGCCGGGCTCTACGCGATCGGCGAATGCTCCTTCACGGGGCTGCACGGTGCCAACCGGATGGCCAGTAACTCGCTGCTGGAGTGCATCGTCTTCGCGCGCGCTGCGGCGGCGCACATCGCCGCCAACCGGGACTTCGCCCCGGCGGCGCCGGCGCTGCCGCCCTGGGACGAGAGCCAGGTGACGGACTCCGACGAGGACGTGGTGATCTCGCACAACTGGGATGAGCTCAGGCGCTTCATGTGGGACTACGTGGGCATCGTGCGCACCAACAAGCGCCTGGAGCGGGCGCTGCACCGCGCGGAACTGCTGCAGGCGGAGATCGCGGAGTACTACAGCAATTACAAGATCAGCAACGACCTGCTCGAGCTGCGCAACCTCGCCATGGTGGCCGAGCTCATGATCCGTTGCGCGATTTCACGCCGCGAGAGCCGCGGCCTCCACTACACCCTCGATTACCCGGACCTGCTGCCCGAGGCCCGGGACACGATCCTAGCGTCCTGACCCGCTCAGGCGCCCTCGCCGCGCTTGTGGGCAACGATGCGGCGAACGAGCCCGGCCAGGGCCGGGTCTTCCGGTGCCTCCCGGCCGAGGAACCAGGCGTAGAGCTCCTGGTCCTCGCACTCCATGAGGCGCTGGTAGCAGGCCCGGTCGGCGTCCCCCAGGGTCGGGTAGACGGCCTCGACGAACGGCGCCAGCACGAGATCGAGCTCGAGCATGCCGCGGCGGCTCGCCCAGCGCATCCGCTGGTGGTCGTTTTCCCGTATCATCGCCATCACTCCAGGGGTGCCAGGGCGGCGCAGTATAACGTGTCCGTCACCGCCGGGCCCCGCCGCGGTACACGGAGGCAGCGCATGACCGACAGCCATTTCTCGGAACTCAGCGAAGACAGCGTGCTCGCCCTCGAGGGCGCCGGCATCGCCGCATTCCTGCAGGGGCAGCTCACCTGCGATACGCGGGCGGCGGGGCCGGGCACCAGTGTGCCCGGTGCCCTGTGCAACGCGCAGGGGCGGGTCGTCGCCGACCTGCGACTGCTGTTGCCGGCTTCCGACCAGGGCCTGCTGCGGGTCGGCAGTGCGCTCGCGGAGCATACGGCCGCGGTGCTCGGCCGCTATGCGATGTTCTCGCGTATCGCCGTGCAGCCCGCCCGCGACCGCTGGCAGCCCTGCGCCCTCTGGGGCACCGCCGCGGCGGCTGCGCTGCGCGACGCCGCCGGTACCGCTCCCGCCGGAGAAAACGCCTGCGCCGCGGGCGATGGCTGGCTGGCGGTCTGCTGCGACGAGGCCGGCACGGCCTTCGAACTGTACCTGTCGGGTGACGGCGGCAGCGCCCTTCGCGAGCGCCTCGAAGCGGCCGGCACCGCTGCCGAGGCGGACTGGCGCGCGCTCGAGCTGCGCCGCGGTCTGCTCCGCCTGGGTGAGGGGCAGGCGGAGTCCCAGCTGCCGCAGGCCCTGAACTACGACCGGGCCGGTCTCGTCAGTTTCCGCAAGGGGTGCTACACCGGGCAGGAAGTGGTGGCCCGGCTGCACTATCGCGGCCGGGCGAAGAAACGCTGGGGCCTGTGGCAGGGCCGCCTCGCGGCGGCGGCAGCGCCCGGCGGGATGCTCGCCGACACGGATGGAAAACCCTGCGCCGAGGTCCTGCGCTGCGTCGTCGACAGCACCGGGACGAGCTGGATCGCGGCTCTCGCCCGGGTCGAGGACAGCAACCGCGCGCTCGCGGGCGCAGCCGGGGAGGCGCTGGAGCCCTGCGTCCTGCCCTACCCCTCGAACGGGGATTGAAGCGACGGGGGTTGAGCGGCGAGGCGCTCGGCTTCCGCCAGCGAGGGCAGCTGCCAGTCCACCGGCGCAGCGCCGCGGGCGGCAAGCCAGTCGTTGGCCCGGCTGAAATGCCGGCACCCGATGAAACCCCGGTGTGCCGACAGCGGCGAGGGGTGCGGTGCGCGCAGCACGCAGTGGCGCCGGCCGTCGATCTGCGCCCCTTTCTTCTGGGCGTAGCTGCCCCAGAGCATGAACACCAGGCCGCGTTCCTCGGCGTCCAGCAGCGAAACCACCCGGTCCGTGAAGCGCTCCCAGCCCTTCCCCTGGTGCGCGCCGGCACGGCCCTGCTCCACGCTGAGCACGCTGTTCAGCAGGAGTACGCCGCGGCGGGCCCAGGCGACCAGCGAGCCGTGCACCGCGGGGGCAATGCCGAGGTCGGCCTCCAGCTCCTGGTAGATGTTGCGCAACGAGGGCGGCAGCGGTACCTGCGGGCGCACGGAGAAGCAGAGCCCGTGGGCCTGTCCCGGGCCGTGGTACGGATCCTGGCCGAGGATCACGACCGAGACGCGCTCCGGCGGCGTGTACCAGAAGGCATTGAACAGTTCCGGACCGGGAGGAAAGACCGTGGCGCCGGCGCAGCGGCGTTCGCGCAGGAAGGACGAGAGCGCCCGCATGTAGGGTTGCTCGAATTCGTCCCCGAGCAGGCGCAGCCACCCCGGCTCCAGCCGCACTTCGCGCTTTCCGTCCACGCCTTCTCCCTCGCTCCGACGCCCCGCGGGCGCACAGGCTAACCCGGCTGCAGCGGGGGGTCGAGCCGGCGCCGCGCTGCTTGTGCGGTGCGCCCACGCGATATATCGTGAGCGGCATCAGGGAGCGCGGCCAGGCTATGGACAGGGGCAAGCGGGAACAGGAGTTCTACCGGGGTCGGTTGATCCTGCCACAGGGTGTGGCCTCCGACGGCCGCGTCGCGGTGCGCGGTGTCGGTGCACTCCTCTTCGCCGGCCAGCACGGCGAGGCGCTGGCCTGGGCGGGCAACAAGCCCGCCGGGCTCGAGCTGGCCGGGCCGGGCGGACGCCTGTCCCTGAGCGTCTACCTGAATGGCTATGCCGGCGAGTGGCTGGATCTCAGTATCCACGACGGTATCGATGCCGCCGCGGCGCGAGCCCTGGGCATGTTTATCGCGGGCGAACCCTGGACCCCGGAAAGCGCCCGCTCGCTCTACCACGACCAGGTCGAACTGGGGCTTGCGGAAATCGACGAGGGTCTGCGCGGCTTCGTCAACAGCCTGGCCGACTTTCTCTTCGACCTCGCCACCTCCACCCGGCAGAACACGCAGGCCAGGCAGTCCTACTACGACGCCCTGAACCACCTGAAGCGCAATAACGATCGCTTCCGCGAGCTGTTCACGGCCAGCCTGCGCGCGCAGCTTCAGGATCCGCAAAAAGAGCGGGAGACGCGCTTCGCATCCCTCGAGGACGCGGACGCCAGCCACCTCGACCTCGTCAATTTCTCCGAGATGGAAGAGCGGCTGGAGGTCGAGCGCATCCTCAACGATGCTCTGCCGCGTTACCGCATCGACCTCGAAAGCCTCACGCTCAGGATCAGCGACCTGTTCGGGCTCGGCGCGGCGCAGGCAAAGGCGCTCTTTCACCCGGCCTACCAGTGCCGGGCCCTCGAAGAGGCGCTGCACGCCCTCGGCTTCTCGCCCGAGGCGCTGCGGCAAAGCCTGCGCTTCTTCCACCGCGAATGGGTGCGCAAGCTCACAGGTTTCTACGCGCGCGTCAACGGCAACCTAGCCGAGGCCGGCCTCCGGCCCGGGCTCGAGGACGAGCTGTACCGCGGCGGTTCCATCATCGAGCACGAGCGCGACGCGGCACGCCGGTCGCCGCGCGGGGAGCGCGAGCGCGAAGCCCCGGACCGGGGCGGCGACGCCGTCGCAGCAGAGCGCACGAACGCGTCCGCAAACACGACGCCGGCGCCAGCGGAAGCCGCGGAGACGGCGCCCGAGCCCGCGCGCGCGCCGCGGCAGAAGCACGAGGCCATCTACGATGCCGTCGTCAACGCCCTGAAGACCCGGCAGGCAGCCGAGCAGCAGGAAGCGCCGCCGGCGGACGAGGTCGGGGCCGCCGCGCCCGCGGCCTCCGCCGAGACGGTGGCCGCCGCCCTCCTCGCCCTGCAGAACGCGACGCTCGCGGGCGCCGGCGACGGTGAGGTCGGCCCCCTGCGCAACCTCCTCGCCGGCGAGAGCGTCGACCCCTCGGTGCGCAGCGCCCTCGGCGGTGAAGCCGGCAACCGGCTCGAGTTCGTCGATGACGTGTTCAGCACGATGCGCGGCAACCTGGACATCAGCGAGGGCGTGAAGCCCCTCCTCGAGCGCCTGCGCATACCCCTGGCTCGCCTGTCCCTGCTCGAGCCGCGCTTCTTCGCCGACCCGGGCCACCCGGCGCACAAGTTCCTCGACAAGCTGTCGCGGCTCGCAACCACGGAGAATTTCCCCAACCGGGTCCTGGAGAGAAAGCTCGAGGAGATCGTCGCCCTGGTCGCCTCCGGCTACGCCGAAGACAGCGCCGTGTTCGACGACGCGCTCGGCCGCCTCGGCTCGCTGGTGCGGCAGCACGAGCGCACGCTGAACAAGAACATCGATCGCGTCGTCAGCGGCATGGAGGGGCGGGAGCAGCTCCGCCGCGCCTGGCGCACCGTCGATCGACTGCTCGCCGCCTACATCAAGCCCCCGGCCGCACCCCGGGTGCTGCTCGAACTCCTCGACGCCGGCTGGCGTGACCTGCTGCGACAGACCGTCGTGCGCGAGGGAGAGGGCTCGGCGCCCTGGCGGGAGCAAGTGGCCACCCTGCAGGCGGTCTGCGCGGCGCTCGAAGCCGCCGAGGCGGGCAATGCGCCCTCGCGCCTGCCTGAGGCCCTGCGCCGGCAGCTCGACCAGCTGCGCGAAGAGATCAGGCAGGCCCAGCCGGACAACGTGACCCACGGCAAGGCGCTGCGCGACCTGAAGGCCGTGCTCTCGGGCGAAGAGCCGCTGGAAACGCTGCCGGTCGAGGCGCCGCTGGATGCCGATGGGGAGCCCGAGGACGAGCGCCTGGAACAGCTGCCGCGGCTCCACCGCTGGCTGAAGCGCGTGGACCAGCTTCGTACCGGCACGGTGATGAGCTACCGCGACCGCAAGGGCCACCGCAAGCGCATGCGCCTGGTCTGGATCAGCGACGACCGCGAGCGCTTCGCCTTCGTCAACGACCTGGGCCAGAAGGTCGGCGAACTCACCCGCCTGCAACTGGCTCGCAAGCTCAGCCACGGGCTGGCACCGCCGGACCCGCTGGACCGCATGTCCGTGCTCGACCAGGGTATCTACGGCACGCTGGCGCGCGCCCAGGAGCGACTGTCGTTCCAGCGTACCCACGACCCGCAGACGCGGCTGCTCAACGCCGAAACCCTCCGCCAGCGGTTGAAGCGCACGGTCGAGCATGCCCAGCGCAACGACGTGCAGCACGCGTTCCTGCTCCTGGACATCGACCGTTTCCACCTCGTCAACGAACTCTATGGCGAGGAACAGGGCGACGAGGTCATCCATGCCTTTGCGCAGATGCTCGCGCAGCTGAATGAGCGGCGCTCCGCCACCGCCCGGCTCGCGGACGACCGCTTCGGCATCGTGCTCGCCTATCGCGATCGCGACGAGGCGCTCGCCTTCGCCGAGCGCATGCGCGAAGACATCGCCGGCAGCAACCTGCCGCTCGGCGGCGAGGCGGTGAGCTTCACCGTCTCCATCGGTGTCGCGCCGATCGCCGCCGAAACGCCGAGCGTCGATACGGTCCTGGAGCAGGCCGAAGGGGCCATGGAGCTGGCCAAGGAGCAGGGGCGCAACTGCTGCGTGGCCTACGACCGCGACGAGGAGCAGATCGCCGCGGCCCGGCGCGAGCGCGAGCGCTCGCGGGTAATGCTCGACGAGGCCATCGCCACGGACAGCCTCGTGCTCCGCGCCCAGCCGATCGTGCAGAGCGCGCTGGACGGCTCCCAGCCCCCTACCCACCACTACGAGGTGCTGCTGTCGATCCGCCAGGAGGACGGCAGCCTGCTCTCACCGACGGAATTCATCGCATCGGCGGAGCGCTTCGGCTTCATCAACGGCGTCGACCGCTGGGTGGTCCGCCGCGTCTGCGAGTGGATTTCCAGTCTCATGGACAAGCAGAAGGTGGTGCCGCAGGTCTCCATCAACCTGTCCGGGAGCAGCCTCACGGACGACCGCTTCATGGACTACGTGCTCGAGCAGATCTCGGAGTTCGGTGTCGGCACCAGCAAGCTGTGCTTCGAGATCACCGAGACCGGCGCGATCGAAAACCTCAACAAGGCCGCAGATTTCATCCGCACGCTGCGCAACATCGGCTGTACCTTCTCCCTCGATGACTTCGGTACCGGCATGGCCAGCCATCAGTACCTGCGCGAGCTGCCGGTGGACAACGTCAAGATCGACGGGATGTTCATCCGCGACATGGTCAACAATCCCAATGACTTCGCCATGGTGCGCTCGATCAACGACCTGGCGCACTTCCTCGGACAGAAGACGATCGCCGAGAGCGTCGAGTCCGTGGAACTCATCGAGCCGCTGCACGAGATCGGCGTCGATTACCTGCAGGGTTGGGGCGTGGGCATGCCGCGTCCGCTGGAAGAAGTCACCCTGGAGCTCAGCTCCCTCGCAACCTGAGCGAACGCGGCGCCGTTGACGCAAATCAACGCACCCCGCCGCGCCGCTTGCTAGCCTCTACTCACGCTGAAGGAGGCCTGCGCGACCCGCTATGAACGACATCCAGACCATCGACCTGTCCTACGATATCCCCGCCGCCTGGCAGGAGGGTATCGCCATGGCCCGGAAATACGCCTGCCAGGGGCCGCGTTACACGTCCTACCCGACGGCACCGCAGTTCACCGAAGCGTTCCGCCTCGAGCGCTACCTGAACTGGCAGTCGCGGCAGGGCCTGCACACGGAGCCGCTGTCGATCTACGTGCACCTGCCCTTCTGCCACGACATCTGCTACTACTGCGCCTGCAACAAGGTCGTGACCCGCAAGGCCGGTGTCGCCCGGGAATATCTCGATCACCTCGCCCAGGAAATCAGCCTGCAGGGTGAGCTCGTGGGTCACGAGCGACCGGTGACGCAGATGCACTGGGGCGGCGGTACGCCGACCTACCTCGACCCGGCGGAGATCACCGAGCTCATGCACCTGCTGGCGAGCAGCTTCAAGCTCCTCGACCGCGGCTACCGCGAGTACTCCATCGAGATCGACCCGCGCACCGTGGATATCGCCACCATGGCGCTGCTCAAGGGCGTGGGCTTCAACCGCGTGAGCCTCGGCATCCAGGACTTCGACCCGCGGGTCCAGGAGGCGGTGAACCGGGTTCAGCCCTACGAGCAGGTGGCCCGACTGGTGGAGAGCGTGCGCAGCCACGGCTTCCGCTCGCTGTCCTTCGACCTGATCTACGGCCTGCCCTTCCAGGACCACATCAGCATGGCGGAGACGCTGCGCAAAGTCATCGGCCTGCGCCCGGACCGCATTGCCTGCTACAACTATGCGCACCTGCCCGAGCGCTTCAAGCCGCAGCGCTCCATCGACCGGCTCACGCTGCCAGAGCCGGAGGAAAAGCTCGTGCTGGCGCAGATGATCAGCGCCACCCTGCAGGATGCCGGCTACCGGCACATCGGCATGGACCACTACGTGCTGCCCGACGACGACCTGGCCCTGGCCCAGGGCGAGGGCCGGCTGCAGCGCAACTTCCAGGGCTATTCCCTGCAGCTCGCCGATGATCTGCTCGGCCTCGGAGTCTCTGCCATCAGCCAGATCGGCGACTTCTACCTGCAGAACGCCCGCGACCTCGAGGATTACTACCGCCGCATCGACGCCGGCGAACTGCCGCTGAACCGGGGCTGCATGGTTAACAGCGAGGACAAGCTGCGCCGCCATGTCATCATGACCCTGATCTGCGAGCTGGCGCTGGACATCGCTGACTGCGAACGCCGCTTCGGCATCGATTTCCGCGAGCACTTTGCGAACGAACTGGCCACCCTGGCGCCGCTGGAAGCCGACGGCCTGCTCACCCTCGGGGCCGAGGAAATCCGCATCCACGAGGCGGGCCGGCCCTTCCTGCGCAACATCTGCATGCCCTTTGACGAGTACCTCGAGGTGCAGCAGCGAGAGCAGGGACGCCGCTTTTCCGCGACCGTATAACCCTGTCGCACATGGGGTAATGTAAAGTTTCCTTGACAGCTTCCGGGCTGCGTTTTATGTTTCCCGTAAGCAAGAAGGAACCTCTCCATGAACACCCAGCAGCAGCATCTGGATACCAAGAAAGCGTGTTCCCATGACTTCCAGGTCAGCTGCAGCAACTGCCGCCTGAACAGCATCTGCCTGCCCTTTTCCCTGGAGGCGCGGGATGTCGACGAGCTGGACCGCATCATCCAGCGCAGCAAGCCGCTGCAGAAAGGCCACCACCTCTACCGGGAAGGCGACGCCTTCCAGTCGGTTTACGCGGTGCGCGCCGGCACGCTCAAGGCCTACCAGACCACCGACGACGGCCGCGAGCAGGTCACCGGCTTCTACTTTCCCGGGGAGATCGTCGGCATGGACGGCATCAGCAAGAACGTCCACGCCTCCTCCGCGAAGGCGCTGGAGACGGCAGCGGTCTGCGAGATTCCCTTCTCCTCGCTGGAGAAACTCAGCGCCACCATGCCGCAGCTGCAGCGGCATTTCTTCCAGCTCATGAGCCGGGAGATCACCGAGGACCAGCAGCTGATCACCCTGCTCAGCAAGAGTTCAGCCGATGAGCGCGTCGCGGCCCTTATCCTAAGCGTGTCCGCGCGCAACGCCAAGCGCAGGCTGAGCGCCACGCAGTTCCGCCTGAGTATGTCGCGGGTGGATATCGGCAACTACCTCGGCCTCACCGTCGAGACCGTGAGCCGCGTGTTCAGCCGCATGCAGAAGATGGACGTGCTCCGCGTCGACAACAAGGAGATTGAGGTCCTCGATCTCGACGCCCTCAAGCGACTCGCCGAAGGCGCCTGACCCCTGCCGGGGCGCGGCGTCTCCGCCACGGCCCCCGCCTCTCCGATTACAATCCCCGATGCGGTCTTCGAGCGGCGCCTTCGCGTCGCACCTTGACCTGCATCAACCCCCCCAGTGGGTATACCGTTAGAATTTCCCGCCATAAGCGACGAGGAGAATCCACCCCATGATCCAGCACCTGTTCGGCATGATCAGCAAGCCCAGCGCGACCTGGCGGACCGTTGCCGCCATGCCCGAGAAGTCGCGCAACGCGCTCGTGCTCTACCCCTGCATCATGGCCGTGTTCCCGGCAATCGCCTGGTACTACGGCACCAGCCACGTGGGCTGGACCGTGGGCAGCTACAACGAGGTGATACGCCTGACCACGGCGAGCGCCTTCCAGATCAGCATCCTCTTCTACCTGGCCATGGTGGCCAGCGTCGCCGCGATCGGCTACTTCATCCACTGGATGTCCGACACCTACGGCGCCGAGTCCACCGTCGCCAAGGGCATCGTGATCGCCGGCCTCACCGCCACACCGCTCTTCGTCACCGGGCTGGTGGGCTTCTACCCGACCCTGTGGCTGGACCTGCTCATCGGCGTGATCGCCGTCAGCTGGTCCGTCTACCTCATGTACCTCGGCATCCCCATCGTCATGAACATTCCCGAGGAACGGGGTTTCCTGTTCTCCAGCGCCGTGCTCGCCATCGCGCTGGTCATCCTGGTCTGCATCCTGGTCGTGTCCGTGCTGGCCTGGGAGTACGGCGCCGCGCCGGCCTTCACCGATGCCTGACCCGGCGACTGCGGAAGCAGCCGGCAAAGCCACTAGAATTCAGCAACTGACGATTTTCATCCTGCGAACGACGGTAAGACATCATGACTGAGCTCAACCCTGCGCTGGAGCACCCCGTGTACAACTACAAGGTGGTGCGCCAATTCGCGATCATGACCGTGGTCTGGGGGATCGTGGGCATGCTGGTCGGCGTCCTCATCGCCGCCCAGCTGGCCTGGCCGGCCCTCAACTTCGACCTGCCCTGGACCACCTTCAGCCGCCTGCGGCCGCTGCACACCAATGCGGTGATCTTCGCCTTCGGCGGCTGCGCCCTGTTCGCGACCTCCTACTACGTGGTCCAGCGCACCTGCCAGACCCGCCTCATCTCCGACAAGCTCGCCGCGATGACCTTCTGGGGCTGGCAGCTGGTGATCGTCGCCGCGGCGGTCACCCTGCCCCTCGGGCTCACGTCGTCGAAGGAGTACGCCGAGCTCGAGTGGCCCATCGATATCCTGATCACCATCGTCTGGGTGCTTTACGCCGTCGTGTTCTTCGGCACCATCGCCAAGCGCAGGACCAGCCACATCTACGTCGCCAACTGGTTCTTCGGCGCCTTCATCGTGACCGTCGCCGTCCTGCACATCATCAACAGCGCGGCGCTGCCAGTCACCCTGACCAAGTCCTACTCGGCCTATTCGGGTACCGTCGACGCCATGGTGCAGTGGTGGTACGGCCACAACGCCGTGGGCTTCTTCCTGACCGCCGGCTTCCTCGGCATGATGTACTACTTCGTGCCCAAGCAGGCCGAGCGCCCGGTCTACTCCTACCGCCTGTCCATCGTGCACTTCTGGGCCCTGGTCGCCGTGTACATCTGGGCCGGCCCGCACCACCTGCATTACACCGCCCTGCCCGACTGGGCCCAGAGCCTCGGCATGGTCATGAGCCTGATCCTCCTGGCCCCCTCCTGGGGCGGCATGATCAACGGTATCATGACGCTGTCCGGCGCCTGGCATAAGCTGCGCGACGACCCGATCCTGCGCTTCATGGTGGTGAGCCTGTCCTTCTACGGCATGTCCACCTTCGAAGGGCCCATGATGTCCATCAAGACCGTGAACTCCCTGTCCCACTACACGGACTGGACCATCGGCCACGTGCATTCCGGGGCCCTCGGCTGGGTGGCCATGATTTCCATCGGCTCGCTCTACCACCTGATTCCGCCGCTGTTCAACAGGGAGCGCATGTACAGCACGAACCTCATCAACGTGCACTTCTGGATGTCCACCATCGGCACGGTGCTCTACATCGCCTCCATGTGGGTCAACGGCATCATGCAGGGTCTCATGTGGCGCGCCTACAACCAGGACGGCACGCTCACCTACGCTTTCGTGGAATCCGTGGCCGCCAGCTACCCGGGCTACGTGGTTCGCGTCCTCGGCGGCGCGGTCTTCTTCGCCGGCATGCTGATCATGGCCTACAACGTCTACATGACCACCCGCAAGGACGCCCCGGCGCAGGCGCCGGCGCCGTCGGCCAGTGCAGCCTGAGGAGCCTGACCCATGAAACACGAGAAGGTAGAGAAAAACGTCGGCCTGATGATCATCCTCATCATCGTGGCGATCAGCTTCGGCACGCTGGTGGAACTGGTCCCGCTGATGTTTGCCAAGGAGACGAACGAGCCGATTGCGGGCCTGGAGCCCTACCCGGCGCTCGAGCTGGAGGGCCGCGATATCTACATCCGCGAGGGCTGCAACAACTGTCACTCGCAGATGGTCCGTCCCCTGCGCGCCGAAACGGAGCGCTACGGCCACTATTCCGTCGCCGGGGAGTTCGTCTACGACCACCCCTTCCTCTGGGGCTCCAAGCGCACCGGGCCGGACCTCGCGCGCGTCGGCCAGCGCTACAGCGACGACTGGCACCGGGCGCACCTGTACAACCCCCGGGACGTGGTGCCGGAGTCGAACATGCCCGGCTATCCCTGGCTCTTCGAGCGCACCCTCGACGGCGAGGACACGGGCAAGAAGATGAGCGTGCTGCGCAGGCTCGGCGTGCCCTATACGGACCAGGACATCGCCGGCGCGCAGGCCGCGGTCGCGGGCAAGAAGGAAATCGACGCCCTCGTGGCCTACCTCCAGGGCCTCGGGACGCTGATTCAGACGCGCCGCTAAGCCATGGATATCAACGATCTGCGCGGCCTGTCGACGCTGTTCATGATGATCGCCTTCATCGGGGTTGTCGGCTGGGCCTGGAGCAAGAAACGCAAGAAGACCTTTGACGAGGCTGCCAACCTGCCCTTCGCGGACGAGGAGCTGAATCAACGGACCAAGGAAGAGGAAGGACGGAATGACTAGCTTCTGGAGCAACTGGGTCATCATTCTCACGGTGATAACCATCGTGGGTATTACCTGGATCCTGTTCGCCAACCGCCAGCGCTCGGGCGAGAACGAGACCACGGGCCACGAGTACGACGGCATCGAGGAGTACGACAATCCCCTGCCCGCCTGGTGGTTCGCCATGTTCGTGATCACCATCGTCTGGGGCATCGGCTATCTCGCCATGTATCCCGGCATGGGCAACTTCGAAGGTCTGCTCGGCTGGACGCAGGAGGAGCAGCACGCCGACGAGGTCGCCGAGGCCGACGCCAAGTACCGCGCCATGCGCGACCGCTACCTCGCCCTGCCGGTGGCCGAGATCGCCGAGGACCCGAAGGTCATGAAGATGGGCATGCGCATCTACGGCAACAACTGCTCCCAGTGCCACGGCCTGGACGCCCGCGGCGCCTACGGGTTCCCCAACCTCATCGACGGGGACTGGCTCTGGGGCGAGGCGCCGGAGGCGATCAAGCACTCGATCGTGCAAGGCCGCCAGGCCGCCATGCCGGCCTGGAAGGATATCCTCGGCGAGGACGGCATCGACGAGGCCGCCGAGTACGTGCTGTCGCTGAACAACCGCAGCGCGGATGCCGAAAAAGCGGAGCGCGGCAAGCAGCACTACCAGAGCTACTGCGCCGCCTGTCACGGCCCGGAGGGCAAGGGCAACCCGGCCATGGGCGCGCCGAACCTGACCAACGGCATCTGGCTCTACGGCGGCAGTGAAGAGCAGATCGAGCTGACGCTGCGCAACGGCCGCAACGGCAAGATGCCCGCCTTCGGCAACACGCTCAGCGAGGACAAGATCCACATCGTCACGGCCTACATCTACGGCGCCAGCCGCCAGCAGCAGTAGTCCCGGCCCCGCCGTGCGCGGCAACCCCGCGCACGGCAACCCCGGCACCCGCCGGCACAACCAGTGGTACCCCCATGAAAGATCCTGACGTCATCGAAGTCGTACAGGAGGCGGCGCCGGCCGAGGTGGCCGAGCTGGACCTCTACCAGAAGCGCGAGAAGATCTACACGCGCAAGATCGAGGGCTTCTACCAGCGCCTGCGCCTGTTCACCGGCTGGCCCCTGCTCCTCGGCTACTACCTGCTGCCCTGGGTCAGCATCGACGGCCGCCAGGCGGTGTGGTTCGACCTGCCGGAGCGCGAGTTCCACATCTTCGGCCTCACCTTCTGGCCGCAGGACTTCCCGCTGCTGGCCTTCCTGCTCATCATCAGCGCCTACTCGCTGTTCGCGGTGACCGTCTCCGCGGGCCGCGTGTGGTGCGGCTACACCTGCCCGCAGACCGTGTGGACCTCGATCTTCATGTGGATCGAGCAGAAGACCGAGGGCAGCCGCAACCAGCGTATCAAGCTCGACACGGCGCCCTGGTCCGCGGAAAAGGTCGCGCGCAAGGGTGCCAAGCACGCCGGCTGGTTCTTCGTGGCCTTCATGACGGGCATGACCTTCGTCGGCTATTTCTACCCGATCCGCGAGCTGGTCTGGGAACTCGCCACCTTCTCCACCGGCAAGTGGCAGGCGCTGTGGACCGTGTTCTTCACGCTGGCCACCTACGTCAACGCCGGCTGGATGCGCGAGCAGGTGTGCAAGTTCATGTGCCCCTACGCCCGTTTCCAGTCGGTGATGTTCGACCGCGACACGCTGATCGTCTCCTACGACCCGAACCGCGGCGAGCCCCGGGGTTCGCGCAAGCGCGATGCGGACCGCGGCGCCCTCGGCCTCGGCGACTGCGTCGACTGCGACCTCTGCGTACAGGTCTGCCCCACGGGCATCGACATCCGCGACGGCCTGCAGTACGAGTGCATCGGCTGCGCCCTGTGCATCGATGCCTGCGACTCGATCATGGACAAGATGGGCTACCCCCGCGGCCTGATCCGCTACACCAGCGAGAACGAACTCGAGGGCGGCAGCACGCACTGGCTCCGGCCCCGGGTCATCGGTTACGTCACCATGCTCATCGTTATGGTCGCGGTGTTCAGCTATAACGTGGCCAGCCGCATCCCGCTGGAGATGACCGTGATCCGCGATCGCAACCAGCTCTTCGTGGAGGCGGCGGACGGCGCGGTCGAGAACATCTACAAGCTGCACCTGGTGAACATGGACGGCAACCCGCACACCTTTACCCTGAGCGTCGACGGCATCGACGGCGCCGAGCTGCTCGGCAGCTCGCGCTACAACCTCGAGGGCGGTGAGGTCCAGACCATCAGCCTGCGCGTCCGCGCACGGCCCGAGACGCTCTCGGCGCCGAGCACGGAAATGACCTTCACCGCGGTCGCCGAGGACATGCCCTCGCTGCGCGCCGTGGCCGAGTCGCGCTTCATGCGCCCGCTGTGAGTCGCCGGCCCGGCTCCCCGGCGCGGGAGGACAGCGCGCCCTGGTACCGGCAGTTCTGGCCCTGGTTCCTGATCGTCCTGCCCGGTTCGGTGGTCATCGCAGCCTTCGCGACGCTGTACATCGCGAACCGTCACGCCGACGACCTGGTGGTCGATGAGTACTACAAGGACGGCCTGGCCATCAACCGCCAGCTCGCCAAGCAGGAAACCGCCCGGCAGCGCGGCTATGCTGCGCGCCTCGCCGTGGCCGGCGAACGCATCGAGGTCGAGACAGACGGTATCGAGGGGCATGCCAACCTCCGGCTGCAGCTGTCCCACCCGCTGGAGGCGGACCGGGATTTCACCGTGCAGCTGACCCGGACCGGCCCGGCGCAGTACGCCGCGGAGCTGCCGGGTCCGGTCGCCAGCCACTGGCACTGGATCCTCGACGCGGGAGAGGACGGGGCCTGGCGCCTCGACGGCTCCCTGCAGGCGGGAAACTTCCGCGGTGACGACGGCGGCTGAAGCAGTCGCCGCCGAGGGCGAGCGCTGCTACCACTGCGGCGAGGCGGTTCCCCCCGGGGAGGACTTCTCCGTTGCCATCAACGGCGAGGCCCGGCCCATGTGCTGCCCGGGCTGCCGCGCCGTGGCCTCGCTCATCGCCGAGAGCGGCCTGGGCCGGTTCTACGAGCAGCGCACGGCGTGGAGCGAGCGACCGGCGGAGGTCCCCTCCAGCGATCTCGACCCCTGGCGCATCTACGACGATCCGGAGCTCGCGGCGACTTTCAGCGAGCGCGGTGAGGACGGTCTCCTCCGCGCCAGGCTGCTCCTCGGCGGCATGACCTGCGCCGCCTGCACCTGGCTGGTGGAGAGCACGCTGCGCCGCCTGCCCGGCCTTAAGGCGGCCAACGTCAACCTGGCCCAGGCGCGGCTCGACGTCACCCTGGACCCGGCCGAGCTGCCGCTCGCCGAGGTTTTCGCCCGCGTCGCCGCAATGGGCTACCGCGTGGCGCCGTTCCGAAGCGATGCGCAGCAGCGCGAGCTGGGCCGGGAACACCGGGCGGACCTGCGCAGGCTGGCGGTGGCCGGGGTCGGCATGATGCAGGTGGGCATGTTCGCCATCGCCCTGCACGCGGGGGACCTCCAGGGCATTGCCACCGAGTACCGCGGCCTGCTGCGCTGGTTCAGCCTGCTGGTGGCCGGCTTCGTCGTGCTGTTCTCGGCCCGCCCGTTCTTCGAGAGCGCCTGGCGGCACCTGCGCCAGGGCGCACTGGTAATGGACCTGCCCGTGGCCCTCGCCATCGGCCTCGCCTTCGGCGCCAGCGTCTACGCCACGGTTACCGCCAGCGGCGAGGTGTACTTTGACTCGGTGGTCATGTTCACCTTCTTCCTGCTCCTCGCGCGCTTTGCGGAGAAGCGCCTGCGCCACCGCGACGCCTTTCTCTGGAACGATGCCGAAGCCGCCCTCCCCGCGGCGGTACGGGTGCGCGTGGGCGACCGGGTCGAACAGCGCCCGCGGCAACGCCTCGTCGCCGGCGACCGGGTCCTGGTACCCGCGGGAGAGACCGTTCCCATCGACGGAGAAATCGTCGAGGGCGCCAGCGCCGTCCGCGAGGACACCTTCAACGGTGAACCGCTGCCGCGCAGCGTCGGCGTTGGCGCCACCGTCTACGCCGGCACCGTGAACGTCGAGAGCGGCATCGAGCTGGTCGCCAGCGGGAGCTACCGCGATTCCAGGCTGGCGGCCCTGCAGCGCTCCATCGAGGCGGCCGCGACGGAGAAGCCGAGGATCGCGCAGCTCGCGGACCGGATCGCCGCCTGGTTCATCGGCGGCGTGCTCCTCGCCACCGTCGCCACGGCGTTCGCCTGGTGGACCCTGGCGCCGGAAAAAGCCTTCTGGGTCGCCCTGTCGGTGCTCGTCATCAGCTGCCCCTGCGCCCTCGCGCTGGCCACACCCGCGGCGCTGGCGAACGCCGCCGCCGCCCTGCGCCGCGCCGGGATCATCGTGCGCGGGGAAAACGCGCTGGAGGCGGTGGCCCGGGCGACCGATCTCGTCTTCGACAAGACCGGCACGCTCACGGCGGGTCGCCTCGCCATCGACGAGGTCCACCTGCCGGGCGACCTTTCCGAGCGGAACGCGCTCGCCCTCTGCGCCGCGCTGCAGGCCTGGTCCACCCATCCGCTCGCCGACGCCTTCGCCGGCATCGAGCCGGCTTCCGGGGTCAGCGCCGTCCGCTATCACGTCGGCGCGGGGCTAGAGGGAGACTGGCAGGGACGGCGCTGGCACCTCGGCTCCCTCGCCCACTGCCGCCGCCTCTGTCCGGCCATGGCCGCGCCCCCGGAGGACGGCCGCTACTGGATCGGCCTGTGTTTCGAGACCGGGGCCGCGGCCCTCATTGCCCTCGAGGACCCGCTGCGGAGCGCGGCGGCGGGTGTTCTCCAGGATGCCCGGGCACGCGGCCTGCGCCTGACTCTGCTCACCGGCGATGCCTCCGGGCACGGCGCACGGCTCGGCGCCGAACTCGCCTTCGACGAGGTCCGCACCGGCCTCGCACCCGCGGACAAGAGCGCCGCCGTGGCCGCCCTGCAGCGTGCCGGGGCGGTGGTGATCATGGTCGGCGACGGCCTCAACGACGCCCCGGTGCTGAAGGCGGCGGATGCCTCCCTGGCCGTGGCCGGCGCCACGGATCTCGCGCGGACCCAGGCGGACTTCATGGTCACCGAGGGCGACCTCGACCGGGTCAGCCTGCTGCTGGCGCACGCGGCGAAATGTCGCAGCGTCACCCGGCAGAACCTGGCCTGGGCCCTGGGCTACAATGGCGTCGGCATTCCCCTGGCAGCCCTCGGCCACGTGCCGCCCTGGGCCGCGGCGATCGGCATGTCCCTGAGCTCCCTGCTCGTCGTCGGCAACTCCCTGCGCCTGGCCCGCTGCCGCCGCCCCTGAGGCGCTGTTGAAGGAGCGTTCATGGACAGCCTGTACCTGCTCATCCCCGTCGCCCTCGTTTTCGTGGCCGTGGCCGTGAAGCTGCTGCTCTGGGCCATCGACAGCGGCCAGTACGACGACCTCGACAAGGAGGGCTGGCGCATCCTCGCCGACGACGACAAGCCGGACGACAGCGCCGGCACGCAGCGCGAGAACGACGACCGCAACCCGGGCGACGACGACATCGGCGGGGGTCACCGGCCGTGAGTCCTGCAGACTACGCCGCAGCCTTCGGCATCGGCCTGGCCGGCGCCGGGCACTGTCTCGGCATGTGCGGCGGCATCGCCGCCGCCCTCAGCCTCGGTGGCCAGACCCGACCGTCGCTTACCCTCGCCTACCACGGCGGCCGCATCACCAGCTATGGCGCCCTCGGTGCCCTGCTCGGCTTCCTTGCCGGCAGCATCAATCTCGCGGCATGGACCCTGGGCCTGCGCTACCTGGCGGGCGTGCTGCTGATCCTCATGGGCCTGTACATCGCCGACTGGTGGCGCGGCCTCACGGTCATCGAGCGCGCCGGTGCCGTCCTCTGGCGTCCCGTGCAGCGTTTCTCGTCGCGTTTCCTGCCGGTCACCAGCCCGGGACAGGGCTTCGCCCTCGGCCTCGGCTGGGGCCTCATGCCCTGCGGGCTGATCTACAGCGGCCTGGCCTGGGCGGCCACCGCGCAGAGCGCCTGGGGCGCCGGCAGCCTGATGCTCGCCTTCGGGGCCGGTACGCTGCCGGCCATGCTGGCGGCCAGCTTCGGCGCCAGCGGCGTCCAGACCCTGCTCCGCCGCCGCGGGCTCAAGGTGCTTATCGCCGTGCTTCTCATCGCGTCCGGGATCTGGACGCTCTACCTGGTCGCCAGCCACGGCAGCCACCTGCTGCAGCGCAGCCTGCCTGTCCCCGGCGAAACACCTGCCTCGATGCCGATGGAGAGCGGCCCGATGGAGGGCCACAGGCACCACCGTTGAGCACCGGGCCGTTGCAGGCCTCCACTGCAAGGACCTGATCCAGGTCAACCGGCGGAGGCGGACAATCGTCGCACGCTCGCCGACGACATCGTGAAAAGCGCAAAAAAAAACCGCCGGGAAGGCGGGGGCAAGGGGACCTGACCGCGATCCGGGGACCGCGGTTTCAGTGGTCGCTCAGAACTTGTAGGCGATGCCGATGTTGTAGACCCACGGGTCGATATCCACGTCGAAGCTGACCGTGCCGACGTCCGTTACAACGTCTGCGGTGGTGCCGATATCGATGTACCAGACGCCGGCGTTCAGCATCCAGTTGTCGTTCAGCGGGATATCCACGCCGGCCTGACCGGCGAGGCCGATGGAGTCATCGAGATCGAGCCGAGCACTGGTGGCGCCGAGGACGGCACCGAGAGCTTCGCCGAGCGCGGGGTCGACTTCCTCGTCGAAGAAGTAGGTGTAGTTCACGCCGATGCCGACGTAGGGCTGCCAGCCGGCCTTGCCGCCACGGGGGTAGTACTGCAGGCTCAGCGTCGGCGGCAGGTGCTTGGTGCTGCCCGCATCGATGCCGAGGTCGGGCTGGGTGATGTCGTGCTCGAAGGGCGTGGCCGCAAGCAGTTCGACGCCCCAGACATCCGTGACCATCCAGGTGCCGATGATGCTCAGCTGCGTGTCGTCATCGACGTCGACGCCGCCCGGCAGCACTGTAGCAGGCTCCGTCGGCAGCACGATGGAATCGCTGTCGCCCGACGGATCGACGTTGACAATACCGGCGCGGATGATGATGTCGCCGGCCTCGTGGGCCTGCGCCGTCAGTGCGCCGCCAGCCGCGATCGCGGCCGCGACTGCCACAGCCAGTTTCGTTTTCATAGTTAACTCCTTGCTTGCGGGACCCGGCGCGACAGGCGCCGTCGATTTGCCGTGCATCATAGGAAGCCGTCGAATCCCGGGCATTGACACCGATCAAGCAACGGCCCGGTTTCGCCGGGGCCACCGCGGGCACTACAATAGCGGCCGTTCCCGTCATGGAGTCGAGGCGCCCGCGGGGGCGCACGCAGCGTATGGAATTCGATTACGACGTCCTGGTCATCGGCAGCGGTCCGGCCGGCGAGAGCGCCGCCCTCAACGCCGCCAAGCACAACAAGCGCGCTGCCGTGGTGGAGGAATACAGCATGGTCGGCGGCGGCTGCACGCACCGCGGCACCATTCCCTCCAAGGCGCTGCGGCACGCGGTGAAGCAGCTCATGCGCTTCAATACGGGCAAGCTGTTCCGGGACATCGGCCACAGCCGGCAGATTCCCTATCCCACCGCGCTCTCCGTGGCCGCCGGCGTGATCGAGCGGCAGGTGGAAATGCGCAGCAAGTTCTACGCGCGCAACGGCATCGCCGTGTACAAGGGCCGCGCGCAGTTCCGCGACGCCAACACTGTGGTGGTGGAAGAGAGCGACGGCAGCCTGGACTCGCTCACGGCCCGCGACGTGGTCATCGCCACCGGCTCCCGCCCCTACCATCCGCCGGACGTGGACTTCAGCCATCCGCGGGTCTACGACAGCGACAGCATCCTCGACCTCCAGCACACGCCGCGAAAGCTGCTCATCTACGGCGCGGGGGTGATCGGCTGCGAGTACGCCTCGATCTTTTCCGGCCTCGGCATCAAGGTCGAGCTGGTCAACAGCTTCGACAACCTGCTCGCCTTCCTCGACGACGAGATCTCCATTGCGCTCAGCTATCACCTGCGCGACCTCGGCGTCATGGTCCGCCACCGCGAGACCTACGAGCGCGTGGAGGCGACCGACGGCGGTGTCGTGCTGCACCTGCAGAGCGGCAAGAAGCTGCGCGGCGACGCCCTCCTGTGGTGTAACGGCCGCACCGGCAACACGGATCGGCTGGCTCTCGACAAGGTCGGCCTGGAGGCCGACAGCCGCGGCCAGCTGCGCGTCAACCGGCAGTACCAGACCGAGGTGCCGAACATCTACGCCGTCGGCGACGTGATCGGCTGGCCGAGCCTCGCCAGCGCCGCCTACGACCAGGGCCGGTCCGCCGCCGCGGTCTCCCGCGGGAAGGCAGGCGCCCGCTACGTCGACGACGTGCCCACGGGCATCTACACGATCCCCGAGATCAGCTCGGTGGGGCCGACGGAGCGCGAGCTCACGGAGCAGCGCGTGCCCTTCGAGGTGGGCCGGGCCTTTTTCAAGGACACCGCCCGCGGGCAGATCTCCGGCGAGGACGTCGGCATGCTGAAGCTTCTCTTCGACCCGACCACGCTGCGCATCCTCGGCATTCACTGCTTCGGTGCAGAGGCCACGGAGATCATCCACATCGGCCAGGCCATCATGAAGCAGCCGGGCGAGGGCAACACGCTGCGCTACTTCATTTCGACCACTTTCAACTACCCCACCATGGCCGAGGCCTACCGCATCGCGGCCCTCAACGGCATCAACCGCCTCACCGAGTACTGAGTGGTGCAGCGGCTGGCACGCAGGCTGCTGCTCGCCCTCGTCTCCATCGTCGCGATGGTGCCGGCCCTCGCCGACCACGGAGCAGGCGCGGCGGAACGGCGGCTGCCGGTGGCGGACGACGCACCGCCGTGGCTGCTCGCCGTCGGTCGCCTTGCCATCCCCACGAGCCGCCTCGAGGCCGGTCGCCGGCGCCACTACGACGAGCGCTGCAGCGGCACCCTGCTGGCGCCGCCGGACGGCGGTGATGCGCAGTTCGTTCTCAGCGCCTGGCACTGCCTCGAGTACTACACCGACCTCTCCCGGGCCATCCGTTTCGAGCTCACCGGTCTCGCCGGGGAGGTCCTCGAGAGCCGGGCGCGGGCCGTGGCCAGCGGCGGCGGTATGGCGGCGGACTGGGCCCTGCTGGAGCTGAACCCGCCGATCCCCGCGGGGCTGGGGGGCACTGCCGAGCTGGACGGGCGGACCGTGGCAGCGGGAGCCCGCCTCGCCATGGCTGGCTTTTCCGGCGACCCCGGCCTCGGAGCCGGCGGCGCGCAGCTCACCTACGACCCGGCCTGCCGGGTGACCGGCACCAGCGGCGCGGACCGCCTGACCGACTGCCTTGCCTACAAGGGGGCATCCGGTGGCGGCGCCTTCCACGGTGGCCGCCTGGTCGGGGTGCTGTCGCGGGGGGATAGCCGTGGACGCAGCATCTACGTGCCTGCGGCGCGCTTCCTGCCGGCGGTGAGCCGCCGGCTGCGCTGACGTTAAAGGCAGACGGGCAGGGCCCGGGAAAAACTGTCGGATCCGGCCCGGGGACCGGGCCGATCGATCAGGCCGAGCGCCGCCGCGGCGCGGCGCCGAGGTGGCGCTCACCCCGCTCGCGGGCCAGGGACGCCTGCCGGCGGCGCTCCTCGAAGCGGGCACGGCGCGCCTCGTCGAGGCTGTCGAAGCAGTGCGGGCAGGACACCGCGGGCTCGTACTCCGGCGCGGCGCGATCCTCGGCGGAGAGCGGCCGGCGGCAGGCAAAGCACTGCTCGTAGCTGCCGCGCTCGAGGTCGTGGTTCACGGCGACCCGTTCGTCGAAGACGAAGCACTCGCCTTCCCAGGTACTCTCCCCGGCCGGCACTTCCTCGAGGTAGCGCAGGATGCCGCCGCGCAGGTGGTAGACAGACTCGAAGCCCTCCTGGAGCAGGTAGCCGGTGGCCTTCTCGCAGCGGATTCCGCCGGTACAGAACATGGCCACCTTGCGGTGCTTTGCGGGATCGAGGTTCTCCTTCACCCAGTCCGGGAACTCGCGGAAAGAGCGCGTGCCCGGGTCCACGGCACCGCGGAAGGTGCCGATGCTGATCTCGTAGGCGTTACGGGTGTCGATCAGGAGCACGTCCGGGTCCTCGACCAGGGCGTTCCAGTCGCCCGGTTCGACATAGGTACCCACCGTGCGCCGCGGGTCGATCTGCGGCACGCCCATGGTGACGATCTCGCGCTTCAGCTTGACCTTCATGCGCAGGAACGGCGGCTCGTCGTGCAGGCTCTCCTTGTGCTCGAGGTCGGCCAGGCGGGGATCGGCCCTGAGCCGTGCCAGCACCGCGTGGATGCCGGCGCGGGTGCCGGCGATGGTGCCGTTGATGCCCTCTTCCGCCAGCAGCAGCGTACCGCGCACCCCCTGTTCGCGACAGAAGCTGAGCAGCGGCTCGCGCAGTTCGCGGTAGTCCGGCAGGGCCGTGAACTTGTAAAGCGCGGCGACGACGACGCTCACACGCCACCCCCCTCCGCCTTGCTGCCACCCAGGCACGCCGGGGACGCGGGGCTCTCGCCCTGGCGGTCGCGCCACTCGGCCGGGTCGTAGGTGTGCAGTGCCAGGGCGTGAACCGGCCCGGCGAGTTCCTCGGCGAGGGCGGCGTATACGGCCTGGTGCCGGGCTACGGGCCGCTTGCCGGAAAAGGCGTCGCTCACCAGCACCACCCGGAAGTGGGTCTCGGAATTCGGCGGCACGCTGTGGCTGTGGCTCTCGTTCTCGAGCTCGAGGTGCAGCGGTGCGAAGGTAGCGGCAAGCCGCTCGTGGATACGATCCTGAACAGACATAAGGTCAACCTCCCGCCGCGATTATAACGCCGGGGCAGCGCGCACGCGACGCGGCAACCCCGGCGTCGGCCCGCGGGGCTACATGCGCCAGGTCACCTCAACGCCGTAGGTGCGGGGGTCGCCGGGGAAGTTGGCGGCGGTGCCGAGGAAGTCCGAGGGCCAGGCGAAGCTGTAATCCTCGTCGAGCAGGTTCCGGCCCCACAGGTAGACGCTCCAGCTGTCGCTCGCCTCGTAGCCGATGCGGCCGTTCAGCAGGGAATAGCTGTCGACCTTGCCCCAGACGATCGGGCTGCCGGGGTTGGCGAACTCAACGTTGTCCTCGGTGGTGTAGTACTCGTCCGTGTAGGTCCAGTCCACGCGGGTGACCAGTTCACCACCCAGGCCGGAGAGCGGCAGGTTGTACTGCACCGCCAGCGCCGAGGACCACTCCGGGGCCTGCGGCAGCTTGTTGCCGTCGAGATCGGCACCCACGCCGGCCGGGTTGCGGGCGCTGCCGCCACCCGGGAAGCTGTCGAACTCGGCATTGTTGTAGCCGATGGATGCGTTGACCAGCAGCGACGCGGTCGGATACCAGGTGACCTCCGCCTCGATACCCTCGGACACGACCTCGGCCGCGTTCTGGATGGTGATCGTCGAGGTGTTGTTGGAGAGCTGGATGAACTGGTTGAGCTGGTAGTCCTGGAACTCCATGTAGAACGCGCTGAAGCTGTAGCGCAGGGAGCGATCGTCGCTTTCGCCCTTGAAGCCAAGCTCCCAGGACTCGACGGTCTCCGGATCGAAGTCGATGCCGTCGGCGAGCAGCGCCTCGGATACGAAGTCGACGTTGAAGCCGCCGCTCTTGAAGCCCTCCGAGTACTTCAGGTAGACGTTGCTATTCTCCGTGAGCGCATAGCTCAGGCTCAGCATCGGCGAGAAGTCGTCGTAGTTCTGCTTGTCCTGGAAGTTCAGCACCGTGAGGCCGTCCACCACGGGGCCGACGGCCACGCCGAAGACCGCTGCCGTGGGCACGGTGAGGATACCGAGGTCGACCACGCTGCCGACGAGGTCGTAGTCGACCTCGCGCTGCTCATCGGTGTAGCGGGCGCCGAAGCCGAGGGTCCAGTGATCGGTCAGGTCGTAGGTGCCGTTCAGGTAGACCGCCCAGCTGTCCGTGTCGACATCGCCGAAGGTGCCGGCGAAGGTGTCGGTGAAGGCCGGCCCGAAGGGCGCCAGCGGCGGCGCCAGGCCGGCGAAGACGATACCGATATCCTCGCCGACGATCGCGCGGCGGGACGACGTGGCCTCCTCGCGATACAGGTACAGACCTGCCACGTACTTGAGGCGCCCTGTATCGGGCGAGAACAGCTGGAACTCCTGGGTCAGCTGCTCGTAGGCGTCCGGGTACTCGACGCGCAGCAGCGACAGGGAGCTGTGGTCCGTGTCCTGGCCCCGGTCGATGCTGTTGTCGCGGAACGCCGTGATCGAGGTCAGCGAGTAGTCACCCAGGGCGACATCGACGTTGAGGGACGTACCCCAGATCTCCCGCTCCTCGTAGTTGTCGACGTTGTTGGCGATATCGAAGCGACCCGGGGCCTCGGTCGTCGGCACGCTGCCGGACCAGTCGGAAACCGCCTCGCCGAAGAAGGACACGCGATCCGACTCCGTGTAGTCCGCGGCCAGGATGACGTCCACCCGCTCGCCGCGCCAGGCCAGCTGGCCCCGGAGCGTCGTGCCGTCGCGCTCATTGTGGTCCGTGCCGGTGGTAATGTTGTCGACGAAACCGTCGCGGGCATGGTCGATCACCGACACGCGCGCGGCGAGGCTGTCGCTAATCGGCAGGTTGGCGATAGCGCCGACGCGGTAGGAGTCGTAATTGCCGACCTCGCCGAGGAGTTCGAGCTCGAACTCGTCCGTGGGCCGGGTGGTAATCATGTTGATGGCGCCGGCCACCGTGTTGCGGCCGAACTGCGTTCCCTGCGGACCGCGCACCACCTCCACGCGCTCGAGGTCGAGGATATCGAGGTTCTGCGCCAGGGACTGGCCCATGTAAACGCCGTCGACATACACGCCCACCCGCGTGTCGAAGCCGATATTCCGCGTGTTGGTGCCGACGCCGCGGATGCGCACGGCGGTGGAGCTGTCGTTGCCGTTGGAAATAGTGAGGTTGGGCACGAACTCGGCGACTTCGCGCAGCTGGCGGACGCCGGTTTTCTGCAGCGCTTCCGCGCTCATCACGCCGATGGAGATCGGTACGTCGGTGAGGCTCTCCGTGCGCTTCTGCGCGGTCACGACGACCTCTTCGAGCATGTTCGCCTGGGCGGCAGCCTGGGCGGACAGGACGATGAGCGCGGGCAGGGTCAGGGCCGGGGCTAGGTTGCGGGTCATGATGGTTTCCCCCTGGGGATCTAATTTTAATGGGGCGACACCCGGTGGGTTCGCGGAGGCAATTCTGGCATCGGCGCGGGAGTAATACCATTCCCCGTAGGGGTTTTCCTTGGCCGCCCCCGGCGCCCCCCCTATACTGGTGAGGCCAGCGGGTGAAGGGCACAGCAGGTGGACCCCATGGACGAAGAAACTTTCAACATCTACTACGCCGGCGAGCTCCTCGACGGCCACGACGCCGCCAGCGTGCGCGAGGGCCTCGCGGTACTGTTCAATGCCGGCGACGTCACCCTCGACAAGCTCTTCTCCGGTGCCACGCACCTCATACGCCGCGACCTCGACCGCGAGCAGACCCTGCGCTACAAGGCCGCCATGGAGCGCGCCGGTGCCCGTCCTCGCATCTCGCGCAACAGCAAGGATGCGCAGGAGCCGGGGCTCAGCCTCGCCGCGCCCGGCAGCGACGTGCTCCGGCCGGAGGAGCGGCGGCAGGTCACGGCGGTCGCCGTCGACACCGAGGGCCTGTCCATCGCCCCCGTCGGCGAGCGCCTCGGGCCGGAGGCCGCGACGCCCCCTGCGCCGCCGGCCACCGACGACCTCTCCGTAGCCCCCGTCGGCGAAGACATTCCCGGCCTCCCCCGGGACGCCGTGCCGCCGCCCCCTGATGTTTCCGCGTTCAGCCTGGCGGCACAGGATGCGGCCCTGCCCGAAAGTGCGGCCGCCGAGCCCGTCGCCGCACCGGACCTGGACCTCGCCGAGGCGGGCGCGGACGTGCTCGAGGAGCGCTACCGCCGCAAGGATGACCGGCCGCCGCCGAGCACGCACCACCTGGAGCTCGAGCCCTGAGCGAGACGCTCCACACCCCGGACAGCGAGAACGCCCCGAGCCCGGCCCTGCCGCGGCGGCTCATGGCGCTCGTCTACGACACGTTCCTGGTGCTGCCGGTGATCATGCTCGCCTTCGTGCTCGCCATGGGCACCGCGGCACTGGTCGAGGGCGGCGAGCCGGTACAGCCGCTGAACCCCTGGCTCGCCCAGGGACTCATCCTCCTCTGCCTCGTCGGCTTCTTCTCCGCCTTCTGGACCAAGAGCGGGCAGACCCTCGGCATGCAGGCCTGGCGCGTGAAACTGGTGGCGCTGCCGGGAAAGCGCCTCACGCTGGCGCGCTGCGCCCTGCGCTGCCTCGGCGCCCTCCTCTCCGCCGCCTGCCTCGGCCTCGGCTACCTCTGGTGCCTGATCGACCGCCGCGGCCGCTACTGGCACGACTACCTTTCCGGCACGGCTCTCGTCCTGGTACCGAAACGCAAGAAGTAGCGCCGGTTCAGTTGCACCGGCGTTCGCCGTACACTAGCGCCCCTGATCCCCATTGAAAAAGGAACTGTCATGGCCACCCTGAGTGTTTCCGCCCGCCAGGTCAGCGACGCGGCCAGCGCGCGCACGCAATGTGCCGTGCTGCCGGTCTTTGCAGGCAAGCAACCCACCGCGACGGCGCGCGAGCTCGACAAGGTGCTCGGCGGCAGCATCAAGGCCGCCCTGGACCTCGGCGACTTCAGCGCCGAGAAAGGCAAGACGCTGCTCCTGCCCGGCAACGGCGCCATCAAGCGCGTGCTGCTGGTCGGCTGCGGCGAAGCCCGCAAGTTCGACCGCCCCGTGCAGATCGCCTTCTGCGAGGCCATCGGTCGCAGCCTGCGCGACTGCAAGGCAGCGGATGCACTCGTCTACGCCGGCGAGCTCGGCCTCGGCGAGGCCGATAGCGAGTGGCTCTGCGAGTTCCTTGCCCGCAGCGTGGTCACGGCCCTGTACCGCTACCGTCAGACGCTGAGCAAGCCGGCTGCGCAGCCCGCACTCAAGCGGCTCACCGTCAACGCCGGCAAGGCCCTGTCCACCGCGCGCGCGAAGGCCGCGCTCGAGGCCGGCCTCGCCACGGGGCTCGGAGTCAACACGGCGCGGGAGCTCGCCAACCTGCCCGGCAATATCTGTACGCCGAGCTACCTCGCAAAGGAGGCCCGCAAGCTCGGCCGCCGCTACCCGAAGCTCACCGTCAAGGTGCTTTCCGAGAAGCAGATGAAGGAGCTCGGCATGGGCTCCCTGCTCTCCGTTTCCGCCGGCAGTGAGCAGCCGGCGCAGCTGATCGTCATGGAGTACAAGGGCGGCAGCAAGGGCGCGAAGCCCTATGCGCTGGTCGGCAAGGGCATCACCTTCGACAGCGGCGGCATTTCCCTGAAACCCGGCGCCAAGATGGACGAGATGAAGTTCGACATGGGCGGCGCCGCGAGCGTGTTCGGCACCGTGCATGCCCTCTGCGAGCTCGATCTCCCGGTGAATGCGGTCGCCATCGTCGCCGCGGCCGAGAACATGCCCAGCGGCAGCGCGACCAAGCCCGGGGACGTGGTCACGTCCATGGCCGGCAAGACCATCGAGATCCTCAATACCGACGCGGAGGGCCGCCTGGTGCTCTGCGACGCGCTCACCTATGCCGGCCGCTACAAGCCCGCGGCCGTCGTCGACATCGCCACCCTCACCGGCGCCTGCGTGGTGGCCCTGGGTTCGCACGCCGCGGGCCTCTACGCGAACAATGACGAGCTGGCCGATGAGCTCCTGGCCGCGGGCACCACGGCACACGACCGCGCCTGGCGCATGCCGCTCTGGGACGACTACCAGAAGCAGCTGGCGAGCAACTTCGCGGACATGGCAAATATCGGCGGCCCGGAAGCCGGCAGCGTGACCGCGGCCTGCTTCCTCGCCCGCTACGCCGAAGACTACCGCTGGGCGCACCTCGACATCGCCGGGGCGGCCTGGAACAGCTCGCCGAAGGGCGCGACGGGGCGCCCCGTCGCGCTGCTCACCCGCTACCTGCGCGACCGCGCCGGGAAGCGGTGACCCGGGTCGGCTTCTACGTCGTCAGCGACGGCGATGCCGGCGGGCGGCCCCTGGTCGCCTGCCGGCTCGCCAACAAGGCCGCCGCACGCGGCCACCGGGTTTTCCTGCACTGCGCCGACGAGGCCCAGGCGCGCAGTCTCGATGAGCTGCTCTGGCAGTTCCGCCCCGATGCCTTCCTGCCCCACGCCCTGGTCGGCGAGACCGCGGGCGAGGCGGTCCTCATCGGCTGGGGGCAGGACCCGGGCAACCACGACGACCTGCTGATCAACCTGGACCTCACCCCGCCCCCCTTCTTTCCCCGCTTTCACCGCGTTGCCGAGGTGGTCACCCGCGACGAGGCCAGCCTGCAGGCGCTGCGCGCGGCCTGGCAGTTCTACAAGGAGCGCGGCTACGCGTTGGAAAAGCACGATCTGTGACGCGTATAATCGCCGGCTTCCCCGAGCTGCCCTGAGCGAACCCACACCCCGATGGACAAGACCTTCAAGCCCGCCGAGATCGAGAAGCGCTGGTACGCGCACTGGGAGGAAAGCGGGTATTTCGCGCCCAGCGGCAGCGGCGACCCCTACTGCATCATGATCCCCCCGCCGAACGTGACCGGCAGCCTGCACATGGGTCACGGCTTCCAGCAGACCCTCATGGATGCACTGATCCGCTACCACCGCATGCAGGGCAACGACACGCTGTGGCAGGTGGGTACGGACCACGCCGGCATCGCCACGCAGATGGTGGTCGAGCGGCAGCTCGAGGCGGAAGGCAGGGACCGGCACGAGCTCGGCCGCCAGGCCTTCATCGAGCGGATCTGGCAGTGGAAAAGCGAATCCGGCGGTAACATCACGCGGCAGCTCAGGCGCCTCGGCACCTCCCCGGACTGGTCGCGGGAACGCTTCACCATGGACGACGGTCTGTCCCGGGCCGTGCAGGAGGTGTTCATCCGCCTCTACCGGGAAGGCCTCATCTACCGCGGCCAGCGGCTGGTGAACTGGGACCCGGAGCTGCACACCGCCATTTCCGACCTCGAGGTCATCGCCGAGGAGGAGCAAGGCCACCTCTGGCATTTCCGCTACCCGCTCTCCGACGGCAGCGGCCACCTCACCGTGGCCACGACGCGCCCGGAGACGATGCTCGGCGACGCGGCGGTAGCCGTGCACCCGGAGGACGAGCGCTACGCGCACCTCGTCGGCAGGACCATAGAGCTGCCCCTGGTCGGCAGGCAGATCCCCATCGTCGCCGACGACTACGTCGACCGCGACTTCGGCACCGGCTGCGTCAAGATCACGCCGGCGCACGACTTCAACGACTACGCGCTCGGCCAGCGCCACGACCTGCCGCTGATCAACATCCTCAATGCCGACGCCACGCTTTCCGACGAAGCCCCCGAGTTCTACCGCGGTCTCGACCGCTTCACTGCCCGCGAGCGCGTGGTCGAGGACCTCGACCAGCTGGGCCTGCTCGAAAAAGTCGAGGACCACACGCTGAAGGTGCCGCGCGGCGACCGCAGCGGCGTCATCATCGAGCCCTGGCTGACGCCGCAGTGGTACGTGGACGCAAAGAAGCTCGCCGGCCCCGCGATCGCGGCAGTGGAAAACGGCGATATAAGCTTCGTGCCCCGGCAGTGGGAGAACACCTACTTTGCCTGGATGCGCGACATCCAGGACTGGTGCATCAGCCGCCAGCTCTGGTGGGGGCATCGCATACCCGCCTGGTACGACGCCCAGGGCAACGTCTATGTCGGCGCCGACGAAGCGGCCGTGCGCGCCGAACACGGCCTGGACGACACGCTGCCCCTGCACCGCGACGAGGACGTCCTCGACACCTGGTTCTCCTCGGCCCTGTGGACCTTCTCCACCCTCGGCTGGCCCGAAGATACCCCGGAACTCGCGCGCTACCACCCGACGTCGGTACTGGTGACCGGTTTCGACATCATCTTCTTCTGGGTCGCCCGGATGATCATGATGACGCTGCATTTTCGCGGCGAGGTGCCCTTCCGCACGGTCTACGTGACCGGCCTCGTGCGCGACAGCGAGGGGCAGAAGATGTCGAAGTCCAAGGGCAACGTCCTCGACCCCGTCGACCTCATCGACGGCATCGACCTCGAAGACCTCGTCAGCAAGCGCACCGCCGGCATGATGCAGCCGCGCCTTGCGGCGAAGATCGAGAAGGCCACGCGCAAGCAGTACCCGGAGGGTATCAGTGCCTACGGCACCGATGCCCTGCGCTTCACCTACTGCTCCCTCGCCTCCACCGGCCGCGACATCAAGTTCGACCTCGGCCGGATCGAGGGCTACCGCAACTTCTGCAACAAGATCTGGAACGCGGCCCGCTACGTGCTGATGAACACCGAAGGCGAGGACTGCGGCCAGGACGCGTCGGCACCGGTCAGTTACCACCTCGTGGACCGCTGGATCCGCTCGCGCCTGCAGGACACCGTCGGCGAGGTTCACCGCGCCCTCGGCAACTACCGCTTCGATCTCGCCGCGCAGCTGCTCTACGACTTCATCTGGAACGAGTATTGCGACTGGTATCTCGAGCTGTCGAAGGTCGCGCTGCGCGACGGCGCGGAGGATGAGGCCGCTCTTCGCGGCACTCGCCAGACCCTGGTGCAGGTGCTCGAGAACGTGCTGCGCCTGCTGCACCCGTTCATGCCCTTCATTACCGAGGAGGTCTGGCAGGCCGTGGCGCCGCTCGCGGGCGCTTCCGGGCGGACCATCATGCTGCAGGCCTACCCGCAGGTGGACCGGGCCCGCGTGGACACGGCTGCGAGCGCGGAGCTAGAATGGATCAAGGCTATCGTGCTCGGCGTGCGCAACATTCGTGGAGAGATGAACGTCGCGCCCGGCAAAACGGTTGACGTACTGCTGCGCAACGGGACCGAGAACGATAACAAGCGGCTGCAGGACAATCGGACATTCCTCATGCAACTGGCGAAGCTCGGCAGCATCCGCTTCCTGGAAGCAGACGAGGCCGTGCCCGCCGCCGCCACGGCGCTTGCCGGCGACCTGGAAATCCTCGTGCCGCTGGCCGGACTCATCGATCGCGACGCCGAGCTCGCCCGGCTGGCGCGCGAACTCGGCAGAATTGAGGGCGAAGTGAAGCGCCTGCGCGGCAAGCTCGACAACCCGGGCTTCGTCGCCAAGGCGCCCGCCGACGTCGTCGAGCGGGAACGCGAGAAGCTGGCCGCGCAGGAGCAGGCGCAGGCCCGCCTCGAGGCGCAGCACGAGACCCTGAAGAACATGTAGCGCGCAGCGCACATGGGCGGCGGCACCGGGTGCCGCCAGACAATAAAAAGGGAAACACCGAGGGAAGCGGTATGGGCGAGCGTGTCAGCGGCACGGTGAAGTGGTTCAACAACGCCAAGGGGTTCGGATTCATTACCAGGGAAGAAGGCGAGGGTGACGTGTTCGTGCACTTTCGCTCCATCCAGGGCGACGGCTATCGCACCCTCGACGAGGGCCAGGCGGTAGAATTCACCCTGGTGGAGGGGCCCAAGGGGCTCCAGGCCGAGGACGTCGCGAAGCTCTAGCGACGCCTGGGCGCCCCGGAACATCCTCCCGGGGCACCGCCCGGGGCGGCCGGCCGCCGACGCCGGTCAGCCCCACTCCCGGCCGGTCGCGGGTCGACCGGCACCCGTTTTTTTGTGTCAACACACCGACAGCAAGTGAGTGTCAAGCTATGAGAAGTACCATGTCCATTCCCGGCAAACTCGTCATCGCCATTGCCATCGGCCTCGTCGCGGCCGTCATCGCCGCCCTGCTCACCGGGAGCGGGGCCTTCGACCCCGTGCTCGCCGTACTCTTCGTGGCAGCGACGGCCGGTACGGCCCTCGCCACGCACCGCCCGCTCGCTGCACCGGCGAGCACCGCGCCCGCCGGCAGCGCCCCCTCCCGCGCCCCGGAGCGGCAGCAGAAACCGAAGGATGCACCGCGCCGCGAGAAACCCGCGGCGAAGAAGAAGCCCGCGCCGGCGGCCAGTGTGCCCGAGGGTCCGCGCGAAGAGGCCACGGTCAAGTGGTTCAACGCGGCCAAGGGCTTCGGCTTCCTGACCCTCGACGACGGGCGCGAAATCTTCGTGCACTTCCGCTCCATCCGCGGCGAGGGCCGCCGCAGCCTCAATGATGGCCAGCGCGTCACCTTTGTGATCGCCGACACCGAAAAAGGCCCGCAGGCCGAAGACGTCGAGCCCCTGGACTGAGCCGCACCGAGGATTGCCCATGGCCGTCAACCACGCGCGCCGTTTCCGCGGCGCCCTCTTCCCCACGGCCGCCCACCCGGCGATCCGCGCCGTACGCCGGCGCAGCGATGCGCCGGCGATCCACGGCAACAAGCTGTGGAAGTCCAGCTGCCTGGTCATCGACTACCTGCATCGCCACCCGCCGGCCGCTTGCCGCCGCGTCCTCGACGTAGGCTGCGGCTGGGGGATCGGCGGTATCTGGTGTGCGAAGCGCTTCGGCGCCGCGGTGACCTCTGTCGATGCGGACCCGAACGTGTTCCCCTACCTGGATGTGGTCGCCGGGCTCAACGGCGTGCGCACCGAGCACCTGGTGCGCCGCTTCGAGCGCATCACCACGCGGGAACTCGCGGAGTACGACCTACTCATCGGGGCCGATATCTGCTTCTGGGACGAGCTGACCGGCCCCGTCGCCAACCTCGTGAACCGGGCGATCAAGGCCGGTGTCGGCGAGATCCTCATCGGCGACCCGGAGCGCTCCCCCTTCCTCGCCATGGCCGAGCGCTGCATCGACCGGCACGGCGGCGAGTTGCTGGAATGGCGCACCCGCGGTGCTCTCGCCGCGCGCGGCACGCTGCTGCACATCAACAACCGCTAGTCGTACACCTCGTAAAAGCGCTCGACCCCCTCGGTCACGACGGGCGCCCCGTCGACGAAGGCCGGCCGGAAACGCATGCGCCTGAGCGCCCGTGCGACGCCGATCCGGGCGCTGTCGCGACCGGTCACTGTTTCCACCGCCACCTCCCGGGCCCGGCCTCGCTCCGTCACCGTGAAGCGCGCCGCCACGACCGGCCCCGGCGCCTCGGCACCCGCGGCCGGGGGCTGCCAGAAAACCCCGTTCGCCGGGAGTTCCCGGGGTTCACTGAACAGGGCCGCCACCTGCACCGCCTCGCCGGCGCGCAGCAGCCCGTCGATCGCCGCCTGCCAGGCCTCCGCTGCCGCCGATTCCCGGCCGTGCCACTGCTGCCAGTCGCCGAGCGCGACGAGCACCTCGGCCCGGGCCAGAGGGTCCGGCGCTTCCGCTGCCAGCTCCTCGAGCAGGCGCCGGCCGTCGGCCTGCGCCGTTCGCCGCTGGGCCTGCAGCCGGTCTTGCTGCGGGTCGCCGGTAAACAGCTCGTTGCGCTGGAAAGGATCCGGGGCACGGAGCCCGGGGTAGTCTTCCGGCGGGGGCGC
This sequence comes from Pseudohaliea sp., assembly GCF_040217025.1. GTDB lineage: Bacteria > Pseudomonadota > Gammaproteobacteria > Pseudomonadales > Halieaceae > Pseudohaliea. The sequence continues at coordinate 301,524 of NZ_JAVJOA010000008.1, read as the reverse complement.
CACGCGGTCCTCCAGCAGGTAGAGATTGTTGAGCTGCGACAGCGCCAGCGCCCGGCGCGCGTCCCAGCCGGCCGCGGGGTCAGCCGCGGCCCGGTCCAGCAGTTCCGCCCCGTCGTCGAGGAGCGCCAGCAGCCGCCGCGTGCCGTCGCCGAGATCCCGGCGCAGGGCCTCCCGCTGCCAGCGCTGGTAGGCCAGCGCCGCGTCGAGACGCAGCCCCGTTAGCGGCGGCTGGCCGTTGCCGTAGACGCGGTAGAACCAGGGGTACTGCTCGTCGAGCGCCGCGAAGTCCCCGGCGGCGCGGTAGATGCCGAGCAGCGCCGCGAGCAGCGGTTTCTGCGCTTCGCCGTAAAGGCCGTCGTTGACGCGAAGCACGTGTAGCGCCCGGCGATAGAGGGCCACCGCCTCGCCGTAACGGCCGCGCGCGGCGAGCGCGCGACCCAGAGCGGCCAGCGGTTCCTCGAGGCCACCGGCGTAGGGGCCGCCCTCGGCCTCGAGCGCAGCCAGGCGCCCCCGCAGCGCTTCGAGCTCTCCTTCCGCCGGCGCCTCCGACCCGTCCGGGAGCGGTGGCAGCAGGGCCGCGGGCGGGCGGCCCTCGGGCCAGGACGCGCCCTCGCGGGCAAAGGCTTCGCCATAGGGCTCGCCGCCCGCCCGGACGGCGAAGGCCGGCAGGAGGAGGACGAGCAGCAGGGCTCCGCCCAGGGACCGGCGGCAGCGGGGGGCATACGGGACCTTCATCACTCGCTATAATGCGCAAAAAGACAGCGCTTCGAAAGACACAGCGAAAGGCACAGCAAAAGACACTGCGAAAGCCGCGGGCAGTGCCCTGCCGACCCACGCGGAGAACCCGGTCATGAGCAAGAAACAGCGGCGCGCGATCCCGCGCTTCGCCACGCCGATCGTAGAGACTCATTGCCACCTCGACTACCTCGGGGAAGAGGCCCTGGCCGACACGCTGGCCGCTGCCGCCGGGGTGGGCATCGAGCGCGTCGTGACCATCGCCGTGGCGCCCGACAACCTGGCGACGGTACGCCGCATCGCCGAGAGCGATGCGCGCGTGTGGTGTACCCAGGGCATTCACCCGCACGAGGCCGGCAGCTACGACGAGGCCGTCGAGGCCGCCATTCGCGAGGGCGCCGCGCACCCGCGCGTGGTGGCCATCGGCGAGATCGGCCTGGACTACTACTACGATCGCGCGGACCGCGGCGCGCAGCGCGATGCCTTTGCCCGCCAGCTGGCCCTCGCCGCGGAGCTGGCGCTGCCGGTCGTCATCCACAGCCGCGACGCGGACGAGGACACGGAGGCGATCCTCTCCGACCACCTGCCGGGCTTCAGGCGCTGCGGCCTGCCTGGCCCGGGCGTCATCCACAGCTTCACTTCCGGTCAGGGCCTGGCGGAGTTCGCGCTGGAGGCCGGCTTTTACCTCGGCTTCAACGGGATCACTACCTTCCGCAACGCGGACAACGTCCGCACCATCGTCGAGCTCACCCCGGTCGAGCAGCTGCTGCTGGAAACCGACGCCCCCTACCTGACGCCGGTGCCCTACCGCGGCACGACCAACGCGCCCTGTTACCTGCCCTTCGTCGCCGAGAAGATCGCAGAGCTCAAGGGCCTGCCGGTGGAGAAGCTGCTCGCCATCGCGCGCCGCTCGAGCTATGAACTCTTCTTCCCGGGCGATGCCCCGGCCCTCGCGGCCTGAGGCCGGCGCCATGGAGTTCGCCCTCGGCCAGCGCTGGGTCAGTCACGCGGATGCGCAGCTCGGCCTCGGTATCGTGGTCGCCAGCGAGGGGCCGCGGGTCACCCTGAGCTTCCCGGCCGTCGGCGAGGAGCGTACCTACGCCGCGGGCCGCGCCCCGCTGACCCGGCTGCGCTTCAAGGCCGGAGACCAGCTGCGTACGGCCGACGGGCGCGAGCTCGAGGTGGCAGCGGTCACGGAGCGCGAAGGTCTCCTGTTCTACCGCGCCACGGACGCCGCCGGCGAAGAACATCGGGTGCCCGAGATCGAGCTCGACGCCTTCGTCCAGCTCACCACGCCACAGCAGCGGCTGCGCAACGGCCACTTCGACCGTCACGAGGCCTTTGCACTGCGCGTCGCGACCTGCCTGCAGCTGGACCGCCTGCAGCGGGATCCGGCCCGCGGCCTCCTCGGCCCGCGCACCCAGCTCCTGCCGCACCAGCTCTACATCGCCGCCAGCGTCGGGCGCCGGCACGCGCCGCGCGTGCTGCTGGCGGACGAGGTCGGCCTCGGCAAGACCATCGAGGCCGGCATGATCCTGCACCAGCAGCTGCTCACGGGCCGCGCCAGCCGGGTGCTGGTGCTGGTCCCCGAGCCGCTCCTGCACCAGTGGCTGGTGGAGATGCTGCGCCGCTTCAACCTGCACTTCGCCCTCTTCGACAGCGAACGCCTGGCCGCGAGCGACGGGGAAAACCCCTTCGAGACGGAACAGCTCGTCCTCTGCGCGGGGGACCTCCTCTACGAGGACCCGGTGGCGCAGGCCGATGCGCTGGCGGCCCCCTGGGATATCGTCGTGGTCGACGAGGCGCACCACCTGCACTGGCAGCCCGACGCCCCCGGGCAGGATTACCGCTTCGTCAGTGCCCTGGCGAGCGCGAGCCCGGGCCTCCTGCTGCTCACCGCCACGCCGGAGCAGCTCGGCGTGGAGAGCCACTTCGCGCGCCTGGCGCTTATCGACCCGGCGCGTTTCCACGACCTCGACGCCTTTCGCGCCGAGGAGGCGCGCTACCGGGAGTGGAGCGAACTGCTCGAGGCCATCGAGGACGGCCGGCGGCCCGCCGCCCTGCCCGCGGGCCTCGACGAGGGCGCCAGCGACACCGTGCTCATCGAGCGCATCCTCGACCGGCACGGCACCGGGCGGGTCCTGTACCGCAATACCCGGGCCAGCGTCGGCGGGTTCCCGGCCCGGTACCTGCACCGGGCCGCCCTCCCCGCCGCCGGACCGGCCGCGGCGGCCGGCGCCCTCTACCCGGAGCGCCACGCCAGGGACGAGGGCTGGCTCGCCGAGGAGCCCCGGGTCACCTGGCTGCGCGATACGCTGCGCACCCTGCGGCCGCACAAGGCGCTGGTCATCTGCAGCACGGCCGGCACCGCCGAGCAGCTGGAGCACTACCTGCACCTGCGCGCCGGCATCCGCTGCGCGGCCTTCCACGAGGGCCTGTCGATCATCGAGCGCGACCGCGCGGCTGCGTGGTTCGCCGACGCCGAAAGCGGCGCCCAGGCGCTGATCTGCTCGGAGATCGGCAGCGAGGGGCGCAATTTCCAGTTCGCCCAGCACCTCGTGCTGTTCGACCTGCCCCGCAACCCGGATCTCCTGGAGCAGCGCATCGGTCGCCTCGACCGCATCGGTCAGGCCGGCGACGTGCACATCCACATACCCTACCTCGCGGGCACAGCGCAGGAGCGGCTGTTCCGCTGGCTGCACGAGGGGCTCGATATCTTCCGGCAGAACTGCCCCGCGGGCCGCGCGGTGTTCGACGCCTGCCGGGAGCGGCTGGAGGACGCCCTGGACGGCAGCGCGGACATCGACGCACTGATCGAGGAGACGCGCGAGGCCACCGCGAGCGCAAACCGGCGCCTGGCCGAGGGGCGGGACCGGCTGCTGGAGCGCAATGCCTGCCGCCCCGCGGAGGCCCAGCGCATCATCGAGGCGATTCGCGACAGCGAGCGCAGCGGAGAACTGCAGGCCTACTTCGAGACACTCTGCGACAACCTGGGCGTGGAGCACGAGTACCACAGCGAGGGTTGCCTGGTACTGCGGCCCGGGGAGCACATGGATACCGCGCATTTCCCCGAGCTGCCGGAGGACGGGCGCACGGTGACCTTCGACCGGGCCACGGCCCTCGCCCGGGAGGACATGGCCTTCCTGACCTGGGAGCACCCCATGCTCACCGAGGCGATGGAGGCCATCCTCTCCACGGAACTCGGCAACGCCGCCCTCGGCACCCTCAAGCTGCGCGGCGTGCCCGCGGGCACCCTGCTTCTCGAGTGCCTGTACACCGTCAATGTGAGCGCGCCGAAAAGCCTGCAGCTGCAGCGGTTCCTGTCCCTGTCACCGCAGCGGGTGCTCGTGGACAGCCGCGACCGGGACCTGTCCAGTGCCATCTCCCACGAGCGCCTGAACCAGCTCGTCCGCCGCGTCGACCATGCCACCGCCGTGGGCATCATCCGCCAGCTCCAGGGCGCCGTGGACGAGCGTTTGGCCGCGGCCGCGACCTATGCCGAGAAGCACCTGGCGACGCTGCGTGAGGACGCGACACGCCGCGCCGAAAACCACCTGGGCGAGGAGATCACGCGGCTGGAATCCCTGCAGCGGGTGAACCCGCAGGTGCGCGATGAGGAGATCGACCACCTGCGCTGGCAGCGCGAGGAAAGCCTCGCGGCCATCGCCCGGGCCGACCTGCACCTGCAGGCCGTGCGGCTGGTCGTCGTAGCCGGCTGAGTGCGCGCGGCTGCCGCTCAGGCGCTGACCGCCTGGCCGCCGTCAAGCACCAGCACGTGCCCGGTGACAAAAGCCGAAGCGCGAGCGCAGAGATAGATCGCCGTGCCGGCGGCGTCCTCCGGCTCGCCCAGGCGGCCGCGGGGAATCGCCTTCACCATCTCCGCCTCGTGCTCGAGCATGTGCGCGGTCATCTTGCTCGGGAAGAAACCCGGCGCGATCGCGTTGACGTTGATGCAGTCACCGGCAAGGTCCGTCGCCATCTGCCGGGTCAGGTGGTGTACCGCCGCCTTGCTGGCGGTATAGGAGTAGTTCTGCAACGGCGCGTAGGTGAGGCCGTTGATGGAGCCGATGTTCACCACCCGCGCCGGGTCCTCCGCCGTGCCCGCGGCGCGCAGCGCCGGCAGCAGCTTCTGGGTCAGGAAGAACAGCGACTTCACGTTGAGGTCCATGACCTTGTCCCAGCCGTTTTCCGGGAACTCGTCGATCGGGGCGCCCCAGCTGGCACCGGCGTTGTTGAACAGGATATGCAGCGCCGGTTCGCGCTCGCGCAGCGCATCGGCGAAGGCCTGCACCCCCTCCACGCTGCCGAGGTTGGAGGGCATGGCTATGCACTCGCCGAACGCGCCGAGCTCCTCGGCCGTTGCGGCGAGCTCCTCCTCGCGCCGGGCCGTGATGTAGGTGCGCACGCCGGCGCCGACGAGGCCGCGGGCGATCATGGCGCCGATGCCGCGGGAACCGCCGGTCACCACGGCCACCTTGCCGGAGAGGTCGAAGAGCTTGTCCATGGATCTTACCTTCTGCGTTGAGCGCCGAGGGCGCCGGTGAGTGCTTCGCGGACAGCGGCGCGGGTGTCCGCCGGATCGATGACCGCGTCGATTTCCAGGTGGGCGGCGGCCTCCGTGGCCTTGCCCACCTCGTAGAGCTTCGCAACCAGTTTCTCGAACAGCGCCGCACGGCTGGCTTTGTCGGGCTCGGCGGAGAGTTCCTTGCTGTAGCCGAGGCGCACGGCGCCCTCCAGGCCCATGCCGCCGAACTCGCCGGTGGGCCAGGAGGCCGCGTAGACCGGCTCGGCGAAGGAACCGCCGACCATGGCCATGGCGCCGAGACCGTAGCCCTTGCGCAGGAAGATGGCGATCACCGGCACCGTCAGCGCCGCGCCGGCGGTGAACAGGCCGGCCATGCGCCGCACGGCAGCATGGGATTCGCTGTCCGGGCCGACCATGAAGCCGGGCGTGTCCGTGAGCGACAGCACCGGCAGGCCGAGGCCGTTGCAGGTGGTGAGGAAGCGCGCGGCCTTTTCCGCCGCCTCGGCATCCACGGCACCGCCGAGTTGCTGGCAGTCATTGGCCAGCAGCGCCATCGGCCGCCCCTCGATGCGCAGGAAGCCGGTGATCACGCTGCGGCCATGGACGCGGCCGAGCTCAAGGAAGGAGCCCGTATCCGCCAGGGTCTCGATGACCCGGCGCACCGGGTAGCCCCAGCGCCGGTCCTCGGGAACGAGGTCCCGCAGTACGGCCTGGTCGGCGCAGTCCCACTCGGAGAGGTCACCCTGGAAATAGCCCAGCAGCTGCCGCGCGGCGGTGGTGGCCGCGGCTTCGTCTTCGACCACCAGGTCGACCACGCCGTTGCGTTCCTGCACCTCGATGGGCCCGATCTCCGTCGGCTCGAAGCATCCGAGGCCCCCGCCCTCGATCATGGCCGGGCCCGCCATGCCGATCCAGGAGCGCCGCGTGGCGATGCGAAAATCCGCGCAGCCGAACAGCGCCGCGTTGCCGGCGAAACAGTAGCCGTTGTTCACGGCGATCCGCGGCACCCGACCGGCCAGGCGCGCCCAGGCGGCGAAGGACGGAACGTTGAGGCCGGCGATCTGCGTGAGCACGTCCGTATCGCCGGGACGCCCGCCGCCTCCTTCCGTGTACATGACCACCGGCAGCGCAAGGCGCGCGGCGAGTTCGCAGAGCCGGTCCAGCTTGCGGTGGTGGAAGAAGCCCTGGGTACCGGCGAGCACGGCGTAGTCGTTGATGATGACCGCGGCGCGCGTGGCCGCCTCCCCGAACAGGGCGCCGTTGATGCGCGCCGTGCCGGTGATGATGCCGTCGGCGGCGGTGCGCGTCTGCAGTTCCCCGTAGTCGCGGCGGCTGCGCTGGGCGGCGACCGCCAGCTGGCCGTACTCCTGGAAGCTGCCTGGGTCGACCAGGTCCGCCAGGTTCTCCCGCGCCGTGCGGTAGCCCTTGCCGTGGCGCTTGTCGCGGTCGGCCGCGCGGGCCTCGTCGCCGGTCTGTGCCAGCCTGTCGCGGAGCGCGGCGAGTTCCGGGCGCACTGTGTCGCCTTCGTCGCCGTCGCCGACAGTCCCGTCTACCACCCGGGGGCCCCCGGCTAGCGGCCGGACCAGCTGGCCTGGCGTTTCTCGAGGAAGGCCATGACGCCTTCCTTCGCATCGTCGCTGTCCACGCAGCTGTGCTGCAGGGACGCCTCGTTGGCAATGACCGACGGCAGATCGTTCTCCATGGCGAAGGCCAGCGACTTCTTGATGTACTCGAGGGCGAGCGGCGCCTTGCCGGCCAGCTCACGGGCCCAGGTCACGGCGCTGTCGACGAGAGCGTCGTCGGCCACGACCCGGTTGGCGAGGCCCAGCTCGACGCAGCGCGCCGCGGGAATCTTCTCCCCCGACGTCATCATGTCGAAGGCGCGCAGCGGGCCCAGGGTGCGGGCGAGGTGCCAGGTCGCACCGCCGTCGGGCACGAGGCCGATGGCCACGAAGGCCTGGTAGAGGTAGGCGCCCTCGCCCATCACCGACAGGTCGCAGGCCAGTGCATAGGCGCTGCCGATGCCGGCGGCGGCACCGTTCACGGCGGCGATCCAGGGCTTGCGCGACTGGGTGATCGCCAGCACCGCGGGCTTGTACTCATCGTTGAGCATGGCCTCGGTCGCGTGGCCGCCGCCGTCGTCCGGCGACAGGCCCTCGGACAGGTCGGCACCGGCGCAGAAGGCGCGGCCCTCACCGGTGAGAACGACGACGCGGATCGCCGGATCGGCGTTCACGGCCTGCGCGGCGGCGAGGAACTCCCGCCGCAGTTCGCCGTTGAAGCTGTTGAGGCTGTCCGGGCGGTTGAGCGTGACCACGGCCACGGGGCCGTCGCGGTCGATGCGCACGGTGTTGAAATCGTTCATGGCGTTTCCCCCGGGCCGGTCAGGCGACGCTGCCGCCGGCCTTCAGTTGCTGGATTTCCTGCTCGGCGAAGCCCATGGCCGTGAGAATGCTGTCCGTGTCCTCACCGGCGCCGTGGACACCGTGGCGCACCGTAGAGGGCGTGCGGGCAAAGCGCGGCGCCGGCGCGGGCTGCACCACCCCCTCGACCTCGATGTAGGTGTCCCGGGCGACGTTTGCCGGATGCTTCGGCGCCTCGGTGAAACGCAGCACCGGGGCGAAACAGACGTCGGTCCCCTCCATCAGGGCACACCACTCGTCGCGGCTCTTCTGGCGGAAGACGTCGGCCAGCTTGTCCCGCAGCTCCGGCCAGAGAGCCGGGTTGTTCTGGTCGGCGAACTCCTCGGCCGACAGGCCGGCTTTCTCGAGCAGCAGTGCGTAGAACTGCGGTTCGATGGAGCCGATGGCGACGTACTCGCCGTCCGCGCACTCGTAGGTGCCGTAGAAGTGGGCGCCCCCGTCCAGCAGGTTGGCCTCGCGCTCGTCGGCGTTCCACGCCCCCATGGCCTGGAAGTTGTGGAACATCCACATGAGCTGCGCGGCGCCGTCGACCATGGCCACGTCAATGACCTGCCCCTGGCCGGAATTGCTGGCCTCCAGCAGCGCGGCGAGCACCCCCTGCACCAGCAGCATGCCGCCGCCGCCCATGTCGCCGATGAGATTCAGCGGCGGCACCGGCCGCCCCTCCCTCGGCCCGACGGCGTAGAGGGCGCCGGTCAGGGAGATGTAGTTGATGTCGTGGCCGGCGGCCAGGGCCAACGGCCCCGTCTGGCCCCAGCCGGTCATGCGCGCGAACACCAGCTTCGGGTTGCGCGCCAGGCACTCGTCGGGGCCGATGCCCAGTTTCTCGCAGACGCCGGGACGGAACGGGTCGATGAGCACATCGGCGTTCTCGACCATGCGCAGGAGCGTCTCCACCCCCGCCGGGTCCTTCAGGTTGATGACGATGGACTGCTTGCCACGACCGCTGACGCGCTCCGAGAGCTTCGGGTCTGCACCGCCGGCGCGGTCCACGCGAATGACCTCTGCTCCCATGTCCGCGAGCAGCATGCCACCCATGGGCGCCGGCCCGATGCCGGCGAGCTCGATGACCGTATAGCCGTTGAGGGGCCCCATAGTGCTCTCCTTACTCGAACCGCATCACTTGGGCTGCATCCGGATACCACCGTCGAGGCGGATGCACTCGCCGTTGACGTAGTCGTTCTCGGCGATGAACACCGACAGGTGCGCGATTTCCTCCGGCTTGCCGAGGCGGTGCGGGTAGAGCACGCTGGCTTCCAGGGACTTGTAGGCCGGCTCCGGGAGCGACTCGAAGAGCGGCGTGTGGATCAGGCCCGGCACGATGGTGTTCACGCGGATGCCGTAGCTGGCGAGATCCCTGGCCATGGGCAGGGTCATGCCGACCACGCCGCCCTTGGAGGCGCTGTAGGCGAGCTGGCCGATCTGCCCCTCGTAGGCCGCGATGGACGCGGTATTGATGATGACGCCGCGGCCGTCTTCACCGAACACCGGATCGTTCTTCGCCATCTGCTCGGCGGCGTAGCGGGAGACGTTGAAGGTGCCGACGAGGTTGACGTTGATCACGCCCATGAACATGTCGAGGGGGAACACCCCCTTCTTGCTCAGGGTCTTGCAGGCGCTGCCGATCCCCGCGAAATTGTTGCAGATGTGCAGCGCGCCGAACTTCTCCACCACGCCGGCGACGGCCGTGCTCACGGAATCCTCGTCGGCGACATTTACCTTCCAGAAAGCGACCTTGTCGCTGCCCAGCGCCTGGATCATCTCGTCCGCGGCCTGCTCGTTGAGGTCGAAGATGGCGACCTTGACGCCCCGGGCGACGTAGGCCTCGACGGTGGCACGGCCGAGGCCGGAGGCCCCGCCGGTAACGATGGCGACTTTCCCTGACAGGTCCATGGTGCTTCCTCCTTGATTCCGTGTGTGCTCTTTTCAGTGTGGTCGAGCGCGTGCTTCAGAAGTTGCGGGTGTTGAACGGCTTGTAGTCATCCGACAGGCAGTCGCGGCTGATGATGATCTTCATCACCTCGGAGCTGCCGGCGTAGATCGTGGCGATCCGCGCGTCGGTATACTGCCGGCTGATCGCGTATTCGTCCATATAACCGGCACCGCCGTGCAGCTGCACGCCGATGTCGGCGGCCTTGACCTGCAGCTCGCTGGTGACCAGCTTGGCCTTGGCGGCATCCACCGCCGTGAGCTGGCCGGCATTGAAGGCGGCGACGCACTGGTCGACGTAGCTCTGGGCGATATCCAGCTCGGTGCGCAGCTCCGCCAGCCTGAACTGGGTGTTCTGAAAGGCGGCCAGGGGCTTGCCGAATGCCTTGCGCTCGCGCACGTAGTCGTAGGTGAGGTCCCAGGACAGCTGGGCCGCGGCGAGGTAACCGCAGGCGCCGATGAGGCGCTCTTCGGCCAGCCCCTCCATCAGGTAGATGAACCCCTTGCCGGGCTCGCCGAGGACGTTCGCCCTGGGCACGCGGACATCGTTGAAGAACAGCTCGGCGGTGTCCTGCGCCTTCATGCCCATCTTCTTCAGGTTGCGGCCGCGTTCGAAGCCTTCCATGCCCCGTTCGACGATGAACAGGGTCATGTGATGCGGATTGTTGTCCGGGTCCGTCTTCGCGGCGACGATCACCGCATCGGCGTTGATGCCGTTGGAGATGTAGGTCTTGGAGCCGTTGAGCACCCAGTGATCGCCGTCCTCCCGCGCCGTCGAGCGCATCCCCGCGAGATCGGAGCCCGCGTCCGGCTCGGTCATGGCGACGGCGAGGATGCACTCGCCGCGCACGCACTTCGGCAGGAAGCGTTCGCACTGCTCCTCGCTGCCGAAGCGGGTGAAGTAGGGTCCGACCAGGCGGCTGTGCAGCGTGGCGTACCAGTCGCCGACGCGCGCATAGGCGGTTTCCTCGATGATGACCTGCTCGAAGCGGAAGTCCTCGTCGCCCATGCCGCCGTACTTCTCGTCCGGCCAGACCATGAGAAAACCCTGCTCACCGGCGCGCAGGAAGGCCTCCCGGTCGACGATGCCCGCCTCACGCCAGCGCTCCATGTGTGGCACAATCTCGCTGGCGAGGAACTTGCGGTAAGCATCGCGGAACATGGTTTGTTCTTCGGTGAAGTTGCGTGGCAACATCGCGAATCTCCGTGGTGGGCGATGGGGGCGCGCGCCAGTATGTGCAGCGCCGCCGGGGGCGGCAATGACCGCCACGGACAAAATTATTGACCCAAACTGACAGGATCCGCCCTTGCGCAAGCAATCCATCTCGGTGCATTTCGCCCGCGCCGTTTTGCGCCACACGGTACGCCTCGGCGTGGACCCGCTGCCCCTCCTGCGCCGCAACCGCATTACCCCCCGGCTCCTCCGCGAACCCCACGCCCGCATCGCCATCGAACGCTTCGCCGACCTGCAGGTCGCCACCATGCAGGCGCTGGGCGACGAGTCCCTGGGCTACGGAGAAAGACCCATGCCGCTGGGGACCTGGGCCATGATGTGCTACGCGGTCATTGGCAGCGCGACCCTGGGCCAGGCACTGTCCCGCGTCTGCCGCTTTTACGCCCTTTTCGATCACAGCCTGTTCGCAGAGTTTGCCGTGAACGGGGACCGGGCCACCGTCTGCCTCCGGCGAAAGGGAAGCACCGCCGCCGACCCCTACCTCAAGGAGCTGTTCCTGTTCAACACGCACCGCTTCGGCAGCTGGCTGGTGCAGGAGCACCTGCCGCTGACCCGGGCCACGCTCGATTACCCGCCGGCGGCGCAGCCCGATGACTACCGGCGCATGTTCCTGGCCAGCCCCGTTGACTTCGAGTGTGAGCACTGCGCCCTGGAGTTCCCGGCAGGCCTCATGGAGCGCCCCGTGGTACAGAACGAGGCGACGCTCAAGCGCTTCCTCCGCCACCCGGTGCTGATCATGCTCACGCAGCAGTACCCGCGGGCGAGCTGGACCGCCCAGGTACGCGACCTCGTGCGCCAGAACCTCCTCGCCATGCCCGAGCTCGGTGAAGTGGCAGCCGCCCTCGAGGTGCACCCGCAGACCCTGCGCCGCCGCCTCGCGCGGGAGGGCACGACCTTCAAGGACATCAAGAACCAGCTACGCCGCGACGTGGCCCTGCACTACCTCGGGCGCCAGGGGCTGTCCATCGAGGAAATCGCCCACCGCGCCGGCTTCTCCGAGTCGAGCGCCTTCATCCGCGCCTTCAAGGGCTGGACCGGGGTTACGCCGTACGCCTACCGCAAGGGCTTGTAAAGGCGGCGGGGGGCCTGCAAGCTAAACCGCCCGATTCCCCGACACCGCTGATACTGCCATGCCAAGACGCCTGCTGCGCTTTCTCCTCGTGGCCTACCTGGCCTACCTCGCCCTGGCCCTGCTGGTGCTGCTGCCCGCGTTGAACATCGCGGCGCCGCGCCTTGCCGAGCAGTACCTGGGGCGCCGGCTGGACAGCGAGCTCATCCTCTTCAACCCCTTCACCCTGGCGCTCGAGGTCCGCAAGGCGCGCCTCGCCGAGCCCGGGGGCGGTCCCTTCGCAGCCCTCGACCGGCTCGACATCGACTTCGGCGCCTGGCGCAGCATCACGCAGCCGGGGTTCGTGCTGGACGACGTGGCGGTGGAGGGCCTCGAGCTGGCACTGCGGCGCTTCGAGGACGGCCGCTTCAATATCAGCGATCTCATCGAGGGTGACGGAGCGCCCGAGGAGGCGGACGACGGTGACGCCGCGGTGCCCGGCATCACCGTGCGCAACCTGAACTTCGACGCCCGCGAGCTGCGCTTCGAGGACAGCACCCGCTCGCCGCGCTACGAGACCTTCCTGCGCGACCTCGGGTTCTCGGTCAAGGGCCTGTCCACGGTCATCGAGGAGGGCAGCCCCTACGAGCTGCTCGTGGTCACCGAGCACAACGGCATCCTGCGCTGGCGCGGCGAATTCTCCCTGCCACGGGCCCGGAGCAGCGGCGACCTGCAGATCGCCGACCTCGACCTACGCCCCGTGCATCGCTACCTCGCCGCGGAGCTGCCCTTCGCCATGGACAGCGCGCTTGCGGAGATCAGCGGCCACTACGAGGCCGAGTGGCAGGGCGAACCGCGCGTCAGCGTCACGGACGGCACACTACAGCTGCGCGACTTCGCCCTTGCACCCGCGGAACCGGGGGCACTGCCCGATACCTCCCTGGCCTTCGACCGTTTCGAGCTGGACGGCATCGCCCTGGACAGCGCTTCACAGCGCGTCAATGCCGACGAGGCAATCCTCGAAGGGCTCGCGGTGAGCGGGTTTATGCAAGGCGAGCAGGTCAGCCTGCTCGACATGCTCGTTCCCGGTTCGGGCGAGGCGACCGCCGGCGACACCGCCGCAGCGGATTCCGCGAACGGCGGCCCGGCCGGGGAAGAGGCCGAGCCCTGGCAGGTGCGCCTCGAGCGCTTCTCCCTGCCCGATGCCCGGCTGCGCTGGCGCTCCGAGTTCACGGCGCCAGCCGTGCTCACGGTGGACCCGCTCGCGCTGGAGCTGGGCAAGCTCGCCTACCCGCCCGACGGTGACAGCAGCGTGTCGCTGGCGCTGACCCTGAACGAGGAGGCGACCCTTTCCGTGGCCGGCGCCGTCGACGCCGGCGCCGGCAGTGGCGAGCTGGAGCTAGAGCTGGACGCCCTCCCCGTCACCCTGGCCAACCCGCTGCTGGCGCCGTTCATCAACGCGGAGCTGGAGAGCGGGCGCCTGGCCGTGGCCGGCAGGGTCGGCCTGGCTGACTTCGCGCCTGCGACCGCGCATGCCGATGCGAGCCTCACGGCCTTCGGCCTGCAGATCGCGGGCGCCGAGCAGACAGCCCTGGGCTGGGACTCGCTGGCGATACCGGGCATCGCGCTGGACCTGCCGGCGCAGAGGCTGGAGACCGGCGTCATTACCCTGGACGGCTACCGCAGCAGCCTGCACATCGGCGAGGACGGCCGCATCAATGCGCAGACGGCGCTGGTCGAGCGCGAGGAACCGGAAAGTCCCGAGCCGGCGGCCGAGGGCGAACCCTGGGCGCTCGCTTTCGGCGGGCTCGTCGTGAGCAACGGTGCTGTGGATTTCGAGGACCGCTCCCTGCCGCTGGATTTCCGCACCCTGGTCGAGGGGCTCGAGGGCGAGGTCGGCGCCGTGGCCACCGACTCCACCGCGCCCGTTGCCGTGGAACTCGCCGGTTCCGTGGACGGCTATGCCCCGGTGCGCATCGAGGGCGACGTTGCGCCGTTCGCACCCGAGCCGGACGTGGATATCGGGGTCAGCTTCCAGGGCATCGACATCGCCCGGCTCACGCCCTATGCAGGCACCTACGCCGGCTACACCATCGACGCCGGCACGCTGAACCTCGACCTGCGCTATCGCCTCGCCGGCGACCGGCTGGCCGGGGAAAACCGCCTCATCATCTCGCAGATGGAGCTCGGCGCCCCCTTCGAGAGTGAACGGGCCATGGACCTGCCCCTGAAGCTGGCGATTGCCCTCCTCGAGGATTCCCGCGGCGTCATCGACCTGGACGTACCCGTAAAGGGCAACGTCGACGACCCCTCGTTCCGCCTCGGCAAGGTGATCGGGCGCGCCATCGCCAACGTGATTACCAACATCGTCACGGCGCCTTTCAAGCTGCTGGCGGGCCTCGCCGGCAGCGACGAGGACCTGCAGGCGCTGGCTTTCGAGCCCGCCCGGGACACCCTCGACGCGCCGGCGGCCGGCAAGCTGGACGCCCTGGCCGACGCCCTCACGCAGCGGCCGCAGCTGCGACTCCTCGCCCGCGGCGTGACCGACAGCGAGGACGCGCGGGTGCTCAAGGCAAAGGCGCTGGACGAAGCCCTGCTGGCAGACGGCCTGGCGCCGGAAAGCCTGGCTGCCCGCGACGAGGCCTGGGCGGAAGCGGTGGCGGCGCGCTACGCGCCGCTGGCGCCGCCGGCCGGCGCTGACGAGGGCCAGGATCAGCCGGCACCGCCGCCGGATTCGCAGTACGCGGCCGTGGTCGAGACCATGGCATTGCCGCCGTCGGCGCTCGACAGGCTGGCGACGGACCGCGCGGCGGCCGTGAAGCGTTACCTGGTAACGAGCAAGGGTATCGGGGCGGACCGAGTCGCGATCAGCAGCGGAGAGGCCGACGCCGCGGTGTCCCGCGGCGTCACCCTCGACGTCGACACCTGAGGCGGCGTCGCCTCAGGCGGCGTCCTCGACCTTCAGGGTCTCGCGCAGCTCGCGCTTCAGGAACTTGCCGTTCGCGTTCCGCGGCAGCGGCTCGTCGAGGAACCAGAGGTAGCGCGGCACCTTGAACGCCGCGATGTGCTCCCGGCAGTGGGCGCGCAGCGCATCGGCATCGACGCCGGTGCCGGGCTTCAGGTGCACCGCTGCGCCGACTTCCTCGCCGAGGCGGTCATCGGGTACCGCGAAGACGACACACTCGGCCACCGCGTCGTGATGGAAAAGCGCGTTCTCCACCTCGGCGCAGTAGACGTTTTCCCCGCCGCGCAGCACCATGTCCTTGGCGCGGTCGACGAGGTAGATGAAGCCGTCCCCGTCCATGTAGGCGACATCGCCGGTATGCAGCCAGCCGTCGACGATCGTCTCGGCCGTGGCCTCGGGCCGGTTCAGGTAGCCCTTGATCACCGGCGCGCCGCGCACGACCAGCTCGCCGATATCCCCGACCGGCAGCTCCCTGCCCGCGGGATCGACGATACGCGCCTCGAAGGTCGGCATCGCCGGGCCGACGCTGGTCGGCCGGTCCATGAAGAACTCCATGGAGACCGCGGTGATGATGCCGCAGGTCTCGGTCATGCCGTAACCGGTATTGGGGCGGGCGCTCTTCATGGTCTCGCTCACCTTGCCGACGAGGTCCGGCTGCATCGCCGCCCCGCCGCCGCCGACGGTCTTCAGCGAGGAGGTGTCGCGGATCTTGAAGTCCGGGTGCATCATGATCTCCCGGGCCATCATGGGCACGGCGTTGAAGGTCGTGAGCTTTTCCCGTTCGATGAGTCGCAGGGCTTCCGCGGGGTCCCACTTGTACATGTGCACCAGGCGGCCACCGACCAGCGTGACCACCTGCGCCACGCAGTTGTTGGCCGTGACGTGGAAGAGCGGCGTCGCCAGCAGCGCGCGGATCTCCGTGCCGCCCGGTTGCCCGGGCTCGTCGCCGCGGGCCAGGGCCAGGGCCCGGGGCTGCACCGCGTTGGCGAAAGCCACGTTGAAAATGTTGTTGACGCAGCCGCGGTGAGTGAGCTGCGCGCCCTTCGGGCGCCCGGTGGTGCCCGAAGTGTAGAAGATGCAGGCGTCGTCTTCCGGGGCCACGGTGACCTCGGGCATGGCGGATTCGCTGTTGACCAGTTCGGCCCAGTCCGTGGCCCAGCCCGGCAGGTCGTGCGCAACGCGCACGCCGACCACGGTGAGCTCCGGGAAATCGCCGCGCAGGTCGGCGAAGCGCTGCAGCCGCTCCTGGTCAGCGATCAGGACCTTCGGGGTCGAGTCCTCGAGGCCGTAGTGCATTTCCTGCGGTACCCACCAGGCGTTCATGCCGACGACCACCGCGCCCATGGCGGTCACGGCCCAATAGGCAAGCATCCACTCGGGGTAGTTGCGCATGGCGATGGCGACACGGTCCCCCGGGCCCACGCCGGCCCGGGTCAGCCAGTGAGCGATGGAGCCGGTGATAACCTGCGCCTCCGCATAGCTGAGCCGCTCATCGTTGTAAACGAGGTACTCCTTGTCGCCGTGCCCCGCGGCGCCGAGCCAGATCTCGCGCAGGGAGGGCGGTGCGTGCGCGTAAGTGCGGATGGGCACCCCGCCGACCTCTGCCATGGTCACCTCGAACAGCTGCCCGGGGCTGGTGAGTTCCTGCCAGGCCTGCTTCAGCTCTGCGTACATCGGCGTCTCCCGCGAATGTTATGGCTAATTCCGCTACTGATGGCGCAGGAGCATAGCGTTACCGCGCGGGCGGCTCAACGGCACGCGCAGCGTGGCCCTTCCGAGTTTATTTTTTTCGCCGGGGGTGTCATTGTTGCGACCCCCGCGGGCAGCACACGGAGAGCGCAATGAGCACCCAGACCCTCGACACGGAACGTTTGGCCCCTTACCTCGCCGAGCACCTTCCCGGCTTCTCCGGCGACCTGGCTGCCGAGAAGTTCGCGGGCGGTCAGTCGAACCCGACCTTCCGCCTGAGCGCCGGCGGCCGCCAGTACGTCCTCCGGCGCAAGCCGCCGGGCGAACTGCTCGCCTCCGCCCACGCCGTGGACCGGGAGTTCCGCGTCCTCAGTGCCCTGGCGGACAGCGAGGTGCCGGTACCACAGGCCTACCTCCTCTGCGAGGACGAAAGCATCATCGGCTCCATGTTCTACGTCATGGAGTACCTAGACGGCCGGGTGTTCTGGGATCCGACCCTGCCGGAGGTCACCGGCAACGCCGACCGCACGGCCATCTACGACGAGATGAACCGGGTCCTCGCGGCGCTGCACAATGTCGACGTGGAGGCCGCGGGCCTGGCCGACTTCGGACGCCCCGGCAACTACTTCGAGCGCCAGGTGAGCCGCTGGACCAAGCAGTACCGCGCGTCGGAAACGGAGCGCAGCGAGGCCATGGAAACGCTCATCGCCTGGCTGCCGGCGAACATGCCGCCCGATGACGGCGCCGTCAGCCTGGTCCACGGCGACTACCGCCTCGACAACCTCATGTTCCACCCGACGGAGCCGCGCATCATTGCCGTGCTCGACTGGGAGCTGTCGACCCTCGGCCACCCGCTGGCGGACCTCGCCTACCAGGTCATGGCCTGGCAGCTGCCGGGGGACGCGGGGCTGCGCGGGCTGGCGGGCGTGGACCGGGCGAGCCTGGGGCTGCCCTCGGACGAAGTCTACGTGGCCGACTACTGCCGACGCACGGGCCGCGACGGCATCGACCACTGGACCTTCTACCTGGTGTTCTGCTTTTTCCGCCTCGCGGCGATCCTGCAGGGCGTCAAGAAGCGGGCGCTCCAGGGCAACGCCAGCAGCGCCGAGGCGGAGGCCAAGGGGGCACTTGTGGAACCGCTGGCCCGCCACGGCGTGGCGCTCATCGACGGCTAGGCAGCGGCGCTGTCGGGGTTCTTGCTGCCGCCCCTGCTGCTACCCGCCGGGCGTTTCTTCGCCCGGGGTTTGCTCTTCGGCGGCGTCTTCGCGAGCCGCTGCGAGCCCGTCTCGCGCATCGCCTCGCGATCCGCCCGGGTCGGCGCCGGCCGCCGCCGGGAGGCCCGGGGCCGGTGGTACTTGTCGCCCTGCGGCCGCAGGTCCCCGTACTCGAAGCGGTATAGGATCTCCTCCATGGTCCGCGAGATGCGCGTGCAGATACGGATAGACTCCACCTGCGGGAAGGCCGAGTGCTCGCCCCCCTGCATGAGTGCGACCAGCTCCTTCTCGGACAGGTGCGAGAGAATCTTCGCCGGGTTGTACCAGCGGAAACTCGGCACGATGTTGATGTCGCCGCTGTACTCCTGGTCCATCAGCGCGTGCACGCCGTTGAGCAGCAGGTTGAGCCGCGGCCAGCGGTCCCCGCGTCGCTGGGCCACGCCGCGATAGAAGTTGAGCACTTCCCGGCCCACGCCGATACCCAGCGCGCCGAGCGCCGAGGCCATCTTGCCGCGCGGCTTGCCCCCGTTCAGGAACGGCGTGGCGATAGGGTTAACCATGCTCACGATGTAGTGGTTGGTGCTGTAGAGCCGCGACAGGCGCTTCGCCGGCAGGTCGTCGGCGATGGAGCCGTCCACCCACTTGCGGGTCGGGAGGTAGGGCTGCGGCTCGCCGTGCACGTTCTTCGCCATGAGCATCACCGGCGGGAAGACGCCGGGCACCGCGCAGGAGGCCATGACCGCCGAGCGGATGTACACGTTCGGCGAGGTGATCGCGTTCAGGAGCCGTGAGCGCTGGTGCGTCTCTGCCGGTGCCACCGTGATGCTGATCTGCCGGCCGGTCTTCTCGTAGGCCTCCTGGAAGGTCATGTCCGGCACCAGCCGGTCGATGATCTTCTCGAGGTCGCTGACGTCGATGGAGGGGTTGGTGCCGAAGAACATGCGCGTGAACACGCTGGCTTCCCGCTCCGCCTCGAAGTGCACGTTGGCAGGGTCGTAGAAGCGCTGCATCTCGGCGTCCGTGTGCGTGCCGAGAACCCCGGCGACCAGGGAGCCGGCGCTGGAACCGGAGATCACGCGCGGCAGCAGGCCCTCCTCGAGCAGGGACTTGACCACGCCCATGTGGTAGAACCCCAGCACACCGCCACCGGAGAGCATGAGCGCCGAGCGCCCGAAGCAGATGTTGGCGCGGTAGAAGAAATCCATCCGCTCCTGGATGCCGATTTCGCTTTCCGGCAGGTCCGCGAGATAGCGCAGCGCGTCGTCGATCTCCTCGATGTACTGCTCGATCAGCTGCTTGGTGCCGAACTTGGCCCGCTGGTAGAGGGTCGACCGGCCCATGCCACCCATGTTGCCGTGAATGCCCTCGTTCAGCGTGTAGAGCAGCCCGTGGTTGTCGTGGCGGGCGCGCAGGCTGCGCAGCCGGTCCAGGCGCAGGCGGATCTGGGCGTAATCGTACTGGCGGCTCTGGTCCATTTCGCGCCAGCGGCGGGCGCCGCTCAGCTCGTCGTGGGCGAGGGCGGCCTCGCGCCAGGCGGCGTAGGTCTCGGCGCGGTCCATCTCGCGTTCCAGCGCCTTCAGCTTGCGTGCCTTGCTCATGCAGGGATCCCTTCATACCATCCCCCTGAGCATACCGTTTCCCCGGTGCCCCGCCCAGCGCGCCCGCCGGCGTAAACCGGCGTCTCTTGATCTTTGTCAAGGGGCCGGGGGGGCCGTAAACTCGGCGGGGGGCCGACCACCCGGCTCGCGACAGCACAGGCCGCGAACAACAGCAGCCCTGACATCGACAGCGGAAGAACAACAGCAAAACAAAGGAGCTGCCTTGCGCGCCTACCTCATTGCCCTCGCCCTCCTGCTGGCCATCTTCGGCGCCATCGGCCTTTACCTGGCGCAACGCTTCACCGCCCTCGCCAACCCGCCGCCGCAGCCGCTGATCACCGTGAGCGCCACGACGGCCGAGCTGGCCCCGTGGCGCAACGTCCTCGATGCGGTCGGTACCATCCGCGCCGTGCGCGGCGTCGAACTCGCCGCCGAGACCAGCGGCGAGATCACGGAAATCGCGGTCCGTTCCGGCCAGAACGTGGCCGCAGGCGACCTGCTCCTGGTGCTCAACGACAGCGTCGAGCAGGCGGCCCGGGAACGCCAGCAGGCCAACCTCGAGCTCGCGCGGCTCCTCTTCGAGCGCGACCAGAGCCTGGTGAAACAGAAATCCATCCCCCAGAGCCAGTACGACCGCTCCCGCGCGGACCTGCAGGCAGCCACGGCGCAACTTGCAGAGCTCGAGGCGCGCATCGACAACAAGCGCATCCGCGCGCCCTTTGCCGGCACCCTCGGCATCATCCGCGTCCGCGTTGGCGATTACCTCGAGTCCGGCACCGCCATCGCGACCCTGCAGGACCGCTCTGCCCTCGAGGTCGATTTCACTGTCCCGGCCCGCTACGCACCGCGGCTGCGCCCCGGCCTCGAGATGAGCGTCAGTACCGCGGCCTTCCCGGGCCGGCGTTACGCCGCGCGCCTCGAGGCGCTGGACGCCGCCGCGGACCCGGGCACGCGCAACCTGCTCGTTCGCGCGCAGCTGGAGGAGACGGACGGCCTGCTGCCCGGGATGTTCGCGAGCCTGCGCGTGGACCTCGGTGAGACCGCGACCCACGTTACCGTGCCGGAAACGTCCGTCACCTTTTCGCTCCAGGGCAACCTCGTGTACCTCGTACACGAAGACGCCGAGGGCCTCAGCGTGGAACCGCGGGTGGTCACCACCGGTGCGGTGCGCGACGGCCGCGTGGCCATTCTCGCCGGGCTGCGCGCCGGTGACCGCGTGGTCAGCGTGGGCCAGAACAAGCTTTACCGTGGCGCCCGGGTCGTCCTCGAGGGCGACGCGGGGCCCGGCGCCTGATGCGCTTCACGGACCGCTTCATCGAGCGGCCGGTGCTGGCCATCGTGGTCAGCGCCCTGGTCCTCCTGTTCGGCCTCGCCTCCCTCTCCCGCGTCGGCATCCGCGAGTTTCCCGGCCTCGAACGCTCGGTCATTTCCGTTACCACCGTCTACCCGGGCGCCAGCGCACGCACGGTGCAGGGCTTCGTGACCACCCCGCTGCAGGTCAATATCGCCGGTGCCGCCGGCATTGACTACCTCTCGGCTACCAGCAGCGCGGGGGTTTCCACCATCGACGTCCACGTCCGGCTGGGCGAGGACACGGACCAGGTGCTCACGGAGGTCGTCGCCAAGGTGGCCCAGGCCCGGGACGAGATTCCCCGGGACGTGGAGGACCCGGTCATCGCCACCGGGACCGGCGAAGATGCGCTCATGTACCTGGCCTTCACCAGCCAGCAGATGACGCCGTTCCAGATCAACGACTACCTGCTGCGCAGCGTGCAGCCGGAAATTGCGACCCTCGACGGCGTCGGCAAGGCAGCCATCTTCGGCCGACCCCTGGCCATGCGCATCTGGCTCGACCCGGTGCGCATGGCGGCCCTAGGCGTCACTGCCGCGGATGTCGCCGAGGCGGTGCGCCGGGACAATTTCATCAGCACCGCGGGCGCCACCGAGGGCAACCTCGTGCGCATCAACGTCGACGCCCGCACCGACATGCAGACGGTGGAGGATTTCGAACGCCTGGTGGTCCGCCAGGAGGGCGACCGGCAGGTGCGCCTGCTCGATGTCGCGGAGGTGGAACTGGCTGCGGAAAACAACCAGTCGCGCGCTTTTTCGAGCGGCAAGCCGGCGGTGTTCATGGCCATCGAACCGACGCCGGACGCCAACCCGCTGGAGGTGTCCGCGGCGCTGCACGCGCAGCTGCCGAAGATCCGTGCCTCGCTCCCGGCGGACCTGGAACTCCGCCTTGACTGGGACGGCAGCATCGCCGTCGATGCCGCGCTGCGCGAGGTCGCGAGCACCCTGGTCGAGGCCGCGCTCATCGTCATCGCCGTGATCTACCTGTTCCTGGGCTCGTTCCGCGTGGTGCTGGTGCCGCTGGTGACCATCCCGCTGTCGCTCATCGGCGTGGTCGCGCTCGTGCTCGCCATGGGCTTTTCCCTCAACCTGCTCACGCTGCTGGCCATGGTTATCGCCATCGGCCTCGTCGTCGATGACGCCATCGTGGTGGTGGAGAACGTGCACCGGCACGTGGAGGAAGGCGCCACGCCCCTGCAGGCGGCAATTACCGGCGCCCGCGAGGTGGCCATGCCGGTGGTCGCCATGACCCTGACCCTGGCGGCGGTCTACGCGCCCATCGCCTTTATCGGCGGCCTCACCGGCGCGCTGTTCAGCGAGTTTGCGCTGACCCTCGCCGGCGCCGTGCTCGTCTCGGGGCTCATCGCCCTCACCCTGAGCCCGGTCATGTCGTCCCGCGTACTGAAGAGCCACGGCGAACAGGGCCGCTTTGCCGACTGGCTCGACGAGCGTTTCGGCCTGCTCACCGGGCGCTACCAGCGCCTCCTCGATAGCTGCCTCGCCAACCGCGGCGCGGTGCTGCTGTTCGCGGCGGCCATCCTCGCCGCCCTGCCCGTGCTGTTCCTGCTGGCGCAGAACGAGCTCGCCCCGGAGGAGGACACCGGCGGCGTCTTCTACGTCGGGGTCGCGCCGAGCTATGCCAACCTCGACTACATCAACCGCTACCTCGACCAGGTGGTCGACCTCTGGCAGGACATGCCGGAAGTGGCATCGTCCTGGCAGGTGATCGAGCCCTCAAGCAACTTCGGCGGGCTGACGCTCACCCACTGGGACGAGCGGAAGCGCACGCAGCAGCAGGTGCAGGCCCAGTTCCAGCGGCGCCTCGCGGGCATCGCCGGCATGGAACTGTTCTCCTTCGGCACGCCGTCCCTGCCCGGCGCCGACGGCGGCCTGCCGCTGGCCTTCGTGGTCGCCTCGACGGCGCCGCAGGAGGAGGTCTACCGGGTCGGCGAGGAGTTGCTGCAGCGCGCCCGGGAATCGGGCCTGTTCATCTTCGTAAACCAGACCCTGGACTTCAATCGCCCGGAAGTGGAGGTGCGCATCGACCGCGAGCGCGCCGCGCGCCTGGGCATCGCCATGCGCGATATCGGCCAGACCCTCGCGGTGATGCTCGGCGAGGCGGAGGTCAACCGCTTCTCGGCCGCGGACCGCAGCTACAAGGTGATTCCCCAGGCGGGGCGGGATTTCCGGCTTACCGAAGAGGAGCTCGAGAAGTACTACCTACGCACCGCCAGCAACGAGCTGGTCCCGCTGTCTAGCGTGATCCGCCTGGAGCACCGGGTGCAGCCGAACCAGCTGAGCCAGTACCAGCAGCTCAACAGCACGACGATCCAGGGCCTGGTCATGCCGCCGAACACCCTCGGCACCGGCCTTGCCTTCCTCGAGGAGACCCTCGCCGAGCTCGCGCCACCGTCCTTCCGCGCCGGCTACACCGGCGAGTCGCGACGCTTCGTGCAGGAGAGCGGCAGCTTCCCGGTGCTCTTCGCCCTGTCCCTGATCCTGATCTTCCTGGTGCTCGCGGCACAGTTCAACAGCTTCCGCGACCCGCTGGTGGTGCTCGTCGCCGTGCCCCTGTCGATCTTCGGCGCGGTGGTCCCCATTGCCCTCGGCGTGGTGACCCTGAATATCTACACGCAGATCGGCCTGCTGACGCTCATCGGCCTCATCAGCAAGCACGGGATCCTCATCGTGGAGTTCGCCAACCAGCTCACGGCGCGGGGCGCTGACCGGCGCGCCGCGGTGCTGGAAGCCGCGGCCCTGCGCCTGCGGCCGATTCTCATGACCACTTTCGCGACGGTCCTCGGTGTGCTGCCGCTGCTGCTCGCCTCCGGCGCCGGCGCCAACGCGCGCTTCGGTATCGGCCTCATGATCGCCGCGGGCATGCTCGTGGGCACGCTGTTCACGCTGTTCGTCCTGCCGGTGTTCTACCTGCCGTTCCGCCGGCACGCTGCCCCCGTGGAACTTCGCCAACGACTCTCGTCCGTCAAGGGATCTCACCCATAGTCCGCTTCATTGGATTGTTGGCCCAAGGCTTTTTGTAAGACATCCTGCATCCTGCGCAGCGCGAGTCACGTTGGTACGGTCACGACCGGGTTGCGCGTTCTCCATGAAATCGGTGATGACGTTGAGCTCCTCGTCGCGTCTGTTACGGGTAGAGGTGTCGCTTTCCCGATGGTAGCTGTGCACAGGACTTTGTCTTTCAATCAGGGTGGGGCTCATGCGCGAGCCTCGGCTCTTTCGACACTGGTTCGACACTGGCGGTTGTCACTTGACAACCCCGCCTATCACCCCCACTATGCGAGTCAGGAAATGACGCGGCCAGCGCATCCGAAAAAGGAAGTTGAGGCTGCGCTCAGCCACCTTGAAACGGAGGGATGGCGAGTCGTAGCCGGCGGCAGTCACGCCTGGGGCAGAATTTACTGCCCATACAACGATGACCAATGCCGCTGTGGCGAGTTCTGCATCGCAAGTGTGTGGAGCACGCCGAGAAACCCTGGCAGCCACGCGCGGGCGCTGCGCAGGGTGGTGGAAAAGTGCACCGCTCATCAGCGCCGGGGCAAACCGGAACCGAAGGAGTGAGCCGTGGAGTACATCTTTACGCTGAAGTACCAACTGGCTGAACAGGATTGCGATCAGGATGCCCTGGTGGAGCGCCTCGGAGCCGCCGGTTGTGATGATGGCCTGGTTGGTGTGGGGCAACCGGGACGCCTGGCGCTGGAATTTTCCCGCGAAGCCGACAGTGCCGAAGAAGCGGTTCGCACGGCTCTCGCCGATGTTAAGCACGCGGTTCCTTCGGCGACGCTGATCGAAGCCTCGCCGGATCTTGTCGGCCTGACGGATGTCGCCGATTTCGTGGGGGTTTCCCGTCAGGCAATGCGTAAACTCATGCTTGCTCACCGGGCAACGTTCCCATTGCCGGTTCATGACGGCAGTGCCTCAATCTGGCATCTGGCGGAGGTGCTTGATTGGCTGAAGGCTTACAGGAACTACCAGATCGACCCGGGACTATTGGAAGTCGCGCGCATGGCGCTGGAAGTGAACATTGCTAAAGAAGCGATCCGTCACCCGGTGAGCAGTCAGGGCAGGAGGGATTTGCTCACCGCATAGCAGCCCGTGCGGGGGCGCGCTGCCCCCTGGGGCGGACTCGGCATCCTGAGCGAGCCCGCTCTCAGCCATTTGAGGAGCCGCCTAAGTCAATCGCTGGCAGGCATAGTTGTAAAGAGCAAGATCCTGATCATTCCATGACGTCAGCCTTTTCTAAAGCTCGTCACCGATCTGCACGCGAATCTGCTCCAGGCGATCGGCTAGGGGCCGATCGAAGTCGTGTGTGGTGACGTTTTCAGGCTCGATAGGCACATGGTTGAACTCAATACCATGCTGCTGAAGAGGGTTCGCAAAGGCTGCCACATCACGGTCGAAATGCTCTGTTCTGGCTAGCAATTCAACACTGGAAAGATTCCTTATTGCCTGCTCGAAATCCAACCGAAAACCCCCGCTCTCCGTCCGACGAAACACGGCCTCTCGACCGTATACGCCGGCCAGCGCCTGCGTCTGCGCATTGCTGAGGATCCTCATGCGACCGGGGCTTTGCGGCCCAATACGAATCCAGCGGGCAAAATCCCCCCCCCGCTCCGCACAATCACCGCCGATACGCTTTCCGTACCTAAAAATCGAACGAATGCGCAGCATCGGATGGCGGAGGAATACCACCGGGAGCGCTCGAATATCGATGGAGGTTGGTACAGGAAGGTTAATCTGGTGTGAGGAACAGGATGTCGCCGTCAGGTTTCGTAGAATCTTGAGAAGCTCATCCTGATTTATCTTGAAGAAGTCAAACGGTCCATCAAATTCCACGTGCCCATCCCGGTAGTTACGTCGGAGGACCTCATCGAAAGTTGATCCGCTGTTCTTGAAGATATGGTAGTGAACAATGATAGATTTCATAGAAAGCCTGCGGGAACTAAATAAAGCTTAAAGTCACGGGCTTGGGACCGGGTCACCACGCCATCGGGGTGGGCCCTCTTTGGGAGCGTTGCCCTCGCCGCGACAGCCTTCCCCGAGCAAAAACAGGTTCGGCGCGAGGGCGCACCTCCCACAGGGCTTGTTCAGTCCTTTCCGTCCGACTCCGGATCCACGCTGGGACCATCATCGGCCCGCGCCCCGCCGCGGAACTCCTCGGCGAGATGGCGCTTGTAGAGCTTGCCGTTATCCATCCGCGGCAACTTCGGGTGCCAGTGCAGCGCCTTCGGCACCTTGAGCGAGGCGAGGCGCTCGCGCAGCCACTCCATGAGCTCGATGGCCACCTCGTCGGTCGCATCGGCCCAGTTGAGCGGCTGCACCACGGCGGTGACCGTCTCCCCGAACTCCTCGTCCGGCACGCCGAACACCGCCACGTCGGCTACCTTGCCGTGGGTGATGAGGATGTTCTCGATTTCCTGCGGGTAGATGTTCACACCGCCGGAGATGATGGTGAAATGCTTGCGGTCCGTGAGGTACAGGAAGCCGTCCTCGTCCACGTAGCCCACGTCGCCGGTGGTGGCCCAGCCGCGGTGGTCGAACGCCTCGGCAGTCTTCTCCGGCTCGCCGTGGTACTGGAAGCTCGCCTGCTCGCCGGAGAAGTACACCGTGCCGATCTCTCCGGCGGGCAGCTCGTTGCCGTCGTCGTCGACCATGTGGATCTGGCCCAGCACCGCCGGGCCCACGGAGCCCTTGTGGGTGAGCCAGGCGGCGGAGTCGATGATGGTGATGCCGATCGCTTCGCTCGCGGCGTAGTACTCGACGATCACTGGGCCCCACCACTCGATCATCTGCTCCTTGACCTCGATGGGACAGGGGGCGGCCGCGTGGATCGCGAACTGCATGCTGGAAACGTCGTACTGCTCGCGCGCTTCCCGGGGTAGCTTGAGCATGCGGATGAACATGATAGGCACCCACTGGCTGTGGGTGCAGCGGTGCTCCTGGATCAGCGCCAGCGCCGCCTCCGGCTCGAACTTCTCCATGACGACGGTCGTGCCGCCGAGCGACAGCACCATCATGTTGTAGCGCAGCGGCGCCGCGTGGTAGAGCGGCGCCGGCGACAGGTAGACGGTCTCGTCGCTGAAGCCGAAGGCCGCACCGAGACTCGGCGCCATGGGGTGCTCGGCGTAGGGGTCGTCCGTGGGCGGCGTGATGAAAACGCCCTTGGGCTTGCCGGTAGTGCCCGAGGAATAGAGCATGTCCACGCCGTAGGCCTCGTCGGCGATGCGCTCCGACGGCTGCCGGTCCACGGCCTCCTCCCAGCTCTCGAAGCCGTCGGCAATGCCGCCGACCATGTAGAAGTGACGCACGGCGCCGGCGCCGTCGAGCATCTTCCCGGCGACGTCGTGCAGCTTCGGCGAGGTGATAAACAGCTTCGCTCCGCAGTTCTCGAGGATGTAGCGCGTTTCGTCGGCCTTCAGGTGCGTGCTCACGGGCGTGTAGATGATCCCGGAGCGCTGGCAGGCAAAGCAGATCTCTAGGAACTGCCGGCAGTTCTCGAGCATGAGCGCGACATGGTCCCCCTTCTCGAGACCGAGACTGCGCAGCAGCTGCGCGCCCTGGTTGGAGCGCTCGTCGAGCTCGCGGTAGGTGACGATCTCACCGCTGCCGCCCATGATGATGGCGGGCTTGTGCGGCAGGGTCTCGGCGGTCACGCTGGGGTGGGGCATGCTGGATCCTCGTTGTCTACGTATTATTGGCACTTAAGGACCGTGGCTGGGGGAAAGGCTATCCCGGTAGCGGTATACCCGGTCGCGTTATAGTGCGGCCATACTATAGGCGCTGGCACCGATCGGAGTCGACCATGGATCGTCACGCGACACCCGCCGCCCTGCGCGCAGCCATGCGCAGCGGCGCCTTTACCGACAACACCTCGGGTTTCGCCCCGGGACATGTGCAGTGCAACCTGGTGGTGCTGCCGGAGGCGTACGCGGCCGACTTCCTTCGCTTCTGCCAGGCCAACCCCAAACCCTGCCCCCTCCTTGCCGTGAGCCCTGCCCCCGGGGACCCGGCACTCCCCGCCCTCGGCGACATCGATGTCCGCGACGACCTGCCGCGCTACCGGGTCTTTGAGGATGGCGAGGTAACCGCCGAGCCGGTAAGCATCGCCGACCGCTGGCGGGACGATTTCGTCGCCTTCGCCCTCGGCTGCTCCTTCTCCTTCGAGGAGGCACTGCTCGCCGACGGACTCGAAGTGCGCAACGTCAGCCTGGGTTGCAACGTGCCCATGTACCGTACGACCCTGCCCTGTGCCCCCGCCGGGCGCTTCCACGGCGACATGGTGGTAAGCATGCGCCCCTTCCGCGCCGCCGACGCCATCCGGGCGATCCAGGTCTGCACCCGCTTTCCGGCGGTGCACGGCGCGCCGGTGCACCTGGGCGACCCGGCGCTCATCGGCATCGACGACCTCGGCGCACCGGACTACGGCGACCCGGTCCCCGTGGCACCGGAAGAGCTCCCCGTGTTCTGGGCCTGCGGGGTCACGCCGCAGGTGGCGCTGGCGCACGCCCGGCCCCCCGTAGCCATTACCCACAGCCCCGGCTGCATGCTGGTCACTGACCTGCGCAACAGCCGGCTGGCCGTGCTCTAGGAGGTGCCCGGTGCTGCTCAACTGTGACCTCGGCGAGAGCTACGGCCCCTGGCGCATGGGCATGGATGCCCACGTCATGCCCCACATCGACCTCGCCAACATCGCCTGCGGCTTCCACGGCGGCGACCCGCTGACCCTGGCCGAGACGCTCGCCCTGGCGCGGGAGCACGGCGTTCGCGTCGGCGCGCACCCGGCCTACCCGGACCTCGTCGGCTTCGGCCGGCGCTCCATGAACCTGTCCCGGGAGGAGCTCATCGCCACGCTGCGCTACCAGATCGCCGCCCTCGACGGCATGGCCGCCTGCGCCGGTCTCGTCCTGGACTACGTCAAGCCCCACGGCGCGCTCTACAACGACATGATGCGCGACGCGGCGATCCGCGACGCGGTACTCACCGCCCTGGCCGGCTTCCACCGTCCCCTCAAGCTCATGCTGCTGGCCACCGCCGCGGCCGACGAGCACCGCGAGGAAGCGGCCCGGCACGGGGTGGAGCTGCTCTTCGAGGCCTTCGCCGACCGCTGCTACGACGATGACGGCCATCTCCTCTCCCGGCGCGAGCCGGGGGCCGTGCACGATCGAGAGCGCATGCTCGAGCAGGTGGAGTCGCTGGTCCGGGACCGGGCCGTGACCACCGCGAGCGGCCGGCGGCTGCCGCTGGCCGCCGACACGCTCTGCGTCCACGGCGACAACGAGGAAGGCGTGCGCGCCATCCGCGAGATCCGCGAGCGCATCGGCGAGCGCGCGCAAGCGCAGACAGCGGGCGCCTGACATGGTCATCCAGCCCGCGGGGGAAAGTGCCCTCATGGTCTACCTCGGCGAGGCCATGGACCCGGCCGTCTCGGCACGGGTGCAGGCGCTCGCCGACGCCCTGCCCGGCGCGCTCGGCGATCAGCTCCTCGATCTCGTGCCGTCCTACGCGTCCCTGCTGGTGGTGTTCGATGCCTATCGCACGGACCACATGGCCGTCATCCGCGAGCTGCACCGCATCGGCTACGACCTCGAGCGGGGCCAGCCCGGCGAGGGTCGGCTGGTGGAACTGCCGGCCTGGTACAGCCGTGAGAGCGGCGCCGACCTCGAGGACCTCGCCCGCCGCGCGGCGCTGACCACCGACGAGGTGATCGCCCTGCACAGCGGCACCGAGTATCGCGTCTACGCCATCGGCTTCGCGCCGGGCTTTGCCTACCTCGGCGAGGTCGACGCGCGCATCGCGGCGCCCCGGCTGGCGACGCCGCGGCAGCGCGTCCCCCGCGGCGCCATCGCCATCGCGGACCGGCAGACGGCGGTCTATCCCGCCGCCTCCCCTGGCGGCTGGAACCTCGTGGGGCGCTGCCCGGTACGCCTCTTCGACCCCGCCACGGATCCCTGCATGCCGGTGGCCGTGGGCGACCGGGTCCGCTTCCGGCCCATCGACCGCGACGAATACCTCGCTCTCGGGGGCGAGCCGTGAGCGGGCTGCGCGTCGACGATCCGGGCCTCCTCGCCCTGCTCCAGGACGCCGGGCGCCGGGGCCACTACCGCCTCGGCCTGACCGATGGCGGCCCCCTGGACCGGCAGGCCTTCGACCTGTGCAACCGCCTCCTCGAGAACCCCGCCGGCGCTGCCGCGGTGGAGCTGAGCTTCGGCGGTGCCCGCCTCACGGCGGAGACCGACACCTTCCTCTGCGTTACCGGCGCGCCCATGCCGCTGGCGATCAACGGCGACGAGCGACCGGGCTGGGAAGTGCACCGGGTGCGTGCCGGCGACCGCATCGAGCTAGGCCACCCGCCCACCGGCTGCCGCGCCTACCTGGGCGTCGCGGGGGGCTTCCGCGCGGCACCCGCCTTCGGCAGCGTGGCGACGGTACTGCGCGAGGGTCTCGGGGGGCTCGGCAGCGGCAAGCTGGCGCCGGGAGACCTGCTCCCCTGCGAGCCGGTGCGGGAGCGGCGGCGCCTCTACCTGCCGGAAACAGCGCGGCCGCGCTATACGCGCCAGGTCACGCTGCGCGTGGTGCCCGGCTACCAGCAGCACCATTTCCCGCGGCTCGCCCAGCGCCGCTTCTACGGCAGCCGCTACGCCGTCACCGACCGCGCGGACCGCATGGGCTATCGTCTCGAGGGCCCCGCGGTCCGCGCCGACATCGACGGCATCCTCTCCGAGGGCATCTGCCTCGGCGCCATCCAGCTGCCGGCGGACGGCCAGCCCATCGTGCTCCTCAATGATCGCCAGACCATCGGGGGCTACCCGAAGATCGGCGCCGCGCTGTCCCTGGATCTCGCCGCGCTCGCGCAGCAGGTCCCCGGTGGGGAGGTGGTGTTCACGCCCATTACCCAGCACGCCGCGCACAACGCGCTGCACCTGGCCCGCGCCTTCGAAGCCTCCAGGACCATCCGGGAGCGCACCCCGTGACCGCCGGCAAGCGCTTTGACGATGCCCTCGAGGAGCTCCTGGTGGCGCGCAACCCCCGCGGCATGCAGTCCCTGCGCGCGGCGCTGCAACCGGGCTACTACCGTCGCGCCAGCGCGCTGCTCGCCGACGCGCGCCGGCTACTGATCGGCACGGGCTTCCCCGTGGCCGGCACCTTCGAGACCGACGGCCCGGTCGGCGCGATGGCGCTCTACCGCGCCCTCGAGCAGCGCGGCGCGCAGTGCTGGATCGCCTGCGCGACGCCGCTCGCGGCCGAGCTGGAAAACGCGTTCCGCGTGCTGCCGCTGCAGGCGACGGACCGCGACGCGGCGCGGGAGGAGGCCACCCTGCGCCTGGCACAGGTCACCCCGGACGCCATCATCTCCATCGAGCGCCCGGGCCTGGCCGCCGACGGCCGCTACTACAACATGCGCGGCGAGGACATTTCCGCCGACTGCGGCATCTTTGACTGCTACCTGGAACTCGCCGAGTGTCCCACCATCGCCATCGGTGACGGCGGCAACGAGATCGGTATGGGCAAGATCGCCGAGGCGGTGGCGAAGCTCGCGATCACCCCGGCCGCCACCAGCTGCGACGAGCTGCTGGTGGCCGACGTTTCCAACTGGGGCGCCTATGGCCTGCTCGCCTACTTCGATCTGCTGGAGGCGACGGACCACCTGGGCGCCCTGCGGCCGCGGGAGCTGCTCGCCTTTCTCTCCTCCCGCGGCAGCGTCGACGGTGTGACCCGGGAAAACACCCTGACCGAGGACGGCATGGACCCGTCCGCCGGCGAAACGATCATCAGCGAGCTGCGCGCCCTGGCGGCGGCGGCCCTACGCGAGGCAAGCGCATGACTACCGTTTACCTGAACGGCGCCTGGACGCCCATGGCCGAGGCGCGCATCTCACCCATGGACCGGGGCTTCCTCTTCGGCGACGGCATCTACGAGGTCGTGCCATCCTACGACGGCCGGCTGGTGGGCTTCGGGCCGCACATGCGGCGCATGCGGGACGGGCTCGCCGCGCTGGAGATCGACCCCGGGCTCTCCGAAGACGAATGGCGCGCGCTCGTGGAGGAACTCATCGAGCGCAACGGGGCCGGCAACCTCGGCATCTACCTGCACGTCAGCCGGGGCGCCTACGAGAAACGCAATCACGCCTTCCCGGAAGAAACACGGGCGACGATTTTCGCCTACACCTTCGAGATACCCCCGGCCCCGAGCGGCGACCCGGCCATCGTGAAACGCTACCGCGTCAGCACCGCCGAAGACCTGCGCTGGAAGCGCTGCCACATCAAGTCCACCGCGCTGCTCGGCAACGTCATGCACATGCGCCAGGGTCAGGCCGCGGGGAACGACGAGACCATCCTCTACAACGAGGCCGGCGAGCTGACCGAGGCCGCCGCCTGCAATGTCTTCCTGGTCGCCGGCGGCGCCGTGGCCACGCCCCCGCTGGATCACCAGAAGCTGCCGGGTATCACCCGCGAGCTGGTGCTCGACATCCTCCGCCGGCACAGCGACATCCCGGTGGAGGAGCGGGTGGTGCACTTCGAAGAGCTCGCGAGCGCCGACGAGGTCTGGCTGACCAGCTCCAGCAAGGAGATAGCCCCGGTCACCGCCATCGACGGGCGGGCCGTGGGCAGTGGCGAGGTCGGCCCGGTCTGGGCCGCCGCGCAGGCACTCTTCGCGGCGCACAAGTTCGACTACTGATGCGTCCCACGCGGGCCCGCATCGACCTGGCGCGGCTGCGCGGGAACGCGGCGCTCGCGGCAGCCCGCGCTCCCGGGTCGCGACTGATGGCGGTAATCAAGGCCGACGGCTACGGCCACGGGGCGATCGCCGCGGCCCGCGCCCTCGAGGGGGCCGCAGATGCCTTCGCCGTGGCAACCCTGGACGAGGCCGCGGTGCTGCGGGATGCCGGGATCGACGCCCCGCTGCTCCTGCTCGAGGGCCCCTTCGAGCCGGCAGACCTCGTCGAAGCCCAGGCCCGGGACCTCACGGTGAACATCACCGGCCCGGAGCAGCTCGCCTGGCTCGAGGCGGCGCCCCTCCCCGGCCCGCAGCGCTGCTGGCTGAAGCTCGATACCGGCATGCACCGGCTCGGCCTCGACCCGGCAGACGCCCGGGACGCCTATGAGCGCCTCGCCGCCTGCGCGCACGCCCTGCCCGAGGTCGCCTGTACCCACTTCGCCCGCGCCGAGGAACTGGACCGCCCCGAAACCGGCGAGCAGCTCGAGCGCTTTCTCGCCGCCACCCGCGGCCTGCCGCTGGCGCTCTCCGCCGCCAATTCCCCGGCGGTGCTCGCCCGCCCGGACACCCACCTCGACTGGATCCGCCCCGGCTACCTGCTCTACGGCGACACCCCGCTGCCCCGGAGCCACCCCGCCGGCGACGGCCTCCTGCCCGTCATGCAGTTCGAGTCCGCGGTGATCGCCGTGCGCGAGATTCCCGCCGGCGACGCGGTGGGCTACGGCGGCAGCTGGGTTGCCCGGCGGCCCTCGCGCATCGCCACCGTCGCCGCGGGCTACGCGGACGGCTACCCGCGCACGACGGCCAGCGGCACCGCCGTGCTCGTCAACGGCCAGCGGGCACCCCTCGCCGGCCGGGTCTCCATGGACATGATCACCGTGGACGTGACAGACCTGCCGCCGGTGCACGTCGGCGACCCGGTCCGGCTCTGGGGTGACGACCTCCCCGTCGGCGAGGTCGCCGAGGGCTCCGGAACGACCGGCTACGAGCTCCTCGCCGGCATGCCCGCGCGGACCCCGAGGGAATACGCCGGGTAACGGCGACAGTGCCATCGCCATCCGTTACCATGGCGCCCTCGACCACCGCCAGACGTAACCAGCCGTGCCTGCCACTGACCCAGACGAACTTCCCGAGGGCAGCCAGCTCGCCGCCCTGGACATCGGCTCGAACTCCTTCCACCTCATCGTCGCTCGCTATGAGCACGGCGAACTGCGCCCCAGCCAGGTGCTCGGCGAAAAAGTCCAGCTCGGCGCCGGGCTGCAGAACGGCCGCCTCGAGCCGGACGCGATCCAGCGCGGCCTCGACTGCCTGTCGCGCTTCTCGCAGATGCTGCAGAGCGTGGAGCCGCGGCGCCTGCGCGTGGTCGGCACCAATGCCCTGCGCCAGGCGAAGAACCGGCGCGAGTTCACCGAGCCGGCCCGGGCGATCCTCGGCGCCCCCGTGGAGGTAATCTACGGCCGCGAGGAGGCGCGCCTGGTCTACCTCGGCGTCGCGCATACGCTGGCGGACGACACGGCGGCCCGCCTGGTCGTGGACATCGGCGGCGGCAGCACCGAGTTCATCGTCGGCGAGCGCTTCGAACCGCGGCGCCTCGAGAGCCTGCAGATGGGCTGCGTCTCCTACACCGCGCGCCACTTCGCCGACGGACGCCTGGACCGGCGCGAGTACGAGAAGGCCTACGATCGGGCCTGCGTCGAGGTCTCGCACATCCGCAAGGCCTTCCGCAGCAAGCACTGGCAGGAATGCGTGGGCTCTTCCGGCACCCTGCAGGCCATCGAGGCGATGGTGACGGGCGAGGGCTGGAGCGAGGGCGGCATCACGCGCAAGAGCCTCGCGCGGCTGCGCAAGCAGGTTCTGACCCACAAGCGCGTGGACGAACTGTCCTTCAGCGGCCTCTCGGAGGCCCGTCGCCCGGTCATCAGCGCCGGGATTGCCATCACCGAGGCGATCTTCGAGGTGCTCGAGATCGAGCACATGCGCACTTCGAAGGGGGCGCTGCGGGAGGGCGTGCTCTACGACCTCCTCGGCCGGCTGCGCCACGAGGACGTGCGCGAGCGCTCCATCAACGCCATGCAGCAGCGCTACAGCGCCGACGCGGAGACGGCCGCCCTGGTGGCACGGCGCGCGCGCATGCTGTTCGAGGCCGGCCGCGAGGCCTGGCGTCTCGGCGCGGAGGACGGCGAACTCGTCGAGCGGGCCGCCCTCACCCACGAGATCGGCATGGCCATCTCGCACAAGCACTTTCATCGCCACGGCGCCTACCTGCTGCGCAACTCCGACATGCCGGGCTTTTCCCAGGGCGAGCAGGAACACCTCGCGCTGCTGGTGGCAGGCCACCGGGGCAAGCTCAAGCGCGAGCTCCTCGACGAGCTGGATGGGGACGAGGGCGAGCGCCTGGCCCGGATGATCGGCATCCTGCGCCTGGCGGCGCTGTTCAAGTACGTGGAACTGCTGGAGGAGTTGCCGGACTTCCACCTCGGCGCGCAGCGCGAGGCGCTGGCGCTCGAATTCCCGGCGGGCTGGCTGGAACAGCACCCGCTGACCTGGCAGGAACTGCAGCAGGAACAGCGGGCCTTCGAGCGCCTGGGGCTGGCGCTTAGCTTCAGCTAGGCCTTCCCCGGCGCGCAGCTTCGCTGCTAGGGGACGGCGCGGTACACCTCGCCGCCCTTCATCACGAACGCCACGGTCTCCAGGACCGTGATGTCCTCGAGCGGGTCGCCGGCCACGGCCACGATGTCCGCGTAGCGGCCGGGCGCGATGCTGCCCAGTTCGTCGCTCACCCGCAGCAGCGCAGCGGCGTTGACCGTGGCGGCCTTGATGGCCTCCATGGGCGGCATGCCCGCCTCCACCATGTAGCGGAACTCACGCGCATTGGTACCGTGCGGCGACACACCGGCATCGGTGCCGAAGGCGATTTTCACGCCGGCATCCCAGGCCTTTGCAAAGGTGTCCTGGATCTGCGGGCCGATCGCTGCCGCTTTCGGGCGCACCACCGCCGGCAGCTTGCCGTCCTGCGCTGCGAGCTCGGCGACCCACTTGCCGGCGGAGATCGTCGGCACGTACCAGGTGCCCTTGCGCTTCATGAGCTTGCGCGCCTCGTCATCCATGTAGGTGCCGTGCTCCACGGAGTCGACCCCGGCGCGGATGGCGCGCTTCATCCCCTCGGCGCCGTGGGCGTGCACGGCGACCACGAAGTTGTAGTCCCTCGCGGTGGCGACGATGGCCTCGACCTCGTCGGCCATGAACTGCGGGTTGTCGCCGCTCTTGGCCAGCGACAGCACGCCGCCGGTAACCGTGAGCTTGATCACATCGGCGCCGTCCTTGTAGCGCTGGCGCACGGCCTTGCGCGCGTCCTCGGCACCGTTCACCACGCCCTCCTTCGGACCGGGGTCGCCGCGCAGGTCGAAGCGGATGCCGTTGGTCGGGTCCGCGTGGCCGCCCGTGGTACCGATGGCCTTGCCCGCCGCGAAGATGCGCGGCCCGACGACGTAGCCCTTGTCGATCGCGTCGCGCAGGCCGAGGAGCGCCGGCACGTCGCCGGTGCCGAGGTCGCGCACGGTGGTGAAACCCGCCTCCAGCGTGCGCCGCGCGTAGATGGTGGCTCGCAGCGCGATGTCCGCGGAGTTCATGTAGTAATCCTCGGCGTAGCTGGCGGGCGGGTCCAGTTCACCGTCGAGGTGCACGTGCATGTCCATGAAGCCCGGCAGGACCGTGTGGCCGGAAAGATCGATGACCGCAGCACCGTCGGGGGTGACAAAGCCCTCCTCGACGGCGGAGATGCGGTCGCCGTCGATCAGGACGGAGACCTCGGCGCGGATGCGCTCGGCCTCCACGTCGACGAGCCGGCCGGCGTGGATAACCGTGTCCGGCACGGCGTGAACCCCGGCAGCAGCGAGCATGAACAGGTGAATGGCGATCAGGCTGCGTAGAAGCACGGCTTCCCCCTTTGTTGACGTTCTGATTGTTATCAGAGATTGACCCAGCTGTTGAGGGCCCGTAGGCGGAACAGGGTATCACGGTGCCGGAGCACCACGGAGTCACGTAGGATCTCCTCGACCTGCACCGCGCCGATGCGGTCGCCGACGCGGCGGGTCTCGCCGTTGATCAGTACAGTACTGGTGCCGTTCTCCACGTAGTCGTGGCGCAGGTACATGAGCGTCGGGATCGCATCCTTCTGCTGCTGCGACAGGTCGGCGAGCAGCGGTGCCGGGTGCGGCGCAAGCGCCGGCTCCCCCAGCTCCTTCCGGGCCCGGGCCACCACGGCCTCGATGTCGATGGCCTCTTCAGCCGGGGCTGCCTTCCTCCCGGGGACCTCGCTGGGGGCGCTTTCCCGTTGCGCTTCCGCCTGCCCGGCGGCCTGCGCTCCGCCGCCCGCCGCCCGCGTAGCTGCCGCCCGCAGTGCCGTCTCGGGCGCCGCCGCAGCCTTCTTCCCCGGCGGGTCGGCGTAGAGGGCTGCCACGGCGGGATCCGAGGCGGTCTCGACCGTGCCGGAGCGCTCCTTCGCGGTCGCCGCGGCTGCCTGCCGGCTGTCGCCGCCCGGGGCGATGGTGCGGCGCGGCGCGGGCGCGGCGGCGGCCACTTCCGGGGGCGGTACGACCCTGGCCGCGGGCGCTGGACCCGCCCGCCGGACTGCGGCTGCCCCCGGCGCGTCGTCCTCGGCACCCCAGCGCTCCCACGCCAGCCAGGCGATGATCACGGCGGCGAGGACCAGCGCCAGGGCCAGCACCGGCACCAGCGGTCCGGGCGTGGTCGCTTCCACGACGGTGGTCGGCAGCGCTGCCGGCCCGGTCTCGCCGCGCTCCTGCCGCGCCCGGTTCAGGGCATCGAGAATCAGTGACACGCCCGCCCCTCCCCGTTCATGGCCGGAAGCCCGCGGCCAGCAGCTCTTCCCACGCCGCCGCCCGCTCCGCGGGCGGCGTTACCAGTCCGGCGGCGACATTCAGCCGGCGCAGGGTCTGCGTGCCGACGATGCCGTCCTCTGCCAGGCCCTCGGCGCGCTGGAACAGGCGCACGCGCTCGGCCAGGCGCGGCGTGAACCGGTCACCGGTCAGGGGCTGCGCCTGCCCGTCGAGGCGCGCGAAACGGCCGGCGACGGCGGCCACCGCCGGCCCCTCGTCGCCCACGGCGAGGCCGCTGCCGAAGCCGGCGGGGGCATCCCACAGGTAGCGGTAGCCGCCCCGCCAGTAGTCGGCGAGGTCGGCCAGGGGCACGGCGGCGACACCGTCGCGGATTGCCACGGTCGCCGTGCGTTCGCCCAGCTCGAGGAGCAGCGCGGCCGCCGCGAAGCGATCCGGCGTAACCAGTTCGAGCAGCAGCGGCCGCGCGAGGGGGCCGAGGTCCTGCCAGGTGTCGGCGCGACCTTCTTCGCAGCGCAGGGCGCCCTGGCAGGGGTCGGCCGGCACGGGGGTTCCGCCCTGCAGCGCGTAGAGACCGCGCAGCGCGCCGCCGGGCGGCAGCAGCCAGGCGGGCGGCGCCAACGGCTCTGCGCCCGCGGCCGGGGCGGCCTCGGCCGTCCCGGTCTCCTTCGCCGGCTCCACCGCCGATGCAGCGCCCGCTGGTCCCGACAGCTCCGAACCCGCGGCGCCTGCAGCGGCCGGCGCGGCCGCAGGCGCGGCGAGCGCCGGCTCCTCGACCGGGCCGCGCAGCAATGCCCACCAGGCGAGGGCGACGAGCGCGAGCCCGGTGAGTGCGAGGGCGGCGTAGCGCAGCCCGCGGCCGTCACGCGGCGACACCACCTCGCCGGTCACCTCGCGCACGGCCTTGCGCAGCATGCGCCGGTCGACCCGCGGCGCCTCCTGGCCGTAGGCGCCGAGCAGCATGCGGTCACAGAGCAGGTTGATCAGCCGCGGGATACCGCGGCTGTGCCGGTGAATGGCGCTCACCACCCGGGGCGGAAACAGCTCCGTGCCCGGCCCGAGCCCTGCCACCTGCAGCCGGTGGCGGATGTAGGCACCGGTCTCCCCGCGGGACAGCGGCTCCAGGTTGTAGCGCGCGGTGATGCGCTGGTTCAGCTGCCGGAGTTCCGGCCGCTGCAGCATCGCGGCCAGCTCCGGCTGGCCGATGAGAATGATGTGCAGCAATTTCTCGCTGTCGGTCTCCAGGTTGGTGAGCAGGCGGATCTGCTCCAGCACCGGGAACGACAGGTGCTGCGCCTCGTCGATGAGCAGCACGGTCCTGCGGCCACGGGCGTGGTTGTCGAGAAGGAAGCGGTGCAGCCGGTCTGTCAGCGCCTTGAGGCTGGCCGCGTCCTCGCGCTCGTAGGCAATGCCCAGCTCGTCGCAGACCGTGGCCAGCAGCTCCGCGGCATCGAGGGCCGGGTTCAAGACGATGGCGATATCCGCGTCATCCGGCAGCTGCTCGAGCAGCGCCCGGTTGATCGTCGTCTTGCCGGTGCCGACCTCGCCGGTGAGAACAATGAACGCACCGCCCGCGCCGACCCCGTAGAGCAGGTGCGCCAGCGCATCACGGTGCCGGTGGCTCATGAACAGGTAACGCGGGTTGACCGCTATGGAGAACGGCGCCTCGCGCAGGCCGAAATACTGGTAGTACATGGGTGCGGAGTATACGCTAGCGACTGCGACAGAACCCCCCGGAGGCCCCCGTGAAAGCACTCAAGACCACGCTGATAATCCTGGCCCTGCTACTCGTCGTCCTCGCGGTCGGAGTCGTTTGGCTGCTCAGGAATCTCGACGACCTGGTCCTCGGCACCATCGAGGATACCGGCAGCCGCCTCACCGGCACCGCCGTGACCCTGGACAGCGTCGCGATCGACCTTGCCGCCGGCAGCGCCACGCTGAAGGGCCTGGTCATCGACAATCCCCCCGGTTACAGCACGGACTACGCCTTTGCGCTGGACACGGTAACCGTCGACCTCGACCCGGCCAGCGTCACCGGCAGTGTCGTGCGCCTCGACGAGGTCGCCGTTGCCGGCGCCAGCCTTCACGCCGAGCAGAAAGGTGCGGCAACCAACCTGTCGACGATCCTGAAGAACGTCCGCGCCGCATCGGGTGAGGAGGCGCCACCGGCGGACCCGGAAGACCCCACGGACGTCCGCCTGTCCCTGTCACGCTTCGCCTTCACGGGCACGAAGGCGACGCTGACGACCGAGCAGTACGGCGAGGCGTCCCTGCGCGTGCCCGACGTGGTGCGCACGGGCATCGGCGATCCCGCCACGGGACTTACCCCCGCGGAGCTCGCGCGCCAGCTGCTGGAGGCCGTGCTCAAGGAGGCCCAGGATGCCGTCGGCGGCGCGCTGGCAGACCGGGCAAAGGATGCCGCCACCGAGGCGGCAAAGGACAAGCTCAAGGACAAGCTCGACCTCTCGGACGAGGACATGGACAGCGCCGAGGGCGCCCTCAAGTCCCTGTTCAAGGGCGATTGACCCTCAGCGGGTAGCGAGCTTCTCCTGCTCCCGGGCGAGCAGGTCCAGCGCCTCGTCGCACCAGGCGAGGTACTGCTCCCCGGCGAGGATGCCCAGGCGCAGGGCGAGGAACACGCCCTGGCGGCGCAGCGGCAGCGCCTGCGGATTGGCATAGTGAACGCGGCGGATGCGCTCGTAGAGGTACAGGCGCTGCATCATCGCTTCCCGCCGCCCGCCGATCTCCAGGCGGAGGTGGCCGATGTTCTCCGCCGACAGGTTGTAGAGCTTGACCAGCAGGTCGTCCTTGCTCTCCTGCACGCGGCTTTCCCGGTACACCCACTCGCCCAGCGCCTCGTGCCCGGCCAGCGTGAGGCCGTAGAGGATCTTGTCGGGCTTGCCGCGCTGCGCCACCTCGCGCCGGTTCAACCAGCCCTTCTCGGCCAGCTTGCGCAGCTCCTGGTAGATCTGCTGGTGGGAGGCGTTCCAGAACAGGCCGAGGGACGCATCGAAGGCCTTGGCCAGCTCGTAGCCGGACATGTCGTCCTCGATCAGCGCCGTCATGATGGCGTGGGACAGGGCCATGGGTCCTCTCCGTGAACGCACGAAGCTGGATGATGCACCGAAAATCCCGGGTATGCAAAATATTGCATACCCGGCCGTGAGGCACTATCCTCCGGCGGCAGCGATCAACAACCACTACGAGGACTCTCCATGGCCCTGCCCCCGATCCTTGCCGACCGGCTGCGCCTGCCCGTCGTCGGCGCCCCCCTCTTCATCATCTCCAACCCCGACCTGGTCATCGCCCAGTGCAAGGCCGGGGTGGTCGGTTCCTTCCCGTCGCTGAATGCCCGCCCGGTGGAGGAACTGGAGCGCTGGCTCGAGCGCATCACCGGCGAGCTCGCCGCCTGGGACGAGGCGCACCCGTCGCAGCCGTCTGCGCCGTTCGCGGTGAACCTCATCGTCCACGGCTCCAACAACCGGTTGCAGGAAGATCTCGAGCTGTGCGTGAAATACAAGGCGCCGATCGTCATCACCTCCCTCGGTGCCAAGGAGTTCGTCAACGAGGCCATCCACAGCTACGGCGGCATCGTGCTGCACGACGTGATCAACAACCGCTTCGCGAAGAAGGCCATCGAGAAAGGAGCCGACGGCCTTATCGCCGTCGCCGCCGGTGCCGGCGGGCACGCGGGTACCACGTCCCCCTTCGCCCTCATCCAGGAGATCCGCGAGTGGTTCGACGGCCCGCTGCTCCTCTCCGGTTCCATCGCTACCGGTGACGCCGTGCTCGCGGCCCGGGCCATGGGCGCGGACCTCGCCTACGTGGGCTCGGCGTTCATCGCTACCGACGAGGCGAACGCCAACGACGCCTACAAGCAGGCGATCGTCGACTACGACTCTTCGGACATCGTCTACTCCAGCCTGTTCACGGGCGTGAACGGCAACTACCTGAAGCCGTCGATCCGCGACGCGGGGCTGGACCCGGACAACCTGCCCGAGGGGGACCCCACCAAGATGGACTTCGGCTCCGGCGGCAACACCGACGCCAAGGCCTGGAAGGACATCTGGGGCTGCGGCCAGGGGATCAGCGCCGTGAAGTCCGTCGGCC
This sequence comes from Pseudohaliea sp., assembly GCF_040217025.1. GTDB lineage: Bacteria > Pseudomonadota > Gammaproteobacteria > Pseudomonadales > Halieaceae > Pseudohaliea. The sequence goes on along the minus strand of NZ_JAVJOA010000008.1, from coordinate 260,115 downwards.
CGGCCGGGGACCTCGTCGCGCGCCTGGCCCGCGAATACGAGGCGGCCAGGGCCCGCGTGGCCTGAGCCGCAACGCGACCGGGCCCGGTACTCACTCCCCGAATACCTTCTCGAGGTACGCGGCCTCCAGCGGCCGCGTCGCCAGCGACACCGCCACCATCGTGACGAGTGAAACGCCCGTGCCCAGGGTGGCGCAGGCGTAGGGACTCACCGCCTGCACCGCGAGCCAGTCCGCCACCGGCGCCAGCGCCGTGCCCGCAAACCACGCCGCGTCGATCAACGCGAGGTGCAGCACCGCGAAAGTCACCCCGCCGGCCACGAAGCCGCTGATCGCCCCGGCCCGGGTGGCCCGCTGCCAGAGCACGCCGAGGAACATCGGCGCTGCCGTCGCCGCCATCATGCCGCCGATCCCTACCCATACCAGCAGGGCGATATTCATGTCCCGGGTACTCCAGGCCAGGGCAATAGCCGCCACGAGTACGAGCACTGTCGCTACGCGCCCGATGGCGAGGCCGATGCGGTCCACGGCGTCCTCGCTGAAGCGCCCCGGGAAGCGCGGCGCGATGCTCAGGCGGAAGATGTCATTGGCGAAGATCTGTCCCGTGGAGACCACGAGGCCGTCCGCGGTCGACATGACCGCGGCCAGAACGCCGGCACCGATGAGCGCGGCCACCCAGGTCGGCAGCGTGGCGATGAACAGGGCGGGGATGGCGTTGTTCGGGTGGTTGCCCGGTTCCAGCAGGGCATCCCCGAGCAGCACCCGGGCGAGGATCCCGCCGCAGGTGATGGCGGGCAGGATGAGCCCGAAGAGGAACGAGAGCACGATGAAGCGCCGCTGGTCCCGGTCGCTCTTCAGCGCCCACAGCTTGTTGCCCACGTGCGGCAACAGGCCGAGGGGCAGGTGGGCGACGAACACCGCGAACAGGTCCCAGCGCGAATCGAACAGGCTAAAGCCGGGGTTCAGCGGCGCGACCAGCGCCGGGTCCCGGGCCTCGAGGGCGTCGAGCATGCCGCTGAACCCACCCTCCACGCCGAACCCGACCAGGAACATCCATAGCAGCAGCAGCGCGAGCAGCAGCATGAGCGCGCCCTGCACGCCGTCCGTGAGAATGTCGGCGTGAGCGCCGCCCAGGGCCACGTAGAACATGAGCACCAGGGCGGTGACGCAGAGGGCGGTAAACGTATCGAGGCCCAGGAGCTGCGTGAACATCACCGCGCCGGAGAGCAGCTGCCCGGCCAGGTAGAACAGCAGGGCGAGGGAGAACAGCGCCGCGAGAATGCGCAGCGCCTCCGAATCGTAGCGGTCGCCGAGGTACTCGGGCATGGAGCGGCTGCCGAAGCGCTCGCCGGCCCGGCGCACCGCGTGCAGGCACAGGAGTACGCCGGTGTAGACGCCGAGCGGGTAGATGAGGGCGTACCAGAGCACCGACAGGCCGGCCCGGTAGGCGAGCCCCGGCAGGCCGAGGAAGGTGGCACCGCTGGCCGCCGTGGCGGTCATGGCGAAGGCGAGGAACACCGGGCCGTAGCTGCCCCTGGCGGTGGCGAAATCGTCGCTGCCGCGCACCCGCGACAGGCCGACGAAGCCAAACAGCACCATCAGCCCGACGTACAGGCAGAGAAAGAACCAGCTCCAGGCGGCGAGAGAGTCCATGTTCAGCATCGCGGCAGTGTACGCAAGCGGCGAAGCGATCGGTATATGCGACGAGCGGCCCCCGGCGCGGGCGCAGGCGTCGCTATAATCTCCACTTTTCGACGTACCGGAGACGCCCCATGACCCTGCGCCGCCTGGCTATCACCGCCCTCGCCGCCCTCCTCCCCCTCGGCGCCGCTGCCGAGCCCACGGCGACGGAGAAGACAGTGATCGAAAAGAAGGACGACCTGCCCCGGCACAGCTACCGGGTCGACCTCCCGGTCACCGATCTCTACGCCCCGGAGAACCGCGACGCCCTCCTCGCCCTCGCCGCCGCCGTGCGCGAGGACGTGGCCGGCGACCTCGAGCGTTTCGCTATCCGCGACGACAGCACCGTGCAGGACTACTACGGCATGCTCGGCTCGGTGGCCATCGCCGAGGGGGACTGGGCACGCTACCTGGAAACGGTGGAGAAACGCCAGGCGCTGGAGAGCAAGGACGCCAACCGCCTGACCCTCGGCCTCGCCGGGCGCGCCGTCGCCCGGGCCGCGCTCGCCGGTGATCCGACGCCCGCGGCCGTCGCCGAGCAGCTCGCCGCCCTGGTCGATCCGCTGCCCTACGCCACCGTCGAGGCGAACCTCGAGAGCCTGAAGGGCCGCACGGAGATTCTCAGCCGCGCGCTGGTGCTCGGCAGCCTCGAGTCGAACTACCAGCCGGTGCTCGACCGCACCGGCGGCGAGGTCAGCCTGGACATCGCCGCCAGCCTGGTCGGGGCGGTGTTCTCCCTTGACTACTTCATCCCCAGCGCCGAGGCCATGAACGGCGTTCTCGCCGCCACCATCGCCGCCAACCGCGTCGAGAAGGCGGACATCTGGGCGCAGCGCCAGGTGGCGCTGGGCGACAAGGTGGACGGCACGCCGGTAACCCTCGCCGTGTGGGACAGCGGCCTGGACACGGCCATCTTCGCGGAAACGGGCCAGCTCTGGGAGAACCCGGACGAGGTGCCCGGGAACGGCCGCGACGATGACGACAACGGTCACATCGACGACCGTCACGGCATCGCCTATGACCTCGACGCCAATCGGGTGACCGAGCTGCTCTACCCCATCGGCGAGATCGCCGAGGACGAGGCTTCCCTGCAGCGGCTGGTGAAGGGTCTCGGCGACATCCAGTTCAATGTCGACAGCGAGGCGGCCAGCGCCGTGCGCCAGCGCATGGCGGCCCTCGACCAGGCCGAGGTCAAGGACTTCCTCGAGTCCCTCGGCGCCTACGGCAACTATTCCCACGGCACCCACGTGGGCGGCATCGCCGCCGCGGGCAACCCCTTCGCCCGCCTGCTCGCCGCCCGCATGACCTACGGCCACGAGCTGATCCCCGAAGAACCCACGCTGCCCCAGGCGCACCGGGAAGCCGCCATGATGCTGGAGACGGTGCAGTACTTCCGCGACAACGGCGTGCGCGTCGTGAACATGAGCTGGGGCGGCTCCCTGCGCGGCATCGAGGATGCGCTCGAGGCCAACGGCGCCGGCGACAGCCCCGAGGCGCGCAAGGCCCTTGCCCGCGAACTCTTCGACATCACCAACGACGCCCTGCGCCGCGCCATCACCGACGCGCCGGAGATCCTCTTCGTCACCAGCGCCGGCAACTCGGACAACGACGTGCGCTTCGACGAGTTCTACCCGAGCAGCTATGACTATCCGAACCTGCTCACCGTGGGTGCAGTGGACAAGGCCGGCGACGAGACCAGCTTTACCAGCCTGGGCAAGGTGGACATCTACGGCAACGGCTTCGAGGTCGAGAGCTACGTACCCGGCGGCAACCGCATCGCCTACAACGGTACCTCCATGTCCTCGCCCCAGGTCATGAATCTCGCGGGCAAGCTGCTCGCGCTCTACCCGCAGCTGACCGTGGCGGAGCTCAAGGCCTTGATCCTCGACGCTGCTGACGAGAAGGCACTGGACAGCCGCACCATCCGCCTGCTCAACCCGAAGGCAAGCCTGGCGCTGGCAGAGGAACGCTTTGGCGGCTAGCGGGACCGCGGGTTACCGGTCGCGACCGGTCGCCGCGACCCGGGCACGCTAGGAGCAATCCGCCTCCAGCCAGTCCAGCAACAGCCGTCCCAGCCGGACCCGGCTCGCGGAGAAACTGTGGTCGTCGTCGAGCACCACCGAGCGTAGCGTCAGCCCGGGCACGGCGGCGAAGCGTTCGCTGATGGGCCGGAACACCGTGTCCAGGGGCGTCGCCTGGTCGCGCTCGCCGCCCACGAGCATGACCGACTTACCAGCCAGCGCAGGGCCGAAGACGCGCGTGTCTACAGCCTCGGCCGGCGCGGCGACGAGTTCCGCCTGCATCACGCCGGCGTCGAAACCCGCGAGCATGAACAGGCTGTCGGCGTAGGCGCCGATGCGCGGCTCGAGGGTCACGCGACCGCCGGCGTCGAATACCCGGTACAGCGCCGGGTTAGCCGGTGCCATGGCCCCGACACAGACAACGGCCTCCCGGCGCCCCGCCGCCAGCGCGGTAAAGCCGCCCAGGGAGTGGCCGAGCAGGGTCAGCCGGTCGGGATCCACGCGCAGCGCCGCCGCCCTCGCCCGAAGATGGCGCAGCACCGCGGCCACGTCCTCCTGCTGGCCACCGATCGAGTAATTGCCCTCTGCACCCCAGGCACCGCGGTAATGGAAGAACACGCTGTTGAAACCCGCGCGGCGGAAGCGCTGCGCGAGGTCGAGGTTGCGCTCGTTCCCGGGAAAGCCGTGCAGCAGCACTACCGTCGGGTGCGGCCCGGCGCCAGCCGCCAGGTAGGCATGCCCGGGCAGCCGATCACCGCTGCTGTCGATGGTGAGCTCGACGACCGCGGGCGGCGGCGCTGCGGCAGGATCCGATTCCTCGGCAAACGACACACGGGCCGCTCCCAGAGCGACCGGGAGTATGAAGGCGGCCGCGGCCGTCAGACCTTTCCTCGCTGCCATGGACTGCACCCCCTGCTTGTCCGTGCCTGCTCTCACCCGACTCAGCTGCTGGTTCGCAGCGGGCCGAGATAGTCCAGCTTGCCGATTGCCACGCCCTGCATGCGCAGCAAGGCGTAGGCAGTGGTCGCGTGGAAGTGCAGGTTAGGCAGGGAGAAAGACAACAGAAACCCCTCGGTGGTGAAGGGGAATTCACCGGAGGAAAGACGGAATACCAGTGGCTTGCCCGCCAACGCATTGACCTCTTCCTCGCTGACCGCTCGCAGGGTGTCCGCCGCATCGGCGACCCTGGCCTGCAGCCCGGCGTAGTCCAGCTCCGGCAGATTCTTCGGTGGCGTGAACAGACCGGCTTTCATACCCTCAAAGGCGCCGAGGCTGTGCGCCACCACGAAATGCACCTGGTAGCTGAAGGGCAGCATGGTTTCGTGGAGCCGCGTTTCCAGGACCGTGTCTACGTCCTCGTCCCGAGCCGCGTAGTGTTCCGCCCCTTTCGTCATGACGACGCCGAGGGCGTCGAGCACCTGCAGGTAACCGGGGATGCTCGCTTCATACAGGCAAATACTCATCGGCTGGTGCCTCTGTCGCTGTGCGGGACCCACGAGCATAGCGCAGCCCGCGGGGACGCGCGCTAGAGAAGATCTTTGAGGCGCAACCCCGGACCGCGGACCGCCGCGTGGGCCAGCAGCAGCTCCGCCGTCGCCAGCGAGTCGGTGAGCGCGTTGTGCGCGGCGTGTTCCGGCAGCCCGTAGCGGGCGCGGCAGCCGGCGAGGGTGAGTTCACCGGCCTTGACCGCCTGGTCGCGCCGGGCGAGCAGGCGCTGCTCCAGGCGGAGCGTATCGACCACCGGCAGCAGCAGCGGCGCACCGTAGCGCGCCGCGCACAGCCGGTCGAGGAAGGCGAGGTCGAGGCGGGCGTTGTGGAAGACGAGCACGCGGCCGCGGGCCGCAGCGAGGAAGGCGTCCAGCACAGCGCCGGCCTCCTCGCCGCCGGCAAGATCGACATCGCGGAGCTGGTGCACCACGGCGCTCTGGCCGACGCCGCCGCTCGGGCACACGACCCGGTGCTGCGCGCCGGCCAGCTGCGCCGCGCCGTCCACCACCGGCAGCCAGCCGAGGCTCAGCAGCTCGCCTGCCGCCACCTCCAGCGATGACATCTCGCCGTCGCAGGCAAGGAATGCCACCCGGCGCCAGTCCGCTCCCGGCTTCGGTAATGGCGCCTCCCAGCAGGCGGCGAGGGGGCCGTGCACGACCAGGCCCCGGTAGCGCAGGCGCTTCAAGCGCAGGCCCGGCCCCATCACCCCATGCCGGCGCGGTAGGTCTGGCGCACCGCGCCCTGGGCCTCGTCGATGATCGTGAAGGCATCCCGCAGCTGCTCGCGCGCCAGCCGCGGCAGCTTGCGCGGGTTGATAAAGTTGTCCACGGGCTCGCCCGCGGCCATCTCCTCGCACTGGTGGCGGATGCGCTGCTGCTGGATACAGTGCAGCGCATCGGCGAGGTTGCGGCTGTCGCCGATGGTCAGGTGTCGTGCCGCCGTCAGCGCCTGCAGGCGTTCATTGGTATTCACGGCAACCACCTTGTGCGCAAGCGCATGCAGGCGGACGATCTCGGTAATCGGCAGCACGCCGCGCTTTTTCAGATCGAGGTTGTCCCGGTGCTCGCCGTCCCGGTCGACCACGAAGCGGCGGAAGATGCCCAGCGGCGGCGTGCTCGCCAGGGCATTGGCCGCCAGGGCCGCGAGGAAAATCGTGTTGCTCGAGGCGCGCTCGAGCATTGCCTGCTGCAGCCGCGCGCACAGGCTCTCGTCGCCGTAGACGGCGCGCAGGTCGAAGAAGATGCTCACCCGCATCACCGCCGCCGGGGTCGGCGTGCGCGTCCAGCCGGCGACCGTGTCCTGCCAGGTGGCCAAAGGCTGGCGCCATTCGTCGGTGGTCGCCATGATGCCACCGGGGCAGTACTTGTAGCCGCAGGCGGCCAGCCCATCGCACACGGACTTTGCCACCGCGGCGTACCAGCCCCGCTCTGCCGCAGGCACTTCGTCGTCGATGACGATCCCGTTGTCCTGGTCGGCGCCGAGGAGCTGCTCCCCCCTCGCCTGCGAGCCGAAGCCCAGCCAGGCCCAGGGGCCCGGCGCCGGACCGTGCGCCTGCTCCGCCAGCTGGATCAGGCGAATCGTCACCGCGTCGGAAATTGCCGTGAGCAGGCGGGACACCTGCTCGGCCCGCATCCCCGCCTGCACCCACTGCTGGAGCTGGTCCGACAGACCGGCGAGCAGCTCCACCATGCCGTCGACACTCTCCTGCCGCGACAGGTGCTGCACGAGGTAGACCGGGTCGTTGCCCCGGGCAAGGATGAGGTCCGAGGTCGTAATCACGCCGACAAGGCAACCCGCATCGAGCACCGGCAGGTGGTGATAGCCGCGCTGCGTCATGAGCAGCGTGGCATTGAAGATCGTATCGTCCGGACCGATGCCCTCCGGCTCCGGGGTCATGATCTCGCGCACCGCCGTCGACGCCGGCAGCCCGGCGGCGAGGCAGCGGGTACGCAGGTCCCGGTCCGTGACGATGCCGAGGAGCTGATCGCCCTCGGGACCGCGTTCGCTGATGAAGGCCGAGGAGACCCGCCGCTCGGCCATGGCGGCGGCCACCGCCTGCACCGGCGCATCCGGCGGCATGCAGAGAAGTTCCGTGCTCATGATCTCGCGCAGCGGCGACAGCAACGGGTTGGCCTCGGGCATGTAGCGGGCGGCGCGGCGCAGACGCCGGCTGCGCTGACGGCTGAAATAGCGGTCAAAGGCGCGGTTGCTGGCCCGCAGGTCCCGGTAGGCCGCGTCGGGCAGCAGGTAGAGCAGCGCATCCTCGATCACCGTGGCGACCACGGTGTCGCCGCCGGCGTTCAGGTTGCCGATATGGAAGTTCTCGCCCTCCCCGAGCCGGTCGAGGAGCTTGTTGTCGCTGTCCCGGAGGTCCACCGCCCCGCTGCGCAGGATGCGCAGGCCAGGCGGTTCACTGGCCGCGTCAAAGCGCTCACCGTGCGGATGATAGGACACGCGCAGGGCGTTGACTGCGCGGTCCAGCTCCGCCGGCTCGAGCAGATCGAAGGGCAGGGACTGGGCGATGAAGTCGGCGACGCTCGCCAGCTCCACCGGTGGTGACAGGGGGGTCATCGTGCCCTCCGCTTCAGGAATCTCCGGGCCGTGCGAACGCCGTGGCCACCTCGCCATAGTAGAAGGCGCCGGCGCCCCGTGCTACCAGCCGGAGCCTGTCCCCCGCTGCCGGGCGCGCGCGCAGCCGGCCCTCCCAGCGACCTTCCCCAGCCGGCACCAGGTCGCCGGGCAGGTCGTTGCCTCCGCCGACGGCCAGCGCCAGCTGAACTCGCTCCAGGGAGTGGGAACTGGTGACCGTGACCTCCGGCTCGCTGCCCTCGGAAAGGATAATGCGCAGCTCCAGTTCGGCATTGCGCAGATCGCAGGCGCCGCTGGCATAGCGGCAGTTCGGCTGCTCCACCAGGGGGTAAGCCCGCCCCGGGTCGGCCGGGGCGGGCTTCTCGCCAGCGAGCTGGCCGACCCCGATCCACGCCAGGACGGCGAGGACCGGGGTCACCAGCAGCGCGATGATGACGTGCCGATTGCGCACTAGTGATCCAGCGCCGCCTCGGCGCCCGCCGGCACGCGGATGTGCTCGACAAGCTCCTGCACTTCCGCCGGCGGCGCCTTGGTAACGGCCGAGACGCCGAGAGCGACGGCGAAGTTCACGAGCGCGCCGATGGCCCCGAAGGCGTTCGGCTCGATGCCGAGGAACCAGTTTTCCGGCATGTCACCGAGGAAGGCCGTAGAGGCCACGAACATGATGCCCTTGTGCTGGAACACGTAGAACAGGGTGACCCCGATCCCCGCGATCATGCCGGCAACGGCGCCCTCCTTGTTCACCCGGCTGGAGAAGATCCCCATCATCAGGGCCGGGAAGATCGACGACGCCGCGAGGCCGAAGGCCAGGGCCACGGTGCCGGCCGCGAAGTCCGGCGGGTTGAAACCGAGGTAGCCGGCACCGGCGATCGCCGCCGCCATGGCGATGCGGCTGGCCATGAGCTCCTGCTTTTCGCTGATCTGCGGGGCGATCATGCCCTTCAGCAGGTCGTGGGAAATGGCCGAGGCGATCGCCAGCAGCAGCCCCGCCGCCGTCGACAGGGCCGCCGCCAGGCCACCGGCCGCCACCAGGGCGATGACCCAGTTCGGCAGGCGCGCGATCTCCGGGTTGGCGAGCACGATGATGTCGCGGTCGACCTTGACCAGCTCGTTGGTCTCCGGGTCCGCCGTGTACAGCATGGCGCCGTCACCGTTCTTGTCCTCGAACTCCAGGAGGCCCGTGGTCTCCCAGTTCCTGAACCACTGCGGGCGCTCGTCGTACTGCAGGTACTGGCCGGGCTCCGGCTCGATGGTCTGCATGAGGTTGAGGCGCGCCATGCCGGCAACGGCCGGCGCGGTGGTGTAGAGAATGGCGATGAAGACCAGCGCCCAGCCGGCGGAGGAACGCGCATCGCGCACCTTCGGCACCGTGAAGAAGCGGATGATCACGTGCGGCAGGCCCGCGGTGCCGATCATCAGCGAGGCCGTGTAGGCAAACATGTTGAGCCCCGAGAGGCGCACGTCCGTCGTGTACTCCTTGAAGCCCAGCTCCATCACCATCTGGTCGAGCTTGTCGAGCAGGAAGGTATCGGTGCCCACCAGGGTGCTGCCCAGGCCGACCTGCGGCAGCGGGTTGCCGGTGAGCTGCAGGCTGATGAAGATCGCCGGGATGGTATAGGCCAGGATGAGCACGCAGTACTGCGCGATCTGCGTGTAGGTGATGCCCTTCATGCCGCCGAGGACCGCGTAGAAGAACACGATGCACATGCCCACCAGCAGGCCCACGTTGTAGTCCACCTCGAGGAAGCGCGAGAAGGCGACGCCGATGCCCTTCATCTGGCCGATCACGTAGGTCGTGGAACAGATGATGAGACAGACGACCGCCACCGCCCGTGCGGTACGCGAGTAGAAGCGGTCGCCGATGAACTCGGGCACCGTGAACTTGCCGTACTTGCGTAGGTAGGGAGCGAGGAGCATGGCCAGGATCACGAAACCGCCGGTCCAGCCCATGAGGAACACGGAACCGCCGTAGCCCATGTAGGCGATGAGTCCGGCCATGCCGATGAAGGAAGCCGCGGACATCCAGTCCGCCGCCGTGGCCATGCCATTGGCCACCGGGTGCACGCCGCCGCCGGCGACGTAGAAGTCCTTGGTGGAGCCGGCCCGGGACCAGATGGCGATCCCGATGTACAGCGTGAAGGTCGCGCCGACGACGATGTAGGTGAGGGTTTGCAGGTCCATGGGTCAGTCCTCCTCCACGTCGAATTCGCGGTCGAGGGCCGCCATGCGCCAGCGGTAGATGAAGATCAGCACCACGAAGGTGTAGATCGAGCCCTGCTGGGCAAACCAGAAACCGAGCTTGTAGCCGCCGATGCGGAACTGGTTGAGCACGTCCACCAGCAGGATGCCGCAGCCGTAGCTGACGATGAACCACACCACCAGCAGCTTCACCATGAGGGACAGGTTGCGGCGCCAGTAGGCCCGGGCCTGTTCCTCGGTCATTTTTGTCGCCATGCCAGGTCTCCCTTGCTTATCGTTATGCCCTGCCGCCACTGTAGCCCAGGATGCGGCGGGGCACTGTTGGACTTTGGTCTATCGGGTTCAGAAGGCGTACTTGACCGCCAGCTGCAGCCGGCTGAGGCTGCCGTCGCGGCCGTCTTCCAGTTCCTTGGTGCCGTAGATGAGCTCGCCGCCGAGCTGCAGGCCCGGCGCCGGCGTGTACCACAGGTTGGCATGCGCCGAGCGGTACGCCTTGGCGAGCAGGCCGGCACCGGCGAGCTCACTCTCCGAGGGGTTGCTCGCCTCGGACATCGACAGCGAGAAGGAACTGCGCCACGCCGGTGTCCAGAAGTGCCGGTAGGCCAGCACGAGGCCGTACTGGTCAATGGTCTCGATGTCGCCGTCGGCGGCGATGTAGCCGTCGTTGAAAGAATTGAGACCGAGGTAGCGGCCGAGCGCGTTGCCGTAGCTCGCCATGAAGCGCAGGTCATCGCTGCCGAACTGCCACTTGCCGGAGAGGCTGGCGCCGTAGCCAAGAGTGCTGTCGGAGCCCGTCTCCAGCGCGCCCTCGCGCGCCTCGTAATCGAGCTGCCGGGCGATGCCGGCGACGGACCAGCGCAGGTCGCCGCTCTTGCCGTTGTAGCGAGCAACAAGATCCGGCAGGGTCTCTCCGTCATCGATGCGGCTGCCGCCACCGGGCAGGCTCAGGCGCGTGGTCGCGTTCTCCACCGCGAGCTGGAGGCCGCCGCTGGTCCAGCGGATCTGCGGCTGGCGCTCGAAGACCGTGCCGACCGGGCCGACGAAGTCAAGCAGATCCGGCAGCGCACCGACATCGAAGAAGGTCGACCAGTTCTGGCCGGCCATGAGCGACTGGCCCGGGGCGTACTGCCAATCCACGTAGGCATGGCGGATCCGGGCGCTGAAGCTGTTGGAGACGCGCTCGTCCCCCTGGGCGCTGAGGATGAAGTCGAGCTCGATGTGCGAACGGATGCGGCCGACGTCGGTCTCCGTTTCCGTGCCGAACCAGAAACGCGAGCTCTTGGCGTGCATGTTCGTGCTCTGGTAGCTGTCGCTCTCGCCGGATACCGGCTCGACCGGGATGAGCGAGGGCACCAGGAAGTCCTCTAGGAGCGCCGCGGGCTTGCCGTCGCTGTAGCTGCTCACCAGCGTGTCCAGCTGCATGTAGCCGCCGTAGCGGAACCAGGTGTCATCGCGCTTCGTGATGTGCGAGAGCGCCAGCGTCTCCTCGATGGAGTTCTGGCCGATGGTGAGTGTTTCGAGCTGCGCCTCGACTGCCGGGGTTGCGGCCGCCGCCTGCGACACCGGCGGGCCCGACCTTTCCCGCTCTTCGGCCACGGACGCCTTGAGTTCCGCCAGCTGCGCCTCCAGGGCGGCGATGCGCGCCTCCAGGTCCGCTGCGCCGGCCAGCTGGCCGCTGGCCAGGAGCACCGCGGCCGCGAGGCCCTTGATGGTGGTCTTGTTCATTATCCTTCCCCCGGGTATTTCCTTGCGTACCTCGGGGTATCGTTTTAGAGGCCGGTCGCACCGCGGACCATTGGACCTTGGTCGTGAAAAGCTGCGACTCTCGACCAAGGTCGGCGTCATCGCCGCCACAACGACAACAACGGTTTGCATAAGCAAGACAACGCCAGGAGGGCTAATATCCCCGCAACCTCAACAAAGCGGAGCACAGAATCATGAGCGAACCGGCCCGCCTCGGAAGGACCGATCTGGAGCAGATGCTGGGTGAGAGCCCGTTCCACGCCGTCCTCGGCATACAGGTGGAGAACATCGATAGCGAAGCCGACCAGCTCACCCTGCGTCTACCCTTCTCTTCGACTATCGAGCGCAGCCCGGGAGCGGGCCAGCACCACGGCGGTGTCATCGCCAGCCTCATCGATATCGCCGGGGACTTCGCCCTCATATGGCAGCTGGGTCACGGCGTGCCCACGATCAACTTCCGCACCGATTACCTGCGGCCGGCGAGTAACACGGACCTGCTCGCCACCGCGAGCGTGCGCCGCCGCGGCCGCACCGTGGCGGTCTGCGATATCGAGGTCCGCGGCGAGGACGGCAAGCTTCTGGCGCTCGGTCGCGGTACCTACGCCACTGCCGCCGGCTGATCATGACCTGTCGTCTGGATCACCTGCTCATCGGTGCCAGGTCGCTGGCGTCTTGCACCCGCTGGGCCTCGCACGCACTCGAGGTCACCCCGACGCCCGGGGGGTACCACCCGGGTCGCGGTACCGAAAACGCCTTGCTGGGCCTGGGGGACACCCGCTACCTCGAATTCATTGCAGAATCCGCAGCCGCCGGAGGGCGTTCCCGGGCCAGCGAGCTGCTTTCCAGCATCGACAGCCCGGCTTTCTGCTGGTGGGCCGTCGCTTCGCAGGATCTGGAGCGTGCCCGCAGCGGGCTGGCGAGCCTGGGCATTCCCTGCGGAGAGATCGTCGCCGGGGAGCGGGAAACACCCGACGGCGAGCGCCTGCGTTGGCGCCTCTGCTACCCGCAATGCGAGGACTTGGGAGCACTCCTGCCGTTTGTCATCGAGTGGCAGCAGGCAGACGCACACCCCGGCCTGGCGCTGACGGCAACCCTGCAGCTCGAGCGTCTCGAGCTGAGTACTGCGAAACCGAATAAACTGGTCGCGGCACTCGAGGCTTTGGAACTCCGTGAGCCTGCGCTGACGGTCAGCGAGGCGCCCGAGCAGACCATGTCCGTCATCTTGCGTGCAGGGCAGCGACGCACCACCCTGGCTAGCCCGGCGCTGCCGCCGGTGGCCTGAGCCCGACCCCGGGCTCTACCACCAGCCCAGGCGATTGAACACCCAGAGGATCGCCACCCCGTTCAGGAGCGTGAGCTGCACGAGGATACCGAGGTTCCACAGGTAGGAGCGACAGCGGTTGTCGCCGAGGACTTCGCGGTCATTGAGCAACAGGAAGAACGACCAGCCGACGATATTGTTAGTCAGCGAGAGCAGCGCCGCGATCACGATAATCAGCAGCACCGGGCTCGGGAAGAAGACGGCGAGCAGCGCCACCTGCGGCACCAGCACACAGGCGCGCCATCGGTTGCTGCGCACATCCGGCTCCCAGCCGAAGACCTCGTGAAGCCCCATGGCGCAGATAATGCCGAGGACCACGGAACTGGTGAGCGGTACCACGAGGAAGCCAAGGGTGAACACCGTCGTTGCCAGCTCCTCGCCGAGCAGGGGCGCAAGCGCGGCTGCCAGCTCGGCCGCACTGTCGGGCGCCGAACCGGTGCCGTGGAGTGTGCCGGCAAAGAGCGAGACGACAACGAAAGACACGAGCACAAACGGTACAGCAAGGCCCAGGACCGTATCGGCGCGCGCAAGTTTTTCATGCCGCGGGCCCCAGCCCTTGGCCAGCCCGGCGTAATGGAAGAATACCCAGTCCGCGACGCCGATGGCTGCAGCCGAGGAGGCTATGAAGATGTCGATCCCGGCCTGGCCGCGGGGAAGCCAGGGCACGAACAGGCCCCGCAGCGCTGCCGGCCAATCGACGCCGACGACCAGCAAGCAGGCGCCAAAGCAGAAGAACATGCCCAGGAGGGCCGCTTTCATGACCTGCTCGACACGGCGCACACCGTTGCTGCCGCGCCCGTAGCTCAGGGAGAGCCAGGCCGTCAGCGCACCGTAGAGCACCCAGTTCCAGGACTGGGGCAGCGGGACACCGAGGCTGTCGCCGAGTGACTCCAGCAGGTGCGTACCGAGCGCAACCTGCCCGAAGTTGAACACGACGGCCACGGCAACGAGACCGACGAAGCCGGTCAGCACCCGGGGCAGGAACCAGCCGTGCCGCTCGCGCTGCACCTGGAGCAGTCGAAACTCTCCCCGGCAGGTGAAGCGCGCCATCGCGGCCATCATGAACAGCCCCGAGCCGATGGAGAACCAGCTGATCCAGAGCAGGCGATAGCCGAAGGTGGCACCCGAGAGCATGGCGGCGGTCAGCGTGCCCGCGCCCAGCGTTGCCGCAGCGGTCATGAAACCGGGGCCACCGAGGCGCAGGTAGCCGAGCAGGCGCGACGGCCAGGGGCGGGCCCCGAGACTGTCGAGGTAGTCCGCCTCCGCATCCAGCCGGGCCTGCGGAATCGCATCGGCGATCGGGTAGCCGTGGTCGCGGGAAGCCATCAGCGGGAGGGCGTGGCCAGGAGAAAAATGAACACGAGGGTAAAGCCGATGCCCACTGTCATAACGATGGCACCCTCACCCGACCGGAGATACCTCGCCAGGCCGTAGAGCGCCACGGCGTTTGCCAGGAAGTTCCCGATCAAGCCCCAGGCCCGTACGCGCAGAGGCCCCAGGGGCCGGTCCAGCCAATCCAAGACAGCACGATCCTCCCATTACCCGTGGGTGAGCATAACGGGCGCGCGGCGGGAGTTCAGCCCCGGGGCCATTGCAAAACGTTGCAACCCTTGTTGGCGCCGGTCGATGCTGCACCGGGGTCAACGACGGAATGCTAGACTTCGACGCCCTTGTGCCTCGGGTAAAGCCGATGTCGGACTATGCCGCTGTCATTCGCGGAGGCCTCGTTTTCGATCGCCTTGGCAGCTCTTTGCGGGCTGTATGAACGTGCCGACACTCGCGAACCTGCCGACACCGTGCCTGCTCCTCGACGGGAGCAGGCTGCAGGCCAACATCGACGACATGAGCCGTCGCCTCGCCGGCCACGGTGTCGCCTTTCGGCCCCACGCGAAAACGCACAAGTGCGCGCAGATCGCGCGCCGCGTAGCGCGCGCACCGGGCTTTGCAGGCCTGACGGTCTCGACGTTGCGTGAAGCCGAGTTCTTCGCAGACGCCGGTTTCGACGACCTGCTCTACGGTGTCTCGATCTCGCCCGACAAGTTCGAACGCGCGGGACGGCTGCTGGCCCGCGGCGTTTCGCTGACCCTCGTCGTTGATACGCTGGAGGTGACGGACCTGCTCATCCACTGGCTTGAGCAGCAGGGGTTGCACGCGCCGGTCATGATCGAGGTTGACGTGGATGGCCATCGCGCCGGCCTGGAGCCGGACGACCCGGCGCTGCAGCTACTGGGCAAGCACCTCGCCGCCTCCGCCAGCTGCAGGTTCACGGGCATCATGGTCCACGCCGGCGAGTCCTACTTCTGCGAGGGTGTCGACGCGATCGCCGCGCACGCAGAACGCGAGCGCGCCGGGGCCGTCGCAGCAGCCGCAGCCTTGCGGTCAAGAGGTATCGAGGTTCCCGTGGCCAGTGTCGGCTCCACGCCCACGGCACGCTACGCCCGGGATCTCACCGGCGTTACGGAGGCGCGTCCCGGTGTCTTTGTCTTCTACGACCTGGTCATGGCCGGGATCGGGGCCTGCAGGGAGGAAGAGCTCGCCCTCTCAGTCCTCACGACAGTGATCAGCCACAAGGCCTCGCACCGCCGCCTGATCATCGATGCGGGCGGGCTCGCCCTGTCGAAGGACCGGGGTACCGCCGGCCAGCAGCGCGACTGCGGCTTCGGCCTGGTGATGGCGGTGGACGGCAGCAGACCCTACCCGGGCCTGCGCGTCGACGCCGCCAACCAGGAACACGGCATCATCACCCTGCCCACAGACTACGAGCTCGGGGCCTTCCCCATCGGCAGCCGCCTGCGCATCCTGCCGAACCATGCCTGCATGACCGCCGCGGCGCACGGCGGCTATCACGTTCTAGGGGAAAGCGGCGAGATCGGAGCCTTTTGGGAGCGCTGCAACGGCTGGTAGCCAGTGTATGGAGCGGACAGGACTCTAGTCCGGCGCGATGGCGACCGCCTCGAGTTCGACGAGACAGCCGTAGTGCAGTCCCGGGACGGGGACGGCCGCACGGGCCGGCCGATGCTCACCGAGTCGCTCAGCGACAAGGCCGTCGAGGGACGGCCAGTGCTCCACACCGACCACGTAGATACGTAGCTGCAGCAGCTGGTCAAGCGCACTGCCACCCGCCGCCAGTAAGGCCGCCAGTCGATCCAGCACCAGCGTCACCTGCGCCTCGAAGCCGGGGACGGGTGTACCGGTCTCCGGATCCATGGGCAGCAGGCCACTGACATAGAGCACCCCGCCATGGCGGATAGCCTGCGCATAGTGGCCGTTGGGTCGTGGTACGGCGCCGGTCTCGATACGTTCCATCGTCAGAAGCAATCCACGTCGATGTGCACCAGGGCTCCGATGACTCTCACGGCCTCGATGATATCGGAAACTTCGATCGCCACGGCGTAGGCCGCCCTGCGCTCGAAGCCCGGCAGGTAGCTGATCAGCTCAGCGGCATAGCGGTTGCGCAAACGGAGTTCGAGCTCTACCGGGCCTTCCAGGCGCAGCGTCGGGGACTCTGCGGCACGCTCGAGCCCTGCCCTCACAGCGGCGTCGATGCGGGCGAGCGCCGCGTCGCGCGACAGCTGCGTGGCACTGTACATGCCGTGACTCGTCTTGGTCACTGCGACAGGCAGGCCGGGCAGCAGTGCTTCGAGAGCCGCCATGCAGACGTCATCACCCGTGGCAGCCACGATCGGCACGTTGTAGTGGCCGGCCAGCCAGGCATTGACCTGCCCCTCGGAGACCGGCGCTCCGTTGATCAGCACCGCCGCGTAGCGGCTGGAGCTGAAGGAATGCGGGAAGCCGCCGTCGATACTGGTGATCGCGGCGTGGTGGCCCAGGAGCACGGCACCGTGGTAGCTGCCGGCGTCGATGCCCTGCATCATGTTCAGGGGCCGCGGCCAGCCCTGGACGAGGCGCACCTTCGCCGGGAACGCAGCCGGATCGAGATTGGTCGCCGGCCCGTGGCTGTCAGCGACGACCACCTCCTCCGCCCCGGCAGTAAAAGCCGCGGTAACGGCGCAGAGCGCGTCCTCCTGGAACAGTACACAGGCGCGCGCGTAGTCGGGCGAGTCGTAATCATCGGTCTGCCGGCGGCTGACGACCCCGGCGACCCCTTCCATGTCGGCGCAGATAAATACCCGCATTACGCAACCCCTCCCTGCAGAAAGCCGTCGACGTCGCCCTCGGTAGCGAGCAGCAGCACCCGGGCCTCCGGGCCCAGGGCGAGCTTTCCGGCCAGCCCGGGCGTCGCCAGGGCCAGGCGGAGACCCGCCACACCCGCGGCACCGGACAGGCCGGCTAGGATCGGCGGATCACTGTGCTGCGCGAGCCAGCGCGCCGCCGACTCCGCGCTGTCCTCCGGCAGCGAGAGGTAGGCAGAGACGCGGTCCTGCAGCAGCGGCCAGGCGGCCGAGGACGCCATGCCGCAGCTCAGCATGCCCATCACGCTGTCGATATCGCCGGTAACCGGCGCTGGCTCGCCCCGCTCCGCCGCCAGCCGCAGGCAGGCGGCGACGGCGGGCTCGACGATGACCAGGCGCGTCTGCTCCCAGTCGAAGGCGCTGAACGCCGCTGCCATGGCAGCGGCGAGGCCACCCACGCCGGCCTGCACGAAGACGTGGGTGGGCACCGCGTCCCCGAGCTGCCCGCGCAGTTCGTGGGCCAGCGCGAGGTAGCCTCGGCTCACCAGGGTGGGGACGCTGCCATCCTCCCCGGGACCGGCCACGTCCGCCACCAGCTGCCAGCCGTTCCGCTCAGCCTCTCTGCGGCAGGCGGCCACCGCGTCGTCGTAGTGTCCCGCGATCACCGCCAGCTCCGCCCCGCTCTCTGCCAGCAGGGCGCGGCGCCCTTCGGCGACGTGCTCGTGGACGAAGATGACGCAGCGGGCGCCGACCAGTCGCGCACCCGCCGCCACCGAGCGGCCGTGGTTACCATCGGTGGCGGCGCAGAAAACGAGCTCGCGGCTCGCCTCGCGCAGGGGCTCGAGCGAGTCGAGATCTGCCAGGCGAAGCCCCGCCCGCTCTGCCGCGAGCGTCAGCACGGCAAACACGCCGCCCAGGGCCTTGAAGCTGTCGAGACCGAAGCGTGCCGTCTCGTCCTTGACCCACAGGGCACCGACACCACAGGCGCGCGCCGCCCCCGGGAGATCGCGCAGCGGTGTCGCGCGGTACGCAGGGCAGCGCGCGAGCGCCCCCAGTACAGCTGCTGCCCCGCGGCCGAAGTGCGCGTCATCCGCCGCGTCCAGGGGCCGGAGGGAACCACCCGTGAGCAGACAGGCATCAGTCCGCATCGGACTCCCCCCCGGACTTCGGCCAGCAGGCGGCGGCAACGCGGTAGAAATTGCCGCCCATGACCTTGCCGATCGCCGCTGCGTCGTAGCCCAGGCCCCGCAGCCGCTCCGCGATCGCAGGCCGCGCTGACAATGGCACGTAGGCCTCCTCCGCAGACTGGACCTGCGCGTCGGAGCGCACCCCGTCGATAAAGTACTTTTCGTACTCCTCGCGGTTTGCGGCGAGGGGGACCCCGCCTGCGGCATAGGCAAAGTCCCAGCCGATACCCACGTGGTCGACGCCGACCAGCGCCGCCACGTGGTCGATGTGGGCCGCCATGTCCTCTGCCCCCGCCGGGAAGCGTCCCAGGAACAGGTTGTAGCCGCAGATGCCGACCACGCCGCCGGTGGCCGCGCAGGCCCGGATCTGCTCGTCGGTGATATTGCGCGGGGTGTCGGGGACCAGGGCGTGGGCGTTGGCGTGGCTGAAGACCACGGGGCGTTCCGACAGCGCCATGATGTCGAGGCTGCTGCGGACGCTCGAGTGGCTGCAGTCCATGACGATGCCCGCGCGATTCGCCGCCTGCACAACCTCACGCCCCAGCGGTGTCAGCCCGGTATCGTTGCCGTGGCAACCACCCGCGTAGGCATTATCGAGGTTGTACGCGAGATGCATCATGCGCACGCCGAGATCCGCGTACAGCTGGACCATCGCCGGCTCCTCCAGCAGGCAGACGGCACCCTCGATATCAAAGCTCACCGCCAGCTGCCCGCTGGCCGCGGCCCGGTCGACATCGGCGAGCGAGCTGGCGAGCACGAAACCCTCCGTGTCACCGATGCGCGCCCGGAACCAGGCCAGCGCCCGGAGAATATCCTCGAGCGGGGTCATGTCCATGGCGATATTGATGGCGACATGGTGGAAACCCGCGGCACGGTGCGCCGCGAGCGCGGCAATATCCACCCCCGCGGCGATCGGCAGGCAGGAGTGGGCATCCCAGATGATGTCGACTTCGGCGGTCATGCTTGCTGGTGTCTCCAACGGTTCAAGGCTGGTAGTAGATCTGTGCGCCACTGGGGCCGAGGGGCAGGTCCAGCCACAACCAGCCCGTGAGCAGCGCGAGGCCGGCGAAGAACATCCCGACGGCATAGGGGAACATGATGCGGATAAAGGCACCGAGGCCGACCTCCGGGCGATAGCGCTGCGCGTAGACCAGCACCACCGGCAGGAGCGACGTGGGCGTAATGATGTTTGTCGCGCTGTCACCGATGCGGTAGGCCGCCGTGATCATTTCCGGGGACAGCCCCGCAGCCATCAGCATGGGCACGATCGTCGGCGCCATCAGCGCCCACTTGCCGCTGGCGGAAGCCATCAGGAGGTTGAGCAGACTGCTCACGACAGTGAACCCGAACACCAGGGGAATACCACTGATACCCGTCTCGCGGAGAAACTCCGCGCCGAGCGTTGCGCTGATCACCGCGAGGTTCGACCAGGTCAGGAAGGCAGCGAAATGCGCCGCCGCGAAAACCAGCACCAGGAAAGGCGCGACATCGCGCATGGCGGCGCGCAGGAGTTCCATGAAATCGCCGTCGTTGCGGATCCGGCCCGTGGCAATGCCGAACACGGTGCCGGTAACGACGAAGAAGCCGCAGATGATGGCGATGAGAGACTCGTAGAACGGGGCGAGGCTGCCGTCGCTGCCGCGCAGGAGTCCGTCCCCGGGTACCGTCGCGAGGCAGACCAGGCCGATGACCACGGCCGCGGCGATACCGGCCCGGCGCAGCGCGCGGCCCGCGGTCACCGCGTCGACCTCGTCGACCTGGCCCGGGTCCCGGTCCTCCTCGGGCCGGAAGTTCGGCTCGACGTAGCGCTCCGTCACCACGGTGACCACCAGGGTGACCAGCACCGCGTAGGCCAGGAGCAGGAAGTAGTTGGCCAGCAGGTCGATCTCGATCGACGGGTCCAGGCTCTTTGCCGCGGCTTCGCTGAGGCCGTAGAGCACGGCGTCCGTCGGTGTCACCAGGATGTTGGCGCCGTAGCCGCCGGATACGCCGGCGAAAGCGGCACAGATACCGGTGAAGGGACTGCGCCCGGCGGCGCGGAACGCCACCCCGGCGAGGGGAATAAACACGAAATAGGAGGCGTCCACGGTCACGTGGGCACAGATGCCGATGACCACGGTACAGGGAATGAGCGCCCGTCGCGGGACCTTGTGCAGGGCGTCGGCCAGCGCGGCATCGAAGAGCCCCACCTTCTCGGCCAGCCCGGCGCCGAACATGACGACCAGCACCATGCCCAGGGGGGCAAAGCTCGAAAACGTCTCGGGCATATCCACCAGCAGCCGCGAGAGATTCTCCCGGCTGAGGAGGTTCTGCGCGTGGACCGCCTCACCGCCGGGCAGGGTCACGGCCAGCCCCGCAGCTGCCGCAGCGACACTGGCCAGCACCACCAGCAGGCAGAGGCCCAGGATGATCGTCACCGCATCGGGTACGTAGCGTCCCGGGTGAACCGGCCGCGCCACGGGCAGCGTGTGCCTCGCCTCGCTCACGACCGCGGCCAGCACTGCTCGGCGACCCGGCGGAAGTTACCGCCGAGAATACCGTCGATCTCTGCCGCGCCCAGGCCGGCGTCCGACAGCAATGGCCCGAGACGCCGCGCCTCGGCCAGGGGCGTGAACACTTCCTCGGGAGTCAGCCCCTCGGCCCGGTTCCGGCTCGCATCGGGGAACCACCAGTCGAAACGGTCGACAACCGCCATGGGGTCGGACCCGTGGGCCGGGTAGCCGTAATCCCAGCCGATACCCACGTGGCGCGGGCCGACCCGCTCGGCGATGTAGGTGATGTGACGCACCATGTCCTCGGCGGTCGACGGCGTACGGCCCAGGAAGCGCGAATAGCCGACGATGCCGATGACGCCGCCGGTCGCGGCGCAGGCGTCGATCTGGCGATCGGAGACGTTGCGGGGATGGGGATGGAGACCCGCCACGCAGGCGTGGCTGAACACCACGGGGCGCTCGGAAGCCGCCATGATCTCGAGCGTCGATCGCTCCCCGCCGTGGCTGCAGTCGACCACGATGCCCGCGGCATTCAGCGCTCGCACCATCTCCCTCCCGGCGGCCGTCAGGCCCCGGGGTTCGTCATAACAGCCGTCCGCGGCCCAGTTGTTGCGGTTGTAGGCGAGATGCATCTGGCGCACCCCTAGCGTCGCCCAGAGCCCGACCATGCTCGCCTCCTCGAGCAGCGGCAGCGCGCCCTCGAGATCGAAAGCCACGGCGAGCTGCCCGTCGGCCCGGGCCCGGTCGAGCTCTGCAACGGACCCGACCAGCGCAAAGCGGGGATCCGCGCGCAGGGCCTCGCGGTACCACGCCAGCGCACGGATCATCTGTTCCAGGGGAGCAGGGTCGTAGCCGACGTTCAGTGACACGAAGCCGAACCCCGCGTCCCGGTGCCGGACGAGATCGTCCAGGACCCGCCCGGTTTCCAGGGGCAGGTTCGAGTGCGCGTCCCAGAGTGCCGTCACCGGTCCAGCACCAGCGACAGCCGGTTCTCTTGCGCACCGGGCTGCAGGCAGATCGTCGCCACGCGGCTGTCCGCAAGCGTCTCCTCGGCAACGGGGCGCCCGGAGTTGCGGTTACGGTGGAAGAAATAGCTGATCCCCGGCGAGGTAAGCATGAGGCGCAGTCGCGAACCGGCGGGCAGCTCCCGGGCGAACCAGGTCAGCTCGAAGCGGTAGTCGGCATAGCGCCCCGGTTCGAGCAGGGCTGCGGGCTGCTGGAAGCCCCGGCGGTAACGCGCGCGCAGCATGTCCCAGGCCAGCAGCTCCATCCTGCCGTCGGGG
The DNA here is from genome assembly GCF_040217025.1 of Pseudohaliea sp. Classification (GTDB taxonomy): domain Bacteria; phylum Pseudomonadota; class Gammaproteobacteria; order Pseudomonadales; family Halieaceae; genus Pseudohaliea. The sequence goes on along the minus strand of NZ_JAVJOA010000008.1, from coordinate 237,982 downwards.
CGGAGCAGGTAGAGCACCGCCGCCAGGTCCGTATCGGGCACATCGAGTTTCAGTCGCGCGGACAGCGTCGGGTTGCCCGCGACGGACACCGGAGCGCGCAGGGGTTCGCTGTCGTAAACCAGGCCGCGGCCGCCGAGCGTCGCGGGCAGCGGGTCGTCGAGAAGGTGCTCGTCGCCGGCGGCCAGCTTGCCGAAGTAGGGCCCCCAGCTGATGGGCGGATCACGCGGGTCATAGCGCCAGCAATCCTCGGGCTCCGGCGCAGGTGACGATGCCGGTGCGGTGCCGAGACTGCCGCCGGACGCGGCATCAGCTGCCGGCCGCCGCGGAGACGTCGGGTACAGCACCAGCTCACCGGTGCCCGCATCGAGCGCAGCGCGACCCCGCCAGCGGTCCTCGCCCTGGGAGAAGTAGGTCACCCGGTCCTTCAGGAAGGCCGGTTTCGGTCCATCCCGCAGCACCCAGTCAAACCAGGCAAGATGCCACTCGGTCGGCGTGCTGGCGGCCGCGGGAAAGGCGATACCGCCCACCGCATCCTGCGGGTTGGAAACGCCGTGGTGGTCCCAGGGGCCGATCACCTGGAACAGGCGGCTGTCCGGCGGAGCCTCGGCCGCGGCACGGCGGAAGTGCGTCAGCGTTCCGAGCTGTGCGCCATCGTGAAAGCCGGTGATGGACAGCACCGGGATCTTCAGCCGGGCCAGCTGTTCCTCGCTCGGCAACAGGCGTGCGAGGCGTTTTACATAGGACCGGGTAAAGGACTCGCGCCAGTAGCTGCCGGGCAGCCCCGCCTCCCGCGCGAGGTCGGCCAGCGCCACCTCGCCGCGGGCCAGCTCCCGGTAGAGCCCCTGCCAGTAGTCCCGGTCACCGTTGAAGTTACCGTTGCGCTGGCGGCCGGCAACCAGCGCATACCAGCGCAGCCGGTAGGGAATCTGGACACCGCGGTAGGTGGGCGAATCGACCCCGAAATACGGCGGCGCGCCCGGGATGATCGTTTTCAGTGCCGGCGCGCCGCGGGCGGCGAGGCCCCACTGCAGGAAGCCGGTATAGGACCCCCCCCGCATGCCCACGGCGCCGTTGCTGAAGGGCTGCCTTGCAAGCCAGGCGATCACCGCCATGCCATCGTCCAGGTCGCGCTCGTAGGGCACGAACTCGCCCCCGGAGTCACCGCGGCCGCGGACCTCCACGATCGCCGCGACATAGCCCTCGCGGGCAAAGCGCGTGGCGATGGGATAGTAGCGGTCCGCGCCATAGGGCGTCAGCGTCAGGATTACCGGCCGCGGCTCGTCCAGCGGATAGGGCGTGACGATGGTCGCATTGAGTGACACACCGTCGACCATGGGTATGCGCTTGCCAAAGTGCACCTGGTAGGGTCGCCCGGGCCCGGCCTCCCCTGCCGGCGCGGCCGCCGTCGCCGGGGTCACGGCACCCAGCCAGGCGATGCTGAGCCAGGCGATGCCCTGCCAGGCGGTCAGCGGCCACCGCAAACGACTCCATCCCTGTCTTTCTGCCTGCTGCAAGACGCGCTCCCGGCATCGCGTAGCGAGCCCCGAGTGTACCGAAGCAGCGGGCCCCGGCCAGCGGCGCTCGTCGGGCAGCGTCGGGGTGCAACAGGTTTGCGGCGGCACCCATCACGTCGCTATGGTCTACTCGGCTAGGCTCACGGGTTTGCCGGCCAGGGGCAGGAACTATGCAGGTGAACGCATCGGGCGTCCGAACGCTCGCCGCCGTCGTGGCGATCGCCCTCGCCGCCTGGATGGCGGCGACGGCCGTGCCGACGGGTGAACTGGCGCGCTACACCGGCGCTGCGCTGCTGCTGGCCGCGGCGGCCGCACTGTTGCGCCCGGGCCCCGCGCTGCTGGCGCTGGCCGCGGTGCTCATCGCGCACCTCTTTGCCGGCGTGGAGCGGGCCGGTGGCCCTGCCTTCAGCGCCGAGGAACTCTCACTGCTGGCCGGCTGGGCCCTGCTGGCGGCCGGCGCAACGCTCCTGCCCCGCCTCGCGGTGGCGCAGCAGCGCTCGCTCGTCCTGCCCGCGGTACTGCTCGCCGGCTGCGCCCTCCTCCTTGCCCTGACCGGACAGCGGCACGCATTCCATCCGATCACCCGGTCCTCCGTCTACGTTCCCATGGCAGACGGCACGCAGCTTGCGGTCGACTGGTACCTGCCGCGGGGATTGCCCGACGGTGAGGCGCTGCCGACGATCGTGACCTTCACCCGCTACCACCGGGCCACGGCTTTCCGCTTCCCGTTCAATGTGCTGTTCTCACGCTCCAGCGGCAATCGCGAGCGCCTCGCGGCAGCGGGCTACGCCAGCGTGGTCGTGGATGTGCGCGGGGCCGGCGCCTCCACCGGTCACCGTGAGGCGGAGTTCTCCCCGGAAGAAGTCAGCGATTCGGTCGCCATCGTCGACTGGATCCTCCGCCAGCCCTGGTCCAACGGCGTGGTCGGCGCCGAGGGGGTGTCCTACTCGGCCACGGCAGCGGAACTGCTCATGCTGGAGGCCCATCCGGCGGTGCGCGCCATTGCCGCCCAGTACGCGCTCTTCGACAGTTACTCCGAAGCCGCCCTCCCCGGCGGCCTGGTGAACCTGAGCATCGCCGCCGGCTGGCAGTCCATGCTCCAGGCCCTGGATCGCAACGATCCCATACCCGGCCTCGCGGGCATCTCGGCCCGGGCCTGGAAAGGCGTAGCGCCGGTGAACGGCCAGGAGAAGCTGCTGCAGCGGGCCCTCGAGGAACACGAGGCCAACCGCTACATCGATCTCGCCGCCGGTGCCATCGAGTACCGCGATGCGCGCGTCGACGGGCGCGCGGGTTTCCTTTACGCGCCCGCCGGCCGGCTCGAGCGCTACCGCGATAGCGGGACACCGCTGCTGCTCGTCAGCGGTTGGGCCGACGGGGCTTACCAGCTCGGGGCCCTGCGCAAGTTCCGCAATCGCAAAGCACCGGCCACCCACTTGGTCATCGGGCCCTGGAATCACGGCCCCGGCGCCGTAACCGATCCCTGCGGCGGCGACCTCGCCTACCGCGGGCGCCGCAGCGACCTGACGCTGCCCTTCTTCGACCACTACCTCAAGGGGGTCGACAACGGCTTCGATGGACAGCCGGCCATCCGCTACTTCACTTACTGCGCCGATCGCTGGAGCTACGCTGAGGACTGGCCGCCCGCTGATCAGCAGCGCATGCTGTTTTTCGACGGCGATACGCTCGCTGCGGAGCCCCCGGAAGGCACACAGCGCCACCGCCTCGAAGACGATCGGGCTGCGACCACCGGAAAGACGACGCGCTGGCGGTCCCTGGTTGCGTGGCAGACCCCGACCCGCTATCCGGACCGCAGCGACCAGGCAGCGCATGGCCTCGCCTGGACCGGCGAGCCGCTGGACCAGGAGCTGGTGGTGACGGGGCACCCCACGGTGACGGTCACCGTGTCGAGCAGCGCACGCGACGCCGCCCTCTTCGTCTACCTGGAGGACGTTGCCCCCGACGGGACAGTAACCTACGTCACCGAGGGCCAGCTCCGCCTCCTGCATCGGGCGACGCGCGAGGACCTCTACGCGGACTACATCCCCGTGCGCAGCTTTTTCCGGGACGACGCAGCGCCGCTGCAACCGGACACGCGCTATCGCATCGAGCTCGGACTCTACCCCGTCTCCTACCGCTTTCGCGCAGGGCACCGTATCCGGCTGCTGCTGACCCGCGCCGACGCCGACAACTTCCTGCCGCTTACCAGCGGCGCGGGCGCGCCCCTTCACATCCATAGCGGCCCGGACGAGCCCTCGCTACTGGCGCTGCCCGTGGAAAGCGCCGGTCTGCGGCGCTGGGATCGCGGCGACTAGCGCCCTCGGAACACCGCGGCTACTGCACGCAACCGTAGTGCGCGGAGGAGACAAGGCGGCAGAACTTGTCCAGCACGCTGCCGGCCTGCACAGTGGATTCCGGTGGCGTCCAGGCTGCCAGACGATCCCCGAGCGTCTCGTCATCCAGTTCGACGTCCACGGTCCGGCCGACCGGGTCGATGACCACCATGTCGCCATCGGCCAGCGCAGCGAGGGGACCCCCCCGGGCGGCCTCCGGCGAGACGTGCCCGATGAGGATACCGTGGGAGACGCCGGAAAAGCGCCCGTCCGTGATCAGCGCGACATCGGCGCCCAGCCCGCGGCCCTGGAGCTGGATGGTCAGCATGACCATTTCCGGCATACCGGGCCCGCCCACCGGCCCCACGTTGCGCACCACGACCACGTCGCCGGCGATAATCCGGTCGCCCGTGATCGCTTCCATGGCCTCGGACTCGCTGTCGAACACCCGTGCAGGCCCGCGGAAACGCCCGCGCTCGAGCGTCTTGCCGGACAGCTTGAGGACACAGCTCTGCGGCGCGAGGTTGCCGCGGAGCACACTGATGTGCTGGTTCGACGGTGCCAGCGGCGCGGTGACCGGAAAGACCAGGTCCTGCTGGCCCAGCGCAGCCAGAGAGGGCACGCCTTCAAGGTTTTCAGCGACCGTCCGCCCCGTGACCGTCAGGGCGTCGCCATGGAGAAGGCCGGCATCGAGCAACTCGCGCATGACCACGGGCACACCGCCAAGATCATGCAGGGCCTTCATCGCATAGGGGCCGTGGGGCTGCAGGTTGCCGATGAGCGGTACACCCTCGCCGACGGCCTGGATATCGTCGATGGCCAGCGGCAGTTCCGCCTCGCGGGCAACGGCCAGCAGGTGCAGGTAGAGGTTGGTGGAACCACCGAGCGCATAGGCCACGGTGATCGCATTCTCGACGGCCTGCCGGGTCATGATGTCCCGCGGCCGGATTCCCGCCCCGGCCATGGCGCGCAGCGCCAGCACGGACTCCCGGATATGCCGCTTCACATCATCGTGCACATCGCCGTCGGCGCGCACGTCAGCCGGCTGCGATGCACCGCGGGGCACCATCATGCCCATGGCTTCGGCAATCACGCTCATGGTGTTGGCCGTGAACATGGCGCCGCAGGTGCCGCTGCTCGGCATGATGCTGCGCTCGACCGCGAGCAGGTCCTCCTCGCTGATCCGCCCGGCCTGCTGCGCCGCGAAGGCCTCGGCGTAGTCCATGATCGTGAGATTGGGCCCCTTGGCCGCCCAGGGCTCCACGGCGACCGCGCCGGGAGAACTCGTGCCGGGATAGATCACCAGGCCGGGGTCATTGCAGCGCGCCAGGGGCATCAGCGCCGCGGCGCCGGACTTGTCGCAACCGGAGATCACCAGCATCGCGTTGCCGTGATGCGCCCGGTGGCCGGTCTCGAAACAGTCGGCCATCAGGTCCCGGGAAGGCAGGCTGTAGCCGGCACTGGGCGTGCCCTGGGTGATGGCGTCGGAGACAGCGGGCGCGCCGACGACCAGGCCCCGGGCGCCGCTCGCCGTCAGTTCCTCCAGCAGCAGGTCCGCAATGCGCCGCACCCGGTTATTGCAGCGGTGCGCATTGGTCCAAGGCGAGGCCACGGTGACCAGCAGATCCGCGCTCGCGACGGCGGCCGGGTCGAAACCCGCTGCGCGCGTTTCCAGCTTGTTCCATTTCCAGAGGTGGGAACGGTCTTCATTCATCCGCGGTTCCTCCCGCCGGGGCGCGCACCGGGCGTCCGGGGAGCGAATCCGGGACGAGTGCGCCGCCGGAGACGACCGGCTGTCCACCCACCAGCACGTACGCGATCCCGGTCGACGGCTGCCCGGGAGCATCAAAGGTCGCCCGATCGCGCACCGTGCCGGGATCGAAGAGCACGAGGTCCGCATCGCAGCCGACGCAGAGGCGCCCCTTCCGGGCCATGTCGGGTACGCGCCGCTCCAGCACGCGCGCCGGCTCGATGGTCATCTTGCGCAGCGCCGCCATGAGGTCGAGCACACCGTCCTCACGGACGTAGCGGCCGAGCACGCGACTGAAGCTGCCTGACGCACGCGGATGCCCCACGTCGCCATCGATGAAACCGTCGCTGGCGACCATGACCATGGGGTCGGCCAGCGCTGCCGCCGTCAGCGCTGCGCTGCGCGCGTGGTAGATGATAATCCCGCCCTGCTTGCGATAACCTGCGAAACTGTCGCGGGTGAGCCACTCGCCGGTGGCCGCCCATTGAAAGCGGCCGAATTTCTCCTCGGGCCATAGCTGCCAGTCCGCGAACTTGGCCGCCTCGATGCGCGTCATGCTGGCGCCGTAGGGGTAAGCCTCCACCGTCACTGCCTGCCCCTGCTCTCGCGCCGCGCGAAGCGCGGACAGGTACGCGGGCAGCGCCTCGCCCGCCGCCGAATTGACGTGCACCACATGCAGCCGCGCCCCGGTCTCCCGGGCAAGGCGCAGCATGCGCTCGAGGCCGGCCACGCCGGCAGGCAGATGCACGTGGACGCTGGCATCGAAAGCCGCGGCCGTCAACAGCACGGCGCGAAGCTCCGCGTCGTCGGCGCCGGGGGTGTACTCCGGACCCATGCCGACCGCGACCGCGCCGGCGGCGAGCGCGGCGCGCACCCGTTCGACGATCGCCGCTCGCTGGTCGTCACCCGCCTGCTCAAAGGCCGCGGCGCCGCTGGGCAGGTTGCTGGCTGACGGGTCGGGAAGCACGTCCATCCGGGCCTGGATGTGACCCGCACCGACGCCGTAGTTGATCGGCTGGCCGTCGGACCTGGCCGCGTACCAGGGCGCGATGTCGGTGACGCCGACCTCGATCTCGAAGGACGTGGTGACGCCGTCCTGCGCGGAGAGCCGGTAGGCCTGCCGATGCTGACCGTGCTGGTGCAGGTCGATGAAGCCCGGCGCGACCACCAGGCCCGACCCATCGAGCTCGCGAGCGCCGGACAGACCGCTCTCCGCCAGCGCACTGATCACCCCGTCATCGATGGCAAGATCGAGCTTGCGGTCCGTCCCGGACGCCGGATCGATGACCCGGCCGCCACGGATCACCACGTCGTGCAGCGCTTCCGTGTGAGCCGGCGTCGCGAGCAGGCAAAGCCCGAGGAGCAGAACGAGCCTCGGCATTACGCGACCTCCAGCACGGGATTGGCGAGCACGGCATCGGTCGGGGTGACACCGAGCCCGGGCTCGCCGGACGCGGAGAAACGGCCGCCTTCCCGCTGCGGCGCGCCTGTGGCATTCGCCACCGTGACGTAACTGTTGAAGTCCGTTGAGGTAAAGCGCAGCGGCTCCGGCGTGCTGTGGGCGAGATGGGCGATCGCGGCGGTCACGATGTCGCCACCCCAGCTGTCTTCAAGAGTCATGGCGATGCCGAGGCTCACGCAGAGGTCCCGGGCCTGGCGCGCGTGGGTGAGGCCGCCGAACTTGCTGATCTTGATGTTGACGACGTCCATGGCGAGATCCGTATGACCGCGAAGCAGGGGCTGCAGCCCGTCGATACTCTCATCGAGCACGAACGGGTGCGGGGTCAGCCGGCGCACGGAAAGACACTCCTCGTAGCTCAGGCAGGGTTGCTCGATGTACACGTCGATGTCGCGTACGGCATTCACCACGCGCACCGCTTCGTGACGCGTCCAGCCGGTATTGGCGTCCGCAACCAGCCGGTCGCCCGGCTGCAGCACCCCGGCTGCCGCGCGGATGCGCTCGATATCCTCGTCCGGGTCGCCGCCAACCTTGAGCTGGAAGCGACGGTAGCCTTCGTCACGGTACTGGCGGACGTTTTCGGCCATCTCCGCCGGGGAGCGCTGGGAGATGGCGCGGTAGAGCAACACATCTTCCCCGAAGCGACCGCCCAGCAGCTGGCAGACGGGCAGCCCGGCCACCTTGCCGAGGATATCCCAGCAGGCCATGTCGACGGCCGATTTCACGTAGGCATGCCCGCGCAGGCAGCGGTCCATCCGGTCATTGAGCTGCCCGAGTTCACGCGGGTCGCAGCCGATCAGCTGCGGGCCAAGCTCGACAATACCGGCACGGGCCCCTGCCGCGTAGGCCGGCAGGTAGAAGGGTCCGAGCGGGCAGACTTCGCCGTATCCGGTGATGCCGCTATCGGTCTCCACGGCCACGACGGTGCTGTCGAAGACATCGACGGCCTTGCCCCCGGACCACGCGTAGCGACCCTCCTTGAGCGGCAGGTCGACCTGGTAGGCGACGATTCGGGTGATTTTCATTGACCGGGTTCCTCGTTTTACGGATGAGCGGACTCCGATGAGAGCATAAACCCGCGAGGGGCGGCCGGCTTGTTGCCGTGGCCGCAATGTCATTCATCTCCGACGCGGGATGATCCGGCCCCGGGGCGGGCGCCAACCGGGGCTACTGCAAGACGCCAGCTTGCCCTGTCGCCGGCAAGCTGCTAGCTTCGCTGGAAACGTCACCGGGCACAAGATAAATGCCGGAAGAAATCGCACTTCCCGACGTCTCGGAGAAGGTCGTGGGTGGAACCCACAGGGACCTCGAGGCACTGCTTAACGCCCTGGCGAAGAGCGCCAGCCGCGGCGGCAAGGTCACCCGGGAGCCACACCTCGTCGGCCTGACCAGCCGGCTGCCGCCGGGAATCGGCGTCGGCAGCTGGCAGTACATCCAGCTCTCCCCTCACCTGATCCTCTCGCTCACGGATGCGGAATACCATCGGGATGCCCGCATCGACATCGAGGGCGACGATACCTTCAAGGTCCGCGTCGTCCTTCGCGGTCGCATTCGTGACGGCGCGGGCGGCACGCCACTGCAGGCGCCCTTCGTCTATGTCGAGGCCTACCCCGGCAAGAGCGCGGACAGCTACGAAATCCTCGGCGGCAAGATCCAGATGATCGTCCTGCACTGCCGCGTTGGCGAACTCACCGAGGGCCTCGGTCTCGATACCATGCCGATGCCGGAGCCGATCTCGCAGCTCTTCACCGGCTCCCGCTCACCGCTGCCCAGCGGCAACGCGGTGCGCATCGGCGCCGAGGTGATGCGTGCAGCCACGGACATCTTTGCCGCGATACACCAGTACCCCGAGCCGCTGCTGCCGCCGTTCCTTCGCGCCAAGGCGCAGGAGATTCTCTGCTCGGTGCTCAGGCAGCTCGCCGCGCCGACCGCGGACAGCACCGCTCACGGGCTGCGCAGCCGCGATGTGAACCGTATCTACGAAGCGCGGGACATCGTCCTTGCGAACCTGGAAACCCCGCCTTCACTCGCGGAGCTGTCCCGGGCCGTCGGCGTCTGCCAGACCAAGCTCAAGGCGGGCTTCAAGGCCATTTTCGGTGCCACCGTCTTCGAGTACATCCGGGCACGACAGATGGAGCGCGGCCTGGAACTGCTCCTGGGCACTGACAAGAGTATCTCGGAGATCGCCTACGAGGTCGGCTATCGCTACCCGGCAAACTTCACCCACGCCTTCAAGCGCCACTTCAACTACCTGCCGACGCAGGTGCGGCAGTCAGAAGATGACGCGGAGGACTCCGCTGCCTAGCTGCACCCTCCGGGCGCGGTAGCAAGCTCGAGCACCGAGAAGGCCTCCCACTCGGGGGCGGCACGTCCGAAGTGGCGATACCACCAACGGCTTGCAGGACCCTGGCCGGTGTTATTGAGGGTGACGATGGCCGTCCGTCGCCCGCGGTCGACGACGATGCGCTGCCCGCCGGAACCCAGCGCCCACCAGCTGTCCGAGTTGGCCTTGTACCACCACAGCAGTCCGTAACCGTCCCAGATGCCGTAGGGGACCGTCGAGTAAACGCTCAGCGTCTCCCCGACCCAGCCGGCCGGTATCACCTGCTGCTGCCGCCAGCGTCCACCATTGGCATAAAGCGCCCCAAAGCGGGCGAGATCCCGCGCGCTCATGAAAAAGCGGTACATCGCAAGCCCCGCGCGCTCGTCTGCGGGCTGCCAGACAACGTCACCGGGCTCGAAGTCCTCCATGCCGACGGGTTCGGCGATCCAGGCCTGGAAAGCCTCACCGAGCGCCATACCCGTGACCTGCTCGAAAAGCAGCCCCAGCGCATTGAAATCCCAGTTGTTGTAGTAAAAATGAGCGCCCGGTGGATAGCTGCCGCGTTCCGGCTTGCGCCGACGCATGGAAGGGCTCTCGCCATGCGCGGGCAGGTAGATGCCGGACCGGGCCTCGAGCAGCTGGCGCAGTGTCGCCTTCCGCTCGCTTGTTGACAGCGGGTGCAGCGCGTCATCGAAACCCAGCTGGCCGAGGCTGGCGTCTAGGTCGACCAGGCCGCGCTCCGCGGCAACGCCGTAGAGGGCGCTCACCAGGCTCTTCCGCACCGAGGCCACGTTGTACTCTTCAGACAGCGCGCCACTCCCGTAGGCGCGCTCCTGTCTGCAATACACCACTACCGCATCGGACTCGAACTGCACGACCTGCGCGTCAAGTGCAGCGGCCAACTCGGTCGAAAGCGCCGCGTGAACGCACGGCGCGACGGCCAGCAGCAGGACGACGAGTAAGCCCGGGGGCGCCCAGGTTCGTCTGTTTCGCACTGGCTTTCTCCCGCTATTTCGGTCTCCGAAGCCGCCCCAGTAAAGCAGCTAGGGCGCGGCCTGCACAGCGTGTGAACTATCCGGCGCGCCATAACAGGACTGCCGCACGACGCGGCTGCTTGCGAGCGGACCGTGGGCACGTAGACTGACGCTTATCACTCTTCCGGGACCGCAGGCGATGGCAGCTTCCTCGCGTCGCATCAGGGATTACGGCTTCAGCCCCGGCGTACTGACGCCGGGGACGCGCAACGACCTCTCCGACATCGCCGGCGTCCGCGTCGGGCAGGTCACCCGGGAAGACGGCGAGCACCGGCGTACCGGCGTCACCGCCATCCTCCCCCACGGCGGGAATCCCTACCTGGAGCGCGTGCCCGCCGGGCTGGCGGTGGGCAACGGGCACGGCAAGCTGGCCGGCGCCACCCAGCTCAAGGAACTGGGCGAACTGGAAACCCCCATCGTCCTCGTTAACACCCTCTCCGTCGGCAGAGCCGTAGAGGCCCTGGTCGACTGGACCCTCGCGCAGCCCGGCTGCGAGTCAGTTCGCTCAGTCAACGCAGTGGTGGGCGAGACCAACGACAGCCCCCTCAACGCGATCCGCCGCCGGGGCCTGGACGCGGAAGACATCCATGCCGCCCTCGCCGCAGCCTCGGGGGAACCCGTGGCCCAGGGCGCCGTGGGCGCTGGCACCGGGACCATGGCCTTCGGCTTCAAGGGCGGCATCGGCTCAAGCTCGCGCGTGCTGCCGGCGGCGGCCGGCGGCTGGCAGGTGGGCGCGCTGGTGCAGGCAAACTTCGGCGGCACGCTGCAGATCGAGGGCCTGCCCCTCGGCAAGCGGCTGGATCACTACTGGCACCCGGAGCGCACCGGCTACACGCGCGACGAGGCGGCTGGCTCGATCATGATCGTTGTGGCGACCGATGCCCCGGTCTCGGACCGCAATCTCACGCGGCTGGCGCGCCGCGCCCTGGCCGGCCTGGCGCGCACGGGCGCGAACTTCCAAAACGGATCCGGCGACTACGCCCTCGCCTTCGCCACCCATCCGGCGGTCCGGCGCCGCCAGGGTGCCGGGCTGACCGAGCAGCGGACCGAGGTGACCAACGAGGCCATGTCCGGGCTGTTCCTCGCCGCCATCGAAGCCGTGGAAGAGGCAATCTACAACGCCCTGGTCGCTGCGGACCCTGCCACTGCGACCGACGAGCTGGATGGCAGCACCGTCAGCGCAGGCTCGTTGCTGGATCGTGCCGGTCCGGCCCTGTCGCCGGATGTCGACAACGGCCCCAACAAGTAACGTGACTGGACGCATGGGTAGGTAACGCCCGCGGCTCTTACCATGACGGCGAAGACAACCTCAGTAAGGGATTACAGCATGTCCGGACCGCTTCCCGAGCAGATGCGCGCTGTCTTGACCGTCAGCCATGGCGGGCTGGATCAACTGGTCCTGAAAACAGATTACCCGGTACCGACGCCCGGACCGGAGGACGTCCTGCTGCGTGTCGCCGCCACCGCGGTCAACTTTCATGACCTGTTCACGCGCCGCGGAATGCCGGGGATCAAGCTGCCACTGCCGGTGGTGGTGGGTTCCGACTTCGCCGGTGAGGTCGTCGCCCGGGGAAGTGCGGTCGAGACACCGGGCATTGGCGACCGGGTACTGGTCGACCCCGTGGATTTCAGCACTGGCAAGCCGTGCATGTATGGCGAAGTACTGGATGGAGGACGCGCCGAATACGTGGCCGTGAAAGCCGCACTGTGCATTCCGGTGCCCGACACGGTGAGCCTGGAACAGGCGGCGGCCCTGCCGCTTGCCTACGGGACCGCCTATCGCATGCTGTTCACCCAGGGCGGCGTGGCGGCGGGAGATCGGGTTCTGGTGCTCGGTGCGAGCGGCGGCGTCGGCGCTGCCTGCGTACAGCTGGCAGGCGCCGTGGGAGCGGAGGTCATCGCCTGCGCGAGCACGGACGAGAAGCTGGCCCGCCTTGGCGATGCGGGGGCGACGCACCTCGTCAACTACCGCGAGGAACCATTCCTCGATGCGGTGCGACGGATCTACGGCAAGCCTCGGGTCGCCGGTGGCGGTGGTGTCAGCGTGGCAGTCAATTTTACCGGCGGAGACACACTGCCCGACACCCAGCGCTGTGTCGAGAAAGGAGGCCGGATCCTCTGCTGCGGCGCTACCGCCGGCTTCGATCTCGCCCTCGATGCACGCTACTGGTGGACCTACGAACACCGGATGATCGGCTCGAACGGCTGGACCCGGCAGGATCTGCTTGACCTGCTGGCGATGATCGCCGAGGGTCAGTTGGACCCGCTCATCGACAGTACCCTCCCCCTGGAGCAAGCGGCTGATGCCGAGGCCAGGCTGGAAGACCGCCGGGTAGTCGGCAAACTCCTGCTACGACCCTGAGCTCACCATGGTCGGTAGCGCGAACATGAACAGCAACTTCGGCAGCCTGCTCAGCGCTGGCTCCGGTGCGGTTATCGATGGAAGCCGGCAGTTCCGGCTGGTCACCGCCAGTGCGCTCGATCGATGGATCGATGAGCTGGCCCGAGGACTGGCGGCCCTGCCGCTCGAGCCGGCCAGCCGGATCGCGCTGCTCGGTGAGAACAGCACTGGCTACCTGGCGCTTTACTTCGCGATCATGCGCGCCGGCCATGTGGCCGTCCCCCTGAATCATCGCCTTCCCGACGAAACACTGCATTTCATCCTCGATGATGCCGAGGTGAGCCTGGTGGCCCGGGACCGCCCCTTCGCGGCACGCGTGCCCCGGCAGGTGCCCACCATCGGCCTGGACGCGCCGGCAGGCGAGCTTCTCGACCAGCTATCGGCCACCGCTGTCCGGCACGCTGCCGACAACGCGAGCTTCGCCGGGCTCTGCAAGATCCTCTACACCTCGGGCTCTACTGGCCGGCCCAAAGGTGTCCTCCTCGCACACGAGGGCATGCGCTGGGCGCTGGCGCGGGGCCTGGAGGACCTGGTGGGCGTGCGGGGCGAGACGGGGCTCGTGGTAGCACCCTTCTATCACAAGAACGGCCTTTATTTTTCTTCGCTGCTGCTGGCGAGTGGTAATCGCATCGTGACCCTGCCGCGCTTCAGTGCCAGCGCCTACCTCGACGCGATCGTCACGCAGCGCTGCAGCTGGCTCACCGGTGTCCCCACAATGTTCGCGCTGCTCGCCAGGGAGGACTGGCAGAGGCGTGAGTTCGATCACGTCACGCGCATCAATGTCGGCTCAGCACCGTTGAGCGACTCGCTGCTCGAAACGATGCGGCGCATGTTCCCGGCGGCCAGCATCACCAACGGCTACGGCACTACGGAAGCCGGCCCCGCCATCTTTACCCGTGCCGGCCTGGGCCCCGACGCCTGCCCCCGCGCACTCGGCAAGCCGGTTCCCGGTATCGAGCTCCGGCTCGGCGACGGCGACACCGCTGTCGGGGTCGACGAGGGCATCCTCTCGGTGCGGGCCCCGTCCCTGATGCGCGGATACCTCAACCTGCCCGGCCAGACCGCGCAAACGCTTCGCGATGGCTGGCTGGTCACAGGCGACATCATGCGCCGCGACGCCGAGGGCGTTTACAGCTTCGTGGGGCGCGCCGATGACATGTTCGTCTGCGGCGGCGAGAACATCTACCCGGCAGCGGTCGAGTCGCTCCTCGAGCGGTGCCCGGGCGTCGAACAGGCCGCCGTGCTGCCGCTTGCGCATGAAACCAAGGGACAGGTACCCGTAGCCTGCGTGGTACGCGCACCCGGCTCACCCCTTTCCGCCGAGGAACTGAAGGCCTGGTCCATCGCCCACGGGCCGGCCTATGCGCATCCCCGGCAGATCCTCTTCTGCGAGGCCCTGCCCATGGGCACGACGCTGAAAGTCGACAAGCGCGCGCTCGCAACCCGCTTCGACGACGGCCGGAGCAGTAGCGCCGTCTGAGGCGCGGCGTACCGCAATGACAATGCGGCAGGCACCATAAGGGTTTTTCCAGGGCTGCTTGCTAAGCTCCCGGGGCGTCCTACGGCCTGCGCAGGACGCTCCATAACAGCGAAAACCGAGAGGGCAGCAGCATGAAGAGCAGCGCGAACGCACGAAACGGCTCACGCCACAGCGACACGCACCCGAAGCTGTATACCAGGCTCCAGCGCAAACCACTGGCGGCCTGCATTGCTGCCCTCGCTCTCGGTGCGGTGCAGGCACACGGGCAGGAGACCGCACCGGACGTCATCGAGGAGGTGATGGTGACCGGTTCGCTGATCCAGCGCGACGACTACGTCGCGGCCAGCCCGGTGGTCACCCTCGGCGAAGAGCTGTTCGAGAATTTCGGCGTCACCACGCCGGACCAGCTGCTGGACACCCTGCCCCAGTCCCTGGGCTCCTACAGCGCTCGCTCGAACAACCCCGCAAACGCGGGGATCGCCTCCGTCAACCTGCGCGGCCTCGGCCCCAACCGCACCCTCGTGCTCATCGACGGTACCCGGGCCATGCCATCGGACGGCACCAACCTCATCGATGTCAGCCTGATTCCCTCCGCGCTGATTCGGCAGGTGGAAATCATCAGCGGCGGCGCCTCCGCGACCTACGGCTCCGATGCGCTGGCCGGTGTCGTCAACTTCAGCCTCGATCACAAGTTCGAGGGCTTCAACATTGCCGGCCAGTTCGGCACGACCGCCGAGGACGACGGCGAGGAGACGGCGCTGGAACTCGTCTGGGGCACGCGCAGCGCCGACGACCGTTCCGGGATAGTGCTCTTCGGCAGCTACGTGGACCGCGAGTCCGTCAGCGCCCAGGACCGCGGCAATACCGCCTGGCCGATCAGACGTACCCGCAACGAGTCCGGCGAGATCGTCGACAGCTTCATCAACGGTCGCCTCGAAGAGGGCCGGGCCCAGCTGTTCGGGAACCCACCCAGCCAGGAGGCGGTGGACCAGGTCTTCGGCGGCTATGGCGTCGCACCGGGCCTCGACCTCTGCTCAGGGGGCAACTGCAGCGTGGGCTTCAACCAGGACGGCACACTGTTCAGCCTGTCGCCGCTCGAGAACTTCCGTGACCCGCAGCCGTCCGTGTTGACCGACCCCTACGGTGGCAACTTCGATGATCCCGGGTTGCTGCAGATTCCCCTCGAGCGTTGGAGCATTGGTGCCCTGGGAGACTTTGCCGTGAACGACCGGGTAGAACTCTATGGCCGCTTCATCTATTCCCACCGCAAGGTGGAGCGCCGGATCGGACCCCCTTCCGTTGGCGGTGGCGGCTCCTTACCGGTCTTACCGGCACCCAACAACAGCGTACCGATTCCCGAAGACCTTGCGACACTCCTGGCCTCGCGCCCCGACCCGAATGCCCCCTTCTTCGTGGAGCGCGCCTTTAATGAGCTGGGCGGTCGCGGCGCAGTATTCAAGGACGACCACTACCAGTTCCTCGGCGGCCTGCGCATGCGCCTCGGGGAATCCTGGAACCTGAATGTTCATGCCTCCTACGGGGAACTGGACCGTGAGGAAACGCAGCCGGGCACGCTGAGCATTCCCGCCCTGACGCAGCTGCTCACTGGCGAGGGGAGCTGCGGCGATGGCTTCGAGCTGTTCGGACGAAACAGCATCTCCACCGAGTGCGCGGAGTTTCTCACCTATATTCCCGAGTACAACAGCACCTTCGACCAGACAGTGGTGGAAGCCGTATTGTCTGGCCCCGTCTTCGAACTGCCCGCGGGCCCGTTGCTGATAGCGCTCGGCGCCAGTTACCGGGAAAATGGACTTGACTACGAGGGTGACGCGTTCGCCACGGCAGGAAACACCATCGGCTTCCGGGCACAGGATTTCAACGACGGCTCCGTGGACGTGAGCGAAGTCTTCGCCGAAGCAGTTATCCCGATTCTCGCCGACATGCCCGGCGCAGAGCTCCTCGAGGCCACCCTGGGCTACCGGATCTCGGACTGGTCCACTGCCGGCGACGTCGACTCCTACAAGGCGGAGCTCAACTACCTGCCCGTTGAAAGCGTCCGACTCCGGGCTTCTTTCCAGCGCGCAAACCGCGCGCCGAACCTGACCGAGGTGCTGTTCACGGCCGGCGATGCCAACGAAAACATCCCCGTCGACCCCTGCAGTGCCAATTCCCCCTACCGCACTGGCCAGGTACCGGGCGTCAATCCGTCACAGGTCGCCGACCTCTGCCTCGCACAGGGCGTGCCTGCCGTAGCGATCGACAGCTTCGAAGGACCGACGTCGGTTTCCGGTGTGTTCGAGGGCAACCCGAACCTCTCCGAGGAGAGCGCGGACACCTTCACGGCAGGCATCGTGTGGACACCGCTGGACAACCTGTCGATGTCCCTCGACTACTATGAGATCGAAGTCGAGGATTTCATCAACTTCTCCGCGTTCAACCCGCTCCTCGAGCGCTGCTACAACGCCTTCGGCGGCAACCCGGGCTACGACCCCGGCAGTAACTTCTGCCAGTCCTTCAGCCGCAACCCGCAGACCGGCGGCATCGTCGATATCCAGCGTACCTACCAGAACGTCGCGCTCGTGGAGCGGGTGGGCTGGGATTTCCAGCTGAACTACAGCCTGCTTCTGCCGGAGGGAATGGGCGACCTCGGGGTAAACGTTCTGCTATCCAACCTCGCCGAGGCTAACGAGCAGGAGTTCGTCGGCGAGGAAGTCACGGACTACGCGGGGTCGATCGGCAGGCGCATCTTCCAGACCCTGCCGGAGTACCAGAGCAACGTCACCCTCAACTGGCGCCGCGACAACCTGGGCCTCAACCTGCGCTGGCGCTACATCGACGGCATGGAAAACCGGCGCAGCGTCGACAACCCCGCGGACACGTCCTCCGTCGGCACGCCCAGCATGGACTATTTCGACCTGACGGGTGTCTGGAACATCACGGACCAGCTCACCGCAACGATCGGTGTGCTCAACCTAACGGACGAGGAACCGCCGATCTACACGTCCCCCCTGGACTACAACACCGACCCCAATACCTATGATGTGCTGGGGCAGCGGTTCTTCGGGCGGGTCAACTACCGCTTTAACTAAGCGTCGTTCTGCAAGCATGACGCCCCTGGCCACACTGGGAATCGTGTGGCCTTTTTTGGTTTTACAGCACGGGTAAATCCCGCACAATGACGCGCAAACAATAAGGAGCCGGAGGTTCAACCGTGCGCTGCGTCATCGCCGACGACCATCCCCTCTTTCGCAGCGCCCTGGCCGCGCTTCTCAGCGACAGCGGCCTGGCGAGCCGCGTGGAAACCGTTGCCGATGTGGCGGCGCTGCAGGCACAGATCGACGCCGAGGGCGCGCCGGAGCTGCTGCTACTGGACCTGCACATGCCCGGGGCGAGCGGCTTCTCCGCTCTTGGCTGGTATACGGGCGCCTATGCCGGTAACCCGGTGGTCATGATCTCCGCCAACACCCACCCGGATACCGTGCGCCGGGCCATCGACCTCGGCGCCGCGGCTTTCCTGTCAAAGTCCGCGAGCACCGATAGCATCGGCGGCTGCCTGCGCCGCGTGCTCGCCGGTGAGCGGGGCCTGCACCCGGACCTCGCCATCGGCAGCGAGGGCACGGGGCTGAAGGCCCTGGACGTGGCCGAGGCCATCGGCACGCTCACGCCGCAGCAGTTCCGCGTGGTTGCCATGCTCGCCGAGGGCCTGCTCAACAAGCAGATCGCCTGGGAGCTTGGGGTGAAGGAGGCCACGGTGAAGGCACACATGACAGAGATTTTCCGCAAGCTCGGCGTGCAGTCGCGAACGCAGGCGGTACTCGCTCTCGGCAACCTCAACGTGCCGGAGCCGGACGCCATCGCGCAGCCACCGGGCTCAGCGTAGCGCCAGCAATAGCGCGCGCAGCCGCGCCGGGTTCACCGGCTTGGGCAGGAAGCGGTAGCCCGCCTCCCGCGCGGCAGCACGCACTGTCTCGCCGTCATCGGCGCTGATCACGATGCACGGCGGTGCCGCCGGGAGGTCCGCCGTGACCGTCGCCACCGCCGTCACGCCGTTGTCGTTCCCGTCGAGGTGATAGTCGGCGAGGATCGCATCCGGCCGGCGCTCCGCGAGGGCGTCGGCGAGGGCCCCGCGATCCGCGCAGACCCGCACTGCGCAACCCAGCGACGAAAGGAGAGCGCGCATGCCCTCGCGCACCCGCGCGTCGTTGTCCAGGCAGATTACCTCGCAGCCAGCCAGCTCGAGCTCCGGCGCGGGCGCCGTTGCCTCCGGCTCGGCGACCGCGCCGGCGCTGCCGCGGGACAGCTGCACCGAGAACAGCGTGCCGCGCCCCTGCTCCGATTCCAGCCGCAGCGGCAGTCCAAGGAGATCCGTGTAGCGCCGTACGATCGCGAGACCGAGCCCGAGACCCTCGTCGTCACCCCCGGCGCGGGCGCGCTCGAACTCCTCGAAGATGCGCGCCCGGTCCTCCGGCGCGATGCCCGGACCCTGGTCGAGCACCTGGATCTCCGCCCGCCCCGGCCGGCGGCGCAGCCCGATGAGGACCCGGCCCGGGGCCGCGTACTTGATCGCATTGGCAACGAGGTTCTGCAGCACCCGGTAGACGAGCGCCCGGTCGCTGTGCAGCCACAGGCTGGATGACACCCAGCGCAGCTCCACGCCGGCGCGCTGTGCCTGCGGCTCGAACTCCTCGCGCAGCTGGCGCAGCAGTTCCGCCGCGGGGAACGGCGCCGCCGTAACCTTCTGCCGGCCCGAGTCGAGACGCGCCATCTCGCGCAGCTCGGCGATGAGCTGCTCGGCACGCTTTAGCGCGTCGTCGATTTGTCCGACCGTCTCGCCGACGTCGCCCTCCGCCGGCACCCGGTTGCGCAGCGCCGCGACGAACAGCCGCGCGGCGTTGATCGGCTGCAGCAGGTCGTGGCTGGTGGCCGACATGAAGCGCCCGCGGCGTCGGTTGGCCTCGCGCAGGCTGGCTTCCGCAGCGGCGCGAAGGCGGTTTTCCCGGCGCAGCTGCGCGTTGCTGTCGGACAGGCTCGCAGAGCCGGAGGCCACCCGCGCCTCGAGTTCCTTCTTCGCATCCTCGAGTTCTTCCACCACCTCGCGGTAGTCGGTGATGTCGATGTAGGTCGTGACGAAGCCGCCCTGGGGCATGGGGTTGCCGCGGATGTCGATCACCCGGCCGTTCGGCATGCGCCGCTGCAGCCGGTAGGCACTGCCCTGGCGCAGCCAGGCCAGGCGCTTTTCCACCTCGGCATCGCTGTTCGCCCGGCCGCGGCCGAGGATGCCCCGCTCCCAGTTGAAGCGATAAACGCGCTCGATCGGGGAACCCACGTAGAGGAAACGCTCCGGGTAATCGAACATCCTCTCGTAGCGCGTGTTCCATGCCACCAGGCGCAGTTCCCGGTCGACCACGGAGACACCCTGGAGCATGGATTCCAGCGTGGACTCCAGGAGACTGCGGTTCACGCTGTACTGCTGGTTGAGGTCGCCGACGAGGCCCGCGAGGTCGGCGAAGTCCAGTTGCCGGCTCTCCTCCAGCTGCGCGAGGACCCGGCTCGCGGAAGCCGCCCCGATCACGCCGGCCAGGGCCGACTCCACCCGGTGCAGGGCGAAGGCCGGGGCCCGGTCCCCGGGCAGCAGCCGCTGCTCGTAGGTGGCCTCGATGCCGCGCCAGAGCCGGCTGCTCGCCTCTTCACCGAGCAGCGGCGGCAACAGCGCCTGCAGCTGGCTGACCCGGATCGGGCTGAGTTCGAAGTCGTCATCGATCGTTTCGCCCTCGCCGGAAAGGAACAGCCGCGCCTGGCGCCGGTCCGCGGCCGAGGGTGAGAGCACAAGGCTGAGGAGCACCAGCAGGGCCGCGTTCACGCCGAGGCTCCAGCCCGTGGCGTGGGCGAGGCGCGCGCTGTCGGCAGTGCCGAAAAGGCTCACGGGAGACAACCAGCCGATGCCGAAGGGCCCCTCGGCGAGGAGCCCTGCACCGCCTGGCAGCTGCGCGGGCAGCACGGCGCAGTAGAACCACAGGCCCAGCCCCGCCAGCAGGCCCACGGTCACCGCCCCGCCGTGGGCCCGGCGCCAGTAGAGACCGGCGAGCAGCGCCGGGGCGAGCTGCGCCGCGGCGAGGAAGGACATGAAGCCGATCTCGGCCAGCCAGGGGATGCCCGAAAGCGTGCGCGACACGCCCCAGGCGGCGAGGAGGATGGCAACAATGGTGACCTGGCGCACCCGGCGCAGGCTGTCACCGAGGTTGAGGATGAGCCGCGGCGACCCGGCCCGCAGGCGCATGGCGACGGGCACGGCGACCTCGTTGGTCACCATGATCGCGAGACTCACGGTGGCGACGATCACCATGCCCGTTGCGGCGGAGATGCCGCCGATGAAGGCGGCGATGCCGACCCAGTCGCGGCCGAGGGCGAGCGGCAGCCACTGGGTGTAGGTATCCGGTGCGACGCTGTCGCCGAGGGCCCCGGCGAGCTGGGAACCGGCGAGGCTGATGGGCATGGCGAGCAGCAAGAACACGCCGAGGTACGCGGGCAGCAGCCAGCGCGCATAGCGGGCGTCCTCGAGGCTCTGCGCCTCCACCACGGACACGTGAAACTGCCGCGGCAGGCAGAGGATCGCCAGCGCGCTGATGAGCGTGCGCGCGTAGAAGTCCGCGCTGTCGACGGCCCGGGCCGGCGACAGCGCGTCGGGCGCCAGCGCCCCGCGCACGTCGGTCCCGCGCAGGTAGAGAACCGCCACGGCCGCCACCGCGACGAAGGCGAGCAGCTTGACCAGGGATTCCACCGCCACTGCGTTCATCACGCCGAGGTGACGCTCCCGCCCGTCCATGCGCCGGGTGCCGAAGAGGATCGTGAACACCGCGAGGATGATCGCGACGAACAGCGTCGTGTCGCCCATGGCCCCGGCCTCGCCGCCGACCACCGTGGCCCAGGCCTGGGCCAGCGCGCGGAACTGCAGGGCGATGTAGGGCAGCACGGCCGCGGCCGCCACCGCCGTCACCAGCATGGACAGGGTCTGGCGCTTGCCGTAGCGCGCGCCGATATAGTCGGCAATGGAGGTCACCCGGTGCTCGACACCCATCTGCACCAGCCGGCGCACCACGGGCCAGCCAAGCAGGAACAGCAGCATCGGGCCCAGGTAGATCGGCGCATGGCTCCAGGGCGTTTCCGCCGCGCTGCCCACGGCACCGTAGAAGGTCCAGGACGAGCAGAACACGCCGAGGGTCAGCGCATAGACCAGCGCCCGCAACCGCGGCGAGGACGCAGCGGGTGATCGCGCACCGAGCCGGTCCGACCACCAGGCGACGGCGAACAGGAGGACGATATAAAGGAGCGCGAGGGTTAAGAGGTTCGACGGAGCCGTCACCGCGCCAGGCCTCGTGCCCCGGTGAGGGCCCTACTCCAACCCGCCCCGGCGCAGCTGCACGGCCTGCGCGAGTTCCCGGAGCACGCTTTCGGTGTCTTCCCAGGCCATGCATGGGTCCGTGATGCTCTGGCCGTAGGTGAGCGGCTGACCCGGCTGCACGTCCTGGCGGCCCTCGACGAGGTTGCTCTCGAGCATGACGCCGAAAATCGCCGTGGAGCCCCGCGCGACCTGCGTGGCGATATCGCAGGCCACGTCCACCTGCCGGGCGGGGATCTTGCGGCTGTTGGCGTGGCTGGCGTCGATCATGATCCGCGCGGGCAGGCCCGCCTTGCCGAGCAGCGCGGCCGCGTCGTCCACGGAGAACATGTCGTAGTTGGGGTGCTTGCCGCCGCGGAGAATCACGTGGCAGTCGGCGTTGCCCGCGGTCTGGAAGATCGCCGAGTGCCCCTGCTTGGTCACGGAGAGAAAATGATGTGGCTGCGAGGCCGAGCGGATCGCGTCGACGGCCACCTGCACGTCGCCGTCGGTCGCGTTCTTGAAGCCCACGGGGCAGGACAGGCCGGAAGCCAGTTCCCGGTGCGTCTGGCTCTCCGTCGTGCGCGCACCGATCGCCCCCCAGGCCACCAGGTCCGCCACGTACTGCGGGCTGATCAGGTCCAGGTACTCCGTGCCCGCCGGCAGGCCCATCTCCGCGAGGTCCGCCAGCAGCTGCCGGGCCAGGCGCAGGCCCTTGTTGATCTGGAAGGTGTTGTTGAGGTCCGGGTCGTTGATCAGGCCCTTCCAGCCGACGGTGGTGCGCGGTTTCTCGAAGTACACGCGCATGACGATGCACAAGTCCTCGCGCAGTTCGTCCGCCAGCGCCTTGAGCCCCGCCGCGTACTCCCGCGCGGCCACCGGGTCGTGGATGGAGCACGGTCCCACCACCACGACCAGCCGGTCGTCCTTGCCCGCGAGCACCTCGTGGATCTCGCGGCGGGCCCACGCCACCGTGTCGGCGGCGGCATCGGTGAGGGGGATTTCATTGACGAGGGTCTCCGGCGCAACCAGTTCGGTCGTGCCCTGGATACGCAGGTCGTCGGTGGCGGCTTTCATGGCTGGACTCGATCGGACAAAACAACAAGCGGCGCAATATAGCATGTTATGCTGCGGCCACGGTTCCCTTCGAGGATTGAGCAGGCAATGGCAGCGACGCGTGCGCAGGTCGAGCGGCTGGAGCGGCCGGGCGGCTTCTCCGCCGGCGGCATGGACGGCGGCGACCGGGGACGGCCACGGCTTTTCCTGCTCATCTTCCTGGCCGTGCTCCTGGCCGGGCTGGGCTATACCTTCCTGCAGCCGTCGCTCTACCGCAGCAGCGCCAGCGTGCTCATGAGCGCCCTCCGCGCCCTCGACGCGCCGGCGGCGGTGGAAGACGCGCAGAACGTCGCCATCCAGCGCCGGGTGCTCACCGGCGACGAGATCATGGCGGCGCTGGCCGCGGAGCTCGAGGCCCGTGGCAGCGCGGTCAGTACCGCGGCGCTGCGCGCCATGCTCAGCGTCGAGGCGGTGCCGGAGACAAACCTGGTCGAGCTGGCGGCCACCGGCTCCGAGCCGGGTCTGCTGCCGCAGGTCGTCGACAGCTGGATCGACGTGTACAGCGCGGCCCGCGCCCGCGACGTCGGCGACAGCAAGGCCAGCAGCATGGCCCGCGTCGAGGAGGAACTGGATGCCCTGGACCAGCGCATCGCCGAGGCGAGGAGCGCCCTCGCCGCCTTCCGCGCCGACAACGACATCGTGTCGGTGGAGCGGGAGGAAAACGCGGTGATGAGCCGCCTCGACGGCCTCAACGAAGCGCTTCGGGAAGCCGAGGCCGAGGAGGTGCGCAGCAAGGCCTACCTCGCCACGGTCCGCGAGGCCATCGCGGCGGACCGCCTGGTGATGCCGGAAGCTCAGCGCGCCGAACTCGAGACCCTGGAGGAAGAGCGCGACGAGCTGCGTACCGAGCTGCTGGTGCTGCGCAAGCGCTACACACCCGAGTACATCGAGCGCGACGCCACCCTGCGCCAGGTACCGCGCCGCCTCGAACAGGTGCAGACGGAGATCGCCGAGCTCATGGACCGCGGGCGCCAGCTCGAGCTGGCGAGCGCACAGCGCGCCTACGACACGGCCCGGGCCGCGGTGCGCGAGCTGGAAACGCGCTTTGCCGAGCACCGCGCGGCGGTGGCCGCGTTCAACGAGACCTACGCCACGCACGCGGCGCTGCAGGCGGATATCGAGCGCCTCGAAGAGCTGAAGCGCGAGACGCGGGCGCGGCTGGTGCAGCTGGACGTGCGCCGAGTCGACAAGTACCCCGAGGTTTCAGTCATCGCCGAACCGTCCCCGGTGAGCACGCGCATCGGGCCCGACTACTGGCTCCTCGCCGGCCTCAGTCTGGCGGCGGCACTGCTGGCGGGAATAGGCGGCGTCTGGCTGCGCAGCTTCCTGTCTCCACAGCAGGCGCAGCCGGCCTACGTCACCCTGTCCGGTGTGCACTTCTACCCGCCGGAGCGCGACGGCGAGCTGCCCTACCGCGACGAGGCGGACCCGCGCCTGGCGCAGCCGCAGGCGGGACGCCTGGGGCGGCGCGACGAGGGCGAGGACGGGCGAACCGAGCAGTGATCGCACTCGCGATCGCCTTAAAGGCAGTGCAGAAGGAGCGCTGACAGGGATGTTCAAAATCCGCACCTACAACCAGCTCTCGGTGAAGGGCCTTAACCGCTTCGACCGCGAGCACTACGAGGTGGCGAGCGAGCTGCCGCACCCGGACGCCTTCCTGCTGCGCAGCCACGACCTGCATGAAGAGGCCTTCCCGGACACCCTGAAGGCCATCGCCCGCGCCGGCGCCGGGGTCAACAACATTCCGCTGGATCGCTGCAACGAGCAGGGCATCGTGGTGTTCAACGCACCGGGGGCGAACGCCAACGCGGTGAAGGAACTCGTCCTCGCCGGCATGCTGCTCGGTTCCCGGGACATCTACCAGGGCATGCAGTTCGTGGACGGCCTCGCCCCGCGCGACGACCTCGACGCCTACCTGGAGAAGGAAAAAAAGCGCTTCGCAGGTACGGAACTCATGGGCAAGACCCTCGGCGTGGTGGGCCTCGGCAACATCGGCTCGCTGGTGGCCAACATGGGCCTCGCCCTCGGCATGAAGGTCGTGGGCTACGACCCGGCGATCAGCGTGGAGGCGGCTTGGCGGCTCTCCTCCGACGTGCAGAAGATGGACAACCTCTCCAGCGTCTTCGCCCACGCAGACTATGTGAGCCTGCATCTACCTGTGCTCGAAAGCACCCGCGGGCTGATCGGCGAGGGCATGCTCGCCGGCGCGCGGGACGGCCTGGTGCTGCTTAACTTTGCCCGCGGCGAGATCGTCGACCTGGCGGCGGTACTGCGCGGGCTCGATGCGGGCAAGCTTCACCGCTACGTCACGGACTTTCCCTCGAGTGAGACCCTCGGCCACCCGAAGGTACTGCACACTCCGCACATCGGCGCCAGCACCGGCGAGGCGGAGGACAACTGCGCCGTCATGGCCGCGGACCAGCTCATGGACTTCCTCGAGAACGGCAACATCCGCAATTCGGTGAACTTCCCGGCCATTGCCCTGCCCCGCTCTACCCCCGTGCGCCTGACCATCAGCAACCGCAACGTGCCGCGGGTGCTGAACCAGATCACCGCGGTGATCGCCGAGCACGCGATCAATATCGTCGACATGCTCAACCAGAGCCGGGAAGCGGTGGCCTATAACATCATCGACCTCGCTGAGTGCCCGGGCGAGGATTCCCTCGCGGCCCTCGACGCCATCGACGAGGTCATCAACCTGCGGCTGCTCGGCGCCTGACGCCGTGAACCGGGCGGCACTGTGCCGGGCAACGGCGGCACACCTCGACCTGTTGCTGCCGCTTGTCGAGGAATTCTGCGCCGTCGACGAGCACCCCTACGATGAGGCCCGCGTCCGTCGGGCCGTCGGCCCGCTTCTCGCCGATGACAGCCTGGGCGTTATCTGGCTCATCGGCGACCCGCCCGGTGGCTACGCCGTGCTCACCTGGAGCTACAGCCTCGAGTCCGGCGGCCGGGACGCCCTCCTCGACGAGATCTATCTCCGTGAGCGCGGCCGGGGCCTGGGCAGCGCGGCGCTCGCCGCCATTTACGACGACCTTCGCGCCCGCGGCATCACCCGCATCTTCCTGGAAACGGAGGAGCACAACGCTCGGGCGCGACGTTTCTATGCCCGCAACGGCTTCGTGGTAGAGCCCTCCACCTGGATGGCTGCAGACCTGTAGGCAAGGCGCCGACTACCCGGCTACACGTCGCCCGCCGTGTTCAGCGCCATGGCGATCTTGCGGTTGATCGCCTCGAGCTGGCGAACCAGGTCCGCGATGGTCGCCTCGGCCTCGGGTGCGAGCGTCTTGTGCTGCAGGTCGGAAAGGACTTCGAGGGCCAGGTTGTTGGCGTCGAGAGTCCAGTTGAAGACGCTCTCATGGTCTGAGGCTGACGGCCCCGGCCCGAGTTCCGGCCGGTACTGCAGGTAGCGCTCGAGCAGCGCCGGGGAGCCGCGCTCGGCCAGCCCCTCTAGCCCCTCGAGAAGATGCCGCTGGCGCTCGCAGGCCCAGTCGACCATGGCCGAGTAGCGGTCGCCGTCGCCCGGGCCTGAGCCTCCCTGCTCGCGGTGCTCTAGCGCCGACAGCGCCCGGCGGCTGTTAGCCGCCAGCTCCTCCAGCAGCTCGCCGAAGGTCAGGAACGTATCACGGGTGGTGGCCATAAAGTCCTCCTATCGGACCAGTGTAGGCGTTTGTCACCCACCTCGACAAAGCCCGTTCATCCTCGCAACTCTGGCCTGCGTCTACTACGTTTATGGAATACCCCAAGAGAACGGAGGGAAACACCATGCGTAAGGAGACACCCGGCAAGGTAACAAGCACACTCGATCGCCGGCGTGCGCTGGCTCTTCTTGGCGGCGGCGCGGCGGCCGTCTCCATCCTCGGCCTCAATGGCTGTGGCGGCGATGACAACGCGCCGCGCCCCGAGCTGATCAAGCCCGAGCCGGACGGCGAGCCCATGAAGCCGCCGACGCAGGCCGAGGCGGAGTCGGTACAGGCGTCGAGCGACGACGCCATGGCCGACAGCGGCCAGGCCAGCGACATGGACAGCAGCATGGACAGTGGAGGCGACGAGGCGAAGGATGCCGCGTCCGACACCATCGCCAGCGACGGCATGCCGAAGGTCGACGAGGCCAGTGCAAAGGCGAAACAGCTCGCCTACGTGCACGACGCGTCCACCGTCTCACCCGGCGCGCAGCCTCGCTACGCGGAAGGCCAGCAGTGTGCGAACTGCGCACTCTACCAGGGTGGTAGCGCCGAATGGGGCGCGTGCCCGCTCTTCAACGGTCAGCAGGTCAAGCGCACCGGCTGGTGCAACGCCTACGCGCCGCGCGGGGCCTGATCGCCCCTCGTGTCCTGCCCCGGGGCCACCCGCCGTTGCCCTGAAGTAACTAAGCGGATGGTTCAGCCAGGCGGGCGGGCAGCACGGCCCGCCCGCCGGCGTGACCCTACTGCGGCGGCGCGGCGGCGCCGCCTTGCTGCTGCTGCATGATCTGCTGGGCCATGAGCTGGTACTCGGCCTGGGCACGCTGGAGTTCGGCGAGCAGCGTACGGACTTCCGGATCCTGCTCTTCCATGGCGGCAAGCACGCCCTCGTTGAGCGCGTTGCGCTTCGCCTTGAACTCGTCACCGTCCATGACCTGCTGCTGTGCTTCGCGCATTTCCCCCAGTTCGGCGCGCAGCGCCTGGCGGCTCTCCTGCTGCTCGCTGGCGCTGAGCGACGCGTTTTCGAGGTCCGCCTGCAGTTCCTCCACGCGCGCACGGCCCTCGGCCACGTCGTAGCCTGCGTCCTCCATGCCCGCTTCCACGTAATCCTGCAGCGCCTCGCGCTCGCTGGCGAGGTCGGGATTGTCGTCGATGGCCTGCTGCTGCAAAGCCATGAGCTCCTCGTTGAGCTCGTCCAGACGATCGCGCTTCTCCTGCAGCCGCTGCATGAGCACGGCCGCCTCGCTGCCGCTCGCCGCTCCCGGGGCACCGCCCGGCTTCATGGGCTGCGCCAGCGCCGTGGAGGCGCCGAGGGCGCCCACGACAGCGGCGAAGGCGCTGCCGCGCAAAAGAGTGGTCAGCACAGGTTTTACCTTGGGCATGGTGTCATTGCTCCCAGTAGAGTGAATCAGCCTGCCACGGTAACAGCCGCGCCGGGGGGGCTGTCAAAACGCCCCCCACGCCATGCTAGCATCGGCCCTCCATGCTGAACCGGAGCGGAAAGATGCCGTTGCACCTGCCCTACCGCCTTGCCTCCGCCTTCACCACCCTGGCCTTCGCCGGCGCGCTTGCCGGCGCCGCGGCGGTGCAGGCCGCGGAGCAGCCACCGTTCGCGTCCATGGACGTGTTCGCGCTGGAATGGGCTGCGGAGCCACAGGTCGCGCCCGACGGCGCGCAGGTGGTCTACCGCCGCATGGGCTTCGACGTGATGACCGACCAGCGCCGCGGCAACCTCTGGCTGGCGGGGGCTGATGGCAGCGGCCAGCAAAAGCTCACCAGCTTTGATGGCAACGAAAGCGGCGCTCGCTGGTCGCCGGACGGACGCCGCATCGCCTACGTACGCAGTGCCGGCGACAGGGACGGCGCTGAGATCTTCGTGCACTGGCTCGCGACGGGGCAGGACGCGCGCATCACGCAGCTGCCGGCAAGCCCGGACCACCTGCGCTGGAGCCCGGACGGCCGGCAGCTGGCCTTCGCCATGCAGGTCGATGCCGAGCCACCCGTCGTCAGCAAACAGAAACTGAACAAGCCCGAAGGCGCGGAATGGGCGGAGCCCGCCCGTATCACTGATCGCCTCTACCACGAGCGCGACGGCCAGGGTTACCTCGAGCCCGGTTTCTCCCACGTGTTCGTCGTCCCGGCCGATGGCGGCACCGCGCGACAGGTGACCAGCGGTGACTACCATCACCGCGCTCCGGCCTGGTCCGCCGATGGCAGCACCCTCTTCGTTACGGGCAACCGCAGCGACAACTGGGAATACGACTATCGCAACAGCGAGGTCTACGCCGTGGGCGTCGCCACCGGCGAGACCACCGCCATCACCAACATGCCGGGGCCGGACGTGGACCCGGCACCCTCCCCGGACGGGGAGTACCTTGCCTGGCTAGGCTTTAAGGACAAGGAAGTGGCCTACCAGGTCACGCGGCTGCGAGTGGCCAGGCCCGACGGCACCGGCGTGGTCGAGCTGCTCCCGGGCCTTGACCGCTCGATCAGTGCCATCGCCTGGGCGGCTGACTCGAGCGGCCTCTACGTGCAGTACGACGACCGCGGCCGCACGAAGATCGGCTTTACGACCCTCGCCGGGGACTTCACCGCCGTGGCCGACAACCTCGGTGGCGCCACCATCGGGCGGCCCTACGGCGGTGGCTCCTTCTCCGTTTCGCGCACCGGCGTGGTGGCCTACAACCTCACCCGGCCCGAACATCCCGGCGAGCTCGCGGTAGTGCGCGGCGACGATCTCACGCTGCTCACGGACCTGAACGGCGACCTGCTGCCGCACCGCACCCTGGGCGAAGTGGAAGAGTTCTGGTGGAAGAGTTCCCACGACGACCGCGAGATCCAGGGCTGGATCGTCAAGCCGCCGCACTTCGACCCCGAGAAACAGTACCCGCTGCTGGTGGAGAACCACGGCGGCCCCATCAGCAACTACGGTGAGCGCTTCTCGCCGGAGATCCAGCTCTACGCCGCCGCCGGCTACGTCGTGTTCTACCCCAACCCGCGGGGCAGTACCGGCTACGGTGAAGAATTCGCCAACCTCCTCTACCACAACTACCCGGGCGAGGATTACGACGACATCATGAGCGGTGTCGACGCCGTGATCGCCCAGGGCTACATCGACCCGGAGGAACTCTACGTCACCGGCGGCAGCGCCGGCGGCATCATGAGCGCCTGGATGATCGGAAAGAGCGACCGCTTCAAGAGCGCGGCGGTCATCAAGCCGGTGATGAACTGGTACAGCAAAACGCTGAACGCCGACAATTGGTTCAACTACTATCACGTGCGCTACCCGGGCACCCCCTGGACCAACCCCGACGACTACCTGAAGTTCTCGCCCATCTCGCTGGTGGGCAACGTCACCACGCCGACGCTGGTCATGGTGGGCTTAGACGATCTGCGCACCCCGCCCTCCCAGGCCAAGCAGCTGTACCACGCCCTCAAGTACCGCAAGGTGCCCACGGTGCTCGTGGAGCTTCCCGGCGCCTCGCACAACATCGCCAAACGGCCGAGCCAGCTGGTGGAGAAGGTGGGGCACATCCTCGCCTGGTTCGAGCGCGACCACGGACAGTGACCGCCCTCACCCGCGCCCGCCACCGAGCGGCAATCGAGGCGCTGGCGGCGGAGGATGCAGACCTCGCCGCCATCGTCGATCGCCACGGCCCGCCGGCCTTTCGCAGCCGGCCGGCGGGCTTCCCCACCCTGCTCTACATCATCCTCGAGCAGCAGGTCTCCCTGGCCTCGGCGAAAGCCACCTACGACAAGGTGCTTGCGCTGGTCGAGGAGCTGACGCCGGCAGCCTACCTCGCGCTCGGCGACGACACGCTGCGTGCCGCTGGCCTCAGCCGGCAGAAGCTTCGCTACACCCGCCTGGTAGCCGAGGCCATCGAGGCCGGCGACTTGCCGATCAACGGGCTCCAGCGCAAGCCGGACGACGAAGTACGTACCTTGCTCACGGCCATCACCGGGGTCGGCCACTGGACGGCAGACTGCTACCTGATGCTGGCCCTCAAGCGCCCGGACCTCTGGCCCGTGGGCGACCTGGCGCTGGTGAAGGCGGTGCAGGCGGTGAAGGGGCTGGCGGAACGGCCGGGGCCGGCGCGTCTTGAGGAACTGGGGGAGCGCTACCGGCCGTACCGGAGTGTGGCGACGCAGTTGTACTGGCATCACTATCTCAATGCCTGAACGGTACGTGCTATGTCGGCTTACTCACTGCCGGCTTATTCGTAGTGGCTCCAGAGGCGCAAAATCTTCACCGTGCGCTCTTCTTTGGGCACCTGGTAGACCAGCCGGTGCTGGATGTTGATCCGCCGCGAGTAGGCCCCCGAAAGGTCGCCCACCAATTTCTCGAAGGGCGGTGGTCTGCGGAAGGGATCCTCCGTGACGTGCCCCAGGTCTTGCGTTCACCGCCCTAAGCTTTTTGGAATGCCCCGGGTTCTGTGGACACATTTTGCCTACTCTATGGAATGCCCCAAGTTCTTGGACACGCCCAGTTGGTAATCTAACTCAGCAATGAGGCCAATGCCCGCGTTGCTGGTGATATCGCCGCCGGTGAAATCGGCTTCAACAACACGGCGTTTAAACGAATGGAAATCGGAGCGGAGTTTGGTGGCATTCTGTCACGGCGGAAGTTCTTGATGGTTAAGCTCTCGACACCCTTATTTTCAAGTTCTCTCCGCCATTCTTCTATCTCCCAAACACCCTCACTCGTGCAATATCCAGGCTGGAATGGAGCGGCTCATACCCAGAAATTTCTACCGGCCTCCGCGCGATGGGCGTAACCGCCCTACGAGCTGCTGGTGACCGTCTGCAACCGCATCATCAAGGAGATCAGCGGCGTCTCCCGGGACATCTACGACATCAGCTCGAGTCCGCCGGCAACGATCGAGTGGGGTGACGCAATGTGAGCCTAGACTCAGCGCCGCTGCGTTGATTCGAGAGCCTCGAGGCGCTCGTCCAGCTCCGCTCTGTTCATGATTCGACCACCTTGTATGACGGCGTGAATCTTGCGTGTGTTGCTAATGTCAGTTAGCGGGTTTGCATCCAGGATGACGAGATCCGCCCTGAAGCCTTGACTGACGACGCCCAGTTCCGCCTCTACGCCCGAGAAGCGCGCTGGATTCAGCGTCGCGGTGCGCAGCACATCGGGAATGCTCAACCCAGCCTCCACCAGACCGATGAGCTCGTCGTGCAACGAGAAACCCCAAGGTCCCATATCGGTTCCCGCGAGGAGGGGAACCCCGGCCTCGTGGAGAGCGCGGATATAGGCGTCCATCATCTCGAAGCCAGTTGCAGCGAATTCAAAGTCCTCTTCGCTGAAGTTACTCAGCCACGGTGTACCCGCACGGTCTTTCAGAATATCGCGCCATCGGGGTTGTATGAAGAGAGACTCCGGTCGCGCCAGGTAGGCCTGTACACGCGCTGACGGGGAAAAGAACAGCCGTGCGACCACCGTTGGGCAATGGTAAACGTCGAAGCTTGCGTTCAGCTTGGCCAGCTCGCTCATGCGGGCCTCGTCGATGTACTGCCACGCTAGCATCCGGGAACGTAGGTCTTTGCCCGGTTGTACCGGTGCGTCATTTTGCACCAGAAGTTGGATCGAACCTCGCAGGTGTTCTACTCCGATCTGGCCCCAGGCGAGGGCGTTCTCCAACCCGACTTCGATGGGAATGTGCCCAAGCACGGGTATGCCCAGACGCCGCCCCTCTTCGATGAGCCCGCGATAGGCGGGTACCGGCAAGTTGTTATAAACCTTTAAATAGTCAAAGCCAGCCTGGAATTGTGCTCTGGCTTCCTTTACTCCCTCTTCTTTCGTGGATATAAGCCGCCGTCCCTTCGTGGTCATTAGCCCTTCCATCCCCGGGGGTGGATGTCCTTCGACAATGGGTCCGGCGAGGAAAAGTCTGGGCCCCAGACGCTTTCCCAATTCTATATCGGCCCGCCACTTCAGGTGAACCGGCTCGCCCATGAGGCTTCGGGCACCAAGTACGCCGTTAAGCACCATGAGTTCCAGGTCCCGCGCTGTCTCAGGATGGACATGCATGTCCCAAAGGCCTGGAATAATGAACTTGCCGCTATAGTCAATTATTTCTTCTGGGGCTATCGCATCCCTCTTTTGCATCGAGGTGCCATGGTCGGTGATCTTCTGAATCTCGCCGTCTAGGATAAATATGTCCTGTTGTTCCTGTACACGGCCAATGACAACATCAATGACATTAACATTCGATAGAACGACAGATCCTGCGCGTGCGTCGAATGGGATGAAGAAAAAAATTACAAAGCAATAGATTATGCGAACCCGTTTCATGGCATGACTCCTTAGTAAGAGTGCTTTCTCTTTTTGGTCCAGCTTGCATCGCCGTTAGGGAAAGTCAGTGTTAGGTCACCAAATACTGTGATTTCGGCAGTTATTAGCCAGCCTACGAGTTTCTGGTGGCTCCGCTACTTTCTGTTGCAGCGGCTAGGACCATGGTGAATGCCCCAATACCAGCGCGGGCGTTGCTTCCGCGATCTTGCCGTCTAGATGCTGTGCTTGTTGAGTTCATCTAATAAACGCCCGGGTGAACGGTTTGTACACAGCCTCTCTAACGTTGTTTTTGTCACCATGCCCGCGCATACATGCTAGTTCAGAATGGTGCCTCTAAAATCTGACCCGAGGTGTTCCGCCTCTCTGCATTGCGTCTGCGACGGCGTGAATTGATAGGATCGCACGCCGTTGTGCTAGTTTTTTGATGGCAATGTGCTTAACTTCGCGCCGTCGGGATTAGCCGGAGTGAATGTTGTTTTATGAGCAAAGGCTTGGCGATGGGGTCAGGGCGATCAGGGTGAAAGATCAGGCTGCTTTAATGGAGGTTATGTTTTCTTCGACGTCACCACTCTGCTGTGATGCGAAGGTAAATGTTTATTGACGCATGTCTTTGGACCAGGGGTAGAGTTTAGGGAGACCTAATCCGCCGCTAGTCAATTCCAGACGCCTCTAGAATCGAGGCAGCGATGATTATCGCAAACCATTGGAGGGCGGGAGATGCAATATTTAATAGTCAAGGGTAGTTCGAAAAAAGCCAACCGTCGTTCAGGGAGGCCGCATGCTTCGAGGGCGCAACTAGTCCCTGCATTAATGATGGCCAGCGTCGGGAGCATTGAAGCGCTTGCCGCTGAGGCGCAGGGAGAGTCTCAAAGGCAGTTGGAGGAGGTAGTAGTTACCGCGCAGAAGCGGGAGCAGAACTTGAAGGACGTCCCAGTGAGTATTACGGCACTGGACATGAAGACCATTGAGGACTCGGGACTGACCGGCATTCAGGATCTGGCGCAAATGGCCCCAGGCCTTATTTTTGCAGAGTCGGTAGGGCGTCAGACTACGACGCCATCAATCCGTGGTGTTGCTCCCGCTTCCTTTGCGGATCCTACGGTCGCTGTAATGATTGATGGCTATACAAGCGGGTTTCAGCGACAGGGCAATAATGCAACCCTGGTGGAGCTTGAACGGATCGAGATACTGCGTGGACCTCAGGCGACCTTGTATGGCAGGAATGCTATTGGCGGTGTGATAAACTACATTACACGCAAGCCTGACGATGAACTTCGTGCTAGCCTTCGAGTTGATGCGGCTACGCGAAACAATTATACAGGGCAAGGCTATGTCAGTGGCCCCATTCTGGAGGGTATAGTTTACGGCGGGTTGGCGGCAGGATATCGTGACTCTGGAGGTTTTCTCGACAATGCCTTCACAGGCGAGAGCGACGTAAATGATGAGAAGGATTTGAACGGCCGCCTGAGTCTTAGATTTACACCTTCAGATCTTTTGAATATAAATTTCTCGCTTGATTATAACGAAGCGGAAGATGCCGCTGGAGATCCTCGTTACGCATATCATGAGCTGTACGCTTCGGGTGCCCCTCCCTCAGCGTTCGATCTGGGCGCCGGGAAAGTTAATTTGAATGACTTCGGCCAGACGATTAGCCAGGATTTTCTTGGCGGTTTCGACCGTGAAGAAACTACAGCGGTGTTGAACATTGAATACGATCTTGGCTGGGCGACGTTAACGAGCATTACCGGCGCTTCGAATCAAGAAACAAGTGTTCGGACCGGTATATCGAGACTCCAGACATCAGCTTTCGATTTTGATGTGATCTGGAATATCGAGACAGTTAGTCAGGAGTTACGTCTTGCATCCGACTCGGATGGAAGCTTGCAATGGATGATAGGTGCCTACTACTTTGACAATGAAAGGGAGCGCTTCCTGCTGCTTGACTTTGACGATGGCGAAGGTTTTGTCGACTGGGCGAATTCCCTGGACGAAGTAGAGAATCGTGCCCTTTTTGGTAATCTGGAATACGCGATTACTGATGATATATCCGTTATGTTGGGGTTGCGTTATGACACCGAGGACAGGACTCAGTCAGACTTGTTTGCAGGTACTTCGGTTTCATCGAGTGTTGACGAAGTACTTCCAAGCATATCAATGACCTACCAGCCCAATTATGAAATGACGTTTTACGGGACGGTTTCGCGCGGTTATCACGCGGGTGGGCCCAACCCCTTGGACGCAGTAGCGGTTGGTGCGCCGGACTCATTTGAACCCGAATTTGTTACCAATTACGAAATAGGGCTCAAAGGCACATCACGTTCCAACTCAGTTAGTTACGAAATGGCCCTCTTCTTTATGGATTGGGAAGATCAACAACTGTTTACCGAGTTTGATGTTTTTGCCAACCGATTTGTCGTCAACGCGGGTGAGTCTTCGATCTATGGCATTGAAGCCTCTTCAAGAGTTCAACTGACACAGTATCTTTCCCTTACCGCTGCATTGTCTTATCTCAATGCGGAGTATGAGGAGTTCTTCAACCCTATTGATGCTTTGCCCTTTGCACTTAACCCCGACCTTTCAGGCAACGATCTTCCCTATGCGCCGGACTTTTCAATGAGTGCAAGCGCACAATATGTTGCCCCGGTGGGAGATAGCGGGTGGGACCTCAGGTTCAGAGCTGACTTTGCTCATGTTGGCGAGCAAGCCTTTGATTCCACAAATATCTTTATTGCAGACTCCTATTCTCTTTTGGATCTCTACCTCGGCATACAGAATGAGCGATATGAACTTGGCCTGTTTGGCACTAACGTTACCGATGAGGAGTATCTGACGGGTGGGTCTGTGAGTGCGACACTGCCTCCCTTTGCAACAATAGGGGACCCGTCGATTTGGGGAGTGCGCTTGAGGGTGCGAATGTAGCGCGCCTTCGATGTAGAGTGAAGAGGTGGGCTGACGACCTTGCGGCCGTCGCAGGAGACACCGATAGCGAGGTAGACCGCCTTGTTGCGCACCATCCCCTTACTGCTCAGGCGCCCGCGGTAGTTGCCCTGGCCGTCGTACAGCTTCGGGGCCTGGGTGGCGTGGGGTTGTTCGCCGATTGGTTGCTGTAGGTGACCGTACCCCTGCATTTGAGCAGGGCTGAATCTGGGAAGTTGAAGATATCAGGCAGCCTCCGTGGCGAACACCGCTGGAGGTTTCTTGCCCAGTGACCGATGCGGTCTCTCGTAGTTGTAGTGATGACGCTAGGCGTCGATTGTTAAGTTGGCATCTTCCAGACTGGTGAACCAGTTCAGGTTCAGGCAGTACTCACGGAACTTGCCGTTTAACGATTCAACGAACGCGTTCTGAGTCGGCTTACGAGGCTGAATGAAGTGCAGCTTAACGCCGGTGCGTTGCGACCAGAAGAACATGGCCTTGCTGGTCAGCTCCGGCCCATTGTCCATGACGATGCGCGCGGGCAGCCGTCGACGCTCTGCCAGCTGATCAAGCTCGCGTGCCAATCTGGCGCCGCTGATCGAGAACTCGACAACCTGATGAACCAGCTCGCGGCTGTAGTCATCGACGATGTTGAAGACGCGAAATCGGCGGCTGTTTGCTAGTCACAGTAGATTCGGTACGTGCGCTTGTGGTTCTTCACGTGTCCATCGGGCCTGAGCATGCCGTGTAAGGTCGGACAGCCAGACTTGGGGTACTTCTCGGCAAGCTCCTTGAGCTCGCGGCGCAGGGAGACATCATCGCGGCCTTGTAGCGGTCGCCATATCTCTGAACGGCTGAAGCCAACAATGCGGCAAGGGCGTCGCTCGCTCACATTACGGCTCTTGAGATGTTCCACAGCTCGTCGCCGCTGGCGAGCCGTTACCACTTTCCCTCGATGACTTCCTTCATCGCCGATTTATCCAGTTCGGCTTCAGCCAGGAGGCGCTTCAGACGGGCGTTCTCTTGTTCCAGCTCTCGGAGGCGCTTGGCCTCTGAGACCTCCATGCCGCCGTACTTAAACTTCCAGCGGTAGAGCGTGTTCTCGGCAATGCCGTATTCGCGGGCCACATCGACCATGGTGCGCCCGGCCTCATGCTGCTTCAGGATCGAGATGATCTGTTCTTCGGTGTAGCGCTTGCGCTTCATATCGGGATCTCCTTATCGATACGATAGACGGAAATCCCACATCCTGCATGGCTCGAATTACGGGGGTACGGTCACATGCATAGCGTAGTGGGTGCGGCCGGTGGGTAAATGCTGGATGGGTACACACGTCGCATTTTCGCGCGGGTTTTGTCGGGGTGTCGCGGGGAGTGGGTGGTTTTGTCTCGGTGGTGGTTCTTCCTAGAGTCAGTCGCGGCGAGGACGCCGCTCCCACAGGGCGCTGTTCCCATGGGCGGCGCTTCAGCGGTGAGGGCTATCAGTCAGTAACGCCCGGGACGGCCAGGAAGGTGCCGTCGTCGGCGCGCTCGACCGGGAGCACTTCCACTACCGCAGCCGGGCGGATGCCGCCGAGAATGTGCGGGAAGAGTTCGTCGTCGGAGCCCTCGAACTCGGGCTCGATGTCGCCGACCGGGGCGGTGCCCTCCCAGATGGTCTCGACGTCGGTATCGGCCAGGCTCTCCTCGGTCATGCGCAGGCAGTACCACTGCCCTTTCACGTACTTGTAGAAATGGTTGGCGACGTTCATCAGTGCCGCCGGGTTCGCCGTGGCGTGGGTGAAGCCGTCCGCCTCGTAGGTCGGCGGATAATAGGTGCCATCGCTCTCTACCACCGGTTCCCAGAGCCGGGCCTGGACGAGGTGGTACACGTAGGGATAGTCGGGTTTCAGCGGTGCTTCCTCTGCTGTAACGGCAAACGGCACGAGCAGTGTGGCAAGCAGGGTCAGGGCTTTCAACATGGTCGCGCTCCGGAGGACGGCGAGGTGGCGGGCAGTCTCATCATCGCAGCGATGCCTGCAGGGTGCCAGCAAAACGGCAATCCCGTTGCCCCGGGCGTGCGTAGAGAATGGCGAATAACCTGCTTTCGAGGTGGCACCGTGTTCGGTCTGTTCAAGCAATCCCCCACAAAGAAGCTCAAAGAAGAACACAAGGCACTCCTTGAAAAAGCCTTTCATGCACAGCGCAACGGTGATATCCGCGGGTATTCCACGCTCACCGCAGAGGCCGAGGCCGTACGCGCAAAGATCGACCAGCTGGAAGGCGAGCAGAGCCGCTAGCAAGCGCTACCAGGCCCGCTCCAGGATCAGTCCGAACTGCGGGAAGGGGCTGGCGTCCTCGTCGATC
This sequence comes from Pseudohaliea sp., assembly GCF_040217025.1. Taxonomy (GTDB): domain Bacteria; phylum Pseudomonadota; class Gammaproteobacteria; order Pseudomonadales; family Halieaceae; genus Pseudohaliea. The sequence continues at coordinate 199,952 of NZ_JAVJOA010000008.1, read as the reverse complement.
TGCTCGCCGCTGATCGGGTTGAATTCCAGCGGCGCCCCTCGGTCTGCGCCGTAGACGTTGATCACGTCCAGGAAGAACACCACGTCCGTGCCGGCAAAGCGGCGCCGGTAGTCGACGCGCACGTTGAGGGACTGGTAGTCGCCGAGGGTGGTGGCGTTCGTCTGGGTGATTTCCTTCGAGGCGCGGGTGAGGCCGAATTCCGGCGGCAGCACGTCGCGGTGGATGATGAAGCGGTCCCCGGGGCGGCCGCTGCCCCACTTCCAGCGCGCGGCTAACTGCATGTGGTCCGTCACTTCCCAGCGTGCGCCCAGCGTGGCGAAGTGTTCGCGGCTGAAGTCCGGCGTGTAGCTGCCCCGGCCGTCGTTGTCGTCCTGGCTGGCGTCGTTCCAGGAGTAGGTAAAGTCGGCGGACCAGCCATTGCCGAAGGCCCGCTGCAACACTAGGTCGACGCCGCGGTTATCGCCCTCCCCAGCGTTCAGCGCCACGGCGGTGGCGCGGCTCTGGTCCACCACCAGGTCGTCGAGCTCCTGGTAGTAGGCCTCGATCATCAGGTGCCAGCTGTCGCCCAGGTCGTAGTCGAAGCCCAGGCTGACGTGGGCGATCTCCTCGTTCGCGAGGTCGAAGTTCACCGGGTCCGCCGCGCGGGTGAGGAAGCGCGGGGATTCATAGAACAGACCACTGGTGAAAGAAAAGCGCAGGTCCGGCGTCGCGTTGTAGCCCGCCGAGAAGCGCGGCGCCGTGTAGGTCTCCTCCGAGAAGTCATCGCGGTCCACGCGCAGGCCGGGGCGGAACTCGAAGGCACCCACGTCGAACACCTGCTCCACGTAGGCCGAGAGGTTGGTGCCGGTTTCAGCGAAGCGGGCCTCGATGAACTCTGGCAGCCACACGATGTACTGCTGCCCGGGCGGGCGCGGGTCGTCGCTCTCGTAGACGTAGCGCACCCAGGGGCCGTCGAGTTTCGTTTCGAAGTCCGCGTCCTGGCGCACCACGCGCAGGCCGGCAGAGAACTCGCCGAAGCGGTTGAAGGTGGTGAAGTCGCTGCGCCAGCCGAGTTCTTCTTCCTTCTCGAAGATGGCAAAGATGTCCTCCCGGACAGGGAAGATACCCGGATCATCACCGGTAGGCGGAAGGTCCGGGAAGGCCTCGCCCTGGGAGGATTCCTTGTCGCTCGTGCGCAGGTAAAGCCGGTTCGTCCACTCACCGCTGTCGCCGACCAGGCGGCGCCAGGTCACGCCGAAGAGCGAGAGGTCCTGCTCTGCGCGGATCAGCGAGGTGTCGTCGAAGTCCTCGTCCTCGGCGACGTTACCGAGGTCGCGCGTGTAGTCCTCCGGCGCGTGGATGACGAGAAACTGCAGCTCGTCGCGGTCCGTGAGTTGCGTGGTCGTCTTAAGGATGATGTCGGTCACCTTCGGGGTACCGATGTCTTCCTCGCCGATGAGCTCGAAGACGTTGCCGAAGTCGAAGCGGCGCGCCGTGAAGAACACGGAGGTATCGTCGTCGATGCCCGAAGGGCCGTCGTAGGTGAACTCCGCGCCGGCGATATCCAGGCGCAGGCTGGTGACCGGGGTCAGGCCGCCTTCCGCCAGTTCCAGGCGCAGCAGCGACCCGGCGCGGCCGCCGTAGGCGGCCCCCCAGCCGCCGGGGGAGAACTCCGCACCGGCCACGGAGTTGGGCGCGAAGATGGAGAAACGGCCGCCACCGGCGATGTCGTCCTCTTCACCGATGGTCTGGTCGAAATGCACGACCTTGTCGAGGGGGAAGTCGTCGACGAAGATCAGGTTGTTGCGCGGCCCGCGGCCGCGCACCGTGAAGCCGGCAAAGGCGCCGTCGGAGGCGAGCCCGGGCAGGCCGTCGAGGGCGCGCATGACGTCCGGGCCCGCGCCCACGGCGTTGAACAATTCATCCCGGTTGCGGTAGCTGCTGCTCACCCCGTCCAGCTTGTCCGCCTGCCGCGCCCGGGCGACCACCAGCACTTCTTCGAGGACCGGGGCGGCCGTTGCCGCCAGCTCGGGAAGCTGCAGCTCCAGGGCAGAGACGCGCCGGGCAATCACGCGGAACACCGGCTCCTCGATCACCGCCCGGCCGTCAGCCCGCGCCTCCACGCGGTAGAAACCCTCCTCCAGCGCCTCGAAGCGGACCTCGCCATCGGCGTCCGAGCGCCCCGCCTCGGCGCGCCCCTCGCGGTCGGTCACGGTCACCTGCACGCCCGAGAGGGCGCGGCCCGATTCGGCGTCGACGGTGGTGACCGCCAGCCCGCCGGGCTCCGCCAGCGCAAGCGTCGGCAGCAGGGAGACGAGGACGAGCAAAGCGCGCAGTTTCATGACCAGGGCTCCGGGGTGGCTGTCGCTCATTCCATGCGGAAGGTGAGGCCGGCGTGGGCCTCGAGACGCTTGATCAGCTTCTGTCCCATGGCCGGCGCCGGCGTGTAGATGCCGCCGGGCAGGTCGCCGCACTCGCTGACCAGGCACACGGCACTCTCACTGATCATCTTCGATGTAGAGCCGTAGCCCGGGTCCATGTCGCCGCTGACCGAGGCGCGGATCTCCGCGCCGCCCGCGCTGGTGCCGACGAAGAGCACATCGTAGTTGCCCGCCTCGCGGGCTTCCTTCGACGGGCCCTCACCGGGCTTTGGCGCGTTGTCGCCGCCGAGGGGATCGGCCTTGGCCACGTACTCGGCGGCGGCCTTGCCCTGCTCGCCCGGGCCCGTGAGCATCATCTCGTCGTAGCGGAAGTCCTTGCCGTAGGGGTGACCCATGAGCGCGTTGGACCGATGGATGTTCTTGCTGTTGATGGTCGCCATGATGAACGGCGCTACCCACTGGCCCAGCACCTCATCCTCGAAGGGCTTGTTGTCCGCCGGCTGCTCGGGACCGCGGAAGCCGTCCGCCAGGCAGAAGGGATCAACCAGGGCCTGCAGCAGTTCCGGCTCGCCCTTGATGCGCTCCATGGTGGCGCCCAGGGACGCCGCCGTACCGCCGGAGAACTCACCGTTCATGGCCCGCACCCGGCCGCGCACCCGCGGGCAGGCGGCGCCGAACTTTTCCTGCGCGGCGTCCTGCAGGTAGAGCACGCCGAGGTCGAAGGGGATGGAATCGAAACCACAGCTGAAGACGATGCGCGCGCCGCTTGCTTTCGCTGCCCTGCCGTACGTTGTGATCATGTCGCGCATCCACAGCGGCTCACCGCAGAGGTCGACGTAGTCGGTGCCGAGCTCGGCGCAGGCGGCCACCAGGTCGCTGCCGTAGAGCTGGTAGGGGCCCACCGTGCTGATGATGCATCGCGTGCTGCCGGCCAGGGCCTCCAGCGAGGTCGGGTCACTGGCGTCGGCGGTGACCAGCGGCGTAGCAGCCGGCGCGCCGATCTCGTCGCGCACGGCGGCGAGCTTGTCGGCGTTGCGGCCGGCCATGGCCCAGCGCAGGCCGTGACCATCCTGCTGCGCGAGGTATTCGGCCACGAGGCGGCCGGTAAAGCCGGTAGCGCCGTAGATGACAATGTCGAAGTCCCGTTGCTGTGCCATGTGGTGGCTCTCCGTCTTCAGCTGAACATAGCCGCTTATTGTGACAGCCCGCGGCCGGCGCTCCCACCCTGGCATCGCCAAGGAGCGCGCCTGGCACTATGATCGGGATCTCGAACAGGAACAGGATTCAGCCCATGGCCTACCTCCCGCTGCGTCGCCGCGCCAGCCTTCTCTGCGCTGCCGCGGTTTTTGCCTCCACCCAGCTCGCGGCAGAGACCGCAGACACCATCTACCACGGCGGCACGATACTCACCATCGACGATGACAACCCGGTCGTCGAGGCCGTCGCGGTGGCGGATGGCCGCATCCTCAGCCTGGGCGCCGAGGCCGCCGTGCTGGCCACGGCGGACGGCGACACGCGGCGGGTCGATCTGGAGGGCCGAACGCTGCTGCCGGGCTTCGTGGACTCCCATGGCCATGCCTATCTCATCGGCCTGCAGGCCGTCAGCGCGAACCTGCTGCCGCCGCCGGACGGAAACGGCCGCGACATCCCTAACCTGCAAACCCTGCTGACAAACTGGGTGGAGGAAAACCCGGAGACCCTCGAGCAGTTCGGCTGGATCGTCGGCTTCGGCTACGACGACTCCCAGCTCGCCGAGCAGCGTCATCCCACGCGGCAGGAGCTGGACGCCGTCTCCACGGAGTACCCGGTGGTCATCATTCACCAGTCCGGGCACCTCGGGGTCGGCAACAGCAAGGCCCTTGCCCTCGCTGGCATCACCGCGGAGAGCGACGACCCGCCCGGTGGGGTTATCCGCCGCGAGGCGGGCTCCAGCGAGCCCAACGGGGTTCTCGAGGAAACCGGGTTCTTCCAGCTGCTGCTGCCCTTCATCGGCGGGCTGAGCGATGAGCTTCAGGACAGCCTGGTCGTAGCGGGAACGCGCTTCGCCGCCAGCTTTGGCTACACCACCGTGCAGGAAGGGCGCGCGATGCAGATGGGCCTCGATGCCATGCGCCGGGTCGCCGAACGCGGTGATCTCGCCGTAGATCTCGTGGCCTACCCGGACATGCTCGCCGTGCAGGACATCGCGCCCTCCCTGGCCTATCAGAACCGCTTTCGCGTCGGCGGGGTGAAGCTGACCATCGACGGCTCACCGCAGGGCAAGACGGCCTACCTGAGCCAGCCCTATTTCCACCCGCCTCACGGCCTGCCTGCCGACTACCGCGGCTATGGCGCCATCGATGAGGCCACCGCGATGGCCGCCGTGGAGAAAGCCTTCGCCAACGGCTGGCAGATCCTCTGCCACGCGAACGGCGACGCGGCCATCGACCAGTTCATCGAGGCCGTGCGCGCCGCGCGGGCAAAGTACCCCGATGTCGAGGTACGCCCGGTGCTGATCCACGGCCAGACGCTGCGCCTCGACCAGGTCGACGACCTCAAGGCGCTGAAGATCTTCCCGTCCCTGTTCCCCATGCACACCTTCTACTGGGGCGACTGGCACCGGGAATCCGTGCTCGGGCCTGTGCGCGCCGACAACATCTCGCCCACCGGCTGGCTCCTCGAGCGCGACATGATGTTCGGCAGCCACCACGACGCGCCGGTCGCCCTGCCGGATTCCATGCGCGTGCTCTCGGCGACGGTCACGCGCCGCTCCCGCAGCGGCGATATCCTTGGCCCTGAACACCGTGTGCCGGTGGCCACGGCTCTGAAGGCGCTCACGATCTGGCCCGCCTGGCAACACTTCGAAGAGGATACGAAGGGCAGCATCGAGCCGGGCAAGCTGGCGGATTTCGTGATTCTCTCGGCCAACCCGCTCGAAGTGCCGGAAGACGCACTCGACGGGATCGTCATCGAGCAGACGATCAAGGAAGATCGGGTGATCTACCGGCGGTGACGCGGAGCCGGTGGCGCAGTGGCACGCATGGTGCTTCCTTGAGAGGCACCGTCGTTCAACCGCCCAGGAGGGCCAAACCATGCAATTCCTGCCGTCTCTGCGCACCATACTGGTGCTTTGCCAGCTATTCCTGCTGCTGGCCGTCCCCTGCCGGGCCGCGGCAGCGGAGGAAAAACCCCACATCGCCATCGTCGGCGGAACGTTCGTCAACGACGCCCTGCTGCTGCGCGAGGACGTACTCGGTGAACCTTTCACCGTGCAGACGAAGCTGGGGGAGTCACCACCGATCTACCCGGCGTCGGCCGGCGGGGTCGATTTCTACTACGTGCATTCCCACGGCAGCCCCGCCCTGCAGGCGGCCTGGGTGGCGCTCTACGACCTGGGCGTCACCGAGGTGATCGGCGGCGCCACCGCCGGCGGCATTACGCCATCGATGCAGCCCTACGACTACGTGGTTCCGCACGACTTCATCGACATGAACGTCGACCGTCCGCTCTCCTTCCCGCGCGAGATCTACCGCGATCCGGACAACATCCCCCTGCCTCGCGTGCTGCCGGCGATGGATCCGGATCTCCGCGCCATCCTTATCGAGGAGACGCGCAGGCGCATCCGCGCTACCGACGACTATAACGATATCGACCTGCACGAGGCGGGCGTGATCGTGCAGGCCCGCGGCGGCCGCTTCGAGACCGCGGCGGAGATTCAAATGTTCGCCCAGTGGGGCGGCGACGTGGTCACCATGAACGTGGGCACCGAGATCGCCTACGCGCGCATGCTCGGCATGAACTACGCCTGCCTCATCAACATCTCGAACCCGGCGGAGGGAGTCGCCCCGTGGGATTTTGCCGGGATGCCACCGCTCTACCGGCGCATCAACCCCCTGAGCGTCGATATCGTGCTCGCCGCCCTGCCCCGCATCGCGGCCCTGGCCGGCAAGGAGCGGGCGGGCGACTCGCTGATCTTCCACCCGGAGATGACGTCGAAGCCGGCCGAGTAATCACTGTGGGATAAACCGCCGGGAAAGCACGCAGGGCACCACAACATGCACAGCAGGCGCGTCATCCACGTAGTGGGCTGCCATGCAGGCGGCGAGGTCGGGGACGTGGTCGTCGGCGGCGTGGCGCCGCCGCCCGGAGACACCCTCTGGGAGCAGTCGCGCCACCTCGCCCGGGATACGCGCCTGAAAGACTTCCTGCTGAACGAACCGCGGGGCGGCGTATTCCGGCACGCAAACCTGCTGGTGCCCCCGCGGGACCCGCGCGCGCACATGGGCAATATCATCCTGGAGCCGGAGACGGTGCCGCCCATGTCCGGGTCCAACACCATCTGCGTCGCTACCGTGCTCCTGGAGACCGGCATCATCGGGATGACGGGGCCGGAGACACAACTGCTGCTGAAGATGCCGGGCGGCCTGGTCGAGGTAACGGCGGAGTGCCGGGATGGCCGGGTCACGGCGGTCCGCTTCGCCAACCTCCCCTCTTTCGCCGCCAGGCTGGACGCCCCGCTCGAGGTGCCCGGCCTCGGCTCCCTCAGCGTCGATATCGCCTTCGGCGGCGACAGCTTCGTGATCGCGGACGCCACCGCCCTGGGGTTCCGGCTGGTACCCGAAGAGGCACCGCGCCTGCGCGATGCCGGCATGACCATCGCCCGCGCGGCCGAAGCGCAGCTCGGCTTCCGCCACCCGGTGCTGGACGGCATGACCGGGATCACCTTCTGCCTGCTGCGCGGCCCGGTAAGCACCGCTGAGGATGGCATCCCCGTCAGCCGCCACGCGGTCACCATCCGCCCCGGCAAGCTGGACCGCTCACCCACCGGCACCGGCGTGTCCGCCCGCCTCGCGGTCATGCACGCCCGCGGCGAAATCGGCCTGGAAGCGCCGATCCGCTTCGAGTCGATCCTTGGCTCCGTTTTCGAGGGGCGCCTTCTCTCGGAGACCACCGTGGGCGATCAACCGGCCGTCATCCCGGAAATCAGCGGCCGCGCCTGGATCACCGAGACAAGGCAACTGCTGCTCGCCGACGACGACCCCTGGCCCACCGGGTACCGGGTGGCCGATACCTGGCCTCAGTGAGGGACTACTGATTCAGCGTCCACTCGGCAAGCTGCTGGTCGGCCTTGAGACGCGAACGTTGCAGCTGTACAGCGCCAAACAGATCCGCGAGGCTGGAAGATTCAGTCACGAGGGGCAGCGATGTCCTGGCCTCCAGCCAGAAGCGCGCTTGGTAGGGTGATGCCAGGTAGGCCTCCTGCCACCAGCAGATCACGCGGCTCTCTGCATCGCTCAACACCTGAGCGGCTGGTAGGCGATCTCGCTTTTTCCGGTTGACCGAAGCTCCGGTCGGCAAAAGGTTCCACAAGTCATTGTTGAACCACCTGGCCCAGGGAAAGCAGTGATCCATGTTGGCTCGTCCAATCCGCTGCCCGGTCCAGGTACAGCGAACCGGGTGCCCACCCTCCTTCAGGTCGATGTACCGATCCCAGGCAATTCGCGTATCCCGATGGGCTTCCTCCCACTGAAATACCCCGAAATCAGCAGCACGCGGCTCACCGACGTTCCACGCCATGTTCAAGTCCCGCCATTCATGGAGGATCGCGGGCTCGAGCCAACAGGCGTATTGACCGAGGGTCTGCCAGATCTGAGCCGGAATCCGGAGCTTCCCGAAGGTAGCCAAGTATTCCGGGGTAATCAGCAAATGCTCGTCTACGCGCGGCCGCCGCAGGCGATCGAACTCAAACACAGGATCACTCCGCCCCGGCCAGGTAATGAACCGGACAGGCATTGTCGTGATGTTCAGGCAGGCATCAGCGACAGCCTTGTTTACCAGTTTGGCTCGCTCGCCCGAGAAACCTGAACCAACGCGAAGGTCGTAGCCGGAAGTCTTGGCAAGCGCGTAGAAAGCATCCTTGGCGAAACCGTAACCGACTTTCCGGGCGGGGTGCTGGCGCAGGCTATGGTCAAGTAGCAGCGCTTTGTATTGTTTTATCCAGAAGAGCCCTACCGCCCCAAGAGGTATCTCTACCCAGTCATCGTTCGGCCTGGACGCCAGACCAGAGGCGCCCTCGGCAAGCCGGGTCAGTACCCTGAGCAACCCGAGCTTGTAGGAAGCTGCCTTGTTGTCGTTGACGATGATGTGCCGCAGCAGCGGCAGGCTACCGGTACCGTCATCCGCCAAAGTAAAGACAAGCGTTTCCCACTCGATACCCGAGCGGGTCTTGTCTGCGTCCCGGGTCCGCCGTGAGAGGACCAGCGCACGATTGCGCGCGAAGGCCAGCAGTTCCTCGCCGGAAACCTCGTGAAAGCCGCGCTCCCGGTTCTCCGCCTCGTCTTCGCCATGGCGCAGCGTGATCACCAGTGCGCCGCCCGGGCGCAGGCATTCGCTGAGCACGCGGAAGGCCCGCTCACGGGCCGTCGGCGGCAAATGCATCCAGACCGCCGAAACAAGAACGAGGTCGAAGCGGTGGCCCAGGCTGCGCACGCGAGCAAGTGCAGGCAGACGATCATCGAGCCAGCTGACCCGGGCGGGGCTGTGCTGCCGGGCGCGTTCCCGCATACCCCGGCTGGGCTCTACAGCGATAACCTCCCAGCCTTGCTCGGCCAGCCAGTTTGCGTCCCTGCCGCTACCCGCACCGACATCACAGGCAAGCCCCGGCGTCCGTCCGCCCAGCACAGCGTCTGTCCAACCGGCATGAACCTCACCCGGCGTCAGGGCTAGGTAGCGCTCGCTGAGGTTATCGGCGTTGCGGTCGTAGTAATTCACCGGCATGACTTTACGCCATGCCGAATTGGGCGACTATGGTGAAAGCGGAGCACTTGTGGTGCTGACAGGGCATCGGCGCGACTACAGACTATAGCCCTGCCCTTGCCGCACGCCACGCCCCGGCATAAGCTTGTATACACATCAGGTATATCCCGAGGGCTCAACCATGCAGAGCACAGTCTTTATGAACAATCGCACGCAGGCCGTCAGGCTCCCCAAGGCAGTCGCATTGCCGGATGACGTGAAACACGTAGAGGTCTTTGCTATCGGACGGGCGCGGCTGATCGTACCGGCGGGTGAAGCCTGGGACAGCTGGTTCGACGGTCCTGACGTTTCCGAGGATTTCCTCACGGACCGGGACCAGCCACCTGCACAGGAACGCCCCGATTCCTGATGCTCAAGTACCTGCTTGATACCAACATCTGCATCTATGCGATCAAGCGCAAGCCGGTCCAGGTGCGCCGGGCCCTGAACGCGCATCGTGGACAGGTCGCCATCAGCGCTGTCACGCTAATGGAGCTTTTCTACGGTGCGGAGAAGAGTTCGTCCCCCAGGGGGAACCTCGAAGTAATCGAGGGTTTTGCGGCGCGGCTTATTGTCCTTGCCTACGACAACGCGGCCGCTGCCTGCACGGCACAGTTGCGCGCTGAGCAGGCAGCCGGTGGTACGCAAATCGGTGCCTACGACCAGATGATTGCCGGCCATGCCAGGAGCCAGGGCCTGACGGTTGTGACCAACAACCTGCGCGAGTATGCACGGGTTCCGGGGCTGGTTCTCGAGGACTGGTCTTCCTGAGCGTCGCGAGCCCCGCCTAAAGCAAAGCCCCGTAGTCGGCATGCAGCTGGTCGAAGCTCAGGCTGGCGATGAAGCGGGAGAAGCTCATCCAGGTGGCGAGGCCGCGGAGGTCGGCGAAGTGCGGGGGCACGAACTGCGGGGGCGCGACCACGCCCTCTTCCATGAGCAGCTGCAGCGTCTTGATGTCCTCGAGCGTGATCTTGCCGCAGAACAGGACCGGCAGCGTGTCGAGCTTGCCCTCGGTCATCGCCAGGCGCAGGAAGTTGAAGGTCTGCACGAAACCGCGCATGTAGGCGAGGTCCTTGGTGAACGGCGGACCCGAGGGCAGGCTGCCACGAAACACCCGCACCGCCGTGCCGTAGCTCTCGTCCTCGCCGATGCCGGCATCGCACAGGTAGCGGAACACCTCGACGAAGTCCGCCCCCTGCTCTGCCAGGGTCACCGCCCGCACCCGGTTGACCAGGCGCTGCAGCCGGCCGGGGCTGGACTTCAGGGTGAGAATCTCGGTGAGCACCGCCAGGCCTTCCTGGGTGGTGGTGGCCGAGGGCGGGCCCTTGGAGAGGAACGTGCAGTAGGGCTGCGCGGCCCCATTGAGGGTGGTACCGAGGTGGATCCAGCCTTCGTGCACCTCGAGCACGTCGAGGTCCTGGGCATTGAAGCGCGCATCGCTGCGGATCTTCAGGTAATCGGAGCCCGCCGCGGCATCGGCGGTCATCTGGTCGTTGAGCAGTACGCGGATGCCGGCATCCGGGAAGGTCGCCGAGAAGCGCGCGTTGAGGTGCTCGACGGCGGTCGGCGCATCGATGGTCTTCTCCGCCTCGGCCATGGAGTCGTTGCGGAGCAGGTTGGCAACGGTTTCTTCCATCACGGTGCCGAGGTCTGCGAGCGTCGGGTCTCCGGCGTGGAAGACGTCGGAAGCGGCGCCATAAAGGTCCTCCGCATAGCGGCCGAAGTCCTCGGTGCCGCGAACCTCGAGCATGCGCACCACCGTGGTGTACTCGCGGCAGATGCGTCGCATGATACCGGAGAGCGGGTTCAGCTGGCCGAGCTGCCGGGCAATATCGCGCTCGATCTCGTGGAGCTCCATGCGTTTTTCCCGGGGCTCGAAGTCGAGGGGGTTACGCGTTTCGTAGAAGGCAGCGTCCACCGCGGGCAGCTCGCGGCAACCGCTGGCGAAAAAGCGTTCGCGAACGTCGCTGTGCCACTTGATGGCGTCGAGGATACGAATGGGCCGCTGCGCCTCGACGATGCGATCCGAGAGCGCGCGAACGGTGGCGAGGTAGTCTGTCGTCTGCGAATCCATGCTGTGATGCGTCGGGGCACGATGCACCCCGGTACTGCATCATAGGTGACGCCCCCGGGACTTGCGAGCGCAGACCTCCTACAATTAAGCCAACTTTTTCCGGGAGCGACGCATGCATCGGCTGCTGCTTGTTCTGACCCTGGCCGCCCTGGCCGCCTGCAACGGCCGGGAGGCCGTCGAGGTCACCCTAGACCAGCTCGTGGCGCAACAGGCCGCCTACGATGGACGCACGGTCGTCGCCGTGGGCACGCTGCGCAGCCACCCGGACCCGGAGCACTACTGGATCGAGGACGACGGCTACAACCGCGTCGAGCTCGCCTGGGGCGACGACCTCGCACCCTACCTCGGCCGGCGCCTGGCCGTTCGCGGCCTCTTCCGTTTCGACCCGGATGAAGGCAGGCGCATCGACGTGGAGTACCTCGCCCCCTCGCCCTGAGCGGGGCCGGCAACGGGAGACAAGCCCATGAGCAAGGAACGACACCTCGCGCTGGTCACCGGCGCCTCCGCCGGCATCGGCGAAGCCCTGGCCACCGAGCTCGCCGCCAGCGGCTATGACCTGGTGCTGGTCTCCCGGCGTACCGGCAAGCTGCGCAGCGTGGCAAAGCGGCTGCAGGACAAGTACGGCATCGAGGCCCACGTGCGCACCACGGACCTGCTGGAACCCGGCGCGGCCGGACGCCTCGCGCGCCGTCTCGAGCGCGAAGGGCTCGTCGTGGATGTGCTCGTGAACAACGCCGGGCTGCTCGAGGCCGGCTACTTCACGGCGATGGACGCCGAAGACCTGAAGCGCATGGTGCAGCTGAATACCGGCACGCTGACCGACCTGCTCGCGCAGTTCGTGCCAGCGATGCAGGGGCGCGGCAGCGGCCGCGTAATGAACGTGGCCTCTATCGCCGCGTTCCAGCCGGTGGTCGGCCTGGCGGCCTACGCTGCTACCAAGGCCTACGTGCTTTCTCTCGGCGAGGCCCTCGGCGAGGAGCTGCGCGGCTCCGGCGTGACTGTCACCACCCTCTGCCCGGGCATCACGGACACCAGCATGATCGCCCACGCGGCCGACGACGCGCCGGGCTTCGGCGAGTTGCCGCGGGTGATTATCGGCAGCCCGGAAGACGTCGCCCGCGCCGGCGTGCGCGGCCTGCTTCGCGGCGAGCCGATCGTCGTGCCCGGTGTCTTCAACCGGGCCAGCACGCTGTTGGCGGACAACCTGCCCCGCTGGCTGCGCCGGCGGCTGATGGGCGCCCTTGCGCGGAGCCGCCTGGGCGAGTGAGGAGCCTCCTCGAGGTCAGGCCTCGAAGGTGGTGCGGCCATCCATCACCGTGCGCAGGACGGGGATGTCCTTGATCCGGTCCGGCTCCGCCGTGTGCGGGTCGTCGCCGAGGAGCACGAAGTCCGCGAGCTTGCCGGGGGTGATCGAGCCTTTGAGCTCTTCCTCGAAGGACGCGTAAGCGCCATGCACGGTGCAGATACGCAGCGCCTCGGCCACGGAGATGCGCTGCTTCGGTCCCCACACGCGGCCCTGGAAGTCCTTGCGCGTCACCATGCTCTGGATCGCCATGAGCGGCTGGTACGGCCCGGGCGTGAAGTCCGAGGCCGGTGCAACGGGAATGTCGTAATCCAGGAAGGAGCGGTGTGCGAACATGCGCTGCATCTTCTCCTCGCCGTAGTCGCCCCACTTGTTGCCGTGGTAGTGGGCGTAGGTATAGAACGGCGTCGGCACCGCGCCGGTCGCCTTGATGCGCTCGAGCAGGGACGGATTGACCAGGGAGCAGTGCTCGATGCGAAAGCGCGGGTTCCGCCCCTCCCAGCCCGCCAGCACGCGCTCGTAGGCGCTGAGCACCCGGTCGATCGCGACATCGCCGTTGGCGTGGATGCCGATGCGAAAGCCGTGGGCCACGGCGTCGTCCACCGCGGCGTCGATCTCTTCCATCCGCATGGTGAGGATACCGTAGTCGTCCGGCCGCCCCTGGTAGGGCGTGCTCATGGCCATGGTGCGCTCCGAAGCCGAGCCGTCGGCGCCGTACTTTACGGCGCCCACCCGCAGCATGGCGTCGCCGAAGCCCGAGTGCAGCCGCGCGGCCTTCATGGCGGTGTAGATCTCGTTCCTGCCGCCGGGCATGAAGCTCACCCGCAGCGCGAGCCGGCCGTCGCGATAAGCATCGTTGTAAGCCTGCCAGCCCGTCGCGTCGCCCCAGGCATCGGTGGTGGACGTGAGCCCGGACTCGGCCATGCGCCGGGTAATCAGGGCGGCGTTCTCGGCGTGACCCGCCCGGTCCACCGCGGGCCAGTCACCTGCCGCTTCAAAGACATCCACGGCGTGCTCGGCGACCTTGCCGGTGAAGGCCCCGTCCTCGCGGTAGAACTTGCCCCCTTCCGGGTCCGGCGTGTCCAGCGTGATACCGGCGATGTCCAAAGCGCGGCTGTTCACCACGGCGGTGTGCCCACCGCGGTGCCTCACGAAGATCGGGTGTTCCGTGGAGACCGCATCCAGATCGCGGCGGCTGAGGGGGCGTCCCTCGGCAAGCTTGGTGTCGTCATACATATGCCCGAGTACCCAGGTACCCGTCTTGGTGCGAGCCGCCCGCGCGCGCAGGGCCTGCTGGATTGCGGCGATGCTGCGCAGGTCCACGTTGGCGCTCACCACCTCGTTGGCAGCCAGCGGGTGACTGTGCGCGTCGATGAACCCGGGGGTGACCGTGAGACCCCGGGCATCGACCACCTCCGTTGCGGGGCCCGCCAGGTCGCGGATAGCGTCGGCGCTGCCCACGGCCAGGATGCGATTGCCGCGCACGGCAAAGGCTTCCGGCTTCGGCTGCACCGGGTCCATGCTGTAGATGGTGCCGCCGAGGACGACGAGGTCGGCCTTGCCCCAGCTGGCAGCGGCAAAACCCGGCCCGGCCGCAGCGGTAACGCCGGCGGCGGCAAGCCCCCTGGTAAAGGTGCGGCGATCGAACGGCTTCATGGGAGAGTCTCCTAGAGTGACAGGATGAGTCCTTCAGCGGGGTCGGCGCGGTTTTCGAGCAGACACCGGTAGGCTGCGCTGACGCCATCGGGGCCCTGCTCCCGCCGCACCGTGAGCCAGCCCGCGGCTTCATCCGCGAAGGGCGTCCACGCGGCGGCGAGGCGCTCGGCCACGCCGGCAGGTCCCCAGTCTTCATTGCGCCGGGCGACCTGCGTCGGCGCGAAAAAGAGCTCCGGCTTGGGGCCCGGCAGGTCGTCGTTGCCGCCGAGCGCTGCCGATTCCCAGTGCGTCACGCCCACGGAACAGCTGTAGGCCAGGTCGTCAGCGTAGTGGCGGTGGATCGACGCGCGCAGCTCACCGCTCCCGGCCATGTCCACGAAGACGACCGGGCCCTCGGGCAATGCGCCGAGCTTGTCGTAGGTCACGGCGGCGTCGTAGCAGCCCAGCGACTCGACAAAGTCCCTGTTGCCCGGCGAGGTGAGGCCGACCACGCGGACCCGACCCTTGCGCGCCCGGTGCAGGAGCCAGGCGAGACCCACTGCGGTCTTGCTGGAGGCGCTGGACAGGAGCACGGTGCCCGCGCCGAAAAAATCGTTCTCGGCAAGAAAATCGTCGATGAAGAAGCCGGTGGTGAAGAGCGGGCGGAAGAGCATCAGCAGCGCCTCGTGCTCGGAACGGTACAGCGGGTCGGCCGCGCAGCGCTGGTACTGGTTGTATACCGCCGGCAGCTGCGCACGGTGCGCGGCGCCGTCGGTAAAGCTGCGATCGCCGACCGCCGTCGGCTGCACCAGCAGGTGGCCGGCCATGGGAAAGTAGCCGTAGAAGCGTTCACCCTCCGCTACCTCGTCGATACCGCTCGAAACTACGTCGGCGAAACCCCAGACGGGAATGCGGCCCCAGCCCGACTCCGCCGCCGGAAAGAACTGCCAGTAGCCGATCATGTCACCGGTGACGCCATAGGTGATGTTGTTCGCCGTCAGCGCAAAGGCATCGATGCGCAGCAGCGCCTCCCCGGGCTCGGCCGGCGGCATGGCCTCGCTGACGATGCGGGTCTCGGCGAGCTGGTCGCGGCGGACTTCAAAGGCCTGGCTCTGGATTTCCATCAACGTGTTTTCCTCCCGGGTGTCGTGAACGGTCGAGCCGGCTCACCACCACGGTGACCAGCAGGCCGGCGATGAAGGCCGGCACCATCTCGTAAAGGCCGTAGCTGGCCTCCTTGGCGAGGAGGACCCAGCCGATGCTCGTGGCAAAGCCGGCGGCCATGCCGGCGACAACACCGCGGCCGCTGGTGCCGCGCCAGTGCAGCACACACAGTACCACCGGTCCGAAGGCGGCGCCGAGACCGCTCCAGGCGAAGAGTACCAGCGAGAAGATCACGCCGCCGCCGAAGAGTGCCACCAGGCAGCCCGCGACGCCGAGGGCGAGGGTCACCCAGGCGCCGATCGCCGCCTCGCGCCGCGAGGCTTCCTGCGCCGGGGCGAGCTGACGATAGAAATCGTGCACGATGGCAGAGGAGGCGAGGTTCAGGAGCGAGCTCACCGTCGACATCACCGCGGAAAGCACGGCGACCACCAGTACACCGGTCACCAGGGGCGGAAACAGCGCCCGGGCCAGTTCCGGCATCACGGTCTCGGCATCCTCGAGGCCCGGGAAGAGCACACGGCCGACCAGCCCGGTGCCCACGGCGCCCAGGTCGAAGAGCAGCACGACGATGATCGATACCGCCGCCGCCCGGGGCACCTCGGCGCTGTCGCGGATGGCCATGAAGCGCACCAGCAGCTGCGGCACGCCGAGAAACGGCAGGCCCACGGCGAGGCCGCTGGCGATCACCACGAGGGTGACCAGTGTGCCTTCCCCGGTCGACCAGGGCAGCAGCAGGGCCGGGGCCGCCCTGTCGAGGCCGGCCCACAGGGCGTCCAGCCCGCCGATCGCCGCCACGCCGACGAGCGGCACGGCGATAAGCGCGAACAGCATGAGCATCGCCTGCACCGCGTCCGTGTAGGCCACCGCCTTGAAACCGCCGAAGGCGGTGTAGGCAACAGTCACCAGGCCGCCGACCCAGACGCCGGTGGCGTACTCCCAGCCGAGGAACACGCTGAAGGCCTTGCCCGTCGCCAGCATCTGCGCGGCGATGTAGGCACAGGCCATGATGAGGATGATCCCGACCGCCAGGCCGCGGATCATCACTGCCTGCCGCCGGAACCGCTCGGCGAGAAAGTCCGGCACGGTGATCGTGTCCGAGTCGCGCGACGCGGCATTCAGCCGCCGCGCCACCAGCAGCCAGGCGCCGGCGACGCCGAGGGCCTCCCCCGCCACCACCCAGAGCGCCTGCAGGCCGGTGAGATAGGCAACGCCGGAAAGGCCGAGAATCAGCCAGGCGCTCTCGCCCGTGGCGTTCATGCTGAAGGCGGCCACCCAGTACGGCAGCTTCCGCCCCGCCAGGAAATAACCCGCTGCCGAGTCGTGGCTGCGCCGCGCCCAGGCACCGATGGCGAGCATCAGGCCGAAATAGACGCCGAGCACGGCCAGGATGGCAGTGTTGCCTGCGGGCATGGGTGTCGCACCTCGGAATGCAGGATGGTCCTGCTAGGGTAGCGGAGAATCCGTCCCTTGACCCGTACCGGCGCCCGGGCCGTAGAGTGGGCAACCATTGCTGAAACGGAGACACCCCATGGACAAGGTAATGCTCATCACCGGCGCGTCCAGCGGCATTGGCCGCGCCACGGCCCACGCGGCAGCCCGGGCCGGCTGCAAGCTCATCCTGACCGCCCGGCGGGAAACACTCCTTCATGACCTGGTTGCCGAGATCGGCGATGCACAGGCCCTCGGCGTGGCCGCCGACGCCGGGGACTACGCGAGCCTGACCCGCGTGGTCGACGCCGGCATCGAGCGCTTCGGCCGCCTCGACGCCGCCTTTGCCAACGCCGGCACCGGCCTCGACACACCGGGCGTCGAGGGCGGCGACCCGGAAGAATGGGACCGTATGCTCGCCGTGAACATCAATGGCCTCTTGTACACCGCGCGCCTCACCCTACCCCACCTGCGCAAGACGACCGGCCACTTCCTCATGACCGGCTCCGCAGCGGGACGCAACACGATCAAGGGCTCGGTCTACGGCGCGAGCAAGTGGTTCGTGCACGGGTTCGCGCAGAACCTCGCCGAGGAGATGAAGGCCTGGCAGGGTCGCTGCACCGTCATCGCACCAGGCATGGTCAACACCCCGTTCTTCGACGAGCCGAAGCCGGACAAGCTCGACCCGGAGGACGTGGCCGCTGCAGTACTCCACGCCCTGGCCGCCGAGCCCCGCAATTGCGTGCGCGAGATCTACCTGATGCCGGCGCTCTAGACGGTCATGGGGGTTGAACGGCACGGTGTACGGCACTGGCGCCACCGGCTCCCACAACGGCCACCGCCGGGCTATACTCGCGCAGCGACTCGCACAGCCCATAACCGATACGGATAAGGAGACACCGCATGTTCAGCCACATCATGCTCGGCGCCAACGACCTCGAAGCGTCCAAGGCCTTCTACGACGCGATCCTTGGCGCCCTCGGCCACGGCCCCGGTGTGACCGACGACAAGGGCCGCGTGTTCTACATGACGGACACCGGCATCCTCGCGCTCACCGCACCCATCGATGGCCAGCCGGCCAGCTGCGGCAACGGCAGCACCATCGGGTTTGCCGCCGCCAGCCCGGAAGCCGCCGACGCCTGGCACGCGGCCGGAATCGCCAATGGCGGTACCAGCTGTGAGGATCCGCCCGGCGTGCGCGAGGGCGGGCTCGGCAAGCTGTACCTCGCCTACCTGCGTGATCCCTCCGGCAACAAGCTCTGCGCTCTTCACCGCATGGGCTGAGTGCCCGTCGATGCTGCGCGCCTTCCTCGCCACCGGGCTCCTGTTGCTGGCAACGGCCTGCGCAACACCGGTGGTCGACTTCGACGAGCCCACGGTGGAACTCGTTGGGCTCCGGCCGCTCCCCGCGGAGGGGCTGGAGGCACGCTTCGGACTGCGCCTGCGGGTGCAGAACCCGAATACGAAAGCCCTCGCCATCGAGGGCCTGGCCTACCAGGTCTACCTGAGAGAGAAGAAGGTGCTCTCGGGCGTGAGCAGCCAGGCGGTCACGGTGCCGGCCTATGGCGAGGAGATCGTCGAACTGGAAGCGGGAGTCGGCGTTCTCGGCTCCCTGGCGCTCCTGCGAGACCTCATGGACCAGCCGGTCGACAGCGGCCTGCCCTACCGGCTGGAAACCAAGCTCTCGCTCGGCGGCGCGCTGCGTGCGCTGCGCCTGAACAGCGAGGGCGTGATCGCACCGGGCCGCTGACCGGGGCCAACAGGCCGGCCCTCGGTTGCCGGCCTCCCCGCACCGTGCCACTATCCGGACGCGGAAGAACAACAGGAGGCCGCCACCGTGAAACTCTTTTACTCGCCGTTCCACACCTTCATTCACAAGTCCCTGGTCGCCGCCCACGAGGCCGGCGTGCACGAACAGGTGACCTACGTGCCGACCTACCCGTTCTTCAACAACGACGGTGAAGACGTCTCCGGACAGTATTCCCTGGCGCCGATCAACCCGCTGGACAAGGTGCCGACGCTGGCGCTGGACTCGGGCCAGGTGATCTTCGGCAGCCAGGCGGTCATCGAGTACTTCGACAGCCAGCGCACGGATGGGGAGCCGCTGTTCCCGGCCGCCGGCCCGGAGCGCTTCGATGCCATCACGCGCCTCGCCCTCTCGGACATGATGTTCGAGCTCACGGTACAGATGGTCATGGAAGGCTGGTACCCGAAAGAGGAACAGCACCTGAAGACCTTCACCTGGGTCTGGCCGAAGATCGAGCGCGGGCTGGCCGAACTCGACGCGCGGGCAGAGAAAGGCTGGACCCGGTTCGACATCGGTCACGTCGGCATGCTGCAGATGATCAGCTACACCGACTTCCGCAACGCGTTCTACGGCGAGGGAGACCCGGTACACCCGGGCTTCGACTGGCGCGCGGGCCACGACGCCCTGGCGGCGTGGTACGACGAAGCCATCCTGCGCCCCTCCGTGACCTGGTTCTTCAACAAGGACTTCGAAGGCGACAAGAGCGCCGACTTCTTCCGCACCCAGGTGAACGAGGTTCTGGCGGCGCAGGGCAAGGAGCCGGTGTGATCACGCTCTATTACTGGCCCACGCCGAACGGCCACAAGGCATCCATCGCGCTCGAGGAAATGGGCCTGCCCTACACGGTCGAACCCGTAAACATCCTTCGCAGCGAGCAGTTCGAGCCGGACTTCCTCGCCCTGAACCCGAATCACAAGATCCCGACGATCGTGGACGAGGACGGCCCGGGCGGCGAACCGATCACGCTGTTCGAGTCCGGCGCTATCCTCGAGTACCTCGCGGACAAGACCGGGCAGTTCCTGCCTGCCTCCGGCGCCGCGCGCTACGAGGTGCTGACCTGGCTCTACTTCCAGGTCGCAAGCATGGGCCCCATGCTCGGTCAGTGCGGTCACTTCATGGGCTATGCGCCGGAAGACGTGCCCTACGCCCGCGAGCGTTACCACCGCGAGACGAAGCGCCTCTACGGCGTGCTCGAGCAGCGCCTGGCGGACCGGGAGTTCCTCTGCGGCGACTTCAGCATCGCCGACATGGCCACTTACCCCTGGATGATGCCGAAGATCCGCGAGCTGCACCGCATGGACATCGACGAGTGGCCGAACATCAGGCGCTGGGAGGCGGCCTGTACCGCGCGGCCTGCCACGGCCCGCGGCACCGCCGTCCTCGAGGACGTCATGAAGATCGGCAACCCGGACGAGGATGCGTTCCGGAGCCTGTTTGAGCGTGAGGGCTGAGGCGGGGCGTCGTCTTCGGGCGACCTAGCTCTCTCCCCGAGCGTCGGCACTGCCCGCTTCGCTATGGCTATCCCGCTCCTGCGCATCGGCGAGCTTCGGGAGGTCCTCGGCACGATCAGTGCGGCGGCTGCAGAGGGTGCTGACCTGGCGCAGGACCAGCTGGCAGACCCGCGCGGCTTTCTCGGTGTGGATGCGGTCTGGCGTCTCTTTTCTGCACAGATCGCCGTTACCGGCGACGAGCTCCTCGGGCTCGGCAAGCGTGCGCATCCTGCGGGTCTGACGGAGATCATCGTCGCGAGAGCACTGCATGCCGCCACGCTCGGAGAGGCCATGCAAGTCTTCTGTGCCACCGCGAACCTGCTTCAGGACGAACTGCGCGTGACGCTGCGCAGCCGCCATGGAGAATTGCTGTTGTCGGCCATGTTTCCGAAGCAGCTCGATCGGCGTCATCAACTCTACCTCGAGATTGCCTGCCTCCCGTGGCACTGCACGTTTCGCTGGCTGTCAGGCTCACAGCTACCGCTTCGACGCTTTGTCACCCACCCGAGCCGGCGCGGTGCAGGTACCCAGCTGATGGCGATGATGGGCTGTCCCATCCGCTACCACGGAAACGGCGTGACCCTCGTCTACCCGGAGGTGGTAGCCGACCTGCCGTCCAGGCAGCCACCCCTCGCCGCCTGGCGCCGTGGTATTTATGAGGTCCTGCTGGAGCAGCTGCGGGAACGCCCGAGCCAGTTTCACGATGACGAGCTCGTCGACTACGTGCAGCGAGCCCTGCGCCAGGGAGTGCAGAGCCAGGCAGCCATCGCGTCGTCCATCGGCATGAGTGTGGCAACCCTGCGTCGCCAGCTGGCGCGACGGGACACGGACTTCAGGAGGCTGCGGGACCGGGTTATCGCGGAAGACGCGGTGCAGCTCCTGCACGCGGGCTACACGACTGAAGGCATCGCCGAAAAGCTGGGGTTCTCCGACGCGCGCAGTTTCCGACGCGCATTTCAACGTGTCCTGGGCCTGTCCCCGGGCCAGTTCCGGGCCAGGCTGACACAGCAGGACTGAGCGAAAAGGTCCCCCCGGGCTTGCTCCGCAACGTCCTTTCCCGACAGCGGAGCATTCGCCACAGTCGGTTCATAGCTATAACAGGAGGCCAGCTATGAGCCCGCAGACACAACGGAAAGCCCTTGTATCCGCCATCAGTTTCTTTTCCGCGCTGGGCAGCGCGACCAGCGCTGCACAGCTGGAAGAAGTGATCGTGACCGCGCAGAAGCGCGAGCAGTCGCAGCAGGACATCGGCATGGCGATCAGCAGTCTCGATGGCCTGGCGCTGGAGGAGCGCCGCATCGAAACCCCGCTGGACCTCCAGGCCATCAGCCCCAACATCAACGTCAAGGAGATTTCGCCCGGCCTGTTTCCCGTGTTCACTATCCGCGGCGTCGGTCTCAACGATTTCAGCGCCAACAACAATCCGACCGTCGGCGTTTACCTCGACGAGGTCTTCCTCACCTCGACCACGCAGCTGACTTTCCAGCTCTACGATATCGAGCGCGTGGAAGTGCTGAAGGGCCCCCAGGGCACCCTTTACGGCCGCAACACCACGGGCGGCGCCATCAGCTTCGTGACCGCGGCTCCCGCTTTCGAGGACGACTGGCGGGTCAGCCTTGGCGGAGGCGCCTATGACCTGCTCGAGGCGGAGTTCATGGGCAACAAGGCACTCTCGGACCGTCTCGCTGTCCGCATCGCCGGTAAAGTCGTGGACCAGGGCGAGGGCTTCTACGAGAGCAGAACCCTCGATGGTGAGGATATCGGTGAGCGCCGGGAGTATGCCGCACGCCTGCAGACGACCTGGCTCGCCAGCGATAACCTCGATATCAACCTGAAGCTCGAGGCGAGCCGTTCGCGCTCGGAAGTCGGGCAGTTCGAACACTTCGGCACGCTGCAGGCCGGTACCTTCCCGCCCCAGCCCTGCTCTGCCATTCTCGCCGGTCGCAGAGACCCGGGGCAGTGCGCCGACGCCTTCGGCTACCGCGACGACGACGGCGATCCCTTCGAGGGTGACTGGAACAACGATGCCCGCTTTGACAGCGACGGTCGCGCTGCGACCCTGCGCCTGAACTGGGATGTGGGACCGGGCACGCTGTCGTCGGTCAGCGGATGGGTGGACTTCGAACGCAAGGCATTCAACGACACCGATGCCAGCCCCTTTGTACAGGCAGAATTCGATGTTCTGGACAGTGTTGAGCAGTTCAGCCAGGAGCTGCGCTATGCATTCTCCCCGGGCGCCGATCTCGAGCTGATCGTCGGCGGCTTCTTCGCCTGGGACGAGGTGGAAATCGACGTGCCGGGGTCCCTGGACGACCTGTTCGCGACGCGCGTGCTGATCGCATCGGAGCAGGAGACGCGCTCCGCCGCTCTCTTCGCCCAGGGCGACTGGCACTTCCGGCCGGACTGGACGCTGACGCTCGGCCTGCGTATGACGGACGAGGAACGCGAATTCACAGGCGGTATGCAGGATCTGAACCCCTTCGGAAGTTCCTGCCTGCTCAGCCCGACCTGCAACCCGGGGCCAACCGGACCGGTACCCGTTGCCTTCAACGATGAAACGATCAGCGAGCAGGAGCCATCGGCCCGGCTGGCCCTCAGCTGGCAGGCCACGGACGCCTTCATGGCCTATGGCAGCGTGGCCCGCGGATTCAAGTCCGGGGGCTTCTTCGGCGGTGGCTTCGTCACAAGCTCCACCCAGCTCGAGTCCTTCGAGCCGGAGACCCTGGTCGCCTGGGAGCTGGGGTTCAAGTCGCAGTGGCTGGCGGACACGCTGCGACTCAACGGCGCCGTGTTCTACTACGACTACAGCGATGTACAGACCTTTACCCAGGTGGACGCGGGCCAGCTATCCGTGCTGAAGCTGTCAAACGTGGATGAAGCGGACATTTCCGGTTTCGAGGCCGACCTGCTCTGGCAGCCGACGGCGGGCTTCACGCTGCAGGCAAATGTCGGCTACCTCGACACGGAGCTCGGTGCCTTCAGCGCGCCCGGCGGCGGCGACATCCCCAAGGGTAATGAGCTCCCCAATGCCCCGGAGTGGAGCTACAACCTGTTCGCCCGCTACGAATGGCAGGCAGGAACCCTCGGGCTCCTGTCCGCGCAGCTGGACTATGCCTATACCGACGAAGCCTTCCGCGAGGCGGTGAATATCCCCTTCCTGGCCACGGAAGACTACGGTCTCTGGGGGGCGCGGCTGGCCCTTCGCAGCAGCGATGACCGCTGGGAAGTGGCTCTCTGGGGCAAGAACCTCAGCGACGAGACCTACCGCCTGCACGCCTTCGACAACGGCATCGGCAATGGCGGCAGCACCTACGGCGCACCCCGCACCTGGGGTGCAACGGTGCAGTTCAACGCGCTGTGATCGAGCCCCCAGAGACAGTCAGCGGGCATGTTGCGCCGGGGTTTGAGCCCGTGGCGGCCGCGTTCCGCCAGAACTTCGCCGCCGAACGGGAACCCCCCGATCTCGGTGCAGCCTTCGTCCTGCTGCGCGACGGGGAGGCGGTCGTCGACCTGGTCGGGGGTTACCGCGACCCGGCCCGGCAGGACCCGTGGACCCGGGACACCCTGGTCAACGTCTACTCCACGACCAAGGCCGTGACGGCACTGGCGATTGCGGCCCTGGTCGAACGGGGCCACATCGCCTATGACACGGCCGTTGCCGACCTCTGGCCCGCCTTCGCCGCCGCGGGGAAGGATTCAGTCACCGTGGGGCAGCTGCTGTCACACCAGGCCGGCCTCGCCGGGTTCCGCGAACCGGTGTCGCTGGAGGCGCTGTACGACAGCGAGGCAAGGGCAGCACAGCTCGCAGCGCAGACACCCTGGCACGCGCCCGGCGCCGACACCTGCTACCACCCCATGACCTTCGGCTTTCTCGCCGACGGGCTCGTCCGGGCCGCCACCGGTCGGGATCTGCGCAGCTGGATGAGCGAGCTGTTTCACCGCAGCGGCGAGGCAGACTGCTACCTGGGCTGCCCGCGGACGGAAGCGGGACGCGTTGCGACCCTGGTGCCACCGCCGGCCGCTGATCTCAGCGCGCTGGCGAACGCGCCGCCGGATGCCCTGGCAGCCCTCACCAACCCCGCGGTCACCGCCGAGGCCGCAGCGACAAAGGCGTGGCGGGGGGCCTCCCTGCCGGCGGCCAATGGCCACGCCAGTGCCGCCGGCCTCGCCCGGCTGCTCGCCATCGTCGCCAGCGGTGGCCGGCTTGACGGCGAGCCGCTTCTCGGGGAGGAGACGCTTGCCGGTCTATGCAGGGTGCGCTCAGAGCGGCCCGACCGCCTGCTGCAGCTGCCGCTCGCCTGGTGCGCAGGCCTGCTACGCAATACGGCCGGGCTCTACGGCCCGCGCCCGGAGGTCTACGGCCACAGCGGCTGGGGCGGCTCCTTTGCCTGTGCCGATCCCGGTGCGGGGATCGCCTTCGCCTACGTCTGCAACCGCATGGGTTCGGACCTTGTCGGCGACCCGCGCTCAAGCAGTCTGTGCCGGGCGGTCTATGAATGCGCGGGACTGGACCTGTGAAGGGAGCGGACCATCCCTGGCACAGCGTGCCCTGGAACAGCATTCATGGCGACAGCCATAACGCCGATGCCCCGCCCTATCCCACGGCCGCCCGTTACAGCTTGAGCCGGCGGTCTCTCACCGGGTCCGCCGTGCTCTTCGGGCCAAGCCTCGACGGCGACGGCCGCCTCTTCAGCTGCAGCGGGCGCGGCGAGGGCAGCCCGCACCTTCACTGCCTGAACGCGGACGGCGCCACGCTGTGGGAAAGCGAACCCTGGCGTAAGGGTGGCGACGCCCTCGGCCCCCGCGCCTGTCCCTTTGCGCCGTTGCTGGACAGCGAGGGCGGCGTCTATGTCGCTGACGAAAAGGCGTTCTGGTGCTTCGAGGCCGGCACCGGCACCGTGCGCTGGCGCACGGCCCTGGCGCCGCTGGGGATCCATGAAGGCTTCCCGTCCGCCGTGTTCTCGCCGGC
Source organism: Pseudohaliea sp. (assembly GCF_040217025.1). Taxonomy (GTDB): domain Bacteria; phylum Pseudomonadota; class Gammaproteobacteria; order Pseudomonadales; family Halieaceae; genus Pseudohaliea. The sequence continues at coordinate 174,948 of NZ_JAVJOA010000008.1, read as the reverse complement.
CGGCCATGTCGGCGGCATCTCCCTCGACGGCACCGCGCTGTTCCTCGAGCGCGCCAGCGGCGAGCCGGCCTATGCGCCCCTTCGCCTGCCCCAGGCCGTGGCGCCCGACGCAGCCACCCTGCCCCCCGGTATCTGGCAGGGGCTCATGGACCCGGCGACCGCCGCGGTGCTCTTCCCGGGTTTCTTCGGCACCGCCTTCCCGGTGACCAATTCACCGGCGGTGTCCCTCGAGCAAGGCCGGATCTACCTGCCGGCGGCGGGCGCCGACAAGTCCAGCAGCCGGCTCCTCGCGTTCACGGAAAGCGCCGACGGCCTGGAACTCGCCCTGAGCACGGCCTTCGAGGGCCGGTGCTCCGTGACCCCCAGCCTGTCTCCCGACGGTGAGACGGTGTACACCGGGAATCACCGCGGTTCCCTGCTCGCCTTCGACGGCCGCAGCGGTGCGCTGCGCTGGCGCTACCAGCCGGCGGGCACCGCTGCGTCGCCGACGGTAGGCCGTGACGGCACCGTGTACACCGGCTCCACTACGAGTGTCGACCACCCGTCCTGCCTCAGCGCCATCGATCCGGCGACGGGCGAGGCGCGCTGGTGCCGAAGCTACGACGAGCTGGCGGCGGCGCGCCTCCCGACCAGGGCACCGCTGACACCCTTCTTTGAGGACCCGCAACCTCACGCCGTCATCAACAGCGTACAGACCATCGGCCGGGATCACCTGCTGGTGGTACTCGTCCTCGGCTACACCTTTACCGCGCCCGGCGCTGCCGCGCTGACCCAGCCGCACCTTGCAGTGCTGGCAACCATCAACCGCGATGACGGCAGCTTGCTCGGCGCCACCGACCTCCCGGACACCAGTGAAGCCGCCGTCGTACTCGCGGAAGACGGCTATGTCTACACCGCCCACGCCGCGCTGACGAGCTCTGTTTTCTACTTCGGAATCAACCCGATGCTGCCGGAAGACTACCGGACCGCCCTCGTGCCAGCCGGCGGTATCTCTGCGCTGCGGCCGGCCATGACATGACGGGCAGCGCATTCACGCTGGCGAAAACCCCCTGAGCGACCGGCACAGCAAGCGCCCGACCCGTATAATGTGGCCATGCCAAAAGATAAACACAGCGGTGTCTACTTCGAGGTAGCGGGCGAGGGTCCGAACCTCGTGCTCGCTTTTCCTTTCCTTGCCAGTGCCGGCGCGGTCCTGGGTCCCGACTTCGAGGCGCTGCGCCAGCGCTACCTCGCCGCCCTTGCGCCGTGCTTCCGGGTGCTCTGCCTCGACTACCCGTCTATCGGCCGCAGCGATGCCATCGACCCCGCCGCGCTCACCGCCGACCGAGTCTGCAGCGATATGCTTTCCGTCGCCGATGCGGCCGGCTTCGATCGTTCTGCCTGGTGGGGCTACTCCTGGGGCGGTGCCGTCGGCCTGCAGCTCGGCTGGCGCAGCGACCGCCTGACGGCGCTGGTGGCCGGTGGCTGGCCGGCGCTCGGCGGTCAGTACGCCGACATGCTGGCCGCAAGCCGTGAGCAGCAGGCGGACCCGCCCCCGGAAGTGCAGGTCATCCTGCGCTCACCGGCGCAGTACGCGCAGTGGGCGACGTTCTACGAGAGCGTCCAGCAATGGCCTGAAGCGGAGGCCGCACGGCAACTGCAATGCCCGCGGCTCTGCTATGCCGGTGCAGACGGCGACACCACGGCCGGCTCTTACGCCATTCGCAATGCCAGCATCCTGCGCGAGCAGCAACCGGCGCTGGCGTCGCTCGGCTGGCAGGTCGAGCTGCTGCCGGGCTGCACCCATGAAACGGGCCTCGATCCGGACGCGGTGCTTCCCGTGGTGATGCCCTTCCTCGAGAGAGCCCTGATCGATGACCACTGAGAGCGAGGCTTTGCTCCGCGACGCCCTGGTGTGGGACAACCATGCCTGCATGCCCCTCCGGCCCGATGACGACAGCTTCCTGCCACAGCTGGAACGCGCGCACCGGGTCGGCGTCAATGCGATCACGCTCAACATCGGCTTCGGCCAGTGCAGCCGGGAGCAGCATCTGGCCGTGCTCCGGGCTTTCCGCCGCTGGATCGAGGCAAGACCCGAGCAGTACTGCCTGGCGAACTCGGTGGCCGATATCGAGCGTGCAGCCGGGGAGGGACGGCTCGCCGTGCTCTTCGATATCGAGGGTATGGCCCTGCTCGACGACGGCGACCTCGATCTCATCGACGAACTGCGCGGCCAGGGTGTGGGCTGGATGCTCGTCGCCTACAACCGCGCCAACGCAGCGGGCGGTGGCTGCATGGACGATGAGGATCCCGGCCTCCGCGAGCACGGCCGGCGCGTGCTCTCCCGTATGCGCGAAGTCGGGATGATCGCCTGCTGCTCCCACACCGGGCATCGCACCGCCCGGGATGTGATCGAGAACGCCGGCAACCCGGTGATTTTCTCCCATTCGAACGCCGCCGCCGTACACGCCCATCCGCGCAACATTCCCGACGAGCTGGCCCGCGCCTGCGCTGCGGGAGGTGGTGTCGTGGGCGTCACCGGCATCGGTGCCTTCCTCGGCGAGGGGACCGACTACGCGGAGCTGCTGGCACGCCACGTCGACCATTTTGTGCAACTGCTCGGGCCGGCACACGTCGGCCTCTCCCTGGACTACGTCTACGACCAGCAGGAACTGATCGACTACCTGCAGGGACAGCCGGAGACCTTTGGCAGCATGGGCGCCATCGAGGAAGCGATTCGCATGGCTCCGCCGGAGATCCTGCCGGCCTTCGTCGACCGGCTGCTCGGGCTGGGCTATGACCGCGGCGCCCTCGGGGCCATCCTCGGCGGCAACTGGCTGCGGGTCGCGGCCACGGTCTGGGAGGGCCGCGGCGGAGACCGCTGAAGCAGCGCCGTTCAGAGTTCCGCGGAAGCTGACCCGGCAGGGGGCAGACCCCCATCGCGCTGCGCCCGGATCCAGTCGCCAATGTGAGCCTCGAGTACCGGCAACGGCAAGGCACCGGGCTCGAGCACGGCGGCATGAAAGGCGCGCAGATCGAAGCGCTCGCCGAGCGCTGCCTCGGCTTCTGCCCGGAGTTCCCGCAGCTTGAGAGCGCCCAGGGCATAGGCGAGCGCCTGGCCGGGTATATCGGTTGAGTAACGCAGTGTCTCGGAGGTTATCTCGCCCTCGCTCGCCAGCGTGTGTTCGCGGAGGTAGTCACGCGCCCGCTCCAAGGTCCAGCGCTCGCTGTGCATGCCCGTATCGACCACCAGCCGCGCTACCGCGAACAACTCCATGGCGAGACGCCCGTAGCGGATGTAGGGATCGTCATAGAGGCTCATCTCGAATCCCAGCCACGCGGCGTACTCAGCCCAGCCCTCCGTGAACGCAGTGAGACGCAGGCCGCCGCCGAGCCTGCGCACCTTGGGCAGATCGTCGTTCTCCTGCTGCAGGGCTATCTGGAAATGATGCCCGGGGATCAGTTCGTGATAGATCAGCGGGCGGGCCCAGTAAAGGCTGCGCTCCTGGAGACCGGAACCGTTGTAGCGATAGTAGCCGCGGGGGTCCGAGGCAGAGGGCGCCTGGTAGTAGCCATAGGTCATGCCGGCTTCGACTTCGGGATCCGCACGCTTGACCGCATAAGGAGACTCGGGCACGAGCCGGAAGTGGCGCGAAATCAGCGGCTCGATCGCAGCGAGGTGGCGGCGGTAGGTGTCCTCGACCTCCTCGACACTGTCGGCCCGGAAACGGGCGTCCGTCTGCAGGAACCGGTGAAACGCCTCGCGGTCGTCCTCCCCGAGCGAGCGCCTGATGGCGGCCATCCCCGCCTCCAGCTCCGTCATGAGTGCCAGGCCGCGCCGATGAAGGGCCGCGGGCGACTCATCGGATCCCGTGTAGCGTCGCACAAGCTCGTGGTAATGCTCGGGGCCACCGGGGTATTGCCAGAGCCCGACCCGTGCCGGGGCCGCCGCCTCGTAGTCCGGCCCCAGGTCCGCGAGCACAGCCCGATAGGCGGGCTCGAGACGCTCCGTGACCACGGAGGACGCCGCCTCCCGGAAGGCATCGGCCACCAGCCCGTCCTGCTGGTCACCCGCGAGGCACTGAGTCCGGTCCCTTCCGGGTATCAGCAGGCCTGCGCCGTCAAGGAGCCTATGCCATACCCCCCGTACGCCCTGCAGCGCCGGCTTCGGCACGCGGATACCGGCTGCCGCCTGCTCTGCCAGCCTGCCACGAACACCGGCAAGGTGAGCCGCGAAGTCTTCCAGGTAGGTAAGGTAGGCCGCACAATCGCTGGCCGCCTGTAGTGGCAGGGAAAGCGCGAGGTCCCGATAGGCAATGGTCGAGAAACCGGTTTGGTAGGGGGTGACGGGGAAAGCGAAGCGATAGCGATCTACCGCCTCCCCGGTATCCTCAAACCAGTTCTCCAGGTAGTGCCAGCGAAGGCGATCACGCGCGTCGAGCGCTTCGACTTCGACCTGCCTCAACAGCGCGAGTCGCTCCTGCGCCCAGCTTCGATCATGCTCGAGCTGTGAGCGATTCACCGTTCGAAGACGGACCTCGGGCAGTGCTTCGCGAAGTTGCAGGGACGGATTCCTCGCGACAGTGAAATCCCACGCCTCTGCCTCCAGCGAGGACAAAACCGGTACCGACGAGGCTTCAACGGGGTTCCCGGCGGCGACGGCTTGCGCCGGGCAACAAAGCAGGGCGGAACAGGCAACGCCCGCCACGGCACGCAGGAAGGAAAACGACGACGCCATTCGCGTCCGCCCTCAGCGACTGTTCACCATGGCTTCGATCCGCTTCTTCTCTACCGCCCAGGCTTCGCGCAACGCGCGCTCGTGCTCGGCAATCACCGGCGCCATGGCGGCGCGCACGCTGGCCTGGGTCGGCACCACGCCGGCCGGCAAGGTCACCGGGACCTGCCCGTGGGCGATCAGCTGGAAGTTCGAACCCTCACCCTCGGGCCGAACCTGGTAGCTGGCAAACGCGCTGATCCCGCTGGAATAGACCGCACGCAGCGCCAGAAAACGTTTCGCATCATCGATAGCGGAAAAGTGGGCGGTACGAATATCCACTTCCCCGGTGGACTCATCGGTACGGGAGATCTTCGTACCACCGAGGTAGGCAACGGGGTCGTCCACGGCTTCAACGGCGAAACCGAGCCTGCGGAATTTGTCCGCGTCGACGTACATGGACTTGATCTCTTCCCAAAGCACGTCGGGCGGAACGTCCATATGGACGCTCAGTTCATCGGTGAAAAAAGAACGCACCGTCTGCTCTTCTCCGGCCATGGGAAGCTCAGTCACCAGGAAAATGGCTGCAAGACACAGCGGCAGAGAACGAAGGGCTGGCATCGAGACCTCGCAGGCGCTTGTCGGCAGGGGCTGGTTCGCAACCCCGGCCGGGCGCGGCTGAGCATGGCGGGCACGGCGGGGGGCGAGCCAGGGGCCGCCGGGGTCGCTGGCCCGCCGCGCATCGATCAGAACTGCTTGCGAATGCCCACCGCGATCGTCCGCGGTTGCGTATGAATCGGCTCGACGAACGCACCGAAGGCGGGATTCACCTCGCGCCGGGTGTCACCGAGATTGCTCACCGCGACGTAGCCCTCGAGGCCATTGCGTACCAGCCCGACGCGGGCATTGATGAGCGTGCGTTCCTCGTTCGGAGTGACCGTATCGAAGCCTAGCGCCCCGATCTGACGCAGAATGATTGCCGCTTCGTCCGTGTAGTTCACGTCGACGTGTGCAATCAGCTGCATCCCGTTGCCGAGCGTCGGAGTCCAGTCCGCGGCGAGGGACCAGTTGAGCTCCGGCACGAGGTCGAGCGGGTCACCCTCGAATTTGTCCAGGCCGACCTTGTCGAAGGTGACGTCGTTCCAGCCCCCGGCAAAGCTGAAGCTGAGATCCTCGCCAGGCGTCAGCTGGAGGACGAGGTCGGCCCCGGGCCCGCTGGCCTCGCCAGCGTTGAAAACGGCAGTCTGGCCGGTCGGCGTGACGTTGGTGGCCTGGATGTCCTCGTACTCCTGCTGGTAAACCGCGACCTCGACGAACAGCAACCCGTCGAGCAGCGTCTGCTTCGTGCCCAGCTCGTAGGTCCAGAGTACTTCTTCATCGAACTCGGGATTCGGCGCCCCCGGCGCCGTGTTGAATCCGCCGGAGCGGAAACCCTTCGCGGCACTGGCATAAACGATACCGCTGTCGCCGGTCTTGAGGGTGATGCCGAAACGCGGGTTGAAGGTGTCAAAGGTGCCTTCTCCCCCCTGCGAGGAAACACCGATTCCGGGAAGGTCGTTCACCGTGAAGACGCTGCGATCATCCTCGAAGTAGCGACCGCCCGCCTGCAGCGTGAGCCAGTCATTGACGTCGTACTCGAAGTCGGCGAAGGCGGCCCAGATCTCGGAGCTGAATTCCTGGTCCGAGATCAGGTCGAAGCCGGGAAACAGGAACGGCTCCGTCGTGGTCGAGGCCCTGCCCTCGGTCTCACCGTCGGTGTAGGAAATGCCACCGAGCCAGCGGAAAGGCCCGTCACCGGTAGAGGTCAGGCGGAATTCCTGGGACCACCGCTTGGTGTTGCCCGCGGAGTCATCGGTGACCTTGGTGAAAAGGGGGGCACCGAGCAGGGTGTTGTAGAACGCCGATGATTCGCGCGACGCCGTGTTGTCCATGTCGACCATGCCGGTCACGCTGAGGAACTGGAAGCTGTCGAAGTCGTAGGCGATCTCGAGGGTTCCCAGGGTGTATTCCTGCTCCGAGGGCTGCAGGAATTGCTGCTCCGTGATCTCGCCGTCGACCGTGTAGCCTATGCTGTCCTGCTCGGACTTGTTGTAGAGGCCCATCACGGTCACTTCCAGGTGATCCGTGGGCGCGAACAGCAGCTTGCCGCGCAGCGTATTGATCTCCCTCCCGTTGATATCGTCGCCGGCAGGGCCATCGATCCATCCGCCGATTTCGCGCTGCGCAGCGGACAGGCGCAACGCCGTCGTCGATGACACCGGCACGTTGACGACACCCTCTACGCGGTGACCCCACTCTCCTCCATCGACATTGCTCGCTTCGGCGAACAGGGAGCCGCCCGGGCCGCTCTCGAGATCCGGGTCCGCCGTGATATAGCGGATCGTGCCGCCCATGGAGCTCTCGCCGTAAAGCACCGGCTGGGGCCCGCGCAGGACCTCCACGCGCTGCATGTCGAGCAGCTGGACCTCCGGGACACCGGCAGCGCCGAAATTGACGATGGAGAACTCGTCGACGTAGTTACCGACCGTCGGCAGGCCGAGGTACTGGGAAATGCCGCGGAGCTGGATCCGCTGCGAGCCCGGGCCGATATCAACCATGCGAAGCGCGGGTACGGCGGCCTGCATCTCGTCCAGGCTGGTGATATTGCGATTCTCGATCTCCTTCGCACCGATGGCCGACACGGCCACGGGTACGTCGAGCAGCCGCTGCTCGCGCCGCTGGGCAGTTACGATCACTTCCTCAAGCAGTGCCTTGCCTCTGGCGCCGGCGCCCGTGCCTTCCTGCGCCAGCGCCGGCAGACCAGCGCCCACGCTGGCAGCCAGGATGGCGAGGCCCAAAGACGTTCTTCCTGCGTTCATACGACCTACCCCGCAACGTGTCTTGTTATCCAGCTCCCCGCAGAGCGACTGCGACGGTGCCTGCACCGCTCTGGTAACATACAATACAGTATTGTATGTTTAAAGCACAATTTCGTTGGAGGCGCCAGTTATTGCGCGTGAATGCCCCGGGAATTTCTCAGTTGCGCCGGCGGTACGCCGGATGCAGGTGCTCAAGCCGCTCGCGGAGCCTCTGCTCTTCCTTGCGGTCGAGTTCGCGTCCCGTAAAGGCCCGCGTGAAGTGCGACTGCAACGCGCACAGTTCTTCGAGAGTCTCGTCGAGCGGCAGCGCGTGATAGCCGATACGGTGGTAGTAGACGATTCTCGCGCGGACCGTGCTGTCTTCCACGCCGTGGCCCATGGTCGCGAAAACGCGCGCGATCAGCGCAATCCAGGAGCGGTCGATCTCGTGCACCAGCGGTGCTATCCGGTTGTCCTTCCGGGCCCAGTCACGCATCGCGCTGCTGAACACGGACCTATCGCCCTGCCGCTCGGCGAGCCACGCGACCCCGACGTCCACGAGGCTCGGTGGTTCTTCCGCCCACCGATCCTCGATCGCCGCAATCTCCCGGAGGTTCTGTTCGCGCCAGTCCTCGATCAGGGCCGAGCGCAGGTCCTCGAGGTCCTTGAAATGCCAATAGAAACTGCCGCGCGTGACCTTTAGCTCTCTTGCCAGGCCGTCGATCTTGACCTCGTCGATACCCGTGCGCACGAAGACCCGCCGCGCGGCCGCCACCCAGTCAGACCGGGATAAGCGTCCCTTGCTCCGGGAGATCCGGGTTACCTTTGCCGTCACAGCAACACCGCCAGAAACCTGCCAAGGCTGGCAGTTTACCGGCAATTGCCCGGCGCAGCGAATCACCAGCCGACGACCGGCACCGCTGCAGCCGATGACAAAGCCGCCAAGCACGTTGACGTCGGCCCGACGCAACCCGTTCAAGGGCTGGCACAATGACGGGGGTCCGAACGGCGCGGGCGCAACGGGGTGGAGAAGGTGAGAGGAGACACGCCACGTGGCCGATGAATCCCGCGGGCTCTCACGGGGCGTACTCGCCGCCTATGCGGCGCCGGCATTTTCTCAAGCCTTGATACACGGGCCGGTCGGCACCGTCATCCAGGGCATCTACGGCACCCAGTTTGGCCTGCCGCTGGCGGCCATTGGTGCGGTGCTCCTGGTGGCACGCATCTTCGACGCGTTCACGGACCCGGTCATCGGCTTTCTTTCCGACCGGGTGGAAACCCGCTGGGGCCACCGCAAGCCGTGGCTTATCGGCGGCTCTCTCATCGCGGTGGTCGCCTGCTGGAAGCTCTACGTGCCTCCAGCGGACCTTGAGGTCGGCTATTTCCTGCTCTGGTTTCTGCTGGCGTACCTCGGCTGGACGATCTCGGAGATCCCTTACCGGGCCTGGCTGGCGGAGCTTTCCGAGGATTACAACGAGCGCACCCGCATCGCTACCTGGCGAACCTTCGCCCGTTACCTCGGCTTCATCGCTTTCTACGGCATTCCTTTTCTGCCGCTTTTCGACAGCACTGAATTCACAGCGGAGACGCTACGGGTCACGGCAGTCCTCGCCGCGGTAGCCCTGCCACTGACCGCGGTGACCGCCGCGTGGTTCGTGCCGCGCGGCAGAACACGCCGTAGCGAGCACGCGGTCACGCTGCGCCAGGCCCTGCCGGCTGCAATGGCCAACAAACCGCTGCTGTACTTCCTGGTCATCTATGCACTTACCGGAACGGCAAACGGCATGGCCTACGGCATGCTGTTCTTCTTTGTCGGTGGCTACCTGGGGATGCCCGAGACCCTGGCTCTGCTCTTCGTGCTGGGCGCGCCGGCCGGCGCGCTGGCGATGCCGGCGTGGGGCTGGCTGGCAAGGCGAATCGGCAAGCAGCGCACCTGGGCGTACGGCTACCTGGCGTCTGCCGGGTTCATGCTGGCGCACCTTCTCGTGCCACCGGGTCCCGGCGGTGAACCATTGCTCGTCGCCGTCAACCTGGGCATCTTTCTTGTGTCCCCTGCAGGGCTGGTGATCCCCGCCGCCATGCTCGCTGACATTGTCGACTACGGACGCTGGAAATTCCGCGCCGACTACGCGGGCAGCTACAACGCGCTGCAGACGATGATGGAGAAGGGCCTCGAGGGCCTGGGCGCCGCCATCGGGCTCGCGGTCGCCGGCTGGATGGGCTTCAACGCCGAGGCGCCCGGCGAGGGTGGACGCCTGGGCCTCCTCATCGCCTTCCCGCTCCTGCCCGCCGCCCTGACCCTGATTTCCGTGCCCCTGATCTGGCGCTTTCCAATTACCGAGCGCCGCCAGCGGGCCATCGCCCGACGCCTCGACCGCAGGGAGACCAGACCATGAACGACCACAGCCCGGGCGGTGCCCTGGCCCGCCTCGCCGAAGCCCACTGGCAGGCCATCTGCCGGCAGTCCCCGATGACCGCACTGCTGGCCGGCGAAGAGCCGGCAGACGACACGCTGTTTCGCGAATCCGAAACCGCGTATGACGGGCTGGCCGCTGATGCCCGGGAACTGCACGCCGCTGCCGGGCAGATCGATGCGGACCGGCTTGCGCCCGATGACCGGCTCACCCATGCCCTGCTGCTGCGGGAAACCGAGGAAATCGTCGAGGCACACGCGCTCGGCGCACACCTGCGCCCGTCCCTGTTCCCGGCCGGGCCTGACTTCAACCTGGTCTTCCTCGCCAACAGCACCTCGCTCGCTACGCCGGCCGATGCCGAGCGCTACCTGGCGCGGCTGGAAACCGTTCCGGCCCTCTTCGAGGATCTGCTCGCCTGCCTGGCCGCCGGCAATGCACGGGGCTTTCGTTACCCGGCGCCGGTGGTGGCCCGCGCCGCCGACGCCGCGGCGGCCAACCTCGCGGAGCGGGCGGAGGACACCCCTTTCTTCAACCCGTTCCATCGCAGCCCGATGGAGGGCGCATCCATGGCACGCCTCGCGGAGCGCGGCAAACGGCTCATCGAGGGGTCTCTCCTGCCGGCGCTGGGGCATTACGTCACGCGTCTTCGCGACGAACAGGGGCGCCTTGCCCGCGACAGCATCGGCTGTTGCGACGACGTGGAGGGCGAGGCCTTCTACGCGCACCTGGCCCGCCGCTTCACGACCAGCGACCTGGGCCCCGGGGAGATTCATGTCATCGGCCTCGAGGAAGTCGCACGGCTGGAAGCGGAGATAGCCGCGGTGGCGGACACCGCGGGCTTCAAAGACGACGTCGCGGGCTACCGCGCCTTCCTGGCCTCCGATCCGGCGCAGCGTGCATCCTCACCGGGTGCGCAGCTCGAACGGATGCGGGCGTTGTGCAAGACCATCGACGGGATGCTGCCCGGTTGGTTCGGGCGCCTGCCCCGGATCAGCTACGGCGTCGAGCTGATTCCCGAGCGCCTGGCAGACGGCCTGCCACCGGCCTACGCCCAGCCAGGGCCTGCGGACCGCACGGCCGCCGGGATTTTCTGGCTGAGCAGCCGCCTGGACAAGTGCCCGCTGTACCTGTTCCCGTCCCTGGCGCTGCACGAGGCCTGGCCGGGACACCTGATGCACATCGCCCTGGTGCAGGAGCAGGCCGTGCTGCCCGCGTTCCGCCGTCACGGCGCCGTGAAATACACTGCCTGCATCGAGGGCTGGGCCATGTACTGCGAACAGCTCGGCGTGGAGATGGGTCTCTACGAGACGCCGCACGAACATTTCGGCCGGCTCAACATGGAACAGTGGCGGGCCGCACGGCTGGTGGTGGACACGGGGCTGCACAGCCGCGGCTGGCGCCGTGAGGACGCGGTGGCCTACCTCGCGGAGCACGTGGCGCTGACACCCGAAATGATCGACGCCGAGGTTGACCGCTACATGGCGCTGCCGGGACAGGCCCTCGGCTACCAGCTCGGCAACCTTGCGTTCCGGCGGGTGCGTCAGCGCGCCGAAGCAGCGTTGGGCGAGGACCTCGACCTGAGGAGCTTCCACGACGCCGTGCTCGCCGCAGGCCCGTTGACCCTGCCGCTGCTCGAGAGCGTCGGCGACCGCTGGGTGACAGCGCAGCGCGCGGGCGCCAGCGCGCGGCCCGCGACGTAAGGAGCGACGATCATGAAAGCAATGCTGCTGACCCTGTTGAGCCAGGACTATGGCGCGCTCGTGCTGGCGCTCGCGCTGCTTCTCGTCGCCGCCCTCGGCGCCTGGCGGCTGCGCCGGCGGGGGCTGCGACTGGCCTGCGCGTTCATTGCACTCGGCGCGCTCGTGCTCACCGGGGGGGCAGCCAGCCAGCTCTGGCGCAGCAAGGGTGTCGCCGAGGACTACCCACCGCCGGGACAGCTCGTGGACGTGGGTGGCCATCGCATGCACGTGCTGGCCGAGGGGCCGCAGGCTGGACCGACGCTCGTGCTTTTTGCCGGTGGCCACGTCGATGGCCTGCCCGTCTGGCGTTTCCACACTGCCCTGCGTGACAGCATGCGCTCCGTACTCATCGACCGGCCGGGAACCGGCTGGAGCGACCCCGGGCCGTTCCCACGCACTACCGCGCGGGAGGCGCGCGAGATCATGGCAGCGCTGGAGGCTGCTGGGGAGAGCGGCCCCTACATCTTTGCGGGACACTCTTTCGGCGGTCTGCTGGCGGCCAATATCGCGCGACGCTACCCCGGGAGAACAGCGTCCCTTGTGCTTCTCGACCCGACACCGCTGGATGTCGTTTTCTACGGCATCGATCGTCGGGGCCTGGGAGGCATGAAGGACCTGCTCCTGAAGCAGGGCCTCCTCCGGGCTTTCGGTTTCTATCGCATGCCGCCGCCCGCGCCGGCACCGACGACCGATGACTCGGGCCTCGTGACCATCGCCCAGCCCCTGGCGCTCTGGCGGCAGCTTTCGACGCGTCCCCGCAGCCCGCTCGCCGGTGCATCGATCTTCGAGGAACTGGCGGCGGACAGCCTGATTCCGCGCGCCTTCGATACGGTGGTCTACGACGGCGAGCTCGGCGACCTGCCGGTGTACCTCATCGCCCCGGACGAGGACCCCACGACGGCCCCCTACGCACAGCAGGTTGCCGACGATGGCGCAGAGGCCGCGCGCTTCGTCGCTTTTCTCAAGGAAGCGCGGGAACGCTACCTGGCGCTGTCCAGCAACAGCCAACGCATCGTCGCCCCCGCGGGAACCGGCCACAACTTCCCGGATCAGGCGCCGGACTGGCTTATCGCTCAGCTTCGCCGCATTGCCGAAGAGAGCGCCGCGGACTGGCGTTACCGGCAGTTGACCAGCGCCTGGCCGGGCCCCTACGGCGGCGTGCCCCCGGTACAACTGGCCACACCGGAAAACCTCGCGACCGCCTATCGGCGCGCGCTTGCGTCTGCACGGCAGAGCGTGCTCAGCATCACAGATAATCCCGCCCCGCCCTCTTTCGCCAACACGGTACTCGCGCTCGAAAAGAGCCGGCAGCCCCTGGACCGCGTGCAGGCCCTGCTCAGGATTTTCACCACCACGGCAAGCAACGATCGGTGGCGAGCGCTGACCGCTGAGCTGGCGCCGCTCGGTGCCGCTTTCAACGACGAGCTTGCGCACGACCCGCAGCTGTTTCGGCGCCTGCAGGCGCTCTACGAGAGCCGTAACAGCCTCAAGCTCGATGCCACGCAGGCTCGCCTTCTGACCGTCCGCTACGAGGACTTCGTCCATCGCGGCGGCGCGCTGGATGCCGACGCAAAGGCGCGGTTGCGCACGATCAATGGCCGCCTCGCCGAGCTGCGCACGCGCTTTCAGCAGAACGTGATGGCAGAGGAGGCGGCGCTGGTGGTATTCGCCGAGCGCGAGGCGGAACTGGCGGGGCTCACCGCGGAGCAGATCGCCGCCGCCCGCAGCGAGGCGGAGCGCCGCGGTCAGCCGCAAGCCTGGGCTATCCCCATCCGGCGGCCCACGGTCTGGCCCGTCCTCACCCGCGGCGAGAACCGGGTGCTGCGCGAGCGCGTCTGGCGCAGCTGGGTCGGCCGCGGCGCGAACGCCGGCGAGCACGACAACCGCCCCGTCATCAACGAGATCCTGCGCCTCCGCGGCGAAAAAGCCGCCCTCCTCGGCTACGAGAGCTTCGCCCACTACCAGACGGCGGCGCGCATGGCCGGCACCCCCGAACGTGCGCTGGCGCTGCTGACGCGCACCTGGGACGCGCTGGCAGCGCCCATGGCCGCCGAGACAAAGGCGCTGCAGGCCCTGGCCGGGGACACGCCGCTGGCGCCCTGGGACCGTCGCTACTACGAGGAGCGCTCCCGGCAACAGCGGCTGGCCTACGACAGCGACGCGGTGCTTCCGTATCTCGCGCTCGAAAACGTCGTCAGCGCCATGACGTTTGCTGCCGAGGAGGTCTTCGAACTGACCTTCCGGGAGATCGAGGGGATTCCGACGGTCTCCGAAACGATCCGGGTTCTCGAGGCCAGCCGTGACGGCGAGGTGCTCGGGTTGATCTACCTGGACCTCTATCAGCGCGACGGCAAGGGTCCCTCCTCCTGGGCCAGCCAGTACCGGCCCTATGCAGACTACGCGCAGCGCCAGCTGCCGCTGGTCGCCCTGCACTCGGCCGTACAGCCACCGGCGCCCGGGAAGGCCACTCTCGTGCCCTGGGAACGCGCGAACGTGATATTCCACGAGTTCGGGCACACCCTGCACACGCTGCAGAACCGCGCGCGCTACCCCTCTCTCGGCGCCCTCGCCATGCCCTGGGACTTCATCGAAGTGCCCTCCCTGCTCAACGAGCGCTGGCTCCCCGACCGGGACCTGCTGCAACGCATCATGACGCACCACGAGACCGGCGAGCCCATGCCCGGGGCGCTGGTCGACAGGCTGATGGCAGCGCAGCAGGACGCGCGCGTCTTCAGCGTCGGTTATCCCTACCTGGCCAGCGCCCTGGTCGACCTGCGCCTGCACCTGCTCGCCGACGGCCGGGCACTCGATGCGGTGGCCGAAGAACGGGCGATCCTCGAGGACATCGGCCTGCCGCCCTCCTTCGACCTGACGCTCTACGCGCCGCACGCGTTCCACACGTTCTCGCGGGAGTATGCCGCCGGCATGTACACCTACCTCTGGTCCGACAGCTATGCCGCCGATGCCGCCGAGGCCTTTCTCGAAGCCCCCGGCGGGCTCTACGATAAGGACGTTGCGCGGCGCTGGCGGAAAGAGGTCCTCGAGCGCGGCAACACGGTTCCCGCCGCCGAGGCCTACGAGGCCTTCCGTGGCGGCCCGCCCGACTGGGGCGCACTGCTGCGCCGCTTTGACCTGCTCACCACCGGTGGAGCGTAAGCGATGGACTTCCGTTACGACCCGATACCCCTGCCGAAGCGCGAGGCCCTCTCAGCGGAAGAATCATTGGCCCGCGCTCAGGCCTACTACGCATCAATTCGGACGCGGCATACGGTCCGCGACTTCACCGACCGGCCTGTGGGGCGGACGGTGATTGAGGCCTGCGTCCGCGCGGCGGGCACGGCGCCGTCCGGCGCCAACCACCAGCCCTGGCATTTCGCCTGCATCAGCGACCCGGGGGTAAAACGGGAAATCCGCCTTGCGGCGGAGGAAGAGGAGCGCGCTTTCTACGGTGGACGCGCCGGCGAAGAATGGCTGAAGGACCTCAGGAAGATCGGTACAGATGCAGAGAAGCCCTTCCTGGAAACAGCGCCCTGGCTGATCGCGATCTTCGCCGAGCGCTACGGTCTCGACGAGCATGGCGAGAAACGCAAGAACTACTACATGTCCGAGTCCGTCGGCATCGCTACCGGCTTTCTCATCAACGCCTGCCACGAGGCAGGCCTGGCGACGCTGACGCACACGCCGAACCCAATGAAGTTCCTGAACCGCATCCTCGGCCGCTCCGCCCGCGAGCGGCCCTTCCTGCTGCTGGTCGTCGGTCACCCGGCGCCGGACGCGAAGATTCCACGCGCGGCGACAAGCAAGAAGCCCCTGGAAGAGATCGCCAGCTTCCACTGACGCAAAGTAAACACCTGTCTCCCGATCCGCGATGTACACCCTGGACGGGAGACAGGCATGGGGCCCACGGAACGCTTCCGTTACTGAGCCCGCACCACCGGCGGGATGCGCACGCGCCCGATCCGGTTGCTGCTGCTCTGGTGAATGAGCAGGTCCCCATCCCGGGTCACCCAGCCGTTGCGGATGATGCCCACGCCCGACGGGATCACCCAGCTCTGGAAGCGCTCCGTTGCCGGGTCGAAGCGCACCAGCGCATCGGGACGCATGCCCGACTCGTTGTACCAGACCACGTCGTCGATCACCGCCAGGGAATAGGGGTGGGACGATGGCCCGCTCGGCGAGGGCCATTCGCGGGTCTCGCCGCTCTCCGGGTCCAGCCGGCCGATGCGGCCGAGGCTGGAGTTCACGTACCAGATCGTGCCGTCGCTGGCGATGTCGAGGCGGCGGATGCGTGTGCGTTCGTCGGGTATGGGGAAATAGGTGACCTCGAGCGTATCCGGGTCCATGGCGCCGATCGCGTTGGTACCGTTGTAGGCCACCCATAGACGCCCCTCCGGCCCGACCTTGATGCCATAGGGGCGGCGCCGGGTTTCGATCTCGTCGACCTCGCCCGTCGCCGGATCCAGGCGGCCCAGCATGCCGGCGTGCTGTGCCGTGAAATAGAGCTTCCCATTGGGGTGGAAAACGGCCGTGTGCGGGTCCCCGGCCTGCGTGGGGTACTCGGTGATACGGCCCGTGGCCGGGTCCAGGCGGCCGATGGTGGCATTGCTGTTACCCGTGTACCAGATACTCCCGTCACGGTCGGGCACGATGCTGTGCGGCCGCGCCGCCGGTGGCAGGCGGTACTCGGCCATGGCCCCCCTCCCCGGGTCGAAGCGGCCGACCAGGCTGGCCCACATGCCCGTCCACCAGATGCTGCCGTCCGGCGCCTCCACCGGGTCCCGCGGGCGCTGGCCCAGGGTGGGCACCTGCCACTCTTCGATGGTGATCTGCGTGCTGCCGGAGACGAGCGTCGGCCGCCGCTCCTCGCGGGCGGGAAAGTGCCCGGCGAGGTACGCGGCGATGGTGTCGGCCTGAGGATCCGCGAGGTCGATCATCGTCTCGAACAGGGCCCGCCACTCGGCGGCACTGTCGAAGCCGCCACTGCGCGGGATGTACGCCGTGCCGTGGCAGCTGCTGCAGAGGCTCTCGACCAGGTGCCTGCCCGGCCCGGGTGGCAGGTCGTCCGCCGCCGCGGGTTGCCCGGCGAGCGCCGGCAGGATGGCCAGGACAAGGCGGGCGCTGCGTGAAAGGTGCAGGAAGCGGAAGCGGGGCAATGGCATGGATCTCCTCCTCCGGGCGGGGCCGGTTCGACAGCGTCACGAGCGACAGTTATCGTCAGGGAGTGAAACCCCCAGGTCAACGACGGGCCCAGCGCCCC
The DNA here is from genome assembly GCF_040217025.1 of Pseudohaliea sp. Taxonomy (GTDB): domain Bacteria; phylum Pseudomonadota; class Gammaproteobacteria; order Pseudomonadales; family Halieaceae; genus Pseudohaliea. The sequence continues at coordinate 158,008 of NZ_JAVJOA010000008.1, read as the reverse complement.
CGGAGTCTCCGCATGCTCGCTTCGCTCCTCGGCGCCGCGGTCCTTGCCCTCGCCGCCTACGATGGCGTGGTGATCGGCCGGGCGCTCTACGTCGGCGGTCAGCTCGCCCGGGAAAGCAGCGCCTACAGCCAGCAGCCGGCCGACGCGACAACCACTCTGCTGGTCGTGGGCGACAGCACCGGCGTGGGCACCGGTGCCGAGGACCCGGCGGACAGCGTCGCCGGCCGGCTGGGGAGTGCGCTGCCCGGCACGCGCATCGACAACCTCGCCGTCAACGGCGCGCTCACGGAAGACGTGCTCGAGCAGCTTCGCGATGCGCCGCTGCCGCGCTACGACGCGATCCTTGTCCAGGTGGGAGGCAACGACGCCCTGCGCTTCACGCCGCTCGACCGGCTGGAAACCGATATCGCTGCCGTTCTCAGCCGCGCCGGGGAGCGCGCGCCCTACACGGCGCTCATGAGCACCGGCGACCTCGGTGCCGCCCCCGCCCTGCCCTGGCCCGTTGCCCCGGTTTACAGCGCCCGCTCCCGCGCGGTGCGTGACCGCTTCCTCGCGGCTGCGCGCGACCATGGCGTCGACTACGTGGACCTCTTCACCGGGTCGGGCGACAATGGCTTCCGGCAGGAGACCGACCGCTACTATGCCCGCGACGGACTGCACCTGTCGGGGGCTGGCTACGGTACCTGGTACGACCGGCTGACCGCCGCGACAGCCCTGCCCGAACGCCTGCAAACCCGCTGAAGGAACCCCTTATGCGCCAACGCTTTCTCGCCCCCCTTTGCCTCGCGCTCGGCCTGCCCCTGCTGGCCCATGCCGAGGCGGACGCACCCACGCCCCCGATCCCCGAGCCGACCGCTTTCGTCAGCGAGCACCGCGGCACCTTCAATGGCAAGGCGGTGAGCTACGAGGCCCGTGCCGGCGAGACCTACCTGCGCGACGCCGACGGCGAGCCCACGGCCAGCATCTTCAGCTTTGCCTACGTGGCGAAGGACGGCGGCGAAGACCGGCCGGTCACCTTCGTCTGGAACGGCGGCCCGGGCTCGGCCTCCCTGTGGCTGCACATGGGCACCTTCGGACCCAAGCGCGTGGTGGTGCCGAGCGACGCGAGCCACCCCGGCTTGCCGCCCTACCCCATCGTCGATGCGGCCGAGACGATCCTCGACGTCACCGATCTCGTCTTCGTCGACCCGGTGGGCACCGGCTACTCGCGCGCGCTCGGTGACCACGAGAGCACGGAGTTCTGGGGGCTGACCGAGGACGCCGGCGCCATGGCCGAGTTCATCAGGCGCTGGCTGAGCGCCAACGGCCGCTGGAACTCGCCGAAGTTCCTCCTCGGCGAGAGCTTCGGCACCACGCGGGCAGCCCTGGTCGCGAAGCTTCTCGAAGACGAGTACCGCGTAGCCCTGAACGGCCTGGTCCTGATCTCGCAGGCACTCGACTACGCCGGGTCCTCGCCCTACGTGCGCGACAACCTGATCTCCTACGTGACCTATGTGCCCACCATGGCCGCCACCGCCTGGCACCACGGCAAGGTGGACCGCGAGGGCACGGACCTGGAAACGTTCCTGCAGGAAGCCCGGGACTTCGCCGTGGACGAGCTGCTGCCGGCGCTGTTCCGCGGCAACACCCTGGACGCGGAAACGCGGGCGCGGGTCCGCGACGGCCTGGTCCGCTTCACTGGCCTGTCGCCGACCTACGTGGAGCGCGCGGACCTGCGTATCAACGGCTTCCGCTTTGCCGGGGAGTTGCTGCGCGACGAGGGTCTTTCGGTGGGCCTCAATGACGCGCGCTATAGCGCGGAACCCGTGGACAACCTCGCTGCCCGCCCGGAAAACGACGCGGCGGGCGACGCGTTTTCTGCCGCTTTTACCGGATCCCTCCTGAGTTATCTCCACGGGGATCTCGGCGTGGACTGGGAACGCCCCTATCTATCTCCCGCCGACCCGGAGCTGTCCGACCACTGGAACTGGAGCCGCGAGGCGCCGGGCGAAACCTGGGAACCGCACTGGGTGAATACGGCGCGGGACCTCGCCCGCGCCCTGGAGGCAAACCCGGCCCTGCGCGTCTTCGTCGCCGGCGGCTACCACGACCTGGTGACCCCGTTCTTCGACGCCGAGTTCACGCTGCGCCGCCACCGCATCGGCGCGGACCGCGTGGATTTCCACTTCTACCACGGCGGCCACATGATGTACGTGCACGAACCGTCGCGGCAGGCATTGCTCGGGGACGTGCGCGCCTTCATGAACGGGGCGCTGCGCGAGTAACGAGCGCGCAGTACCCCGGGACCCTCACGCGCTGTGACTGCCGTCGCAGCGCGGTGCATCCCCCGTACCCTTGCAGGCGCAGAAGAACACCTTCCCCGCTTCCGTCGCCGTGTACCTGACCGGGGTGATGTCCGTACCGCGGTGCGAGCCGTCACAGAAGGGCTGTGACGCACTGCGCCCGCAGGCACACCAGAAGTAGTCCTTGCCCGCCTCTACCTCGACGGGGATCGGCCGATCCCCGGCCCTCACTGCGTCTGTCATGGCCATTCCTCCCGGCGCCTCGCTGCGCAAATGCTTCGCAATCGTGCCATGCACTTGCAAATCAAACAACTGCTTGGTAGGTTGAAATCGCGCGGCCCGGCCGCGCGCGGGGTGCCTTAAGCACCACGGCTGATAACCATAATGCGAAAGCCAGGAGAAACACGATGAAGACCCCCTACCCTGACCGTCGTCTGCTGTGCCAGGCGATTCTCCTCGCCTCGCTCACCGCCACCCCCGCCGTCGCCACGGCCCAGGTTCCCACCGGGGACGCAGGCTTTGCCGGCATCGAGGAAGTGATCGTCACCGCGCGGAAGCGCGAGGAAAGTGTCCAGAACACACCCGTGTCCATGGTCGCCGTCGGCGCCGAGGGGCTGAAGGCGCGTTCCGTCGACAGCTTCGGGCGCCTCGGTGAAGTCGCGCCGAACATCGAGATCAACGGGGGTATTCCCAACGGCGGCGGCAGCGCCACGCAGATCTTCATCCGCGGCATCGGCCAGGACGATTACTCCTTACCCAACGAACCGGGGGTCGGCCTGTACATCGACGACGTCTACATCTCGCGCAGCGCCGCGGCCGACTTCGGCTTCATGGACATCGAGCGCATCGAGATCCTCCGCGGCCCGCAGGGCACGCTCTACGGGCGCAATACCATCGGCGGCGCGGTCAAGATCGTCACCCGCAAGCCGGAGGGCAGCAACAGCGGTGAGGTCGGCGTGACCGTGGGTCGCTACGACCGTCTCGACGTCTACGCCAACTACGACATGCCGCTCACGGAAAACCTGGCGGCAAAGTTCGCCGTCGCCACCTTCAACCGCGACGGGCTGGGCACGAACCTCATCGGCCAGGACCTCGGCGAGGACGACGAGATCGACGCGCGCGCGAGCTTCCGCTGGGAAGCCAGCGACACCCTCGAAGTCCTGTTCACCGCTGATTACATGAAGCAGGAACAGGCGGGGCCAGCGGGCTCCATGGTGCGCTTCGACCCCCTCGACCCGGGCACCGACAGCCTCATCAACGATCTGCTCGCGCCGCCGGTGGTCGAGGAATTCAACCTGCAGCCGCCCTTCGATCGCTACGGCGCGGCGTGGGTAAAAACCCTCGACGACTGCGACAAGTGCGTCTATGACTCGGGCGGCACGGTAGAAACCCGCGATGACGGCGAGATCTGGGGCGCGTCGCTTACCGTCAACAAGACGGTGGGCGACAGCCTGTTCCGCTCCATCACCGCGGTGCGCGACTACGACATCGATATCCGCCGGGACTCGGAGCACACGCCCTTCGACATCGTGCAGGTGGACAACCCCGAGACCTTCACCCAGTACACGCAGGAGTTCCAGTGGAACGGCACCGCCATGGACGGCAAGCTGGATTATGTCCTCGGTGTCTTCGGGCTGTACGAGGACGGCGACAGCGAACTGTTTGCCCCGCTGCTCTCCGGGCTCTTCGAGGTTACCGGCGGCCTCGCCGACAACACCGCGTTCATCACCGCCGAGTACGAGGCCTACTCCCTCGCGGCCTACGCCGAGGCGACCTACGCGCTTTCGGACCGGCTGGCGCTGACGCTCGGCGGACGCTTTACCCACGACGACAAGGAATACATCTACGGCCTGTCGCGCCCCGAATCCGGCCAGGTGCCGCTGCCGCCGGAACGGCTGGCGGATGACTGGACGGAGTTCCTGCCCAAGGTCGGGCTGGAGTTCCAGCAGTCCGACGATCTCCTCTGGTATGCCAACGCTTCGCGCGGCTACAAGGCCGGTGGCTACAACTCCCGGGCGCTTTCCGGCATTGCACCGAAGGCCTTTGATCCAGAGTTCGTGGACGTCTACGAAGTCGGCTTCAAATCCAGCTGGGCGGACAACACCGTGACGCTCAACGGCGCCCTCTTCTACAACGAGTACACGGACATCCAGCTGCTCGCGGTACTCGACCTCGGCGGCGGCAACGTGGAGACGGTCATCGAGAACGCCGGTGAGGCCACCATCGTCGGCGGCGAGCTGGAGTTCCAGTGGATGCCCACGGCGAACTGGAACTTCTCCGGCGGCATCGGCCTGCTGGACGCCGAGTACGACGACGTCGGCGAATCGGCGGCCAGCGCGGGGATCGCCGAGAGCAACGAGCTCATCAACGCTCCGGAGCTCAGCGCGAACCTGTCCGGCGAGTACCGCTTCCCCTTCGCCAGCGGCGACCTCGCGCTCCGCGCCGACATGATCTACCGGGACGACCAGTACCGCGATGCGGTGAACACGCCGGAGCTGAAGGCCGACGCCTACACGCTCTGGAACGGCCGAGTGACCTGGACCTCGTCAGACGACCGCTGGGAGGTGGCGGGCTTCGTCACCAACATCACCGACGAGATCTTCGTGACCAACGGCGTGTCGGTGCTCGGCCTCGGCTACGTGGAGGCCTACTACAGCCGGCCGCGGGAGTGGGGCCTTTCGGTCACCATGAACTTCGGGAGCTGAGGCGCAGTTCCCTCCCCTGGGCGCCACCTTTCGGGGTGGCGTTTTTTGGTTCGCTTGCGTAGAGCGTCAGGCAGCCGGATCGAGCTGCAGCCTGAAGGCGTCGACGATCCCGCGGGCAATGCTCACCGGGGTCTCGCTGCCGCCGGGCTGGTACCAGGTCGGCGTCCAGTTGAGTGCGCCGAGCAGGCTGAGGCGGAAGATGCCGGGGCTCACGGCCCCGGGCAGGGGCAGCGCGGCGACCAGGTCCCGGAAGATCGCCTCGTAGCCGTCGCGCTGGCGCAGCAGCGTTGCGCGCACCTCGCCGTCGAAGTGGCTCGGGAACTGCGGCGTGATCACCTGCGAGAAGGGGCTCGGGCCGAGCAGGACCTCGAGGTGCGCGCGGCAGGCCGCTGCCACGCGGTCCCAGGGCGCCTTGCCCGCCTCCGCGAGGGCCGCTTCCACCGCCTCGGTGACCTGCGAGACGCCGCGGGCGTGCGCCTCCAGCAGGAGGGCCTCCTTGGAGGCGAAGTGGTAGTAGAGGGAGCCCGAGAGAATGCCCACCTGCTGGGCTATGTCGCGGATGGATGTCGCCGCGTAGCCCTTGCTGGCGAAGAGCCCGGCGGCCGCTTCGAGGACGTCGTCCCGCCGGTTGCCGCGGTCGCTGAGTGCTGCCTTGCCTTTCGCCACGCTCGGTCCTGGCCGGGAATCAGGACTGATAATACTGCTTGAAGAAGTCGAGGGTAAGCGTGTCGATGACGTTGTCGTCCTCGTCGAGGATATCGAGCATCTCCGGGCCCGTGCCCTGGAAGCTGGCATAGACCGTCATGCCCTGCTCCGACGAGAACGGCGTATGGGCGCTGCCCGGCGGCTCGTAGGAGAAGGTACCGGGGAAGTGCAGTTCCTCGCCTTCGCGGTAGCCCCAGAGGCCCTCCAGCGTCAGCGCCACGGCGGTGCAGCGGTGCGTGTGCTTGGCGAACTCCTTGTGCGGGTCCTGGCGGAAGAGGAAATCCACGCGGTGGCGTTTTTCATCGACCGTGAGCACCTTGATGTAGTTGCCCGGCTGGCCGTCGACCTCCCGCCAGTCGAGCAGGTTGCTGTTGACGTTCTCGATCTCGCCGAAGCTGGTGCGCAGGGTGTCTTCAAGTACGTTGATCGCAGTCACGGTCTCTACCTCGTTAGCTCTCTTATCGGTGTTTCCCGGTCGGTGTTTCCCGGTCGGTGTGTCCTGGCGACCGGTGCCGGCGGCCGGCTCAAAATCAACCAATCGCTTGGTAGCCTCAGTATAACCTGATATATTCCTGCCCCTCTACCCAGCCCACCGGGACCGAGGACGCGAACAATGATAAGACGCATCCACCCGGGCCATCACGGCGCCGTCCTCGGCGTCGCCCTGGCCCTTGCCCTCTCGGGCTGCAGCCGGGAGCCGGCTGCGCTCAGCAGCGGCGCGGCCCCCGCAGCCGCACCGCCGCCCGCCACGCCCATGCTGACGGTTTCCACCGTGGATGGCACCCCCCTCGCCGGGGCCATGGTGACCGTGGCACTGGACGCGAAGCGCCGTCTCACCCGCTTCACGGATGCGCAAGGCAGGCTCGAGCTGGCCGACCTTACCGAGGGCGCGGGCCCGCTGACCGTAAGCTACCCGGGCCTCGAGCCCCGCTCCGTGCAGCCTGGCGAAGCGGCCGTTACCCTGGCGCCGGACCCGGACTTCCTGCGCACGCTGCCCAGCAGCCAGTGGCTCACGCTCCTGCCGGAGGGCGAGCGCAAGCGAGAATTCACCGTGAACTGCGGCACCTGCCACGAGCTCGGCTACGGCCGTATCATGATCGACGGGCGTCCGCGCAGCGAGGAGGAATGGCTCGCCGCCATCGCCATGATGCGCGCCATGGACGCCTACGAAGTCATCCCGCCGGACTTCGACGACGCGACTTACGCCGCGTGGCTCGCGGAAAGCTTTACCGCCGAGCGCATTGCCACCCTCGCGCCCGCGCCGCTGGCCGATGCTGCCGCGCTGGCTGCCGTGGAGATCACCGAGTATGAACTGCCGGAAAGCGACTCCCTGCCCCACGACCTCGTGATCGGCCCCGGCGGGCGCATCTGGATCACGGCCTTCTTTTTTGACGAGCTCTGGGCCCTGGACCCCGCCAGCGGCGCCATCGAGCGCTTCAGCGCGGACGACCGCCCCGAGGTGAACGCGCAGCCGCGGGCGCTCGAGTTCGACGCCGGCGGCACGCTGTGGGTAGTCAACGGGGGGACCGAGGCGGTCCTGCGCTTCGACCCCGGGACCGGCACTTACGAAGAGATCCCCGTCGGCATGTACGCGCACAGCCTGGACATCGATCCGGCGGGCGACATCTGGGTCAACGACTACTTCGCCCCGGAGGAGCGTATCGCCCGCGTCGCTGCCAGTGACAGCGCGGTCACGGTGCTGCCCGTACCACCGGCGCGGCGCCCGGCGAGCGAGGGGCTGCCCCTGCCCTACGGGCTGCAGGTGGATGGTGTCGGGCGCCTGTACAGCACGCAGCTCGCGGCCAATACCCTGGTCCGCTACGACAGCCGCAGCGGCGAGGGTACGCTGTTCGAGATGCCGGCGCCGAACAGCGGCCCGCGCCGGCCGGGGCTCGACCGCCACGAGGGCCTGTGGATCCCGGAGTTCAACACCGGCTACCTCGCCTTCTTCGACTCCGACGCGGAACGCTTCGAGCGCATCCGCCTTGGCCCGTCATCGCTCGGCCTCTACGACGTGAAGGTCAACCAGGCCAATGACGACGTCTGGGCGACCGGCTCCCTGGCCTCCACGCTGATCCGCTACCGGCCGGGTGACGGCTCGATCCTCTCGATACCGCTACCGACGGAGCCGGCGTACACGCGTCACCTGGCGGTGGACGAGGCCACCGGCGATGTCTGGACCGCCTACTCGTCCCTGCCGGCAGCGACACCGCGGGTGGCGCGCCTGCGTTTCCTGCGCTGAAAGCGGCTATCGCTATCAGCCGCGCGGCGCCGAATAGCTCTGTATGAGATTGGCGTACGCGGGCAGGTGACCGGCAAGCAGCCCGCCGAAGCCCTCGATATCGTTGCGCCAGTCGCGGTGCAGTTCACAGCCCACGGCAAACCAGCTCATCAGCTGCGCACCCGCTTGCGACATCCTATCCCAGGCGGCGTCGCGGGTAGTCTGGTTGAAGGTCCCCGACGCATCCGTCACCACGAACACCTCGTAGCCCTCGGCGATAGCCGACAGCACCGGGAATGATACGCAGACCTCGGTGACCACGCCGGCAACGAGCAGCTGTTTTTTGCCGGTCGCCTTGACCGCCGCCAGGAATTCCTCGTTGTCCCAGGCATTGATCTGGCCCGGCCGGGCGATATAGGGCGCTTCCGGAAAAATCTCTTTCAGTTCCGGCACCAGCGGCCCGTTGGGTCCATCCTCGAAGCTGGTGGTCAGGATCGTCGGCAGATCGAAGAAGCGGCCGATCCCTGCGAGGGCGAGGACATTGTTCTTGAAATCATCGGGGCTGAAATCCCGTACCAGCGACAGCAGGCCGGCCTGGTGGTCGACCATGAGCAGCGCCACGTTGTCCTTGTCGAGCCTTGGATAGTCATTGTTCATGCTGAACCTCCTATGACGTGTCAGTAGAAACATCGGGTAAATGGGGCGAGCACGGTTCCGCCCCTCAGCAACCAGCCTAGTAGCGGAACGAAGAGGCGAATAGACTGGGATTCTGCAACTCAGCGTCTCCCCAATAGAACGATGGAGCTTCGGTCATGCAAGACCTCAACAATCTGTACTATTTTGCCCAGGTCGTGGAGCACGGGGGATTCGCGCCCGCAGGACGCGCCCTGAACCTGCCGAAGTCCAAGCTCAGCCGCCGGGTCGCCCAGCTCGAACAGGCCCTGGGCACCCGCCTGCTGCATCGCTCGAGCCGACGCTTCTCGGTCACGCCGCTCGGGCGGCAGTTCTATGAACACTGCCGCGCCATGCTAGTCGAGGCCGAGGCGGCCGAGCAGGCGATAGCGGCCCACCAGAGGGAACCCCGGGGACACCTGTCCGTCACCTGCCCCACCGGCCTGCTGGGCTTCCATGTCGGGGATCTTCTCGCCGGGTTCCTCACCCGCTACCCGAGGGTCAGCATTGATCTCGAGGCCACAAACCGGCGCGTCGACGTCGTCGCGGAGGGAGTCGATATCGCGCTACGGGTCCGTCCGCTTCCCATCGAGGACAGCGATCTCGTCATGCGGAGCCTGTCCGACCGGGGCCAGGTACTGGTAGCCAGTCCGCAGTTACTGCAACAGGTGGGTGAGCCCGCCTGCCCCGCGGAGCTGTCCAGCCTGCCCAGCCTGAGCCGTGGCACCGCGCAATCTCGGCACCAATGGGTCCTCGAGGACGGAAACGGCCGCGAGGAGCGCGTGGCGCACGAGCCCCGCTATGTCACCACGGACATGGCCGCCCTGCTCGCCGCAGCGAAAGCCGGGGCAGGTATCGTGCAGCTGCCGTTGTTGATGGTCGGGAATGAACTGCGCGCGGGGGCGCTGGTGCCGGTCCTGCCGGGATGGAACCCGCCGCGGGAAATCATCCACCTGGTTTTCCCGTCCAGGCGTGGGCTCCTGCCGGCCGTGCGGGCGCTGATCGAGCACCTTGCCGAAGCTTACCGGTTGATCGAAGAAGACTAGGGGACAGCCGACGCTGGATATTCATGGAGCGAAGGCCGCGCGGCGGGGCCGCAGTGAACGAACGTGTTAGCCTGTGACCAGAATGCAGACTCTGGCAGACCCCGACAGACCAGCCACTGCACGCTGTTATAGGAAGGAGTGAGCAATGAAGACCGCAGTCGCGAGTGCCCTGGCCACGCTGCTACTGCCGGCAGGCGCAACGGCCGCAGAGCGCTGGCAATTCGCCCTCAGCCCCTACGCCTGGCTCGCGGGGGTCGACGGCAAGACGGCAACAATCCCGCCACTGCCAGAGGCACCGATCGAAATCAGCCCTAAGGAGGCCCTCGAGGACACGGAAGTCGGCTACATGCTGGTCATGACGGCGAAGAAGGGGCGCCACGGGCTGCTCGCAGACCTTGTCTACACGGACGTGCGCTCGGGGCTGGCGTTCGTGGACGCGCTCAATCTTTCCCTTGACAGCGTTTCCAGGAACAAGATGTACACCCTCGCCTACAGCTATGAGCTGGTCGGCAACGCGGCTTCCACACTGGATGCTTTCGCCGGCGTGCGCTACTGGGATGTCGATACCCGGCTCCAGTTCAGCGGAGGGTCCGGTGCGCTCGCCGGCCGGCGCATCGATAACGGCGAGCGCTGGCTGGACCCGATGCTGGGGCTCAAGGGGCGCCGGGCGCTGGGGGACGCCGGATTCTTCCTGGGCGGTTCGGCCGCCGTCGGTGGCTTCGAGGCGAACTCGGAAGTCTTTTTCGATGGTGTGCTCAACCTGGGCTACCGCTGGAGCGATAACGTGGAGACCACCCTGGGCTACCGCATCGTTGACGTGGAGTACGACAACAGCGCGTTCCTCTACGACGTACGCCAGGAAGGCGTCACACTGGGCCTGTCCTGGCGATTCTGACGCGCACCTACAGGTACTCGACGAACATCTTCCTGATCTTCCCGGTAAAAGCGAAGGGGGCCCGGTCGTAATAGGCCTCGGACACCGGAGAGTACTGGTCCATGCCGACGTCGAAGGTATCGTTGACGGTAAACCCGGCTGACGCCGTCATCGGGACAACCCCGCTGGCGTAAGGCTCCCCGTTGACGACGATCCGGATCTCGGCGGGCTGCGCCACGCCCGGCTCCCTCAGGGTCTCCACCTCGATCTCCAGGTCCCCGTGCGGGAGCGCCTTGTCGGCGGTGATCCGCGTCCGATCAATCTGGAATGTGTTGTACTCGTACACCAGCCTGCCGTCGTCAATCCACAGGGAAAGGCCGCCGGAGTAGGCGCCCATGGCGTAGAGAACGCCCTGGCTGGCGGCGTCCACGGTGACGTCCAGCACCACCCGGTTGGCGACCGTGCCGAGCCTGGCTGCAGCGCCCTCGGGCAAGCCGACCACATCGCTCGTATAGTGGAACTCCGTCGCCGGGTTCGCCGGGCCATCCTCCGGATGCAGCACCATCGACCAGAGTCCCCCGCCGACGGGATAGACGCTGTTCTCCCGCGCCTCCCGGTCGAAGGCCTTTTTCATCTCTTTCAGTTGTGCCGGCTCAGCCTCGGCGAGATCCTCCGCCTGCGAGAAATCCGCTTCCAGGTTATAGAGCTCCCATTCATCGTCTTCTGGGTTCCAAGTCCTGATCGCCGGATCGACACCGGGACGCCAGGGAATTCGCGGGCCGAAAACCGACGCCATCCAGCCGTCCTTGTAGATGGCACGGCTTCCCATCACCTCGAAATACTGCGGGCCCTTGTTCTCCGGCGCGTCGGCATCATGGAAGGTGGGCACCATGGACACACCATCGAGGGGCGCCTGACTGACGCCGTCGACAATGTCGGGAGGCTCGATGTCCAGTACGTCGTAGATTGTGGGGACGATGTCGTTGACATGGTAGAACTGGCTGCGCGCCTCGCTGTCGGGCGCGATACGCTTCGGCCAGGAAACCGCCAGCGGCGTCCGTGTTCCGCCGAAGTGCGACGCAATGAGCTTGGTGTGCTTGAAGGGGGTGGAACCGGCCCATGCCCAGCCGGCATGGTACATGTTGTCCGTTTTCGGGCCGCCCAGGGCATCGAGCCCGCCGATGTCCTCCAGCGCCTCGATATGATCCTCGATCTTGCTGGGGATGCCATTCTGCGCCATGAGTTCGCTGATGGTCCCATTCTGGCCCTCGGCGCTGGAGCCGTTGTCGCTCCAGACGTAGAACACCAGCGTGTTGTCGAGGATCTGCTGACGCTCAAGTTCGTCCAGGAGCCTGCCGGCCTGGCGATCCGTGTGCTCGAGAAAGCCGGCGAAAACCTCCATGAGGCGCACCTGGAACGCCCGCTCGGCTTCGGGAATGTCCTCCCAGGCGGGCATCGTCTCGGCCCGCTCCGTGAGCTGCGTGCCTTCAGGCACCCAGCCGAGCGCCTTCTGCTTCGCAAAGATCTCCTTCCGGAGCACGTCCCAGCCCTCGTCGAAGCGACCCTCGTACTTGTCAGCCCACTCCTTGAAGATGTGGTGTGGCCCATGTACAGCACCCGGGGCCCAGTACATGAAGAAGGGTTTTTCCGGGCTCACGGCGCGTCGGTTCCGGAGCCAGGCAATGGCCTGGTCGGTCATGTCTTCGGTGAAGTGGTAGTTCCCGTCGTGGTGCTGCGGCGGCAACCTCACCGTATTCTCGACGACCGCCGTTTCCCACTGCGACGACTCGCCGCCCAGGAAACCGTAGAAGTAATCGAACCCGACCAGGCGCCCGGAAGGCCAGCGGTCGTACGGACCAATCCTCGATATATCGGTTGCCGGTGTGTTGTGCCATTTACCAAAGGCGGCGGTGGTATAGCCATAGTAACCCAGCACCTTTGCAATGGACGCCGTTGTCGCCGGCCAGAGGCCGGTATAGCCATCCCAGGCGTTGGCGAACTCCGCTATCTGCCCGAAGCCGACTCGATGCTGGTTGCGACCGGTCAACAGGGCAGCGCGTGTCGGAGAGCACATGGCGGCATTGTGAAAACGGTTGTAGGTAATACCGGCGCTGGCAACCTCGCTCATGGTGGGCGTATGGATGGGCCCTCCGAAAGTATCCGGAAGCGCAGGCCCCGCATCGTCGATCATCAGGATGACAATGTTGGGCGCATCCGCCGGCAAAGGACTGACCGTTTCCCTCGCCCGGTAGGTAGACGCCTGCATGGTCCGCGCCGCTTCGGGCCCCTCCGGCGGCGGGAAAGGCAGCACACTTTGGGCAAACGCGGCACCCTGCACACCTGCAAGGCACGCGCCGAGCAGGAGAAGGACACCGGCCCGACGCGCTGCGTCGCTCAACACTCCCGGCGCGGGGGCAACACCATTCCGACGCGCTGATCGATCCCAAACTGCCATCAACAACCTCGTTCATGCCTGGCGACCCACCGTCGCGCGTCTAGTGTAGGCGGCGAAAAGCACAGTGACTGTCCGGATCCGGACAATCGAAGGCGTTCAGGCCCGGGCCAGGCGCTGGTGAGCCCCGGTGGCGGGACGCAGGATCCGCCCGGGGAACCCCTCGGGGGGGGCTCCCCGGGCGCTCCCGACAGCGCCAGCGTTACCGGGGCCGCTGCCGCAACGGCGGAAGCTCGAGCCCCTGTCTCAAGGCCTCTCGCTCCGGATAGTAAATGCGCATCATGACCTGGAATGGTCCACGCGGTGCCGGCAGCCAATTGGAAACCTCCCCGGCGGCAGGCTTATCCTGCTGAATGTACAGGGTCAACGAGCCATCGGGGTGATAGTCCAGGTCATCGCGGTCACCAATGGCAAAGCGGTCAAGCTCGTTGGGCACCTGGAACCCGTCCTGATCGTACATCGTGAGTGACCAGAATGCGTTTGCCGGCGGCAGTTGGCCGGCGGGGAAGTGAATGGTGTACGCGTGCTCACCGGTTGTCGGCCGCCCCTCCGCATCCTGGAAAGCGTTTGGGTACACGGCATCGCGCCCCAGGTTGGCGCCGAGCCCACCGAGGGCAACCAGGGCGCGCAACAGGTAGTCGGTTCCATAGGAACCGAGGTTGGTGGCGTAGTTCCATCCGTTGACGGTGTCGCCAATAGCGCCCTCGTTGATCATTTGCCTTAGATCATTCTGCGCGTCACGGGCAGCCTCATTGATCATGGCCAGGGAGTTCTCGTCGAGGGACGCTCTATCCCACGACTCGCCCGGCTTCAGACCGAGTACCCGCGCCATGCTGTGCATGATGGGATAATCCGCATGGTGCGGAGGGTGGATGCGGGACAGGCTCACCAGCCGGCGAAGCATCTCGACGCCGCTCAGCGCATTGACCGTCAGCAGGGGCGGGGTTTCGTTATCGACTTCGGGGTCGACGTGCCCTTCGGCCTTGTCGCCTTCGAACGGACCGCGCTTCCCGCCGCGCCACCGGCTCAGCGGCGTCAGCGAATACAGGTCCTGGAGCGCGTGAACCCTTTCGAAATCGTCCGGCCCATTGGTCTGCGTGCGCCCCATGAGCCAGACAATCGGAGTCGGCGCCGTGATGACGCCCCACTCGCCACTGGCGTCCCCGTCCCAGGACGGCCCCACGATGAGATAATCGCCGGCCTCGTTGCCCGTCGTTCTGGTACCGGGGGCCGCAAAGACATCGGTCCACATGTCGAGCATCGGCATGAGGTAATAGCGCTCCCGGGTCTCTGGCAGCGAAAGGACCACCGGCTCCTCGCGCAGATCCAGCCAGGCGAAGGAGTACAGTGTGTCGAAATTGAAGCGCACCACGTCGCGGGCATCTGCGCCCGGATACTCGCGATAGTGAGCAAACTGATTGGGCGGAGCGCGCATCGGGACACCAGCGCTGTCCCTGACGTTTGTCGCCTGCTTCATCGTGACGTCCATGGTCACGAGCGGGTAGGCGTAGAGATAGGCATCGTAGGCAGTATCGTAGAGCTCCCGGTGTTCGGCACTCACCGCCGCGGCATCACTTGCCCGGGTTGAGCCAGCCGGTGCCAGGAGCAGGCCCGGTAGCAATGCCAGGACGGGAATCAGTGGTTTCATGGAACAGTCCCTCGGGTTCGTTGGTTATTGACATGTGCAGAGATCATTGCAATGCGCGGTGCCTTCGCTCTCGGCTGAATCGGTGCGTTCCGGGCGCCTGGGTGACGCGGCCGAATGCGCCGGCGGCGACGACCGACGAGTGTAGGCACAGAAAAGCCACACGACTGTCCGGATCCGCACAGTCGATACAGTCCCGACGCGTTGTGGTGCTAGCCGCCATAGCTCACCGATACTTGGATTTCTCGTCGAGTGATTGTGCGCTATGGGAGATTTTCCGACTAAGGCAATAGCCGTAGCTATTGCCACGGGAGAAAAACTTTCTGCAGCGTGCAAGATCCGGCGAGAAACCAAATAGGCATGTCAGCCTGGATTGATCCTATGATTGCGGTCTATAGAGCCGAATCGGTGAGCTATGGCGGTTAGCCCACGCCGCTATCGTCCGCTTCTTCCGGGTGCGCAAACTGCCAGAGGGCAGCGGGGTCGAGCACCCTGATCGAGCGGTAGGCATAGCTGACCCACCCGCGTGACTCGAAGCGGGCCAGGGCCGCGTTGACCTGGCTGCGGGAGGCATTCGACATGGCGCCGAGTTCGGCCTGGCTCACCGGCACATCCTCGGCGAACAGCCACGACGCGCGCTCGAGTACCGCTGCAATCCTGCACTCGACATTGCGCAGCAGCAGGTCGTCGATGATCCGGGCCATGACGTCGTAGTGGGCGATGGTAATTCTCGCGAAACCGCGCAGCGCCTCCGGGTCCCCGGCGACGATTTGGCGCATGGCGTCGAGTGGCAGGTGGAACAGCGTGCAATCGGAAATGGCCCGCAGTTCGCTGCGGCGACGCTCGCCCGAGATGAAGCAGCCCTCGCCCGCCCAGGCGCCGACGATGCCGAACTGGACGAGCCGTGCGCCCCGGTCCCGCGGGGCCGTGCTGACGCCCAGTACCCCGTCCACCAGACCGTAGATGCCACCGCAGGAGTCGCCAACGCGAAACACCACCTCGCCCGCCGCGAAATCTTCCGCCCGCCCGCGAGCCATCACCTCGGCCTGCAATTCCGGCTCTCCGGCAAGCCAGCCGTGCTGCAGAAGCACACTGGCGACCTCGCTGTCCTTCCATCGACTGCGCTGCATGTAAACAGGTTAGTCCCTGGGCGCCGCGTTGCAATCCCCGGCGCAGGCCCGGTGCTCGCGCTTTCCCGGTCAGCCCCGCTGCAGGATCACGACCGAACAGGCCGCTTCGTCGAAGCCGACCACGCCGCCGCCGTTCTCCGCCAGCGCGGTGTGCGCGCCGGCTACCTGGCGGGCGCCGGCTTCACCGCGCAATTGCTCGGTCAGCTCGGCAATCATCGAGAGCCCCGTTGCGCCCACCGGGTGCCCCTTGGACACGAGACCGCCGGAGGTGTTGATGGGCAGGCGGCCGCCGAGCGTGGTCGCCCCGCTCTCGACGAAGCTGCCGCCCTCCCCTTCCTCGCAGAAGCCGAGCATCTCGGCCTGGTAGAGCTCGCAGAAAGCGGTGGCATCGTGAACCTCGGCGACATCGATCGCCTCGGGGCCGAGGCCGGCCTGGGCGTAGGCCTTCTGCGCCGCCACCCGGCTCAGCCCCGGTTCTTCCAGCGAGCGGTACTTGCCGCCGGAGAGGGCGGTGGCCGCCACGCGCACCGCGCGCTCGCGCACCGCCGCCGGGAGTGCACGCAGGCGCCGCGCGGAGACCAGCAGCGCCCCCGCCGCGCCATCGCCGATCGGCGCGCACATGGCGCGGGTCAGCGGCCATGACACCTCCCGGTCGGCGAGGACCTCCTCGACGGTCATCTCGAACTGGTACTGGGCCCGGGGATTGAGCGCCCCGTGGCTGTGGTTCTTCGCCGCCGCGGCGGCGATCTGCTGCCGCGTCGTGCCGTGGCGCTTCATGTGGTAACACGCCTGCATCGCGTAGGTGTCCATGAAGATGGAGCGGTCGGGGCCCGGCTCGAAGGCCTTGCCTGCCACCTCGCCGGCTGCCGCGTAGTAGGCGCGCCACTCGTCCGGGTCGTACTGGTCGATGCCGCCCTCGAACAGGCGCGATGACTGCCGCGGGTCGTCGGGATAGAAAGTCTTTTCCACGCCGAGGGCCAGGACCATGTCCGCCGTGCCCGCTGCGATATCCTTCCAGGCGCCGTTCAGCGCCATGGAGGCCGTGGCACAGCCGCCCTCCACGTTGACGACGGGGACCCGCTCCGGAAACAGGCCCTCGCGCACCAGCGGCGTGAGACAGACCTGGCCGCGGATACTGCCCTGCTCCTCGACCCACATACCGCAGTTGCCGAACCAGCAGCTCTCGATACTGCCGCCGTCCGCGAGCCCCGCATCGGCGAGCACGCCGAGGTAGGCCTCGCGCGCGAGGTCCTTGACCGTGTGATCGGGACGCTTGCCGAAGGCCGTGCTGAAGGTACCGACGAGGTAGACGTCGCTCACGAGACCTCCCAGTACGGAGCCCGCAGCTCGCGCTTGATGACCTTGCCGAGGGCGTTGCGCGGGAAGTCTTCCCGCAGTTCGACGGCTTTCAGTCGCTGCGCCTTGGCCAGGCGCTCGTTCGCCCAGGCGAGCAACGCGTCGGGATCTGCATCCGAACCGGCCAAGGGAATGACGAGCGCCAGCGGCGTCTCCCCCCACTTCGGGTCGGGGATGCCGATCACGGTGACGTCCGACACCGCCGGGTGGGCGCCGACCACCTCCTCGATGTCCTTCGGGAAGACGTTGAAGCCGCCGGAGATGATCATGTCCTTCTTGCGGTCGAGGATGTAGAGAAAGCCGTCCTCGTCGACCTTGCCGATATCACCGCTGCGCAGGAAGGTGCGACCACGCTCGTCGCGCCAGATCGCCGCCTCCGTTTCCGCCGGCCGGTTGTGATAGTGCTTCATGAGCCCACCGCCATAACCGACGATCTCCCCGGGTTCGTTCGCGGGCAGCTCCCGCCCCTCGTCATCGACAATGCGCAGGTCAAAGCCGATGACCGGCGTCCCCACGGAGCCGCGCTTGTGCTGCTGTTCCGGCCGGCAGATCGTGGCGAAGCCCTCGGAGAAGCCGTAGAGCTCGAACAGACCGGAGCCGAGGTGCTCGAGAATCGCCTCTTTCGTGTCCTGGCGCAGCGGCGAACCGGCCGAGAGCATGTAGCGGAGGCTGGAAAGATCGGTCCCCGGGAGCGCCGCACTCTCGAGCACGCCGATGTACTGCGTGGGCACCATGAACGTATGGGTCACCCGCTCCCGGGCAACCAGGTCGAGGAAAGCCTCGGGAGAGAAGCCGTCCATGACCACCACGGTGGCGCCGACGAAAAGCGGCGGCAGCAGCATGAACCAGGTGCCGTTGCTGTACAGCGAGGTGGTCGCCAGGGCAACGCTCTCGTGGTCCATGCGCAGCTCCAGGGCGTTCGAGTAGGACCAGTGCTGCCGCGCCCGGTGCGTCTGCACGATGCCCTTGGGCGTGCCCGTGGTGCCCGAGGAGTAGATGATGTTGAAGTCGTCGCCGAGGTCGTAGCGCACCGGCGGCTCACCCTCGTCTGCGCCGTCGAGCCAGCTGGCGAGGGACTGCCAGCCCGCGCCGGCCGCACCGTCGACCAGCAGCAGCCGCTCCTGGCCGTCGTCGAGGCTGGCCAGGGCCTCGTCCGCCAGCGAGCGGGTCGCTTCGCTCGCGAAGAGCACGGACGCGCCGGAGTCGTCGAGCAGCGTGGCGACCTGGGCGGCCGTGAGCATGGTGCTGATCGGAACCACGCAGGCACCGGATTTCATGATGCCGAGCAGCACCACGGCGGTTCCGGCGCTATTGTTCATGAGCACCGCGACCTTCGCGGGCTTGCCGGCGCCGGCGGCGAGCAGGGCATTCGCCACCCGGTTGCAGCGCCGGTTCAGCTCGCTCCAGCTCAGGCGCTCACTGCCACAGACGAGTGCTGTCTTCCCGGCACGGAACCGGGCATGGCTCGCCCAGAGCTCGGGCAGGAAAACCTGGGTATCGTCCAGGGCCATCGGACACCTCTCGTTATTGTCGTCGTTCTGTTGCCGCTCTACGCAAACCAAGTGATCGCTTGGTTGGTATGCGTCGCGCTGTTAACATACCAGCGTACACGGGTGATGCAAGGGGAAACCATGGCGACCGGCAAGGCCTCCGCACCGGCGGGCGTGCACTACGACCCGCGGGACCAGGCCACCATCAACGACCCGATCCCGGTGCTGCGCACGCTGCAGGACCATGCGCCGGTGTACTGGTGCGAGGCCCTGCGCGGCTGGGTGATCACGCGCTACGACGACGTCAAGGCGGTGCTGCGCAACGACGATTTCTCGGCAGACCGCATTACGCCTTTCTACGAGGCACAGCCCCCCGAACGGCAGGCGCCGATCCAGCAGCTCATCCGCTACCTGAACACCTGGGTCGCCTTCAAGGACCCGCCGGAGCACACCCGCCTGCGCAAGCTCATGAAGACCGTTTTCACGCCGGAGACCGTCGCCGGCCAGCGCGGCGTGGTGGAAAAATCCGTCCAGCGCCTGATCGCGCGGCTGGAAGATCAGCGCGAGTTCGACTTCATCAGCGAGTTCGCCTTTCCCCTGCCGGCCATGGTCATCCTCGATCTCCTCGGCCTCCCGGAAGCCGACATGGACGACCTCAAGAACTGGTCGAACAAGATGCAGCTGTTCATCGGCAGCGCGACTACCTCGCCGCAGAAGTACGACCTGGCCGAAGAGGGGGCCATCGCCATGGCCGCCTACTTCCGCGAGGCCATCCGCGAGCGCGAGCAGCACCCGGGCAACGATCTCATCACCCACCTGCTGGCGCTGCGGGAGGTGGACGACGCGCTCACGGAAGACGAGGTCATCGGCACCTCCATGCTGTTCCTCTTCGGCGGGCACGAGACGACCACCAACCTCATCGGTAACGGCGTTCGCGCCCTGCTTTCCCACCCGGCGCAGAAGCAACAGCTCCTCGATGACCCGGCGCTCATCGACAGCGCCATCGAGGAAATCCTGCGCTACGACGGTCCCACCGGCGCCTCCGTGCGCCTGGTCAAGCACAGCCACAGCATGCACGGCGTTCATCTCGAAGCGGGTGAGCGGGTCTTCGTGATGATCAATGCCGCGAACCACGACCAGCGCGCCTTCACCGACCCGGACCGCTTCGACATCACGCGCTCGCCCAACCTGCACCTGACCTTCAACTTCGGCCCGCACTTCTGCATGGGCGCGCCGCTGGCACGCCTGGAGGGACAAGTCGCCATCGACGAGGTGCTGCGCCGCCTACCCAACCTCACCCTGGCGGCGGACAGCTACGACTACATGGACACCATGATCATGCGCGGCGTCCGCAGCATGCCCGTGCGCAACGCGCCCTGAGGCGCCAATCGTCGCGCGCCCGCTCCATCTGGCCCCGGATTGCTGGCCAGCGCGGCGCCGGGCGGGCAGACTACGCTCTCACCTTACCGCTCATCGTGAGCAAGACAGGCGGCTGCGGGCCGGGGGCGACAACATGGCAAGACTGCAGGGCAAGTCCTGCCTAGTGACCGGGGCGGGCCGGGGCATCGGCGCGGCGATCGCCGCCGCCTTCGTCGACGAGGGCGCGCAGGTCTGGGTCACGGACCTCGACGGCGGCAGTGCCGCGGCCGTCGCCGCGGAACTCGGCGATGCGGCGCGGGCGGCCACGCTGGACGTGCGCGATGAAGCGGCCTGGGATGCAGCCATCGGGGAACTGCTCGCCGAGGCGGGTCACCTCGACGTGCTGGTGAACAATGCCGGCATCACCGGTTTCGAGGGCGGTGCCGTGGCCCACGACCCGGAGCATGCCAGCCTCGCCGACTGGCACGCAGTGCACGCCACCAACCTCGACGGCGTCTTCCTCGGCTGTCGCGCGGCGATCCGCGCCATGCGCGCCGGCGGCCGCGGCTCGATCATCAATATCTCCTCGCGCTCGGGCATGGTCGGCATACCGGCCGCCGCGGCCTACGCCTCCTCCAAGGCCGCCGTGCGCAACCACAGCAAGACCGTCGCCCTGTACTGCGCCGCGGAAGGCCTCGCCATCCGCTGCAATTCGATTCATCCGGCGGCGGTGCTGACGCCCATGTGGGAGCCGATGCTGGGGGACGGCCCGGGGCGCGAGGAGCGTATGGCCGCCTTCGTCGCCGACACGCCGCTCAGGCGCTTCGGCGAACCTGCGGAGGTCGCGGCGATCGCCGTGCTCCTCGCCTCCGACGAGGCCGGTTACATCACCGGCACGGAACTGACCATCGACGGCGGCATCCTTGCCGGGAGCGCAGCGGCCCCATCGAGCTGACACCACCGTTATCCGGGTGTCACGACTCTGTCAACAGACGGTCACACAACCGCAAGAAATCTGTCATGTCGCGCTGCTAGCTTGGCCACTTCGGTCAAACGGCAACAACAAGGAGCAGCCTGTCATGATCCGACCCTTGACCCGTAGCAAGAAAGCCCTCGCAGCCGCCATGGTCGCGGCCGCCGCCCTCGGCGCTACCGGCGCCAGCGCCCTCCCCGCCCTGGTCACCAACGGCAACGATATGGGCGAGGGTTCCCTGCGTGCCGCCCTCGAGAGCGGTGCCACCGAAATCGTGGTGTCCACGGACCAGGACATCATGACCATGAGCCCGCTGGTCTACAGCGGCGAGAAGAAGCTGAAGCTCTACGGCACTGGCCAAACAGTCATGACCATGGACAACCACACGCTGCTGGAAGTCAGCAACGGCGCCGATCTCGAGGTCATCGGTCTGAACTTCATGGGCCCCGGTGGCTTCGATATCAACAACCCCGCCAGCGCACCGGCCGGCAAAGGCATCTTCGTGGACGTGCGTGATAACCAGAGCGGAACTGTCAAGGTCGTGCTGAACAACGTCACGGTAAGCGGTGTTGCCAACCACGGCGTGCACATCTCCGACTGCGACCTAGCCGACGATTGCGGCAGCGGCGGCGGCGGTGCCGGCGGCGGCTCCAACGCGTCCATTCTCGTTGAGTTCGACGACGTCACCATCGACAACGTCGGTTACGGCAAGTTCGACGCCGACGGCCTGCGCGTCGACGAGCGTGGCAACGGCAACATCGTTTTCCGTGCCGACAGCTCCACCTTCACGAACGTGGGCGCCGACGGCGTCGAGCTCGACGAGGGCCAGAACGGCGTCGTGGTCGCCAGCGTCAACGACTCGAGTTTCAATGACAACGGCGGCTACTGCGACCCGGTCCAGGTCGGCGCTGAACTGGCGGCATTCCTCGGCAGCTACGAGGACGAGGGCGAGTTCGACGGCGAGGTACCGGAAGATTTTCCGGGAGCCCCCACGGCCGAAGCCTTCACCGACCCCACCTGCGTCGAGTACGAGGCGGAGGAAGACGGCGGCGTCACTGCTTATGAATATGCCATCGACACCGACGACGGCTTCGATATCGACGAGGCCGGCAACGGTTCGCTGATCGCCAACATCATCAACTCCGAGGTGCTGCGCAATCTCGACGAAGGTATCGACTTCGACGAGGAAGACAACGGCGCCATCGACGCCAACTACATCAACGTCGTGGCGTCGGAGAACTCGGACGACGGCTTCAAGATGTCGGAGGAAGGCCCCGCCGGCGTGCGCAGCCTGTTCCTGGGCTCCACCGCCATCGACAATGGCGGCAAGGGGGCGGTATGGGAGGAAGCCGATGCCGGCGACGTCAACGTGCTGGTGATCGGCGCCACCACGAGCGGCAACGACGATGGTGAGGAAGATCTCGAAGCAGTGCAGGAGGACCAGGGCTCCGGCACGATCACCGTGCAGGACTCCAACATCGCCGGCGAGATCGTCGCCGAAGGTGTGGAACTGGTCCAGTAACTCCTCGGTGCCCGCCGCAAGGCGGGCCCGACGCCCCGCTTACCCCGCCTGGCGCGGGGTTTTTTTGCCCGCCCCTCAGTCGAGATCCGCCGCGGCGTGGCGCTCGCGGACCTGCTCCTCTTCCGGGCCCCAGACCCGGTTGACGCGGCGGCCCCGCTGCACAGCGGGGCGCGCCTCGATGGCCTCGGCCCAGCGCTTGACGTGCACGTAGCTGTTCACGTCGAGGAACTCCTGGGCGTTGTAGATATCGCCGGTCACCAGCACGCCGTACCAGGGCCAGGTGGCCATGTCGGCGACGGTGTACTCGTCGCCGGCCAGGTAGTCGTGGCTGGCGAGGTGCCGGTCGAGCACGTCGAGCTGGCGTTTCACTTCCATGGCGTAGCGGTTGATGGGGTACTCGAACTTTTCCGGGGCGTAGGCGTAGAAATGGCCGAAGCCGCCGCCGAGAATCGGTGCGCTCGCCATCTGCCAGAACAGCCAGCAGAGCGTTTCGCTGCGGGCCCTGCCCTCCTTCGGCAGGAAGGCGTCAAACTTCTCCGCAAGGTAAACAAGGATGGCACCGGACTCGAACAGCCGCATGTGCGGATCGCTGCTGCGGTCGAGGAGCGCCGGAATCTTGGAGTTCGGGTTGATGGAGACAAAGCCCGACCCGAACTGGTCGCCCTCGAGGATATTCACGAGCCAGGCATCGTACTCGGCGCCGCTGTGACCGAGGGCGAGGAGCTCTTCCAGCATGACCGTGACCTTGACGCCGTTCGGCGTGGCCAGGGAGTACAGCTGCAGCGGGTGGTCCCCGACCGGCAGCTCCGCCTCGTGCGTGGCGCCGGCCACCGGGCGGTTGATATTGGCAAAACGGCCACCGCTGGCCGCATCCCAGGTCCAGACGCGCGGCGGTGTGTAGCCGGATTCCTCGCTCATGGCTGTCTATCCTTCTCGCAAAGAGGCTGGTTGGCCGACGCGTCGCGCGAGGTGCTTAGCGACGCATCGCGGGGGATTGCATGCTCGCCCGGCGGCTGTGGTGCTGTCAAAGCCGCCCGGCGCAGCCCGGCAGCGCCGAGGCGCAGGGTCTCCCGCGCTTGTGCCGCACTCGCCCCCGCCGCCGCGAGAGACTGGCGCAGCGAGGCGCCGAGGCCGGCGGCGAGGAGGCGGCGGTAGTAGGGCAGCTCCCGGTGGTACCCGGGCAGTTGAGCCTCCAGCGGGCCATCCACGTCGAGGCGCTCGAGGAAATCCTGGACCAGCGCCGCCACCCGATCACGCAGCGCGGCATCGGCCGCCAGTGCTGCCTCGGCGTCGAGGGACCAGGTCATGTCCTCGCGCAGCCAGCAGGGGCCCAGGCAGTGCCCCGGGGCCCGCTCGCCCCACTCCGCTGGCGAAATCAGCGACAGGCGCCAGCCGGTATCGTCACGGTCCAGGTCAAGATCGAGGACCCGGTCGAGATCGCAGTAAAGGTAGTAGCGCTGCCCCACCACCGGGCGCAGATCGCAGCGTGCCGACAGCACGAGGGTGGAAGCAAACAGGTCCAGGAGCAGTGCCGTCGGACTCTTGGCGGCGGCCGCGCGCGGCCGCAGCGCGTGCCAGTGCGCGAGGACGGGCACGAGGCCCTTGCCCTGCGGGTTCGGGTTCCTGGTCCGGGGGTCGCTGGTCATGGCCCTTGCTACGCGGCCGGGCCGCGCCCGGCTCAGGCTGCCTCCGCGGCCCAGTGCGCATCGAGCAGCGTGCCGATCGTGTTGGCCTCGACGAGATGCGCGGCGTACCAGGTATGCAGGCAGCGGATGCGGCGGAAATCGGCAATGCCGCCGATACCCCGCTCGGCGAGCGCTGCCCACTGGCCCCGGGCCTCGAGCAACTCCCGCTCGGCCGGCGCGAGGTACCGCTCGCGCAGGGCGATGTGCCGGTAATGGTCGCCGGCCATCGCGGCGGCGAGCTCCGGCTCCGCGTCGACGCGTGCCTGCAGTTCGGCGATGAGCCCCCCGGCCTCGGCCCGGTCAATGCGGTAGTTGAGCACCGGGTCGATGAGCCAGAACAGCGTCGGGAAGGGCTTGCCGTCGACGACGGAGGCCACCCGGATCACGGCCGGCTCGCCGCCCGCATCCCGCGCCGCAACGGCGCGCAGACCGCGCGGTTCGCGACCCAGGCGCCGGGTGATGGTAGCGAGGGTGGGGGCATCGATGTCCATGGGCGGCATTCTACCGCAAGGTTTGACATTACCCGGACAGCGCCCTACAGTCTCCGGCGTCCAGGGTGCCTGCCGGTGCGGAGCGCAATCCGCATCTGGGCAGGTTAAATGGGAAGACTGGTGCGGCCCCCGGGGCCAAGGCCAGCGCTGCCCCCGCAACGGTATGCGGCTGTCTTCGAACGACCTCCAGCGAGAGACTCTCTTCGAGAGACACCGCGAGCCCGATACCTGCCCGGACATGAGCACCGATGGAGCGGAGGGCTTCATTAAAGGTCGCTGAATGTTCGCGCATTCCGTCTCCTTGATCCCCTCCCTCAATCGCCCGTTACCGGCTATTGAGGACTCAGCATGAAACACCCCTTCCCGGCCCGTGCCCTGGCTCTCGCCCTGGCACCGGTGGCTGCGCTCGCGCAGGCCGCCAGCGACAACCCCCTCGAGGAGATCGTCGTCATCTCGTCCCGAGTACCCATGCCGCTGCGCGAGGTGGGCACGGCCATCAGCGTCATCGACGAGGAAGAGATCACCCGCCGCGGCTTCAATTCCCTCGCAGAGATCCTGCGCACGCAACCCTCGGTGGCCGCTTCCAACACCGGCGGCCCCGGCAAGGCGACGGCCCTGCGCATCCGCGGTGAAGAGGGCTTTCGGACCAAGGTCCTGGTGGACGGCATCGACATTACCGACACCTCCGGCACTCAGTTCAGCCCGCGCATGGAGCAGTTCCTTTCCTCCGGTATCCAGCGCGTGGAGATCCTCCGCGGGCCGCAGGGCCTCATGTACGGCGCCGATGCCGGCGGCGTCATCAACATCACCACGCTGACACCGCGGGACGGCCTCGGCGGCCGGCTTGCCGCGGAGGCCGGCAGTTTCGGTACCCGCGAGTTCAGCGGCAGCGTCGGTGGCGACCTCGGCGCCGTGGACTTCCTGCTCGGTATCGCCGATTTCAGGACGGACGGCTTCAATTCGCGCAGCACGGACACGGACCTCCGGGACGATGACGGCTACGAGAACAGCACCTACAACGGGCGCCTGGGCTGGGACGTCACGGACACGCTGCGCCTGTCCGTCGCCGGTCGCCGCAGCGAGGGCGAGAACGAATACGACAACTGCTTCACGGTCGACACCTTTGCTTCCAGCAACGACTGCACCGATGACTTCAGCCAGGACGCCGTGCGCGTCGCGGCCGACTACAACGGCCAGCAGTTCACCCACCAGCTGGCTTTCAGCGAGAACCGCACCGAGAAAGACTTCTTCACCGAGGGCCGGCGCAGCTTCGGCGCCGACGGCGAGCTCAGCCGCTGGTCCTACGTGGGCAGCTGGCGCAGCGGCGAGGTGCTGCGCCTCGTCTACGGCCTCGACCGGGAAACCCAGGCCATCGACGATGGCAGCTTCGACCGGGACCGCGACCAGACCGGCATCTACGGCGAGGTCCAGGGCCGCTTCGCCGACGGCATCACCGTGACCGCCGGCGCGCGCAACGACGACAACGACGACTACGGCAGCTTCACCTCCTACCGGGTGAGCGGCGCCTGGGTGACGGCCCTGGCCGGCGGCGAGCTCAAGCTGCGCGGCACCTGGGGTACCGGCTTCCGCGCGCCGAGCCTGTACGAGATTTCCTACAACCGCGGTCCCTTCGCCTTCCCGCCGGCGGCAACCGCGGACCTCGAGGAAGAGACCAGCGAGGGCTACGACCTGGGCGTGGCCTGGGCCGGCGAGCGCGGCCAGTACCTGGAGCTGACCTGGTTCGAACAGCAGGTCGAGGACCAGATCTTCTTCGACCTGGTCGGCTTCTCGGGCTACCTGCAGGAGGATGGCGAGTCCGAGTCGCGCGGGGTGGAGCTGGCGGCAAGCTGGCCCCTCGCCGCCGGCTTCACCGTGGACGGTAACTACACCTGGAACGACGCCGAGACCGCGACCGGGGAGCAGCGCGCCCGCCGCCCGGAGCACCTGGGCAACCTGGGCTTCACCTTCACCGGCCGCGATGAGCGCCTGAAGCTCGGCGCGCACCTGCGCCTGTCCCGGGACGCGGTGAGCACGGCGGCCACGCCCCTGGACGACTACGAGGTCGTGGACCTGAACGCCAGCTTCGAGCTGTTCCCGGGACTGACGCTCTTCGGCCGGATCGAGAACGCCCTCGACGAGGACTACGAGGAGGTCCCGACCTACAACACCGCCGAGCGCGCCGCCTACGCCGGCCTGCGCTACCGCTTCTGACACCGGAGACAACCCGATGAGTGACGAGACGAGCCGCGACGAGAAGCATAAGCGCGCGATGCAGAAACAGAAGGAAAAGGTCGACGCGAGCATACGCGCCGCCCAGCTCGAGCGCGGCGTGGCCGTGCTGCTCACCGGCAACGGCAAGGGCAAGTCGAGCTCCGCCTTCGGCATGGTGATGCGCGCCCTGGGCTATGGCCAGAAAGTCGGCGTTGTACAGTTCATCAAGGGGGAGCAGCTCTCCGGCGAGGAACTGTACCTGCGCGACAAGTGCCAGGAGGTCGACTTCTACCAGATGGGCACGGGCTTCACCTGGGACACGCAGGACCGCAGCGGTGACATCGCCGCCGCGAAGCGCACCTGGGAGAAGGCCAAGCCGATGCTAGCCGACCCCGCCTTCGACCTGGTGGTGCTGGACGAGCTGACCTACATGCTCTCCTTCGACTACCTGCCCGAGGAGGAAGTTCTCGAGGCCCTGGTCAACCGCCCGCGGGAGCAGAGTGTCGTGGTGACAGGCCGCGGCGGCGGCAGCGGCCTGCAGGCCATCATGGACACGGTGTCCGAGGTCCGGGAGATCAAGCACGCCTACACGGCGGGCATCAAGGCCCGCAAGGGCGTGGATTTCTGAACGCCACGGACGCGCGCCAGGGGCGGGCACGGCGCTTCATCGCCCTGCTCGCCACCCTCCTCCTGCCCGCGGCGCTCGCCAGCCTCGCCCTCGGCGCCGTTCCCCTCGGCCCGCGCGAACTCGCGGCCGGCCTGGTTGCGGCCCTGGCCGGCGACTTCACCGATCCGGCGGCGACGATCGTCGCGCAGCTGCGCCTGCCGCGCACGCTGCTGGCCGGTTCCATGGGCGCGGTGCTGGCCCTCTGCGGCGCTGTGAGCCAGGGCCTGTTCCGCAACCCGCTGGCTGACCCGTCGCTCATCGGCGTCACCGGGGGCGCCACCCTCGGCGCGGCGGCGGCCATGGCGCTGGGCGCCGCTGCCCTGCCGGCACTGCCGGTGCTCACCGTTGTCTCCCTCGGCGCCTTCGCCGGCGGGGTTGCCGCGGTGCTACTCGTCTACCGCCTCGCCACCGACAGCACCGGTACCTCCGTGGCGACCATGCTGCTCGCCGGGATCGCCATCACCGCGCTCGCCGGCGCCCTCGTCTCCCTGTTCGAGTTCTATGCCGACAATGCGCTGCTCCGGCGCATCAGCCTTTGGAAGATGGGCGGTTTGGAAACCGGCAGCCGCCCGGAAGTGCTCCTGGCCCTGGGGGTCACCGCCGTGCTCTGCGTGGCCCTGCCCCGGCACGGCAGCGCACTGAACGCCCTGCTCCTCGGCGAATCCGAGGCGGCCCACCTCGGCATCCGGGTGGGCCGCCTGAAGGCGATCCTGGTGGCCTGGATCGCCCTCGGCGTCGGTGTCTCCGTCGCCCTTGCGGGCACCATCGCTTTCGTCGGCCTGGTGGTACCGCACGTGGTGCGCCTGGCGATCGGGCCCGACCACCGCTACCTGCTGCCGGGTTCGGCCATGGCGGGCGCAATCCTGCTGCTCCTGGCCGACACCGCCGCGCGACTGCTGGCCCCCCCGGCGGAGATCCCCGTCGGCATTCTTACCGCGCTGGTGGGGGTGCCCTTCTTCCTTTCCCTGCTGCGGCAGCGGGCCCGCTTCGGCATGGTGGCAGCATGAGCGTGCTCCTCGCGGCCCGCGGCCTGAGTGCCGGCTGGGGCGGCTGCCCGGTGCTCTCGGGTATCGACCTGCAGCTCGGCAGCGGTGAAGTGCTGGGCCTGCTGGGGCCCAACGGGGCCGGCAAGTCCACGCTGCTGCGCGCGATGGCGGGAGACCTGGCACCGCTCGCGGGGACGCTCGCGCTCGAGGGCCGCACGCTTGCGGACTGGGCGCCGGAACAACGCGCCCGCCGCGTGGCCTACCTGCCGCAGGCATCTAAGCTGGCGTTTCCGTTCACGGTGCACGAGGTGGTCATGCTCGGGCGCCTGCCGCACGACGCGGGCCGCCGGGCGGACGAAGCGATCGTCGCCGAGGTCCTTGCCTGGACCGATACCAACCACCTCGCCAGCCGCCTTTACACGCTGCTCTCCGGCGGCGAGCAGCAGCGCGTGCAGCTCGCGAGGGTGCTATGCCAGTTATTGCATAGGGCGCCCGATGAGCCCCTGGGCGGCCGGCTCCTGCTCCTCGACGAGCCGAGCGCAGCCCTGGACCTTCGCCACCAGCAGCTGCTGGCGGACACGGTGCGCAACCTCGCCGCCCGCGGCTGCAGCGTGGTGCTGTCGCTGCACGACCTCAACCTGCTGTCGAGCCTCGCCGACCGGCTGCTGGTGCTCGCCGACGGCGAATGCCGGGCCCTCGATACTCCGGCCGCCCTGCTCACGCGGGCATTCCTCGGTGAGCTCTTCGGCACGGAGCTGGCGGTACAGCCGCATCCCCTGAAGGGTTATCCGCTTGTTTTCCCGGCGCTCTGATCGCCCGGTGGAGCATTGCCCCCGCCGCGCCAGCGCCGGCGGGAGGGGCAGCCAGCATCGCAGCCACGGCGCTGCACCCGCACGGCGGGCCTGGCTGCTCCCCGTTCTGTTGCTGCCGGCGATGCTCACGGCCGCGCCGGTCAGCGTGGTCGACAGCCGCGGTAAAACCGTCAGTCTGCCCGCCCCGGCCGAGCGCATCGTCGCGCTGGCGCCGCACCTGGCGGAAAACCTCTTCGCGGCCGGCGGCGGGGGCCGCCTGGTCGGCACGGTGGCGTACAGCGACCACCCTGAAGAAGCCCGGGACGTGCCGCGGATCGGCGGCTACAACGCCCTCAGCCTCGAGGCCATCATCGCCCTGCAGCCGGACCTGGTGCTGGCCTGGGGCTCCGGCAACGGCGCTGCGATCGTTCAACGGCTCGAGACCCTCGGCCTACCCGTTTACGTGGACGAAGTGCGCGACCTGGCCCGGATCGGCGAGACCCTGGTGCAGCTGGGCCGGCTCGCCGGCACGCCGGCGCGGGGTGAGGCGGCTGCCGCCGCGCTGGCCGAGGGTTTTGCCGCCCTCGGCCCGCCGGCGGGCAGTCGCCGGCTGCGCGTGTTCTACCAGCTCTGGCACGACCCCATGCAGACCGTGGGCGGCAGCCACCTGATCAGTGCGGTCATCGAACGCTGCGGCGGGAAGAACCTGTTCGCGGACGTGCCGTCGCTGGCGCCCCGGGTGAGCCGGGAAGCGGTACTCGCGCGCGACCCGGAGGTGATCATCGCCAGCGGCGCAGGCAGGGAGACGCCGCCCTGGCTCGCGGACTGGCGCCGCTTTCCGCGCTTGTCGGCCGTCGCGGCGGACGCGCTCTACGGGCTGAACCCGGACCTCATCCAGCGGCCGACGCCGCGGCTCCTGGATGGCGCCCGCGCCGTCTGCGCCCTTCTCGAAAAGGCCCGCTCGCGCTACTGACGCAGCGGCGCGTTGTCCACGGCCCAGGTGTAAACGACGTCCGTGCTCGAATTGAGCGCGGTCTCGGCCGAGTCCTGGATCACGCTGATCACGAAGCCCACCGCCACCACCTGCATGGCCACGTCCAGGGGAACACCGAAGAGCGAGCAGGCCAGGGGGATGAGCAGCAGGCTGCCGGAGGGCACGCCGCTCGCGCCGCAGGCGGCCAGGGCGGACACCACGCAGAGCACCAGGGCGGTGGCGAAGCTCGCCTCGATGCCGAGCGTATTCGCGGCGGCCAGGGTGAGCGTGGTGATGGTGATCGCGGCGCCGGCCATGTTCACGGTGGCGCCGACCGGGATGGTCACCGAGTAGAGCTCCTCGCTGATGCCGAGCTTCTTCGCCAGCGCGAGGTTCACCGGGATGTTGGCCGCGGAACTGCGCGTGAAGAACGCGGTGATCCCCGACTCCTCCAGGCAGCGCAGCACCACCGGGTAGGGGTTGCGGCGCGTCACCAGGAAGACGATGAGCGGATTGACCAGCAGTGCCACCACCACCATGGCGCTCACCAGCAGCAGCGCCAGGGCCGCGTAGTCGGCCAGGGCCGCGATGCCGGTGGTTGCCACCGTGTAGGCGACCAGCGCGAAGATACCCACGGGGGCGAGGCGGATCACGTAGCGGACCACGTCGGCCACACCGCCGGCGAGCGTTTCCAGGTGCTCGCGGAAGCTGGTCGGCGCGCGGCGGAAGCTGATGCCGAGGAGCACCGCCCAGGTCAGGCAGCCGAGGAAGTTGCCCTCCAGCAGCGCGTTCACGGGGTTGTCCACGAGCTTGAACAGCACATCGGCGAGCACGCTGCCGACCGCCGCCGGCGGGCTCCCCTCGGCCGCGTCGACGAGAACCAGGGTCTGTGGAAACGCGAAGCTCAGCAGCACGCCGACCAGCGCCGCGCAGACAGTCCCGGCGAGGTAAAGCAGCAGGGTCAGGAACGTGCGTCGGGCATCGCCGCCGCGCTCGTGCCGGTTGGCGATGGCGGACATCACCAGCAGCAGCACCAGCAGCGGCGCCACCGCCTTGAGCATGCTGACGAAGAGCCGCCCGAGCAGGCCCACGGACTCCCCGGCACCGGGCAGCAGGACACCGCAGAGCGCACCGAGCACGACCCCTGCGAGGATCTGCGGTACGAGGCCCCAGCGCAGTGGATTCATCGGCTACCTCCGGCGGCTGACAGGGGAAAGGGGGAAGGGAGCGTAGTGTACGCGAGCGCCGGCGGCTGTGGTAAGTTGCGGAACCCCGCAAGGACCCAGGCAGAGGACACCCGCATGAAACCCGAGACCATCGCCCTGCACGCCGGCTACGACGGCGACCCCGCCAGCAGCCACGCGGCCACCACGCCGATCTACCAGACCACCTCCTACACCTTCGACAACACGCAGCACGGGGCCGATCTCTTCGACCTCAAGGTGCCGGGCAATATCTACAGCCGGATCATGAATCCCACCTGCGCGGTGCTGGAGGAGCGACTGGCGCAGCTCGAAGGGGGGGTCGGCGCGCTCGCCGTCGCCTCGGGCATGGCGGCGATCCGCTATGCGATCGAGGTGATCGCCGAGACCGGCACCAACATCGTCAGCACCTCGCAGCTTTACGGCGGCAGCTACAACCTGTTCGCACACACCTTCCCGCGCCAGGGCATCGAGACGCGCTTCGTCGCCGCCGATGACTTCGACCGCATTCCCGAGCTCATCGACGGCAAGACCCGCGCCCTGTTCTGCGAGTCCATCGGCAACCCCGCCGGCAACGTGGTCGACGTGGCGCGCTGGGCGGAGATTGCCGAGGCCCACGGCGTGCCGCTCATCGTCGACAACACGGTGCCTACACCCTTCCTCTGCCGCCCCTTCGACCACGGCGCGCACATCGTGGTGCACTCGCTGACCAAGTATATCGGCGGCCACGGCACGACCGTTGGCGGTGCCATCGTCGACTCCGGCCGCTTCGACTGGAAAGGCAATGCCGAGCGCTTCGCCGTGCTCAACGAGCCGGACCCCTCGTACCACGGCGTGGTCTACACGGAAGCATTGGGCGAGGCCGCCTACATCGGCCGCTGCCGGGTCGTACCGCTGCGCAACACGGGCGCCGCGCTGGCCGCGCATTCGGCCTTCCTGATCATGCAGGGGCTGGAGACGCTGGGCCTGCGCATGGAGCGCCACTGCGAGAACGCCGAGCGCATCGCCGCCTGGCTCGCCGCGCACCCGGCGGTCACCCACGTGAACTATGCAACGCTCCCGGACAGTCCCTACCGCGCCACCTGCGAGAAGATCTGCGGCGGCCGAGCCTCGGGTATTCTCAGCTTCGGCGTGAACGGGGGCCGAGAGGCGGGCGCCCGCTTCATCGACGCCCTGGAAATGATCCTGCGGCTGGTGAACATCGGCGACGCCAAGTCCCTGGCCTGCCACCCGGCGAGCACGACGCACCGGCAGCTGTCACCGGAAGAGCTGGCCTCCGCCGGCGTCACCGAGGACATGGTGCGCCTGTCCATCGGCATCGAGCACGCCGACGATATCATCGCCGACATCGAGCAGGCGCTCGCCGCCAGCCAGCAGTAGACTCGCGAAAAGTCCCGGTGCTGCCTGCACCGGCTCAGCTGCCGCCCGGCGCGTCTCCGTAATAGGCGCGCCAGGTGGCGAGCTTCTCAGGTATATCCGCACCAGCAGGTTCCTCATAGGCGCGCATGCGCGTCGCAAGGCCCGGTCCCAGCGCATCCAGGTACTGTGCCGTCGGCACGTAATAGAAGAAATCGAACAGCCGCTCGGCGAAGCGCCAGGCGCCGTCCTCGCGCCGGTAGCGGTCCGAGTAGCGGATTGCCGCGAGCATCGGTTCACCCTTGCGCTGCATCTCCGCGTGCGAGAGCACGGTGCCCCAAGCCTCGCCGGGATCGTCGCCGAAGCGGATGATCCTGTCGTGGGTGAAGTGGTTGCTCGGCCCGAGCACCGCGAAGCGGCCCCGGTAAAGCTCGATGACCGCGTCCCGGCCGCGGGCATCCATGACCCCGTCGCGGGACAGGATGTGCACGTCTTCCGTGAACAGGCCCGGCATGCCATCCATGTCGCGGTCGTCCATGACCAGGCCGTAGCGGGCGATGAGCTCCTCGATGGCAATGCGATCTTCGAGCCGGCGCAGGCGGGTTTCGAGGCTGTTTTCTGCGGGCATGGCTTTCCTCCACCGTTATTTTTGAATACCATTCAAGAAAAGCATAACGCAATGCAAGGAGTCTCGCATGTCTCTCGCTTTCCTCTCCGAGGAAGACCGTCTGTTCCGCGACACGGTGCGCAGCTGGGTCGATGCAGAGATCCCCAAGAACTGGTGCCGCGCACTGGAGCGTGAGGAAGACGCCTTCCCCCACGCCTTCTGGGACAAGCTTTCGGCCTTCGGCGCCCACGGCATCGGCATCCCGGAGGGATACGGCGGCCAGGGCGGCAGCATCGTCACCCAGGTGCTCTTCGCCCGGGAGCTCGCGCGCACCGCGGCGGGCGTCGGCTGGGTCTGGGGTGTCACCTCCTTCAGCGGCGGCAAGGGCGTACTTGGCGCGGGCAGCGAGGAGCAGAAGCAGCGCTTTCTGCCCGAGATCGCGGCCGGGCGCCTGAAGACTGCCATGGCCTTTACGGAAGCCGGCGGCGGCACGGACCTCCTTGGCGGCATGAAAACCACAGCAACGAAGGTCGACGGCGGCTGGCGGCTGAATGGCGAGAAGATCTGGAGCACCGGCGCGGGCGTGGCGGATTACCTGTTCCTCATGGCCCGTTCGGACAAGGACGTCAAGCGCCGCTCTGACGGCGTCTCCCTGTTCTTCGTGCCCCGGGAAGCAGAGGGGGTCACGGTATCGTCAATGCCGAAGCTCGGGATGCGCTGCATCAGCTCCTGCAGCGTGCACCTCGACGATGTGTTCGTACCCGACGACCTGCTCCTCGGAGAGGCCGGCAAGGGCTGGGGCTATTCCACGGGCACGCTAAACAACGAGCGCCTGGTGAACGCCGCCTTCTGCCTCGGCATGCTCGACGGCGTGCTGGAGGATGCGGTGGACCACCTGCAGACGCGGCGCGCCTTCGGCCACGTGATCGGCGAGTTCCAGGCCCTGCAGCACTACGTCGCCGACATCGCCATGTGGCAGAAGCAGGGCGAGCTCATGCTGCTCGACGGCGCCACGCTGCAGAGCGCCGGTGAGCCCTGCGCGAACGCCTCCAACATGGCCAAGGTCCTGTGCTCCGAGTACGCAGGGCGCGCCGCGGACCTCGGCATCCAGATTCTCGGCGGCATGGGCTATTCTGCCGAGACCGACATGCAGCGCTACTGGCGCGACGCCCGGCTCCTGCGCATCGGCCCGATCAGCAACGAGATGGCGCGCAACATGATCGCCGAGGGCCTCGGCCTGCCGCGCTCCTTCTGAGGGGGCCAGGACCATGAACCTGCAGACCATCGAAGCGACGTCTCTCGGCGACCTCCTGGTGCGGGCGGCAAGACAGCACCCGGACCGCCGGGCCCTGGCCTTCCCCGGCTACGACGTGACCTACCGCGAGCTGCTGGCTCGCAGTGAGGCCCGGGCCTGGAGCCTGCTCGCTCTCGGCGCCGAGCCCGGTGACCATGTCGGCATCCTTGCCCAAAACCGGCCCGAAGTCGTCGAGCAGCTGTTCGGCTGCGCCCTCGCCGGTACCGTGGCCGTGCTCCTCAATGCGCGCTACCGGGTCGATGAGCTGCGCTACGTGCTCGGCCATGCTGATCTCACCCTGCTGTACACCGGCGCGGAAGGGACGCCCACGGACTTCCCGGCGTTGATCGACGCCGCCCTGGACGGGGCCCTCACCGCGGCCCGGGATCCGCGCGCCCTCACCGCCGATGCCGCGCCGGCCCTGCGCGCCGTGATCCTCCTGGGCGACGGTGAACGCGCCGGATGCCTGCCCTCAGCGACGGCTGGCGCCCTCGGCGAGGCCGTGGACAGCGCTGCCATAGACCAGCGCCGGCGGGAGGTATGCCTGCGCGAGGCCTGCCTGATGATGTATACCTCCGGCACCACCTCGCGGCCCAAGGGCTGCCTGCTCTGCCACGAGGCGCTCGTGCGCAATGCGCTGGCCATGCGCGACCGGCTGGAGATCACGGCGGAAGACCTGCAGTGGAACCCCCTGCCCCTCTTCCACATGGCCTCGATCCTGCCGCTGCTGGCCATGGTCGGCGCCGGCGGTGGCTACCTCGCCGAGGCGCACTTCGAGGCCGGCCCGGCGCTCGAGCAGCTGTACCGGCACCGGCCGACCATTCTCTACCCGGCGTTCCCGGCCATCATGGCGGACCTGCTCGCGCACCCGGACTTTGACGCCGGGCGCCTCGGCTCTGTGCGGCTGATCAATAACGTCGCACCGCCGGAGGCCCTGCGCGCCAATATGCGCGCGCTCCCCGGCGCCCTTCATATCAGCGCCTACGGCATGACCGAGGCCTCGGGCATCTGCTGCCACGGCGCCGCAGACGAGGACGACGAGACCCGGGCCACGACCTGTGGCCGGCCCTACCCCGGGGTAAAGCTGCGCGTGGTAGACCCGGAGACGGGCGCGGTGCTGCCAGCGGGACAGCGAGGCGAGATGCAGGTCCGTGGCTTCTCACTGCTCGAGGGTTACTACCGCGACCCGGTGCGCACCGCCGAAGCCTTCACTGACGACGACTGGTTCCGCACCGGTGATCTTTGCAGCCTGACGAAGGCCGGCCAGGTCGCCTACCACGGCCGCCTGAAGGACCTATTGAAGATCGGTGGCGAGAATGTGTCGCCGCTTGAACTCGAGAACTGGCTGGGCACCCACCCGGCCATACACCTCGCCCAGGTCGTCGGCGCCCCCGATGACCGGCTCGGGGAAGTCGCGGCGGCGTTCGTGCAACTCCGCGAAGGCGCGAGCCTGAGCGCGGAGGAACTCATCGACTACTGCCGCGGACAGATCGCCTCCTTCAAGATTCCCAGGCACGTGCGCTTCGTCACTGAGTGGCCCATGTCAGCGACCAAGATCCAGAAGCATGTGCTGGCCGAGCGGCTGCGGGAGGAACTGCTCGAGGCGTAAGCCGTTCAGGCCAGCAGGCGGTGCTCAAGCCCCCACTGATACACCGTGGTGAGGGAGATCCTGTAGCGCGCCTGCAGGGCTTCCATATCAACGGTGAACGGGGAGGGCCGGGCCTCGTTATACCAGCGGTAGATCGCGGCGAGGTCTGCGGTGATCCGCTCCGAGGCAGAGCGCTCTCCGCCACCGAACAGCGATCCCATCTCCCGCGCGAAGGCCTCGACCGGCAGGCTTTCGAAACGAACGGTCTCCCCCCAGGCACAAGTGAGTGCCGCGGCTGTCTCAGGCCCCCGCAAAGCCTCCGGGCCGCCGACGATGAACTTCCGGCCGATCGTGCTCCGGTCCTCCGCAAAGGCAACCATGAGCCGGGCAACATCCTGCAGACTGATCCAGCTCACCGGCAACTCCTCCGCGTGGGGATAGCTCAGCACGCGACGCTCCCGGAGCACCGGCAGGGCCCATCCCCGCATGAGGTTCTCGATGAAGATGACCGGGCAGACTGCTGACGCGGCGACCCGGGAAGCGAGCAACTCCTCAACGATCTGATAGCGCGTGTCATGCGCCGGGTAACCCTTCGCTTCATCGCCGACATACAGGCTGGCGTTGAAGAGCACCCGGGCGACCCCGGTCCCCTCGGCCGCCCGGAGGAAATGCCGGAAGCCGTCGATAACGACGGCCGGATCGGAGAACGAGGCCGAGGGAAGATTAAGGAAAACAGTATCGAAGCCGGCAAGGGCGCTGCCAAGCGAGGCGGGATCATTAAGATCAAGCGGTACCGCCGGCGTTCCGCAGGGCAGGCACGAGCGGGTGGCATCCCTCGTGGCGCCGGCGGTGCGATAGCCCGCGGACCGGAGCGCGGCAACCTGTGCCGCGCCCTGGTCCCCGGTCGCACCGATGACGAGAACGGATTGCAACGGTCGTCGCCTGCTAGAAATCGACCCGCAGTTCCACGCCGTAGGTGCGCGGCACACCGCCCCACACGGCCCGGTGCGTGCCGCCGTCGAAGCCGAAGTCGTGGAACTCCTCGTCGGACAGGTTCCGCCCGAAGAGCGAGACGGACCAGCCGGCTGCGAGGCGCTCATAGGTTACGCTGGCGTCCAGCAACCCGTAAGCGTCCACGGCGATACTCGGGCTGTTCAGCGTGTCGACGAAGTGCTCATCGCGCCACTGGTAGGAAACCCGCGAGCGCAGCATGCTGTCGCCCGCCAGCGGCATGCTGTGCTGCAGCGTCGCGGTGAACTCGAACTCGGGTACACGCTCGAACTCGAGGTTCTCCGCGGCCGCATCGTCGATTTCCGGCTCGTAAACCCCGTTGCGGTCGGCATCGATGCCCGGAAACTCATCGTACTCCGCGTCGAGGTAACCCAGCGAGAAGTCCGCCGTGAGCGACTCGCTCAGCAGCATCGACGTCTCGATCTCGACGCCGGAGATGGTCGCCTGCGCAGCGTTTCGCAGTACCTGGGTGACCTGCGGATTGCCGTCGATGATAACCGTGTCCGAGATGGTGCGCTGGATATCGTCGTACTCGCTGAGGAATACGGCCGCGTTGAACCGCAGCCGGCCACCGAGCAGCGTTGACTTGATACCCGCCTCCCAGGTGATGACCTCCTCCTCGTCGACCGGGCCGATCGCCTCGGGGACCCGGGCGCGGATATTGTAGGACCCGGAACGGAACCCGGTGGACCAGCTGGCATAGGCCATGATGTCCTCCGACAGCTCGACATCGATACCCACGCGCGGCGAGAAACTGGTCCAGTTCTCGTCGTCGTTGACGGGGTTTGCGCAGTCGTTCATGTCCAGGCTGGCATAGACCGCCGGATCGGCACTGAAGGGGCAGAAAGTGACCTCCTTCGTCTCATCGGTAATACGACCGCCGAGCAGCAGGGTCCAGCGATCACTGAGGTACCAGCTGAGCTCACCGAATGCTGCGAGCGATTCGTCGTCGGTCAGGCCCAGCCCTACCTGCTGCAGCAGCGTTGGCGACTCCGGGGTACCGCCGATGAAGAACTCCCGGCGCTCACCGATGTCGTATTCCTGGGTAAAGTAGAACAGGCCAGCGGTGAATTCGAAACGGTCAGAGAAACTGGAAGCATAGCGCGCCTCGACGGAAAACTGCTCCTGCTTCTCGCGGTTGTCGGGGAAGTGGAAGACCGGGAAGGGCGAGCCGTCGAAGTCGGTCGACGTGTCGTAACGTACGTCCCGCGCACCGGTCACCAGCGTAAAGACGCCGTGATCGGCCTGGTAGCTGGCATCGAGCACCAGCATACGCGTTTCGGCGTCGAGGTAGCCCTGCAGGTCGTGCTGAATGTCGTACTTGTCACCGGGCGGTGTGTAGCCGAACACGCTCTGCACGACAGCCGGCCCCGCTACCCGCGGATCGATGCGGCTGTCGAGATTCTGCGACGCAGACGACCCACTGCGGCTGCGGTAGTACTCACCGATGAGGTTCAGCGTGAGTCGGTCCGTGGCATCCCAGCGCAGCACGGGGCGAAGGATATCGATATCCTGCTCCGGCTTGGTCTGGTCCGTGTACTGGTTCTTCCAGTAACCATCCCGGGAGCGGCTCGTGCCCGCAAGGCGAAGCGCCAGGTCGTCGGTGAGCGGCAGATCGACCGCACCGGTGAGCTGGATGCTGTCGTAGTTGGCGAGCTGGGCGCTGGCGTAGCCGCCGAACTCAGTGCCGGGCCGGCGGCTGGTTACGGAGACTGCCCCCCCGGTCACGTTCTTGCCGAACAGGGTTCCCTGGGGGCCCCTCAGTACTTCCACTGACTCAAAGTCAAACGCCGCAGCAATGGAACTCGGGCCGAAGCCCACGTAGATGCCGTCAAAGAACGCACCGACGGCCGGGTCCTGGGAGCGGGTCGTGTTGCTCACGCCGACGCCGCGAATGAAGAAGTTGGCAAAACCCGGGTAGGTGCCCGCGTCGTTCAGCTGGACGTTGGGGGCGTAGCGGCCGACATCCGTGAGGTCGACCGCAAAGGCCTGTTCCAGTGTTGCACCGCTGTACACAGATATCGCGGTAGGGATCTGCTGAACATCAAGGCTCGTGGCGCGTTTCTGGGAAGTGACGACGACCTCCTCAAGGACCTGCGCCCCCGCATGGCCGGCCAGGACCGGCAGCGCTGCGGACAGGGCGGCGGCAAGCGTCTTGGGTTGTAAATACTTGCTTCTGGCAATGCGGGCCATGGGATACCTCTTTATCGTTGTTGTGAAAAACATGGTGTTTTTGAAATAAGTTCAAACAACGGGGCAACCATAGGCAAGGAAAATCACCGCGTCAATCCCCGGCTCGGGACCGACCGCCGGAAAGCTCCCCGGGCCCGGCAAAAAAAACCGCGACCCGTGGGCCGCGGTTCCTGGCTGCGCCGGTGAAGTCCTAGAAGGACTTGCGCAGGGTCACGCCGAGCATGCGCGGCGTGTTGGTGCGGAAGCCGAGGCGGGCGCGGCCGCCGCGCTCGCGGTCGAAGGACAGGTCCGCGTTCTCGTCAAAGGCGTTGTTCAGGAAGACCACTGCTTCCAGCGTGTCCCAGACCATGCCGGCGCTGAAGTTGACGATCTCGTAGGCGTCGAGCTCCAGGTCGAGGCTGGTCACTTCCGTCCCCGTGGCGCCGCCAAAGGGCAGGCCGGAGACGAAATCGCCGGCACCGGGCACCTGGTCCGAAGGTTGCGTGTAGCGCTCGCCCACGTGCTGTACCAGCGCGTTCAGGTAGAACTCGTCCGAGCCGAACAGGCCGCCGGGGAAGGTATAGGTCGCCGAGGCCGAGAGCTGCAGCTCGGGGACCGACGGCAGCCGGTTGCCTTCCTCGACGCCGCCGAGAATGTTGCCGGCGCTGTCGGTCACCGTGGAGTCGAACTCGGCCTCGATGTAGCTGCCATTGAAGGTCAACAGGAAGCTTTCCGTGAGGTAGCTGGAGAGCTCCCACTCGGCGCCCATGGTGTATGCCTCCGGCACGTTGAAGGAGATCCGCGAGGAACAGGAACCGGCGTCGAGGGTCACCTGCAGGTCCTCGATGTCCGTATAGAACACGGCGGCGTTGAACTGCAGGCTGCCGACCATGGACTTGAAGCCCAGCTCGTAGTTCCACAGGGTCTCGTCGTCGTAGGCCTGGAACGACCCGAAGGTGTTGAGGTCACCCGGGTCGCAGAGCGGCACGTTCAGCGGGTCGTTGACGCCGCCGAGGCGGAAGCCCTGGGAGGCCTGCGCGTTCACGGTAACCGTGTCGTTCAGGTCGTAGCTCGCCATGAAGCGCGGGTTGATGCCGTCGGAAGCCGTGTCGTCGGTCTGGTCCGCGAGGCTCGAGAACAGGCCGCCCTGGAGGATGTCGCGCTCTTCCTCGAAGTCGTACCAGCGGGCACCCGCGGTCAGCTTGAGGCGCTCGGTGACCTGGTAATCGACCTCACCGAAGAGGGCGATCTGCTCGATGTCGTAGGGCAGGTCCGAGTTGAAGGGCGAGTCCGGCGGGAAGCCGTTGCGCAGCGACTCGGCGGTGCCATCGCCGAGCACGATATCCGTGACCTGGTCGTAACCCGGCGTGGGCAGGCGCTGGGCATAGAAGCGCTTGATGTCCGAATAGAACACGCCTCCGACCCAGTTCAGCGGGCCGTCGTAGTTCGATGCGATGCGGAACTCGTGGGTGATCTGCTCGAGGTCCGTCGTGTCGCGCAGGTTCGAGGGAATCAGC
Organism: Pseudohaliea sp.; assembly: GCF_040217025.1. GTDB lineage: Bacteria > Pseudomonadota > Gammaproteobacteria > Pseudomonadales > Halieaceae > Pseudohaliea. Next base: position 117,025 of record NZ_JAVJOA010000008.1, on the reverse strand, counting down.
GCGGCGGACTCGCCGAAGCCCAGGTCGATGGAGACCGAGCCGGTGAGCGCGCTGGCGTCCCGGCTGACCAGGATGTCGCGTTCCGTGTAGCTGCCGGCGTAGGTCAGCGAGAGGTTGTCGAGGTTCCACTCGACCACCAGGTCGGCGATGAGGGTCTCGTCCTCGAACTCTTCCTCGAGCAGCAGGTACTGCTCGCGCTCGCCGAGCTGGATGGCCGGCCGCGTCGTCGTATACGGGTTGGCGAAGAGGTTGAACGCCTCCTGGCGGTTGAAGCCGTCGGCGGTGATCTCCTGGTAGACGACCCGCGGGGTGATGCGCAGGTTGTCCGTGGGCTGCCAGGCCAGGGCGATGCGACCGCCGTAGCGGCCACCGCTGTTGACGTCTTCCTGCTTGGGCAGGCCCTCGCGCAAGGCGTCGATGAAGCCGGCGTACTCGGTGCCGTAGGCCACGGCGCGGATGGCCACGGTGTCGGAGATCGGCAGGTTGATAGCGCCCTTCAGGTGGCCGCCCTCCTCGCCGTCGGTCACCGTGTTCAGGTTGGCTTCGATCTTGCCGTAGGTGCCGCCCTCGATATCGGGCTGGTTGGTGATGAAGCGCACGGTGCCGCCCACGGAGCCGGAGCCGAACAGCGTGCCCTGCGGGCCGCGCAGGGTCTCGACGCGATTCAGGTCGAACAGGTCCAGGTCCGGGGTGAACAGGGACAGGGAGATCACGGTCTCGTCGAGGTAGACGCCGACCTGCTCCTTCACGCCCGGCTGGTCGCGCACGATCTGGCCGGCGGAGACGCCGCGGATGGCGACCTGGCTCTGGCCCGGGCCGAGGTTCTGGATGGTCAGGCCGGCGACGTTGCGCGACAGGTCCTCGAGCGTGAACACGTTGTTGCGCTCGATGGCCTCCTCGGACTGGGCGTTGATGGAGAACGGCAGGTCCTGCACCGTCGACTCGCGCTTGGTCGCGGTGACCAGGACTTCCTCGAGCTGGGCGCTGGCGAACTGCGGCAGCGCTGCGGAAACGGCCACGGCCAGCGCCGTAAGCTTCAGGTTTTTCATTGCGGGCTCCTCTCTATGGAGATGGTTCTAGTTGTTACCCCCAAGTGTAGCGATGGGAGCCCGCCGCCGTGCGTAGAAACCCTGTAACTATTTAACAGCTTTCGTGCGTAAACGACTGACTTTGAATGAAATTCAGTCTCAGTCCAGCAACTCCGGCTGCTCCGCCACGATCACGTCGTAAAGCGGCTGGAAGCTGAACCAGCCGGCCAGCGCGCTGCCCACGGTTTCCCGCGTCTTTACGGCATACTCGTGGGGAATCGGCTTCGGTGTGCCGGCGGCCTCGGCAAGCAGCTGCGCCTGGCAGCTGCGCTCCATGGTGACGTACCACCAGGCGGCCTCGTCGACGGAGGCCCCGACAGTTAGCAGGCCGTGGTTCTGCAGGATCAGCGCCTTGTGGTGGTTCACCAGCTCGGCGATCCGGTCGCCCTCCCCGCTGTCGAGCACCACGCCGGTGAAGCTCTCGAGTACCGCGTGGTCCTCGTAGAAGGCACAGGCGTCCTGGGTCAGCGGCTCGAGCTTGCGGCCAAGGGTCGCGAAAGCCTTGCCGTAGAGCGAGTGCGAGTGGGCCGCGGCGGTGATATGCGGGTTGGCCATGTGGATGCGCGAGTGAATCGTGAACGCCGCCCCGTTGAGCAGCCCGTCCCCTTCCACGACGTTGCCCTCGTGGTCCACGCGCAGGAGGTCCGAAACACACATCTGCTTGAAGGAACGGCCCATGGGGTTCACCCAGAACTGGTCCAGGTGCTCCGGGTCACGCACCGTGATGTGGCCGGCAACGCCCTCGTCGAAGCCGAACTTGCCGAACAGCCGCAATGCGGCAGCCAGGCGCTGCTTGCGCGTCAGGCGCTCCGTGGCCGGGTCCCGGTCTCCACCGGGAACCATCGCCTCCGGGTTGTCGCTGTTCATGACGATGTTGTTGGCGGCTTCAGCCATGGGATCACCCCTCCCCTTACGCTTTCGTGAACACGAAGTCTAGTCGACCGCCGGCTCCCTCGACAGCAGCGGGAAAGCCGGCAGTTCCCGGTCTCCCTCCTGTGCCTCGGGGACGTGCAGCGCGAGGGCGGGCCCGACTTCCGGGAGGACGCCCTCGGGCCGCAGGGGCTCCCCGCACTCGCTGCAGGTGAGCAGCGGCCGGGTCTGCTTGCCGCAGGCGTTGTGCACGTACACCACCGGTGCGCCCTCACCCCGGTCCATCCAGTCATCGCCCCAGTTGCCGAGGGTCATCAGGACGGGGTAAAGCGCGAGCCCCTTGCGCGTCAGCCGGTACTCGTAGCGCGGCGGCCGCTCGCTGTAGCGGACGCGCCGCAGCACGCCGTGGTCCACGAGCTTGCCCAGCCGCTCCGAGAGCCGGTGTCGCGTGATGCCGAGGCTGGCCTGGAACTGATCGAAGCGGCGCGTGCCGAAAAAGGCATCGCGCAGGATCAGCAGAGTCCAGCGCTCCCCCACCACGGACAGCGCCCGCGCGACGGAGCAGACCTGGCGGTCGATTTCATCCCAGCGCATGTCGATTCCTCCCTGGAACCGCCAGTATAAGTGCGTGCGCGAGGGCGGGGAACCGGCCGCGGATGCTATGATCGGCCCCTTCGCGAATTCTTCGATACCTTTTGGCAACCCGGGAGAAAACCATGACAGCAGGTGTGGGCGGCAGCGACGCGGCAACGGAACTCGAGGCGCTGCGGGCAGGCGGCGACCGTACCGCCGGGGCCGAGCCCATCGCTGAGGCCGAATACCGCTCCCGGCTCGAGAAGGCAGCCACTCTGCTCCGCGAGCAGGGCCACGCGGCCCTCTATCTCAACGCGGGCAGCAGCCTGCGCTACTTCACCGGCACGCGCTGGTCACCGAGCGAGCGGCTCGTCGGCGCCCTGCTAACGGCGGGCGGCGAGCTCCACTATCTCGCCCCAGCGTTCGAACGCGGCACGCTGGCGGGCTACCTGGTACTCGAGGGGGAGATTCACGGCTGGGAAGAACACGAGTGTCCCTACCAGTTGCTGGCCACGGTGCTCGAGGCTGGCGGCGTGCGCGAGGGCCGGCTCGCCATGGACCCCGCGGCGCCATTCTTCCTGGTCGATGGGGTGCGCGGCGCCCTGCCGCCGTCCCTCGAGCTCAGCAACGGCGCACCGGTGGTGGCCGGCTGCCGCGAGCGCAAGAGTGCCGCTGAGCTCGCGCTCATGCAGCGCGCCAAGGACATTACCCTGGACGTGCACCGGCACACCGCCCGCATGCTGACACCGGGCATCACGACGGCGGAAGTCGAGGCCTTCATTCACGCGGCCCATCGAACCGCGGGCACCGGCGGCTCGACCTTCTGCATCGTATTGTTCGGGCCCGACAGCGCCTTTCCGCACGGCGTCGCCCGGCCCAAGGTGCTCGAGGAGGGTGACATGGTGCTCATCGACACGGGCTGCGAGGTGCACGGCTACCTGTCGGACATCACCCGCAGCTACGTCTTCGGCGAACCCTCGGCGCGGCAGAGGGAAATCTGGAACCTCGAGCAGGCGGCACAGCAGGCAGCCTTCGACGCGGCCCGCCCCGGCGCACCCTGTGGCGCGGTGGATGCCGCCGCACGGGCGGTCATCGAGGAAGCCGGCCTGGGCCCCGGCTACCGGCTGCCGGGCCTTCCGCACCGCACCGGGCACGGCATCGGCCTCGACATCCACGAGTCACCCTATCTCGTCCCCGGCAACGGGACGCCGCTGGACCCCGGCATGTGCTTCAGCAACGAGCCGATGATCTGCGTGCCGGGAGAATTCGGGGTGCGGCTGGAGGATCACTTCCACGTGACGGCGACGGGGGCGCAGTGGTTCACCGCCCCGCCACCGTCCATCGACGCTCCTTTCGGCGCTTGATACGACCTCAGTCGCCCTTGGAGGTCATCGCGTCCTTCATCTTGTCCATGTCCACAGACTCTTTCGCCTTGTCGACATCGACAGCCTCGGCGGCCTTCTCGTAATCCACGCCGTCGGTACTCACGGCGTCCTTCATCTTGTCCGTATCGACGGACTCCATGGCCTTCTTCTCATCGACCGCGTCCATCATTTTTTTCATGTCCTGGGCGGCGGCCGGCAGGGCAACAAGCGCGGTAACGACTACAGCGAGGGACAGCTTGGCAGCATTCATGATCGATAATCTCCGGAGTGAGCGGGCAACAGCGCCCGCCGCTACAGTATTGCAGAAAGCGCACTGTCCGCCAGCCGATGCTGGCAAGTTCCGGATAGACGGACACCGGGAGGGGTGCTTTAATCCGCGCACAATAATGAGCGTTCGCACCTGAAGGCGACGGAAAAAGCCATGCACAACACGGTTATCAAGCTGGTCACGGGCGCGGCCCTGTTCGCGTCCGCCGCAACCGCCGCTGCGGAAAGCCCCTATCCCCGCGGTACCCACGAGTTCATGATCGGTGCCACGCGGCAGTCTGCGGAGTCCCGGGTGCTGGCCAGCGTGGCGCAGCTGCCGCCCTCGGAAATCAAACTCGAGGATCTGAACGTCGACGGCGATCACGACTCCTGGTTCGCCGAGTACAGCTGGCGCTTCCGGGAGCGCTGGCAGCTGAACGCCTTCGCCTACCAGTACCAGGACTCGGGCCGCGTGGGCGCGACGAAGGATTTCAACTACGACGGCGTTGAATTCACCGCCGGCGCGCTTGTGGACAGCACGCTGCAAATCGATACCTACGCCCTCGACGTGCTCTACGCCGTCCACCAGTCGCCGCGGGCGGAACTGCAGGTCGGGGGCGGCATCCACACGCTGAAACTCGGCGCGACCTTCGAGGGCCTGGTGACCGCCGGCAACGAAACGACGACCTTCGCCACCGCGTCCGACGAGCTGCTGGCGCCGGTGCCCAACTTCCGCGCCCGCGGCAGCTATTCCTTCAACGATCGTTTCGGTGCGGACCTGACGGTGGGCTGGCTGAGTGCAAACGTGGATGACTACGACGGCAGCTTCGCCTATGCACATGCCAGGCTGCGCTGCCGCCTCGGCGAAAGCAGCAGCGTCTCCCTCGGCTACCAGGCCACTGCCGTGGACATCAGCCGCAAGCCCGGCGGCGGCCGGGAGCAACGCTTCGATGCGGAACTTTACGGCCCGTCGCTGCAGCTGAACTGGGCTTTCTAGGCGCCGCTGGCCAGCTAGGCGGGCGTCGTCGCTTCCCGGCCCTGCCGCCGCTCCCGCTTCACCGCATACATGCGACCGTCGGCGGCATCGAGGAGCGCGGCGGCATCCTTGCCATCCGCCGGGTAGACCGCCCAGCCGATACTCGCCCCCACGACGAGCTGCCAGTCCGGCCCGCGGTAGGGTTCGACCATCACGCCCTCCAGGCGTCCGGCGAGGCGCTGCGCCACCGCGCCGTCGGCGCGATCCAGCAGCACCGCGAACTCGTCGCCGCCGATGCGCCCCACCACGTCGCCGGGGCGCAGCACCGCCTGCACCCGGCGCGCGGTTTCGCGCAGGACCTCGTCGCCCGCCGCGTGGCCGTGGCGGTCGTTGACCGCCTTGAAAGCGTCGAGGTCGAGGAACAGGAGCGCCAGTGGCCACTCGCCCTCCCGCCCGTCCAGCCGCTCGTACACCAGCTCCAGGAAGGCGCGGCGGTTGAGCACCTGGGTCAGGCCGTCGCGGCTGGCGAGGGATTCGAGGTTGTCGCGCTCACGCCACTCGGCGGTCACGTCCCGCAGCAGTACGGCGGAACCCGCGGGGCCGTCGCCGGGCCCGCGCAGTGGCACCCGGTGCACGCTCAGCACCAGCCCTTCCACGCGCACGTCCAGGGGCCTGCCGCCGACCTCGAGCTCCGAAACGGGCAGGAAGGGGAAGGCCGCTGCAAGGCCCTGCTCGAGCGGCCGGGCCAGCGCGGAAAGCGCCTCCGCCGCCGGATTGATATCGATAATGCGGTCCTCGCGGTCGAGCATCACCACCCCCTCCCCCGCGGCCATGAAGATCTCCCGGTAGGACAGCGGTGAGGACCCGAGGAGGCCGCGGAACAGGGACCAGCCGATGCCGGCGGTGAACACCGGGAGCAGGAGCGGTGACGGCTCGAGGCCGTAGAGGGTAAAACCGCCCTGGGTATAGGCAACGTTGAAGAACATCACGCACAGCGCGCTGGCGACCACACCGATGATCTGGGCGCGGTAGGCCGCCAGGTCGCTGAAGAAACGGCTGACCAGGAGCACCAGCCCGAGGCCGAAGAGCAGGTAGCTGTAGGGCACGTGTACCCAGGTGAACCACCAGCCGTGCTCGATGCCAAGGTTCGGCACCGGACCGCTCTCCAGCCAGACCTTCGCCCAGAGCCAGCCATGCTGCGGGTTCGTGGCCGCCAGCGCGATGGTCAGCAGGGGCAGCGCCAGCAGGGCAGCGAGCTGCGCGCGCCCGAGCCAGCGGTCATAGCCCGTGTAGCGCGCGGCGAAGACCAGCCAGGCTACCGGGCAGGTCGCGCAGCCAAGATAGAGGGCGCGGCCGAACAGCTGCTTCAGTTCGAAGCCCGGGGCGAGGTGCTCGAGGGTGGCGAAGCCGCTCCAGGTGCCGACCAGCAGGGCGAAGACCCCGAAGGTGCGCCGCCCGGGAACGCGCGGCCCGCTGAAGGCAAAGGCCGCGGCGAACAGCATGGCCAGCGTTCCCACGGTGGGCAGCAGGACGATGAGGAGCTGCAGCGGCGTCATGGGCGCAGGGCTCGACCGGGAGTTGCCCAGTGTATACCAAAAAAAAGGGCGGCACGGAGCCGCCCTCGGGGGACACTGCGCGCCGGGCGGCGCGCGGTATTCCTCAGCCGAACTGGTTCATGGTGTTGTCCTTGCCACCGGCCTTGAGCGCGCCCTCGCCGGAGAAGTACTCCTTGTGGTCGTCGCCGATGTTGGAGCCGGCCATGTCCTGGTGCTTGACGCACGCGATGCCCTGGCGGATCTCCTTGCGCTGCACCCCCTGGACGTAGGCCAGCATGCCCTCCTCGCCGAAGTAGCCCTGGGCGAGGTTGTCCGTGGACAGGGCCGCCGTGTGGTAGGTCGGCAGGGTGATCAGGTGGTGGAAGATACCCGCTTCCCGCGAGGCATCGGCCTGGAAGTTCTTCACCCACTCGTCGGCCTGTGCCGCCAGCTCGGAGTCGTCGTACTCGGCGCTCATGAGCTTGTCGCGGTCATAGGCAGCCAGGTCGCGGCCCTCTTCCTGCCAGGCGTCGAAGACCTGCTGGCGGAAGTTCAGGGTCCAGTTGAAGGACGGCGAGTTGTTGTAGACGAGCTTGGCATCGGGCACGTGCTGGCGAATCTCGTTCACCATGGCGCCGATCTGGCCGACGTGCGGCTTCTCGGTCTCGATCCAGAGCAGGTCCGCGCCGTTCTGCAGGCTGGTCACGCAGTCGAGGACGACCCGCGCTTCCCCGGTACCGGGCTTGAAGCGGTACAGGCCGTTGGGCAGGCGCACCGGACGCACCAGCCTGCCGTCCTGCTTGATGACCACGTCGCCCTCGTTCACGTCGTCAGCACTGCTCACTTCCTCGGTCTCGAGGAAGGCGTTGTACTGCGAGGCGAGGTCGCCGGGCTCGCGGGATACCGGGATCTTCTGCGTCAGGCCGGCGCCCAGGGAGTCGGTGCGGGCGACGATCACGCCGTCATCGACGCCGAGCTCGAGGAACGCGTAGCGCACGGCATTGATCTTGGCGAGGAAGTCCTCGTGGGGAACCGTGACCTTGCCGTCCTGGTGGCCGCACTGCTTGGCGTCGGACACCTGGTTCTCGATCTGGATGGCGCAGGCGCCGGCCTCGATCATCTTCTTGGCCAGCAGGTAGGTTGCCTCCTCGTTGCCGAAACCGGCGTCGATGTCGGCGATGATCGGCACGACGTGCGTCTCGAAGTTGTTGATCGCGTCCAGGGCGCGCTGCTCGGCGACCTGGTCACCGGCGTTGCGGGCCTCGTCGAGCGCGCGGAAGAGATGGTTGAGTTCGCGGGCGTCCGCCTGCTTGAGGAAGGTGTAAAGCTCCTCGATCAGGGCGGGCACGGAAGTCTTCTCGTGCATGGACTGGTCCGGCAGCGGGCCGAACTCGCTGCGCAGGGCGGCAATCATCCAGCCGGAGAGGTACAGGTAGCGCTTGCTCGTGCTGCCGTGGTGCTTCTTGATGGCGATCAGCTTCTGCTGGCCGATGAAGCCGTGCCAGCAGCCCAGGGACTGCGTGTACTGGCTGGTGTCGGCGTCGTACTCGGCCATGTCGCGGCGCATGATGCCCGCAGTGTAACGCGCGATGTCCAGGCCCGTGCGGAAGCGGTTCTGCAGCGCCATGCGCGCCGCGAACTCCGGGTTGATGTTGCGCCAGGTGCCCCCCTGCTCCTTGCAGAGAGCGGCAAAGTCAGCTGTCTTTTCCTGGTGAGTCGCCATGGGAAACCCTCGACTGGTTGTGATGGAAGATCGGTGGCCGGTCGGCCGGCTCGATGGACGCAGTCTAGGGACTGGCCCCTCATAAATGAAATAGATGTTTTTGATTTTTGCTATTCATTTGGAAAATGACTGCCGCGGCGCCTTGTGGTCCGCCGTCGACCCGCTAGACTGCTCGAAAGTCAGCAAACTCCACGCTCGCCAACGAATAAGGACAAGCTCATGGCGTACTTCATCACCGGTGGTACCGGCTTCATCGGCACGCACCTCGTCCAGCGGCTCCTCCGCCGCGAGGGAACGCTCTACATTCTAACCCGGGAAGGTTCCCGCGCGCGCTTCGACGCGCTGCGCGAGGCCGCCGGCGACCAGGCTGACCGGCTGGTACCGGTAACCGGCGACCTGCGCGAGCCCATGCTCGGCGTAGACAAGGACCTCATCGCTCAGCTCCGCGGGCGCATCGACCACTTCTTCCACCTCGCGGCGATCTACGACCTCTCCGCCGACGCCGCCTCGCAGGTGGCCACCAACATCGAGGGCACCCGCAACGCGGTGCAGCTGGCAAGCGCGCTGGAGGCCGGCTGTTTCGAGCACGTGAGCTCCATCGCCGCGGGGGGCCTCTACCGCGGCACCTTCCGCGAGGACATGTTCGAGGAGGCCGAGGCCATTGAACACCCCTACTTCGCCACCAAGCACGAGTCCGAGGGTATCGTGCGCCTGGATTGCGACATCCCCTGGCGCATCTACCGGCCCGGCATGGTCGTCGGCGACTCGACCACCGGCGAGATCGACAAGATCGACGGTATCTACTACGTCTTCAAGCTGCTGCAGAAGCTGCGCCGGGCGCTGCCGCCCTGGGTTCCGCTGGTGGGCCTGGAGGGCGGCAAGTTCAACATCGTCCCCGTCGACTACGTGGCCGACGCCATGGACCACATCGCCCACCGCGAGGGGCTCGACGAGCGCTGCTTTCACCTCACGGATCCGGAGCACTACTCCCTCGGTGAGCTGATGAACATTTTCGCCAAGGCCGGGCATGCCCCGAACTTCAGCATGCGCCTCGACAGCCGCATGTTTGCCTTCGTGCCGCGCACCGTGCGCGACACGCTCAGCAACCTGCCGCCGGTCAAGCGCGTGACTCGCACCATCCTCGACGACCTGGGCCTGCCCGAGTCGATCACCCTGTTCCTCAACTACCCCACGCGCTACGACAACCGGGATGCGGAGCGCGCGCTCAAGGGCAGCGGCATCAGCGTGCCGTCCCTGCGCGACTACGCACCGAGGATCTGGGATTACTGGGAGCGCAACCTGGACCCGGACCTGTTCGTGGACCATTCGCTGGAAGGCAACGTCAGCGGCCGCAACGTGCTGATCACCGGCGCCTCCTCGGGCATCGGCAAGGCCACGGCGCTGCGCCTCGCGGACGCCGGCGCACACGTGATCCTGGTGGCCCGCACCCTGGAGAAGCTCGAGGAAACCGTTGCCGAGATCGAGCTGGCCGGCGGGCGGGCATCGATGCACACGGCCGACGTGTCGCTGATGGAAGACGTGGACCGGCTGGTGCAGGAGGTGCTCGAGGCGCACGGCGCGATCGACGTGCTCATCAACAACGCGGGGCGCTCGATCCGCCGCTCCCTGGAGCTGTCCTTCGACCGCTTCCACGACTTCGAGCGCACCATGCAGCTCAACTACTTCGGCGCGATCCGGCTGATCATGGGGCTGGCGCCATCCATGCTGGAGCGCCGCAGCGGCCAGGTGATCAACATCTCCTCCATCAGCGCCCTCATGCCGGCGCCGCGCTTCTCCGCCTACGTCGCCTCAAAGAGCGCCCTCGACGCCTGGACCCGGGCGGCCGCGGTCGAGTTCTCGGACCGCAACGTGCGCTTCACGACCATCAATATGCCGCTGGTGCGCACGCCGATGATCGCCGCGACGGAGGTCTACAACTCCATGCCCATCATCTCGCCCGAGGAGGCGGCGGACATGGTCGCCGAGGCCGTGATCAAGAAGCCGAAGCGCATCGCGACGCGCCTCGGCATCTCGCTGCAGGTGATGAACGCCCTCATGCCCCACGTGACCGAGGTGATCATGAACACGGTGTTCCGCATGTTCGGCGACTCCGCCGCGGCCCGGGGCGAGAAGAAACCGGAAGAGGTGCGGGTCTCCAACGAGCAGGTCGCCCTCGCCGCCCTCATGAAGGGCGTGCACTTCTGAGGGCGCATGCCCGGCAGGCTAGATCTCCCAGCGGTGCCGGCGCAGCCAGACCGCGCCGGTCAGCAGCAGACCGGCGGCGACCAGGCCGGCGCCCATGCTGGGCAGGTCCACGGCGCGCCAGTTCGGCCCGAACAGGTAGAGCCCCGCTGAACCCGGGTCGGCTTCGACGTCGGCCACCAGCTTGGGCAGGTGGTCCACCACGGTGCCGATCACATAGGTGCTGCCGAAGAGCAGCGCCTCACCGATAGCGAGGGCGACGACCGGCGTCACGGCGAGCAGGAACGGCGAGCGCCGCGCCGCCGCCGAGGCCAGCATCAGCCAGGCCCAGATCGGTGCCAGCCACAGGGCCGTGAGCACCCAGCCGCCGAACTGGTTCAGGGCCAGACGGCCGAGGGCGAGGCCCTCGAAGAGCTTCTCCGTGGGCAGATCCAGGCGCCAGGCGAGCACCGCGGCCAGCGCGAGGGTCAGCACCTGCAGCACGAAGCTGACGATGAAGACGACGCCCGGCGCGACCACGACCACCACCGCGAACTTCGACAGCACGGTCTGCCACTCGGAGACCGGCATCGACCGCCAGAACAGGATACTGCGGTCCTTGCGGTCGTCGAACAGCGTGCCCAGCAGGTAGTTAGCCGTGGTGAAGAACAGCACCAGCACCAGGATGTAATGTACGACGTTCAGCAACGGGCTCAGGCCGCCCAGGTCTTCCGGAACCGGGGCCGACGCCGCTTCCGCATCCGCCGCGCGAGGCGGGCTGAAGGTCCAGTCCCGGGAGAAGTTCCAGGCTTCCGGGGGTGGCGGCGCCTCGGGCTCGCTCACCGGCAGATCCAGCGGCGGCCCGAGTCGCTCGTCCAGCTCGCCGCGCCGGTACACGGTGACTTCATCCTCGCCCACGCTGATGGAAATGTTCAGGGAACCGTCACTGCGCTCATGCTCCAGCACCTGCATGAAAGCCTCGCCGAACACGCTGATCCGGTCGGCGAGAAAGACGCTGACGCTGAGCAGCACCACCAGGCTCGCGGCGATGGTCACCGGTGTCCACAGCAGCGAGGCGCGGTACTCGCGCATTTCCCGCTGCAGCAGGGTGAACAGGGTGTTGGGGGGTGTTCTCGCGGTCACCGGCTCAGCCTCCTACCTTCGCCATGAACAGGTCTGCCACGGCAGGGGTGCGGCACTCGCCGAGGGGCGCGACCAGGCTGCGGTCCACATCCTCGTAGATGAACGCCTTCCCGCCCAGGATGCTGCGCTTGCCCACGTGGGGGATGGCCTCGGCGCGCGCCACCGCCTCGCCGACAGCGTGCAGCTCCACGAAACGTTCCTCGAGGCGCGCCGTGGCTTCCGTGAGCACCAGGCGGCCGTGATTGATGAACACCACGTGGGTGAGGATGTGCTCGACCTCCTCCACCTGGTGCGTCGAGATGATGATCGTGCGCTCCTCGTCGAAGTAGTCGTTGAGCAACTGCTCGTAGAAGCGGCGCCGGTAGAGGATGTCCAGCCCCAGTGTCGGTTCGTCGAGCACCAGCAGGCGGGCGTCGATGGCCATGACGAGGGCGAGGTGCAGCTGCACCGTCATGCCCTTGGACAGGTCGCGGACACGGCGGCGCGGGGTCACCTCCGTCGTGGCCAGGAAACGTTCCGCCTGGTCGCGGTCGAAGTTCGGGTGCACGCCGCGGACGTAGTCGAGGAGCTCCTCCACGCGCATCCAGCGCGGCAGCACCGCGGTATCGGCGATGAAGCTGACGTTCTGCATGAGCCGGGCGTGCTCCGCGAGCGGGTCGCTGCCGAGGACCCGGAGTTCCCCGTCGCAGCCCGTGAGGCCGAGCAGGGCCCGGAGGAGCGTGGTCTTGCCGGCACCGTTCGGGCCGATAAGCCCGACGACGCTGCCGCTGTCCAGGGCGAGGTCGACGCCGTCGAGGGCGAGGATATCGCCGAAGGTCCGCCGGAGGCCTCTTGCTTCAATGATGTGTGACATGCTGCTCCCCGCCCGCGTCCTGCAGGCGCTCCACGATGGTGTTGATGGCCACGCCCAGGGTGCGCGCCCGGGCCGCGAGGGCGGGCACCTCCTCGTCCAGGAAACGGCGCTTCTCATCGCTGGAAAGCGCCGCCTGGGCCCCGGAGCGGACGAACATCCCCAGCCCGCGGCGCTTTTCCAGCAGGCCCATGTCGACCAGTTCCTGGTAGGCCTTGCTCACGGTGATATGGTTGATCCGGTACTCGGCGGCGACCTGGCGCACGGAGGGAATCGACTCGCCTTCGGGGAACGACCCGTCCAGCACCCGCTGCATCACGAGGTCGCGAAGCTGGCGGTAGATCGGCTGGGCGTCGTTCCATTCCATGGCTGCGTCGGCCCTCAGTCGTCGCTGTCGTGCAGCCGGCCCGAGCCGAGGATCGTCGTGCTGATATCTGGCTTGCCGCGGTAGTGAACGTCCCCGCTGCCCAGCACCGTCACATCCAGGGTCTGCACCTCGCCGATGCGCGCATCGCCGGAGCCGACGATGTTCATCTCCGCGTCCACGGTGTCGATGCGCCGGAAATCGATGTCGCCGGAACCGACGATGGCCAGCTCCACGTCGCCCGCCCTGCCGCGCTCCCGGGCAGTGATGTCGCCGGACCCCTTGAGCACCAGGTCGATGCTGCCTTCCACCTCGACCGCGCCGAGGCTCATGTCGCCGGACCCGGCAAGGGAGAGCTTCAACGACCCCGCGGAGAGTTCCGCGACCTCGAGATCGCCGGAGCCATTGAGATCGAGCCGCAGCGCGTGGCCACTGGCGTCGATGCCGTAGAGCCGCAGGTCGCCTGAGCCCTCCAGCAGCACCTGCAGGTCATCGACGACCAGCGGACGGACATACACGGTGCCGCTGCCGGCCATGTGCAGGGCTTCGATCGACGGCAGGATGAGCTTGTAGCGCACATCGCTCACGTCGGCCCGGCGGCCCTGCTCGCTGTCCCCGAGCACCAGGAGCTTCTCCCGGGCGATGAAGGGGCGCAGTGCCAGCTGCTCCGCCGGGCCGCGCATGAGCAGCTGGGCGGGTTCACCCTGGCTGATCTCCACATCGACCGCGCCGCGCACGGTGACCCGGCTCATGGGCAGGTTCTCCACGCGCAGCGTTTCCAGGTCACCGGCGTGGGCTACCCGGGCCCAGAGCACACTCGCCAGGGCGCAGGCGACAAAGAGCGCCGCGCCGGCGAGGAGCCCGCTGTCGCCGCCGAAGCGGCGGTTGCGATGAGGGAAAAACATGTCCGCAATCCTTCCTGCGTGGGTGTTATAGGGGACTATAGCACCCGCTTGCGGCTGGCGGAGGCCCCCTGCGGTCACTCGTCGCGCACCGCCCGCCGTTCGTCGCAGGGCGCTTCGAGGCCGGCCTGCATATTGGCCGCAATGCGGGTCGCCAAACGCCGGGCACGCTCGCTGAAAGGCCCGGCAAAGCCCCCGTCGAGCGTCGCCGTGAACAGCGCCAGCCAGCGCTCGAAGTCTGCCGGCGTGAAGGGCCGGCGCCCATGCACGACACGGTGGATGTTCATGGTATGGCGGCGATAACCCGGGTCGCCGAGGAGCATCTTGCGCCAGTAGGCGCGGATCCGCGGCAGGTGCGTCGGCAGGTCAATGCCGGCGGCATCGATGAAGATGGGCCTGAGCTGCGGGTCGGCGAGGAGACGCTGGTAGAAGCGGTCGACGAAGGCGGCAATCTGCTCCGGGCTGTCGAGATCCGGCCGTGCCATGGCTCAGCGGTCTTTCTTGCGCTGCCGGCGCTTCTTGTCCTTTTTCACGTGGGCCATGAGCCGGCGCTTGCGGTCCACCTGGCGTTTCGACAGCGTGTTGCGGCGGCCGGCATAGGGGTTTTCGCCGGAGCGCAGCTCCACGCGCACGGGCGTGCCGCTCAGGGAAAGGGCGCGGGCGAAGGTCTTCTCGAGGTAGCGCCGATAGCTGGCGGGGATGTTGTCCGTACCGTTGCCGTGAATGACGATGACCGGCGGATTGCGACCGCCGGCATGGGCGTAGCGCAGCTTGCTGCGCCGGCCGGCGACCACCGGCGGCGGGTGGTCCGCGAGCGCATCCTGCAGGATGCGCGTGAGCCGGCTCGTCGACAGCGGCCGGGTGGCCGCCTCGTAGGCGGCGTCGATCGAAGCGAAGAGCAGCCCGACACCGGAGCCGTGCAGCGCCGAGATGAAGTGGGTCTCGGCATAGTCGACAAAGCGCAGCCGGCGCTCGAGCTCGCTCTTCATCCGCTCGCGCTGCTCGGGCTCGAGCCCGTCCCACTTGTTCACGGCGAGCACCAGGGCGCGTCCGGCCTCGATGCAGTGCCCCAGCAGGTGAAGGTCCTGGTCGACGAGCCCCTCGCTGCCGTCCATGAGCAGCACCACGACGTTGGCCTGGTCGATCGCCTGCAGCGTCTTGACGATGGAGAACTTTTCCACGACCTCGCGCACGTTCTTGCGTCGGCGCACGCCCGCGGTATCGATCAGGGTGTAGGGAGCGCCGTCGCGCTCGAAGTCGATGAAGACGCTGTCCCGGGTTGTGCCCGGCTGGTCGTAGACCACGACCCGCTCCTCGCCGAGGAGCCGGTTGACGAGCGTGCTCTTGCCGACGTTCGGCCGCCCCACGACGGCGACACGCACGCGGTCCTCTTCGCTGTCCGCCGGCGCTTCGCCTGGCGGGAAATCGGCGAGGACGGCCTCGATGAGCGCCCGCACGCCGCGCCCGTGGCTGGCGGCGATGCGATAGAAGTGCTCGAGGCCGAGGCGGTAGAAGTCGCTGGCGGCCACCTCCGGATCGAGGCCGTCGACCTTGTTCACCACGAGGTCGAAGGGCTTGCCGCGACGGCGCAGTTCACGCACCAGCTGCTCGTCGTCGGCAGCGAGCCCCGCCCGGGCGTCGACCAGGAGGAGTACCCGGTCCGCCTCCTCGATGGCCGCCAGGGACTGGCTGGCCATGGCGACATCGATGCCGGCCTCGTCGCCGCTGATGCCGCCGGTGTCGATGACGATGAAGCGGTGGTCGTCGCTGCGCCCCTCGCCGTACTTGCGGTCCCGGGTCAGCCCCGGCAGGTCGGCGACCAGCGCGTCACGGCTGCGCGTGAGCTGGTTGAAGAGGGTCGACTTGCCCACATTCGGGCGGCCGACCAGGGCGATGACCGGGAGCATGGGGCATCAGTCCCTGGGGGTGATCTCGTAGGCCACGAGCTTGCCGCTATTGCCGTACACGTAGAGCACGTTGCCGTCGGCGAGCATGTCCGCGCGCGCGCCGTCACCATCGACGCGGGTGCGGCCGACGAACTCGCCGTCGACCTGGGAGAGGAGGTGCAGGTAGCCCTGGTAATCGGTCACGGCCAGGTAGGAGCTGACCGGCGTCGGCCGCGACAGCTCGCGGAAGCCGAGCGCGGGCTGTTCCCAGCGCACCCCCTGGCCGTTGCGGAGGTAGGCGGTGATGGTGCCATCGTCATCCGCCACGTAAACGTTGCCGAAGCCCTGGGACACACCGGAGAAAGAAGACAGGTTGCGCTGCCAGAGCTTGCGGCCGCTGCGGATATCGAGCGCGGTCACCCGTCCCTGGTAGCTGGCGGCGTAGAGCTCGGTGCCCTGGATCGCCATGGTGCCGTCCACGTCGACGATGCGCTCGATCTCGGAGCGTCCCTGGGCGATGGCCACGCGGGCCTCCCAGGTGACCGCCCCGGTGAGGGCGTCGAAGGCCAGTACCCGGCCGTTGGCGAAGCCGGCGTAGACCGTGCCGTCGCGCAGGATCGGCGTGCTGGTGCCGCGGATGGTCAGCACCGGCACGTTGCTGTCGTAGCTCCAGAGCCGCTCCCCGGTGTCGTGATCCAGGCCGTGGAGCTTGCCGTCGTAGGTCTGGGCGACCACGACCTGCCCGTCGCCCTGCGGCGGGGCGAGCACCTCGCCGGTGAGCCGGGCGGACCAGCGCACGCTGCCGTCGCCGGCATCGAGGCGCAGCACCTCGCCGTCGGCACTGCCGAGGTAGAGGTTGCCATCGTAGTAGCCCACGCCTCCGGAAAGGCCGTTCTCGACGTTTTCCTTCCAGCGCGTTCGGCCGCGGTTGCGCTCCACGGCACGCACCTGGCCGTCCACGGAGGCGGCGTAGATCATGTCGCCCGCGAGCACCGGCTGCAGCTTGTAGAGGCCCTTGCCCTGCCCGTCACCGACGGAAACGGACCAGAGCCGGTCGACCGTGACCCGCGTGTCGATATCGATAAGCTCGGCGGGCTTGCGCGGGTCCTCCTCCTCACTCCAGTCGAACCAGTCGCCGATGGTGCTGCAGCCGGCGAACAACGGCAGCAGCGCGATCAGCCAGGCGGCGCGCAGTGTCGCGCTCATCCCTGCACTCCCGCCGTGGGCGGCTGCGGCGCCAGGTAGTCGAGTTTCTCCGTGAGTCCCGGCAGCGGCCGGTCCGGATCGGCGAGGGTTTCGGCCTTGCGGTAAGCGGCGGCGGCTTCGCTGTCGCGGCCGGCGGCGAGGAGCACGTCGCCCCGGGCCATGGCGTAGGCCCCCGCGTAGGGGTTGTCGGCATCGTCGGCCAGCAGTTCGAGCGCGCCCTCGGTATCGCCGCGGGCGGCGAGCACCCGGCCCAGGCGCAGCCTGGCAACGCGGTGCAGGTCCTCCCCTGCAGAAGTCTCGGCGAGCACGGTGCGCAGTGCTGCTTCCGCCGCGCCGAGATCACCCAGGATCACGTGCAGCCGCGCGAGGTGCAGCTCCGCGAAGCGCGCGTAGGCGGTGCCGTCGTACTCGGTGGCGATACGGGTCGCGATTTCCTCCGCCTCGGCGGCGCTGCCGCCCTGCTCCGCGGCGCCCAGCGTCTCGAGGAACTGCTGGAACAGGTTCGAGGCGGCCTCGGCCCGGGCCTGCTGCCGGGCCTGCCAGCCCTGCCAGCCGAAGGCGACGGCCACGGCGAGGAGGATCGACACCAGGGTGCTCGTGCCGTTCTCCTTCCACCAGCGCTTGAGTGCCTCGAGCTGTTCTTCTTCCGTCCGGTAACTTTCCACGTCAGTGTCCTTGCGTCATTATCTCGGCCAGCGCGGGGGCTACCGCCGCCAGCGGCAGGCGGCGCTGCTCGCCGCCGCGCAGGGGCTTCAGGACCACCTCGCCCGCGGCGACCTCGTCCTCGCCCCAGACCAGCGCCACCGGGGCGCCGCTCTTGTCGGCCTTCTTCATCTGGCTCTTGAAGCTGCCGCCCCCCGCGTGGCGCAGGATGCGGGCTGCCGGCAGCGCATCGCGCAGCCGCTCGCTCTCGGCGAGGGCGGTCCGTTCCGCGGCGTCGCCCACGGCGACCACGTACACGTCCGGCGCGGCGGCGGGCGCGGCCACACCGAGCTCCGCGCGCAGCAGCACGAGCCGCTCGAGGCCCATGGCGAAGCCGACGCCGGGCGTCGCCCTGCCGCCGAGCTGCGCCACCAGGCCGTCGTAGCGGCCACCGGCACAGACCGTGCCCTGGGCGCCCAGCGCCTCCGTGACCCACTCGAAAACGGTCTTGTTGTAGTAGTCGAGGCCCCGCACGAGACGCGGATTGTGCACGAAAGGGATGCCCGCTGCATCCAGCAGGGACCCCAGGCGGTCGAAATCCGCCGCCGACTCGTCGTCGAGATGGTCGGCCAGGGAGGGGGCGCCGTCGAGCACCGCCCGGGTACCCGGGTCCTTGCTGTCGAGGATGCGCAGCGGGTTGGTCTCCAGCCGGCGCTGGCTGTCGGCATCGAGCGCCTCGCGGTGTCCCGCCAGGTAGGCGACGAGGGCTTCCCGGTAGGAACCGCGCGCTGCCGGCGAGCCGATGGAATTGAGCTCGAGGCGCACCGCACCTTCGATGCCGAGCAGGCGCCAGAGCCGCGCGCACAGCGCGATCAGCTCCGCGTCGATATCCGGGCCGGCGAAGCCGAAGGCCTCGGCGCCGACCTGGTGAAACTGGCGCTGGCGCCCCTTCTGCGGCCGCTCATAGCGGAACATGGGGCCGCCGTACCAGAGCCGGCAGGGGGTGCCGAGCAGGTTCTGCTGGATCGCCGCGCGCACGCAGCCGGCAGTGCCCTCCGGGCGCAGCGACAGGCTGTCGCCGTGGCGGTCCTCAAAGCTGTACATCTCCTTCTCGACGATATCCGTGACCTCGCCGATGGAGCGGCTGAACAGGTCCGTCTGCTCCACCAGCGGCAGCCGCAGCTCGCCGTAGCCGTAGCTCGCCAGCAGACGAGCAGCGGTCTCCTCGACCTCCCGCCACTGCAAAGCCTCGTCAGGCAGGATGTCGTTCATCCCGCGGATCGCGCGAATGGGGTTCATGGTGTGTCCTGCGTGGTGCCGGCGGCGCTCACCCGGTGCTCTTGAGGATGACTTCCTCTTCCTGCCGGGCACGCTCCGCCTCGATCTTCGCCGCGCGCTCGCGGATGACCTGCTCGAGGTGGTCGATGAAGTCGGCGTTGCTGACCTTGTGGTCCGGCTCGCCGCCGACGTAGATGAGATTGTTCGGCGTGGCGCCGGTGAGACCCACATCCGCCTCCCGGGCCTCGCCGGGACCGTTGACGATGCAGCCGATCACAGCCACGTCCATCGGCGTGCGCACGTCCTCGAGGCGCTGCTCGAGCGAGTTCATGGTGCCGATGACGTCGAAGTTCTGCCGCGAGCAGCTCGGGCAGGCGATGAAGTTGATGCCGTTGGTGCGCAGCTTGAGGCTCTTCAGGATCTCGAAGCCGACTTTCACTTCCTCCACCGGGTCCGCCGCCAGGGAAATGCGGATCGTGTCGCCGATGCCCTCGTAGAGCAGCATGCCCAGGCCCACGGCGGACTTCACGGTGCCGCCGCGCAGGCCGCCCGCCTCGGTAATGCCGAGGTGCAGGGGCTGGTCGATCTCCTTCGCCAGCAGCCGGTAGGCGGCGACGGCCATGAAGACTTCCGAGGCCTTCACGCTGACCTTGAAGTCCGGGTAGTCGTGCTTGTCGAGGATGTCGACGTGGCGCATCGCCGACTCGACCAGCGCCTCGGCCGTAGGCTCGCCGTACTTGCGCTGCAGGTCCTTGCCGAGCGAGCCCGCGTTGACGCCGATGCGGATGGGGATGCCGCGGTCCCGGGCACAGGCGATCACCTCGCGCACCTTGTCGTCCCGACCGATGTTGCCGGGGTTGATGCGCAGGCAGTCGACACCGTACTCGGCGACCTTCAGGGCGATGCGGTGGTCGAAGTGGATGTCCGCCACGAGGGGCACATCGACCCGGGCGCGGATCTGCTTGAAAGCTTCGGCGGCCTCCATGCTCGGTACGGAGACGCGGACGATGTCGGCGCCGGCGTCGGCAATGGCCTGTACCTGCGCAACCGTGGCGGCGACGTCACAGGTTTCCGTGTTGGTCATGCTCTGCACGCTGATCGGTGCATCGCCTCCGACGGCTACCTTGCCGACGTGGATCTGCCGGCTCTTGCGACGCTTGATCGGGGAACTGTGGCTCATGACTTTGCCTCGACTGCTGCTGCCTTCATCTACCCTTGCATCGGCCCCGGGGGCCGGTCCTCAGGGTGCGCCCGCCTCGGTCTGCTGGCGCTGCCAGGCGGCGTATTCCTGCGAGTCCGGGTAGAGGTTTCGCAGCGCCAGGGCGTAGCTGCCCTCGGCGTCGCGGTCACCCGTCGCCTGCGCCAGGCGGATGCCGAGCCACAGGCCGCGCGCGCTCTGCCGGCGAACCGCCGCCCGGTACCCAGTATAGTAGTCACTGGCGCCCGCGTAATCCCCCGCGTCGAGGCGCAGCTGCGCGAGCTCCAGGAGCGCGATACGGTTGCCCCGGTCCATGGCCAGGGCCCGGGCGAAGGCCTGCTCGGCGAGCTCCGGCTTGTCGAGGGCCCGGCGGCACAGCCCGAGGTTGACGAAGGCCTGGGGCCGGGCCTCGTACAGCGTGTCCAGCACCACCCGTTCGAGCTGTGTCTCGGCCTCGGCGTAGCGCTCCTGGCCGAACAGGAACGCAGCGTAGTTGTTGCGGGCCCGGGAGAAATCCCGGTCCAGGCTGATGGCCTCGCGGTAGTTCTCCTCCGCCAGCTCGAACTCGCCGGTGCTCTGGTAGACGAGCGCGAAGGCCTCGTAGATCTCCGGCTCGCGGTCGTCGAGTTCCACGGCGATCTTGAGATTGCGCTTGGCGTCCTCCCAGTTACCCTGGCCGATGTAGGAGCGCGCCAGCTCGACCCGCTGGCGCATCGCCTCCTCCGGCGACGGCGGATTGGTGTAGACGCTCCCGCGCTCGGTGATACAGCCGGCGAGCAGGGCACCGAGAGCCAGGGCCAGCAGGGCGCGGCGGGCCAGCAGGGCGCGGCGGGCCATCAGAGCGCGTTCCCGATCGCCGCGGAACGGCGGTAGCGCTCGTTGCGGCGCGTGCGGTCGGCGACCTGCCCGACCAGCTGGCCGCAGGCGGCGTCGATATCGTCGCCGCGGGTCGTGCGCACCGTGACCCGCAGCCCCGCGTCCACCAGCACCTTCCAGAAGCGCGACACGGCATTGCCGCTCGGGCGCTCGAAGCCGCTGTTGGGGAACGGGTTGAAGGGAATGAGGTTGACCTTGCACGGGTAGTCGGCGAGCAGTTCCACCAGCTCCCGGGCGTGCTCGGGCTGGTCGTTCACGCCCGCCAGCAGCGTGTACTCGATGGTGACCACGCGCTTGCGGTCCGTCTGCGCGTCGATGTAGCGCTTCGCGCTGGCGAGCAGGTCGGCCACCGGGTAGCGCTTGTTGATCGGTACGATGCGGCTGCGCAGCGCGTCGTTCGGCGCGTGCAGGGAGATGGCCAGGCTCGCATCCGTGTAGCGGTGCAGCTCGTCCAGCGCCGGCAGCACCCCGGAGGTGCTCAGGGTCACCCGGCGCTTGGAGATGCCGTAGCCGAAATCGTCCATCATCAGGTTCATGGCCGCGACGACGTTCTCGAAGTTGAGCAGCGGCTCGCCCATGCCCATGAACACCACGTTGGTGACCACGCGGTCCTTGCCGGCCTTGAAGGCGTCGTAGGAGGCAATCGCCAGCCAGAGCTGGCCGACGATCTCCGCCGCCGAGAGGTTGCGCTGGAACCCCTGCTTGCCGGTGGAGCAGAACTTGCAGTCCAGGCTGCAGCCGACCTGCGAGGAAACGCAGAGCGTCGCCCGGTCGCCGTCGGGGATGAGCACGGTCTCCACGAGTGCCCCGCCGTCGACGCGCACCAGCCACTTGCGGGTGCCGTCAGTGGAGTCGCTCTGGCTCGCCACCTCGGGCGGGCGCACCTCGGCGATGGCCGCCAGCTTGTCGCGCAGCGCCCTCGACAGGTTGGTCATCGCATCGAAGTCGGTCACACCCTCGTGGTGCATCCACTTGAGGAGCTGCTGGGCGCGGAATTTCTTCTCGCCGATCTCCTCGAACCAGGACTCCAGCCACGGGCGCGGCATGCCGAGAAGGTTCACCTTCCCGGCCTGCGCGTCGCGCTCGCTGGCGCTGCTGGCGATGACGGCGGTCACGGCTATCTCCGCTCGCTCCCGGTCAGTCCCGCGGGCAGATTTCGCTGGCCGCGAAGAAGTAGGCGATCTCGCGTTCGGCCGAGGCCGGGGAGTCGGAGCCGTGCACCGCGTTGGCGTCGATGGACTGGGCGAAATCGGCGCGGATCGTGCCGGCGTCGGCCTCCTGCGGGTTGGTGGCGCCCATCAGCTCGCGGTTCTTCGCGATGGCGTCCTCACCCTCGAGGACCTGGACGACCACCGGGCCGGAGGTCATGAAGGCGACGAGATCCTTGTAGAAAGGGCGCTCCTTGTGCTCGGCGTAAAAGCCGCCGGCCACCGCTTCCGAGAGGCGCAGCATTTTCGCCGCGACGATCGTCAGGCCGGCGTCTTCGAAACGGCTATAGATCTTGCCGATCACGTTCTTGCCGACAGCATCGGGCTTGACGATGGAAAGGGTGCGTTCAACGGCCATCAGGGTTCTCCAGCTAAAGAATGGTCTTGGACGCGGCCTCTCAGAGGGCCCGCCCGGGCGCGCGCATTATACGCTGCCTGCCTGTCCGTTTCAGCTACCTTCAGGGAGCTACTTTCACGGACTTGTGGCCCTTTCAGGGATTGACTGCCGCCGCAGGGCGCAGTGCGTGGACGCTCGCCGCGACCTGCGCGATGGCGTGCTCGACCTCCTCGGCGGTGGTAAAGCGGCCGAGGCCGAAGCGCAGGGAGCTGTGGGCCAGCTCGTCCGGGAGTCCGAGGGCGCGCAGCACGTAGGAAGGTTCCACGCTGGCAGAGGTGCAGGCCGAGCCCGTGGACAGGGCCAGGTCCTTGAGGGACAGGAGCAGGGTCTCCCCTTCCACGCCGCCGATGGCCACGTTGAGGGCGCCCGGCAGGCGGTCCGTCGGGTGGCCGTTCAAGGTGACGTCGCCGATGGCCTCGAGGCCCTCGCGCAGGCGCTCGCGGAGGCTCGTGAGCCGCTCCGCCTCTTCCGCCAGCGCGGCCCGGGCCAGGGCCGCCGCCGTGCCCATGCCCACGAGCTGGTGCGTGGCCAGGGTGCCGGCGCGCATTCCGCGCTCGTGGCCGCCGCCGTGCATCTGCGGCACCAGCGCAAGCCGCGCCTGCCGGCGCACGTAGAGGGCGCCGGCGCCCTTCGGGCCGTAGAACTTGTGCGCGGAGAGGGACAGCAGATCCACGGGCAGTTCGCCGACGTCCAGGGGCAGCTTGCCGGCGCTCTGCGCGGCATCGACGTGGAAGGGCACGCCCGCTTCCCTGGCGACCGCACCGATGGCGGCGATGTCGTTGACGGTGCCGATCTCGTTGTTGGCGTGCATGATCGTGACCAGCCGCGTGTCGTCACGCAGCGCCGCGGCCACCGCCGCCGGGTCGATGAGCCCGTCAGGGCCGGGGGCGAGGTAGGTGACCGCCACGCCGCGGGACTCGAGGTGGCGGCAGGTATCGAGCACGGCCTTGTGCTCGATGGCCGAGGTGACGATGTGCCCGCGCTCGTCGGCGGCACGCAGCACCCCCTTGATGGCGAGGTTATCGGACTCGGTGGCGCCGGAGGTCCAGACGATTTCCCGGGGGTCCGCCCCGATCAGCTCGGCGACGTCTCGGCGGGCGTTCTCGACGCGCATCTCCGCTTCCCAGCCGTAGCGGTGGGAGCGGGACGCCGGGTTGCCGAAGGTGCCGTCCAGGGTCAGGCACTCTGCCATGGCCTCCGCCACGCGCGGGTCCACCGGGGTGGTCGCCAGGTAGTCGAAGTAGATCGGTTTCTTCACGGCTCGCTCCCGGTGCGCGGTTCCCCGAAAACGGGGCCGCCGGCGCGCTCCACCTGCTCGTCGGTGGCGGTGAGAATACCGCGGAGAATGTTCAGCTCCATCTCGTCGAGGCGCACCCGCCCGAAGAGCCGTCGCAGCCGCGGCATGAGCTGCCGCGGCGCCGCCGGGTTGAGGAAACCGATGGCGCCGAGCGTCGCCTCGAGGTGGGCATAGAAGCGCTCCATGTTCACCTGGGTGCTGAAGGGCGTATCCCACTCGGCGGTCTCGGCCGCCGGCAGCGCATCGCCCACGGCGAGCATGCGCAGCTCGTAGCAGACGATCTGCACCGCCATGGCGAGGTTCAGGGAGGTGTAAGCCTCGTCGGAGGGGATGTGCAGGTGCAGGTTGCAGCGGTTCAGCTCGTCATTGCTGAGCCCGCGGTCCTCGCGCCCGAAGAGCACGGCCACGCGCTGGCCGGCGTCCGAGGCCGCCCCCATGCGAGCGGCGCAGCGCCGCGGATCCTGCACGGGCCAGGGAATGCGCCGACCGCGGGCGCTGGTGCCCACCACGAACTGGGCCTCACCGATGGCGCTGTCGATGTCGGGGACGACGCGCGCCGCCTCCAGCAGGTCCACCGCGTGCGTGGCCCGGGAGGTGGCCATGTCATGGGGGAACTGTCGCGGCGCCACCAGGGTCAGGCGGGACAGACCCATGTTCTTCATCGCCCGGGCCACGGCTCCGATGTTGCCGGGATGCGAGGTGTTCACGAGGACGATGTCGATGAGCTCGGGCCGCACGGGGCCTCCCTGGGTAAGTCGCAGTGGGTAAGTGATCGTTGCTGACCGGCTGTTGACCCGCCAGTTTACCAGAGCGCCGCCGCCCTCTGTTATACTCCGCGCCCGACGGCCCGTGCGAAGCGCCCGTGGCCGGGCACCCGCCGGGAAACAGCATCCACCGGGAAGCACCATGGAACCCATGATCAACATCGCCCTGCGCGCCGCGCGCCGGGCCGGCGAGCACATCCTGCGCGCCTCCGACGACCTCGATCGCCTGCAGGTGCGCGCCAAGGACGCCAACGACTTCGTGTCCGAGGTGGACGAGCGCGCGGAGGAGATCATCGTCGAGCAGCTCAAGCGGGCCTACCCGGGCCACGCCTTCCTCGGTGAGGAGTCCGGGCTCGTTGGTGACCCGGACGCCGAGTACCAGTGGGTGATCGATCCGCTGGACGGCACGACCAACTTCCTTCGCGGCATTCCGCACTACGCGGTGTCCATCGCCTGCCTGCACCGCGGCAAGGTGCAACACGCCGTGGTCCTCGACCCGGTGCGCCGGGAAGAGTACACCGCTTCCCGCGGCCGCGGGGCACAGCTCAATGGCCACCGCATGCGGGTGAGCAGGTACGACAGCCTCGAAGGCGCCCTCCTCGGCACCGGCATCCCCTTCCGCGGCCACTGCGACCAGCACCTGGCCACCTACTCGAAAACGCTGGCCGTGCTCGCCGCGAAGTGTGCGGGGATCCGCCGCGCCGGCGCCGCCTCGCTGGACCTCGCCTATGTCGCCGCCGGGCGCCTCGACGCGTTCTGGGAGATCGGACTGGCGCGCTGGGACATGGCCGCTGGCAGCCTGCTGGTGCGCGAGGCCGGCGGCCTGGTGGCGGACCTGGACGGGTCCGAGAACTACCTGGAGAGCGGGAACATCGCCTGCGGCAACCCGAAATGCTTCAAGGCGGTGCTGCAGGCGGCGCGGCCGCTGGCGGGCGCGCGCCGGTAGGCGTGTGCGGCGGGGCTGCCCGCCTCAGGGCACCAGGTCGTCCTGTTCCGCCCCTTCCTTTACCGGGATCATCAGGTCTTCCTTGCTGACACCCATGAGCAGCAGGGTGGTCGCGGACACGTAGATCGACGAATAGGTACCGATGAGCACCCCGACGATGAGCGCCACGGCGAAGCCGTGGATCATCTCGCCGCCGAAGATCGCCAGCGACGCCAGCACCAGCAGGGTCGTCAGCGAAGTGACCAGGGTCCGGCCCAGGGTCTCGGAGAGGGAGATGTTGATCACCTCCACCGGCTCGGCCCGGCGCAGCTTGCGGAAGTTCTCGCGGATGCGATCCGCCACGACGATGGTGTCGTTGAGCGAGTAGCCGATCACCGCCAGCAGGGCCGCGAGCACCGTGAGGTCGAACTCCAGCCCCAGCACGGAGAAGAAGCCCAGGGTGATGAGCACGTCGTGCACCAGCGCGGCGACGGCCCCCACGGCGAACTTGAGCTGGAAGCGGAAGCCGATGTAGAGCATTACCAGGCCGAGGGCCAGCAGCATGGCCAGCCCGCCCTGCTCGCGCAGTTCCTCGCCCACCTGCGGGCCGATGAACTCCGTGCGGCGCAGTTCCACGCTCGCCTCCGAGGCCTCGTTCAGCACGGCCAGCACGGCGGCACCGTCTGCATCGCTGAAGCCCGAGGGCAGGCGGATGAGCACGTCCTGGTCGGTACCGAAGCTGACCACCGTCGCGCCCTCGTAACCACCGCTGTCCAGCGTGTCACGGATCGCGTCGAGGTCGGCGCTGTCGCCGTAGTGCACCTCGACCAGCGTACCCCCGGTGAAATCGAGACCCCACTCGAGCTGGCGCACCGCCAGCGAACCGATGGCCGTCACCAGCAGCACGGCCGAAAAGACCACCGCCGCCAGGCGCCAGCCCATGAAGTTGAATACCTTCATGCCGCGTCCCCCTGCACGATGTCCTTGCCAATGGCGAGGTGGCGCAGCCGCCGCCCCCCGTAGATCAGGTTGACCAGCGCCCGGGTCCCCATGATCGCCGTGAACATGGAGGTCAGGATGCCGATGGACAGGGTCACCGCGAAGCCCTTGATCGGGCCCGTGCCTACGGCGTAGAGGATCACGGCGACGATGAGCGTGGTGATGTTGGCGTCGAGGATGGTCGACACCGCGCGCTCGAAGCCCGTGTGGATCGCCATCTGCGGTGCTCTCCCCTCACGCAACTCCTCGCGGATGCGCGCGAAGATCAGCACGTTGGCATCCACCGCCATACCGACGGTCAGCACGATACCGGCGATACCCGGCAGCGTCAGGGTGGCACCGATGAGCGACATGAAGGCCACCAGCAGCATGAGGTTCGCCGACAGTGCCACCACGGCGCACAGGCCGAAGACCCGGTAGTAGAGCACCATGAAGACCACGACCAGTGCCAGGCCCACCTGCACGGACTTCACGCCCAGGCGGATGTTCTCGGCACCGAGAGACGGGCCCACGGTGCGCTCCTCCACGAAGGTGATCGGCGCGGCCAGGGCGCCGGCGCGCAGCATGAGCGCCAGTTCCGAGGCCTCCATGGGGCTGTCGAGCCCGGTGATCTGGAACTGCGCGCCGAGCGCCTGCTGGATCACCGGGGCGGTGAGCAGCTTCTTCTCGTCGTAGGGGACCTTCACCGGCACCTCGCTGCCGTACGCCTGTTCCTCGTAGCGGGTGCGGTACTTGCGCTCGATGAACAGCACGCCCATGCGCCGCTTGACGTTGTCGCGCGTGGCCCGGTTCATGAGCGTGCCGCCCTCGCTGTCGAGGCTGATCTGCACGTTGGGCTGGCCGTTCTGGTCAAAGCTGGCCTGGGCGTTCGACACGCGCTCGCCAGTGATGATGATGTCGCGCTCCAGCCACTCGTAGGCACCGGCGCGCGCCTCGCTGCGGTACTCGAAGCGCTGCTTCTCCGCCGCCGGCGCATCCGGGCCGGCCACCAGGCGGAACTCGAGGTTGGCGACCTTGCCGAGAATCCGCTTGGCCTCCGCCGTGTCCTGGATACCGGGCAGTTCCACGACGATACGTGCGCGGCCCTGGCGCTGCACGAGCGGTTCGGAAACGCCGAGCTCGTTGACCCGGTTGCGCAGGGTGGTCAGGTTCTGGCTCACGGCGTAGTCGATGATCTCGTCGACGCTGACATCGGTCATGTCGGCGTGGAGGCGCCAGCTGCCCTCCTCGTCGATGCGGTCGAGGAGCAGTTCCGGGTGCTTGTCGGCGACGATGCTGCGGGCCGCCTCCCGGTCTTCCTCGCTACGGAACTCGAGTGCCACGCGGCGGTCGCCGGCGAGCGTCACCCGGCCGCGGATGCGCTCTTCGCGGAGGGCGCGGCGAATGGCGCTGTAGTAGTACTCCATGCGGCGCTCGACGGCAGCTTCCACGTCGACCTCGAGCTTGAAGTGCACACCGCCGGAGAGATCGAGGCCGAGCTTCATGGGCTGCGCGCCAACGGCGAGCAGCCAGTCCGGCGTCGTCGGTGCGAGATTGAGGGCGATAATGAAACCGTCGCCCAGGGCCCGGGCCACCCGCGCCTGGGCCCGCAGCTGCGCGTCGCGGTCGCGCAGGCGTATCAGGGCGTTGCGGCCGTCCGCGTCGACTTCTTCCCCAAAGTGGTCTATGCCCGCCTCTTCAAGCGCGTCCGTCGCCCGGCGCAGGGTCGCCTCGTCGATGACCTGGGCACTGCTCTCACCGGTGATCTGCAGCGCCGGGTCCGGCGTGTACAGGTTCGGCGCGGCATAGAGCAGCCCGAGGCACACGACGCCCAGCACCAGGAGGTATTTCCACAGGGGGTATTTATTCAGCATCGTCGGGCCCGGTTCGCGGGCGCGGGAAACGCGCCCGGCGGAAAAAAGGCGCCATTATAGAGCACGGCGCCGCAGTCACAAGGGCGGCACTGTCAGCCCAGCCAGGCCCGCGCGTTGCGGAACAGCCGCAGCCAGGGCCCGTCGTCGCCCCACTCCCGCGGCGCCCAGGAGAAATTCACGCCGCGCAGCACCCGCTCCGGGTGCGGCATCATGATCGTGGCGCGGCCGTCGGCGCTGCTGAGGCCGGTGATGCCGGCGGGCGAGCCGTTGGGGTTCGCCGGGTAGCGCTCGGCCACGCTGCCGTCGTTCTCGAGGTAGCGCAGGGCGACCAGCCCCTCGGCCTCGCAGGCCTCGCGGTCCGCGTCGGAGGCAAAGGCCGCGCGGCCCTCACCGTGGGCCACGGCCACCGGCAGCCGCGAGCCGGCCATGCCGGCCAGGAACAGCGACGGGGAGGCTTCCACGCGCACCAGCGCCAGGCGCGCCTCGAACCGTTCACTGCGGTTGCGAAGGAAGCGCGGCCAGTGCGCCGCGCCGGGGACCAGCTCGCGCAGCGTCGACAGCATCTGGCAGCCGTTGCACACCCCCAGGGTGAAACTGTCGCCGCGGGCGAAAAAGGTGGCGAAGGCCTCGCGCAGGTCGTCGTTGTAGCGGATGCCCTTTGCCCAACCCTCGCCGGCGCCGAGCACGTCGCCGTAGGAGAACCCCCCGCAGGCCACGAGGCCATCGAAGCGGGCGAGGTCATGACGCCCTTCCGCGAGGTCACTCATGTGCACGTCCACGGCGGCGAAGCCGGCGCGGTGGAAGGCCGCCGCCATCTCCACCTGGCCGTTGACGCCCTGCTCCCGCAGTACCGCCACCCGCGGCCGCTCACCGGTCGCCACGAAGGGCGCCGTCACGTCCTCTGCGGGGTCGAAAGCGAGTTCCGCGTGGAGGCCCGGGTCCTCGGCGGTGATGCGGGCGAACTCCTCGTCGGCGCACTCGGGATTGTCGCGCAGCCTTTGCAGGGCGTGGCTGGTCGAGGCCCAGAGCGCCTGCAGGCGGGACCGGCGGTCGTCGAGCACCGGCTCGCCGCCCAGCGCCACGGTGATCGCATCGCCGGGCACCGCGTGACCGATCTCTGCCAGGCACGGCGCGATCCCCAGCGCCTCGGCCTGCTCCCGCCAGGCAGGGATCGCGTCCCGGGGGACCTGCAGCACCGCGCCGGCCTCCTCGCTGAACAGCGCCGCCAGCGCGGACGGCGCCGCCGGGAGGTCGACGGCGAGGCCGCAGCGGCCGGCAAAGGCCATCTCCAGCAGCGTGGTAATGACACCGCCGTCGGAGCGGTCGTGGTAGGCGAGCAGGTCACCGCGGGCGAGGCCCCACTGCACCAGGGCAAAGAGGCCGGCCAGGTCGCCCGGGCGGTCGATGTCCGCGGGGGCATCGCCGAGGCCGCCGTAGACCTGGCACAGCGCGGAGCCGCCGAGGCGGCCGGCGCCGCGGCCGAGATCGAGGAGCAGCAGCACGGCATCCGCCGCCGGGTCGAGCTGCGGCGTGGCGACCCGATGCACGTCCGTCACCGGGGCGAAGGCGGACACGATGAGCGACACGGGCGCGGTGACCGCGCGTGCCTCGCCGTCTTCTTCCCAGGCCGTGCGCATGGACATGGAATCTTTGCCCACCGGGATGGTGAGGCCCAGGGCCGGGCAGAACTCCATGCCGACAGCCCGTACCGTGTCGAACAGGATGGCATCTTCGTGGCCGACACCCGCGGCACACATCCAGTTCGCCGAGAGCTTCACATCGGCGAGCGTGTTGATCGGTGCCGCGCAGATGTTGGTGATCGCCTCGGCCACGGCCATGCGCCCGGAGGCCGGACCGTCCAGCAGGGCCAGGGGCGTTCGCTCGCCCATGGCCATGGCCTCGCCTCGGTCGCCGTCGAAGGTCACGGCCGTCACCGCGCAATCCGCCACCGGCACCTGCCAGGGGCCGACGAGCTGGTCGCGGCAGACGAGGCCGGTGATGCTGCGGTCGCCGATGGTGATGAGGAACTGCTTGCTGGCCACCGTCGGCAGCTGCAGCACCCGCTCCAGCGCCTCGGCGGGGGACACGGCCGGTACCGGCTGCGCCGGTCGCGCCGGCGGCCGCGCCGTCTCCCGGTGCATGCGCGGCGGCTTGCCGAAGAGCAGCGCCATGGGCAGGTCCACGGGCGCGTTGCCGAAGTGCGGGTCTTCCACCGCCAGGTGCTGCGCCGCCGTCGCTTCGCCGACCACGGCGAAGGGGCAGCGCTCGCGCCCGCAGATAGCGGCGAAGCGGTCGAGGTCGCCACTTGCCACCGCGAGCACGTAGCGCTCCTGGCTCTCGTTGCACCAGAGTTCCAGCGGCGACATGCCGGGTTCATCCGAGGGCACGGCGCGCAGGTTGAAGGCACCGCCGCGGCCGCCGTCCTTGACCAGTTCCGGGAGCGCATTGGACAGGCCGCCGGCGCCCACATCGTGGATGAAGGCAATCGGATTCGCCTCCCCCAGCTGCCAGCAGCGGTCGATGACCTCCTGGCAGCGCCGTTCCATCTCCGGGTTCTGGCGCTGTACCGAGGCGAAGTCCAGGTCTTCCTGGCCCGTGCCCGAGGCCATTGACGAGGCCGCCCCGCCGCCGAGACCGATGAGCATGGCCGGCCCGCCAAGCACCACCAGCTTTGCGCCCGGCTCGAAGCTGCCCTTCTCGACATGCTCCGGTGCGATATTCCCGTAGCCGCCGGCGATCATGATCGGCTTGTGGTAGCCGCGTACCCCCCCGTCCACGGCCAGCTCGAAGCTGCGGAAGTAGCCGCAGAGGTTCGGCCGGCCGAACTCGTTGTTGAAGGCGGCGCCGCCGATGGGCCCTTCCAGCATGATGTCGAGCGCCGACGCGATCCGCCCCGGGCGGCCGTAGCCATGTTCCCAGGGCTGCGGCAGCGTCGGCAGCTCGAGGTTGGAGACCGTGAAGCCGGTGAGGCCCGCCTTGGGCTTCGAACCGCGGCCCACGGCGCCCTCGTCGCGAATCTCCCCGCCGGCGCCCGTGCCCGCACCGGGAAACGGCGCGATCGCCGTCGGATGGTTGTGCGTCTCGACCTTCATGAGCAGGTGGATCTCCTGCTCGTGGGCGCCGTATTCACCGCTGTCCGGTGCCGGGTAGAAGCGGCCGCCGCGGCTGCCGGTGACCACCGCGGCATTGTCCGCGTAGGCCGAGAGCACGTTCTCCCCGCCCTGGCGGTAGGTATTGCGGATCATGTCGAAGAGGGAATGCGGCTGCACCGCGCCGTCCACGGTCCAGCTCGCATTGAAGATCTTGTGCCGGCAATGCTCGCTGTTGGCCTGGGCGAACATCATCAGTTCCACGTCGCTGGGATTGCGGCCGAGGTCGCGGAAGCTGTCGATAAGGTAGTCGATCTCGTCCTCGGCCAGGGCGAGGCCGAGCTCGCGATCCGCCGCCTCGAGGGCGGCGCGGCCGGCGCCGAGCACGTCGACCCGTGCCATCGGTCGCGGCGTGGCCTCGGCGAAGAGGGCCGTGGCCGCGGCCGGGTCGTCGAGCAGCGTCTGCGTCATGCGGTCGAACAGCAGCGCGCGGGCGGCCGCGCCTTGCGCGTCCGTCAACTCTGCCGGCAGCAGGAGCGTGTAGGCGACACCGCGCTCCACCCGGTGCAGGGCTTCGAGGCCGCAATGGCGGGCGATGTCCGTCGCCTTGCTGGCCCAGGGCGAGATCGTCCCCGGGCGCGGCACGGCGAGCAGCAGGGTCTCGCCCGGTGCCGCCGCCAGGTCGCCGGCGGGATCCGGCGCGACCCCGTCGTAGGCCAGCAGGCTGTCCAGGACCGCGCGCTGCCCGTCGGCGAGGGGACCCTGCAGCTGCGCAAAGTGCACGTAGCGCGCGCCGGTCAGCCGGATGGCGGGGTCCACGGCCTCGAGGCGCTCCGCGAGCTTGGCGAGTCGGAAGGCGGACAGGGCCGGCGGGCCGGGCAGGATCAGCATGGGGACTCGGGCTCCCGGGGTACGAGTAGGGGCGCGTAGTGTACCGGTGCGTTTAAACTAGGGCCATGCTGACGCGCCCCGCCCTCGCCGCCCTCCTCGCCCTGCTCGTCCTCGCCGGCGGCTGCGGGCGTCCGGTGGACAGCCTGGAGGCAATCCGCGAGCGCGGGGAGCTGCGCTTCGTGACCCGGAACGGGCCCACGACCTACTACCGCGAGCGCGGCGAGGCGGCCGGTTACGAGTACGACCTGGCCCGGCGCTTCGCGCAGGAACTCGGTGTGGAGCTGGTCGTGGTACCCGTGTTCAGCCTGGACGGGCTGTTCACCGCCCTGCGCCGGGGCGAGGCCGACATCGCCGGCGCCGGGCTCACGCTGACCCCGGAGCGCGCCGCCGCCTTTCCCACTTCCGCCCCGTACCACGAGCAGCGTCCCCAGGTGATCTACCGCACCGGCTCGGCGCGACCCCAGGGCATCGAGGATCTCGAGGGGCTCGAC
The DNA here is from genome assembly GCF_040217025.1 of Pseudohaliea sp. GTDB lineage: Bacteria > Pseudomonadota > Gammaproteobacteria > Pseudomonadales > Halieaceae > Pseudohaliea. The sequence continues at coordinate 84,189 of NZ_JAVJOA010000008.1, read as the reverse complement.
GTCGTGGTGCTCGCGGGCTCGAGCCACGGTCGACTCCTCGCGCGACGCAAGGCGGACGACCTCCCCGGCCTGCGCGTCCGCAGCATCGACGGGGCAGACCCGCTGGAACTCCTGCGCCAGGTGGACCGGGGCAATGCCGGTGCCGCGGTGGTGGACTCGGTGGAATTCGCCATCCAGCGGCACCTGCTGCCGCAGCTGGCCGTCGCCTTCGACCTCGCTGCCGAGCAGGACATGGTCTGGTATCTCGCCCCGGGCGCGAAGAACGACGTGCTCCTCGAGCGGCTGGACGAGTTCTTCGAGCGCCTGGAGCGCGGGGGCACGCTGGCGGCACTGCGCGAGGCGCACCTCGGCCAGGTCAACGCACTCACCCGCGCCGGCTCGCAGACCTTCGTTGCCAATATCACCAGCCGGCTGCCGGCCTACCGGGAGGCGATCGAACAGGTGGCCCGGGAGCACCAGCTCGACTGGGCCCTGCTCGCCGCCATGGCCTACCAGGAGTCGCACTGGGACCCGGAGGCCATTTCGCCGACCGGCGTCCGCGGGATGATGATGCTGACCCGCGCCACCGCCCGCGACCTCGGCGTGCCCGACCGCAGGGACCCGCTACAGAGCCTGCGCGGCGGCGCGCGCTACTTCAAGAACCTGCGCCGCCGGCTGCCCGGCGATATCGCCGAACCGGACCGCACCTGGCTGGCCCTCGCCGCCTACAACATCGGCATGGGACACCTCGAGGATGCCCGCGTGCTCACGGAGCGCGCGGGCGGCGACCCGCACCAGTGGCGGGACGTGATGGCCCACCTGCCCAAGCTGGAGCAGCGCGTGTTCTACAGCTCCGTGCGCCACAGTTACGCCCGGGGCCGTGAGGCCGTGCGCTACGTGCAGAACATCCGCCACTACTACAGCGTGCTGCAGTGGCGCTTCATCGCCGAGAACCGGCCTGCGCCGCCCCTCGAGGTGAGCCCCCTGCTGCCCGAGCAGCTGCGCGGTCGGGCGCTGCGAGCGCTCTAGGCGCGCCGGGCGCGGAAGAAGCTGCGCAACAGTTCGCCGCTGGCGTCGGCCAGGGGGCCCTGGCGCCAGCTCACGCGATGATTGTAGTGACCGGCGTCGAGGAGTCGCGCGGTGCTGCACACTGCGCCCGCGCGCGGCTCCAGGGCCGCGAAAACGAGTTCCGCCACCCGGGCGTGCACGAGCGCGCCCACGCACATGGTGCAGGGCTCGAGGGTCACGTAGAGCACGCTGCCGGGCAGACGATAGTTGCCGAGGCGCACCCCGGCGGCGCGCAGCGCATTCACCTCTGCATGGGCCGTCGGGTCGCGGCTGCCGATCACGCTGTTGGCGCCCTCGCCGACGATCTCGCCGCCGCTGACCAGCACGGCACCGATGGGGACCTCGCCCGCAGCGGCCGCCGCTTCCGCAAGGGCCAGCGCCCGGCTCATGAATTCCCTGTCTGTCGTGGCGGACACGCGCCTGCTCCCGCTCCCCTGCTCCGGCGCTAGTGTCGCACGCCGCCGGGGGTCGTGGCAGCGACGCCCACCATTCCGGTACGATCGGCCCTGCATGCGACGTTTCCTGACAGCAATCGGCGGCCTGCTGCTGTGCACCGTTCTGCCGGCCAGCGCCGAGCCGACCGTCAACGAGTACAACGGTTACCTGGAGAAAGGGCCCTGGACGGCCATGTACCGCCGCGCCGAAGGCACCTGGCATGCGCGGCTGTCGCGCCGGGTCGGCGCATTCACGCTCGCCTACCGCCGCGCCGATCTGCGCCTCACCCGGGAAAACCGGGTCAGCGCCCAGCAGTCCCTGTTCAAGGGAGAAGGCTTCTCCCTTGCACACCGCCTCGAGTACCGCGCCTTCAGCGGCTCTGCCATCGACGACCACTGGCGCTACCGGCTGATCGCCGGTTTCCGGCACCGGCTGGCCGACAACGCGGTCGCCTGGATCCGCCTGCAGCCTCGCCTGGCCTTCCCCGGTGGCCGGCGACTGTTCGACGCGCGCGACCAGGTGGGCGTCGAGTTCCAGCTCGGTGCGCTGCGCCTGTCACCGTTCTACGAACGCTATGCCCTCAAGCGCTGGGACAGGCACGGCGGCAACGTCTTCGGGGTGCACGCGATCCTGGAACTCTGACCGCCACGGGCACAGCCCGGCCATGAGTCCTCTCGCCATAAGCCGGGCGGTCAAAGCAGGACGCAGGCGATGTAGGTCATACCGCAGCCGCAGCAACACTTCTTGCCCTTCTCCGCCTCGCAGTCCGCCTTGCACTGGCGCCGGTCCTTGTTGCACTCGAAGGCCTCGGTCGATTGCACCTCACCCGGGTTGCCCGCCACCTGCATGGACTTGAACAGGGCCTCTCCGGCGGCATCCACCTCGGCGAGCAGCCTGTTCATCTCCTCGCCGTCACTGCCCGCGTAGCTGGCGACATTCTGCAGCGCGACACGGGCGTCGCGCATGGCTGCCTCCAAGGAGGAACTCGAGGCAAGCATCGACGACGCCTGCCGCCGGACCGCGTCGATCTCCGCCTTCGCCGGGTTGGAGAGCTGCTGCATTTGCGCAGGCCGGGCCTGCGGCGTGGCGACGGCCTTGCGCGGGGTGATCGAAAGTTCCGTCGCCTGCGCCAGCAGCATCCGGGCCTCGTCGCGCGCCGCGCCAAACTCGAGTTCGGACCAGGCGGTAGCCGTCGCGCATTGCCCCGCGTCGGCGTGCGCGACAGGAGCCGTGGCCAGGATTGAAGCGCCGGCAAGAAAGAACGCGGCTACGGCGCGTGCGAACAGCCGCGCACCGGGATAAATCGCTGGAAAAAGTTTCATGGTCTGTCCCCCGTATATGCGGGTGGTACCGCTGCCGTAGGTCTCGCCCTTAGGCCGGTTACTTTGCGCCACCACCTTTCGATGGCTATGCCCTTTTTCGCTATACGTCCGTCGGCGACTGCGCATGCGACGCGCCTCTCGACGTTATTTTGAAGATAGCCAGTGACGGCACCCTGTCAATAACCGGCACAAGGGCCGTCGACTCTTCGCCTCGGCTCGGGAGCGATCACGCAGCCGTTGAGTTCCAGCCCAGATCACTGCGCCAGTCTCTATCCTACGATGCTATCTTCGCTTCGCCCCGAAACACCTGGATCAGCACAGCGGCACCGGATTCGCGCTTCGCGCGCGGCTGGCACGCCAAACTAGCTATACGGGGTAGTCCATCGTTGCGACGAAATGCTGGCAAAAGCCAGAGAGGGTTTCTAGAGTCAGCAAAACTCCACAATTCCAAAGCGGCAGAGCTAAAGTGATTTCTAGAAACGTTTCCGCGGTAACGCTGACTGCACCTTCACGACGACCGTTTTCGGCCAAAGTCAGACTTCTTTACAGTGTAGGTGAAGCATTCTCGGTCAATCTTCTGTAGGTAGCTGTTTTTTCTATTCTAATTTTCTAAGGGTCTACATTTTGCCTGACATGCGCTCAATGGTTTAGAGGAGCGATTGAGCATGAGCACACGAATCATTGCCCTGGTTCTCGCCTGCTTGTTTGGCGCGCATGACCAAACCGCGAGAGCAAACATCATTGTCACGCTGACCGAGGGGGTCGGCGGCGTTGTGAATATGAATATCTCCGCTGAGGGTACCGTGGATGCATCCGATTCTGTGCTGCCGCCCTGGTTTTTTGTCATCGGTGACCCTAGTAGGGATTCATTTCTTCCAGCGGAATTCGCAGGTATAACTGGGTCTCCACCGGCGGGCCTGTCGCTTGACGGATGCCCCGCCAATAATTTTTTTTACCGCGACGATTCGACTTCGTTTAGTCCCAGCAACCTGCAATCATTGCTCGGCTTCAACTTGGCAGGCCCTGTGTCACCGGTGGCGGAATGCGAAACCGGCCTGATGGGGGAGCTCGATTTGTCCGACCTGAACGGTGACTACGTTCTACCAGGTAGTTCTTTTGCCGACTTCGTGCCGGGAAGCTATACCGGGCTCAGCGAATCTAACGGACTGCGCGTTCTGCAAAACCTCCCACCGGTTTCACTGATAGTTGCAGAAAGTTCGTCGGTACCCACCCCTGCTACGGTGGGCCTGTTCGCAATTGGTATCTTCGGCGCGAGTCTCGCAGCGAGGAGGCGCGGGTCTGCAATGATCGGATAGGCGGAACCGATCCTACTTTGCAACAGCGAGACTTCACCCGCGTCTCACACCTCTCGTCATCATCCTCCAGGTCGCTGGCTATGGCCCTTCTCCTCACATTCTGAATCGATCCATATCGCACTTCTCTTGAGCGCAACCGACACCTGACGCCGAGGCATAGGCGAGCCCGCTGGACCTTTCCTCAATTTCGGGGATGGAAGCGCTGCGGCGAGTGACCGTAGTGGGTGGGAAGCAGACGCTGACGCAGTCTGAGCCAACGCGTCCGCTATCGACCATCGACAGAAAGTAGCAACATGAACTGGCAGGCACTGTGGAGTGACGGTCTTGTAATCTCCCTCCATGCGCTCATCGCCATCCTTGCGATGGCAATGGGCGCGATCCAACTTATGGGGCAAAAGGGCACCCTATGTCATCGGTGGCTCGGGTACGCTTGGGTCAGTGCGATGGTTGTAGTGTCCGTCTCAAGCTTCTGGGTTCACGAGTTCCGCTGGTGGGGGCCATTCTCAATCATCCACGTGCTGTCGATTCTGGTACTTGCGACGCTGACCTATTCGATAAGCGCCGTTCGACGCGGCAACGTTAACGCGCACCAGAGATCGATGGTTCCGACTCTATCTACTGGCGCTCTTGCTCACTGGTGGCTTTACGTTGGTTCCTGGGCGGACAATGCATGCGGTACTTTTTGGAGGTTAACCACCATGACCGTCCGCTCGCGTCGGAAACGGCAATTCGGCCCGGTCGCTAGGCGCGGCACCACTCGCCCGTTTCCCAGCTAGCGGGCAGCCTCGCTCGCGATACGTTCCAGGTTACCCCGCATCTTTTCGAGGAGCGGCATGGTCAGATCGATGCCGTGGCATTCGGCGAGCCACAGCGGGTCGTTCCAGCCGACGGTGACGCCGCCGCCCGCGTCCGCCCAGACCAGGTACTTCAGCGGCAGGTCGATGCCCGCTGCGGGGGTCGCCTGCATCAGCACCGTGCCGGCGGCGGGTTTGCCGAAAATGAGCAGCTCGCTCGCCGGCAGGGCCATCGCGACCCGCTCGGCGCCGGCACCGTGGTCGATCCGGGCAAAGATCGTGAAGCCCTGGTTCTTCAAGGCCCGCTCCAGCCGGTCGACGGTCAGCGGGACGGGATGGACGCTCTGCAGGGTAACCAGTCCCTCCTCCGCCGTGGCGGCGGAGCCGAACATCGATGCCAGGGACAGTATTCCCATAGCCATCAGGAGGGCTTTCACGGCGATGCCGCCTGCGACGCCTCGTCGACGATGTAAACCTGCGTCATGCGCACATCCAGCGCCGTGGAGATCGCCGTGTTCTCGCCGCTGCCCGGGTCGGGGTGGGCGTCGGCGAGACGGCGCAGGGCCTTGTAGAGGGAAATAGCCGAAATCTGCCCGTTGGCGAGGTGGTGCGTGGAGTCATTGCGGATGAGCTGGTAGTACCACGTGTCGACGTCCGCGTAGCCGGCGAGCAGCCCCTCGGCGCCGGTGCTGTCGAGGCGCAGCTCGAAGCGCGCGTCGCGGATGCGGTGGATCGAGGGCACCTGCAGGTTCTGCCAGGGGATCACCAGCTCGCCGATGGGTTCGGTGGTCAGTATGCCGCCCTCGATGCGCCCGGATGTCTCGCGGATCAGCGGCTCGCCCCAGCGGCGGTCCACGCGCTGCGTGCCGCCGGGCATGATGTTCTCGCCGGTGGCATCGGTCAGCAGCTCGTCGCGGCCGCGGTAGACGGTCACGGTGACGCTGTCGTCGTCCGCCAGGCTGTCGACGCCGGTGAGGTTGATCATCATCCGGTTGTAGGCCTCGTCCTTGATGGCCTTGCTCTGGAAAATGTGCTCCACGCCGTCGGGGCCGCGAAAGCCGATGATGCAACCCACGGCCCGGTAGACGGCGTTGTCGATACCGGGAGTCCCGTCCGGGTGTTCGAAGTCATCGGGACTGGTCTTCCCGTCGAGGTCGAGGCCGTAGGCATAGGGCCCTTCCACCGTATAGAACGGAAAGCCCTCGGGCTCCGTCGTCGGGTGCCAGGTGGCGATCTCCTGGGCGAGCTGCGTCGTCGCTACATCGAGCCTGGCGGGCTCGGGGTACAGTGCGGCGAACTGCTCCCGCGGCCCGTCGTTGAAGCCCTGCGGACACTCGCTGGCATCCCCGGTCTGGTACACGGACCAGAACAGGTCCGTGAAGACGTAACCGACCTCGCCCCCGGGCGGCGCCTCCGCGGCGGCGCCGCCAGCGGCAAGCAGCAGCGCGCTGGCCAGGGCTCTCGTGCGCTGCATCAGAGAATCCCCTGCATGTAATCGTCCCTCAGCCAGAAGGCGCGCAGGCCGTTGCGCATGCCGCGCCATTCCCCGGTCCCGCCGCCGGCGACGTCGCCGGGGCGCTCATCGCCGCCGAAGGTGTAGACGGGGCGGTCGCGGTAGGCCCAGACGCGAAGCGCGCCGGGGGCATCGTCCGCGGCAAAGCGGCCCGTGCGCGGGTCGATGGTGACGATGGTCCAGGTGCGGTTGGGGCTCTCTTGTCCCTCGCCTGCGAGCACGTAGGGCCAGTGCGCGAGGCAGCGCTGCGGATCGCCGCCACCGCACATGGCGAGGCGGTACACCTGCGTGTCCACCGGGTGGTCGCAGGCGAGCTGGTCCGCCGAGTCGTCGGCGCAGTAGTAGACATAGATCGTCCTGCCCTCGCGATCGGCGAGGACGTTGCCGGCGAGCGTCGCCTGCACCGTGAAGCCCGCCGGCCAGGCCGGTGCGGGCTGCAGGAAGACATTGCTCCAGCCGGGCACGTCACTACCCTGCTGGGACCAGGAATGGCGGTCGAGGCGGTGGGTGTACAGCGGCTGGCCGCGGAACACCCACTGGCGCACCCCGGGTGAGCGCTCGAGGAGCGTCCAGTCGCCCTGCGCGGCGGCGAGCGCGGGGGCCGTCACCGGCGCCCAGCGCTGCAGGCAGGCGCCCCGGCAGGCCGAGGCTTCCGCGTCGTCCTCCGCGTAGGCGTAGACGGCGTCGTTGCTCGCCGTGGTCAACATGCGGCCCACGCTGGTGGCCTTGACGGCGAAGCCCGGCGGCAGCGCCGGCGGCGGCCCCACGGGGACGCGGTAGGCCGGGTCGTCGCGCTGGTAGCGCCGGCGGGTGCCGCCGAGCACATCGCCCGGACGGCGATCGCGGGCGGACGTATACAGCGGCTGCTCCTCGTAGGCCCACTGAAGCGCGCCGTCGCGGCGTTCGAGGATCGTCCACTCGCCCACGGGCTCGGCATCCTCTTCAGCCAGCACCGGTGGCCAGAGGTCCGTGCAGGCGGGGCGCGTATCGAGCTCGGGCAGCGGAATGCCCGCCGGGTAGGGGCTCATCAGGCCCGCCGTCACCGTGGTGGGCTCGTCGTAGCAGCCGGGTGTCCCCGGCGCCTCGCCGCTATAACCGTTGCGCAGCACGTGCTGAGGCCACTCATAGAGCGTGCGGCCGTCGGCGTCGGCGAACACCGGCCCCTCCAGTTCGCTGACGATGACCTGGAAGCCCGGCGGCATCGGCACTTCGCGCCAGGACCGGGCATTCTCCTCACCCGCGACACCGGGCAGGCTGGCGCCGAAAGCGAACGCGGCGACCAGGGAGAGCGCGGCCCGACGGCCGCGGGAACCCCACTCAGACAAGGATGTCACCGATCTCGCTGGCCGTCGTGTTGCTCTTGGTGCCCCAGCTGTCGATGTCGACGCCCATAAGGCGCTGCGCAGTGTAGCCGAGGCGGCAGCCGGGGGTGCCGCCGCCGTCGATGTGCAGGCCCGTGCGCACGCGGCCGCCGGCGGTGCCCGCGCTGAACATCGGGATGCCCTCGATGGAGTGGATCTTGGCGTAGGACTGGTCCGTGGTCGCGTAGACGAAGGTGTTGTCGAGCAGCGTGCCATCGCCCTCGCGGAAGCTGGCCAGGGCGTCGACGAACCAGGCCCACTCCTCCATCGCCCGGCGGGTAAACCAGGAGGTGTTCGGCTGGTAGCCGAGGGCCGGGTCGACCGCCTCTTCGTGCGTCGCCGTGTGGTGGGGCTTGTCATAGCCAGGCCGCGTGGTAGCCGAGAAGGCCGACGCGTAGAACATGTTGAATACCCGCGTCTGGTCGCAGGCCACGGCCATGAGCATCAGCTCGCCGAGCATGCGGTGCCGTCGCGCGACCAGGTCCGCGTCGAGACCGGCGGGCAGCTCCGGCGGCGGGTCCACGACCACGCAGGCCTCCCGCGGTTCCGGCCGGGTCAGCTGCAGATCGAAGCGGCGCTCGAGGTCGCGCAGGCCGGTGAAATACTGGTCGAGGCGGACCCGGTCTTCCGCGCCGAGGGACTTCTCCAGGGCCTTCGCGTCCTCGCGTACGGCCGAGAGCACACTCTTGCGTACCAGCACTCTCGGGTCCGGCGTGAACGTCTCGGCGTTCGGGTCCTGGAAGCCCGTGCCGAAGAGGCGCTCGTAGAAGCGCAGCGGCGACCACTCGGGGGCATTCACCGAGTTGCCGCCCTCGTAGCTGAAGCTGTCGCGGACGTCGCCGGTCGCCGTCGCGCTCAGGCTGCGAAAGCGCGTGGCGTTGCCGAGCTTGCGCGCGATGGTCACGTCCAGGGTCTCCCCGGGACGGTTTTCCCGGGTCATGGGGGCGCTGCCGGAGCGCAGGACGACCCAGCCCGAGTGGTGGCAGAGGTTCGGCGCGTCGTCGCGGAACACGTGGAAATTCGTGTACAGGTTGATGTGCTGCTGCACCGGTGCCAGCGCGGCAATCTCTTCCGGCAGGTCGAAGGAGGGACCGGTGCGCTTCGGTACGAACACCGGTGCGCTCATGCCAAGGCCCCAGGACCAGGTGCCGAAGCGCTGCGGGACCGGCAGCCCGCTGGCCAGCGCCGAACCGTTCTCGTTGAGGAAACAGTTGAGGAGCGGCAGGCCCACGGTGACCGCACCGCCGCCCAGTACGCCGCGCAGGAAGCGCCGCCGCGTGAATTTGCTCATCGGGTTGCCCCCGTATCCCTCAATGCCAGCTGTGCCTCGGTGATCCGCGCCGGTGCCGTCGGCGGCGGCTCACGCGGCAGCTTAACAGGTTCCGCAGCGGGCCGGAGCGTGCGGAAAGCCGGGCTGGTCGCCAGCGTCTCGAGGAGCCCGCGCAGCCGGTAGCCGCCCTCGGCGAAACGGTCCTCGAGCCAGGCCAGCGTTGCGCGGTCGTGGACCGGCGAAGCCGGGCCCCCGGTGCCCCAGGCGTAGACCCGGTCCACCAGGCAGGCCGGCAGCTTGGGATGGTTGCGCAGCGCTTCGGCCAGACCCTCGACCCCGTCGTAGAACACGCCGTCGAGTTCGCCCGCCGTATCCAGCGCCGCGCCGTTCTCCGTTGCCCGGTACTGGCCGGCGCCGTCGAAGTGCTCGAGGGCCAGGCCCATTGGATCGGTGACCAGGTGGCAGCCGGCGCAGGAGGGGTTGCTGTTGTGGGCGTCGAGCCGCTCCCGCGCGGTCTTCGCGTGCTCATTTTCCTCCAGCGCGGAGAAGTCCACGTTCGGCGGCGGATCGGGCACCTTCTGGCACAGCAGCTCCTCGCGCAGCGCCTTGCCGCGCTGCGTCGGCGAGGAGCGGACCGCGTGGGAGTGCACGGCGAGGAAGCTCACCTGGGTGAGCAGGCCGATGCGCGGGCTGTCCGCGCTGAACTCGTGGGGCGTCCAGCCGGGCTGCGCCGGCAGGCCGTAGACCACGGCCAGCGCCGGCGACAGGAAGGTGCGCCGGGTGGTGAACAGGTCGCGGTAGTCGAGGTCGCGCACCAGTACGTGGTCGATGATCGTGCGCAGCGTCTGCTCCCGGGCCTGCGCCAGCGTGGAACCGGTCACCCGCGGGTAGACCATCGGATCCTTGGCCAGGCTGTCGAAGGCGTCAAAGGCGAGCATGTCGTCGAAGAAGGCACGCATGCCGGTCTCGAGGCGACTGCTGGCCAGCATGCGCTCCACCGCCTGCCTCAGGCCTTCCTCGCTGTGCAGCGCACCGCTGGCCGCGGCCTGCAGGAGCGCATCATCCGGCGGGCCATTCCACAGGAAGAAGCTGAGCCGCGACGCGAGCGCATAGCCGTCCAGGCGCTGCCCGCCCGGCCGCGCCGGGTCAGGCTCGCTGCGATCGGCGATGAAAAGGAATTCCGGGCTGATCAGCAAAGCCTCGAGGGCGAGGGCAAGCCCGGTGTAGAACTCCCCGGTTTCCTCCGCCGCGCGACCGGCACCGTCGACCAGCGCCGCGAGGCGCTCGTCCGCCAGGGGACGGCGCTGCAGCAGCCGCCCGGCCTCGCGCAGGAACATCCGGGCGCAGGCCGCATCGGCGGCGCCCGCATCCGCCGGGCGACAGGGCAGGAGGAAGCCGCGGTGTGTCTCGTCAACGACCCTCGCGGCGATGGCGGCCGCGGAACGCTGGATCTGCGAAAGCTGGTCAGAGGTGAGCCCGACGGCGGCGGCGCCGTTTGCGCGCAGCCCCGCGGTTCGCGACAGCGGGGGCATCGGCGAGAGCACGCTGTCGGCGATATCCGCGCCGAACACCGTGGCGATGCTGTTCCGGTACTGCTCGGCGGTCAGCAGCCGCGCGCGCTGGGCGGAGCCGCTGTCCGGCATCGCCCTGTCGCCGCCCTCGCTGCAGCCGGCGAGCAGTACCAGCGCCCCGAGCAGGCCCAGTACCGCGGCATGCAAGCCGCGGCCACAGCCGCCCCGCTTTCTCCTGCCTGTCATTGCCATCATCGCCCTCCTGCACTCACCAGGCGCTGTCGCTCAACCCGTGCCGGGGAGACAACGCCGGCGGTATTGTCCCAGGCATTGCGGATGTAGGTCGCCACCGCCGCCACTTCCTCGTCGTCGAGGAGATAGCGATAGGCCTTCATGGGCTTCAGCCATTGCCGGGCGGGATCCGCACCGGCCACCTCCGGACCGTAAAGCACGACGTTGATCAGCGACGCGGGGTTCTCCGCCTGCACCACCAGGCTGCCGCGGTTCAGGCGCGGCGCCATCTCGGGGTCGCCCTCGCCGGAGGGCAGGTGGCATGTGCCGCAATGCAGGTTGTAGAGCGAACGGCCGCGCCCCATGAGTTCCTCGCCGGGTGCTTCTGCAGCTGCACCGCCGCCCGCTTCGGGCAACGCTTTCAGGTAGGTGGCCATGGCGTCGATGTCCGCGGCGTCGAGGTAGCGGGTACTGTTCATGATGACCTCGTTCATCGGGCCGAAGGCCTCGAGGAACGCATTGCGCCCGGTGGCGAGGTAATCGACCAGGTCCGCGTGGTCCCAGAGCGCGAGACCCCGGGGGTGCGCGGTGAGGTTGGGCGCATACCAGGGCCGGAAGTCGCCGCCCGGCACCCGGTCGAGGTATTCGCCACCCGCGTGGCGCAGTTCGGCCTGCTCGGCGCCGAGCCGGTTGCGCGGCGAGTGGCAGGCGCTGCAGTGGCCCAGGGCCTCGACGAGGTAGGCGCCCCGGTTCCACGCGTCGGAGCGGCCCGGGTCGGGCTCGAGGGGCCCCGGCTCGTGGTAGAGCAGCTTCCAGGCCGCGAGCAGCGGCCGCTGGTCGAAGGGAAAGGCAAGAGCATTCTGCGGCGGCGCACTCGCTACCGGTGGTACCGCGCGCAGGTAGGCCCAGATTGCCGCGAGGTCGTCGTCGGTGAGCCGGGTGTAGGCCGTGTACGGAAAGGCGGGGTAGAGATGCTCGCCGTCCGGTCGCACGCCGTGGCGCATGGCGGCGCGGAAGTCCGCCTCACTCCAGCTGCCGATACCCGTTGCCGGGTCCGGCGTGATGTTGGTGGAATACAGCGTGCCGAACGGTGTCTCGAAGGCCACTCCGCCGGCCATGAAGGCACCGGCGACGGCCGTGTGACAGCTCGCGCAGTTCCCCGCGGTGACAAGGTAGCGCCCCCGCTCCACTGCATCGGGCGCCGCCGTGGCCGCGCCCGCGAGCGCGGGGATGGAGACCATGACCAGCGGGCGGAGAAAACGGCAGACGGAGCGGAAAAGGAAGCGGAGAAGGCTTGGAAACACGGGCTTGGACTGACCTCTTCGAACAAACCGGTTGACTGACACCGGCACGACGTCAGTTCATCGCGGGTGCTGCGGGAGTTGCCGCATTAGGCTTCGTCAGCCCCCGCCTGTCAATACGCACCGGCCGGTGCCGCTTGGCGAGGCGCCACCGATCAGTAGTATGCTGCGCGCTCCCGACCGTACCGCGATGAGCCTTCGACCTTGCACCGTCTTCACCCGCCACCCCGCCCCCTCGCTGCGCGCTTTGCTGCCCGCTTGACCACCGCCATGGCCGGCGTGCTGGCGCTCGCCGCCGGCCTGGCCGTCGCAGCAGCCACGGCCGCAGCCGAGGCGGGCCAGCGCGACGCCCTGGCAGCGGCCCTGGCAGCGCCGCGCCCCATCGCCGCGGGCGACTCGCCGTGGCTGGAAGAACTGACCTGGATGGAGATCCGCGACCGCATTGCCGCGGGTACGGACACAGTGATCATCCCCACCGGCGGCATCGAGGAGAACGGTCCCTACCTCGCCACGGGGAAGCACAACCTCATCCTCGAGGCCAGCTGCCCGGCAATCGCCGAAGCTCTCGGCAATACCCTCTGCGCACCCATCGTGAAGTTCGTTCCCGAGGGCCGCATCGAACCGCCGGAGGGCGCCATGCGCTTCCCGGGCACCATCAGCCTGGCGCCGGCCACCTACGAGGCGCTGCTGACAGACATCGCGCGCAGCCTGAAACAGGCGGGCTTCCGGCACATCGTGCTCATCGGCGACAGCGGCGGCAACCAGGCCGGCATGGCCGCCGTCGCCAAACGGCTCGGCGCCGCCTGGGCCGGCAGCGGCACCGCGATCCACTTCGTACGCGAGTACTACGACCCGGGCTGGACGGCCACCGAGGAGTACACCCGCGAGACCCTCGGCGTGCGCGAGACGCGGCACGATGGCTACCACGACGACATCTGGGTGACGGCCATGATGATGGTCACGGACCCGGCGCAGGTGCGCTTCGACGAGCGCGTGGACGCGGGGCTTGCCAGCATCAACGGCGTTTCCCTCGAACCGCTCGCCGACACCGTGGCGCTCGGCCGGGCAATGCTCGACTTCCGCGCCCGCTTCACCGCCGACGCCATCCGCCGCGCCATCGCAGCCCATGACTGACGGCATCGCGGGTATCTCCGTTACCCGGGTGATCTACCCGTCGGAGATCGGCGCCCCGCTCCTGCGCTCGACTAGCGAGACCCGCATCGCGCAGCTCCCCGGCGCCTTACCGGTGCGCACGGTGCTCGCCCTGCCTCATTTCATTATCCTCGGCCACCTGCTCCCGGATTGACCCATGCCCAAGCACGATCTCGCCTGCCCGCACCTCGCGGACCTCACGCCCTACCAGTCGGCACGCCGCATCGGCGGCAGCGGTGACGTGTGGCTCAATGCCAACGAGTCCCCGTTCCCGCGCGAGCCCATGGCCATGGACGTGTCGGAGTACCACCGCTACCCCGACCGGGGTCCCGGCGAGGTACACGCGGCCTATGCGCGCTATGCCGGCCTTGCGCCGGACCAGGTGCTCGCCCTGCGCGGTGCCGACGAGGCCATCGACCTGCTCGTGCGCGGCTACTGCCGGGCCGGCCGCGACCGCATCCTCCTCTGCGGCCCGACCTACGGCATGTACGAGATCTGCGCGCAGGTGCAGGAGGCGGGCGTCGTCGATGTCCCCCTGGCCGCTGACGACCGCCTCGACGTCGACGCCATCCGCGCCGTGGACGACGTCCGCGTGGTATTCCTCTGCCACCCGAATAACCCCACCGGCAACGCCCTGGACCCCGAGGACCTGGAGGCCGTCATCGCCCACTTCGCCGGTCGCGCCCTGGTCGTGGTCGACGAGGCCTACATCGAGTTCTGCCCCGACCGCAGCGCGATACCGCTCCTGGCCGGGAACGAGCACCTCGTGGTCGTGCGCACGCTGTCCAAGGCCTTCGGGCTCGCGGGTGTTCACGTGGGTTTCCTGCTCGCGGGCGCCGCCGTCATGGACACCATGCGCAAGATTGTCGCGCCCTACCCGCTCGCCGACCCCTGCGCGCAGCTTGCGTTGCATGCCCTCTCGGACGAAGGCATCGCCCGCATGCGCCGCGAGGTGGACCAGCTGGCGGCAGAGCGCGACGGGTTCGCCACGGCGCTGGCGGGGCTGCCGTGCGTTGCGCGCGTCAGGCCGAGCGCGACCAACTTCGTCACCGCGACCTTCCACTCCGTGGACGAAGCCTGGGCGGCGCTGCTCGCGGACGGCATCGTGGCCCGGCGCCTGCCGCACCCCCGGCTCGCCGACGCGATCCGCTTCACCATCGGCAGCGCCGCGGACATGCGGCGGGTCCTCGAGGCACTGGCGGAACTGCCCGGGAGCTCAACAGCGTCTGGCGTGCCGTCCGGATGACAGGGCTGGTTTAATGATCTGGTGCAATGCCTTGCGCTTGTTTTTGAATAAAGTTAAGAATTGACCGAGGCGGTCGCACAGGGCCGCTGCACCGGCCCCCGGGAGCGGCTGAAAACTTGCTTGTTTGTGTCTAGCAAGTATACTCCCGAAGGTCTCGGGAGCCCGCAGCGGGCGCGCAGCGGCGACACAGCAAGCGATCATCACAACGGCCATCACGAAGGCCGTCACGAATAGCTATAAGACGAGGAACACAGCCATGACGACCCCGCAGAAACCCGACTTCGATGTCATCGCCATCGGCGCTGGCTTCGCCGGCCTTGCGCTAATTCACTACATCCGGGAGGCCGGGCTGTCCATCCGTGTCTTCGACAAGGCCGACGACGTTGGTGGAACCTGGACCTGGAACCGCTACCCCGGCGCCATGACCGACAGCGAGAGCTACTACTACTGCCTGACCTTCTCCCCGGAACTGCTGCAGGAGTGGAAGTGGACCCGCCGCTACCCGGACTGGAAGGAAACCCAGAGCTACTTCCGTTTCGTCTGCGACAAGTGCGACATGTGGCCGGACATCCAGCTCAACACGGAGATCGTCGACGCGTCCTACCAGCAGGACAGCAACCTGTGGAAGCTCACCACCGCTGACGGCAAGACCTACACCTGCAAGTACTTCATCAGCGCCATGGGCATGATCTCCCAGCCGGTGATCCCGAAGATCGACGGCATGGACCGCTTCCAGGGCCCCCTCTTCCACTCTGCGCGCTGGCCCGAAGACCTCGAGTGGGAAGGCAAGCGCATCGGCATCATCGGCGCCGGCGCGACCACCGTGCAGATGGTCCCGGCCATGTGCGACAGGGCCGAGAGCCTGACCGTCTTCCATCGCACGCCGAATTTCATCATGCCGGCCATGCAGGCCCCGATGACGGAAGAATGGGAGAAAGAGATCAAGGCGAACTACGACGAGATCGTCGCCAAGTGCCGTAACCACGTCTTCGGCATGGCCTTCGACACCGCCGAGGGCCGTCTCGCCGTGGAGACCCCGCCGGAGGAGCGCGAGCGTATCTTCGAGGAGAAGTGGAAAGGCAGCTTCCGCTGGGTTTTCGAAACCTTCGAGGACCTGCTCGCCGACCCGGAGGCAAACCGCATGGCCTCCGAGTTCATCATCCGCAAGATGCGCGAGCGCATCAAGGATCCGAAGGTCGCCGACATCCTGGTGCCGAAGATCGACGACTACCCGCTGTTCGCCAAGCGCCCGCCGCTGGACCACGGCTACCTCGAGTGCTTTGACCGCGACGACGTGCACCTGGTGGACATCCGCGACGAGGGCGAGCCGATCGTCGAGATCACCGAGAAGGGCGTGCGCACCACGAAGAACGAGTACGAGTTCGACATCATCGTCCTCGCCACCGGCTTCAGCGCCTACACCGGTGCCCTCGAGGCCTTCCCGATTCGCGGCGTGAGCGGCCAGACCCTGGCCGAGAAGTGGCAGGAGACCTCGAAGTCGATCATGGGCGTCTGCGTGGCGGACTTCCCGAACATGTTTGTCATTACCGGCCCGCAGGCCCCCTTCGCCAACCTGCCGACCTCCATCGAGCAGAACGCGATCTGGATCACGAACTGCATCAAAAAGATGGAAAGCGAGGGTTACGACGTCTGCATCCCGAAGCCCGAGGCCGAGGAAGAGTGGTCGAAGCACGTGGCCGAGGTGCACATGGCCACGCTCATGAACGAGGGCGACAAGGTGCACTCGTGGATGATGGGCGCGAACCTCGAGACCAAGCCGCCGCGCGTGCTCATCTACTTCGGCGGTGCCAACTACTACTACGACAAGCTGGACGAGTCCGCGAACGAGGGCTTCCCGGAGCTCGAATTCGAGAAGCGCGCGGGCTGACCGTCTGTCCGGCACCGCCGCCGGCGCTAGAAACAAAACCAGCCCCCGGTCGTTGCGCAACGCAACGCCGGGGCGGTTCGCCCGCGCTGCGGTGCAACGCTATACTCGCGGGCGAACTTGCCGAGGTAAGCCCGTGGAAGCCCCCCCGTCTTCTCCGCCGACACCCGTTAAGGCGCCATTTCGCCCATGACAGGGCACAACACCGGACCGGTCACGGAGTGGTTCGACGGCAGAGCCCGCCTGCTCGATATCGTTCGCTCGGTTGATGAGCGTGGCACACTCACACCGCTCGATTTCCCGGCGCTACCGTTCACGCCCCGGCGCCTGTTCACCGTAGCCGGCGTCCCCGCGGGGGCGCGCCGTGGCGGGCACGGGCACCGTCGTGGGGAGCAGTTGCTGCTTTGCATCGCGGGCCGTATTGCCGTGCGGCTTGCCGCGACGGGTCGCTCCGCGTCACTGACACTGCAAGCAGACGGACCGGCCCTGCTGATCGGCCCGGGCATCTGGGCCGAGCAACGCTACGCCGTGCCCGGGTCGGTTCTGCTGGTCGTCGCCAGCGAACCGTATGATCCGGCGTCCTACTTCTCCGACGAGAACGGCGGGCCGTGAGTCGAAGGAAGCGGATCGCCGTGCTGGGTGCCGGGATCATGGGCTGCAGCGTCGCGCTGCGGCTCGCCCGCCGCGGGGTCGCTGTGACACTGGTCGATGCCGCCCCGGGTCCGTTCAGCGCTGCGAGCCGGTGGAACGAAGGCAAGATCCACCTCGGCTACATGTACAGCGCGGATCCGGGGCTGCGCACGGCGGCACACATGATCGAAGGCGGCCTCTGGTTTCGGCCGCTGGTCGAGGAAATGCTCGACTGCAGCCTGGAGCCCGTGATCTCGACGGGCGACGACATCTATCTCTGCCACCGCGACTCGGTCGTCGATGCGCCGGCCATGGAAGCCTACCTGCATCGGGTCAGCGACCTCGTGCGCAGCCACCCGGCGGCCGTTCGCTACCTCGTCGATGTCTCCCGGACCGGTGCGGAGCGCCTGCAGCCGGGGGAACTGGCCGAGGTGAGCGGTGCCGGCGAGATTCTCGCAGGCTTTCGTGTCCCGGAGCGCTCCGTGCAGACGCGCTGGGTCGCGGACCGCTTCACCGCTGCCGTTGCCGCCGAAGACGCACTGGAGATGCTGACGAACACCCGCGTGCTTGCCGTCGAGCCCACCGGAGGCTCACTGCAGGGGCCCTGGAAGGTGAGCACGGCGGACGGCGTGCTCGGCCCCTTCAGCCACGTCGTCAACGCGCTGTGGGAAGGCAGGCCGGTCATCGACCGCACGGTCGGCCTGGAACCGGTTCCACCCTGGACGCACCGCTATCGCCTGGCC
Organism: Pseudohaliea sp.; assembly: GCF_040217025.1. Classification (GTDB taxonomy): domain Bacteria; phylum Pseudomonadota; class Gammaproteobacteria; order Pseudomonadales; family Halieaceae; genus Pseudohaliea. Next base: position 66,432 of record NZ_JAVJOA010000008.1, on the reverse strand, counting down.
CTCTTCCTGCGCACGCGATTACCTGTCAGCGGGCCCTGCGCGGTGATCGCGACCGGTCCCTTCGGCGATGTAAAGAACTACAACGGGCGCGATTTCTACCTGTCCTGGTATCCCGCCGGCCTGGTGGCCGAGGGCTCAGGCCTGGAACCACCGGCCATCACCGCGGAATCGTTGCCCGCCGAAAAGGACCTCGCCGCCGAAGTCTTCCGGCAACTCGGCGCGCTGGTGCCCTGGACCCAGTCGCTTCCCGCTGCGACGGAATCGTTCGAAGTAGCCGGCGGTTGGGTGTTTGCCGGCGGAAAGGGCAAGCTGTCCGACCCCTCTGCCACCCTTCACCAGCGCTGGCGCTACGGCATCGAGCGCCACGACACCTACCTCTCGGTGGATACCGGGAAGTACTCTACCGCGCCGTGGATGGCCCGCGAACTCGTGGACAGCCTCACCGGTTGATTAACTGGGAGCGGCCGGCCTCAGGATGAGAGGGTCCGTCGCCGCCGCAGCCGCAGCACACCGGTCGCGATCGCCGTGCCCAGGAGCGTCGCGATCATGCCGGCAATCACCTGCACGGAGAGTGTCTCCCCGAGCAGCAGCACCCCCCAGGCGAGTGCGCTGACCGGCACCAGCATGGTCACCGTCAACGTTGCCGTTGCACCAGCGCTGGAAAGCAGGCTGAAGTAGAGCAGCAGCGCCGCCGCCGTGCTGAGGGCTGCCAGCCCCAGCGCCGAGCCCCACGCCAGCGGACTCACCGGCGCGGCGGGCCAGAGCAGGATACTCGGGACCAGCAGCGCTAACGCCGCGACGGCACAACTCCCCGCAGCGAGCACGCGGCTGGGCAGGTGAGCCAGGTGCGTGCGCGAGTAATTGCCGCCGAAGCCGTAGCAGACCGTGGCGGCCAGGGCGGCGAGGATGAACCAGCCGTCACCCCCCGCCTCGAAGTCGAGTCGCCCGAACGACAGGACACCGACGCCCGCCAGCGCCAGCGTGAGGCCGATGATCTGCGCGCGCAGTATCGGCGTGGCAAAGAACGCCATGCCGATGAGCGCCGTCGCAATCGGGGTGGCGGCGTTGATCAACGACGTGAAGCCCGCTTCCAGGCCCACGGTGGCGAAGGCCAGCAGCGAGTACGGCAGCGCGGCGGTAGCCAGGCCGAGAATCACCAGCGGCCGCGCGTTGGCGCGAAGCAGGCGAAGATGCTCGCGACTGGCCAGGAGCGGCAGGAGCAGCAGCGCGCCCAGCCCCATGCGCACACCGATGAGGCTGACCGGCCCGAACTCCGGCACCGCCACACGCATGAAGATGAAGGAAAAGCCCCAGAGCGAGGACAGCAGGAGCAAGCGTGCGGTATCGGCTGGTGACATGCCAATCTAACTACGCGCGCTTCGCATTCAGGGATTAAGCGGCACGATCGCTCCGCCGCGTCGGCGGCGGCGGGCGTGGTGGTAGCGCCGCCGCGCCTTTCCGAGGCCGTGGGCGAGGCGGCGCGGATCCGGCGCATCTCCCGCTCCACCGAAACAGTGAGCGCTCAGCGCATCGACCGCTTCGCCAAGCCCCTGGTCACCCCAGGCCCGGGCGAAGGCCCTCGGGGATAAGCCCGGGTCGAGACTGGCAAGCCATCGCTGCAGGGCGGCGTAGTGCTGTTCTTCATCGTCGGAACGCAGGGTGCGACGGAGTTCCCGGAAAGCGCGCGGCTCGGGTTCCCGCCACGCCAGGGCCCACTGGCGAGAGCGCGGCAGCAGGACACGGCCCGTGATCGCAAGCAGGGCAACCAGAACAGCAGCCAGCACCACGGCCTGCCAGGGCCGCCGATCCGCCACCGCGTCCCCGACGGCGGCTGCGGGCTGAGCCGGCCCCGAGACCGTGAACTTAAGCGCTTCGGTCCTCGCGGTGCGCACTGCCCCCGCCTGCGTATCCCAGTAGTCGATAGCCACCGCGGGCACGGTGAACTCACCACCTGCCTGGAACACGATCGTGACCCGCTCGCTACGGGTCGCGAGTGGATCGCCATCCTCGAAGCGCGCGGCATCCGCGTAGACCGAGACCGTGCCCGCACCGACCGGGGCATCGAGGGCCGGCGCGAGGGGCGGCAGGAACATCGATGGCAGGCCGTCCAGGGCCGCCGTGTAGCTGAGGACGACCGCATCACCCACCGCCAGGTCTCCCTCCGCGCCCTCCTCGCGCTGCACGTCCAGCGAGAGTTTCAGCTCCCGTCCCGCCAGGTAGGGATCCAGGGCTTCTGCGCCCGCCGGTACGGTGCCGCGAAAAACAACCGGTGGCAGCGCCACGTCGCGCACCAGCGGCTCGGCCCCCGGGCTGGCATAGGTGACCCGCATGCTCGCGCCATCGATCCGGTAGCTGCCGGCGGCCAGCGGATAGATCCGGTACTCCCTTACGATCCCCGACCAGCTCTCGCCGTCGATACGTTCGCTGGTCGGGTAGGAGCTGTCCGGCGGCAGACGGGTAATGGCGTTGGCCACTTCGAAATCCGGGTAGAGCGGCGGCCGGGGGAACCAGGTCGGCACCAGCACGGTAACCCGCAGCGCCAGGGCCTCACCCACGCGTACGGCATCGGGCCTGACCTCGAGACGCACGATCGGGTCGACCTGGGCTGCCAGGGGGGACGCACATAGCAGGACTAGCAGCGCCAGGGGCCGGCTCATTGCTCTAGCTCCCGGCGCGCAAGCTCGATCCGGAAGCGGGTGCGCAGGAAGTCTGCGGTACGCGTGTCCACCGTTCGCATCCACTTCTCGGCAGACTGCTGCTCGATGGTGCTGTCGCGGGTGATCTCGATGGTCTTGCCGCGATCCTCCTCGTTATCGAAGGCGAGGTCATCGGCACTCAGCTCCGACTCGTCGCCGGTGTCGCTCTGCTCCCGCTGACGCTCGATATAGTCCACGGTCCAGCGGGCCAGGGCGAGGTTCTCGCCGGCCTCTTGCCACGCCGGTGCCATGGCCACCGCCTGTTCGAAAGCCATTACCGCCCCGCGGTAGTCACGTCCCTTGAAGAGCGCATCGCCGCGGTTGTAGAAACCCTCTGCCGTGGGCAGCCTGCCGAAGGCCGCCGCCGCGGCCTCGTACTTGCCCGCGCGATAGGCCGCTACACCCTGCCAGGCCGGGTCCTCGAAACGCTCGAGGGCTGCCAGGTACTCGCGACCGGTAAAGGCCAGGGCGCCCTGCTGGTCCCGCGTCAGCCAGAGATCAGCGAAGGCCTGGACACCGCTCGCCTCGCGAAGCAAGGCCAACAAGGCAAGCAGGCTCAGCAGCCCGACCTGCGCGGCGGGCCTGCGCAGCAGGGAACTGGCACGCGCTCCGGTCACCATCGCATGGTCCAGCCACGGCGAAACCAGAGCAGGGACAGCAGCAGCGCCGGCCACAGGGCAAGCCATCCCCGGTCTTCCCAGCGCGCATCCGGGTCCCTGGCCGCCAGCTGCTGCGATGCGATGTGCCTGAGCAGCGCCCGCGTGTCTGCAGCGTCCGCCGTCGCCCGCACTACCGGGACACGTGCCTCACGTTCGGCGCGCCGCAGCGGGCCCGGATCGATACGGGTATCCACCCTCGCGCCGGTCGGCCCCAGTGCCGGGGACCCGTCCGGGAGCAGCGCGACTCCGCCCTCGTCCCGGCCGACGACGAGCGTCACCAGGCCCGGTGCACCCGCCGCTTCGGAGAAACGCGCCAGCGCAGGAATCGCGCTGTTATCGAAGCCATCGTTCACGAAGAGGATGGTGGAGCGGGCGCCGTCCTCGCCGAGCAGACGGGCGGCGACCGGCAGCACCGCGGCGGCGCTGTTGCCGGGTACCGGCATGATGGCCGGGTCCAGGCTTTCGAGGAAGGTCTTGAGCACCGCCGCGTCGTTGGTGGGTGGCATGACCACGTGGGCACTGCCCGCGTAGACGATCAGCGCGGTGCGCGACCCGGTCCTCGCCTCGACCACGTCGAGCACCTCGTAGCGCGCCCGGTCGAGCCGGGTGGGCAACAGCTCATTGCTGCGCATGCTATCCGATACTTCGACGGCAACCACGAGGGGCGCGGCCTCCCGGAACCAGGGGCTCAGCTGCTGCGTCCAGCTTGGCCCTGCAGTCGCCACCGCGAGACAGAGCATGACCAGCGCGACGCCGTCGATAGCACGCAGGCGAGCGGTTGCATCGCGGTCGATGGTCAACGCTTCCCGCAGGTGCGGCGCGAGAAACGCTGCGCCGCGCGTGGAACGTCCATCCCGCCGCCGCACGAGCCACCAGACAAGCAGGATCAGCGGCAGCGAGAGCAGCCAGAGCGGTCTCAGGAAGTGGAACGCCTCGATCACCGTGCAGTCTCCCGGTGCGGACCGCGCAGCAGGAGCATCCCATAGCCGGCAAGCAGGAGAAGAAGCGCGAGACCCGTGAGCCAGTGCCCCACGGACGTGCGCGGACGCCAGCTCTCGCTGCGCACGTCCGCCACGGCGAGCTCGTCGATGCGCGCATAGACGGAGCCCAGTGCGGTTTCATCCTCGGCATTGAAGAAGCGGCCACCGGTGCGCTCGGCCAGCTCCGTAAGCACCCCGAAATCGACGCGGTCTTCGCCGCTGGCCTCGCTGTCGCCGATACCGATGGTGTAGATGGTGATCGCTTCGGCAGCAGCGATGCCGGCTGCGTTCACCGGTGTCATCTTGCTGACCGTGTCGTTGCCGTCGGTCAGCAGGATCAGCAGGCGGTGGTCGACCTCGCTGCTTTCAAAAGCGTGGATGGCGAGTCCGATCGCGTCGCCGAGTGCCGTCTGCACGCCGGCCATGCCGACTTCCATGAGCTTCACGAGCTGCAGCGCCGTGGACAGGTCCCGGGTGAAGGGCAGTTGGATATAGGCCCGGTCCCCGAACACGATGAGGCCGATGCGGTCGTGCTCGCGGGCGGCGATGAACTCGCTAACGACACGCTGCACGGCCTCGAAGCGGGAGACGGCCGCATCGCGGCCGTCGGGGAAGTCGCGGTAGTCCATGGAGCCGGAGAGGTCGATGGCCAGCATGATGTCACGCGCCGCCTCCGTCCGGGTGATCGGCTCGCCGATACGTTCCGGGCGGGCAAGCGCCAGCACGAGCAGCAACCAGCACAGCACGGCCAGCAGCAGCTGCCAGCGATTGCGCCTGAGTATCACGGAACCCTCCCCCGCTGTGGCACCGGCGACGCGGACGACCTGCTCAAAGAAAGGAATACGCAGCGCTGCAACGCGGTTGCGCTTCGGCGGCACCAGCAGTAACACCAGTAGCGGGAGCGGCAGGCAGAGGAGCGCCCAGGGCTGCGCCAGCTCAAGCATGGTGGTGCCTGACCCAGCGGCGGGCGGCTTCCATGACCGCTGCGCTGTCCTCGACGGGCTGGTAGGACACGACCGCAAGCTGCGCCGCCGAAGCGGCCACCACCGGGTCACCGGGCGCCCGCCGGCAGAGAAAGTCCGCCCAGGCACTGCCATGCAGGGACGCGACCTCGTCCCGCGCGTAAGCCGTCATCGCGGTGCGTTTCAACACGACGCCGACGGCGGCGATGGCGTCCGGGTCCGAGGGCAGCCGCCGGGCGATGCGGTCGAGCGCGGCCTCCGCCTCGCGCCGGTAGCGGTTGCGGCGCCAGCGCAGGACGCCATGGACGGCGGCGAGGAAGGCAATGGCAAGCGCCCAGAGCGCCACGATGCGCCAGCCGACGGTCGCCGGTAGCATGCTGACGGCGGGCGGCTCTGCGAGCCCGCTGAGGAGCTGCGCCAGCTGCGGCAGGCTGAGCCCCTCGAAACGCCCGTTCACCGCGAACGCCGTCGCGGCGCGTGCTGCCGGAGCTGCTGGCGCAGCTGCTGCAGCGTGTCTTCGCCGGCGCTGAGCGGCAGCACGGAGAGGTCGATGTGGTCCTGCCAGCGGTGAATGTCCGCCAGCCGCCGGCGGGTATAGCCGCTGACGGCTTCGCGAACACCCGGCGTGGAAAAATCCACCTCGGCCTGGGCCCGCACGTTGCCCACGACCTGCTTCACGGCGGGGAACTCGCGCAGGGCCTGCGGATCATGAACGAGCAGCAGCAGCACGTCGTTGTGCGCGGCCAGGGAGCGCAGGCGGCGCTCCGTGTCGTCATCGATACCGTCGAAATCGGAGAACACCAGGACCAGGTGGTCGTGCCCCGCGGTGCGCGCGGCGCGGTCCAGGGCGGCGTTGAGCTGACCGGGGCGATGCCTCACCTGCCGCTCCGCGTGCAGCTCGTTGTTCATCGCACTGATCGCCTCGAGCAACGCGAAGACCGAGCGACGGCTGCGCCGTGGCGCCACGACCCGCACCGCCTCGTCATTGAACACGATACCGCCCACGCGGTCCCCGGCGCCGAGGATGCGGAAGGCACTGATTGCCGCCGCCTCCGCCGCGGTCACGGACTTCATGTTCAGCTGTGAGCCGAAGAACATGGCCATGCGCTGATCCACCACCAGCAGCGCGGGCCGGTCGCGCTCCTCGGTGAACACTCGAACGTGGGCGGACCCGGTGCGGGCAGTGGCCTTCCAGTCGATGGAACGCACGTCGTCACCGGGTAGATAGTTGCGCATCTCTTCGAAGTTGAGACCGCGCCCGCGCAAGCGCGACGCGTGGCGGCCGCTGAGCACGCTGCCCGCAGGCTGGCGGGGAAGAAAACTGAGGCCCGCCGCGGCAGCTTCCAGGCTGCGCAGGTGCGCCAGGGAGACGTGGATGCGGTGGTCTTGTTCCATGGCCGGGCGCTGCTCGGTGCTCACGACGGGTGAAAACTCAGGGGAGTGCCACCCTGGCAATCACTTCGTCGATGACCTGGTCGGCCAGCACCCCCTCACCCTCGGCGGCATAGGACAGGCCCAACCGGTGGCGGAGGCAGTCGTGCACGACGGCGCGCACGTCTTCCGGGTCGACGTAGTCCCGGGCCTGGAGCCAGGCATGCACGCGGCTGCAGCGATCGAGGGCGATGGACGCGCGCGGGCTGCCGCCGACGTCAATCCACTTGGCCAGGTCTTCGCTGAATCTTGCCGGGGTTCTCGTGGCGTAAACGAGATCGGCAACGTAGCGCTTGATGGCATCGGGAACCCGAATCGCCGCGATTTCGCGCCGCGCGTCGAACACGGCCTGCTGGGGGATTCGCCCTGCGGGGTCCGCTGCCCCGTCGGCCGCCCGGCCCTCCGTTGCGGCCGCTGCGTCCGAGGCACGCTGCGCCTCGGCCTCCTCGCGGCGCACGAGGTCGACGATGGCGACCTCGTCCTCGACCGGCGGGTAGCCGATGTTCACGTGCATGAGGAAGCGGTCCAGCTGCGCTTCCGGCAGCGGGTAGGTGCCCTCCTGCTCGACGGGGTTCTGCGTCGCCATCACCATGAACAGCCGCGGCATACGGTGCGTGGTGCCCGCCACCGTGACCTGCCGCTCTTCCATGGCCTCGAGCATCGCCGCCTGCACCTTCGCGGGGGCGCGGTTGATCTCGTCACCGAGGACGATGTTGGCAAAGATCGGGCCGGGCTCGAAACGGAAGCTGCCGCCGCCATCTGCCTGGTAGTAGACCTCGGTACCGGTCACATCCGAGGGCAGGAGATCCGGCGTGAACTGGATACGGCTGAAATCCGCCTCGATATTCCTTGCCAGGGCCTTGATCGCGCGGGTCTTGGCAAGGCCCGGCAATCCTTCCACGAGCAGGTTGCCGTTGGCCAGCAGGCCGATGATGAGCCGCTCGACGACCGTTTCCTGGCCAACGATGGATGCCTGCATGCGCTCCCGGAGGAGTGCCACCTGGGTATGGGCATCCACGGCCTCAGTGCCGAAAACGCATCAGCAAGACGCACATAATGACAGGCACTCCTCTCCATCGGGTCGTTCGACTCGTGAAAGATGGCCTGCGGCGCACCCGAGGTCAACCTATCGCCACTACCCTGCGCCATAGTACAGGCTGTGGCTGTCGCGAGTGCGCCCTCCCAGACCGGGAGCCTGCCTCAACGAAGCCGGGTTATTGGTGTCCGCGCAGGAAAGCCGGGCTGCAGGTCAACCTCTGCGGGGTGCTCTATTCCCGAAACGCCGACGGCTCCGCCGCGCTCAGCCACAGGGCGCCAAGCCAGTCCAGGATGGTAGCGAGGGCCACCGCGTGTCCGTCCTCGCCCCCCTTCCACCGGTAGGCATCGGCCTGGGAGGCATAGCGGTAGAAGCTGTGGCCGAGTCGTGGATGAACGGCCAGGGTGGCCGTCCCGGGGCGCAGGCGATTCACGGTCGCGACAATGAGTTCGGCGCCACGCAGCACCTCGAACTGGTCGAATTCGTTGAAATTAACCAGGATCGGTGCATCCACGCGAGCCCAGGCACCGAGAAAGTTCTTGTTCGCGGCCTGCTGATGGTAGCTGTAAGGCCGCCCGTAATGGTGACCGTTGCCGGTGTGGGCGATCGTCTCCCAGACGCCGTCCAGTTGCGGTTGCTCGACAACGATTGCTTCCGGCTCGAGCCCCTCTAGCAGGTAGGCCACCTGGAACGGTATCTGCGCCATGAGTATGTCGTGCGCCGCTTCTGGATCCCGGTCGGGATGAGAGAGCGCGTGGCGGTCAAAGTTGAGCATGCGTTCAAAGTAGCTGAGGCCTCCCCCCGAGGTGGTGATCACCCCGGCCGGCTCACTGCGACTGGCCAGCAGGGCTACCAGCTTGGTCCCCAGGCTGTTGCTGAGAAGCACGATCCGCTCCCCGTCGATCCAGGGATGGTCGGCGAGCTTCGCCAGCGCGTGCTCGTAGTGAGCCAGCTCCGTGTCGAAATCGAGCTGGTGGCAGGGTGGCCCCAGGGAGTCCCCACTCGCCGAGCGCTCGATGCGGATCATGGCCATGCCCGACTGCTCCGCGAGCCGGCGAAACAGCATAAGCCAGGGACCGTCGTGGCGAAACTCGATCGAGTCGCAACCCACCCACTGCACCACGAACAGAGCCGGCAGGGGTGCCGTTTCTCCCGCTGGGCGGGTGACAATCGTCCGCAGGCGAGCACCATCCGGTGTATCGAGTACGCTCCACTCCGCCTCAAGCCCGCTGGCCGTCTCCCAGGGCCGGGTGGGGGGCGTGAAGGCGATTGTTAGCTCCTCGGCCTCGCGCACGACGGTCAGTTCCACCTCCCGATCGCCGCGGAGTTTGCCGAGCGCATCGGCCAACACCACCGGCAGCCTGAAACGCCGCCCGGAAACGGCAACGATGGTATCGCCCGCTGCCAGGCCCGCTTTGGCGGCGTTACTGCTCTCTGCCACGCTTCGAACGACAACGCGGCCGTCCTCCTCGGCGTAACGGAAACCGAGCGCGGCCTGCCGTTGCAAACCGCCAAGGACAGCGGGAGCCGGGCCGGATACAGCATCCGTGAGGACAATTCGTGGCTCGGCGCGCACGGTCGAAGCAACGCATAGCGCGAACAGCAAGCCTACGCTGAGTCTCTGCAGGAAAACGGCCATGTTCGCTCCCTCTCGACGACCTTCTCAGCGTAGGAAACGGCTCCCGAAACGACAAAGCACCGGGCGGCATGACGCGACGAAGTGAGCGTTTTCTGCGACCAGCCGCAGCTCACAGGCCTCCCCATGCGGCGGGAAGTCACCGGGTGCGACGTGGGCCGGGCATGTCCAGGCAGTGAGCCCCGGACCGTAAGTCATTCCCACTCGATCGTCGCCGGCGGCTTCGAGCTGATGTCGTAGGTGACCCGGGAGACGCCGCTGATCTCGTTAATGATGCGGTTGGAGACGGTCTCCAGCAGTTCATAGGGCAGCTGCGCCCAGCGCGCGGTCATAAAGTCCACGGTCTCGACGGCGCGCAGGGCGATGACGTACTCGTAGCGGCGGCCGTCGCCGACCACGCCCACGGACTTCACGGGCAGGAACACGGCGAAGGCCTGGCTGGTCTTGTCGTACCAGCCGCTGGCACGCAGTTCCTCGATGAAGATGGCGTCGGCGCGGCGCAACAGGTCGGCATACTCTTTCTTCACCTCGCCGAGGATGCGCACGCCGAGGCCCGGCCCCGGGAAGGGGTGGCGGTAGACCATGTCCCAGGGCAGACCCAGCTCGAGGCCGATCTTGCGCACCTCGTCCTTGAACAGCTCGCGCAGCGGCTCGACGAGCTCGAGCGCCATGTCCTCGGGCAGACCGCCGACGTTGTGATGCGACTTGATGACGTGGGCCTTGCCCGTGTTGGCCCCGGCGGACTCGATCACGTCCGGGTAGATGGTGCCCTGGGCGAGCCAGCGCACGTCCTCCAGCTTCGCCGCCTCGTCGTCGAAGACCTCGATAAAGGTGTTGCCGATAAGCTTGCGCTTGGCCTCCGGGTCGTCGACGCCGGCGAGGCGGCCCAGGAACAGGTCCTCCGCGTCGACGCGGATCACGCGCACGCCCATGTGGCTGGCGAACATCTCCATGACCTGGTCGCCCTCCTGCAGGCGCAGAAGGCCATTGTCGACGAACACGCAGGTGAGCTGGTCGCCGATGGCCCGGTGCAGCAGCGCCGCGACCACGGAGGAGTCCACCCCGCCGGAGAGGCCCAGCAGTACCCTGTCGCTGCCGACCGTCTCGCGCACGCGGGCGATGGCGTCCTCGACGATGTTGGCCGGCGTCCACAGCGCCTGGCAGCCGCAGAGGTCGTGCACGAAGTGCTCGAAGATGCGCTTGCCCTGCAGGGTGTGCGTGACTTCCGGGTGGAACTGGATGCCGAAGAAGGGCTTGTCGCGGTGGGCCATGGCCGCAATCGGGCAACTCGGCGTCGCGGCGGTCACGTCAAAACTTTCCGGCGCACGGCTCACCTTGTCGCCGTGGCTCATCCACACGTCGAGCAGCGGCGTGCCGTCGCTGTCGAGGTGATCGCGGATGTCCCGCAGCAGGCCGCTGTTGGCGGTGAGGCGGATCTGCGCGTAGCCGAACTCGCTGGTCGGCGAGCCCTCGACCTCGCCGCCGAACTGGGCGGCCATGGTCTGCATCCCGTAGCAGATGCCGAGCACCGGCACGCCGAGCTCGAAGACGACGGCCGGGGCGCGCGGTGAGCCGGCCTCGGGAACGGACTCGGGGCCTCCGGAGAGAATGATGCCGCGCGGGTCGAAGGCGCGGATGGCGTCTTCGTCGAGATCCCAGGGGCGGATCTCGCTGTACACGCCGCTTTCCCTGACCCGTCGGGCGATGAGCTGGGTGTACTGCGAGCCGAAGTCCAGGATCAGGATCTTCTCGGCGTGGATGTCGGTCATGGGCGGGGGTCCGGCGCCGGGCGCCTCAGCTGACGGGGTAGTTGGGCGCTTCCTTGGTGATGGAGACGTCGTGGACGTGGGATTCGGTCATGCCCGCCGCGCTCACGCGCACGAGGCGCGGCCGCGTGCGCATCGTGTCGATATCCTGCGACCCCGTGTAACCCATGGCCGAGCGCACCCCGCCCATGAGCTGGTGGATAATCGCCGAGGCAGGGCCCTTGTAGGGCACACGGCCCTCGATGCCTTCCGGGACCAGCTTCTCGGTGCCCTTGCTGGCGTCCTGGAAGTAGCGGTCGGAAGAGCCCTGGTTCGACGACATGGCGCCGAGCGACCCCATCCCCCGGTAGGCCTTGTAGGTGCGGCCCTGGTAGAGCTCGACCTCGCCCGGGGCCTCCTCCGTCCCCGCGAACATGGAGCCCATCATCACCGAGTGGGCGCCCGCCGCAATGGCCTTGGCGATGTCGCCGGAGAAGCGGATGCCGCCGTCGGCGATGACCGGGATATCCGTGCCCTCGAGCGCGGCGGTGACATTGGCGATGGCCGTCATCTGCGGCACGCCGATGCCGGTGACCACGCGGGTGGTGCAGATGGAGCCCGGCCCGATGCCGACCTTGACCGCGTCAGCCCCGGCCTCGGCCAGCGCCTTCGCCGCCTCGGCGGTGGCGATATTGCCGCCGATCACCTGCACCTCGGGGAAGTGCTCCTTGATCCACCTGACGCGGTTCAGCACGTTGCGCGAGTGACCGTGGGCCGTATCGACGACGATCACGTCCACCCCGGCGCGGACCAGCGCGGCGACGCGTTCGTCCGTGTCCGCGCTGGTGCCCACGGAGGCGCCCACGCGCAGGCGGCCGTGCTCGTCCTTGCAGGCGTGCGGGAAGCTCTCGGCCTTGTCGAAGTCCTTCACCGTGATCATGCCGACCAGGTCGAAGGCGTCGTTGACCACGAGGATCTTCTCGATGCGATGCTGGTGCAGGAGCCGCTGCACCTCCTCCGCGCTGGCACCCTCGCGTACCGTGACCAGCTTGTCCTTCGGCGTCATGATACTGGCGACGGTCCTGTCCATGGACGTCTCGAAGCGCAGGTCGCGGCGGGTGACGATGCCGACCAGGTCTTCGCCGTCGAGCACGGGCACACCGGAGATGCCGTTGGCGCGGGTGAGATCGATGAGTTCGGCGATGGTCGCGGACTGCTGGATGGTGATCGGGTCCTTCACCACGCCGCTCTCGAACTTCTTCACGCGGCGCACGTGGTCGGCCTGTTCGGCGATACTCATGCTCTTGTGCACGATGCCGACGCCGCCCTCCTGGGCGAGGGCGATGGCGAGGCGGGACTCGGTCACCGTGTCCATGGCCGAGGAGATCAGCGGGATGTTGAGGGCGATCTCCCGGGTGAGGCGGGTCCGCAGGGACACGTCCGTGGCCACGACCTCCGAGTACCCGGGCAGCAGCAGAACGTCATCAAAAGTGAGGGCTTCCTCGTCGATGCGAAGCATGGCCGGGGTCTCCGTTGGCGGGGAGGTGGTAAACGTGCAATTATAATTCCTCGCCTCTCCCCAGGTAAACCAGCCTCCTTTTTCAGGTCAGGTTCAGGTCAGGATTTCAGGTAAAGGTACAGGCCAACGCCAGTGCAGCCCACCGCCAGCACACCCCCCGCCATCACCGTCAGTGTTCTCGCGCGCGAGGTAAAGACCCTCCTCGAGAGCCACTTCGACTTCGTCTGGGTCGAGGGCGAGATCTCCAACCTCGCCTGCCCCGCGTCCGGGCACTGGTACTTCTCTCTGAAGGACGACAGCGCCCAGGTGCGCTGCGCCATGTTCCGCCGCGCCAACCAGCGGCTGCGCTTCACCCCGGAGAACGGCGACGCCGTGCGCCTGCGCGCCCGGGTCTCGCTGTACGAGGCGCGGGGCGATTTCCAGCTCATCGTGGAGTACCTGGAGCCGGCGGGCGCCGGCGCCCTGCAGGCGCGCTTCGAGGCCCTGCGGGCGAAGCTCGAGGCCGAGGGCCTGTTCGCCGCCGAGCGCAAGCGTCCGCTGCCGACCGCGCCCGCCCACCTCGGCATCATCACCTCCGCCAGCGGCGCGGCCCTGCACGACATGCTCACGGTGCTCCGGCGCCGCTGCCCGCTGATCCGGGTCTCGGTGCTGCCGGTGCCGGTGCAGGGCGTGGAGGCGGCGCCGGCGATCTGCGCCGCCATCGCCCGGGCCAACCGCTGGCACGACAGCGGCGCCGTTCCCTTCGACGCGCTGATCGTCGGCCGCGGCGGCGGCTCCCTGGAAGACCTGTGGGCCTTCAATGAGGAGAGCGTGGCCCGCGCCATCGCCGGCAGCGCGCTGCCGGTGGTGAGCGCGGTGGGGCACGAGACGGACATCACCGTCGCCGACCTGGTGGCGGACCAGCGCGCGCCCACGCCCTCGGCGGCCGCGGAGCTTTTGAGCCCGGACCAGGCCGACTGGCGGCTGCGCCTGGCGCAGCTGGACGAGGCGCTGGCCCGCAGCATCGGCCGGCAGCTGCGCGATGCCGGCCGCGAGCTCGCCCACCTGCGGGCGCGCCTCAAGCACCCCGGCACCCTCCTGCGCGAGCGCGCCCAGCGCCTCGACGATCTCGAGGGCCGGCTGTCCCGGGCGCAGGCCGCTGCGTTCCAGCGGGAACGCCGGCGGCTCGACCGGCTGACGGAACGGCTCCTGCGCCGCGATCCGCGACCGCGGCTCGCCCGCCTCGGCGACCGCCTCGACGACGCCGAGCGCCGCCTGCGCCAGGCCATGAGCCATGGCCTGGCGCGACGGCGGGACCGGCTGTCGCGCCTGGCCGCCCTCCTCGACTCCCTGAGCCCCCTGGCCACCCTGGGCCGGGGCTATGCGATTCTCAGTGATGAGGGCGGTGCCATCCTGCGCCGGGCGAAGGACACCGCGGTGGGCGATGCGGTGAGTGCGCGGCTGGCCGAGGGCCGGCTGGGGCTGCGGGTGGAGTCCGTGGAGAAAGACGACCGCTGAGGGCGGCCGCCCGGGCGCCGCTCAGTACTTCGCCGGCAGCCGCGTATTGATGATGATGTGCCGGCCCTCGAAGCGGATGTATTCGCCGATGGTCAGGTCCTTGAGGATGCGCGCGACCATCTCGCGGGAGGCGCCGACGCGGTCGGCGATATCTTGCTGCGTCAGCTTTTCCGGGATGAACAGGGAGCCGTCCTCGCGCTCCTCGGCGAGGTCCATGAGCACGTTGGCCACCCGGCCGTAGACGTCCTGCAGGGCGAGGCTTTTGACGTCCGCCGTGAGCTTGCGCACGCGCGCCGCGAGGTTGCCGATGAGGGTGCGGGTGATGTTCGGGTGCTCCTCGAGCACCCGGCTGAAGTCGTCCTTGTAGACGATGCAGAAGGTGGACTTCTCCACCGTGCGCACGGAGGCGGAGCGCGTGCTGTCGTCGAGCAGCGCCAGTTCGCCGAAGTAGTCCCCGGCGCCCTGGGTGTTCATGATGAACTCCTTGCCGTTCTTGTCGCTGCAGTAGACCTTCACCTTGCCGCTATCGATCACGAAGAGGGAATCGGCCGGATCGTTCTCGTGGATCACCACCGTGTTCTTGGGGAAGGTCCGGCGGGTGCTGGTCTCTTCCAGCGCCTCGAGCTCCTCGGTCGAGAGGCCCTTGAATATCTCCACCTGCTCCAACATGGCTGCACTGTTCCACGGGCTGCTGCGTCCGCGCCATAGTACCGCAGCCCTACGGGCGGCGCACCACCCGGCGCCGGCCTTTCCCCCCGCGCCGGCGCGTCGCTATACTCGGCGCCATCACAGGGGCGCGCGGCGCCAGCGAGGACAGGCGACACGGTGACCGGCGAGGCACAGCCATTTCCCTTCAGTGACGTGCTCCTGCGCGCCATTGCCGAGGTGCGCAGCATCGCACCGGGGGCGGAAACAGCGCTCACGCCCGACGCCCGCGAAGACCTCACCGGCGTCCTCAATGCGGCCAGCGCGCTGGAGCAGGACCTCGGCGACGCGGCCGGCGCGGACCGGCACGAGCTGCGCAACCGCCTCGGCGCCCTGCGCGGCTACGCCGAGATGCTCCTCGAACAGGTCGAGGGCGACGCGCAGGCGGAACTCGGCGACTGCCTCCTGCGCCTGGTGCAGGCCACGCACAGCGCCGGCGACCTCACCCTCGACAGCCAGCCCGGCCAGGGCAGCGTCACCATCGCCAGCGAGCCCGGCTTCATCCTCGCCGTGGATGACCGGCGCGAGAACCGGGAGCTGGTCGCGCGCTACCTGTCGCGCTGCGGTCACTTCGTGGTCACCGCCGCGGACGGCGAGCAGGCCCTGGCCACGCTCGAGGAATCGGACGTCGACGTGGTGCTGCTGGACCTGGTCATGCCCGGCATGGACGGCCGCGAGGTGCTGGCGCGCATCAAGGCACACCCGGAGTGGCACGCCACGCCGGTGATCGTGATCTCCGGCCACCAGGACATGCAGCGCATCATCGACTGCATCGAGGCCGGCGCCGACGACTACCTGTTCAAGCCCTTCAACCCGGTGCTGCTGCAGGCCCGCATCAAGGCCGGCATCGAGCGCAAGCGCTGGCACGATCGCGAGGACCAGTACCGGCAGCAGCTCGAGCGCAGCGAGCAGTTCATCCGCGCCACCTTCGGCCGCTACCTCTCCGACGAGATCGTGACCGACATCCTCGAGCGGCCCGAGGGGCTGGACCTCGGCGGCGACCTGCGCGAGGTGACTATCCTCATGTCCGACATCCGCGGCTTCACCACGCTCTGCGAGCAGCTGGAGCCGACCCAGGTGGTGACCATGCTCAACCGCTACCTGGGCGCCATGACGGACATCATCCTGGCCTGGAACGGCACCATCGACGAGTTTCTCGGCGACGCCATCCTCGCCGTGTTCGGCGCCCCGCAGCGCCGCGACGACGACGCCGACCGCGCCGTGCAGTGCGCCCTGGCCATGCAGGCGGCCATGGCTGACGTCAACGCGGCCAACGCCGCCGAGGGGCTGCCGGCGCTGCGCACAGCCATCGCCCTGAACACGGGCACGGTGATCGCCGGCAACATCGGCTCGGAGCGACGCAGCAAGTACGGTTTCGTCGGCCACCCGATGAACGTGACCTCGCGCATCGAGGACGCCACGGGGCCGGAGGAAGTGCTCGCGGCGGACAGCACCGTCGCCGCCCTGGCCGGCCGGGCAACGGTGGCGGAGAGCCGGGCGCTGCAGGCCCGGGGTATCGACGAGGCGCTGCGGGTGCACCTGATCACGGGCTACACGCCGTGAGCGGCCGCGGCCCCGTCCTCCTCGTCGAGGACAACGAGCTGAACCGGGACATGCTGCGCCGGCGCCTCACCCGCGCCGGCTTCGCCGTGCTCACCGCCGGCGACGGCCGCGAGGCCCTGGAGCGCATGGCAACGGAGCAGCCCGCCCTGGTGCTCATGGACATGAACCTGCCCGTGCTCGACGGCTGGAGCGCCTGCCGGGAGGCACGCGCCAACCCGGCTACCCAGGGGATACCGATTATCGCCCTCACGGCGCATGCGATGGAGGCCGACCGCCAGAACGCCCTCGGCGCCGGCTGCGACGACTACGCCACCAAGCCCATCGACTTCCCGGCCCTGCTCGCCAAGATCGAGGCTCTCTGCCCGGCATGAGCCCGGCATGAACCCGCCATGAGTCCCGCATGAGCCTGAGACGCCGCCTCACCCTGTCGCTGCTGGCCATCCTGGTGCTGTTCGCCATCAACGTGGGCACCCACTTCTGGGGCAGCTACGCGCGGAGCGAGAGCATGGTCGCCTACCGGCAGGCGGTGGAGGCGGCGCAGCTGTCGACGGACCTCGAGCAGATGCTCGAGGACCAGCAGCAGCAGATCCTGGTGCTGGCGACACTGCGCGAGACCACCGATGACCGCCTGGGCGACGCCGAGAAGAGCCAGGAGAGCGCGGACCTCGCCGCTATCCGCCAGCGCATCGAGGATCTCGGCGCCGTGAGCCGAGACGTCACCCAGCTGCAGTACGAGCGGCTCCAGGAGGCGGCGGACCGGCTCCTCGGCAAGTGGCAGGCTTTCTACGAGCGCTACAACGAACCGGCGTACGAAGCCGATGTGGAAGACCCGAGCGCCTACTTCGCCACCAGCCAGCGCCTCAAGGAGCTGGAGCAGCGCCAGGCCTTCATCGCCGTGCAGCGCGCCAACGTCATCGACCGCACGATCCTGCTCACGGACCGGATCACGGTGATCGGCTTCCTCACCTCGATCTTCCTCACGGCGACCCTGGGCCTGGTCCTGCTGCGCTACACCAATGCCTCCCTCAAGCGGCTCAAGCGCGGCACGGAGCGCATCGGCGCGGGCGACCTCGACTACCGCATCAACGATATCGAGGACCAGGGCGAGCTCGGCGACCTGGCCAAGGCCTTCAATACCATGGCCGACAAGCTGCGCGTCGCCATCGAGGACGAGCAGCAGGCCAAGCGGGAGGCCGACGAGGCCAATGCCGCCAAGAGCATCTTCCTGGCCAACGTGAGCCACGAGCTGCGCACGCCGCTGAACGCCATCATCGGCTACAGCGAGATGCTGCACGACGAGCTCGGCGACCCGGGCGCGGTGGACCGTGAGAGCCACCGGGCGGACCTGGACAAGATCACCCTCTCCGGCCGGCAGCTGCTCGCCCTCATCGACGACATCCTCGATCTCTCCAAGATCGAGACCGGCAAAATGGACCTGCACTGCGAGCGCTTCCGCCCGGAGGAGGTCCTGCGGCAGGTCTGCGAGGGCCTCGCCCCGCTCGTGCGCGAGAAGCAGAACCGGCTGGAGCTGGACCTCGCGCCGGGCCTGCCGGCCCTGAACTCCGACGCCACCAAGTTCCGCCAGGTGCTGGTGAACCTGCTCAGCAACGCGAGCAAATTCACGGACGGCGGCGCGATCACCGTGCGAGCCCGGCGCGCGGAAGCGCCCTACGCCCTGTCCGTGGCGGTGACGGACACCGGTATCGGCATGAGCGAGGCGCAGCAGGCACGGGTCTTCGAGGCCTTCGTGCAGGCAGAGCCGAACACCAGCGCGGCCTACGGCGGCACCGGGCTCGGCCTGGCGATCTGCCGGGATTTCTGCGAGCTCATGGGCGGGCGCATCAGCGTGACCAGCGCCCCTGGGCGAGGTTCGACCTTTACTGTGGAGTTGCCGGCTGACCCAGGGTCAGCTCGCGCAGCCGCCTGATAGCCTGCTCGCGTTTCTCTAGATCCTGGCGCAGCATCGCGTTGCTTCCCTCCACGTCGTCGAGATGCCGCGCCAGCTCCACCAGGGCCTCGAGGGCGCGGGCCAGCAGCACGGCGGTGTCGTGCGGCGCGGGATCCGACGGCCGCCGGTCCTGCAGCTCGGCGCTGGCGGCGGTGGCCGCTTCCAGGTCATAGAAAGGGCTGTTCGGCAGGATGCTGGCGTAAGCGATGGCAACGTCGGCCTCCCAGGCCGCCGTCGCGTTCTTCTCCAGGCGCCGGTAGCGCTGGAAGTACTGCACCGCCTCGATGCTCTCGCCGGCTGCCAGGGCCCGGAAACCGCGCTCGAGGAAGGTGTAGTCGGCCCCGGGGTCGGGGCAGTCGCAGGCCGGCGGCTCGGGGAGGTTGAGGGTCAGCTCCACCTCCCGCTCTTCCGCCGGCGCGCCGTCGTCGGCCGGGGCCGGCGGCTGGCCGGCGCAGCCGGCGATGAGGGTCAGGGCCAGGGCGGCGCCCAGGGCCCGGGGTGTCAGTACCTGCACGGGCGTCTCCGCGGTGCGTATTGGGCGGAGTCTAGCATGACAACCGCGGCTCACTCGGGCCGGAGGTGCGGAAAGAGAAGCACGTCACGGATCGACGGCGAGTCCGTCAGCAGCATCACCAGCCGGTCGATGCCGATGCCCTCTCCCACCGTCGGCGGCATGCCGTACTCCAGCGCGCGCACGTAGTCGTGGTCGTAGTGCATGGCCTCCTCGTCGCCGGCCTCCTTCTCCGCCACCTGGGCGCGGAAGCGCTCGGCCTGGTCCTCGGCGTCGTTGAGCTCGGAGAAGCCGTTGGCCAGCTCCCGCCCGGCCACGAAGAACTCGAAGCGGTCGGTGACGAAGGGGTCGGCGTCGTTGCGCCGCGCCAGCGGTGACACCTCCGTCGGGTAGGCCGTGATGAAGGTGGGCTGGTCCAGCTTCTCTTCCGCCGTGTGCTCGAAGATCTCCAGCTGCACCTTGCCGAGACCCCAGCCGTCCTTGAGAGGGATACCCAGCTCGGTGGCGAGCGCCCGGGCCGGGGCCTCGTCGGCCAGCTGCGCGGCCGTTACCCCGGGATTGTGGGCGAGGATGGCCTCGACCACGGTCATGCGCGCGAAGGGCCGGCCGAAGTCGTAGTCCGTGCCCTGGTAGTGCACCGTGGTGCTGCCGAGGACCGTCGCCGCGAGCGAGCGCATGAGGTCCTCGGTGAGATCCATGGCGTCCCGGTAGTCGGCGTAAGCCCAGTAGTACTCGAGCATGGTGAACTCGGGGTTGTGCCGGGTGGACAGCCCCTCGTTGCGGAAGTTGCGGTTGATCTCGTAGACGCGTTCGAAGCCGCCCACGGTGAGCCGCTTCAGGTAGAGCTCCGGCGCGATGCGCAGGTACATGTCGAGGTCGAGCGCATTGTGGTGCGTGACAAAGGGCTTCGCCGCGGCGCCGCCGGGGATCGGCTGCATCATCGGCGTTTCCACCTCCATGAAGCCGCGGCGGTTCATGTAGTCGCGGATGAAGGTCACGATCTGCGAGCGGCGCTGGAACACCCGGCGGGAGTCCTCGTTGACGATGAGGTCGACGTAGCGCTGGCGGTAGCGCAGCTCCTGGTCGGCGAGGCCGTGGTACTTGTCCGGCAGCGGGCGCAACGCCTTGGTCAGCAGCCGGGCCTCGGCCATGTTGATGTACAGGTCGCCCTTGCCGGACTTGTGGATCGGCCCGCGGGCCGCGACGATGTCACCGAGATCCCAGTGCTTGATGGCCTCCAGGGTGTCCGCGTCCAGGCCCTTGCGGTTGATGTACAGCTGCACCTGGCCGCTGCCGTCCTGGATGAGCAGGAAGGCACCGCGGTTGCGGATGAGGCGCCCGGCGACCGCGTACTCGGCGTTCTTCTCTTCCAGCTCCTCCTTGCTGCAGTCGCTGTACTCGGCCTGCAGCCAGCCGGCCTCCGCTGTGCGGCGGAAGTCGTTGGGGAAGGGATTGCCCGCCTCGCGCAGGGCGACGAGCTTGGCCCGGCGCTCCGCAATCAGCTTGTTCTCGTCCGCAGCCGTCGGCTCGTTGTCACTCATGGTCAAGTCCGTCAGAGGCCCTTCTTCAGGGAGGCCTCGATGAAAAGGTCGATGTCGCCGTCGAGTACCGCCTGCGTGTTACTGGTCTCGACGCTCGTGCGCAGGTCCTTGATGCGGGACTGGTCCAGCACGTAGGAGCGGATCTGGCTGCCCCAGCCTATGTCCGCCTTGTTGTCCTCCATGGCCTGCTTCTCCTCGCTGCGCTTGAGCACCTCCAGCTCGTAGAGCTTGGCCCGGAGCAGCTTCATGGCCTGGTCCCGGTTCTGGTGCTGCGAGCGCTCCGTCTGGCACTGCACCACGATTCCCGACGGGTTGTGCGTGAGGCGCACGGCGGAGTCCGTCTTGTTCACGTGCTGGCCGCCGGCACCGGAGGCGCGGTAGGTATCCACGCGCAGGTCCGCCGGGTTGATCTCGATCTCGATGTTGTCGTCGATCTCCGGCGAGACGAAGACGGAGGCAAAGGAGGTGTGCCGGCGGTTACCCGAGTCGAAGGGCGACTTGCGCACGAGCCGGTGCACGCCGGTCTCTGTGCGCAGCCAGCCGAAGGCATAGTCGCCGCTGAACTTGATGGTCGCGCTCTTGATGCCGGCGACCTCGCCGGCGGAGACCTCGATCAGCTCCGTGTCGAAGCCGTGGGCCTCACCCCAGCGCAGGTACATGCGCAGCAGCATCTCGCCCCAGTCCTGGGCCTCGGTGCCGCCGGAGCCCGCCTGGATATCGAGAAAGGCGTTGTTCGGGTCCATCTCGCCGCTGAACATGCGGCGGAATTCCAGCTTCTCCAGCCGGCCCTCCAGCTCGCCGAGGTCGCCCTCCACGGCCGCGACCGTGTCGGCGTCGTCCTCCTCCGCCGCCATCTCGAGGAGATCGAGGGCATCGCGGGTCCCCGCGTCGAGCGCCTCGATGGTGCTGACGATGGCCTCGAGCGTCGAGCGCTCCCGGCCCAGCTCCTGCGCCCGCTCCGGGTCGTCCCAGACCGAGGGCTCGGCGAGCTCGAGCTCTACTTCCGCCAGCCGTTCCTTGCGCTGGTCGAAGTCAAAGATACCCCCTCAGCACGTCCGTACGTGCTTGCATGTCCTTGAGGCGGCTGACGAGAGGATTGATCTCCAGCATGGCGATGAACGTCCTTGGAAAAACGCGCCATTCTAGCGCAGCGGGCCCGCTCCGTGCAGGGGGGAAGATCAGCGGGACGGCGCGATATCCTCGGCCGTGGACCGCAGGTAGGCGACCTGTGCCGAGTCCTCGCCGTAACGGCCGATGGCCAGCTGCAGCGCCCGCTGGTAGCTGCGCGCCAGGGTGCTGCAGAGTGTTGCCCGCTCCATATCGAAGTGACGCTCCTCGGGCGGTTCCACCCCCTCGCACAGCGCCAGCTGCGCGGCCCAGCGGTCGATATCGTCCCCGAGCCCGGTCTGCTGTGCTGCCGTGAGCCGCTGCAGGGCTTCCACAGTCGTCTCGTGGCCCGAGAAACAGTCGTGGAAACCGGGGTGGGCCTCGATGCGCTGGTCCTCCTCGTAGAGGCACAGCGTACCCACGGTGTCGGCGCCGGTGAGGGCCTCGACGCGGCGGCTCTTGACCGCATCGAGGCTGTTCGAGAACACCAGCGCTACATGCTCGGCATTGGGGCTGAGCCAGGGGCGCGCGAAGCCGGGTGTCGAGGCCAGCCAATCGCGCAGGAGGGACTCATCGTAGGCAGCGCTGGTATACACCACCTCGGTAACCCGCCCCCGGGAAGACCCCTGGAAGCTTCCGCCGATGGTGAAAACCGGCGCGCCGGTGCCGTAGTCCATCACGGCAACGCCCGTCACCAGCAGCGGCGCCAGGGGCACGGCGAGCCAGGCCGCGCGCGGCGGCAACGGCGCTACCGCCAGTGCATACACACCGGCCCAGAACGCATCCGTGGCGATGAACAGCAGCAGCGGGTTGCCGTCGAGGCGCAGCGGCGAGCCATGGGGCTGGTAATCGGTGAACAGCCAGCCGCCGAGGCGCTCTGCGTCCACCTGCGCCGCCACGGCAGCGAGGCAGGCCGCAAAGGCGACCACGGCGACCAGGGGGGCGGCACCGGCCGGGCGCCGCCCCAGGAAGAGCACGGTTACGAGCAGTACGAGGAAGCTCGGCACATGAAGAACCCCACCGGCAACCGGCACGGGAATGAGAAACTCGACCAGCGCACTGCCCGTTCCCCAGATACCCGTCCAGCCCAGGGCGCCGGCGATGAGAGCCGGCGTCAGCCAGGCAGCGATGAGCAGGATGACTTTCACGGGAGGGTTCTCCTCGATGCTCCCCGGATCTTGCCACAGGCGGACGTGCCCTCGCACGCCGGAGCTCACGCCGGCCGCGATGATTTACTTCAGGATGCGCCCGCCGCGCGCTCCACCTCGTGGAGGGGAGCGCCGTCGCGCTCCAGGCGCACGCGCACCGACTTGAACCCCGGCGTGCGGCTCCGCGGATCGCGCTCGAGGGAGGTGAGGCAGTTCGCCTCCGGGTAATAGGCCAGCGCGTTACCCGGGGGCAGGTCGAAGGGGCGGACGACCGCGTTGCGCATGATGCCGTCCCGGGACCGGATGTCGACGAGACTGCCGGCTTCCAGCCCGAGCGCGTGCATGTCGTCGGGACACAGGAGCACGGCGCGGCGCTCCGCATCGTAGCGATAGCTGTCCGTCTCCTCGTAGATGATGCTGTTGAACTGCCCCTCGCTGCGCACCGACGCCAGCATCAGCGGCCAGGCAGCGTCCCCTTCCCCGGCGGACGTCGTGTGTCCGGCCGACTCATCCGGCAGGGGACGCACGCGGAACCGGGCCCGGCCATCCTCCGTGCGGAAGCTGGGCTCGTGCAGGGTGCGGCCGCGGACATGGAACTCCCGGCGCGCGACGGCGATATCCGCCAGCGCCTCCATGCCCGGCACCGTCCGGGCAATGGTCTGCCGGATGCGCTCGTGATCGCCGTAGGCCGAAAAATCCACCGGGTGGCCGGGCAGCAGGCGGGCGCCGAGCTCGGACAGGATGGCCACCTCGGAGCGCACGCTGGGCAGCCGCGTGATACCGCCGTCGCTCAGGCGGACGTAGTTGAACATGGACTCCTGGGTCGTCGGCTGCGGCTCCTCGTCCCGGGCGGTCACCGGCAGGATCAGTGCGTCGCCGCTGTCGATGCCGTGCAGGTGCCCCTGGTTCAACGTCGTCGTCAGGTAGAGCTTGAAGGGAATCCGGTCCAGCGCCTCTGAAGCCCAGGCCGAATTGGGTGTCGCCGCGTAGAGGTTGCCGCCCATGAGGCAGGCGGCATCGATCGCACCGGCGTGCGCCGCTTCCAGCGCCGCCAGCGTGTCAAAGCCGGCGCTCGCCGGCATTGCCACGCCCAGTTCCTGCTCGAGGCGCGCAATCACCTCCGACGCGAGCACGGGCTTGACCCCGATCGTGCCGATGCCCTGCACGTTGCTGTGCCCGCGGAGCGGCAGGAGACCGGCATGACGCCGGCCGACCATGCCGCGCAGCAGCGCGAGGTTGGCGATGTACTCGACGTTCTCGCTGCCGTGCCGGTGGTGGGTCATGCCCATGCCCCAGGCGAACACGGTGGCCCGGGAGGCGCCGTAACGGCGCGCCGCCTCGTCGATCTCTGCGCGGTCGAGGCCGCAGGCATCGAGGAGCGATGCCCAGCTCGCGGCCTCGATATCGGCACGGAAAGCCGCCCAGTCGCGGCAGTGGCG
This sequence comes from Pseudohaliea sp., assembly GCF_040217025.1. Classification (GTDB taxonomy): domain Bacteria; phylum Pseudomonadota; class Gammaproteobacteria; order Pseudomonadales; family Halieaceae; genus Pseudohaliea. The sequence continues at coordinate 42,309 of NZ_JAVJOA010000008.1, read as the reverse complement.
GTCGATGAAGGCCTCGTCGATGTGCCCGCCTTCGAGCAGTGCTTTCGCCAGCGCCTTGAACAGCGCGAGGTCGCTGCCGATCCGCGGCTGCAGGTACAGCGAGGCGATACTGCTCCCCCCGGCGAGCATGGATTTCGTACTCTTCGGTACCGCGAAGCGGACCAGCCCCGGCTCCTTCGCCGGGTTGATCACGATCACCTCCCCGCCGCGTTCGCGGCAGGCGAGGAGCTGGTGGATGAAGCGGGGATGATTGGAGGCGGGGTTGGCACCGATGACGAAGATGAGATCCGCGCCGCCGAGGTCCGCCAGCTCCACCGTCGCCGTCCCCGTGCCCACCGTCGACGACAGCCCGACGCTGGTGGCCTGGTGGCAGTAGTAGGAGCAGTTATTGACGTTGTTGGTGCCCCAGCAGCGGGCGAGCAGCTGCAGCAGGAAACCCGCCTCGTTGGAGGAGCGGCCAGAGGCGTAAAAGAAAGCGCGCTCCGGTTCGACGGCGGAGAAGCGCTCCGCGGCAAGGGCCATCGCCGAATCCCAGCTGAGCTCGCGGAAGCCCTTCTCTCCAGCCGCCTTGTAGATGGGCTTGGCCAGCCGCCCGGCGTGCTCCAGTTCGTGGGGCGAGAGCTCACGCAATTCATCGAGGCTGTGTTCGAAAACTTCCGCGGGTATGCCGGGCTGGATATCCGTGGATTGCGCCTGCACGCTCTTGTTACAGACCGAGGGAAACTCGCCGAGCTCGTTGGTCATGCCGCCCAGCTGGCCACCCATCCCCAGCCCGCAGGCCTTGCAGGCGTTCTTCCCGGTGAGGGCCTTCGCGGAGTTGGCGACGCCGATGCGGCGCACCGTGTCCAGGGTGTACAGCACCTTCTTGACACCACCACCCTTCACCTCAGCCATTGCTGTCAGCCCCTCCCTGCGTCATGAACCGTGACAGAAACGCCGGCGACGCCCGCACCCCGTCATGCAAACTGGTTGAGAAGATACCCCAGGATCATGACCTGCGGCACCGTGAGCAGCGGCAGGAACAGCGCCAGGCGCCAGGAACCGCTGGTGTCCTTGATGGACATGATCTCCGTGTAGTCCGTCGACACGCCGGCCATCAGGAAGGTGAAGGCATTGCCCGGCGCGTTCGCGCGGTTCAACAAGTCAGCGGCGATGGGCGTGGCGCCCTCGGAGCAGACCTCGATGATCGTCGCGGCGGCCAGCGTCAGCCAGAGGCCGACCACCGAGGCGCCGAACCAGTTGCCATAGATGTCTGCCGGCACCAGGCCGCGGATCGCCGCCGCCAGCAACAGGCCGAACAGCGCCCAGCGGATCACCACCTTCGAGCCGCGCACGCCATCCACGAGCAGGCGGCCGGCGCCGGCGACGGAGGGCTGGAGGGAGCGGCGGTAGTCACGGAGCTGCTGGCGCAGCGGTACGGCTTCGCCGTCCAGGTCGCGGTGCGGGTTCTGTGGCAGCGTTCCGCGGCGCACGAAGGCGTCGAACAGGAGACCCGTGGTGATACCGATCACCAGCGACAGCCCGATGAACAGCAGCGTCCAGCCGAGGCCGATGAGGGCAATGAGGATGAGCGTGAGCGACAGCGAGTTCCAGGGGCTGGCGAGCAGGAAGGCCATCACCTGCCCCACGCTGGCCCCGCGCTCGTAAAGGCGCATGCCGACGGCCAGGATGCCGTGGCTGCACAGGTCGAGGAGCACACCGGCCAACGTGGCCCGGAACATGCCGCCGAGGCCCGCCTGGCGGCCGAGAAGCGCCATGACCAGGTCGCGCGGTACGGTGCCGAGGATGCCCACGAAGATTACGCCAATGGCGAGGCCCCACCACATGCGGTTCATGAGCTCGACCACGCCGCCGGTGAACTGCGCCACGGCGCCATCGTCGGCCGCGCCCACCATCAGCACACCCCAGCCATAGGCCAGCACGACGCCGGCCAGGCAGGTCCAGAGGAACCAGTCCGGCCGGCCTCGCGCAGGACCGCAGCTCGCCCCGCAGCTGTCTTCCTGCGCAGCCTGTTGCGTGGCGCTGCCGTGGCACCCGGCCACGGCCGTACTGTGACAATCAGTCATAACCCTAGGATACTCCCCGCGGCAAAGGCCGCGTCAAGCGACGGGAAGGAGGTGTTCCACCACCAGTTGCACACGCTCCTCGCCGCGCCAAGCGTTGACGTCCAGCCGGTAGGCGATATCGACGACCTGCACGGCCGGGTCCGGCCAGGCGCCGGGATCGATGTTGAAGGCGATTGCCTCGACCGCGCGACCGGGCTCTGCGAGGGGCGCGAGGGAAAGCTTCAGGTGCCGCTCGCCGACGATGCGCTGGCTGTTGACGGCGAAGCGGCCGTCGAAGAGCGGCTCCGGGAAGTGCTGGCCCCAGGGCCCGGCATCGCGCAGGGACCGGGCGAGGCCGAGCTCCAGGTCCGCGGGCGCCAGTTCGCCGTCGCTTTCGAGCACGGCCTCGAGTTCCACGTCGGCCGCGAGCCGGGCGACCTCCCCCACCAGCGCCGTCGCAAAGGCGTCGAGGTGCTCCCGGGGCAGGCTCAGGCCAGCGGCCATCGCGTGCCCGCCGAAGCGGTCGATGAGTCCGGGATGGCGGTTGTCGAGGTTGGCGAGCACATCGCGAATATGCACGCCGGGGATCGAGCGCGCCGAGCCCTTCAGAATCGCCCCGCCCTCCTCCGCATCGGCGAAGGCGATCACGGGCCGGTGTACCCGGTCCTTGATGCGCGAGGCGAGAATACCGATCACCCCCTGGTGCCAGCCGGGCTCGTAGATCGCCAGGGCCAGCGGCGGCTCGGCGAGGTCGCCCTCGCGGGCCGCGAGCAGCGCCAGGGCTTCCGCCTGCATGTCGCGCTCGATGAGCCGCCGGTCGCGGTTGAGCTGGTCCAGCTGCGCGGCCAGGCCATGGGCCTGGGCGGGGTCGTCGCTGAGCAGGCAGGTAATACCGACGGTCATGTCGTCGAGGCGCCCGGCGGCATTCAGCCGCGGCCCCACGGCGAAACCGAGGTCCGAGGCCACGGCGCGGCGCGGGTCACGGCCGGCCACGGCGAGGAGCGCGGCCACTCCCGCCGAGGCGCGCCCGGCGCGGATGCGGGCGAGGCCGCCCTGCACGAGAATGCGGTTGTTGCGGTCCAGGGGTACCACGTCGGCCACGGTGCCGAGGGCGACGAGGTCGAGAAAATCGGCCAGCCGCGGCTCCTCGAGACCCCGCGCCGCAAACCAGCCGCTGTCGCGCAGCTGCCGGCGCAGCGCCAGCAACAGGTAGAACACCACGCCGACGCCGGCCAGGTGCTTGCTGGGAAAGGCGCAGGCGGGCTGGTTCGGATTGACGATCACCGTGGCGTCCGGGAGCTCCTCGCCGGGCAGGTGGTGATCGGTGACGATGACGTCCATGCCGCGCGCCCGGGCCGCGGCCACACCGGCGATGCTGGCGATCCCGTTGTCGACGGTGACCAGGAGGTCGGGCCGCCGTTCCTCGGCGAGGGCGACGATCTCGGGAGAGAGCCCGTAGCCGAACTCGAAGCGGTTGGGGACGAGGAAGTCCACGTGACCGGCCCCGAAGGCGCGCAGCGCGCGCACGCCGAGGGCGCAGCTGGTGGCGCCGTCCGCGTCGAAGTCACCGACGAAGAGGATGCGCTCGCCCGCCGCCAGCGCCGCGGCGAGGCGCGCCGCGGCGCTGGAGGCACCGGCAAGCGCGTCGGGGGGGAGCAGCCGGCCCAGGGACAGGTCGAGGTCGCCGGCGTCGCGGATGCCCCGGGCGGCGTAGGCGCGGGCGAGCACCGGGTGCAGGCCGGCCGCTGCCAGCATCTCACCGCCGGCGGCGGGCCGGCGACGGAGCTGTTTCTCGGCAGCGCGCACGGGCCCGCCTCAGGCCCGCAGGTTGTCCGCCATGAAGGCCTGCACGGCGGCGAGGTCGTTCGGCAGCACCGTGTAGCGCTCCTCGCGGTCGTAGAGGTCGGCGAGGTGCGCGGGCAGCGCCGGCGCCCGCTCGACCCCGGCGCGGCGCACCGCGTCGGGGAACTTGGCCGGGTGCGCCGTCGCCAGGGTGACCATGGGCACCGCCGGGTCCCGCTGCGCGGCGCGGGCGGCGACGACCCCGATGGCGCTGTGCGGATCGAGCAGGTACTCGCTGGCTTCCCAGGTCCCCGCGATCTCGGCGCAGGTGTCCTCGTCGTCGACCCGGTGGCTGGCGAAGAGCGTGCGCGCATCGGCGAGGGCCTCCGGAGACAGGCGGAGCTCGCCCCCGTCAAAGGCACGCATGAGCCCGGCCACGGCGTCGCCGTCGCGGCCGTAGAGGTCAAAGAGCAGGCGCTCGAAGTTGCTCGAGACGGTGATGTCCATGCTCGGCGACAGGCTGGGCTCGAGCGGCTGGCGGTCGTAGAGGCCGCTGGTCAGCACCCGGTGCAGCACATCGTTGCGGTTGGTGGCGATCACCAGCTGCGAGACCGGCAGGCCCATGCCCCGCGCGAGGTAGCCGGCGAAAATATCGCCGAAGTTGCCCGTGGGCACGGAAAACGCCAGCGGCCGGTCCGGCCCGCCGAGGGCCAGGGCCGCGTGGAAGTAATACACCACCTGGGCCATGATCCGCGCCCAGTTGATGGAGTTCACGGCCACCAGGCGCCGGCCCTCGGGCAGGAAGCCCTGGGCGCCGAAACTGGCCTTCACCATGGCCTGGCAATCGTCGAAATTGCCCTCCACGGCGAGGTTGTGGATGCCCTCGCCGGGCACGGTGGTCATCTGCCGGCGCTGTACCTCGGACACGCGCCCGTGCGGGTGCAGGATGAAGATGTCGACGTTCTCGCAGCGGCGGCAGCCCTCGATGGCGGCAGACCCGGTATCGCCGGAGGTCGCCCCCATGATCACGACCTTCTCGCCGCGGCGCTCGAGCACGTAGTCGAGGAGCCGGCCGAGGAGCTGCAGGGCGAAGTCCTTGAAGGCCAGCGTGGGGCCGTGGAACAGCTCCATGATCCACTGGTTCGGGCCCAGCTGCACGAGCGGCGCCACGGCGCCGTGACGGAACACGGCGTAGCAGTCCTCGAGGATCGCGCGCAGGTCATCCTCGGGCACCGCGTCGGCGACAAAGGGCGCAATCACCCGCTGCGCCAGCGCCGGGTAGGACAGGCCCCGCAGCGCGGTGATCTCCTCGCGGGAGAACTGCGGCAGGGTCTCGGGGACGTAGAGACCGCCGTCGCTCGCCAGGCCCGCGAGCAGTACCTCCTCGAAGGACAGGGCCGGCGCCGCGCCGCGGGTGCTGATATAGCGCATGGCTAGCCGTCCAGGGACTCGACGCGGATCCGCGTGACCGGGCCGGCGATGCTGTCCAGGGCCTCGATGGCCATGACCGCGCGCTCCAGGTTGGCCTGGCTGGCGACGTTCGTGACCACGACCACCGGCACCCGGCTCTGGCCCCGCTGCGGCGCCTTCTGGATCAGCGCCTCGATACTGATGCCCTGGTCGCCGAGGATCCGCGAGACCTGGGACATGACGCCGGGCCGGTCCTCGGCCTCCAGGCGCAGGTACCAGGCCGTGCGCACCTCGCCCATGGGCAGGATCGGCAGTTCCCGGAGCTGGTCCATGGGCAGGCCCAGAGACGGCAGCGGGCAGCGCTGGCCCCGGGAGAGCTCCCGGGCGAGATCGATGACGTCGGCCATGACCGCCGACGCCGTGGCACCGCCGCCGGCCCCGGCGCCGTAGTACATGGTCGGGCCCACGGCATCGCCCTCGACGAGGACGGCATTCTTGACCCCGGCGACCTTGGCCAGCAGCAGGTCCTTCGGCAGCAGCGTCGGGTGAACACGCAGCTCGAGGCCCGCGCCGGTTTCCCGGGCCACGCCCAGGTGCTTGACCACGTAGCCGAGCTCGTCGGCATAGGCGAGGTCCTCGGGCGTGAGGGCGCTGATGCCCTCGGTGTAGACCGCGTCGAAACGCAGCGGCGTGTTGAAGGCGATGGCGGCGAGGATCACCAGCTTGTGCGCCGCGTCGATGCCCTCGATATCGAAGGTCGGGTCCGCCTCGGCATAGCCGAGGGCCTGGGCCTCGGCGAGAACGTCGGCGAACTCGCGCTCCTCCTCGGCCATCTCCGTGAGGATGAAGTTGCCGGTGCCGTTGATGATGCCGGCGAGCCAGGACACCCGGTTCGCCGCGAGCCCCTCGCGCAGGGCCTTGATGATCGGGATGCCGCCGGCCACGGCGGCCTCGAAGCGCAGGCTGACGCCCTTCTCCTCGGCGAGCGCGAGCAGGTCGTTGCCATACTCGGCGATGAGCGCCTTGTTCGCAGTGACCACGTGCTTGCCGGCCTCGAGGGCACGGCGCACCAGCTCGTGAGCGTCGTCGGTGCCGCCGATGGCCTCGACCAGGATGTCCACGGCCGGGTCCTCCGCAACGGCGAGAACCTCGCGGCTGACGGTAGCGCTGCCGGGGTCGACGCCGTCACGGTCCCGCCGGGCACCCACGTGGACGATCTCGAGGGGGGCGCCGGCGCGGCCGGCGAGGGCCTCGCCGTTGCGCCGCAGGAGGTCCAGCACGCCACCACCGACGGTGCCGATACCGCAAAGGCCGAGTCGAATTGCCGTCACTTCTTCACTCCCTGGGTCACTCCCTCGGTCACTCCCTGGTCCGCGCGCATCATGCGCTTGATGTTGCGGAGGGCCTGCCGCGTGCGGTGCTCATTCTCGATCAGGCCGAAGCGCACGTAGCCTTCCCCGTACTCGCCGAAGCCGACGCCCGGCGATACCGCCACCTGCGCCTCCTCGAGGAGCTTCTTGCTGAACTCCAGCGAGCCCATCGCCTGGTAGGGCTCGGGGATGCGGGCCCAGACGAACATGGTCGCCTTCGGCGGCTCCACGGGCCAGCCGGCGGCGTTGAGCCCGGCGCAAAGCACATCGCGCCGCGCCTGGTACATAGCGCGGATCTCGCCGACGCAGCCCTGGTCGCCCTCGAGGGCGGCGATGGCGGCCACCTGCACGGGCGTAAACATACCGTAGTCGAGGTAGGACTTCATGCGCGCCAGCGCCCCGACCAGGGTCTTGTTGCCGCAGCAGAAGCCCACGCGCCAGCCGGGCATGTTGTAGCTCTTGGACATGGAGAAGAACTCCACGGCCACTTCCCGCGCCTGGGGCACCTGCAGGATGGACGGCGCCTCGTAGCCGTCGAACACGAGGTCCGCGTAGGCGAGGTCCTGCACGACCCAGATGCCGTGCTCCCGGGCGACGGCGATGACCTTCTCGAAGAAGTCGAGCTCGACGCAGTGCGTGGTCGGGTTCGACGGGAAATTCAGCACCAGCATCTTCGGGCGCGGCCAGCTGTTGCGGATGGCGTTCTCGAGTTCATCGAAGAAGGCCGCCTCGTCCGCCATGGGCACGTGGCGGATGTCCGCGCCGGAGATCACGAAGCCGTAGGGATGGATCGGGTAGGACGGGTTGGGCACGAGGATCGCATCACCGGGGCCGGTGGTGGCGAGGGCCAGGTGGGCGAGGCCCTCCTTCGAGCCCAGGGTGACGATGGCCTCGCTCTCCGGGTCCAGGGTCACGTCGTAGCGGCGTGCGTACCAGTCGCAGATGGCCTTGCGCAGCCGCGGGATGCCGCGGCTCTGGGAGTAGCGATGGGTATCGCCGCGGCGGGCCGTCTCCACCAGCTTCTGCACGATGTGCTCCGGCGTGGGCTGGTCCGGGTTGCCCATGCCGAAGTCGATGATGTCCTCGCCCCGGGCGCGGGCCTGATGCTTCAAGTCGCCGATGATCGAGAAGACATAGGGCGGCAGGCGCTGGATGCGCTGGAACTGTTCTTCCACGCGACTAATCCAGGCCGAGGGCGGCGACGAGGTCATCCACGGGGCGGTAGCCCGGCACCATCTGCCCGTCCGGGAGGATGATCGCGGGGGTACCGCGCACGCCGACTTCCTGGCCGAGGGCGTACTCCTCGGCGACCGGGTTGCCGGGGCAGACGGACGGTTTGACCTCTTCCCGCGCCTTCAGGCGCGTGAGCGTCTCCTGCCGGTCCTTCGCGCACCAGGCCGTGGCCAGCAACGTGAAGCCCTCGGAGCCGACGCCCGCGCGGGGGTAGGCCAGGTAGCGCACCTCGATGCCGCGGCGATTCAGCTCGGGGACTTCCTTGTGCAGCTTCTGGCAGTAGAAGCAGGTGACGTCCGTGAACACGGTAATGTGGCCGCGGGTCTCGCCCTCGGCGGGAAAGACGATCATGTCGTCGGTGTCGACGGCGGCGATCGCTTCCTGCCGCTCGCCGTTGCGACGCTGCTCGGCCAGGTTCACGTAACCCGCGGCGCCCACGGAGTAGAGGTCGCCGAGCACGAAGAAGGTACCGTCGGGCGTGGCATAGACCGTGGGGCCGTCGGCGAGCTTGACCTCGAGCAGGCCCGGTAGCGGGGACTGCCGTGCCGACTCGACGCTGAGCCCCCCAGGGGCCTCGAGAGTGGCGCGCAGCCGCTTGAGCGCCTCACCGGTCACCGCTTCCTCCGCCTGCGCCGGGCCGGCGAGCATGCAGAGGGCGAACATCGGGGCGAGCACCAGGGCAAGCAGGGGTGTGGAGCTGCGAAGGAAAGCTGTCATGGACGGTACCTTGTATTCGTGGGCGGTCTGTGTCGGCGCCGGTTCAGCGCCCTCCTCCGGTTGACCGCGCGCCGCGCCCCGGGTTCAACGGGCAGCCGGCTCAGCCACGCGGGTGGTGCTCTGCGTGCAGGTCCTGCATGCGCTGCCGGGCCACGTGGGTATAGATCTGCGTGGTGGTCAGGTCGCTGTGGCCTAGCAGCATCTGCACGACCCGCAGGTCGGCCCCGTGGTTCAGCAGGTGCGTTGCGAAGGCGTGCCGCAGCGTATGCGGTGAAAGCGGTTTGCCGATGCCCGCGTTGCGCGCGTGCATTTTAATACGATACCAGAAGGTCTGGCGAGTCATCTGCCGGCCGCGGCGGCTGGGGAAAACCACGTCGCTCGGCACGCCCCGCGTCAGTTCCGCCCGCGGCCCGGCGAGGTAGCGCTGCAGCATGCGCAGGGCGGGCTCACCCATGGGCACCAGGCGCTCCTTGCTGCCCTTGCCGAACACGCGTAACACGCCCTGGTTGAGACTGACCTGTGAAAGCTGCAGGGCCGTGAGCTCGGACACCCGCAGGCCGCAGGCGTAGAGCAGCTCGAGCATGGTGCGGTCGCGGAAGCCCAGGGGGTCGTCGAGGTCCGGCGCCGCCAGCAGCTTCTCGACATCGGCCTCGGAGAGGGATTTGGGGAGCGGCCGGCCCAGGCGCGGGCTCTCCACGTCGAGCGTGGGGTCGACGGTCAGCCGCCCCTCGCGGAGCTGGTAGCGGTAGAAGCCGCGCAGGCAGGACATGACCCGGGCGGTGGACCGGGGCGACTGGCCGGCGGCCAGGCGGGCACCCAGGTAGCGCTGGAGCTGTTCCCGGGTGGCCTTGAGCAGGGTACCGCCAAGCTCCTTGCCCAGGAAGGCATCGAACTGGCGCAGGTCCCGGCGGTAGGCATCGAGGGTGTGATCGGACAGCCCCTTCTCGATCCAGAGCGCGTCGACGTAGCGCTCGATCTCGGGATGGGTGTCCGCGGACGTGTTCCGGAGGGCCATGCGCGGCAGCTTAAACCGCTACCGCGCAGGGCGGAAGCCGTCCCTCAGGAGGATAGCTTCTCCTTGATCCGCGCGGACTTGCCGGAGCGCTCGCGCAGGTAGTACAGCTTGGCCTGGCGCACGTCACCGCGACGCTTCACGGCGATGCTGTCGAGCAGCTTGCTGTAGGTCTGGAAGGTCCGCTCGACGCCGACGCCGTGGGAGACCTTGCGCACCGTGAACGCGGAGTTGAGACCGCGGTTGCGCTTGCCGATGACCACGCCCTCGAAGGCCTGCAGGCGCTCGCGGTTGCCCTCTTTCACCTTGACCTGGACCACGACCGTGTCGCCGGGGTTGAACTCCGGCAGGTCCTTGTCCATCTGCTCGGCGTCGAGCTGGGAGATAATGGAATTGGTGCTCATGGGGCACTCCTCAAGTCGTTCCAGGGCATTGCCGCCCTGTCAGTTGTCGATCCCGTGCTCGCGGCAGTACTCCGCGAGCAGCTGTTCCTCTTCCGGGCCCAGGGCCCTGCCCTCGAGCAGGTCGGGGCGACGCTCCCGCGTCCGGCCCAGGGCCTGCTTCAGGCGCCAGCGGCGGATCCGCTCGTGATCCCCGCTGAGCAGTATCTCCGGCACCCGCCGGCCCTCGAACTCCTCGGGCCGCGTGTACTGCGGATAGTCCAGCAGCCCCGCCGCGAAGGAGTCCTCCGCCGCCGAATCCGCGTGGCCGAGCGTTCCCGGCAGCAGCCGCGCCACGGCGTCGATCACGACCATGGCCGGCAGCTCGCCGCCGCTCAGCACGTAGTCGCCGATGGACAGCTCTTCGTCCACCTCGCTCTCGAGGAGGCGTTCGTCCACCCCCTCGTAGCGGCCGGCCAGCAGCACCAGCGACGGCTCCGCCGCCAGCGCCTTGACCCGGGCGTGGTCCAGGCGCCGCCCCTGGGGCGACAGGTAGACCACGCGCGGCGGCGCGCCCGCGGCCGCCGCCTGCTCCCGTGCGGCGCGCAAGGCCTGCCGCAGCGGGTCGATATTCATCAGCATCCCGGGGCCGCCGCCGTAGGGGCGGTCGTCCACGGTGCGGTGCCGATCCTGGGTGAAATCCCGCGGATCCACCGTCGTCACCGCGAGGCCACCCTGGGCCACCGCGCGGCCGGTCACACCGTAAGCGGTGACCGCCTCGAACATCCCCGGGAACAGGGTCACCACCGCGATGTGCACCGCTTCCTCCCTGGGGCACCGGGGCCCTGCGGGCCCCGGGAACTCAGACCTCCGGGAACCAGTCCACGGTCAGGCGCCCAGCGGCCAGGTCGACAGCCTTGACCACGTCGCCCGGCAGGTACGGCACCAGGCGCTCCCGGTCGTCGATGCTGCCGGGGCTTGCGCGGACCACGAGCACATCGTTGGCCCCGGTCTCGATCAGGTAGGCGACGCGGCCGAGCAGCTTTTCGCCTTTCTGGCCGCCTTCCGCATCGCCCTCCCGGTCCTGGCACCACACCTCGAGACCCTCGAGCTGGTGCCAGTAATACTCGCCGTCCCCGAGGGGCGGCAGGGCGGCCTCGCGCACGAGGATGTCACGTCCCCGCAGCGCTTCCGCCGCTGTGCGGTCATCGACCCCCGCGAAGTGCACCAGGAGCCCGCGGCCCTGGCGGCGCCCGGCGTCGATGACCACCGGCTCCGGCCCGTCCCTGCCTTCCAGCCACCAGGCGGGGAAGTCGAGCAGGCTTTCTGCCTGGTCGGTGTACGGATGAACCCGCACCCAACCCTTGATTCCGTAGCAGCCGGTGATACGCCCAGCTGTCATGAGGCCCTCAGGCGGCAGCGCTGTCCGCGGCGTCATCGGCCGGCTTTTCCGCGAGGAGCTTGGCCACACGCTCGGAGAGCTGAGCGCCCTGCCCCTGCCAGTAGGCGATGCGCTCGCGGTCGATGCGCAGGCGCTCTTCCTGGCCGCGGGCCACGGGGTTGTAGAAGCCCACGCGCTCGATGAAGCGGCCGTCGCGGGCATTGCGGCGGTCGGTGACCGTCACGTGGTAGAACGGGCGCTTCTTGGCGCCCGACCTGGAAAGTCGAATTGTTACCATCTGCTTGAATATCCCTTGATCGTCGCGGTAACACCGGGATCTTAGCCGGCGGGCCCACAGCTACTCGACAGCGCGGGCCAGCCCGCTGCCGGAAAGGTCGCGTATCATACGGAAATCACCCGCCCCTGAAAAGCCCCCCGGGCGGGATTTTTCAACACTGGCGCGGTGTTAGGAAAGCGTCCGCTCCGCCGCTAGCGGAACGGCATGCCCCCGCCGCCGACCCCGCCCGGGCCGCCGGGACCGCCGCCCCCGGGCCCCATCATGCCGCCAAGGCCGCGCATCATCTTCTGCATGCCGCCGCCCTTCATCTTCTTCATCATCTTCTGCATCTGCTTGTGCTGCTTGAGCAGGCGGTTCAGGTCCTGCACCTGGGTGCCGGAACCGCGGGTGATGCGGCGCTTGCGGCTGCCCTGGATGAGGTCCGGGTTGCGCCGTTCCCTCGGCGTCATGGAATTGATCATGGCCTCCATGCGGGCGAAGAGCTTCGGGTCGATGGCCTGCTGCGCGGCCTGGGCCATGTTGCCCATGCCCGGCATCTTGTCGAGCATGGCCGCCATGCCGCCCATGTTGTTCATTTGCTCGAGCTGGTCGCGGAAGTCCTCGAGGTCGAACTTCTTGCCCTTCTTGACCTTCTTCGCGAGCTTCTCGGCCTTGGCCTTGTCGACCTTCTGCTCCGCCTCCTCGATGAGCGACAGGATGTCGCCCATGCCGAGGATGCGCGAGGCGAGGCGGTCCGGGTGGAACGGATCCAGCGCCGCCGTCTTCTCGCCGACGCCGAGGAACTTGATCGGCTTGCCGGTCACGGTGCGCACGGACAGGGCCGCGCCGCCGCGGGTGTCGGCGTCCACCTTGGTGAGAATCACGCCGGTGAGCGGTAGCGCATCGCCGAAGGCCTTGGCCGTGTTCGCCGCGTCCTGGCCGGTCATGGCGTCGACCACGAACAGCGTCTCCGCCGGCTTGAGCTCCCGCTCCAGCTCGGCGATCTCGGCCATCATCGCCTCGTCCACGGCCAGGCGGCCCGCGGTGTCGACGATCAGTACATCGGCGAAGCTGATGCGGGCCTTCTCCAGCGCCGCGTGGGCGATGGCCACGGGCTTCTGCGTCTCGTCGCTGGGGAAGAAGTCCACCCCGACCTCGCCGGCGAGGGTCTCGAGCTGGCGGATGGCCGCGGGGCGGTAGACGTCCGCGCTCACCACCATCACCTTCTTCTTGTCGCGCTCCTTGAGCAGCTTCGCGAGCTTCGCCGCCGAGGTGGTCTTGCCCGCGCCCTGCAGGCCCGCGAGCAGAATGACCGCCGGCGGCCGCGTGGCGAGGTCGAGGCCCTCGTTGGCGCCGCCCATGACCTGCTCGAGCTCCGCCTGGACGATCTTCAGGAAGGCCTGGCCCGGGCTCAGGCTCGCCATGACCTCCTGGCCTAGGGCCCGCGTCTTCACGGACTCCACGAACTGCTTGACCACCGGCAGCGCGACATCGGCCTCGAGCAGCGCCATGCGCACCTCGCGCAGCGTGCCCTGGATATTGTCCTCCGTCAGCCGGGACTTGCCGGTAATGCTGCGGAGGCTCTGGGTGAGGCGGTCTGAAAGGCTCTCGAACATGCTGGGAATCCGTGGGCACCGTGGCCGTGCCGTCGCTGGTCGCCGGGGTGTCTATTGCCGGGGTGTCTATTGATTGTACCGGGACAACCCGGTACAAAGGCGCGAGTATACGTGACCCGGGTTGTCGCCCCAACCTCCATGCCCATCGCCTTTATCGCCGTTGTCGCCGCCCTCCTCTACCTGGCGGCAGCCGGCCTGCAGTTAACCCACATGGCGCAGCGGCGGCAGCGCCTGTCGAGGGCGGTGATGGTCATGGCCCTGGCCGCCCTCGTCGGCCACGCCATCGTGACCTGGGACGCGCTCAACACCGGCCAGGGCGTGTCCTTCGGCTTCTACCGGGCACTCTCGCTGTCTTTTCTCGCGGTGAACATCGCCTGCGTGGCCGCCCTTCTCAAGCGTCCGCTGCAGAACCTGCTCATCGGCCTGTTCCCCCTGTCCGCCCTCGCCATCGTGGTGGCGACCCTCGGGCCGGAGACCTCCCATGCCCGCAGCGAGCTCTCTCCCGGCATCCTGCTGCACATCGGCAGCTCCATTCTCGCCTACTCCATCCTCACGCTCGCCGCGGCGCAGGCCGCGCTGGTGGCCCTGCAGGACCGGCAGCTGCGCCAGCGCAACATGCACGGGATTGCCCGCTCCCTGCCGCCGCTGCAGCTGATGGAGAGAATGCTCTTCGAGCTGATCTGGATCGGCGTGATCGCACTGACGGTGGCGATCGCCAGCGGCATGATCTTCATGGAGAACATGTTCGCCCAGCACCTGGTGCACAAGACCATCCTCTCGATGGTCGCCTGGGTCGTATTTTCCGTGCTGCTCTGGGGGCGCTACCAGCTTGGCTGGCGGGCGCAGACAGCGGTGCGCTTCACACTTTCCGGTTTTGCGTTGCTCATCCTCGCGTTCTTCGGTTCGAAGCTCGTGCTGGAACTCATCCTCAAGGTCGAATAGGCAGGCGGCACGGGTTGCCGCTCCTCCCGTTTTTCTTCAAGATACTTTTTCGATGGTCACCCGGAGTCAACGCTACTCTTGAACGAGGCACCGCTGGGTCTCCTCTTCTCTGTTCTCGCTGCCCTTATCCTCCTCTCCGGCTTCTTCTCCGGTTCGGAGACGGGCATGATGTCCCTGAACCGCTACCGCCTGAAGCATCTGCGCAGCCAGGACCACCGCGGCGCACGCCGCGCAAGCGCCCTGCTCGAGCGCCCGGACCGGCTCATCGGCCTGATCCTCATCGGCAACAACCTGGTGAACATCGCCGCCTCGGCCATCGCCACGGTGATCGCCATCCGTCTCTACGGCGACGCCGGCATCGTCATCGCGACCTTCCTGCTCACGCTGGTGATCCTCATCTTCGCGGAGATCACCCCCAAGACCATCGCCGCCCTGCACCCGGAGGGCGTGTCCTTCCCCGCGAGCGTGGTCCTGCTGCCGCTGCTCAAGGTGCTGTACCCGCTGGTCATGGCGGTGAACACCGTGACCAACGGCCTCCTGCGCCTGCTCGGCGTCGACCCGAGCAGGGGCGGTGACGAGCACGTCTCCACGGAGGAGCTGCGTACCATCGTCACGGAAGCGGGCGCGCTGATCCCGCAGCGGCACCGGGGCATGCTGGTGAACATCCTCGACCTCGAGGCGATCACCGTGGACGACATCATGGTGCCGCGTACCGAGGTCTACGGTATCGACCTCGACGATGACGACGACACCATCCTGGCCGCCATCCAGAACAGCACGCACACGCTGCTGCCGGTCTGGCGCGACGACATCAATAACGTGACCGGCGTGCTGCACCTGCGCAACGCTGGCCGCGTGCTCACGGACGGGCGCCTCGATCGCGCCGCGCTCGAGCGCGAGATGGACAAGCCCTACTACATTCCCGAGAGCACGCCCCTGCACACGCAGCTGCTCAACTTCCAGAAACAGAAGCGCCGGCTGGCCATCGTGGTGGACGAGTACGGTGACGTGATGGGGCTGGTGGCGCTGGCGGACATCCTCGAGGAGATCGTCGGCGAATTCACCTCGAACCTCTCGGATACGGACGACGAGATCTTCCCGCAGCGCGACGGCAGCTACCTGATCACCGGCACGGCGAGCGTGCGCGATATCAACAAGGCCCTGGACTGGGAGCTGCCCACGGATGGCCCCAAGACCCTGAGCGGGCTGGTGCTTGAATACCTGGAGTCGTTCCCCGACGGCGCCGTGGGCCTGACCGTGGACCGCTACCGCCTGGAGATCCTCGAACTCGGCGGCAACATCGTGCGCACGGTGAGGGCGCGGCCCGAGACCGCCTAGCCGGCGTTAAACAGGCGACCTAGAGCAGGCGCACCGGGCTGTCGGCCTGGCGCCGCGCCTCGCAGCGCGCGAGGATGTCCTGTTTTTCCTTTGCGCTCGCCATCCACCAGTCCGTGATTTCCTGGGCGCTGCGATAGCAGCCCAGGCAGATGTCGTTGGCGTCCAGCGCGCACACGGAGATGCAGGGGGACGCGGGCTCGCCGAGGTCGCTCATGCCAGGGCCTCCAGGTCTTCCGAAAATCGTTTTGCATTGCCGACGTAGTGGTCGGCGTTGTGCGCGAGGGCCAGCTGCTGCTCCGGCGACAGCGTCTTCTTCACCTTCGCCGGCGACCCGAGCACGAGGCTGCCGTCGGGGATTTCCGTCCCCTCGGTGACCAGTGCGCCGGCACCCACGAGGCAGCCGCGACCGATGCGGGCCCCGTTCAGGACCACGGCACCGATGCCGATGAGACTGCCGTCGCCGACGCGGCAGCCGTGCAGCATCGCGTTGTGGCCGACGGTGACGTTGGCACCCACGTGCACCGGGTACCCCGGGTCCGCGTGGATGACCGTGCCGTCCTGGATGTTGCTGCCTTCGCCGATCTCGATGGCCTCCACGTCGCCGCGCAGCACGCAGGAGAACCACACGCTGGCATTGGCGCGCAGGGTCACGCGGCCGATCACCGCCGCGTTCGGGGCGATGTAATGGCCGCCGCCGAGAAGCCGGGGCGTGCTGTCGCCGAGCCGGTACTGCATGGTCACTCTCCTCGCTGCTCAGAGCGCGTCGATGTCATCGTTGGCCAGCGCCACCAGGTCCCAGGCCGGCTCCTCGTAGGGGTGCGCATCATACAGGGCGGCCACGGCCGCGCGCACGACCTGGTCGGCGCAGACCAGCTCCACCCGGTACTCCTCCACCTGCTCGATCGTACCCTGGCTGCCGATGAAGGGCTGGCTCCCGGCGAGAGGCCGGAACTGGCCCTGGCCGGCCACCTGCCAGCAGCAGCTGTCGTAGTCGCCGATGCGCCCGGCGCCGGTCGCGAACACCGCTTCCTTCACGGCCTCGAGGTGGGACGCAGGGACGTAGAAACAGAGCTTGTACACGGTCACTCCTCCTGCGATGCGTAGTACGCGCGGGCAAAGGCATCCAGTTCACCGCGCTCGATAGCGGCGCGGATGCCCTGCATGTGGCGCTGGTAGTAGTGGATATTGTGCAGCGTATTGAGCTGCGCACCGAGGATCTCCTTGCAGCGCTCCAGGTGGTGCAGGTAGGCGCGGGAGAAGTTTTCGCAGGTGTAGCAGTCGCAGTTCGGGTCCAGCGGGCCCGTGTCTGCGCGGTGGCGCGCGTTGCGGATCTTGACCTGGCCGACGGAGGTGAACAGGTTGCCGTTGCGGGCATTCCGGGTGGGCATGACGCAGTCGAACATGTCGATGCCGCGGCGCACCCCCTCGATGAGATCCCCCGGCGTACCCACGCCCATGAGGTAGCGCGGCGTTTCTGCCGGCAGCGCCGGGCCCAGTTCCTCGAGCACGGCAAGCATCTCCGCTTTCGGCTCGCCGACGGACAGGCCGCCGATGGCGTAACCGTCGAAGCCGATGGCCTCGAGGCCGGCGAGGGACTCGCGGCGCAGCTCCGGGTACATACCGCCCTGGACGATGCCGAAGAGCGCCGCGGGGCTGTCGCCGTGGGCGTCGCGGCTGCGCTGCGCCCAGCGCAGGGACAGCTGCATGGAGGCCGCGGCCTCGTCCCGGGTCGCCGGGTACGGGGTGCAGTCGTCGAAGATCATCACCACGTCGCTGCCGAGGGCCCGCTGCACCGCCATGGAGGTCTCCGGGTCGAGAAAGACCTTGTCGCCGTTCACCGGCGAGCGGAAGGACACCCCGGCCTCGGTGATCCGGCGCATGGCGCCGAGGCTGAACACCTGGAAGCCGCCGGAGTCGGTGAGGATCGGGCCCTGCCAGCCCATGAAATCGTGCAGGTCGCCGTGGGCGGCGATGATCTCCGTGCCCGGCCGCAGCCAGAGATGGAAGGTGTTGCCGAGGATGATCTCGGCACCGGTGGCGGCGACATCCCGCGGCAGCATGCCCTTGACGGTGCCGTAGGTGCCCACGGGCATGAACGCCGGCGTTTCCACCGTGCCGCGGGGAAAGTGCAGGCGCCCGCGGCGCGCTTCACCATCAGACCCCAGGCGCTCGAAGCGCAGGTGGCAGGCCGGCCTCACCCGGCCTCCCGGGCGCCGGCGCAGGGCGTGAGAAACATGGCATCGCCGTAGCTGAAGAAGCGGTAGCGCTCCGCGACCGCGACCTCGTAGGCGGCGAGCACCGCCTCCCGGCCAGCAAAGGCGCTGACCAGCATGAGCAGCGTCGATTCCGGCAGGTGGAAGTTGGTCACCATGGCGTCGACGCAGCGAAAGCGGTAACCCGTGTAGATGAACAGGCGCGTGTCCCCGCGGTAGGGGGCGAGCTCGCCGCCGGCAGCGGCCGTTTCCAGGCTGCGCACCGCCGTCGTACCCACCGCCACCACGCGGCCGCCGCGGGCCCGGGCCGCGGCGATGGCGGTGCAGGCGTCCTCGCCCACCTCGAGGTACTCCGCGTGCATCACGTGGTCCTCGATCGTCTCGGCGCGCACCGGCTGGAAGGTGCCGGCGCCGACGTGGAGGGTCACCTCCGTGCGCGCGATACCGCGCTCGTCCAGCGCCGCGAACAGCGCCTCGTCGAAGTGCAGGCCCGCCGTCGGCGCCGCCACGGAGCCGTCGCGGCTGGCGTAGACCGTCTGGTAGCGCTCGCGGTCGACGGCATCGTCCGCGCGCTCGATGTAGGGCGGCAGGGGCATGTGCCCCAGCTCCGCGAGCAGCTGCGTCACCGGCTTGCCGGGGGCGGCCACCCGGTACAGGTCGTCCTCCCGGCCGAGCACCTCGAGGCACTCGCCGCCGGGCTCGCCATCCCGGTCCGCGGCGAGGTGGATGACCGTTCCGGCAGCGGACGGCTTGCTCGCCCGCAGGTGGACGAGCGCCTCGTCGTCGCCGCGCAGGCGCTCGACCAGCACCTCCACGCGCCCGCCCGTGCCCTTGCGACCCCAGAGCCGGGCCGGCAGCACGCGGGTGTTGTTGAAGACCAGGAGGTCCCCCGGCTGCAGCAGGGACGGCAGGTCCCGGAACTGCCGGTGGTCAATACCGCCACTGGCGCCATCGAGGCAAAGCAGACGACTCGCCGCGCGGTCCGCGAGGGGCCGTTGCGCGATGAGTTCCTCCGGCAGGTGGTAGCTGAAGTCGTCGCGTTGCATTTGCCGCGTTTCTCGTGCCGGGTTGCTTCCGGCGCGTTCGAGGAGGCGGGGCCCGCAGGCCCCGGGACGCTGCTTACTCGGCGTCGTCTTCGGCGGGTGCTTCCTCGGCCGCCGCCTCGGCGCCCTCGTCAGCGGCCGCCTCTTCTTCGGCGGCTTCGGGCTCCTCCGGCTCCGGCTGCTTCGGCGCCGGTGCGGTGATCAGGCCCTCCGCCAGCAGGATGGCGACCTTTTCTTCGCCGTTCACCGGCTTGAGCTCGGCATTCTCGACGGCGTAGCGGTCGTCGCGGCGCTGGTAGATGCGGTACTCGTCGGTCTTCTTGATCAGCTTCATGCCCATGGTGTTCTCCTTTCGCAGTCAGAGCCCCACGCAGGGGGCGTTACTCGGATCGGGCGCGAAGGATACCGGGAAAGCAGCAGCAGGTTAAGCACCGCTCTGCGGGGATTGAAGCTGCCTGTCATTGCGCCGGGGAGCCCCGTTGCTATAATCCCGCGCCTCCCCCTTCCCTGCCGGAGTGGTGGAATTGGTAGACACAGGGGACTCAAAATCCCCCGCCCGCAGGGGCTTACCGGTTCGAGTCCGGTCTCCGGTACCACTAATTCGTTTTATCCATATTTTATAGCGAGTTAAGCCGACGCTCCCCCAACAGTTCCTCCCAAAAGGGTCGCGATTTCCACTCACTGCTGTACGGTAGCTCCCTCCGCCCAGTAACTCCGCAAAAATTCGTCGATCGGGCCTAGAACTGCAACCATGCACGGAGCTGTTTCAGGGGGTGCTTTCAGTTCGGCTAACAAAACTGGGGCGCAGTAGACAGCAGCGCCGCGCACATCAACCCGCAAGCCCACCCATGAGGATGTACTTAAGCTCGAGATACTCATCGATACCGAGTTGCGAGCCCTCGCGGCCGGAACCGGATTCCTTGATTCCACCGAAAGGCGCCATTTCATTGGAGATACTGCTGTCATTAACGCCGACCATGCCGCATTCGAGCGCTTCGGGAACCCGCCACATCCTCCCTGCATCACGGGTAAAAAGGTAAGCGGCCAGGCCGAGTTCCGTTTCATTAGCCAGTGCTATCGCTTCCTCCTCAGAGCTGAAACGACAGACGGGCACCACCGGACCGAAAATTTCAGTTGCGAAAACAGGCATTTGCCTAGTGACGTCGGTGAGTATGGTAGGCCTGAAAAAGCAGGGGCCCTCGCTCGCCGGTGCACCGCCGAGGGCAACCGTGGCTCCCGCCGCGATAGACCCCTGAACCAGTCCGGAAACACTCTTCACCGCATGGCTGGAAATGAGCGGACCGAGGTCAGTACTCTCATCCACCCCGTCACCCAGGCGCAGTGCGGCTGCCCGATTGACCAGTCCGTCGACGAACCGGTCGTGCACCTTTTCGTGGACGAGAAAACGATTGCTGCATACACAGGTCTGGCCGCTGTTCCTGAACTTTGACAGCATCGCTGCATCGAGGGCCGCCTCGACATCTGCATCGTCAAAAACGATGAACGGGGCATTGCCACCAAGCTCCATGGAAGTCCTCTTGAGGGAGGCTGCGCATTCCGCTTGGAGCTGCTTGCCGACCCGGGTACTTCCCGTGAAGGTGAGCTTGCGCACTACAGGACTGCCAGTTAACGCAGCGCCAATCTCACTCGCGTCGCCAACAAGTACGTTCACCAACCCCCTCGGCACCCCTGCCCGATGCGCCAGTTCCGCCATCGCGAGCGCAGAAAGCGGCGTCTCCGCTGCCGGTTTTATAACGATAGCGCAGCCAGCGGCAAGTGCCGGCGCCGCTTTCCTTGCAATCATGGCATTGGGGAAGTTCCAGGGCGTAATAGCGGCCACGACCCCAACGGGCTGCTTGATGCAGACGATCCGCTTATCCGCTGCGGGTCCGGGAATCACAACGCCATCGATGCGCTTCGCCTGCTCGGCAAACCACTCCAGGTAGGATGCCCCGTAGAGAACTTCTGCCAGGCTTTCGCGGAGTGGCTTGCCCTGCTCAGCAGTAAGGATCCGCGCCAGGTCGCTCTGGTGACGAAGCAGCAGTTCGTACCAACCGCGCAGCACAGCTGCCCGCTCCTTCGCGGGTTTCGCCGCCCACTCTTTCTGCGCCAGTTCAGCCGCCTCGATTGCGTCCAACGCCTCCCGGTTTCCGACGGTCGCCACCCTGGCAACGACAGCACCGGTAGCGGGATTGATCACCGGGAGTTGCCGCCTTGCATCGCCCTCGAGCCATCGACCATCGATGTAGGCAGAAAGTCGGATGAGGGCCGGGTCATGAAGAGAAAGGGTCACGGATCTCAGTCTCCTTAGGTAACGCGTTACCTTTATTGGCGAGCGACTGAGTCAGTACCCGGCCGTCGCTAAGGCCGAAGGCCTAGTTCCAGGGGAAGTCCCTGGGTTTCACTGACTCTTACTGCCTGGCAACCTCATCGGGGAGGTCACCGAAAGCCGGTGGTGTGCTTTCAAGGGACTCGACCAGTGACTCCAGCAGCCCGTAAAGAGTCGCGAGATTTTCCGTACCGAAGCGCTCTTCAATGTACTCGTAGCGGGCTTCTGATTCCGGCGCAATATCAGCAATAAGTTTCAGGCCCTTGGCTGTAATAGAGATCAGGGACCTACGACTGTCTGACGGACAGGGCTGCCGGACCACGATCCTGCGCTGTTCCAGGTTCTGCAGGATTCGGCTGACGCTCGGTCGCAACAGGGAGCACGCATCGGAAAGTTCTCTGACGTCCAATGCGTCGACCTCGGCAAGCGCCCGCATCACGCGCCACTGCTGCGGGGACAGCTGATGCGCTCGCAGGTGGGGTATGAACGTCCTCAGAACTGCTTCGTGGGCCTTCAGCAGGCTCATGGGCAGTGACCGGTCGAAACGACGCATTTCCCTCAGGGCGTCAGGGTTTGCATCCCGCTTGGGCCTTCGACGAGAAACCTTTTTCTGAGGCGACATGTCACGCATCCTATACCTGCACCATGTGCAAGGCGGCGTCGGTCAGGCCCCCGCACGGGGGCAGAGTCTACCACCTCTGAACAGTTGACGGTCGCCCCCAGTCGGGTGCCGAGCCAGTAAAAACAACCCGCCCGGTAGGGCGCTCCCTGGCAATGGGCTGGCCGTACTCAGCATTTGCAGATTTGCACTGTCTGGATCTGCGTATACTCCAGCAGTCCGTGCACGCCGAACTCAACGCCAAGACCGGATTCCTTCGCGCCGCCGAACGGTGCATCAGGCTGGATTGCCGCATGATCATTGACCCAGGCGGTCCCGCATTCGAGTCTCGAGGCAAGTTCAGTGGCCCGGACTGTGTCAGCTGACCACACGGATCCACCGAGGCCGAGTTCGAGCGCATTCGAACGCCGGATGACGTCATCGATATCCGTAAACCTCATTACCGGGAGAATCGGGCCAAACTGCTCTGTCGTGACGAGTTCACTGGAATCCTGGATGTCTCGGACGATGGTGACCGGGAAAAAATAGCCGGGCATATCTAGGGGACGACCGCCACTGAGAAACACAGCCCCCTCACGCGCCGCTGCATCTGCAAGAGCACAGACTTTGTTGAACTGTTGTCGGTTCTGTAACGGGCCGAAATCCGGCGCCTCGTTGGCTGGCCCGGTGGTGACGCTAGCAGCCAGGCGGGCCAGTGCTTCGCAAAGCTCATCGTAGATATCATCGTGAACGTAAAGCCGCTTCAAAGCAGCACAGGTCTGCCCGTTGTTGATCATCGACGTTGCAAAGATCTTCCCCGCAACCTCTTCGACGTCGACATCGGGCAGAACAATCGCGGCGTCATTGCCACCCAGCTCAAGGGTCAGGCGCTTGATGTTACCTGCCGCAGCCTCCATGATCCGTTTTCCCGTGGCCGTTGACCCGGTGAACACTATCTTGTTGATGCCCCCGTGCGCTGCCATTGCGGCACCGACCGCTCCGGGCCCCGCGATAACGTTCAGCACACCGGGCGGGAACAGGTCCGCTACCAGGTGCATCGCCTTGAGGACGGTCAGGGGTGTGTACTCAGACGGTTTCACTACAACGGAACAACCGGCCAGCAGTGCCGGAACAATGTGCCAGCAGGTGATGAGTAACGGATAGTTCCATGGGGTGATGGAACCGACGACACCTACCGGTTTGCGATGCACTTCAATGCGGGCCTGTTCGTTGTCCTGTACGACCTCTACAGGTAACGTGAGGCCTGCGGTGTAGCGAATCCACGCAAGGCAGCCGCCCACCTCGAAATTCGCACCGAGTCCCGCATAACCCTCAACGGGCTTGCCCTGTTCTGCACTCAGCAACGCGGCGAGGGCCGCCAGATTCTCCTCCAGCCGGTCAGCCATTCTCAGCAGGCAAGCGCTCCTCTCCTCGATCGGCAGGGCGCTCCAGTCCGGCAGAGCACCCTTTGCCGCCGCGACGGCATTCTCCAAGTCTTCCTGGCTGCCGCTGGGGCAGGTAGCGAGGACCTTATCGGTGGAAGGGTTGAGGACATCAAAGCTCTCATCACCTGCAACGGCTTCTCCGTTTATGAGCATCGTGTAGCCGGTCATTTTCCTCTCCTTGTTATCTGCTTTCCGCCAGCCCCGGACAAAGGTGCTAGCGGCGCAAAGACTTGGCGACTGGCAGTGAAGCCGGGGCAATGCCAAATTCCGATTGCAGCAGAAGTTTGTGGTAGTTCTGCCGGTCCAGATGACCGCGCTCGCTCCGGTCCGTCAGTGACACGACAACGATGACCAGGAAAACGAGGGGGACGGTGAAGAGTCCTGGGTAGTCGTAGGGGAACAGCGCCGCATTGTTGCCTAGGAGGACACTCCAGACCCTCGGGCCGAGCACAATCAGACTGATCGAGAGCAGCAGGCCGAAGATTGCCCCTGCGAGGGCGCCGCGGGTGGTCAAGCCGCGCCAATAAAGCGACAGGATAAGCACAGGGAAGGTGACTGAGGCAGCCAGCACCATCGGCATGACGGCAATGAAAGCGACATTCTCATGCTCGAAAACGAGCCCGAGCGAGGCTGCTGCCACACCGATCAGAGCAACCGCCCCCCGCGTGACGCGGAGTTCCCTGCCTGGATCAATCGGGCGATGTGCAAGCACTTCGGCATAAAGATCATGCGAGATGGCGGCTGCACCGGAAACCGTCAAGCCCGCCACGACTGCGAGAATGGTGGCAAAACTAAGGGCAGCCATAAATGCCGCAAGGACATCCCCCCCGACAGCCCGCGCAATATGAAGAGCCGTCATGTTCGAACCGCCGATCACAGCTCCTGCGCTGTCGAAGAACTGGTCACGCCCACTTAGCACAGCGATGCCGCCGAAGCCGATGACTATCAGCAGCAGATAGAAGTAACCCATCAACAGTGAGGCATAGAAAGCAGACATTCTGGCTGCTCTCATATCGGGCACCGTGAAAAAGCGCATGAGAATATGGGGGAGACCGAGGGTGCCGAGGAGCATTGACAGCATAATGGTCGCCACCTGCACCGGATCATCGAAGGCCAGGCCGGGTGTGAGAATGGCCTCGCTGCCCGGATGCGCCGAAGCGGCCTGCTCGAGGAGGGCAGGCAGACTGAACCCGACTTCACTCAGTATCAGAAACGACATCAGGGTAACGCCGATCAGCAGTAATAAAGCCTTGACGATCTGTACCCAGGTGGTGGCGAGCATACCGCCAAAAGTCACGTAGGTGAGGACCAGGACGCTTACCAGGACAACTGCGACCTTATAGGGCATGCCGAAGAGCAACTGAACCAGCTTCCCTGCAGCCACCATCTGAGCAATGAGGTAGAGAATCACGATCGCAATGGTGGCGATGGCTACCACTAGGCGGGTCTGCTTCGGCGCCAGGCGCCTTGAAATGACATCGATGAACGTATAGCTCCCGAGGTTTCTCACGCGTTGTGCGACCAGGTACACCAGCACAGGCCAGGCGCCGAAGGCGCCTATCGCGAGCACCAGACCATCGAAGCCAGCGACAAAGATAAAGCCGGTGATCCCTAGAAAGGAGGCTGCAGACATGAAGTCTCCTGCAATCGCTGCCCCATTCTGAACTGCCGAAAGCTGGCCCCCGGCGGTATAGAAACTGCCACTGCTGGTTGTCATCCGCGCCGCGTAACGAGTGATCAATAGGGTCACTGCGACAAACACGAGGAACATGGCGCTCGCGACGGGGTTCATTGCCTGCCTCTGTCCCGCTTCGACGGTCGCAGTGGAGACGCCGGGAAACAGCGCGCACAGCGTGACAGCACAGGCACTGATGATGACTGTTGGATGACGCACCGGCTAAGTCCCGCGACCCTTGTGGGAAGCAAGGAGGAAGAGCACCTCCAGGAACACAAGGGTTAGGATCAAGGTGATAAACAACAACAAGGAGCCCGTCATGGGGCCAACGCCTACCGGTCGCGACAGCGCTGCGCCAAATCCGGTCCAGTTCAGGATGAAGGAGGAGAAGATGATCAGATGTACCGTCGTGAAAGCGAAAGCGATCCCTGTCCTTCTTCGCGCAAGTCTGAGCCCGGGATAGATCGTAGACCGATGCTCCACCCCCATCGCGTCTAGCGCCTTCTCGCTGCTATCCATCAACTAAAGGTTACTGCGGGCCGACTGGCGTTTCCGCGTAGCTGCACAGTCATGTCACCGCGAGCCTGCGGGTCGTCTTCAACGCCGTTGCTCAGCACGCCAATGGCCGGACAAGCAACCTCTACGATGTCACCCGGTGCCAGGTACCGAGGCGGGTCCAGCCGCGCCCCTGCGCCGTTTGGGGTCCCAGTGGAGATGAGGTCGCCGGGCCTCAGGGTGTAGAAAATAGAGAGGTAACTGATAAGGTAATCGAACGGGAAGAGCAGGTTCGCCGTCGTGTCCTGCTGGCGGATCTCGCCATTGACGCACGTCGAGAGTTCCAGCGCTGTGTGGTCGGGGACGGCTCCGGTGTGAACAATGCATGGACCGATACTGCCGCTGCGGAAGAAATTCTTACCCTGGGTAACGTTGAACTTGGCGTGACGAACCCAATCCCGCAGAGTACCTTCATTCATCAGCGTGTAGCCCGCCACGTACTCCATTGCCCTCGACTGCGGAATTCGGTGCCCTTCCCTGCCGATGACGATGACGATCTCTCCCTCGTAATCGAGCTGAGGGCTCTCTGGAGGGAGCCAGAGATTCCTGCCCGCTCCAGTGAAGGACTCGTAGCTGCGCATGAAGAGGCTCGGCCAGACCGGGTCTGTCGAGTTGTCCCGATACTCGTCATTGCGATTGGCGTAGTTCACCCCGACACAGATGATCTTCTCGCCGCGCACAACCGGCGGCAGCAGATCGACATCGCCTAGAGAGAGATCGACGGGAAGACCGGCGGAAAGCTCACAGGCAGTTTCGATGCTCTGTATCCCGCCGCGCAGCAGTTCCAGCACGGAGCCACCCTGGCGGGCCCCGAGATCGGTGATACTCGCTCCCTCTACCACGCCCCAGGACTCAACGCCGTTGCAACTGAAGCTCACCAGACCGGACATAGTCATCACAGAATCGCATTCTGAATCGAGGGCTGAGTGGAGGCGACCATTTGCCGCTCCTTCGCTATTGCCTCGAACCAAACCCGCCTGAAATGCGACAGGGCGTTATCGCTTGCGATACCACGCGGCTGGAAATCGCCGTAGCGCTCCAGCAATTTCTGCTGCTCTTCGATGATCACCTTGTCCTCGAAGAAGCCCTTGAACATCGCCTCACGCAGCGTCTCGCCCACTTCGTCGCTGTCTTTGCTGAAGTTGCGCAGATACTCCCAGAAAAAATGAGAGGTGCGACGCGTTTCCGGCGTCATGTACTGGCAGTTGCGGAACTCGAGCAATTCCGGCTGGGGCTCGTCTGCATCCCAGCCGACAGGCCCGAACTGCGTATCCATCAGGAACACTCCCGGGGTATACATCCGCACAAAATTTCGTCTATCTACTTTCAACTCCCGGTCCCAGGGCGTCACTGCCGCGAGATAAGGAGGTTGTGCGCTGCTCCGATGCCAACGCTCGAACTCGAAACCGTTTTCTAGCTTGTTCACTGCTTGGGCGGATTCGGTCGCGTACTCTTCAGAGCCACCCAGCGTTCCCGTATGCACAAATGCGAGGTGCGAGAAATCGGCAAGATTGTCGACGATGAGCATCCAATTGGCTTCGTAATGTAGGTAGCAGCGCTTCGGCAGGCCGCACCATTCGGGGTCGTCGAGAGGAGTAAAGTGAGGGATAGCGTCTACATCCGCTTTTTCGGGATCGCCCATCCAGAGCCATAGCATGCCCGCACGGTCGACGATGGGATAACTGTGGACCCGATGGTTATCGCTGACTTTGGCCTGGCCGGGAATCTCGACGCACTGACCGGAGGGGTCGTACTTCATTCCATGGTACATGCAGCGAATGCAGTTTCCCTCAACACGCCCCATGGACAATGGCGCGGCGCGGTGGCAGCAGCGGTCATCCAGTGCAACATAACGCCCGTCCGCTCCCCGGAAGATAACCACGGGCTTCTCAAGATAGGTCCTGGCCAGCGGCATTCCTTCTTCGACTTCATTGGTCCAGCCTGCGGCATACCAACAGTTGTAAAGAAACCATTCGTTTCCCGTGCGCATTATTCCTTCTCCGATCCGTCCTCACCGACAATCGAGGCGGTGAGCTCTTGATTATTTAGGTAACGCGTTACGCTTTTTAGCAGATGTATTCGGAAACGTCCAGCACTAAAAAGTTGACCTGTCGCTGCAATGACGTTTGACACACAACGGGAGGGTGATCTCTGCATCGGACTGTGCGAGGCGTTGCGCGATGCACCGTCTGCCCAACTGAAGCGCACAAAAATAGCTGGCGAATATTTGCGTAACGTGTTACTCTTTTTCGTGAATGCCAGTCCCAGGGAAGAAGAGAGCCGTCAATGAGCGTGACCCACAGCTTCCGAGAAAACCGCAGCCGCGCCGAAGAATACCTGTCACGCTACGCTGCCGGCACGATCGGCCATTTCATCGATGGCCGCTGGGAGAGTCCTGAAGATGGCGCAACGTTTGAGAATCTGGAGCCCGCCGAGAATCAGTCAGTCGGGAACGTAGCGCTCGGGACAGAGCAAGTGATGGACAGGGCGTGCGAAGCGGCGGAGGCCGCGTTTCTCCCCTGGGCTTCGATGAATGGCGCGGAGCGGAAAAAGCTTCTCAACCATTTTGCTGACCTTATCGAGAAACGGGCCGACGAAATTGCCCTAGTCGAGTCCTCCGATTGCGGGCAGCCTATCCGCTATATGAAGCAGGCAGCGCTGCGAGGCGCAAGTAATTTCCGGTTTTTTGCCGACAAGGCTCCCGAGGCCGGCAACGGTCTCAGCCTGCTGCAGGATCACCACACGAACATGACGATGAGAGTACCGATAGGCCCTGTCGGTGTGATTACCCCATGGAACACCCCCTTCATGCTCGCTACCTGGAAAATCGCACCGGCGCTCGCTGCGGGCTGCACGATCGTGCATAAGCCGGCAGAGCTCAGCCCCCTGTCAGCAACACTATTGGCGGAGCTGGCGGAAGAAGCGGGATTCCCTGCGGGAGTATGGAATCTCGTGCATGGCTATGGTGAAACGGTTGGCAGACGCCTGTCCGAGCATCGGGCGATCAGAGCAGTCGCACTCGTTGGAGAAACAACGACCGGTAGCCATATCCTCCGCCAGGGTGCCGATACCCTGAAGCGGGTGCATCTGGAGCTGGGAGGGAAAAACCCTGTACTGGTGTTCGACGATGCAGATCTGCAGCGAGCCCTGGATGCGGTCATATACATGATCTTCAGCCTGAACGGACAACGCTGCACTTCCAGCTCCAGGCTCCTGATTCAGAACACGATAAAGGAAGAATTTCTCTCCGCACTGAAATCACGAATCGGAAGGCTTCGTGTGGGCCATCCCCTGGATCCGGAAACCGAAATCGGGCCGCTGATTCACACCGAACACATGCAGAAAGTATTGACTTACGTCGAAGGCGCCAGAGAGGAAGGCGCGATTGTTGCAGCGGGCGGCAACCGCAGAGAAGATCTTGGCACAGGTAACTACGTTGAGCCGACACTGATAACCGAAGCGAGCAACGACATGCGGATTGCGCGCGAGGAGATCTTCGGTCCTGTGCTGACGGCCATCGGCTTCGACAGTGAGAGTGAGGCTGTTACTCTCGCCAATGACTCTGCCTATGGACTGTCTGGATACCTCTGGACACGAGACACCGGCCGCTCTATGCGACTGGCGCGACAGCTGGACGCAGGGATGCTATGGATCAATTCTGAGAACAATCGGAATCTCTCCTCCCCCTTCGGCGGCATGAAGCAAAGCGGCATAGGGCGGGACGGCGGCGACTACAGCTTCGATTTCTACATGGAGACAAAAAACATCTGCATCGCCCACGATACCCATAGCGTTCCCGTCCTGGGCCAATAGTCACGGAGACTGACCAATGGGAAGTATTGCCCTCGCTGCAAAAATTACTCACGTTCCCTCAATGTATCTGTCGGAGCTGGAAGGCCCCCACAAGGGCTGCCGCCAGGCCGCGATCGACGGTCACAAAGAAATCTCCCGGCGCTGCCGGAAACTGGGTGTTGACACGATAATCGTCTTCGATACGCATTGGTTGGTTAATTCGGGATACCACATCAATAACGCCGAGAGCTTCGAGGGTGTCTACACCAGCAACGAGCTTCCGCACTTCATCCGAAACATGCCATACCATTACGATGGCAACCCGGAACTGGGTCAGCTGATTGCAGATTCAGCCGTGGAAGCTGGCGTCAATGCGAGAGCACATCGGGACACGACACTGGCATTGGAGTACGGCACCCTCGTTCCGATGCGTTACATGAACGCTGACCGCCATTTCAAAGTGGTATCGATAGCCGCGCTCTGCCAGGTTCACAGCCACGCGGACAGCGGCAAGCTCGGCGCGGCACTGCGCGAGGCTGTGGAGAATGACTACGACGGCAAGGTAGCGGTCCTCGCCTCCGGCTCTCTCTCCCACCGGTTTGCGCAGAACGGTGTCTCAGAGCAATACCTTCACAAACTTTGGTCTCCAATGCTTGAACACATGGACCGGGAAGTCGTGCGCATGTGGGAGCAAGGGGAGTGGAAGGAGTTCGTGCAAATGCTTCCCGAGTATGCGAACAAGTGCCATGGGGAAGGCTTCATGCATGACACAGCGATGTTGCTGGGAGTGATGGGTTGGGAGGACTACCGCGGCAAGGCAGAAATTCTGACACCT
Organism: Pseudohaliea sp.; assembly: GCF_040217025.1. Lineage (GTDB taxonomy): Bacteria > Pseudomonadota > Gammaproteobacteria > Pseudomonadales > Halieaceae > Pseudohaliea. The sequence continues at coordinate 12,321 of NZ_JAVJOA010000008.1, read as the reverse complement.
TACTTCGGCAGCTCCGGCACCGGGCAGATCAATGCCGTATTCCCACTGAACTAGGTCACGAACTGTGCCACACCTTGTACTCGAGTACTCCGACAACCTCCCGGAAGAAAAGCTGGCGATTCCCGACCTTCTGGAGACTCTGTGCCACGCCGCGGTCGGCACCGGGCTATTCCAGGTCGCCGGGCTTCGCGCTCGCGCCTACTGCGCCAAGCACCACCGAGTTGGATCGGGCAACGCAGTGAACGGATTTCTCCACGTCAGCATGATGGTAGGCCGGGGGCGAACGCAGAGCGAGCGTGAATCTGCCGCGAAAACCCTTTTCGAGGCGCTGAAGAGCCACCTCAAACCCGTAATGGCCGAAAGACCGGTTGCGCTTTCCTTCGAAATGCGCGAACTCGACGACATCAAGATGAACTTCAGGAACCTGTAGGTCCATGGCACTAGAACAAACGCATATCATGGAAGCTGCCGCTGACCTCTATCACGCAGAGAAAGCGCGCAGACAGATACGGGCGATAACACTGACACACCCATCCATGGACATGGAAGACGCTTACGCGATTCAACGCGCCTGGGTAGATCGAAAGCTCGCCGAGGGTGACCGCATCACTGGATACAAGATCGGACTAACCTCGCGTGTGATGCAGGCGGCCATGAACATCAACACGCCGGATTTCGGGATCCTGCTGGAGAGTATGTATCTTCCAGACAAGAGTACTGTCCCCGCCGGGCACTATTGCGACCCCATGATCGAGGTCGAACTGGCCTTCGTCATGAAGAAGCCGCTCTTTGGTGCCAATGTAACCATCGAGCAGGTGATCGATGCTACCGATTACGTCGTACCTGCTCTGGAGCTGATAGCGGCCCGTAGCTATCGGGTGGATCCGGAGACCGGATATACGCGCAAAGTCTTCGACACCATCGCTGATAATGCGGCAAACGCGGGCTATATCGTAAGTGCCGAGAGGTTTTTGCCAGAGGACATCGACTGGCAGTGGTCGGGTGCCATTCTCTATCGAAATGGCGAGATCGAGGAGACCGGCCTCTCTGCCGCCGTGCAGGGACACCCCGCAAAAGGGATCAGCTGGGTCTGCAAGCGGTTTGCTTCGCACGGCATCGGGCTGGAGCCCGGGCAGTTCGTCCTCAGCGGATCATTCACACGTCCCATCAGCGCCCGCCCCGGTGACGACATGACCTGTGATTACGGCGAGCTTGGCAGAATTGAAGTGAGCTTCTCGTGAAGCTGCAGTAGAAACGCTAGTCGAGGCAATACCATGCAGATGCCCCAGAATCGATTCCTGGAGCTCATCCGCCAGGGGCGCCCTGCCTGGGGTTGCTGGCTTGGCATACCGGACCCCACCGTAGCGGAAATTGCTGCGGCTTCGGGTTTTGACTGGCTGCTCATCGATCACGAGCATGCCCCCTTTGAGCTATCGGATGTCCTGGCTCACCTGCGCGCGCTGGAGCCCTATCCGGTCGCCCAGCTCGTCAGGCCTGTGGACTCGTCACCATCGCTGCTGAAGCGGTTTCTCGAAATGGGCGCCCAAACCTTCATCATTCCGATGATCGACACGCCTGAGCAGGCAGCGGCCTGCGCTGAGGCTCTGTATTACCCACCGCGGGGCCGGCGCGGGGTAGGGACATCACTGGCCAGGGCTGCACGATGGAACGGTGTGGACGATTATCTTGCCGGGGCAAACGATGAGATCTGTCTGCTGGTGCAGGCAGAAAGCACTACTTCACTTGCCAACCTGGAACGAATAGCGAAGGTTGAAGGCGTCCACGGGGTGTTCATCGGCCCTTCAGACCTTGCCGCGTCCATGGGAAAACTCGGACAAGGCGAAGACCCGGAGCTCATTAATGCGTGCATCGATGCCATACGGCGCGTAAAGCGTACCGGCAAGCTGGCGGGAATACTTACGCTCAATCAGACCCTGATAAAGAAGAGTATATCGGCCGGTGCGGACTTTATCGCAACCGGTGTCGATACGCTCCTGCTAAGCGGCGCCATGCGAGCAGCCGCCGCAGCGGGACATTGTCCCTGAAACCGCCTCTGCGGCTCAGCTCTATTGGCAACGCAAACAACTGGACATATGACATCACGCGTCGGTTGTGCTATCTCTCAGGGTGAAGGGTGGAGCGGAACTATGACAGAAGCAGGCTACGTCGGTCAGTTCAAGCAGAAAACACTCGGTCTTTGTGAGCGAGTCGTGAAGACAACTGCCAGCTGCTTTTATTTCGTGGCCAGCGATCGGAGTTCCTACGGCCACACGCTCCGGAACATGCTGGACGACACGATTCCCCGGTATACCTGCGAATTCGCCGACATAGACCCCTTCCACCCCAAGAATTTTGCGCAGACCGACAAGATCGTGATTACCGGCGAGGACGTGTCACGCCGCTGGGACCCAGCCAACGACAGCTACTTTCGTGAGTTCATGATCCCTCAGGGGGTGTATTATGAAATGGAGCTGTTTTTGCGGGAGGGACCGCAGATCGTGGCGGGCATATCACTGCTGAGGTCCCGGGAGTACGGGCCGTTCACAGCGGAGGAGCGGTCTACGGTGGAGTCAATCCATGACTACATTCAGTACGCCTTGACGCAGTACATCCTGCCAAAAAAGGATAGCGAGACCGAACTCCTCAGCGGCAGGTACAACCTTTCTCCAAGGCAGATAGAAGTCGTCCACCTCTTGCGCAAGGGCGCGACAAACAAGGCCGTCAGCGCAGAGCTCAACATCTCTCTACCTACTGTGAAGACACACATCTCACAGATCTTCGACAAGGTAGGCGTGAGGTCCCGAACCGACCTGTTATCCAAGCTTTATCTCGGCAAGAGCGAGCTGCCCGCTTTGCTGGAGTGACCGAGCGTAAAGCTACCATTCGAGAGCCTCTGGATTTTCCGGCAGCAGCGCCCCCCCGTCCACCACGATCGTTTGGCCAGTGACGAAACCCGCTTCTCTTGTCGCGAGGTAGGTCATGGCCGCGGCAATCTCACCTGGCTCTCCCAGTCGCTTCAGCGGTATGTTGGCGCGCATTCTCTCCGTGTTGGATTCATCACCAAGGTTCGCCATCGCCGGTGTCTTTATGAGGCCAGGTTCGACGCCATTCACGGTTACGCCGAACTTTGCAAATTCGAGGGCAGCCGAACGGATGAAGCCATTCAGCCCTGCCTTGGAAGCCGCGTAATGCGAAAGGCCGGGCATGGAGACGCGCGGCCCGGTAACCGATGAGGTGAACAGAAGTCTTCCGTATTCTGACTGCCGAAGAAAGGGGATCGATACCTGCGCAAACCAGAAAGCCGCCTTCAGGTTCACCGCAAGGGTCTGTTCCAGGTCTTCCTCGGACAGCTCCTCGATACCGACGAAAGGAAAGACGGCCGCGTTATGAACCACAACGTCGAGGGCACCGTACTCCGCTACTGCGGCTTTTACGGACTGTTCGACGTATTCACGGTGCTGCAGATCCGCCTGATGAAATACTGCCTCCCCACCAGCCTGGCGAATCAGGTCGACGGTCTGCTGCCCACTGGAGGCAGTCCTGCTGACCGTGAATACCTTGGCGCCAAGGGCTGAGAATCGTTCTGCAATCGCCCGGCCAATACCCTGCCCGGTACCGGTAACAAGGACGACTTTGTCTGAAAATTCCATCGCAATACCCCCCCCTCGCCGGTCACCTAGAAGCTATAGTCCACGAAGACCCCGTACTCGCGACGGGGGCCGACATAGCCCTCCGAGTACCCAAGGGCACCAAGATCCGAATCACCGGCCTGTATGTAGTACTCGTCGGTAAGGTTTTTCCCGTAGACACCGAGGGCCCAGTCGCCGCTTCTGCCCTCGAACGCAGCAACCGCGTCGAGGACTGTGAATGCCTCCTGCGCAATCTCCGGTGCATTCTCCGCGTCGTTGAAATAATCGTCCCGGTAAGCCGCATCGGCTCGTACCCGGAGGTACCCAAGATCGCCCAGGTCGAACAGGTACTGGGCACCCAGGGCTGCTGTCCACTCGGGCGTCTTCGGAAAGCGCGTGTCCGTCGTTATCGTTGCCCCGGGATCAAGATCCACATACTCTGCGTCGGTGTAACCGAGCGCTATGTTGAGTTGAAAGGACGGTATCGGCACCCAGACCGTTTCCAGCTCAAAGCCGAAGATCTCTGCCTGGGCAGCATTTTCCGTGATGAACGTGAAATTGCCTTCCGGCGTCGCCGTAAGGATCGTTAGCTGGATATCTTCGTAATCATTGAAGTACACCGCGCCGTTCAGCCGCAAGGTTCTTTCGAGAAATTCACTCTTGAAGCCCGCTTCGTAGGCAGTCACCGTCTCCGGATCGAAGGACTGAACCGCGAAACCATCGAGCGGCCTGCCATTGAAACCGCCGCTTTTGAAGCCCGTGGCGACTGACGCATACAACAGCGCAGTGTCCGATGGGCGATACTGGGCGCCAACCCTGAAATTCACGTCGTCCCAGCTCGAATCAACGGTAGCCGGGCCTGCCACGAACGTTCCGGCATTGTTGCGCAGGTGTTCAACGATAAATTCCTTGTCGTCCTTTGTGTATCTCACTCCCAGAGAGACCGACAGCTCCTGGCTCAGGTGATAGTCGGCCTGCCCGAACGCCGCATAACTCTCGTTGTTAACCTCGTTATAGGCATCGATATCGATATCCAGGCCATCGTTGACGGGATTGCCAGGCCCACCGGGTACTCCAGGGGTCGGGGGTGCGCCGAAATTTCCCATCGCGAGGTTGTCGAGGGATGTGGGGAGCGCCTCCAGCGCGTCGTAAAGTCCGACAGCAATCCTGACTTCGTTGAAGTCTGTGGCGTTCTCATCGAAGTAATAGATGCCCACCATCCAGTCGAGAGCTGCGTTGAAGGAGCTGCCCGAGAGATGAAACTCCTGGCTCAGCTGTTCCTGATCCTGCGTTTGCAGAGTCTCCACATACTGCAACGGCGAGCCGTCTGCATCTCTGCCGAAAAGGGCATCCATCTCCCGATAGCCGGTTATCGACTTGAGGACAACCGTATCCGACAGACTCCACTCGGCGACCGCGGTCAGACCCAGAACCTCCACTTCGCTTATCGCCGGGCCCGTGCCATTGGTGGCGTATTTTTCTGTCGCCAGCCATGAACTGTCGTAGGCCAGGCCCTGGGGAGCCGCGACAAATGCGTTGTACAAGCCAGCCAGGTCCGCTCCCCCATTGATCTCCGGCGTGAAAATGGCTGCCCCGCTTTCCTCGACGTCAGTGTAATCAGCAGAGAGGAAGAGGTTGAAATCATCCCGCGGCGTCCAGTCGAGCGAGCCCCGAAAGATAAGCTTGTCCTCATTCCCCAGCTCTCTTCCGGTCAATGTTTGCTCTGCGTAGCCGTCGATCGTTTTAGAAGACACAGAGATCCGACCGTTCAGTTCGTCCTCCAGAATGGGCACATCCAGAAAACCTTGCAGATCCCGACGGTCCCGGTTGCCGCCACGGACACGAACAGAGCCGGCGAGTTCTCCGGAGGGGCGACCGGTGGTGATGTTCACCGCCCCGCCAATCGTATTCCGCCCGAAAAGCGTGCCTTGCGGACCGCGCAGAACTTCGACTCTTTCGACATCGAGGAGATCGAGCACCCCGCCAACGGACCTGGCGATGTACACGCCGTCAAGGTACATCCCGACACCGGGGTCCGTCGTAATGAGAAAATCGGTCTGGCCGACACCACGAATGAAGATCGTCGAAGAGCTTCCGCTGCCGCCGATCGCCGAGGCAGCATCGAGCTGAACATTCGGCGAAAACTTCGCAAGATCCCGGATGTCCCCTACCACCATGTTGTCAATGTCGTCACGACCATAAGCGCTCATCGAAATCGGGGTATCCTGCATCGACTCCTCCCGGCGCCTCGCGCTGACGATGACTTCCTCCAGGGCGAAGCGGCCTGATGCTGACGGCCTAGCCGATTCCTCTGCCTGGGCCAGAGCATGCGAGACCAGCAGAACGGTGGGAACAGTGAGGCCAAAAGAGACAAGCCCTGGGAGCCGACGAGGGAACGTGCTGTTGTTTGAGTTACCCACGATGCTTTCTCCTGAGTGGTTTGAACACGACTTGAGTCTATCCACGCAGGAGTAGCGATCAATCGACCGAAAGTATGAGCGGGCTGCTAGCCAATACCGAGGGGAATCCGTTCCGACAGGAACGCGAGCGCGCTGAACTCCGGCGAGCCAACGAAAGGCACCGATGAGGAGGCAACTCGGCGTGACTCGACAGCTGAAAGACCTCTTCGCCTGAGCCGGTTATCGAGCGGCTCACTGCTGCCCCGGTCGGTCGCCAATGCTCGAAGTACTTCCTGCTGCACAGGGGTCAAGCGAAGCCCCTGTCCGCAACCATGGATCGCAAGCGGGCGAAAACTTCGTTCGTCGGAGAGCTTCGAATCGATAATGGCGCGATTATATCTTTCCAGGTGCGCGGTTGATTCAGCTGGATCGAAACCCTCAGCTAGATAAACAACCCCCTCCCTCGAAGCGGTAGCTAACAGCGCGGGTTCCTGCGGAAACGTATGGAGCACTAGTCGCTTACCGGGCTCGCATTCGAGTAAGTGAGTATACTTTTTCGCCTGCCGGCGTGAGAGCTCGTCAAGCTTGCCCCTTACGAAGAGTTCCACACAGTATCCTGATTCCGCACCACCAGCCTCATGACGCCATAAAGAACCAAAGCCTTTCGTTTTCAGTCTGCGCTGCAACCAGTCCGGAGAAATCGGAGACCAGTGGTCATTCAAAAACTCATGTAATATGTAGTTGGGTGAGCGTGTGGTGAAATGAGACAGCATTTCGAAAGCATCGTGCCGACTCAGCCCGGGCCAGCGCCGATCGTGCAGCATTTGCCAGCATTCTTCGAGTGCTGCTTCCAGGCGAACAACCGAGGGACCAGATGCACTGCAGAAAGAGCGATAGAGTGTTTCCCTGAACGCTATCAGCTTTACGTCCATCCGGGGGGTTAGGTAACTGAAATAGGCCACTCCATGCGGTTTCAGAGAATCTGCGATGAAGGAAAGTACCGCCTCTCGGACCTCATCGCCGATCCAGCTCAGCAGCCCCTGGCAGACGATGTAATCAAACTCCCCGAGTTCCCCCGTCTTCAGTGAGGCCAGATCCCGCTCAAGGACCTGTGCATTATCGACACCGGCTGCAGTATTGAACTTTCTCATGCCGGCAGCATGGGCAGGGTTAAGATCGAGCTGGACCACCTCGGAACCAGGGTAGAGGGCAGCAACGAGACTGCTAGTTACTCCGAAGCCGCTTCCAAGGTCTATATAGCGAAAAGCACCCCGCGGCCGCACGGGGCGCCCAAGGACCCTCTCCAGCATCACCGCAGGCAGCGTGCCCGGGTAGTAGCCGTAGGTGTAGGGGGCATCGGGAGTGTAGCCATGAAAGTCCCTGACGATGGGGCCCCTCACCCTATTGTGTTACAGCTGTTCCCATTTCTCGAGTGCCGATGTTTCGTAAACGGTCTTGCCGCCGACCACGGTCTTTAACACTTGGGTGCCCTCAAGCTCCTCGTTGGGCGCCGTTAAAGGGTTTCGGTCGACAATGGCAAGATCAGCGACGTTACCCTCAGCCAGCGACCCGATTCCCTGCCACTGCATCACCTTGGCAGGGCCTGTGGTCCAGGTTGCCAGTGACTCGCTTCGACTGAGCTTGTGGTCAGGCGTATCGTTACAATGGCCGCTGCCCGCGAACTGGTGCGTTTCGGCGAGCGCGATGTGATGGAAGATATTCTTCGGACCCCAGTCGCTCCCACAGGCGACTGTAGCTCCTGAATCTACCATTCGCTTGAGGGGCACCAGGTCACGCCACGCATTCTGCCCAATACGCTCACCGTAAATATCTCCCTTGCCCCATACGAAACTGATACTGGTGGTGATATCCATATTCAGGCTGGCGAGCTTTTCGCAATGGGCTTCGGTAATGAGGATATTGTGCTGCGATATCCACCGCCGCGAGGGGATGTCGTAGTCAGCTTCAAAAGCGGAGAGGGAGTCAAAAAAGTCATCCTGATCACGATACCCGCCCTGCACCATATTCAGGCGAAGGTTGTTTTTCAGGCAGTACTCAATGACCAGTTGCTCGATTTCCTTAGTAACGAAGGTCTTGCCGCGAGTAAGCTCTCCGACCGGGTTCCTCATCTCGTCGTGAATCCGCAGGAAACCCGGCCAGCAGGGGCCGCCCCTCGCCAGGGTCGCTCCCTCGTGACGGAAGAAGTCATCGTCAAGGCTCTGCATGGACGCCGCGAGGGCCAGCCTCTCGATGACCTCATCATCGGTCGGCTGCCAGTGCGGATCGAAAAGGCCATTTACGATCTCCATGGCCGTCAACACGCGCATCGTGGAACGACCGCTGTCGCGCACCCCCTTATAAGCGAGGATATGCTCCGGGTCCATGCCGTGGGCTTCATAGCAGGCAGTCACGCCCAGCCTCGCCGCCAGTTCCTGCCCTGCAAGGGCGCCCTGCTCCCATAGCCATTCAGGAGGTGGCGGCAGTTTGGACAGGATCTGCAACCAGAACGGGTCTTCCGTGTAGTAATTCACGACGGGGCCGCGAAGAACTCCGGTAGGCACGCCGTCGTCGTCCTTTTCGATCCGCACAGCGCAGACCTGGTCGGGAGTTATGGCAGAAATGCCAGCCTCCCTCAGGCCCATCGAGTTGAACGCCACGATGTTCGGCGTTCTCGGCGCCCAGGCCTGGATCAGCACAGGATGCTTCGTTGTTGCACGGTCCAGAACCTTGCGGTCCGGCATTCGGCGCTCCTTCAAATCCTGGTACCAGCGGCGAATGAAGTAGTGGGGTTCGCCAATAGGGGTTGTGATTATCCACTGTCCTTCCGGCGTTTCCTGCGCTTTAGCTGCGATACGATCGACGATTTCATCGTGGTCGGTCGCATCAAGGATGTTGACGCAGGCAACCTCAAAAGCAGCAAAGTGCAGGAAGTGAGGATGGCTATCGACGATGCCTGGCATCAACGTCGCACCTTCCAGGTCGTAACGGCGGGCACCGCGCCCAGCGAGGCTTGTCATATCCTTCGCCGAGCCCGCAGCTAGAATTCGCCCGTTCTCTATGACCAGAGCCTCGGGTGTGGCGTCCGAGCCATCCTGAAGAATAATTTCCCCGCCACTGATTACGGTCTTACCTGTCTTATCCATTGCGGCCCCTCAACAAGCCATCGCTTGCAGGTTATCTCTCGCCAGTTCGATTATCTCCGATTGATGAGGTCTCAGCTCCTGTCCTCCAAGCGCTTCCGCGGCAAGCAGGAAGGGATCCTCAACGCCCGTTTCAACACCTGCCAGCTCCTCCAGGACCCGTAGTGCGAAATAAGGCACCGTTTCTGCGTGGTATCCGCCCTCGTGATACACAAGCAAACGGCCGTCACACAGACGCGCCGCGGTCTGCTTGATAGCCGCTGTCATGGCTCGAAAAGCCTCGCTGGATAGCATTTGCCGTGCCATCGGGTCAAAGGCGCCGGCATCGTACCCGCAAGCGACGAAAATCAGATCGGGTCGGAAACGCTCGAGTGCCGGGACGACCACGCGCTCAACGGCAGCGAGATACGCCCCGCGGCCGGAGCCGGCAGGCAGCGGGATGTTCAGGTTGTAGCCCCGGCCGTCGCCCTCCCCGAGTTCATGCAGGTGACCCGAGTCCGGCGGAAAACAGCGATCCTGGTGGATCGAGACGGTAAGAACGGAAGGATCTTCCCAGAATATCTCCTGCGTGCCGTTACCGTGGTGGACATCCCAGTCCACGATGGCAATTTTTTCGTAACCCAGGACGGACTGCGCGTAGCGGGCAGCGACAGCTCCGTTATTGAAGATGCAGAAGCCCATCGAAAGAGCTGCGCAGGCATGGTGCCCCGGGGGCCGTACAAGACAGTACGCGTTGCTGATCTTGCCCGCATGCAGCTCATCAAGAGCCGATAGCAGACCGCCGGCACTGAGGCGCGCGATCTCGAAACTGCCCTCCCCGAGCGGCGCGAGGTTGCCCGCATCCCGTCGGCCCTGCTCATTCTTCGACCTGACATCGGCGACATGCGCCTCCTCGTGTGCGCGCGCCAGATCAGGAGTGGATGCCTTGCGTGGCGAAATCTGCGCCAGCTTTGCACTCAGGCCCGAAACGTCCAGGAGATTCTTGACTCGCCGCTTGGCGTCAGGATTCTCGACGTGGCGGTAGGGCTCCAGCGATATTCCAGATGGCAGGAACAGGGTGTGGCCATCCGTGTTATGCCACATGTAGAGCTCATGCCATACGAAACCGGTCTCTCCTGGGGGCATAGCAGTTCCCTCCCTAAGTTCAGGCCGCCAGCTCGTCAAGACAAGCGGCAAAGACTTCCAAGTAGCGTTCGACATCCGCGCCGGAGGTGGCCGGAGATACCAATGCCATATTGTGGAATGGCGTCAGCAACACGCCGCGGTTGAGGGCATGGAGGTGTATATAAGACTCAATGAAGTCGTCACGAGCAGCCGCAGCCTCGGAACCATTCCTGGCAGGCGCGGGGCGGAACAGGTACTCCACCCTCGCCCCGAACCGCAACACGTGCCAGGGGAGTCTGCTCGTCCTAATCTGATTGTCGATACCGACCCGCAGCTGCTCTGCTAGATGAAACACGCGCTCGAAATTCTTATCGGTAGCCACATGTTCAAGGGTAGCTCGCATCGCCCGAACCGTGAGCGCATTTCCTGTAAGCGTACCGCCAAAGCCATAGTGATTGATTCCCGGGGCACCAGTGAGCACCTCGAGCTGATTAGCGATCGCCTTTGACATCCCGTAAACGGCGCTCGGTATTCCGCCGGCCAGAACTTTTCCGACAACGAGAAAATCCGGCTCAAGACCGTGGGTTGCCGTATACCCGCCAGGACCAAAACAGATCGTGTGGGTTTCATCGATTACGATCAGGGTCCCGTACTTTCTACTCAGATCCCTCATCGATTCGTGAAACCCGTCGTCTACAGGCACCATTCCGATGTTTGTCATCACTGGTTCTGCAAGTATGCAGGCAATATCTCCCGCTGAAAGAGCCGCCTCCAGCGCAGAAACATCGTTAAATTCGATGCAAACGGTCGTTTCACCAAACCTCGTCGCATTCGGATGGATACCATGCTGCGGCACCATCTCACCGTCCTCAAGCTCTACCTGGGTCTCGTCTACGGACCCATGATACTTGCCATTGAATACAAGGATCTTGTCTCGACCAGTCACCATGCGGGCAATGCGAATAGCAAAACGATTCGCGTCCGTCGCAGAGGTAGCGTACTGCCACACTGGCAACCCGAATCGCCTGGACAGCTCTTCACCGACATAAAGCGCATCCTCCGTCGGCAGCATCATCGTCGACCCGTTCCGCTGCACATATTCAGCGATGGCCGCGGACACCTGCGGGTTGGCATGTCCGAAGAATGCGCCTGAGTCTCCGAGGCAAAAATCGACATAGGTGTTGCCATCGACATCGACGAGGGAGGTACCGCTGGCTCTCTCCACGAATACCGGATTAGGGCCGGGCCACTGGCTCATCCAGTGCAGCGGGACGCCGTGGACAAAGAAATCTTTTGTCTTTTCATGCAGCTCGGCTGATGTGCGATGCTCGCGGCGGAACTGATCGACCTCGCGCGCCATAAGAGTATCGATTCGCCGCGGATCAACCCCGTGGGAGGGTTGGCCTGCGATTTTTGCTAGTGCCATTCCAAGGCTCCGAGGTGACCAACGCAGGGATCTCAAGCTATGCCATACCGCCAGCAGGCACAATCATCCTTAAGTACGATTGGCCTACAACTGCTCGCAACGCGTCACAAGAGTGGGTCGGGTCAGGCCTCCGGTACCACTGACCCGTTTTGTCCATAGTTTAAAGTAGAGGCCATCGCGCCGATTTTGGGCGACACAGTCAGCCAAGTTGGCGAGGGGGCTAACTCAGGCGCCGCTCAAGTTTTCCCAGATCCTTGTCGAAGCTTGCGTATCCAACGCCCTGCGCGTGAGCAGTCGCGAGAACCAGGGCATCCACGAAGTCTACGCGACTGCCGCTGTACCACTGCAGCGCCATTCGCGATGCGGCTGCGTCATGAGTCTCAATGCCCTTGAAAGCCAACAGCGCATCAAGACTGTCAGCGATTTCCAGACGCGGGACTTTGTAGAGCTTTTCCAGAACGTAAACGCACTCCGCGAGGACCGCTTGCGGGACAAATAGATCACGCTCTCCGCCTACCGCCGGATCGATAATCTTTCGCGCCTTGGTAGACAGGCTTTTGTGATCATCCAACAAGTAACGGAGGATGACGTTTGCATCAACGACGGTCATGCTTTTCCGCGAC
>NZ_JAVJOA010000002.1:0-3903 GCF_040217025.1 Pseudohaliea sp. | reverse complement strand
TTTTTTTAAAGCCAGCAACTCAGCATTCCAGGGCAACAGTGTTTCCAGCTTTTCCAGCGTGTCTGCGTCAGCAATGTGTTTCAGCACATGGTGGATGTAGGCCGAAGGCTCCAGACTATTCGCCTTCGCTGTTTCGATCAGAGAATAGCAGGTGGCGCTGGCATTCGCGCCTTGCGAGGTATCGGCGAACAGCCAGGCCTTACGACCCACGGCGAAGGGCCGGATGGCGTTTTCGGCCAGCACGTTGCTGATCTGTAAGTCACCGCGTTCGCAATAGCCTGTCAGGGTATCCCACTGGTTCAGGGTATAGTCCATCGCCTTGCGGGTGAGCATGCCCTTCATCACCTTTGGCGCATTTTTCTCCAGCCAGGCTTTGAAGGCGTTCAGCAGCGGCAGGCTCTTTTCCTGACGAATGCGATAACGCTCGGCACCGCTCAGGTCCCGGGCGGCTTTTTCAACCGCATACAGCTTTCGGATGTGGCTCAAGGCCACGTCGGCTTTCGAGGGTTTGCCTTTGGTAGGTGCAGCCCGGGACGCTTCCACGAACTTGCGGCGAGCGTGATCCCAGCAACCAATCCGGGTCAGTTTGTTCTCGCGGCACACCTGCCCATAGCCGGAGTAGCCATCGGCTTGCAGGATACCCTGGAAGTCATCCAGCAGGCGCACGGGTACCTTGCCACCGCGAGAGGGGTCGTATTCGAACAGAACCGAGGGCTTGCCGGGTGGGCCGCCCCGGGTCACCCACATCCATTTATCCGATTGGGCTTTTTTGCCGTCTTCCTTGAGCACCTGGATCCGGGTTTCATCAGCCTGTAGGTAATCGCTGCCGTTCTGGGCTTCCCGCATCAGGTTGATCAACGGCTTGAACACATCGTTCAGGCGGATGATCCAATGCGCCATGCTGGTTCGACTGACTTCGTGACCCAGGCGTTTGAGCATCTGCTCCTGCCGGTACAGCGGCAAGCCGTCGGCGTATTTGGAGGTAATGAGGTAGGCCAGCAGTGACGGTGTCGCAATGCATTTGCCCAGCGGGTGGGCCGAACGAGGTGCTGCCACAATGCGTTCCTCGCCATCCTGTTCGAAGACGGCTTTTTCCTGCCAGTATTCCAGCACCTTCAACTGAGCGGGAATGTACTCCAGCTCTTCCTTCACCTTGGTGAAGAAGGTCTTGCTGGCTCCGGCTTTCTCTTCGTCGCTGAGCGTCAATTCGATGCGCTCGCGCAGCAGCTGATCGGAGAAGCCGCGCTGACGGCGCTTGCGGGAGCGAGGGGGTGCGTCGGCCTCTTCGACATCCTCAGGCAGTTCATCGCGCAGCTCGTCAATCCCGACTTCCAGTTCGGCTTCATCGAACAGGGTGATCTGGTTGGGCTGCTTTTCGCTGCTGGCTGCGAACTGCTGGATCTTTTTGTAGCGCAGTAACTCTTCGAGAAGGGCGATGTAGTTGTCACGACGCTCTATGGTTTCGTCGCGCTCTTTCAACTGACGCTGGAGAATGTCATCTTTCGCAGCCAGTTGTTCTTTCAGGTTACTGATAACAGCCATCATTTCAGCGGTGGAGAGACCACTGAGATCGGGTGTTTTGGAGGCATTATCAGGCGTTGTTTTCATGGCAAAATTATAGCAAAAACAACGCCCTTACACACTAAAAAACACCACAAAAAACCGCTATCCAACGCTCTCGTAATGCAGGGTTTTATGGCCTCGCAACAACGTAATGTCGTAGCCGTCCAGCAGCCAGTTGATCTGCTCGCCCGTCAGTGACATCAGGTCATCGGACGGGCCTGGCCACTTGAACTTTTCCTCGGCCAGGGCCTTGTAATAGAGTACGAAGCCGTTGTCTTCCCACATCAGGCACTTGATCTTGTTCCGCTGCCGGTTGGTGAAGGCGTAGAGGGCACCGGAGAACGGACTGTGTCCCAGCTCCCGCTCAACAATCAGGGCCAGGCCGTTGGCCTGCTTGCGGAAATCAATGGGCTGACGATACAGGTAGATCTCCGGCAGATCCCAGGATGGGCGCAGGTATCGGTGGCGCATCACAGCTGCCTCAGCACCGCACCCAGCAATTCAATGTTGCCCGCATGCAAGCCGGTAATCGACACACCACCGGGCAGAGAAACCCTTAGCCCATCGGGTGTTCCTGAGTCAGGAGCCGCCGTGACTCTGGCAAACCCCGACGATGCAACCTCGTTTAATTCAGGTTCGCTGTGCGTCAGTTTCTTTCGCCAATACACAAACCGGCAATAGGTCAGCGATTGTTGTTTGCAGTAAGCCATTCCAGAAAGGCCGGACGCCTGCCAGTCCGTGATACGCTGCTGCCAGATCTGTTCTCGTTGAGTGTGAACCATGCTGACTTCCTCTATTGTTGGTGAGGAAATCAGTGTCGGCAATCTTGGGGCTGGGGTGTAGGTGCTGATTTAAAGTCGCTTACGAAGCGCAACGTGGACGCCGGCACGCCAGACCGTTTAGCGACTTCAGCGATATCCATAAACACTCCTTGACCTCAAGTTGACTTGAAGTTGTACGATCTCAACAACGCGAAATCAAGAGGAATAAAGGACGAGTTATGAACCAACTACTTTTTATCGCATTCATAGGCATCGGAGCGACGGCTGTAACGGACTTGTGGGGGATCGTACGCAAGACACTGCTAGGCATTCCGCCCCCAAACTACGGGATGGTAGGACGCTGGATTGCCCATATGGCTCACGGGCAATTTCGCCACGACTCTATTGCAGCATCGTCTCCCAGGCGTGCGGAACACTTCATAGGGTGGGTAGCCCACTACCTGATTGGCACGGCCTTCGCTGCCTTACTCATTGGTATCTGGGTACGGTCACTGCTTTCTTCTTTCAGGTTATTTATATTTTTGCTACCTGATTCGGCATAAGCGACCCAGCGCAGAAATGCTGAGATGGCATAAAAATCGTATTTCTCGAATACTTTTGGGAAGTCCTTTTTCTTAAACTTGCACCTTCGGAGAAGCCAATGCAGGCAGGGGTTATCTTTCCCGATCGTGGAGAACGGTTTGCCACAGAGGTAACACGCATCTCTTTCATAATGCTCTAGAAAATCCTGATACTCGGCTTCGTATTGCTTTCTTTGAGCCTCGAAGTGAGCCAATGACTCTTCCTGAGAAAGCTTACCTATTGAAGCCTTGATTCCTTCAGCTTTGTCTTTGAGATCAATGCTCATCGGTTTTCCTTGAATACCTAACGCCAATATTCAGCGGCGGCTTTTGCGTAGCGAAGAAAAGGCCGTCCGGTGGAGGCCCATCAGGGCCGCAACGAACTGGAATGATTTATTATGCGGCAATGGCATTCACTGCAGCCGTTACTGCTTTTGCAGAATATCCCAGCGATTCCAGGACTTCCCTGAGGACCGCCTGCTTCTGCGAGGTTGGCGAATTCGTCATGGCCCAATATGGCGAGCCAGGGATTTGCTTAGGCTGTGTAGTGTTCCCAGATTCTTCAATTTCCTTCTTGGACTTCGCGAAGTATGTTCTTCCACGACCCCGGATGGATAGAACTAAGTCAAACTCTCCCTTCTTTTGCATATAGACAGCACCGAGAATTTCTACAAACTTCCCAACTACTCCGCGGGCGTGTTTGACTTTGGAAGAATTGAGAACCTCTTCTAATTCATGAGTTTCCTGAGCCCGAGTGGGTGATCCACCGAGGGCCAGCTCTCTCCGCAAAACGTCTGATGGGGACTCGTTGAAAGTCTGTACTTTTTTTAGCAGGTAATCGTAGATATCTTTTTCTATTTCGTAAGCGCCTTTAAATCAGCACCTACACCCCAGCCCCAAGATTGCCGACACTGATTTCCTCACCAACAATAGAGGAAGTCAGCATGGTTCACACTCAACGAGAACAGATCTGGCAGCAGCGTATCACGGACTGGCAG